>NZ_JACDNQ010000009.1 GCF_013839515.1 Natronomonas salinimetallica | reverse complement strand
GTCCAGGCGGACCCCAATCCAACCGCCAGTTTTTGCCCGTTGTGCTTACCCACAAATACGCTGTCGAGAGGCTTAATTCCGGCGGTTGTGGCCGTGCTGTCGGATTCATCCCCGCCGTGAACGGCGAGGCTTTCTCCTTGACTTTCCGTAAACGCATTACCACCGGCGATCCCGATGTCGCGCGATTCGCGCCCCGGTGTCGCGGCCGCGTCACGGACGGATCGCCGGCCACATCAAAGGAGCGCCGCCGCCGCGTCGAACGCCGCGCCGTCGAAGACGACGAGTCCGGGCAACAAGAACACGGTCACGACCGCCGCGGTGAGCACGGCGGCGTACAGCGCAGTCGGGTAGTGCGCGATGGTTCGGCCCTCGATCGGCTCTTCGATCCACATCGCTTTGACCACGCGGCTGTAATAATACAGGCTCAACGCGCTGTTGATCGCACCGACCAGCGCGAGCCACCAGACGCCCGCACCGACGGCACCCGCAAAGAGATAATACTTCGAGACGAACCCGCCGCCGACCGGTAGGCCGGCAAGCGAGAACATAAAGACGGTCATCGCAACGCAGGCCAGCGGTGCCTGGCGGGCGAGGCCGTTGTAGTCCTCGAAGGTACGGCCGATCTCCCAGTGTTCGACGAGCGCGACGAAGAGGAACGCACCGGTGTTCATGAACCCGTATACGAGCAGGTGAAGCATGCTCGCCCCGAGAACGGTCGCACCCGCGCTCGCCCCGCCGACGCCGGTCAGCGCGGCCAGCCCGATCAGTACGTATCCCGCGTGTCCGATCGAGGAGTACGCGAGCATCCGCTTGACGCGCTCTTGGGTCGCCGCCGCGAAGTTCCCGATGGTCATCGTCAACACCGCGAGGATCTGGAAGACGAGCACCCAATCGATCGCTCCGACGACCGACTGGATCGGGAACCCGACCAACAGGATGCGGAACGCGAGGACGAATCCGGCCGCCTTCGAAGCCGACGAGAGGAACGCCGAGACCGGCGCGGGCGCGCCTTCGTAGGCGTCGGGGGCCCAGAAGTGAAACGGGACGGACGCCGTTTTGAACGCGAGACCGCCGATTATCATGAGCACACCGGTTCCGAACACGCCGGGGTAGGTGGCAGCCGCCTCGCCGGCCGCGTCGGCGACGTCCGAGAGCAGGAGGCTCCCGGTCGAAGCGTAGACGAGCGAGATCCCGTAGACGAGGATCGCCGAGGAGAGCGCCCCGATCAGGAAGTATTTGAGCCCTCCCTCGACGGAGCCGCGGTTCCCCTTCAGGTACGCGACGAGCGCGTAGGAGGGCAGACTCGCGAGTTCGAGCGAGACGAACGCGACGGCGAGACTGTTCGCCGACGCCATAAGCGACATCCCGGTCGCCGCGAGCAGGATGAGCATGTAGTACTCGGCTCTGTGGGGCATCTCACGGACGTAATCGAAGGAAGCGACCGCGACGAGCGCCGTCACGCTGCCGAAGATGAACGTGAAAAGCAGGCTCATCCCATCGACGACGAGCTGGCCGCCGAACAGCTCGATACCGCCCGAAGCGGCCCCGGAAAGCAAGAACACGCCGGAGGCCGCAAGCGCGCCGACCGCCCCGAACGCCGAGACGCCGGCGAGTACGCCCCCGCTCGTCTTCCCCGGACTGAACGCATCGATCACGAAGAGAGCGAGCGCGGCGAGGACGAACGCCCCGGCCGGCGCGAGCGCGAGGCCACCGGCGATCATCGGAGCCCACCCCCGAAGCCGACGTCGATGACGTCAAGCGTCGCGTCCCGGATCATCTCGAAGAACAGGTCCGGGGCGACGCCGAGCGCGATGATGAGCACCACGAGCACCACGAGCGGCGCGACGTCGTGTAGCGGTGCCCGTCCGAGTTCGTAGTCGGTTTCGAGTCGGAAGGGGCCGAACAGCGACCGCTGCATCGCCCACAGGAGATACCCGGCGACGATCACGATACCGAACATCGCGGCGGCAGCGAAAAGCGGCGCGGCCGGCAGCACCGTCGACTCGAACGTACCGATGAAGACGAACAGTTCAGCCATGAAGCCGGCCATGAGCGGTAGTCCCATGTAGGCGAACGCGCCGGTGAGAAACACGGTGGCAGTCACCGGCATTTTGCTCGCGAGCCCCGACATGTCGCCGATCATCCGGGTGTGTGTCGCGTTATAGAAGACGCCGACCGTCATGAACAGGAGTCCGGAGATGAGCCCGTGGGCGACCATCTGGAACGTCGCGCCGCCGACGCCGTAGACGGTGTACGCGACGAGCCCCAGGATGACGTAGCCCATAGAGGAGACGGACGAGTACGCGACGACGCGTTTGAGGTCCTGTTGGGCCAACGCGAGCAACGCGCCGTAGATGATCGAGATGACGGCGATGGCGGCGATCGGCGCGGCCAGCATCGCGGCCTGTTGGGGCAGTATCGTGAAGTTGAACCGAAGGAGGGCGTAGGTACCCATCTTCAGGAGGACGCCGGCCAGAAGCACCGAGACCGGCGTCGGGGCCTCGACGTGGGCGTCCGGCAGCCAGGTGTGGAACGGAACGATCGGGACCTTCACCGCGAAGCCGGCGAACATCGCGAGGAAGGCGGCCATCGCGAGCGCGTCGGGGCCGATGCCGATCGTCGACGTGCCGAGATAACCGAGTTGGCCCGCCCGGAGCGCCTCGGCGATGGCGGGCATGCTCGTCGAGGAGATCGCGTCGCCGAGGCCGAAGATCAGTCCGAAGTAGCCGATGAACATCACGAGCGAGGCGACGTTCGTGTAGACGAAGAACTTGATCGCGGCGTACTTCCGACGGGGACCGCCCCAGACGCCGATGAGCAGATACATCGGGATCAACACGGCTTCCCAGAAGACGAACCAGAGGACGAAATCCAGCGCCGAGAAGACGCCGATGAGGCTGCCTTCCAAAAAGAGGACGAGGCCGTAGAATTCGCTCTGGCGGCTGTCGATCGGCGTCCACGCGCTCAGGATGGCGAGCGTCGTCAGTACCGTCGAGAGGACGATAAGCGGCATGGAGATCCCATCGAGACCGACGTGGTAGTTGACGGCGTAGGGGCCGAACTGCAGCCACTCGGCGAACGCCTCGTAGGCGACGTCACCGCCCAAGAAAGCGTTGCCGCTTCCGTCGAACCCGAGATACATATACAGCGATACGAGAAGCGGTGCGAGCGAGACGCCGAAGGCGACTCGCCCGGCGTAGCCGCTCGGGGCG
The DNA here is from genome assembly GCF_013839515.1 of Natronomonas salinimetallica. Lineage (GTDB taxonomy): Archaea > Halobacteriota > Halobacteria > Halobacteriales > Haloarculaceae > Natronomonas. Next base: position 104,492 of record NZ_JACDNQ010000009.1, on the reverse strand, counting down.
ACGAAGACGACGGCGGCACCGATCAGACACGACAGGATGAGTGCCTCGACGAACATCAGAGCCACCCCCCGAGGATCGCAAAGACCACGAGCAACGCGAGCAGGCTCAAGAGGATGAGCGCCGCGTAGTTCGTCACGATACCCGTCTGGATCCGCCGCAGACGGCTCCCGGCCGAGAGACTCACGCTCGAGGTCGCGTTGACCGCGCCGTCGATGACGCCCTGATCGAACGTGTCGGCAGCCGAGGACAGCCGGACCGTGAAGCCTTCGGCGAGCCACACCTGATATTCGTCCTGGTAGTAGTTGTGCATGAGAAGCGTCCGTAGACCGCCGAGTTTCTCCGTGTGTCGTGTCGGTACCGCGCCGCGATAGAGGCCGTACGCGGAGCCGGCACCGAGGAGCGCCAGTCCGAGGCTGAGACCGGCACCCAAAAGCAGCGTCGTCACCTCGCTACCGACGTAGGCCGACGTGTATCCCGCGTGGTCGTGTAACAGTTCGCTGTAGTGTTCTCCGTGGGTCAGGAGGCCGACGTCGCGTTCGAGATAGCCCTCGAGGAACGCGACGTGGAGGCTGCCGCCCGAGAGCTTCTCGACCGGAACGAGGTTGATCCCCCCCGCGATGACCGCCAGTACACCGAGGACCGACAGCGGGAATTTGACGTTCCAGCGGACACCGTGGGGGTCCTCGGCGGTATCGCTTCGGGGCTCGCCGTGGAACGTGAGAAGCACCATCCGGATCGTATAGAAGCCGGTCAGAAACACCGCGGCAAGCGCCATCGCGTACGCGCCGAAAAGCAGTGGGCTCCCCCCGAGTGCGTGGATGAGCGTCTCGAAGAGCACCTCGTCTTTCGACCAGAAGCCGGAGAAGGGGAAGATGCCGGCGAGCGCGAGCGATCCGAAGAGGAACGTAACGTACGTGACCGGCATCTCGTCTTTCAGCCCGCCCATCTTCCACATGTCCTCGTCGTGGTGCATCGCGATGATAACCGATCCCGCACCGAGGAACAACAGCGCTTTGAACACCGCATGAGTCGTCAGATGGAAGAACGCGGCGACGTAGCTGCCGGCGCCCAACGCGAGCATCATGTAGCCGTACTGGCTGATCGTCGAGTACGCGAGCACCTGCTTGATTTCGTCTTTGACCACGGCCATCGTCGCGGCGAAGAGGGCGGTAAAGCCGCCGACGAAGGCGATGATCGCGAGCACCGTCGGCAACAGCGCATAGAAGCCATACATCCGAGCGACGAGGTATACGCCGGCGGCGACCATCGTCGCGGCGTGGATCAACGCGGAGACGGGCGTCGGGCCCTCCATCGCATCGGGCAACCACGTGTGGAACGGGAACTGTGCGGATTTACCGAGCGCGCCGCCCAACACGAGCAGCCCGAGCACGGAGAACCACGTCTCGGCTCCGAACCCGAAGAACGTCTCGCCGGCCGCGATCGCCTCCTCGGCCAACACGGGAAAGCCCTCGCTACCGGCGAAGCCCGCGGTCCCGAACGTGACCAGAACGCCGACGACGCCGACGAGGAAGAAATAATCGCCGAATCGGGTGACGAGGAACGCCTTCTTCGCCGCCGACGGGGGGGCGTCCTCCGTGAACCAGTGGCCGATGAGCAGATACGAACAGAGGCCCACGAGTTCGAAGAAAATGAACGCCATGAGCAGGTTGTCCGCGATGACGAACGCGAGCATGCTCGCGGTGAACAGCCCCAACCCGGCGTAGTACCGCGGCAGCCCCGGTTCGCCCTCGTCGTTCATGTAGCCCAGAGAGAAGACGTGGACGAGAAAGGCGATGAGCGAGACGATCACGAGCATCGCCGCCGAAAGCTGATCGATCAGGATTCCGAACGTCAGATCAAACGTCGCGTCGGCATCGACGAGCGTGTACCACGTCTGGTTGTGCGGTTCACCGGTCAGGAGGAGCCACGCGAGGGTGGCAAGAGAGAGTCCGAGCGTGCCCGCGGTCGCGAGGCTCCCGACGACGGCCCCCCGCCTCGGAAGCCACGCGCCGAAAAAGAGCGCGAGCGCGAAGGATGCGAGCGGGAGCAGGACGATCGCCGGAGTGAGTTCGTATATAACCGACATCTTACCACCTCAGGGTCGTCGCGTCTGTCACGTCGACGTCGCCGAAGTTCCGCTGTAGTACGAGGATGATCCCGATCCCGATCGCGACCTCCGCGGCCGCGATCGCGATGACGAAGAGCGCGAACACCTGGCCGGTGATCTCGCCCCAATAGAACGCGAAGACGACGAGGTTGATGTTCGCGGCGTTGAGCAACAACTCGACGCTCATCAAGAACAACAGCGCGTTCCGGCGGGTGAGCACGCCGAAGAGGCCGGCACAGAATACCGCGGCCGAGAGGACCATATAATACTCGACGGGGACGGTTTCGAGCACCATCAGGGCTCGTCCTCCGTGTCCTTTTTCGCCAGCAATATCGCGCCGTCGAGGGCGGCATCGAGCACGACCGCGATCGTGATGAACGCGACGAGGAAGCCCTCCCCGCCGATGTCACCGCCCGGTAGGTTGAACAGCGCATAGCCGATCGAAGCGGTGACGGAGCCGTCGGGGAACGGCCCAGCCGTTCCGAATCCGGCGCTCAAAAACACGGCCGACAGGAACGCAAACAGTCCGACGGCGAGGACACCGATGACCATCTCCCCCCGGTAGAGCCGCGGGCGAGTCGTCATCCGGTCACCTCCATGTCGATCTCGGAATCACGTCGAACGAGCATAACGGCGAACGTAATGAGGACCAGTACGCCGCCAACGTATACGAGTACCTGTATCACCGCGAGGAACTCGGCCCGTAACATCACGTAGTGGACCGCAACGGACAGCAACGCGACGCCCAAAAGCAGCGCCGAGTGCCACACGTCACGGGCCAGTACGACCCCGACGCTCGCCCCGACGGTGAGCAGGGCGAACAGGAGAAATGCCAGCGTCTCAAGCGGTACTACAGCCATTACCTGCTTGTGCACCCGGACGCCTTTTGAAGATTTCCGTTCCAACTTCCACTTTTTGCACGAGAACACGGGTCGCGCGCCGAACGGCGCGCGACACCGGTTCTCGGCAAAAACGTGGGGAAAATATGCGCGCGTGCTCCCTCCGCGACCCTCCGGGTCGCGTCAGTCCGCGCGCGCTACGGCGACTCGTTCACTCCGTTCGCTCGTCGCCGGGAACCGCCTCGGGGGCGACCGTCGGACGCCCCCTCGGCGGAGAGTCGCGTGTATGGTATGCACGCAAACGTATGATGAGGATGTCTCGGGTGCGGGGCATGGGAACTCACGTGTCGGGTCGGGTGCGGGGCATGGGAGCTCACGTGTCGGGTCGGGTGCGGGGCATGGAGTGGTCGGATGTGTCGATTACCGCCGCTCGGATGGTGGCTTTGTCCGTTCGTCAGCGCTTGTACGCCGTCTGTGGGTTGTATCCCACTGTTCGAACATCCCGTACTCCGTCATCGTCGTCATTCCGGCGATAGTGGCCCGGAGGCTGATTCCGATGAGAGGGATATCGGCCACGGTTACGACCACGTCCGCTTGGATCACCGCCCCTTCGCGTAGCAGTACGTCAAGCAGCTCTACGATGGCGTGCGTATCGTCCTTCGTTGGTTTCATAATACGATCACTCACCCGAGGTCGGGCGCGAACGTGTACGGCGGCCACGGGCCGGTGAATCTAACGCTCACGCCGTCACGTTCGACCAACCTGTCCAGCCGGCTACCGAGTTCTGCTTCGTCTGTCTCGTCGGCGAGAACCGCTACGCGCGCTATCTGTTCTCTGTCCGCCGGATCGGGGGTCTCCGACGGCGAGACGTTTGATTCCTGTTCCTGTAGTTCGCGTGCGGTCGGCTCGACCGTCCGTTTCAGCGCTGCCGTAAGTTCCGTACGGCGTTCACTCTTCAGTTCGCGGAGCCGTTTGTCGTACTGCTTTTCGAGCAGAAAGGCTTTGCCGGTGCCTGCTTGCCGTTGGCGTTGTTGTATCTTCCGTAGCTTCCCGTCCCGATCTTCGGCACCGTCTTCGAACGACGTTGGATCCCAAAGCAGGCTGATGCGATACTCCCGCGTGCCCGCGAACGAGCACAGTCCGCCGCGTATCCGGTCGTACTGGTCGCGTATCCATCCGGTGACGCCCGCATTCCCACCCTCGAAGACCGTGTTGAACCGCATCGGAAGCGGCGTTCCGAACACCTCACTCGCCGCGTCGACGACTTGCTGGTGTCTGAGTACCCGCTGTGTCAGTAGGTCCGTATCCGGAGGTTCTGTACCGTACGTCCGCTCACAGTCGTGGACGATGGCGGCGACGCCGCGCTCTCGGACGACGTAGACTGGGGCGTCCTCGACGCCACGAGCAGTGATCTCGGCCCCCTCGGCAGCCGTGGGATCGACCAGACAGTACAGATACCGCCCGTCCGTGACCTCTTGCCCGTCGTTCGGCTTCTCGGACCGTGCAGCGGCGTCCGTCGAGTGTTTACTCATCGGTGACGTCACCGAAATTAAACGGTGGATCGGCTGAACCGGAGGATTCGCGTCCAGAGAGCTGTTCAATGGCGTCGCGTACGAGACCATCGAGGTCGTTTTTAAATTCGGTGACGTCCTCATCGATCGCTTCTCGGCGTTTCAGCCGCTCGATTTCCTCCTCTAGGGCCTGCAGCTGCCGTCCAAGGCGTTCGATTTCGTCCTCCGAGAGTGATCCGGACTCCATCCGTCGGACGGCCTCCTGTTCGAGCGCTTCGACCAGTAACTCAACGACAGTCACGACGAGCGCGGTGAGTCCACCCTGCAGATCTTCACTCTCCTCGTCAAGCGTGAGTTCCACGGCTACTCACTCCCATCCGTAGACGTATCGGATGTAGACTCGGGAGGTGTTTCAACCCCTCTTTTTTTCTGTTCCGGAGGGGTTTCAGCCGTAGTTTTGGCATCAGATCGCGTGCTCAGACCTTCGGATACACCGGCCCCCTCCGATACACCGGCCCCCTCCGATACACCGGCCCCCTCCGATACACCGGCCCCCTCCGATACATCCGGGGAGGAGACGTCGGCCGCTGTCTCGACACGTTCCATGTCCGTTCCCGCCGGAAACTCGAGTCCGTACTTCGCAGCGGTTTCGAACGACGCGATGGCTGCGCGGATCTCGATTCCCAGCAGTTCAGTGTCGCCGACACTGACCGCGACGTCAGCATTGACGACTACCCCCTTGTCCAACAGCATCTCCAACATCTCCGCGAGATCACCCTGCGAGCGCGTCGGCTTGGGGTCACTCACCGCTCGACACCCCACCGTCCGCTGGCTCGTCCCCCGAGACAGGCCCGTCGTCGTTTTCGCTCGTCTTGCGGTGGAGCCGAAGGCCGTACAGCCGCTCACGGGCCGTCACCGTCGAATACCTCGGAACTGCCGGAACGGCCGAATGTGAGTTACGAGCCGCGTTTTGGGCGTTCGACGTCTGGGGCGGAAGTGTCGAGTGTGCCGTCGGATTCTTTTTATTGTCATCGGCTTCCGCTCGCCGTTTTTCACACTGTTTTCGGTTCTCAGCCCGGCGTCGTGCGAGTGCCTTCCGCTGTTGGAGGAGTTTATTCCGGGCCTTGTCCCGATTGGTCTGTGCTTTTATTTGTGCCTGCCGCGCCTTCTTGCTCCGTTGTCGCTGTTGTTTATTGGTCATTGGACTCACTGTCGTTGGCGTCGCACGTTCGCTCCAGTCGGACCTCAAGGATCTGGTTGTTGAGCGTTACGTCCGTAATCGTCACAGTTCGGGTGTCGAGCGCGACGCGCTCGACGCGTTCCGCTCCGATCCACAGTTCTAAGACCCCTCGTTCAGCGTCGAACGTAACGTCGAGTTCTGCCTCGGTCGCCCCCGGTAAATCCGCGATTACGACACATTCGGTCTCGTCGATATCCCGCGTCTCGATATGGAGCGCTGGAGTGTCATCTCCCGGATCACGTGCCGTCCCGTCCGGGGGGCGCGGGGAGTCCGACTGGGTACCGGGGCCAAAGCCGATTGAGACATCATAATCGTACTCGATGCTGGTCCCTCCGCGCTCAATGCGGCCCGACTCACGTCTGTGACCCCCCTCGTTCGTTTCGATTTCGGCGAACGCCTCAATGATGGCTCGTAGCTGACCGAGTAGGCCGGTTGGATGCCCGGATGAGTCCTCCGATGAGTCGTCAGGATCGTTCCGATGGGGGGCCATTAGCGTTTGACCTCCATCCGGTCTCGCATCTGTGATTGGATCAGTTCGGCCATCTCCAGTTCTGCCTCGAGTTCCTGTTTACGTTCTTCGTACTCCGCTTTTGGCCGTTCACCGATCTCATACAGTAGCTGGTTTTCCTTGATGTCGTCACGGATGGACCCCATGTCGTACATCTCGCCGAGCGCCATCGTGTGGAGGATATCCAGCACAGAAAAAAACGGCTTCACGAGCACGTCGTCGAGAATGAACACGTTTCATCGACCCCCTCGTTGCTGGTCTGTTCCGATATGGATATCGACGAAATTGTACGGCGGCCACGGTCCAGTATATTGGACAGTAACGTCGTCGTGAGCCGACCGTATCGTATCGATGGCGGCGTCGAACTCGTCTCGGTGCTCGCGGTCGACGAGATACGACTTATTGACGATCAACCGGTCACTGAAGAGGTCGTTCTCCGTTTCGTTGATACTTGCTTCCGAGAGCCGATCTGTCATGCCGGCTTGGGCTATCTCCTCTGCGGTTTCGTCCTCCCCGGAGTCGATTACTTTAACGCCCAGTTCGACCGTGCTGTCGATGTCGTTCAGGGTGCTTCGCAGGGCGCGTTGTGCTCCCCGCAGGACGCCCTTCAGTGTGCGTCCGTTTTTGAACGCCATCCCGAAGCTCATCGGCACGATCGTCCGGCCGCCGTCATATTCGAGCACGCGCTGGAGGACGTCGTTGTGAGCCTCAACCGCGTCGTCGGTGCGCTCCGGATCCGTCGTATCGATGTCCGAGACGACAGCCGAGAGCGCACGATAATCGACCGTATATATGCTCTCCGCACCGCCGACGCCCTCGACGTCCAGTTCGAGACCCTCCTGTTCGACGATGCCGTAGGTGTATAGCTTATTGCTCATTCGTCTCCTCCATGTGACTGGGTGTCTCTTGATTTATATTCGATCATGAGTAGCTTCAGTACGATCGAAAACGTCAGTAGTCTATTTACGTCAGAGCTGACCCGATCGAGTACCGCCTCCGTCTCGGAGATGCGGTACACCTTTCGCTTCGCCAGTTCGGTCATTTTGAGTAAGTCGTCGTCGGCGAGGTCAATTAAGTGTGGGTACACCGTTCCGGGACTCAGGTCTGCACCAAACAGTCGGTTGAGGTCCTGACGGAGTTCTTTTCCGGAGGCCTCACCTCGAATGGCGATCAACAACAGCATGGTCTCGTCCAGTTGTGCGATTGCCTGTTTCTTTTCGATGCTCTGTAAATATCCGTTATCAAGCCACCCGCTCATCGTGCTCACTGCGTCCTCGGAGAGCCGGGTTTCGGTGTACTGGGGCCGAGACCCCGTCTCGTCCGTCCCCATCTGAGGGGCCGCGTTCGGAGCGGAGAGCACGTCGTCTATAGCCGCGGAGGACGGGCTAACGTCAGCGTCCAGATCGTCGCAGAGTATTCCCAAGAGGTCGTGTATGTTCTCAGATTCATTCATGTGTCAGACCATCTCCGTCAGTGTGATTCTGGGGATAGGCCGCGACCGACCGATCCCGATGCCGAGGAGCGGGGTCAGCGGATTTTCCCCGTACAGGACGATTGCGCTCCCGGATCGTTCCAGGCGGAAATGCATGTCCGCGACACGGTCGGCCCGTTCTCTGAGTTCGGTTCCCGGCTCGGTGATGATAACTGTCAAGTCGTTGTGGAGGGCAACGTAGTTGGCAAGGGCACCCAACTGGCCATCGAACGTCCGCCGCGCGGTATCCATGCTAAGGACGTGTAATACCGGACCGTTGCTTTGTTCGCGCAGCTGTTCGACGTAGCCGATGTACGAATCATAGGAGGTGCATTTCTGCTCGTTCGCCGTATCTTCCGGTTTTCGTTCGTCATGGAGGTTCTTTGTGTTCGTCGTGGACTGTTCGCTGTCAGTCGCCGTGTCGGCATACGTTCCGAATACATGGCAGTAGGTCTCGAACACACGCGGATCCAACACGGCGTTCAAGTCGTTGTGAAGCAGCCCAGGGCTCCCTTCACGCGGAGGGACGACGGCAACGCCCATCTCGTTCGCCAGAAAGTTTCGAATCGTCGGAAGTGTCAACACGCTCCACGCGTCGCGGGATAGATCAGTCCCCAGATCGAGGTGAACGATGCTTCCACGGTTGTATCCATCAGAGAGGATGGGATCGAGATCGCTGATTCCCGTCGAAAACGTTCGTCTCGTGTTCGTTCTGGGTTCCCAGGTTCCATCGCCGGTGCCCGAATGGACAGTCGGCAGTTTGACCGGAGGAATGGCCTGAAACCGGCCATCGGCGAGGGTGATCGGCTGTAATCGGTTCCCGATACGGACGCCACGCAGCTTTTCCAGTCTGAGCCGACGCCGCGTTCGCCCGCGTTCGTCCTCCGAGACCTCCAGCGCGATCACACCGTCGACGATGTACCCGAGAGACGGCGAGTCAGCCGTCTCGGAGACGAGCAGCGTCCGGATACCCTCCTCTCTGGCGAGCGCGACCAACTGTGTGGTCATGGTTTCGATGTCCGGCGGATCGTCGTGACGGGCGGCGAGGTATTCGTACACAAGGTCCCAGCTGTCAAACGCGACCGTGAGTCGGGCGTTCGCCTCGTTGACGCGGGTAAGCCACTTGAGCAGCGAGTCCAGATCAAGCCGTTCGAACGGCACATCGACGTCCAACGGGCGTTCGAACGGCTCCCGTGAGATATCGAGGATGTGTGTCTTATCGAGCGAGGAGTGCTCCTCGAAGTACATATCGTGGACGGTATCTTGATCGACGCGCGTCGACACATAGAGTACGTCGCTGTGGCGCTCTAGTAAATCGAGGCCGCTGATCGTGAACAGTGTCTTGCCCGTTCCCGGTGCGCCGTTGATCAAAAGTGTATGCCCCAGGTCCCGGGTGAAAAAACGGCTAATCTCGCGAGGGAAGAGTTTATCACCCCGTTGGTCCGTCGCCGTGTGTAGTGAGTCGGATAGAGTCATACTGTGGACGACGATGGACTGCCATCGGAACGGTCGCGGATGGATCGACACGGCTGTCAGACCTAAAGCCCATGCGCCCGTGGGTGCCGGTACGGACCCGGGAGATAAATAGGCATGGTACAGTATACCTATTGAAACGATCATTACAGTTGATAAAACCGTCTCAACCTATTTGATACGGCTGTACGTACGGTAGAACGCAATCATGGCTCAACCCGACTCATCAAGTCTGGCGGAAGTTTTAGACCGTGTACTAGACAAAGGCGTCGTTGTCGACGCGTACGCTCGCATCTCGCTCGTCGGAATCGAGATCCTGACCGTCGAAGCACGGGTCGTCGTCGCCTCGGTCGACACCTTCCTCCACTACGCCGAAGAGATCGCAAAGATCGAACAGGCGGAACTTACTGCCGGCGCGGAAGCGGCACCGACGCCGGAAGCCTAGCCGGCAGTCTCGCCTCGACGCGGCCTAACGGAGGCGTACAGCACATAAAAGACCCACCAACCAATTTTTCAACACGCCCAATCCAGTACCCATGAGTGTTAGAGACAAAATCGATGAAATGACCGAGGCGAAAAAAGACTTCTCAGAGACGGAGCGGGAGTTCGAAGTCTACGCTGCGGAGTTCGGCGACGGCGTTGAAGCCAAACAGGACGTGAGTCATCTCGCCGGGGGAATCGAGGCCCTTCTAGAGGAGATGAAAGGAACCGACGAATCGTTCGACGCCTACAACGAGGCGTTCAACACCGATGTCGCTCGTCTCAACGTTGGGATCGACGAACGGCGTGAGGCAATATACGACGTGATCGAGACATTCGACGATTACGCGGACGTGTTTGCCGTGGACGTCACGGAAAAACAAGATATAAGCGACCTACTCGATGCGGTCGAGGCGTTCCAGGCGGAGATAGCGACGACAAAGGACGTGTTCGACGCCCACGAAAGCGAGTTTGCGGCGGACGTGGCCGCTATGCAGGATGTATCCGATCTACTGGCGGCGATCGAAACCCTCGAATCGGAGTTTGCGGCCGTCGATGACATATTCGGTGAGTACGTCGAGGCGTTCGAGGGCGACGTCGACAGTTTTCACGAATCGGTGATAGATCGGCGTGAGGCCTTCAAAGCAGTAAGCAACGCCTTCTTGCAGTACCGCGAGGAGTTCCACGAGGTCGAAGTACAGGCACTCCAGGACGCTGTCGTGGCGTTCCGGGCGGAGATAGGCGACGTCAGAACGGAGTTCAAGACGACCGAGGATGCGTTCGCTGCATTCGTTCGCGAATTTTACGGACAGAGCGATGCCAGCGAGCAGTCACCTTCGGGGGAGGGAATAGCGGTCGAACCGGAACGAGAGGGCGAAACCGGAGCCGACCTCGAAGAGCCCGACGCCGAGGCGGAGGGAAATGAGTCCCCGGCTGAAGCATCCGGGAGCGAGCAGTCCTCCGAATCGATCACAATAGAGGTCGAGTCCGAGGACTCAGAAACTTCGGAAGCCGACGACGATACCGCAACCGGGGCGGAGACGGCCGACGATATGGTACAGTGCCTGATTTGCAGTGAGTATTATCAGGCGATTACGGAGCCACACCTCCAGACACACGACATGACTATTCAGGAGTATCGTGACGAATACGGTGAAGACGTCCCGCTCCGACCGGATGATACATGACTGATAGTTCACGCGAGCGCAAGGTGCGAGGATCACAGATCCGGTCCTCGCGGGAGAGCAAACAGCAACAGCGAAACCAACGCCGCGAGGACAAGGGCCTCAGCCGACTTCAAAAACAGCGGGGGCAAAATGAGCAGCGAACGCCGACACAGCTCAGCGACCAGTTCATCCCGGAGGAGCAATCGTTCGTCGAGACGGAGGCGGTCAAGGAGGTCAAAAACCGCATGCGCCGCTGGATTGACGTCGAGCGGCCCGTTCACCTGATCGGGCCGACAGGGTGTGGGAAGACCGCGCTGGCGATGCACGTCGCCCACGACCGCGACCGACCGGTCGTCTGGATTAACGGTGACGCCGACCTGACAACGAGCGATCTGGTCGGCGAATACGCCGAAAAAGAACGTATCTCCGAGCACGATAAGTATATTCACAACGTCGTCAAGAGCAAGGACATCATCCGGGACCGCTGGGTCGATAATCCGCTTACGCTGGCCGTCCGGGAAGGCGCGACGCTCGTGTACAACGAGTTCTCCCGCACCAAGCCCGTCGCGAACAACGTCCTATTGTCGGTATTCGAGGAGGGCGTACTCGAGCTACCGGGCCAGCGCGGTGAGTCACGGTACGTAGACGTCCACCCCGACTTCCGAGCGATTTTGACCTCGAACTCCGTGGAGTACGCCGGCGTCCACGAGCCGCAGGACGCGCTGTTGGATCGTCTCGTTGGGATCCACATGGGTTTCTACGACCACGACACCGAAGTCGAGATCACCCGTTCTCACGTCGATAACACCGGCATGGAACGGATCGAATCGATCGTCCGACTGATGCGCGAGCTACGCGGACGTCTCGATATCGATATCGGAACCCGGGCGGCGATCATGGCCGCGGAGGGGCTCGAGCCCATCGATGATCCCGACCGGTCGACGCTCACGACTGTCTGTGTCGACGTGCTGGCTTCGAAACTCGCCCAACGCAGCGAGGTTCAGGCGCTGCGCAACGAGGTCGAAGCCGCCATCGAGGACGTAGGGGCAGACCTTTCTTGAGTCGTCGTACATATATCTAACAATATGCCGGACCACGCAAACGACCACGACGACGGCGATGACAGAGCCGACTCGATGGAGACGGGGGCCGAAGAGGCCGACGGGGCGGCCGACCAGTCCGGCCCGGCCGAGGACGGATCGGGCCAGTCTACGATTAGCTTAGGGGATGCACAGAGACGCGCCCGGGAGGTAGCGGCCGAGCTACTTGAGTACGAGTTCGAGGGAGTAATCAAAGTCGAGACAACGGACGGCGGCTGGCGCACTGTCATCGAGGTTATCGAACGCAGCGCCGTCCCCGACACCCAAGACATCATCGGTCGGTACGAGATCGGGCTCGACGCGACCGGTAGCGTCACCGGCTACGAGCTATTGGAACGCTATCGGCGCGGCGATATGAAGGAGGAATTATAAATAGGGACCTCGGATGCGAGGATTATGACTTACCGACTGGCCGTGGCGAACGAGAAAGGTGGGGTCGGAAAGACGACAACCGCAATCAACATCGCCGGTGCGCTCGCGGCGGCCGGCCACGACGTCCTGTTCGTCGACCTCGACGCGCAGGGAAACGGCACGGTTGGATTGGGCCTGGAGGGGAGTTACACCGCGGAAGGAACGTCGGTATACGATCTCCTCGTTGATTTTGACGCCGACGTCAGGATCGGGGACGTAATCCAGCCACACGAGGAGTTCGACGTTCTGCCGTCACACATCGACATGTTCAACGCCGAATCGGAGCTCCAGACGGCGATGCGGGGCCGCGAGCGGCTCTGGATGGCGTTCGAAGGGTTGGACGTCGGATACGACTACGTCGTGATCGATACACCGCCTTCGTTGGGATTGCTTACTGATAACGCGCTTTTGGCCTGTCGGAACGTCCTCGTCCCCGCACTCGCCGAGGATACCTCGAAACACGCACTCGACATCCTGTTCGATCATTTCGATACACTCGAGGGGGGCTACGGTGTGGATATCGACCCGGTGGGGATCATCATCAACCGGATCGAGGTCGACGGCGAGGCCGACCGTATGGTTAGGTGGTTCGAAGAGCGATTCGGCGGGGCGCTTCCCATCTGGAACATACGTAATCGTGTCGCGTTAAAACGGGCGTGGGCCAACGGGGCGTCGATCTTTGGCCACGGTGAAACCACGGACATGGACGCCGAGTTCCGGAGGATCGCTGACCACCTCAACGATCGAAAATAGCTCGATTCGACTGCGGATACGAACGGCTGTACCGGCGTGAGGGGAGCTGACACACGGGGGGTCAACAGTGCGAGCGGGTCAATGTCCTCGTGACCCCACCTTTTTGTCGCTCGGGATTCCTCGCTCCGCGAGGAACCACTCCCGAAAAAACGTGGATGAAAAAGCCGACCCCGTCGCGTCGGGGGGCCTCACTTCGTTCGGCCCCCGTCGCTCGGAGTCGGTGAAACGGCTCGCCTTCGCTCGCCGTACGCGTCTACTGGTAGTCTACTTCGCCGTCGCCCTCACCAACCCATCCCTCACGATCCGGCTCCCGAGAGGCCAGCGGGTCGATGTCCTTGTACCACGGGACGTTCTTCAGCTGTTCTTTGCTGTAGGCGAGGTCGTCCTTCGTGTCCCCGGTGAACTCGAAGTTCTGGGTCAGGAGGATCGCGTCGACGGGACAGACCTCCTCACAGAGCCGACAGTAGATGCACTGGCCGATGTGGAGGTTGTACTGCTCGCCGTTGCGCATGTCGTCGGTGACGATCTGGATCGTGTCGTTCGGACAGACCTTCTCGCACTGGCGACACCAGATACAGCGCTCCTGTGAGAACTTGTGGACGCCCCGAAAGCGCGGGGAGACCTCGGGGGTCTCCTCGGGGTATTGGACGGTGAACTTCTCGCCGTCCAGGGCGTGTTTCATCGTCGTTGCCATCGATTTGAGCATTCCGATCATTAGGCGATCACTCCGACGATTACGGCGGTGAGTACGAGGTTCGCGAGCGCCAACACGAGCATCCCCTTCCAGCCGATCTCGATCAGCTGGTCGATACGGAGCCGCGGCAGCGCAGACCGCGCCCACTGGGTGAACAGGTAGACGGCCCAGATCTTCGCGATGAACCAGACGATCCCGATGCTTGCGGGACCGGGGCCTGCGGGGCCGCCCAAAAACAGCGTCGCGATGACCGCGCCGCCGAGGAAGATGTGTAGGAACTCCCCGAGGTAGATCAAGACGAAGTAGACGCTCGAATACTCGGTCTGATAGCCCGCGACGAGCTCCGTCGGGGCTTCCGGGATGTCGAACGGATTACGGCCGACCTCCATGAGATTCGCGATGACGAAGAGCACGAATGCGAAGGGGTTGACGAAGGCGTACCACGTCGGGACCGAGAACCCGGCGACGGTGACGAGCGGTTCGGCCTGCGCGGCGACGATCTCGCTCATCTGTAGGGAACCGGCGAACAACACGACCGAGACCGCGATCAGGATGAGCGGAATCTCGTAGGCGAGATTCTGGGCGACCGCCCGGAGCCCGCCGAGCATCGAGAATTTGTTGTTCGACGCGTAGCCGGCCATCACGAGCCCCAACGAGGCGATCGACGCGATCGCGAAGACGTAGACGAGCCCGACCTCCGGGTCGGCGAGGTGGATGCCGCTACCCATCGGGATGACGGCGAAGCCGAGCAGCGCGGAGAACGCGAGCACGATCGGCGCGAGATCCCACGCCGGGCGGTCGACGCCCTCGGGGACGATGAGCTCCTTCGAGAGCAGCCGGACCGCGTCGGCGACGATGATGACGAGGCCGAACGGGCCGAGCCGGTTGACAGCGTACCGATCGGTGAAGGCCGCGGTGACCTTCCGTTTGGCCCACGGCCCGGCGACCGCGGTCATCGTCATCATGAGCGAGCCGACGATCGCCGCGCCGACGAGCGCCGCGATCGCGGTCCCGAGGGGGCCCGACCCGAACGGCAGCACTTCAACGAGGCGGTCGGGCAGCGGCGCGCCCTGCAGTGCGGTGAGCGCCGACGCCATCACCGATCGACCTCCCCGAGGACGATATCGAGGCTGCCGAGCGAGGCGATCAGATCGGGGATGTACTCGCCCTCGCTCATTTCCCGGAGCGTGTGTAGGTTACAGAAACACGGGCTACGGATCTTGAACCGGGCGGGTTTGTCGGTGCCGTCCGAGCGCATGTAGATCCCCAACTCGCCCTTTGCGGCCTCGACGCCGCGGTAGATCTCGGTGTCCGCGTCGGGCTTCAGCGTCCGGGGGACGTTCGATTGGATCTCGCGGTCGTCCTCGGGCCACTCGGCGAGGAGATCGACGCACTGTTCGATGATCTTCGCGGACTCTTCGACCTCGCGCATCCTGACGAGCACGCGGCTGTAGTTGTCACAGCCGTCCTCGGTGATCACGTCCCAATCGAGTTCCTCGTAGTAGCCGTAGGGGTCGTCGCGGCGGAGATCGAAGTCGATCCCCGATCCGCGGGCGACGGGCCCCGTCGCACCGTACTGTTTTGCGGTCTCGGGCGGGAGTTCACCGGTGTCGACACAGCGGACCTGGAAGATCTCGTTGGAGGTGATGAGGTTGTGATACTCCGTCGTCTTCTCCGGGAGTCCGTCGAGGAAATCGCGGATCTTCTCGAAGAACTCCGAACGGGGCTCGGGTAGATCCCAGGCGACCCCTCCAAGGCGGAGGTAATTGAACATGAGCCGCTGGCCCGTCAGGTCTTCGAGGATGTTCTGGACGACCTCCCGGTCCCGGAAGGCGTACTGGAAGACGGCCGTGAAATCGCCGAAGACGTCCAGAGCGAACGTTCCGAGCGCGAGCATGTGGCTCGCGATCCGACACAGCTCTGCGGACATCGTCCGGATGACCTGGGCGTATTCGGGTACGTCGATGTCGGCCATGTCCTCCGCCGCGCGCGCGTAGGCCCACTCGTTTAAGATGCCCGCCGAGACGTAGTCCCAGCGGTCGGGGTAGGGCATGATCTGGTGGCGGTACGTCGACTGCTGGCACATCTGCTCCTCACAGCGGTGCAGATACCCGATGTCGGGTTCGACGTCGGCGATCTGCTCGCCGTCGAGGACGGTCTTGACGTGGAGGACGCCGTGGGTCGCCGGGTGGTGGGGGCCGATGTTGAGGAACATCGTGTCCGATTCCGCCCCCTCGCCGCGGGTGTCCGGCTGCAGCGGATTGGCGTGCTCGCGGAACGGGACGACCTGTGGCTTCTCGGGGTTGTAATCGAGCCCCAGCGGATGGCCCTGCCAGGTCTCGGGCAGCAGGATTCGGCGCATGTCGGGGTGGCCCTCGTACTCGATGCCGACGAGGTCGTAGGCCTCCCGCTCGTGCCACTCGGCGGTCCGGTAGACGGGTTCGCCGGTCTGGCTGATCGGGTCGTCCGTCGGCGTCGGGACGACGACGCCGACCTCCTGTGTCGGGTCGTCGTACTTCTTGAGGTGGTAGATCGACTCGAAGCGGTCCTCGTACTGCTGGGCGGTGACGTTCGAACAGTAATCGAAGCCGGCCTCCTCCCGGAGCGCCGACAGCGCCTCCTGGACCTCGTCGGGCCGGACGACGAACGCCGGCGCGTTGACGTGGTCCTCGCGGTCGAGCGCGGTCTCGCCGAGCAGCGCCTCCAGTTCGTCGTAATCGACGGTGCCGTCGGCGGCCTCGCCGACGTCGGTGGGACGGGGTTCCTCCAAGCTCATGGCGAATCAGCCCAGTTGTACCGCATGACGAGGTCCTCCTCGTCGATCTGATCGGCGAGGTGTTCGACCAGTTCGTCGCGTTCGAGGTCGCCGAACTCCTCCAGTTCGTAGGGTTTGACCGTCACCGGTGAGGTCTCGCCGTTCCGGATGCGCTCTTGAAGCTTGGCGATGCCGTAGATGAGCGCCTCCGGGCGAGGCGGACAGCCGGGGACGTGGATGTCGACCGGGATGACCTCCTCGGCACCCTTGATGACGTTGTATCCCTCCTGGAAGGGGCCACCGGAGATGGTACACGAGCCCATCCCGACGACGAACTTCGGTTCGGGCATCTGGTCGTAGACGCGCTTCATCCGGGGGGCGAACTTCGAGACGATGGTCCCGGGGACGATGATCACGTCGGCCTGTCGCGGCGAGGCGCGGGGGACGCCGGCCCCGAAGCGATCGAGGTCGTGTTTGATCGCGTAGCTGTGAATCATCTCGATGCTGCAGCAGGCGATCCCGAACTGCAACATGAACATCGAGTTGCCCCGAACCCAGTTCATGAACTGATCGAACTTGGTGAGAATGAAGGGGGTCGAGCCGAACGCCTCCCGGAGTTTCGAGTTGAATCGGCTGTCGACGCCCTCGCCCATCCGGGCTTCCTGCGTCGAGACTGTGTCGTGGATTTTTTCGCTGTCGCTGCTCATAATTGGGTTTTGATCTCCGCGCGTTCGCTTTTGACCCAGCGAACGGCACCGGTACGCCACGCCCACCCGAGGCCGATGACGAGGATTGCGAGGAAGACGAGCATCGGTCCCAACACCGGCCCGAGGCCGAACTCGGCGACGGCGTCGCTGTATATCAGCGCCCACGGGAAGATGAGCACCGTCTCGACGTCGAAGACGACGAACAGCAACGCGACCATATAATACTGGATGTTGAAACGGATGCGCGTGTCCCCGGTCGGTACCTCACCGGACTCGTAGACGGCGCGCTTGCCTTGTTCGGGCACGCTGGGTCGAAGCAGGCTCGAGATGGCGATCATCGACAGGGGGATCGCAAGCCCCACAAGAGCCAGCGCGCCGACGGCGATCCATGGATTGCTCATGCGGTCTATATCGTTATCTGGTTTGGAAGACAACCTATTAAGGGTTGTTGAGTCAGGCGATACGGGATCGACGGTAGCCATCCGGTGAATCGCCTCGGGGGCAAGTGGTTCGAGAGACGCGGAGCGTCTCGTCATCACGGAAATCTCTGATTTCCGTACGACCTCGGGGTATTCGCCTTGTCCGCTGATAAAACACCGTTCAGAATCGAGGCGATGTGGCTACAGCCGTATCGTACAGCATTAACTATGTGGTACATTTATTTTGGCGGACGACCTATCGTCGCCCGCTGTCGACGGACGACAGCACGACCGGACGGGGAGCCCACATGTATCTTTCCCTCTCCCACCCCCACCCCCTACCCCGGTCGTTTTTCACGCCCAGCGTGAAGCCCCCGGACCGGAAGCGTGGACTCACCACGGGAACGTGTCGGTATCGAAACTGTCAGTACCGGGGAGGGCGAGTACCGGGCCATGGAGACGCGAGACGCCCCGGATTGGGACTTCAAGGAGCGGGACGTGTTGGTGCTTCGGGAACTATCGCGGGATCCACAGCTCTCCTCGCGGGATCTCGCCGGAATCCTCGAAGAAAAGTACGACATCGACGTCTCCCACGTCACCGTCTCCGAGTCGATCCGCGGAATGCGAGAGGAAGGCGTCTTCCGCGAGGCGATCATTCCCAACGAGGAGTACTTCTACTTTGCGCTCTTCGAGTTCAAGTTCAATCCGGAGCACTTCGAATCGGAGTGGCGGCCCGCGATGGAGTTCATCCGTGACTCCCCCAATACGCTGTTTTATTTCCTCTCGGACGGCGAATACCAGTGGAAGTCGGTGATGATGTTTACCGGCCGCGAGGCTCAATCGCGGTGGATCCACGGGTTCTACAAACACCACGGCGCGGCCGTCGAGAACATCCGAAACTCGCTCATGACGAACGTCTTGAAGTTCCGGACGGACCCCGAGATCCTCGAGAACCTCCACGAAAGCGAAGTCTGAGACGGACAGAAAGCGAAGTCTGAGACGGACAGAAAGCGAAGTCCGAGACGGACAGAAAGCGAAGTCCGAGACGGACCGTCATCCGCTCGGGGGCGACGCCGTCACCATCCCTCGTTGGGACGGCCGAAGCGACGACGCGGCAAGCAGCGACACAACGAAGCGACGACACGACGACACGACGACGCGGCCGTCGGCGGTAACCGACCGGTACATCCATACAGACTGGGGGCGATCACCCCGGTATTGTGTCTGACGGACTCGCTTCGGTACCGGCAGTGGTTCGGTTTCCGATCGGCCTGCTCGCCGCTGTCGTTGCTCTCCTCGTCATGGATCAAGTGATGGCACGGCTTCCGGAGGGGTCGACGCCGCCGCGGGTCGCGGCCGGCGTCCTGACCGGGACACGTCCCGACGATGCGCCCGCCCGACTCGCCGCCTTCGCCCACTATGGGGCCGGGATGGGGACCGGCCTCCTGTTCGTGTATTTTTCGCTCGTCGCCGAGTGGCTCTTCGGTGGCGGCTCCGTGGTATCGGTCGCCGCGACGACGCTCGTGGTGTACGTCCTCATGGTCGCGTTCTTCCTCCTTGTCCCGTTACCGCGGGCTCGCGGGCTCCGGGGGCCGCGCCGGCGCGGAACCGCCCGGGACTGGGCGATCGCCGCCGCGGTGTATCTCGCGGTCCTCGTCCCCGCCGTCGCCGGGATCACGCTCGCCGTTTCGTAGATATCGGCAGACAGCGTCGTAGCCGCCGGCGTCCGGTCGACGCCGTCAGCCCTCGAACGCCTCCGGGTCGAAGGGGGTCGCCGTCCGCCAGTAGCGCTCGAACGTCTCGGTGGCCCACGAGCGGACCGCCTCGTCGTCGGTGTGAAGCGACGCCTGCAGGATCCCGCCATCGTCGCGTACGAGCAGGTACACCGTTCCGTCGGCGACGGTGACGGACAGCGGGACGTCATCCTCCCGGACCCGTATCCGGCCCCCCTCGTCGGCGAGCGCCGTCAGTTCGGCCCACAGTCGGGCGTCCGCCGCGAGCGCGACGATGGCGCTCTCCGAGAGGACGGCTTCGAAGGTCTGCTCGTCCGCTTTGACCCGCCGCTTTGCGACCGAGAGGCTCTGTTCGTTGAGCGTATGCGAGAACGCACACAGGCGCTCGGCGTCGTCCATCGCGTCGAGGACGCGCTGTAACGGCGCGCTCGGGCGGGTCCGACTCGGTACCGTGACGGTCGCGTCGGCGAGTCTACGCAGGTCGAATCCCATCGCGTCCGTGGGAAGGTATGCGACGACGTCGCGCAGTTTGGCCTCCGTTTCGAGGATCGAAAGCAGGTCGGCGACCCCGTCGGCCACCAGTCTCCCGGTGGCGGTCGCGGCGTAGTGGCTGCCGTCGCGTCGGACCCACGACCGGTCGGTGAAATCCTCGAGGATCCGCCCGAGCGTCGCCTGCGACGCCCCCGTCGCCTCGGCGAGGCTCCGCCGGGTGTGTGTATCGGCCGCCAGCAACCGCAGCACGTCGACCCGGTTGCTCGAGCGGGCGAGAAACTCGATCTCCTCGAGTGCAGCCTCCATACGCCATCCACCGGAGCCCGAAATAAACCGTCTTCGTTCCGTGAAACGATTGCACGCCGTGTCTCGCTGACCCGGTGTCCGGGCGTTTCGTACGGTGGAATATTTTACGAACTCCGTTATGTAGCTCCGAACACTACTGGACTGTATGGCAGGGATTCGCGCCGGATCGAAACGCACGTCCATCGAACCGGAGGTGTCCCGGTAGCGTGTTCTCGCGGCGAAGCGGCGCGCTGTTTGCCGTCTCGGCCCTCCTGTTCGGCGGCACCTTCGTGGCAGCGAAAGCCGGGCTGGCATACCTCCCGCCGCTGTTTTTCGTCGCGGTCCGCTTCGACATCGGTGCGGTCGTTCTGGCGGCGTACGCGGCGGCGCGGCTCTCGCGGGCCGAACTCCGGCCCCGGACCGTCGGCGACGTCGTCGGCATCCTCGCGACGGGGCTTCTCGTCATCGGGCTGACGAACGCGCTGTTGTTCGTCGGCCAACAGTATACGACGAGCGGCGTGGCCGCGGTCGTGTTCAGCCTGAATCCGATCTTGACGCCGGTCTTCGCCGCGGTGTTGCTCACCGAGGACCGACTCTCCGTGCGCGGGTCGGCCGGGATGGTCCTCGGACTGCTCGGCGTCGGACTGGTCGCAAACCTCGACCCGACGGCGCTTTTGACCGGTGGCGTCGGAATCCCGCTTCTGTTCTGCGGTGCCGTGACGAGCGCGCTCGGGGCCGTGGTGATCCGCCGCGCCGAGGCGACGATGTCGAGTACGGCCCGAACCGTCTGGGGAGTCCCGCTCGCGGCCGCGCTCTCACACGCCCTCAGTTACTCGGCCGGCGAGTCGGTGACGGGGCTCTCGGTGCCGCCGGTCGCGGTCGCCGCGCTCCTCTACGTCGGGATATGCTCCGGGGCGATCGCCTACCTCACCTACTTCGCACTCGTCGACGAGGCGGGCGCGACGCGGGCGAACCTGCTGTTCTATTTCGTCCCCGTGGTCTCGGCTGTCGGCGGGTGGGTCCTGCTCGGTGAGACCCTCTCGGCCGCTTCGCTGATCGGGTTCGGGGTCATCTTCACCGGATTTCTCCTCGTCAGCGGTCCGCCGACCGACGTATCCGGGACGGTCCGGAGCGCCCTCCGCGAGCGGATCGTCCGGATCGACTCTTGACACTGTGGGACGGCTCGGCGTGCCGTCGTGCAGCCACAATTATTACCAGTGTCGTTTATACAATAACGCATGGGACAGACTGACGCGGCCGGGTTTGAAGCAGCCGCAGAACGGATCCAGGCGGCAAAACAGTACGTCGAAAGTGGCGACATCGAAACCGCCAAAACCGTCGTGTTGGAGACGTACGACGCCAGAGCCGAGCGTACCCGCCGATTCGCGCCGCCGGATAAGGCCCTTCATCAAGCCGTCTCCGAAGTCGTCTACGGGTTGGAATCCGGCGATCACGACGACGTATACGACGCCTTAGACGAGCTATACGGGCTGTATGCCGCCGCTGCAGAGCGAAGCAGGGCCGGCAGTGACGTGTGACCGATCCCACTGTATGTCGCTCACCTGTGGGATTCACTCGTTGGGGGAGAGGCCTCCGATGAGGCGGGAGTCCATCGAGACCTCGAAAGGGTTCGACCTTCGGTGGTCTTGATGTGTCGCCGTCGGCCGTCGTCGGGGGAAAAGCCGTTCTTCGCCCGCACCGAGCGGCGACGGGTCGTTTCATGCGGACTGTTGTCGTCCGGGAGCGGTTGCCGCCCACACCGCTCCGGCGGTGACCGGCACATCGGCACGACGTGTCCGTATCAGGCGTCGTCGACTTCCCACGGACGGTCCGTATCAGGCGTGGGCGTCGACGTCGACTTCCCACATATCGTTTTCGCGCATCGCTCGACCGACCGCCCGGTGGAACGCGACGATGTCCTCGAACTCCTCTTCGTCGACGCCCTCGAAGATATCGGCGACGCTGACGACGCGACTGTGGTTCAGCCGAACGGGTTCGTCACCGTACTCCTCGGCGAACTCGTCGGCCGAGAGCGGGAAATCCCCCTCCTCGTCGAGTTTCTTCGCGAGCACTGCCTGCCCGTACTTTCGCTTTCCCTCGGAACCTTTCTCGCCGTCGGGGTCGTGAGGCCACTCCATATCGTCTCGTCCGGTAGCCGGGATGAAAGCGTTTCCGCTCTCGACGCGTCCGTCCCCCGCGGACCGCCGGCGTATCCAGCGGTGAAACGCTCACAGTATTAAGTAGGCCTTCCGCCGAACGATGATTAACGGAACCATGTCCACACGAACGACTCGATCGGTCGGGGCGGAACAGGTACTCGAATTCCGACTCGGCGAGGAGACCTACTGTGTCAGTATCGACTACGTGACCGAGATCGTGGATATGGGAGCGTTGACCCCGATTCCGAACTCCCCACCGCACGTCGAGGGGGTCATCGATCTCCGGGGGAACACGACGTCGATCATCGATCCGAAAGTCGGTCTCGGGACCGACGGTGACCTCGGCGACCGGATCGTCATCTTCGACTCGGAGATATTCGAGGACGAGCGCTCGGTCGGGTGGGCCGTCGACAGCGTCGAGGAGGTGTCAGACGTCGACGAGGAGGCGGTCGACGACTCCCCGATCGAGGGCGATCACATCCGGGGATTGATCAAACGGGATTCGGGATTCGTCGTCTGGATCGACCCACAGGCGATGGACGACGAACTCGTCGACGGCGAGGCGGTGGCCGAGACCCCCTCGGATCTCTGATCGCGTCTTCTGGCGGCTATAGTGAACATCGCAACTATATACACATCGATCGCACTGGCGGCGTGCGGTCGAATGTGTATTGTCTTCCGATCTCTACTATATGCGTTCGTGACGCGTCCCGCGCCGACAGGACGGATCGCGTGTCTCGGCGCGCGGTGTGTGTCGGCGCGCGGTATTGGACCCCCTCGGACGGGATGAGACCCCCTCGGACGGGATGAGACTCACCTGCTCGATCGCGTTCCGATACTGCCCCAGACATCGTTCGTCGGTCATCGAAGTCGATTCCGGGTGTCCCTCCGTGACTCGAATTCGAGGGACGCCCTCTCCCGTCATCACGGGAGGCTCCATCGTCCACGCGACCGCGAAGGACAGGACTTTGCCGGCGGCAATCGAAGGGGCTCCTATGAGTGCCTTCGAGGGATTTCGGTGTACCGACTGCGGAGCGACGATCGACGACGAGGGCGCGACGCGCTGTCCGGAGTGCGCCGGGTCGCTCGATGCACGGTATGATTTCGAGGGGATCGACCTCCCGCCGGAGGCGTTCGCGGGCCGTTCCGGCGGCTGGAAACACCACGAACTGTTGCCGTTCGTTCCGGACGGGATGGGGGAAGGGGCGACGTCGCTCGTCGATGCCCCGCGGCTGGCCGAGGAGTTGGGCGTCGGCCGCGTCCTGATCAAAAACGAGGCCGAAAACCCCACCGGGTCGGTTACCGATCGCGGGCTGGCGCTCGTCGCCGAGGCCGCCCGTCGTGCCGACGCCGACACCCTCGCGTTGGCGACGACGGGCAACGGCGGGCAGTCGACGGCCGCCTACGCCGCCCGCGCCGGGTTGCTCTCGCGGTCGTTCGTCCCGAGTCGGGCGACGTTCATCAACAAGGCGATGATCAACGTCCACGGCGGAGACATGCACGTCGTCGAGGGGCGCTTCGACGACGCCCGCGCCGCCTACGAGGGGAAGCGAGAGTCGATGCCGGCGGCCGAAGAGGAGGAGTGGTTCCCGGCCGCCCCCTTCGAGTCGCCGTTCCGCCACGAGGCGGCCAAGCCGATCTACTACGAGATCGCCGAGGCCCTGGGGTGGACGGCACCGGACGCCGTCGTCGCTCCCGTGGGTCACGGCGCGACGATCGCCGGGCTCTGGAAGGGTGCTCGGGAGTTCGAGACGACCGGCCTCGTCGCGGGGACGCCCGAACTGTACGCCGCCCAGCCCGACGGCTGTGCGCCGGTCGTCGAGGCGCTCGAAACCGGGAGCGATCCCGAGCCGTGGGAGATCCCGGATACGGTCGTTGGCCCCCTCGAGATCCCCGACCCCGCCGGGGGGCTCGCGGCGACCGAGGCGGTCCGAGCCAGCGGCGGTACAGGTGTCGCAGTCGACGATCAAGACCTCCTCGACAGCGCCGCGACCGTCGCCCAACACGAAGGCCTCGAGGTCTCTATCGCCTGCGGGACCGCCACGGCCGGCGCGTGGGACCTCGCCGAGGGGGGGCACTTCGGCCCCGAGGACACCGTCGTCCTCCTCAACACCGCCGCGGGCAACAAAGACGCCGACATCGTTCGTAGTCGGCTCATGAGCCAGGGTATTTAAGAAACCGGCGACCACGGCAGTACGTTTTTATATTGTTGACCGAAAAGCCGAGCCAATGGCCCTCCTCGAAACGGTAGTGGTCGGCGTGGCGTTCGGCCTCGCGCTCGCGGCCCCGCCGGGACCGATGAACGCGATCATCGCCGAGGAGTCCGTCCTCCGGGGGTGGAAAGCCGGATTCAAGACGGGGATGGGGGCGATGAGCGCCGACATCCTGTTTTTCGTCCTCGCGTTGGCCGGCGTCGTCGCGTTCGTTCGGGAGTTTCCGAGGCTACAGGACGCGATGTTTCTCGCCGGCGGAGTGTTGATGCTGTATTTCGCCTACGGCGCGATTCGGGGCGCTAACGAGGCGTTCAGATCGGAGGTAGCCTCCGAAAGCCGCGGCTTCTCGAAGGCGTTTCTCCTCTCCGTGAGCAACCCCTACCAGATCCTCTTTTGGCTCACGGCCGGCGTCGGGCTGTTGACCCCCGGGACGGTCGACGTGCTCTCGTATGCGAGCGGTTCGCTGTCGGGGATCGTCGTCGTCGAGACTGGGAGCCCGGCGTTGGTCGTCGGGCTGTTCTGTGGCGTCGCCGGCTGGATCCTCGGCTTTCCGGCCGCGCTGACGGCGGCGGAGTCCCGGATGGAGTCGTTCGCGCCGGTGGTCGCCTACGGGAGTTCGGCCGTCTTAAGCGGATTCGGGCTCTATTTCATCGGCGACGTCCTCCTGTTATAGGTCCGGATCCGGCGGTTCGGTCGGTTCCATCCCGGCGATTTCGCCCTCGAGCCACTCTTTGAACCACCGAACCCGCTTGATTCGCTGGTAGGCGATGCTTTCGGCGGTCTCGGAGCATACCCGCGAGATCGCATCCTCCCCCCGCTCGAGGACGCGGCCAACCATCTCGTTTGCGTCCATGTGGGTCCGCGACTCGTATCCCATCCGAAGGATCATGAGCGTCGTCCCGTTGGCACCGACCTTGTCGAGGAGATCGGCCTCCATGAGACAGCGCGTCTCCAGGGGAACGTTCGAGAGATCGCCCTCGTAGGAGTGTTCGGCGACGGCGTCACAGACCTGCGCGATGAACGACTCGGGGTACTCCGTCCGCGATTCGAGGTACTCGCGGGTGACGCGGGCCCCGGCCTCGGCGTGGACGTCCTGATCGACCTCCAGTTTCGCGACGTCGTGAAAGAGGGCGGCGACGCGGGTCACGTCGACGTTCGCGTCCTCTTTTTCCGCGATCTCGGCCGCCAGTTCGGCGACGTTGAGGATGTGGTTGTAGCGGTACTCGGCGGAGTGCCACGGATACCATCGCATCCGACCGCCCTCCTCCTCGCCTTCGATGCTGGCGGCCAAGTAGTCGTAGACGAACCGTTTCATGTCCTCGAACTCCTCGGTTGAGACCGGCGCTTCGGTTATTTCGACACCCATGTATCCACCTCCACGGGACGGAAAACGAACGTGTAAATCATCTTGTTGACGAAAAGGGTAGTTCGACTCTTTAGGTTTACGACCGGCGGTTGTGGCGCTCGAATCGGGTCAGGCCGAGAGAGCGGTGCTAAGCGGCGCTACGTCCTCAGGCGATGCACAGGGCCGGCTCGTGGCGACGCACAAGGCCGGCGACGACAGGGCTGGACTCGTGGCGACGCACAAGGCCGCACAGGGCCGGCTCGTGGCGACGAACGGCACTGCGCCGCGGTGGCATCGCTGGCCGGCGGTGTTATATTTGTGGAGCGTCTCGGAGAGAACGTATGATGCTGCCGACACACGCGCTCGTGGGGATGGCACTCGCACTCCCCGTGGCGTCGTCCTTTCCCGAACTGGCCCCGGCGGCACTGATGGGCGGGTTCGTCGGCGGCGTCCTCCCGGACCTGGATCTCTACGCCGGCCACCGGCGGACGCTGCACTTTCCGACGCTGTACCCGGTTGCTGCCCTTCCGGTCTCTCTTCTCGCGCTCGTGCGGCCGGGGGCGGTGACCGTCGCCGCCGCGTTCGTCGTCCTCGGGGCGGGCGTCCACTGCCGGATGGACGTCTACGGCGGGGGACTCGAACTCCGGCCCTGGGAGGGTACGTCCGATCGGGCGGTGTACGATCACGTGGCCGGGGAGTGGCACCGACCGCGTCGTCTGGTCAGCTACGATGGTTCGACGGGGGATCTCGCGGTCGCGAGCGCGGCCGCCGCCCCCCTCTTGATCCTCGTCGAGTGGCCCCTCGTTCCGCTCGTCGTCGGTTCGTTGGCCGTCGGAATCGCGTACGTCCTCCTCCGTCGACGGCTGGCCTCGCTCGCGCCGACCGTCTTCGGGATTGTACCGGAACCGTTCGATCGGTACGTTCCGGAGCGGTATTACGACGATTCGGCGGACAAAACCCGCTTATAGGCGATAAATCGATCAAACGTCTACCTCTTTCGAGTACCGTTCGGTTTTATATCATTCGGCGTGGAAGCGTCGATATGGAGATCCGTGAAGCCACGATGGACGATGGTCCCGCGATCCGATCCATCGCGCTGCGGTCGATGGAAGCGTCGTACTCGCTAAGCCCGAGTACCATAGAGAGCGCGATCATGCAGTGGTACGGCGTCGACAGCTTCGCCGACCTGCTCGAGGACGACGAGGTCCTGTTGCTCGTCGCCGAACGGGACGGCGAGCCGGTCGCGTTCTCCGAAAGCGCCCTCATCGACGACCGGGGGGACATCCACTGGATCCACGTCGCCGCGATGCACCGTGGTGAGGGGATCGGGCAGTCCCTCTACGAGGCGACGCGTGAACACCTCGAACGCGAGGGAGCGGAGACGGTTCGCGGCCTCGTGCTCGCTATGAACACCGAGGGGAACCGCTTCTGGGAGGAACGCGGGCTCGAAAAGGTCGGCGAGGGGACCGTCGAGGTCGATGGAACCGCGTTCGTCGAGAACATCTACGTCGACGAGGAGAGCGTCGAACTCAAGCCGGTCGTCGTCGACGACCGCGAACTCTACATCGATCGCGGGGACGTCAGCCGGGGATCCGCCGGCCCCTTTTATACGGTCTACACCGACGAGGACCGCGAGAACCGTTATAGCTACTACTGTGGGAACTGCGAGTCGCTGATCACCTCGATGGACACGATGGGCCGGCTCTCCTGTGAGGAGTGTGGCAACCAACTGAAACCGGCGCGGTGGGACGCTGCCTACATGTAGGCCGAACGCGGGCGGTCGGCATCGGGAACCGTGGCAATATTTATCCCCTGGGGGGACGAATCCTCAGTCGAATGGGAGCTGTTAGCACATCCCTCGTCGAGGAGGCACGGACCGTTTTCCGCGATCTCGGCTACGAACTCACCGCGGAGGGCGATGAACTTCGGGCCGAACGGAAATGGCGGACCGTCTACGTGACGACGGCGGACCCGGAGGACGCGAACACACACGGCCGACTCCGATGTTTCGTCGCCCGCGCCGAGCGAGCGCCGACCGTTCGGGACCGACTGCTCGCGATCGAACCCGACTACGACTGGGCAGTCGTCAGCATCGACGAGGAAGGGGAGTACCGGGTGCTGTACCCGAGCGCCGACGTGCTACCCGCGCCGTAGCACGGCTGCACTCGACTGCGGCCCGCTGAAACGGACGGGGCGTCCATTCTCGGGTGGCCGTCGGGGCGAGGTCGTCTGGTATGTTCGTCTGTGCACGCGGAACGATACCGAAAACGGAGCGGACGCGGTGACGAAAACGGAGCGGACGCGGTGAACGGTATCCAAAAAATACGGTAAATATACCGACACATCAGGGTAGCTTTACAACCTCCCGCGTCGAATCGGAATCCGACATGGTGTTCAAAAAGATCACGCTCATCGGAACGAGCGACGAAAGCTTCGACGCCGCCGCGGACGAGGCGCTCGACCGCGCGGAGAACACGCTGGACAACATCTACTGGGCGGAAGTAGAGGAGTTCGGTGTCGAGATGGACGCCGCCGACAGCCGGGAGTACCAGGCCGAACTCGAAGTCGCCTTCGAACTGGAGTAACGTCGGTCCGGACGCCGGGGGGTTTATTTAGCCGCCGAAGAACGTTGCTCGCATGAACGAACGGCGTCTGGTTGTCGCCGGGTTCGGGGCTCTCGTTACCGCGGCCGTCGGATACCTCGCATACCGTTTCATCGCCGCGATCACCGTCGCGATCTTTCTGTACTACTCGACGCGACGGTTCTACGTCTCGCTCGGCCGGTTTCGGCTCCCGAAGCGGGTGCGTGCGATGATTACGATCTCGATGCTCGCGGTCCCGCTCATCGTCCTTCTCAGCTACACGCTCGTCCTGTTGGTCGTCGAAGCCAGGCTGTTCGTCGAGACGTATCCGGTGTTCGAAACCATCCCGGACGACGTCGCGTGGTTCGAAGGGCTCGAAGATCTCCCCGAACCGACGATCGTCGGGATCATGGAGGCCTACCGGGGCGGCGAACTCGACGTATTCATCGACTTCGCGGTCGAACACGCGGCGTTCGTGACGAGTCTGATAACGGGGCTGTTGTTGAATCTGCTCATCGTCGTCATCCTGACGTACTACCTCCTCATCGACGGCGCGACGTTTCGGTCGTGGCTGTTGCGGTTCGACGACGGCGGGATCGTCCGGGAGTACCTGGAAGCGGCCGACGACGAACTCGAAGCGGTGCTCTTCGGAAACCTCCTGAACGTCATCGTCATCTCGATCGTAGCAATCGTCGTCTTCACCGGCTACAACGCCTTCGCCCCGGCCGCAGCCGAGGTTCCGTACCCGGCACTCGCAGGGGCGTTGACGGGCATCGCGAGCCTCATACCCGTCGTCGGAATGAAGATCGTGTACGGGCCGATCGCGGCGATCGCAGCGGTCCCGGTCGTGCTCGGCGGCGATCCTGCGTTGCTGTCGTACGTCGTCGGGTTCGTGGTGTTGGCCGTCGTGATCGTCGATACGATCCCGGATCTCGTCCTCCGGCCGTACTTCAGCGGAAAGCGGACCCACGTCGGCCTGTTGATGCTCGCGTATATCTTCGGCCCGGTCGTGTTCGGGTTCTACGGACTGTTCTTCGCGCCGATCGTCCTCGTGTTGGGGTTGACGTTCGCCGACACCGCCCTCCCGCGGCTGCTCGGGGCCGATCGGAAACCGGAGGGGCCGCCCGACGGCCAAACGACACTCGAGGAGTTCCGGTGACGTCCGCCCCGGTCCGTGCAGAGCGGGATCGGTTCGGATGGCTGTCGGCGGTCCGAACGGGTCCGGTCCGGTCCGTATCCTCGCGTCCCGGGGCGGCCCCGCAAGCCGCCCCCGCTCGCACCACCCCAACGTTGGTACCGTCGGGTGCTCTATGATCGGATATGTCGAAGACAGCGCCGTTCGAAGAACACACAGAGCGATACGAGGAGTGGTTCGAAGAGCACGACGACGCCTACCGGTCCGAACTGGCGGCGCTGGATCGCCTCGTGCCGGCGACCGGGCGCGGGGTGGAGATCGGGGTCGGAAGCGGGCGGTTCGCCGCGCCGCTCGGGATCGACGTCGGGATCGACCCGGCCGAGGCGATGCTCGAACGCGCCCGCGAGCGGGACGTCGACGTGGTCAGGGGTGTCGCGGAATCGCTCCCGTTCCGGGACGGGACCTTCGACACCGCGTTGATGGTGACGACGGTCTGTTTCGTCGACGACCTCGCGCGGGCGCTAGCCGAGGCCAACCGGGTCCTCTCACGGTCCGGGCGTCTCATGGTCGGGTACATCGACGAGGACAGCCCGGTCGGGGAGATATATAAAGAACACAAAGACGAGAACCCGTTCTACAGGGACGCGACGTTCGTCTCGACCGACGAACTCCTCGACGCGCTCGAAGCCGCCGGGTTCTCCGAGTTCGAGTTCGTCCAGACCATCTACCGCTGGCTCGATGACATAGACGGGACCGAGCCGGTCGAAGAGGGGTACGGCGAGGGATCCTTCGTCGGCATCAGAGCCGGTCGATAACGGCTGCCAGTCTCGTACGGGGCGGGCGAGGCCCACCGCCAGGAGCCGAACGGGAAAAGTACAATGCCCCCCCGACCGTACCGCCTCACATGAGCCTCTCGCTCGAAACCGACTGCCCCGACTGTGATTCGACGGAGTTCTACAAGGCGGCGAGCATGCGGATCCACCTCGGCGTGAAAAAGAAGTGGCACTGTACGAACTGTGCGTACGGGTTCACTACGATCAACGGGATCGACACGTCGGCTTGATACCGTCGGTCCTGTCTCGAATATCGTACCACCCGGTGCAGTATTTTTTCGCATACAGCCGATCGTACGCGGCGCGCGAGGCCCGTCGGCCCTCGCGGGGCGGTGGCCACCGATCAGCCGCCCCGATAGATCAAATAGAGCAACGCGGCGGCGATGAGAAGATCGAGTCCGTGACTGACGAGGTGGTGTAGGACCATCGGGATCAATCCGAACACGGTCGCGGTGCCGACGAGAGAGCGGACGAGCAAGGCACCGAGGACGCCCGTGATGAGCAGGTACCGTGGCGTTCGCCGACGGCGGTACGCGATCACCGCCGCGAGGAACAGGAGTCCGGTCCCGGCACCAGCGAGGATGATCAACCCCATCAACACCGGGGCTAACTGCGGGCTGAGCCACGCGAAAACGGCGGTGGATTCGGGGGTCATTGGTGCGTCGAGATGTCGGATGGACGTGCGTGATCGACGATCATACGGCTAGTGAGCCATTCCTCCGCCGAGCGGCTGGTAGTGGGGGAGAGACGGGTGGGGGAGATGGATCCCGACGGCCATCAGCCCGTGTGCCAACAGGATGTACCCGAGGATGACGAACACGACGCCGAGCAGTCGGTGCAGGCGTTGTCTGTGGACCGCATCGACCGACTCGATGAGCGTGCCGTAGGCGAACACCGCCGGGATCGTCCCGATCCCCAGCGCCGCCAGCGCGATGCCGCCCGAGACCGCCGATCCGGTGGCGAACGCGAACAGGTAGGCAGGATACAGTATCGGACACGGGAGCAGCCCGTGGAGCGCGCCGAGACCGACGATGCCGGGGCTGTTGACGAGCCCCTGTATCCGGACGGCGAGCCAGTTCGTCGCCCGCCCGACACCCGGGATGTTGATCCCGGCCGCCCCGCCGAGCAGATACTTCACCCCGGCGGCGATGATGAATACGCCGATCACGATCCCGATACTTCCACGGACGAGATCCGCGACCGCAGTCAGTTGCTCGGTCGTCAAGAAGACGAAGCCGCCCAGCGCGCCGAAGGCCGCACCCAAAAGCGTATAGCTCGTCGCCCGGCCGACGTTGAAAAGCGCGTGCTGTCGCACCTCGTACGTGGTGAGATGGCTTTCTCGCCCCCGACGGGCAGCGGTCGCCCCGCCGTCGGGTCGCGGGTTCATCCGTTCGGAGTACATCGTCACGAGCGGACCGCACATACCGATACAGTGGGCACCGCCGAGCAGCCCGATCGCGAGAAACAACAACAACACGTCCACACGGAGAATAGAGCCGATCATGCGTCTGAACGTGTAGTGATTGTGTCGCGGCGCATTATCGGTTCTGGTTCGACCGACGAACGATGACGCGGGTCGCGTCGGTCCTGGTCTACGGTGAGGGGTCTTCCTACGGTTCGGTGGCTGCGGAGGCGCTCGAACGGATCGACAACGTCGACTCGCCTTCGTGATACGGAGGGGGGTTTCGGCTCGGCGTGTGGTCGGCCGGAGGAGGGTGCGCGAAGCGTGTGGTCGGCCGAGGCCGTCGTTGGTGCGGTTATACTCCGGTATCAAACGGCGCGAACTCCCCGGCGCGGATCGCGGTGTCGGCGAGCAGATCCGCCGCGGCGTTGAGGTCGGTGGGATCGACGACTTCGACGGGGGTGTGCATGTACCGGTTCGGGATCCCGAGGTTGAGCGCGGGCGTCCCGCCGCTGGCCGTATAAAAAGCGTCGGCGTCGGTCCCGGTCCGACTCCCCGCCGCCGCGAGTTGGTAATCGATTCCCGCGTCATCACCGACGTCCCGGACGGCCCCGACGAGCGCCGGGTGGTTCGCGCTCCCACGGGCGACGACCGGCCCACCGCCCAACTCGACGTCGCTGCCCACGTCGCCCGGCGAGTCCGGGTGATCCGTCGCGTGAGTCACGTCGACGGCGACGACCGCGTCGGGATCCAACTCGAAGCCGACCATCCGCGCGCCCTGGAGGCCGACCTCCTCTTGGACCGTCGAGACCGCGTAGACCGTCCCGTCCGGATCGGCCTCGACCGCCCGACGGAACGCCTCGGCCGCCGTCCAGATCCCGACGCGGTTGTCCATTCCCCGTGCTGCGAGCCGCCCGTCGGCTAGTTCGGTGATCGGCGTCTCGAGCGTCACCGGGTCGCCGACGTCGACGAGCGCCGCGGCGTCGTCACCGTCCGCGACGCCGACGTCGACGTGCTGTTCGGCGATATCGTCGTATCCCTCGTCCCCGGTATCCCGGAGGTGGATGGCCACCTGCCCGATGACGCCGGAAACCGGGCCGTCGTCGGTGTAGACGGTGACGCGCTGGCCGCGGGTGACGGTCCGATCCGAGCCGCCGATCCGCGAGAGCTTCAAGAAGCCGTCGTCGGTGATCGCCCGAACCATCAGTCCGATCTCGTCACCGTGGCCGGCGACGGCGATGCTGGGGGCGTCGGGATCGCCCTCGTAGATCGCGACCGCGTTTCCGTAGGCGTCGGTTCGCGTCTCGTCGGCGTACTCCTCGACGTACGCCAGCCACCTGCGCTGCCCGTCGGTCTCGAAGCCCGACGGCGTCGATAGCGAGAGCAGCCCTTCCAGGAACGATCGCCGTGTCTCGTCCATACCGGGGCTACGGCGCCCCGCGTCTTATACCGTCGGACGGAGCGGCCGCCACGCCCGGCGTGCTCTCGCCGGTCGGTACTCCTCGCCGTGTGGGATCTCGCCGGTCGGTACTCCTCGCCGTGTGGGATCTCGCCGGTCGGTATAAATCCCTCCGTGGCGAACCCCCCACATGGCAGATTTCACGCTCTTCGAACTCCACTTCGAGGACTCGGATTTGACCGCGAACGCCCCCTACAGCTACGGTGAGAAGGACGTCGACGCGGACGGGGTACCTCCGGCGCCCACCACCGCGGCGGACACGTCCTCGAAGCGGGGACCGATCCTCGCCGTCCTCGTCGGGTTGGGATTCTTGCTCGCCGTCGCCTACCTCGCCCGGAAGCGGGTTCTCGGTGGTGACGGGGCGACGGAGGACGGATTCGACGCCGGATCGTAGGCCGCCACCGGCGTCTCACGGCCTCGGGAGCGACTCCCGGAAGGTCTTTGATGCCCGATCGGCTAGACGTACTGTGAATCTCTTCCGTGCCGCCCGCGCCGTCGCGGGATCGGAGGGCGACAGTCCGGTCGATTGGACCGCTGTCGGTACCGCGGCCCGTGCCGGGACCGCCTCGGGCGACCTGTCGCTGTCCGAGGCCGACCGCGAGGGGTACGCCGCCGACGTCGCCGACGCGAGATCGGAGATCCGGGCCGCCTCGGGCATCGAGTTCGACCTCCCGAAAGCCGTCGAAATCCAGCACCGACACCACTGGATCGACGCGAACGTCGAGACGTTCAGGCGACTGCTCATCCCCCTCGAAGGGCAGGCGATGGTCGTCCCGTCGATCGCCCGGGCGGCGAACACGGGGACGATGGCCCTCACGCTCGGCTTTCTCGCGAACAACGTCCTCGGCCAGTACGATCCCGCTTTGCTCGGGGACGACGAGCACCGTCTCTATTTCGTCCACCCGAACGTCGTCAAGGTGGCCGACGCCCTCGACGCCGACCTCGATCGGTTCCGCCGGTGGATCGCGTTCCACGAGGTCGCCCACGCCGCGGAGTTCGACGCGGCCCCCTGGCTCACGGAGCGTCTCGAATCGGGCATGGAGACCGCGGTCTCCGAACTCGCTACCGGTCGCTTCGACCGCGAGACGCTCGCCGACATCGACGTGACCATGACCGCCGTCGAGGGGTACGCCGAACTCGTCATGGATCGGGCCTTCGACGAGGAGTACACCGACCTCCGCGAGAAGCTCGACGCGAAGCGACAGGACGTCGGGCCGATCTCGGCGCTCCTCCGACGGGTACTCGGCTTCGGGCGGAAGCGCCGACAGTACGAGCGCGGGAAGGCGTTTTTCGACGTCGTCGCCGACGAACGCGGCGTCACCGGTGCCGCCGCCGTCTGGGAGCGCCCCGAGAACCTGCCGACCGACGAGGAGTTGGACGACCCCGAGGCGTGGCTCCGGCGGGTCGAGTAGGACGCCGACCGGATCCCCGAACCGATCACGGACGGGCGGTAGTATAAATACCGCCGGCGTGTATCCCCAGGTTGGGTATGGCTGACTTCGTCACGATCGCTGCCGTCACGCTCTTCGTGGTCGTCGTCCACACCGCGATCGCGGTGTATCTCTACCGGTCGCTATCGGACTCGACCTCGGGGGGCGCTGGGGGGATACGCGAGGTGTCACCCGATCCGTCGGGCCCCTCCGAGAGCGTCGACGGTGGCGATGACGGGAACGCCGACGCCGACCCGGAAGAGACGGTTCACTGCCCGGTCTGTGGCACGCCGAACGATCCGCAGTTCCGGTTTTGCCGTCGGTGTGTCTCCGATCTCTCCGGGAGCACCCCGCCGCAGGGGGCACGGAAAGCCACCGGGCCGGGATGAGGTCGACGACTCGTCTGAAGCGACGACGACGACCCACTCTGGGTGGTGAGGGTGCGAGTTGAATCGGTCGGGGACTACGGTCCGCCGCGTCGCCGATCGGCCGGGGCGATGGCGTCCGCGGCCGGGAACAGATACCACACCAGCGTGGCCCCGACGAGCAGTCCGGTCAGGACCGATCCGCCGACGAGTTCGAGCGAGGCGTCGCCCTGTATCGAGATGAGCCCCGAGGACAGCCCCACGAGCAGGACCGTCCCGAGTTTCATCCACCGGAGCGTCCGCGCGCGGTCCGTATTCGAGATGGGATCGACCACTACTCGGTCCCCCCGGGGGCCGAAACGTGCATCGCCACGAACCGCCAGGGCGTCCCGGGGGGAGCCTCCGCCGGTTCGGCCCCCGGTCTGCGTTCGAGCGTCCCGCTCCATCTGGTCTCGAACGCATAGCGGGTTCCCGACCGGAGGTGGGTCCAGGCCATATCGACCTCGTCAGAGAACCACGCGTGATCGTCGCGTTCGGTGACGCGGAGCGAGTCGCTGTCGACGACCCACTCGTCGGTCGTCTCGGTCTGTGCGTCGAGGCCGGCTTCGATCTCGGCGAACCCGTAGAGCTTCTCGCCGATACCGAACTTCACCGTCGTCTCGTCACGGGCGAAAAAGGGGGCGAGCGCGTCGCCGGCCCGGAGGGCGTCGTAGTAGGTCCGGACGGTTTCTTCGGCGTCCATACCCGATCTGGGAGGGCCGGGGACTTACCGCTGTGGATGGTGTCCGACCACCCGATTCCGCCCGGCCCCACCGCGTCCATACGGCCGTTTTTCACTCCGCCCACTCCAGCATTCGCGTATAAAATGGATCGCTCCCGAGGGCCGTCCGATCACCCACGAGAACGAGCGCCCGTTTGGCCCGCGTCAACGCGACGTTGACCCGACGATGGTCCTCGAAGATCGGGCTCGACAGCTCGCCGGTCGCGCTGAAGGAGATGACGATGACCTCCTTCGAGGAGCCCTGGAACCGATCGACCGTGTCGACGGCGACCCCTGGGGCCCGGAGGCGGCGAGAGATCTCGGCCACCTGGGCCCGGAACGGGGCGATGACGCCGACGTCATCCGGATGGACGCCCGCGGCGAGAAACGACTCGACGATCTCGACGACGCGGTCCGCTTCCGTGGGGTTCGTGTTGCCGCTTGCGGTCCCGCCGGGATCGACGAACGAGACGCTGTCCGAGAGCGCCGGCGGGAGGGCCCCCGGGTCGACGCCTGCCAGATCGTCGAGCCGCCGGGCGGCCACCTCGGCGTCGGCCGGTCGTAGCTTCCCGTCGTAGAACTCCTCGCTCGAGAGGTACTGGATCCGCTGGCTCATCCGGTACTGGCGGTCGAGCATGACCGCGGCGTCCGGCGACTGCTCGATGAGGCGCTCGAAGAGCGACCGTTGGAGGTTGTTTTCGGCCCGTACGACCGGCGGAAGCTGTCGGTGGTCGCCGACGAGGACGAACCGGTCCGCGAGCGTCGTCGCCAAGAACGTGCCCGGCTCGGTGAGTTGCCCCGCCTCGTCGATGACCGCGACGTCGAACGACTGGGACTTGAGAGCCCGAGAGCCACACGCCGCGGTCGTAGCGGCGATCACGCTCGCCGCCGAGAGCGTTGCCGCGCGCTCCTCGGGGTCACCGCTCCGTTCGAGCCGGTATTTTTCCATGTCGTCGCGGACGCCGGTCTCCGAACCCCACCGTAACACGTCGCTAAAGCCCTGCGCTTCGAGCGCCTCGATCGCGTTGTCGACGGCGCGGTTCGTGAACGCCGAGAGCAATACCCGCTCGCCCCGGTCGACGAGGGCTCGGACCGCGTGGGCGAGCGTATAGGTCTTGCCGGTCCCGGGCGGGCCGTGAATCAACGCGACGTCGTCGGCCCGGACCGCGGCGTTCACCGCGTCGTTTTGTGCGTCGTTGTTGTCGACGTAGGTCCGGTGTGCCCCCGAAAATTCCGGGTCACGCCGACCGAAGAAGACGTCCTTGCGATCGGCGTCGCCCTGCAGGATCGCGTCGTGGAGCGCGGTCAGCTGGCGGTCGACGCCGATCTCGGAGGGGTACTGATCGAGCCGGCACAGCTCGATCGGCTCGTCGGCGACGACGACGACTTCCTCGCCGAGGTCGGTGATGGTCGCGAGTTCGGCGGTTCCCCGTGTCGGGTGGCCGTCACTCGCGAGCACGCGATCGCCCTCCCGGAGTTTCGAGACGTCGTCGGCCGTCCGGCGGGCCCGAAGCTCCCAGCGACCGCCCGAGACCGGCTCCCGTCCGATCGGTTCAAGTTCGATCAACGCACGATCGTCGTCGGCGCGCTCCTCGGCGGATTGCTCCCAGAGTTTGCGGTACTCGGCGTGTACCTCCCGGCGTTCGTCCTCGATCGCGCGGTAGAACCGCTCGAAGTACGCCCGCTCCGCTTCGGGCAGCGGCTCGCCGAGTTGGCCGGCTTTCGACTCCTGGTC
This sequence comes from Natronomonas salinimetallica, assembly GCF_013839515.1. Taxonomy (GTDB): domain Archaea; phylum Halobacteriota; class Halobacteria; order Halobacteriales; family Haloarculaceae; genus Natronomonas. The sequence continues at coordinate 66,930 of NZ_JACDNQ010000009.1, read as the reverse complement.
GAGCCGTCCGGCGACGACCATACACGTATCCCGTTCGAAACAGTACTCACATTTCGCCCCGGCCGACAAGCCGGTGGGGACGGAGCGGTCGTACTCCGCGGCGGCGATCTCGTTTCGAACCCGCAGGACGTACTTCAAGAAGCCGGGACCGATCGAGAACTCCTTGGCCGGCGAGAGGTCGCCGGAGGCGTCGGCGCGATCCAACGCGGTGTTTTTCGTGTACAGGAGCGTCCCCGTATCGGGGGCGTCCGCGATGTCGTCGGCCAAAAGCAGGGCATAACAGGTCGCCTGCACCTTGTCTTGAAACCGCGGATCCCGTTTGAGATTCTTGCCGGTCTTCAACTCGACCGGACTCCCCCGACGAACCGCGTCGGCCCGGCCTTTGATCCCGAACCGTTCGGAGATGAGCGTCTGTTCGGAGCGCCAAGAATCCTCGCCGAAGCGGCCCTGCTGGAGCCACCCCTCGATGGCGGCCGCGTTCTGTCTGACGTCGTCGGCGACGCCGTCGGCGGTCTCCCCGAGCAGTCCGATGTCGAGTGCCGTCTCCGCGACCCGTTCGGCGATGCTGTCGTCGATGTCCCGGCCCCGAAGCAAGTCGCCGAACACCTCGTGGACGACGGTTCCCTTGACGACCGGGTATTTCAGCGGGAGGCCGGTGAGTTTGTTCAGGTAGTAGATCCGCGGGCACTGGACCCAGCCACGGACGTCCGTTACGTCGACCAGAAAGTCCGGCTCGACGACGACAGCGGATTCCCCCGTCGTCGAGTAGCGCGTTTCACCGTCGAAGGTACGCTCGTCGACCGCCGTCACGAGCAGTTCCATGCCGGGGTCGACGTGGGCTGCGGTCTCCGTCCACTTGCCCCAGAGCGTCACCCCGACTGGCTCGGCCGCGCCGCGGTCGGGGCGCAGCGTCAGTTCCACGAGCTCTCCCGTCCCGTGGCTCGTCTCGACGGTTCGGGGCTGGCTGACCTCGAGGACCGGACCACGCACGTTCACATCTGATCGTGCGCCCTCCGGGGAAAAACGCTGTCGGTCAGGGGAACGAGCGGTCCGACTCGCCGCGACCGACCGAGCCGATAGGTTCTTTTCGTCCTCTGTCGATTGTCCCGGTATGCGCGTCCGCGACTGGCAGGACATCCTCGAAGACGTCGTGGAATCGGACGCCGAATCGAGCGGTTGGCGGGCCGTCGCCGGCGACCGCCACGGCGGCGTCGGCGAGGACATGTTCATCGGCCACCCCTCGGTCGGCGTCTTCCAGTTGAAGACGTTCGCAAAGAACCCCTACGACGTACGCGGCGTCGGCTCGCGGGTCGCCCGGCGGATCGACGACGAACTCGAGCCGCTGTTCCCGGAAGCCGACAGCGCGGGGCGCTTCGGTGTCAACCGGGGGATCGAGGACGCCGATGACGCCGAGACGCGTGCCAAACGCCTCGAGGCCGTCCTCGAGACGCACGCCGACGCCCCGACGACCGGCGACGCGCTGTTCGAGGACGTCATGGACGCCCTCAATAGTCCGGCGTTCGGGCCGATGGAGTACGACATGTACGGCCGCCCGGACGGACTCGATGCCCTCTCGGAGACGTTCGAGGGGGCCGAGGAACTCCTCTCGGCCGAACTCGACGACCTCCTCGACGAGGACGTCGGACGGGGCTTTCAGTGACGCTACGGACGATACGGCGGGCGGGAGTCACGGCCCCGCCAAGCGCGCGACGCCGTATAAAAGGTCGGCGAGTCGGTAACGAAGCGGATCCGCCCCAGCCGTCGGCGGCGACCGGGGTGGGGCCGGCGCGCGGCCGGCCCGGCTCACTCCGTTTCGGGGTCGGCGTAGCGCCTGTAGCTCATCGTCGATCCGTCGACGATGACCATGTCGGATCCGTGCTGTTGTTCGTGCGGTGGGTCCTCGCCGAGCGCTTCGATGTCGATGTCGCCGTATTCGTATGGTGTGTTGGTTTCTACCATACGCAGTTTCGGGGCCCATCCCATATAAATCCTTGTCAGCCAGTGTCAACCACGGCATCGGGAACGTTGACGGTCCGTGGTGTCGGAACCGCCGCAGCCCGCGATGTCACCCATCGAGGCGGGTCTCGATCCCGCGTTCTTCGAGGTCGGCGGCGAACGCCTCGGCGTCCGCGTCGATCGCGTCGACGGTGTCGTAGTGGATCGGAACGACGAGAGCGGGATCGAGCGACGCCGCGAGGGCTGCGGCCCCGTGGCGATCCATCGTACACGTGCCTCCGATCGGCGGGCAGAGCACGTCGACGGAGAGGTGTTCGTGGCCGTCGAGTACGTCCGTATCGCCGGGACAGTACGCCGAGACCCCATCCACGGTGACGTGGAACCCGCATCCGCGGCCCTCCGGGTGGTAGGGGCGTCCGTCCGGCCGGACGTGTGGCCCGTCGGGGTCGTTGAACGCCGCGGTCGTCCGAACGATCGCGTCGCCGACCGCGATGTCGGCCTCGGCATCGACGGTTCGGACGTCGTAGGGCAGGTCGGCAAACCGTTCGACGTCGCGGTCGATCCGGTGGGTATTGATCCCTTCGAAGGCGACGACCGTCGCGTCGGCGTCGGCAACGGTCCGGATCCCGTCCGTGTCGTAATGTTGTCCGTGCGTCACGCAGACGACGTCGCCGTCGCCGCCCTCGTAGTCGTCCAGAACACCGTATCGGCCCGGATCGACGTAGACAGTCGTCCCCCCGCCGTCCAATCGTACCGTGGCGTGTCCGAGCCAGGAAAGCTCCAGGCCGTCGTATTCGATCATGTTCTGCGGTTACGCGTGGGGCCGTCACAAACCCGACGATTACCGGACTGTCGAGTACCCGGCGACCGGGTGGTAATAAAAACGGTCGTCCGGTCGGATCAGGCCGCGCGTCGTTCCTTCGCCTTCGGGCGGAGTTTCTTGTAGCCGCACTTCCGGCAGCTATCCGCTCGTTTCGGGTTTCGGGCGTTACAGCGCATACAGATCATCTTGTCGAGAATGCGCTCTTCTGCTTCCTCGAAGCTAGCCATACCGGATGGGAACGTTCCCGCGCGGATAAATCTACCCGTTCCGGGGCGCTGTTGACCGATCGGAGACAGCCGTCGGGGGGCGGCCGGCCCGGGACGAACAAAGCCTTTAGTCTGGACCGTCTACGAACGCCAAATGGTACTCGACGACTTGGGCAGTTCCCTCCGGGGAACGCTCGACAAACTACAGGGCAAGACGACCCTCAGCGAGGCGGACGTCGAGGAGATCGTAAAGGAGATCCAGCGATCCCTGTTGTCGGCCGACGTCGACGTCGACCTCGTCATGGAGCTGTCGGACTCGATCCGCGGGCGGGCCCTAGAGGAGGAGCCGCCGGCCGGAACGACCGCGCGCGATCACGTCCTCAAGATCGTCTACGAGGAGATGGTCGAGTTGGTCGGCGAGTCGACGGACCTGCCGCTCGAAGAGCAGACGATCGTGCTCGCGGGACTCCAGGGATCGGGGAAGACGACCACCGCGGCGAAGATGGCGTGGTGGTTCTCGAAGAAGGGCCTCCGGCCCGCCGTGATCCAGACCGACACGTTCCGCCCCGGTGCCTACGAACAGGCAAAGGAGATGTGCGAGCGCGCGGAGGTCGCGTTCTACGGCGACCCCGACAACGACGATCCCGTCGATATCGCCCGGACGGGCCTCGAAGAGACCGCCGAGGCCGACGTCCACATCGTCGACACGGCGGGGCGACACGCCCTCGAAGAGGCGCTCATCGACGAACTCGAAGAGATCGAGTCCGTCGCCGATCCCGACCGGAACCTGCTCGTCCTCGACGCTGCGATCGGTCAGGGGGCGAAAGATCAAGCCGAGCGCTTCCACGATGCGGTCGGCATCGACGGCGTCGTGATCACGAAACTCGACGGGACGGCGAAGGGCGGTGGTGCCCTCGCGGCGGTCGACCAGACCGACTCCTCGATCGCCTTCCTCGGTACCGGCGAGGAAGTCAAGGACATCGAGCGCTTCGAGCCCTCGGGGTTCATCTCCCGGCTGCTCGGGATGGGCGACCTCAAACAGCTCTCCGAACGCGTCGAGCGTGCGATGGCGGAGACCCAAGAAGAGGAAGACTGGGACCCCGAGGACCTCATGAAAGGGGAGTTCACTCTCAAGGACATGCGCAACCAGATGAACGCGATGAACCGGATGGGTCCGCTCGATCAAGTGCTCGATATGATCCCCGGCCTCGGCGGCGGGATCAAAGACCAACTCCCCGAGGACGCGATGGACATGACCCAGGATCGGCTTCGGGATTTCGAGGTGATCATGGACTCGATGACCGAGGCCGAACTCGAACACCCACGCGCGATCGGTCAGAGCCAGATCGAACGGATCGCCCGTGGCTCCGGCAAGGACGAAGAAACCGTCCGGGAGCTGCTCGAACAACACAAGATGATGAGCCAGATGATGAAGCAGTTCCAGGGGATGGGCGAGGGCGACATGCAACGGATGATGAAACAGATGGGCGGTGGCGGCGGCGGCGGCGGCGGTGGCCTCGGCGGCATGGGGCCGTTCGGCGACTGAGACGGATCGGCGTACCACGTGACCGGCGAGCGCCAGCCCGGACCGGCACTCGCCGGAAGCCGATGCTGTCAGCGATACGTTCACGGCGTGGTCGCCGGGACGCGATCCCCTGAAATCGGTATCGCCGGCAGTACGACGACAGTTCGTATGAGACGGTCCGCGTCGTGTTCCCCCCGTCGACGTCGTTCGGTTCACTCGGCCGTCTTCCAAACCATTATATCAGGCGGCCATAAGATACAAGTACTCGATGCCGACCGGGAACGAAACGATCTTGGCCGTCGACGACGAGCGGGGACTCGTCGACATCTACCAGGCGTGGTTCGACGACAGATACGACGTTAGAACCGCTTATGGCGGTCGAGAGGCCCTCTCAACGTTCGATGGCTCGATCGATCTGGTACTGCTCGACCGCCGGATGTCGGGCGTCTCCGGCGACGAAGTCCTCGAGACGCTCAGAGAGGCGGGCCACGACTGCCCGGTCGTGATGGTGACCGCGGTCGAACCCGACGAGGGGATGGTCGAACTCCCCTTCGACGAGTACGTCCTCAAGCCGGTCGACAAGAAAGAACTGTTCGAGACCGTCGAACGCGCGCTGGTGCGGGCGTCCGACGACACCGCAAACGACGTCCTCGACGCCCTCGGCGACGAGAAGGCCCGGCGCTGTTGTAGCGTACTCAACGGCGAGGTCAAGAGCGCACGCGAGGTGGCGAACCTGACCGGCTACTCGCTACCGACCGTCTATCGTCGACTCAACACGCTCCGGCAGGCCGGCCTCATCGAGAGCCGAACCCGGATCGATCCCGGCGGCGACCACCACGAGGTGTTCGTCACGATCGCCGAACGAATTACGGTCGAACTCGACGGATTCAGCGTCATGCGCGAACTGTCGGCGGAATCAAAAGCGTGATTCGCTCCGGATCGAGCGCGCTCCGCGGGTGAGTCCCCCCACCCGTGATCGCCTCCCTCGGCGTTTTTAAGTCCCGGCGCCGTGTGATCGACAACGCATGGTCGTCGGAGACATCTCGACCGGAACCGAACTGTTGGTGATCGGCGGCGGCCCCGGCGGCTACGCGGCCGCGATCCGAGGGGGCCAACTCGGCCTCGACGTGACGCTCGTCGAGGCCGATGCCTACGGCGGTACCTGCCTGAACGAGGGGTGTATCCCGTCGAAGGCGCTCATTCACGTGAGCGATCTGGCCCACGAGGTCGAGGGTGCGGAAACGATGGGGCTTTACGCGCGCGCGGACGTCGACATGCAGGGGCTCGTCGGCTGGAAGGATGGCATCGTCGAACGGCTGACGGAGGGCGTCGAGACGCTCTGTACGGCCAACGGTGTCAACCTCATCGAGGGCCACGCCGAGTTCGTCGACGGCCATACCGCCCGCGTCGCCCACAGGGGGGAAGGCCAGGGCAGCGAATCGATCGAGTTCGAACACGCCGTCGTCGCCACCGGCAGCCGACCGATCGAGGTCCCGGGGCTGGCCTTCGACGGCGAGCGGATCCTCGCGTCGAGCGACGCCCTCTCGCTCGAATCGCTGCCGGACTCGCTTCTCGTCGTCGGCGGGGGCTACGTCGGCATGGAGCTATCGACGACGTTCGCGAAGTTGGGCAGCGACGTGACCGTCCTCGAGATGCTCGGGGACGTCCTCCCGGGATACGGCGACGACGTCACGCGCGTCGTCCGCGAACGTGCCGAGGAAATCGGGATCGACTTTCGCTTCGGCGAGGCGGCCCAGGAGTGGACGGAGACCGGGGACGCTGCCCGCGTCACGGCCGACGCCGAGGACGGCGAGACGAACACCTATACCGCCGACCGCGTCCTCGTCGCCGTCGGCCGGGAGCCGGCCGCGGACACCTGCGGCGTCGAGGCCGTCGGACTCGACCCGACCGAACAGGGCTTTCTCGAAACCGACGACGCGACACGGACCGCCGTCGACCACGTCCACGCCGTCGGCGACGTGGCGGGCGAGCCGATGCTGGCGCACAAAGCCTACCGAGAGGGTCACGTCGCCGCGGAGGTCGTCGCCGGGGAGCCCGCGCGGCTCGACCACCGGGCGATCCCGGCGGCGGTGTTTACGGACCCCGAGATCGGAACCGTCGGGCTGAACGCCGAGGACGCAGAGGCCGAGGGATTCGATCCCGTCACCGGTGAGATGTCGATGGGCGCCTCCGGGCGGGCGCTCACGCTCGGTGCCGAGACGGGGTTCGTCCGCATCGTCGCCGACGCCGAGACGGGGTTCATCCTCGGCGCTCGGATCGTCTCCCCTCGGGCCTCCGAGCTCGTCGCCGAGGTCGGATTGGCGATCGAGATGGGCGCACGCCTCGGCGACCTCGCCGCGACGATACACGTTCACCCGACGTTGTCGGAGGCGGTCGCGGAGGCGGCCGCGAACGCGGCGGGGACGGCCCTCCACACGCTGAATCAGTGACGACGCGCCCGGACGGGAGGGAGCGACGACAACCCCTATGTCCGCCGCCCCCGAGCGACGGGTATGCAGATCGCCCCCTTCGAGCTCGAACGGTGGTTCGCCGAGGTCGAGGCCGACGCCGACGTGATGCTGGCCGAAAGCGGTGTCCGACCGCTCTCGGCGGACCGCTTCGACACCGACCCCGGCGAGTTGGGCTACGTCGTTCCCACGGCGGGCGACCCCGGGTTTCGAGCCGAGATCGGAGCCCACCACGGACGGGACGGCGAGGAGACGGTCCTCACCTGTGGAACCCAGGAGGCGAACCTTCTCGCGATGCTCTCGCTTCTCGACGAGCACGCCGTCGTCGTGACGCCGACGTACGGCTCGTTTCCCGGCCTCGCCGGGGCGCTCGGCGACGTGACGCGGGTCCCGCTTTCGGAGCCCGACTGGAGGCTCGACCCCGACGCGGTCGGGGGGGCGTTACGGTCCGAGACCGACCTCGTCGTCGTCGTCAATCCGAACAACCCGACCGGCCGGTATCACGACGAGGCGACGATGCGGGCGGTCTACGAACGCTGTGCGGACAACGGCACCTACCTGCTCTGTGACGAGGTGTATCGGCTTCTCGCGCCGGAGCCGATCGCGCCGGTCGCAAGCTTCGGTCGCTACGGGGTCTCGACCGGCGGCGTCTCGAAGGCGTTCGGGCTCGCCGGCCTCCGGTTCGGGTGGCTCTGTGGCCCGCGGGCGGTCGTGGCCGCCACAGAGAACTGGAAGGACTACACGACGATCTCCCCGCCCGCCTTCGGCCACCACGTCGCCGAGCAGGCGTTCGACCGACGCGAGGAGATCCTTTCGGAGAACCGCAAACACGCCGCCGAGAACCGCGCCGTGGTCGAGACGTTCCTCGGAGAGCACGGGCTCGGGTGGTCCGCCCCCGACTGCGGCGTCAACGCCTTCTTGGACGTCCCCGACGGCTTCGCCGGTGGGGACTCGTTCTGCCGGAGCCTCCTCGCCGAGGAGTCGGTCGTCCTCGCTCCGGGGGAGGCCTTCGGCCGTCCGGAGTGGGTCCGGATCGGCTTCGGGCTTCCGGCGGTAGAGCTCGACGAAGGGCTCTCCCGGCTCGGCGCGTTTTTGAACCGACACCGGTAGCTCGATCGCTCATCCGGTCTCGGCATCGGCTCCCTCCGGGGATGTCCCCGGCGGACCACGGCTACTCGACGATCAAAGAACGAATACGGAGCTATTCCACTCATATGTTTCAGACGCCATCGGCGGAGGTGACACCCCCTGATCGATCCGTTGCCAACGGGACGCTGTTCCGTGTCTCGTGTCCGTATCGCGGCCGTTTTGGCGGCGAATGGACGACCGTCGAGGCCGACGACAGCGCCCACTACCTGCGTCCGAACCGCGGTCGCGAACTCCCGGCTCGACCCCGACCGTCGGGAGACGACCGGGGCGTCCGGCGGGTGCGGTCCGCGCGCGCCGACGGCGGATGAGACGCCGCGCGCCGACGGCGGATGAGACGCCGCGCGCCGACGGCGGATGAGACGCCGCGCCGCCGTGACCGGGCCAACGCTCGCCGAGGACGACAGTCCGTACGAACCGGCCCGAACGCGCCGAACGGTACTTATTTGTTCCTCCCGAATCCGTCCGCATGGAACCCGACGCAGTCCTCTTCGACCTCGACGACACGCTCTGTCGGTACCGTCGCTCCGGGGCGTCGTTGCTCGTGACCGCCTTCGAGTCGACGGGGCTGGATCCGTTCGTCTCCTCCGAGGAATACTACGGCCGGTATCCGGAGTTCATCGACGGCAGCGACTCGATGGTCGACCTCCGCGAACGATGTTTCGCCACGATCGCGGCGGAGAAGGGATACGACCCGGAAGACGGCCGCCGGATCGCACGGGCCTACGCCGACGAACGTGATCACCGAAACGTCGAACGGGTTCCGGGCGTCGACCGCGTGCTCTCGGCGCTGTCGGAGGTCCCCGTCGGGGTCGTAACCAACGGCGCACCGGGCATGCAGGCCCAGAAACTCGACGCACTCGGGCTGGCCGACGCCTTCGACGTCGTCGTCCACGCCGGCTACGACGCCCCCGCAAAGCCGAGTCCGGAGCCGTTCGACGCCGCGCTGTCGGCGATGTCGGCCCGCGCCGAGCGGAGCTATCACGTCGGAAACTCACTCCGGACTGACGTCGCCGGGGCGAACGCCGCCGGCCTCCGGTCCGTGTGGGTTCCGGAGGGACCGGGCGATCGATCGCCCGATCCGAAACCGGCACACGTCCTCCCCGAACTCGATCGGATGCCGGACGTCCTCTCGCTCGAGTGATGCTGCCGGCGGTACGGTCGCAACGCGTCGGACCACGGGGAAACGGCTCGCGTTGTCGGAGCGTTCGAGCGCCACCGACGGTATTCTCCGTCTGTATACAGTAGCGCTATAGAAATCACAATACCGGATATTCTATGGGAATATACAACCCAAACAACCCGTAGTATGAGAGAAAGGTTTACATACGCCTCAACACAACGGTAGGACAGATACCATGGACGACCCGAAGGTCCGACAGGCCGTGCTGTTGCACTGCAGCGGGGAACTGACGGAAGCCGAAGCCGCCAGGCAGGCGGGTATCCCCCGGTCGAGGCTCCGGTACTACGCTCGGACCTCCGGACTCGTTGTGTCCTCCCCGGTCGAGTCGTCGGACAGTTCCGAGCCGCCGGCGTGAATGCCGGCCGCCCCTCTCGGGACGATGTCGCCGTCGCTTCTCGTGGACAACGGCATCGACGCCCCCACGGACAACGGCGGGGCGGTCGTACCGACGGCACTCGCCCCGTGGGCACGATCGACCCTCGTCGGGTCGGCTCTCTTCGCGTCGGTATAGCCGCTGGTATCACACTGCCGGCTGTCCGTCGCGACCGAACACCGCGGGGTCGCGACTCGCGTGCACTGGGGACAGCCAGCGGTGTCAGTTCAGCAGGCGGGCGAGTTCGGCCGCGCTCTCGGCCTCGAAGGACCGGACCGTTCCGACGATCGCGTCTCGTCGCTCCCGGTCGTACGTGCCTTCGACGGCCGCGTGAAATTTCTCCTCGACCGTCCCCCACGACGCCGGCGTCGCCGGGTGCCCCTCGAACCCCTCGACGGCCGTCTCCGAGGTAGCTCCGTCGCGGGACTCGACGGTGAGGCGGGCGGGGACCAGCCCCCGTTCGCGCCGCGCCGTCAGTTCCGCATCGGCCGTGACCGTCACCGACTCGGCGATCGGCTCGATGTCGGTCCGGGCTCCTCGGTGGACGGCCAGCTCGCGGTCGACGATGGCGGCCGCGACCCGCTCGGGATCGACCGCCGGAACCGCTGTCTCGAACGTCTCGACGGTGATCGCATCGATATCAGCCGGATCGATCGGTGTCTCGCTTGCGAGGCCGATCGCTGCCTCGATCGCCGGCTGTTCGTACGGATGTCCATCGTAGGGGAGGACGGCAGCGTCACGGACGCGTTCACACCCGGGGTCGAAGTCGAGATCGAACGCCCCGAAGCGGTCGTGCCAGCCGTTCGGCGCCGAGAACGCGGCCGGCCCCGGGACGCCGCCGTCGGCGAGGCGACACGCCTGAATGGCTGCCGCCGCCGCGTTCCCGGTCGGGACCGGATCGGCCCGGTCGCCGGCGTCGAGTGCGAGCCGCGCCGCCGCGATGCCGACGGCGTCCGCCATCGTTGCCGGATCGAGCCCCATCGCCCGTCCCGCTCCGGCCGCCGCGGCGACCGCCGTGTGCGTCGCCGGATGGAAGCCGTCGAGCGGCGCGTTCCACGCACACTCGCCGTGGACCTCGAGGGCAGCCGCGATCGCGGCGATGGCCGTCTCACCGGTCGATCCGGTGGCGTCCGCCGCGGCCACGGCCGCCCCGATCGATCCGCCGACCGGAGCGGGCGTCGGAGACAGAAACGTCGGCCCGTTCCCCGAAGCGACCGCGATGCCGTTGCCCATCGCCGCCCGCGGGGCCGGGGCGCTCTCGGACGTCCCCCAGAGTCGACACCCTCCGGCGTCCGAAGGTCCGTCCGAAATCAGTCCCCGTCGGGCGGCGTCCACCGTTCGGTCCTCGCGGGTTCCGAGGCCGACGCCGACGGTATCGAGAAGCCGACGCTTTGCGGCCTCGCGGACCCCGTCCGGAAGCTGCCCGTACTCGACGTCGGCCGCGAAGTCGGCGATCTCGTCCGTCGAAGTCATACCGTAGGCGACGACGCGGGTATAAAAAAGCGTTCCGCGGTCGGTTACCGATCTACGGGCGGGTCGTCGCCCACACCGCGAGCGTGCCGAGGACGATCGCGGGGATCATCGGCAAGACGAGGTAGGCGTCCCAAAACGACAGCCCGACGTTCGAAGGGATGCGCGGATAGACGTAAATAAAACCGGGGACGACGAGGAACGCGACGAAGACGGCCCCGACGAGCGACCAGCCACGCCAATCGAAGGTCCGGTCGGCCTCGTCGGGATGGACCATCATCGGATCGTCGGCCTCGACGTCCGAGTCGTCCGTCGTCGGGTCCCGTTCGGAACCCTGCTCTCGATTCGACGTCGGGCCGCGCGTGTGGTCTGTCATGACGTCTCGCGGTGGGTGTGTCCGTGGCTCCCGTGTGCCATCACTCGTCGTCGTCCGGCTCGTACTTCTCGTCCGGAACGACGACGACGGAGCCGAACCCTTCGCGGGATTCGAGCATCCCGTGGGCGCGTTGGACCTCGCTCATCGGCAGCACCTCGCGGACGTGGGGTTCGAACGTGCCGTCGAACACCTTCGCCATGACGTCGTCCATCTCGCCGGGTGTCCCCATCGTCGAGCCGAGTATATCGAGTTGCTTCCAGAAGACCTTCGGGATGTTCGTCTCGGGGGAGACCCCAGACGTCGCCCCACAGGTAACGATGCTGCCGCCGCTTGCGGCCGCGCTGAGGGAGGTATCCCACGTCGCCTCGCCGACGTGGTCGACGACGACGTCGACGCCACGGCCGTCGGTCAGGTCCTTGACCGCGTCGGCGAAGTCGTCCTCCTCGTAGTTTATGAGGTGATCCGCGCCGCACTCGCGTGCGAGATCGAGTTTCGCCTCGGAGGAAGCCGTCGCGAAGACCTCACAGCCCTCGTTGGCCGCGATCTGAACGCAGGCGTGGCCGACGCCGCCGGAAGCCCCCAACACGAGGACGCTGTCGGCCTGGTCGATCCCGACGCGGGTCATCAACATTCGCCAGGCGGTCTGGAAGACGAGCGGGGCCGAGGCGGCCGTCGCGAAGTCGATCCCCTCGGGGAGTTCGAGGAGGTTGTCCTCGGGAACCGCGGCGAGTTCGCTGTGGACGCCACGGACGTGCTCGCCGATCATCTTGTAATCGACACACATCGACTGTTCGCCCTTTCGGCAGAACTCACACTCACCGCAGTAGAGCCCGGGGTCGACGAGGACGCGGTCGCCCGCCTCGAAGCGGGTGACGCGCTCGCCGACTTCGCTTACGACTCCCGCGCCGTCGCTGCCCGGGATGTGCGGCATTTCCTCGGGACTCGGCATCCCCTTGCGGGTCCAGACGTCGAGGTGGTTTAATCCGCCGGCCTCGATCTCGACGAGGACTTCCTCGGGGCCGATCTCCGGGTCCGGGAATTCGCCGTATTCGAGAACGTCCGCCGAGCCGTGTTCTTCATAATAGATGGCTTTCATGTACGCTGTTGCGTACCGAGGATGCAAAACACTAGCGGAGTCCGAGCGGGGACCGACGCGTACGTGGCCGGGCGGGATCCAGCAGTATGCGGGGCCAGGTGGGGTCCGACGTGTGTATGCGGGCCGGGTGGGGTCCGACGTGTGTATGCGGGCCGGGTGGGGTCCGACGTGTACGGCCGCGCCGAACCGGCCTTTTTTGCTCCGCATCGCCGTGACGTCTGTATGGACGAACCGATAGCCACCGACGGTGGCCACGACCACGACCACGACCACGACCACGACCACGACCACGACCACGGGCACCACCGCCACGACCTCGCCGAACTCGGCGTCGGGATCGTGACGGTCTCGTCGAGTCGCGGCGTCGACGAGGACGCCTCGGGGAACGCGATCGCCGACATCGTCGCCGATGCCGGCCACACAGTCTCGATTCGGGAGGTCATACGCGACTCCTTCGATACGGTACAGGAGACCGTCGACCGGCTCACGACACGCGAGGATACCGACTGCGTCGTCACGACCGGCGGGACCGGCGTCACCCCCGACGACGTGACGGTCGAGGCAGTCGAGCCGCTCTTCGGGAAGCGTCTTCCGGGCTTCGGCGAGCTGTTTCGGAGCCTCTCGAGGGAGGAGATCGGAACCAAAGTCGTCGGGACACGCGCGACGGCGGGCATCACGAACGGGGCACCGGTCTTTTGTCTCCCCGGCAGCGAGAACGCGGTTCGGCTCGGGACCGAGGCGATCATCGTCGAGGAAGCGCCCCATCTCGCCGGCCTCGCCCGGCGGGGGGAGACGACGGAGGAGTGAGATCCCCGCCGAAGCGGCGTCTCAGCCGGAAGGGACGGACAGCCGACGGTCCCGTCGGAGCGGTCGGAACACGTTGCCGACGGCAGCGGTCCGTCTCAGGGCAGCGGACAGAGGCTCGCGGTCAAGAGCGCCCGCCCGTCGCCCTCGTTTTCGGCGCCGTGTTCGACGCCTCGGGGGTTGTGGACGACGGCCGGCGCGGTGACGGTCTCGGTTGCCCCCGCCTGTGTGATCTCGACCTCGCCTTCGAGCAAATGAAAGACGTTCTCGCAGTCGTCGTGAACGTGGGGGTCGAACGATCCGCCGGGGCCGAGGGCGAACAGCTTCACGAGCACGTCGTCCTCGACGACGAGTTCCGCGGTTTCGACGGCGTCCGGGTCGGGGTCGAGCTCCGGGAGTTCGTTCAGGGACATACGACGGATCTCGGTCGGACCGACAATAGGTATACCGCCCCGTTCCGGACGCGTCTCGAAAGGATTATATACATGGCTGTACTTCGTTCACGAGATGGCAACCGGAACGGTTGATTTCTTCAACGACACTGGCGGTTACGGCTTTATTGACACTGAGGACGCGGACGAGGACGTCTTCTTCCACATGGAGGATGTCGGCGGCCCGGACCTCGAAGAAGGACAGGAAGTCGAGTTCGACATCGAGGAGGCCGACAAAGGCCCCCGCGCGACGAACCTGACCCGCCTGTAAACGCCGACTACACGAATCGCTTTCGAACAATCTTATTTTTCCGCCCCGTAGCGACGGCACCGTCACCGAACGGGGGACCGGACTGTGCGCTACTGACTATATTTCAACAGCCGCCGGACGTGTTCTTCGAACCGCTTCGGGACGGTGGCACGGAGCGATTCGATCCCGGTATCACCGTCGCGGTTGACGAGGTAACACCGACCGTACGTATCGCCGTAGACGCCCTGAAAGTCGTAGACGAACCCGGCGACGGTCACCGAGTCGGGGACGGCACCGTCGGTACGGAGGAACTCCACCTGTCTGTCGACGTTGTACTCGACGAGCTGGTCGACGAGGCCGGCGTCGCCGTCCGCCGTAACCCGGTCGTCGTCGAGTCCCGCCTCGACGACCGGCATCAGCGACTCGACGCGCTTTTCGATGCCGGGGGAAAGCGAGCCCGAGTCCCCGGACTGGGCCCGCTGGAGCGCCGCGGTGACGGCTCCACACCCCGTGTGTCCGACGACCGCGGCGACGTCCGTTTCGGTACACTGGATGGGATAGAGCACGTCCCCACAGAGGACGTCGCCACCCTCGTATCGGTCCCGAACCTGGTTGCCGATGTTGGCCACAGTAAAGAGCCACCCCGGTTCGTCGACGTCCCACATCCCCTCCTGGGGGACACGGGAGTCCGAACAGGAGACGGAGACGACGGCGGGGCGTTGCTCGGCCTGGACGGTATCGAAGTGGCTGTCCGGGAGCGATTCGACGTGTCGTACGTTGCGTTCGAGGAGTTCTACGACCGTCGTATTCGACATACGCACGGTTTTATCCCCCTATGACAAAAGCGGTGTGAATCCGTCGGTCGGCGGCGCTGAAGCCGGGAACCGACGCCGGAGACGGTCGCCAGCCCGTCGATCCCGCCGGGGGGCGAGACCCCGCTCAAAAGCGGTACTCGTCGACGCCGTCGGGGCGTCGCTGGCCGTCCCCGACCGACGGGTCCTCGCCGAACTCCGCGAGACAGGCCGTACAGAGGCCGGTCCGTTCGTCGAAGTGGTCGGGACAGACGAGTCGTCCACAGCGATCGCAGCCGTCCTCGACTGGGCTGGAGCCGCAGATCTCACAGTTGCTTGCGACGTTCACACGGGGGGTTGAATCCGAACCGACCTGAAAGTACCCCCGAGAGGCGTGATCGTGCCGGGGGTCCGGCGTGGCCATACGGGAGTCGCGGGGTTGATGTTCTCGACGGCCGAAACGATCCCAATGGTTCCACCGCTCGCCGTCGACATCGACGGTACGCTGACGCGCCCCGACGAGTCGGTCGATCCCCGCGTGTTCGATGCGATCCGTGGCTGGGAGGCCCCGGTCGTCATCGCGACGGGCAAGTCCTTTCCCTATCCCGTCGGCCTGTGTGCGTTCATCGGGATCCCGACAAACGTCATCGCCGAGAACGGCGGCGCAGTCTACGTCGAGGAGGCCGAAACGGTGCGCTACAACGGTGATCCCGAGGGGGCAAAGGCCGTCGGCACCGCGTACGTGGAGGCCGGCTACGAACTGGGCTGGGGACCGATCGATATGGTCAACCGCTGGCGCGAGACGGAACTCGCCGTCGCCCGCGAGCAGCCCCTCGAACCGCTCGTCGACATCGCCGACGACCACGGGATGGTCGTTGTCGATACCGGCTACGCCTACCACGTCAAGACACCGGAGGTGGACAAAGGCCGGGGTCTCGAAACCGTCGCCGCGGCGCTGGGAATGACACCGGACGCGTTCGTCGCGGTCGGGGACTCCGAAAACGACGCCGAGCTGTTCGGACGCGTCGGCCGTGCGTTCGCGGTCGAAAACGCCGACGAAACCGCCAAGCAGGCCGCCGACGAACTGGTCGACGCCGGGTTTGCCGATGGGTTTTTCGAGGCGCTCGATCGGATCCGAGCGTCTCGATAGGTCTCCATACGCCCCCGGTGTAAGCTAAAGGGGTCTGTTGCACACGGGAGCCGGACAGAGGACTCGATCGCACACGGGAGCCAAACGAGCGAAATATAGCTGCCAAAGGGCCGACAGACGGGTGTTTTCGGCGGTATTCGGGGAAAGCTTTTGACGGTGTGGTCGTTACTCACTCGCGTATGAGCGCCGACCGGGTCGCACTCCGACGAGCCCTCGAACGGGGCGAACGGGAGGGCGGCAGCGTCGAATTCAAAGAACGGCTCACTCGGACAACCCACCTCGCGGACGGTCGCCTCGAATCGCTCGTCGCCCAGTTGCGACACCGCGTCCTCTCGGGGGACGGGGAGGCGACCTACGTCGTCGGCGTCACCGACGACGGCGGGATCGCCGGGATCTCCCCGGACGCGTTCTCGGAGTCGATGGACGTCCTCTCGCTTCTGGCCGACGAGGCGGGTACCCACATCGACGACGTAGAGACCTGGGGCGTCGACGGCGGCGAGACGGCCGCCCACGATGAGGGGCTGGTCGGCGTCGCTACGCTCCGGGAGGGGTCCGTCCTCGAAGCCGACGACGATCACATCGTCGTCGGAACCGCAGGCCACGTCGACCACGGCAAGTCGACGCTCGTCGGCTCGCTCGTGACCGGGTCGGCCGACGACGGCCAGGGCGGTACCCGGGGGTTCCTCGACGTTCGCCCCCACGAGATGGAGCGGGGGCTGTCGGCGGATCTCTCCTACGGCGTCTACGGCTTCGACGACGACGGCGCGGTTCGGATGGACAACCCCCACCGCAAGTCCGACCGGGCGCGCATCGTCGAGGAGGCCGACCGGCTGGTTTCGTTCGTCGACACCGTCGGCCACGAGCCGTGGCTGCGGACGACGATCCGGGGGCTCGTCGGTCAGAAGCTCGATTACGGCCTGCTCGTCGTCGCGGCCGACGACGGTCCGACGAAGACGACGCGCGAACACCTCGGCATCCTGCTCGCGACCGAACTGCCGACGGTCGTCGCTATTACGAAGACGGACATGGTCTCGGAGGACCGCGTCCAGGGGGTCGAACGCGACGTCGAACGGCTGCTCAGAAACGCCGAGCGGACGCCGCTGTCGGTCGACCGACACGGCGTCTCGGCCGCGATCGACGAGATCGGCGAGCAGGTCGTCCCGATCGTGGCGACGAGCGCGGTGACGAAAGCCGGCCTCGACGTCCTCGACGAGTTGTTCGAACACCTCCCGAAGACGGGTGCGGAGGCGGGCGAGTTCTCGATGTACATCGACCGGACGTACAACGTGACCGGCGTCGGCGCGGTCGCCTCCGGGACGATCCGCTCGGGCAGCGTCGAAGTCGGCGACGAGTTGCTCGTCGGCCCGCTCTCCGACGGCTCCTTCCGGCCGGTCGAGGTCCGGTCGATCGAGATGCACTACCACCGGGTCGACGAGGCCGCGGCGGGACGGATCGTCGGGATCGCGCTCAAAGGGATCACCGAGGCGGACCTCGAACGCGGGATGGTGCTTTTGCCCCGCGGATCGGAGCCGACCGCAGCCCGGGAGTTCGAAGCCGACGTGATGGTGTTGAACCACCCGACCCGGATCCACGACGGCTACGAGCCGGTCGTCCACCTCGAAACCGTGAGCGAGACGGTCTCGATCCACCCCGAAGGGGGCCAACTGCTTCCCGGCGATACCGGGACCGCGCGGGTCCGGTTCAAGTTCCACCCCTACGCGATCGAGGAGGGACAGCGGTTCGTCTTCCGGGAGGGGCGCTCGAAGGGCGTCGGCACGGTGCGAGCGATAACCGAAACCGAATGACCGCGCGCCGGGTCGCCGGTGGGGACGACAGCGCGTCGGTTCGATTGCTCTCGACGTATCCGCCCTCCGGGGGGCGAACCGAGCGGTCGAAAGACGCGCCCGAGAACAGTGCGGTCGGCCCGCACCGCCGGCCGGTCAGTCGTCGGCGAAATCGCGGCGCATGGCGATTTCGAACCACGGGCAGAGCCGAAGTTGGCGGTACCACCGCGGGTGCTCGTAGAGCCGCTCGTACGGAACCCACATCACGCCCGCGACCTCGCGTTCGTCCGGATCGAGCGTTCGATCGTCGAGCGTACACTGGAGCACCGAGCAGACCTCCCACTCGAGGCCGTCGTTCAGGTAGTAGCGTTTGTACTCGAATTTATCAGTCACCCGGAGGTCGTCGTACTGGCCGGGCGTCACGCCGAGTTCCTCCTCGAGGCGCTCTCTGGTCGCTTCGAGTTGCGTCTGGCCCTCGACGGGATGGGAGGCAACGGTCCCGTCCCAGTGGGTGTCCCAGAGGCGCTTGTTCGGGGCCCGCTGTGCGAGGAGGATGTTCCCCTCGCCGTCGAAGACCAAGACGGTGAACGCGCGGTGGCGGATTCCGTCCCCGGTGTGGGCATCGAGGCGGTTGATGAGTCCCTCGGACGTGTCGTCGGCGTCGACTGCGATCACGTCCTGTCCGGCGTTTCGGTGTTCGGTCGTGTCCTCGGAGTCCGACCCCGATCCGGCGGGGTCAGCGTCGTCCGTACTCATGCGCTTTCCAACGAACGACGTCGTTAAGGAGGCTTCGACTCGGTCGGGGGTCACCCGCGTTTTTCGTCGAGGATGAGCCGCGTCTTCGTCGAGACGACGTCATCGAGTTCCCGTGCGCGGGTGATGAGGTCGTTGAGCGTCCCCGTGTCGGTCGTATCTGCGACGACGACGACGTCCTGTTCGCCCGAGACCTGCCAGACGAAATCGACCTCGGTCCACTCGGCCATCCGCTCGGACATCGAGCCGGTATCGACGTCGACCGCGACGCCGATCTCGATCATCGCCTTGACGTTCCCGGTCCGCGTGGCGACCGTAAATCGTTCGATGACGCCCCGTTCGAGGAGCTGTTCGACGCGGTTTCGGATGGTCCCCTCGGAGGTCCCGACCCGATCGGCGATCTCCGTGTAGGGCGTCCGGGAGTCACGACGGAGGATGGCGAGAATGCGGCGGTCGAGGTCGTCCATCGAGATGTGTCGCTTCCGGCTGCCGGTACTTACCGATTACGAATTTCGTAACGATCCTTCGAACAAAAGCGTTAATGGCGGGTGAGTCGTACGGATCTCGTAATGACGAAGGCCTACGTGGCGCTGGAGGACGGGCGGGTCATCGAAGCACGCACCCGCGCTCCCGGCCGCACCCGCGGTGAGTTGGTATTCACCACAGCCTACACCGGCTACGAGGAATCGCTCACGGATCCGAGCTACGAAGAGCAGATACTCACCTTCTCGTATCCACTGATCGGCAACTACGGCGTCCGGGAGGACCGCTTCGAGTCGGAACGAGTCCACCCCCGAGGCGTCGTCGCCCGGGAGCTTACCGAGGACGTCGCCGAGTGGCTCGAGGCGGAGGACGTCCCCGCGGTCGACGAGCTGGATACCCGGGATCTCGTCACCGGTATCCGCGAGCAGGGTGCGATGCGGTGTGGGATCGCCGCCGGCCCCGACGCGAGCGCCGCCGACGCGGAGGCAGAGCTCGACGCCTGCAAGGGGATGAGCGAACACACCGACATCGGATCGCGGGTGTCAGTCACGGAGTCGGTCACGTACAACCCCGACGGCGACGGCCCCACGGTCGCACTCGTCGACTGCGGTGCGAAGGGGTCGATCGCGAGCTCGCTCGTCGAGCGCGGCGCGGTCGTCGAGAAGCTCCCCTACGATGCGACCGTCGCGGACGTCGAGTCGGTCGGTCCCGACGTGCTGTTCGTCTCGAACGGCCCCGGCGACCCGGAGAACTTCGAGGCCGCAGCGGCGCTCGTCGAGGAGTACGTCGGTGACATCCCGCTGGCGGGGATCTGCCTCGGCCAGCAGGTCATCGCAAACGCCCTCGGCGGCGAGACCGAAAAGATGGAGTTCGGCCACCGGGGTGTCAACCAGCCGGTCCGGGATCTCCGCTCCAACAAGGTCGTCATGACGACACAGAACCACGGCTACACGGTCTCGGAGCCCGGTGACCTCGACGTGACGCAGGTCAACGTCAACGACGAGACCCCCGAAGGCCTCGAAAGCGACGAGCTGGACGTCATCACCCGCCAGTACCACCCCGAGGCCAACCCCGGTCCTCACGACACGCTCGGGTTTTTCGACGACGTGATCGGGATGGTCGAGACCCCGCCGACGGCCGAACGGTGAATACGGGCGGAGAAGGCGGACGCCCCGGTCCCCGATGCCATGCCATGCTTTCGTGACGATCGCCGACATCGATAGTGACGATCGCCGACATCGATAGTGACGACCGTGACACGGTCTCGCGTCACCGGAACGGGACTATAGTAGCGATCGGAAGGCAAGACACACTCGACCGCACGGCGGCAGTGCGATCGATGTGTACGTAGTTGCGATGTTTATTATAGAGACCGTTGGAATCTGCGCAAGAACCTTTAGTGGAACCGACGTATGCCGACCTGCTATGACAAGCGATCGTGTCGTCGACATCCTCCGGAAGGCGTACAGCGACGAAATCGAGACGGTCATGAACTACCAGACGAACGCGATCGTCCTCGACGGCGTGCGGGCCGAAGAGATCAAACAGAGCCTCCAGACGGATATCCAAGAGGAGCTGACCCACGCCCAACAGCTCGGCGAACGACTCAAGCAACTCGACGCCCGCCCGCCGGGTTCCGAGGAGTTCGTCGCCCGACAGGGCTCTCTCCAACCGCCGGAGGATTCGACGGACGTCCTCGCGGTCATTCGGGGCGTCCTCGATGCCGAGGAGGACGCGATCGATACCTACCGGGAGCTCATAACGGTCGCCGAAGCGGCGAACGACCCCGTCACCGAGGACCTCGCCGTGACGATCCTCGCCGACGAGGAAGCACACCGTACCGAGTTCCGCGGGTTCGAAAAGGAGTACTGATACTGTCGGCTCGACTTCAAGCTACAGCCGGCAGTATCGCTCGCCGCCGTCGCTTCTCGTTCGGAGGTACGGGGAATGCGCCGGCCGGGGTTTGAACCCGATGCCAGACGGTCACTCGCTTCGCTCGTGTTGCTCTGCCGTGATTCAAATCCCGTGATGATTTTCGCCTCACTTCGTTCGACAGAAAATGCGCCGGCCGGGATTTGAACCCGGGCCATGAGCTTGGAAGGCTCAGGTCCTGCCACTAGACCACCGGCGCTCGTCCACACCGAGGTTTGCGGCTCCGTCTGACCCGCTCACCGCCGGCGTTCACTCCTCCGTAACACCACGCCGTATAAGGGTCTTTTTGTTTTTTATCGGCTGTCACGGCGAATACCCGGAGGCGTACGGAAATCGGAGATTTCCGTGATGACGAGACGCTCCGCGTCTCGAAGCACTTGCTCCCCGAGGCGATTCACCAGCGTACGCGAATCGGCATCCGGCGTGTCCCCTCGCATCAGTGCCGCCGATCACGCCGGCTCGACGACGGCGTAGCAGTTTCCGCTGGAGAGAAACGACTCGACGACCGCGAGGTCGCTCGCTCCGAGGTCCGCGTCGAACTCCGCGGGCGCGTAGATGTGGTAGTACCGCGGCACGGTCTCGCCGCCCGGAAGCGTCCAGTCGACCTCGGTATCGAACCCGGAATCGGCGTCGATACCGGCCTCGAAGCGGTCGTGGGCGGTGCTCCAGGCGCTGACGAGCCCCACGCCGTCGGCAGTGAGAACGCGGGCGAGTTCGTCGAGGCTTCGGCGGCGAAGTCCACGCGAGGGGAGGTGATGAAGCGTCGCGACGTACACCGCGAGACCGACGGTATCGCCGGCGATCGGTAGCGAGGACGCATCGCCTTCGAGGAGGTCGGCGTCCGGGACCCGCCTGCGGGCGGCCGACAGCAAGGCGCGGCTCGCGTCGAGACCGACGACCCTCTCCGCGTGCCCGGCGAGTACGTCCGCGTGCCGGCCGTTCCCACAGCCGACGTCGAGTGCGGTGTCGGCGCGTCGCCCCGCACAGAACGATTCGACCTCGGGCCAGGCGTACTCCCGCGTCGTCGAAAAGTGGGCGGCGATGCGCTCGTACGTGGCGCGGACGCCGGATCGGTCGTCCATATCCGGCGTTTCTCGGGAACCGACAAGAGGGCGGCGATGCGGGACGAGACGGGATGTCGAGGCGAAACGAGACGGGATGTCGAGGCGAAACGGAGAGACGGCGAACCGATCAGATGACGAACACCAACACGACGTAGGTAATCGAGAGCATGATCGTCGTGTGTTTCATCCCGTCCTCGAGGGAGCCGTTGCCCATGACGCCGGCAGCGATCCCCGACAGCACCGACTGGATCACCGCAGTGTGAAAGAAGACGAGCCGGTAGGCGTCTCTGTCCCCGCCGCTGACCCCGCTGATCGGGCCCGCCCCGCCGCCCCCGCTGAAGGCGCTCGCGTCCGGCAGACTCGGTATCAAGACGTTCTCGAGGGCGGCGATGACGACGAGGAAGACGAGAAACGAGATGTACACCACGACGATGTAGGTGAACATCTCCTGTCTTCGTTTTCTCCGGAGTTGGAGGTCCGATCGGGCCTGTTCGGCCGCGATCCGAAGGACGGGGGCGATCTCGTTCGAGGCGTGCATCGCGTTCGTGATGAGCGTGACGACGCGGGTAACGGAGGGGGTTCGGACGCGTGTTTCGAACCTCGACAGCGCCTCCTCGGTGGTTGCTCCCCACTTGACGTCCCGCCAGATCCGGTCGACCTCGCCGTCGAGCGCGCCGATGTCGTTCCGGCGAACCCGGTCGAACGAGGAGACGATCGAGATCCCGGCCTCATTGAGGCTGGCGAGACGCTCCAGGAGGTCCGGTACGGCCGCCTCGAGCCGCTTCAGACGACGGCGGCTGTACTCGTAGACGACCGCGAACGTTCCCGTCAGGAGGATCGTCGCCTGGATGAGCAGATCGTCGAGGGCCCGGACGTCGACGCCACCGGAAACGACCGTCGGAAGCCGAATCGCGGTCACGATCACGGCGACGGGGACGGTGACGTACAACACGAGCCGCGGCCGGTCGATCGCGGATCTGACCGGTGAGGCGAGCGTCTCCCTGACCGATCGGAGTCGCCGGTAGGCGGACAGCCGCTCGTGGTTGGCCGCCGACTCGGATCGTTCGTAGCCGCCGTTGCTCTCCGGGCCCCGTCCGTCGGCTGTGGCCGTTCCGTCCCCGTATCCGCGCTTCTCGCTCGTCGCTCGAAGCGGCCGGGTGACATCGAGGAGGTACGCCAAGAACAACACGTTGGCAGCCGGAACAACCACGTACGTCAGTACTCGCATCAAAAAGAGCGTATCGCCGGCGGTGAGCCCGATGATCAACAGGATCGTGATGAGAAACAGCATCCCGGCGACGATGACGGTCACGTACACCTCCGCCGTCGTCGCGAGGACGTTGAGTATCTCCGCTTGCTGTTCTTCGGCCTCGTCGCGGTATCGCTCGTACTGTTCGCGGAGGAACTCCGAGACGTCGCCGCCGCTTTGGAGCACACTCGAGAGGTTTTCGGTGAACGTGCCGAACTGTTCTGAGGGCGTGTTCTCCGAGAGGTCCTGGACTGCGGTCACGAGGTCGACGTTGAACAGGTCGATGTTCTGGACGGCGATGTCGACTTCGGCGGCCCCCTCGCCGAACACCCGTTCGTTGGCCGAGAGGGTGCGAAGCACGTCCGGAAACGACATGCCGCCACGCGTGAGCGCGTAGACGAACGCGACCATGCGGGGAAGTCCGGCATCGATCTGCCTGGCGCGTCCGTCGGCCCGGATAGATGGCAGTTGCCACCGGGCGGCGTGGGTCGTCGCGGCGGACGCCGCGCCGACGACCCCGCCGGTAGTCAAAAACAACGCGAACAGGACGGGATCGGGGAGTTCGGCGATCGTCCCCGATTCGATGCCGATCCCGACGGTCGAGGCGAGCAACAGTCCCCCGGCACCCGCGTAGACGCCGACTACGGCACCGGCGATGCCGGCCCCTCCGACGTAGACGTACGTCTTTGCGGCGTACTCACGGTACGGGATGCCGATCGACGCCGACCGGAGTAGCTGCTCCCGTTCGAGGTCGTGTTCGATCCCGCGGCGGCCAAAAAACCGAAACGCGATCCGCGAGGTTACCCTGTCGATCAGGGGGCTGAACGGCGCGGACGCGAGCGCTCCGAGCATGGCGAGCGCGGCGAGAAGCGGGAGCGACCAGAGCATCTACCCGCTCCGCAGGTCCGCACCGGAAGTACCCCCGGACGTCGACCCCGCTCCAGGGTCGTCCCGTTCGTCCGCTTCGGCCGCGTCGATCCGTGCCATGACCTCCTCGGGGGTGGCGTAATATCGGTTCACCATCGCCGTGAACTGCTGGTATTGGGTGATCCCTCGATCCTTGAGGAACCCGAGGAACTGCCGGCGATGCTGTAGTTCGCGAAGCAGTTCCGATTTCGACCAGCCGCGCTCCTCGCGGATCTCCTCGGTCAGGTTCTTCGTCCCCTGCTCGAAGCTGTCCGTCGCCGAGTCCCAGCGATACGCGCCCGTGTAATCGAGCTCGCCGGTTCGCTGGTCGATCCCCTCGATCTCGGCGATCGTCCCCGCGCGCCGGACCCGTTCGCTGCCGAACCGCGCGAGCCGCTGGACACAGAGGATATCGAGCGATTGGACCATCGGTCGCGGGACGTTGATCGGCTCGTTTTCGAGTCTGTTGATGACCGTCTGGACCGAGTCGGCGTGCATCGTCGACAGCGTCGTGTGACCCGTATTCATCGCCTGAAACAGGGTGATCGCCTCCTCGCCACGGACCTCGCCGACGATGATGTACTCGGGGCGGTGTCGCAACGCCGACCGAAGGAGATCGTACATCGTCACGTTTGCCGCCTCGTCCAGCCGCTCTCGCGTCACACACGAGAGCCAGTTGTCGTGATGCAGCGATAGCTCGCGGGTATCCTCGATCGTGATCAGCTTCGATTGCGGCGGGAGGAACATCGAGATGGCGTTCAACGACGTCGTCTTGCCCGATGCGGTCCCGCCGGCAAAGACGATGTTTTTGTTGTGCTCGATCGCCAACCAGAGGTACGCCATCTGATCGAGCGAGTACGTCCCGAACTCCAACAGGTCGATGGGTGTGAACGGCTCGTCGCTGTATTTCCGGATCGTGAAGGCGGATCCGTGCGGTGTCACCTCCTCGCCGAGCGCCAACTCGGCGCGCGACCCGTCCGGAAGTGTCGTCTCGACGATGGGGTTGCCGACCGAAATGTGTCTTCCGGCCTGTTGGGCCATCCGGACGACGTAACTGTCGAGGTCGGCCTCGCCGAAGGAGACGTTCGTCTCGATGTCCTGGTATCGATCGTGGTAGGCGTACAGCGGGACCTCGTATCCGTCACACGAGATGTCCTCGATGTCGGGGTCGTGCATGAGCGGGTCGATCTTGCCGAACCCCCGGAACGTCCGATATAGATAATAATACAGCCGGTAGAACCCGGTGGCGTCGACGTCGACCCCGTACCGTTCGAGCCGCTTTCGGAGCTCTACTCGGAGGACCTCGTGAGGTTCGCCGTCGTGTTCGGTGTACAACAGCGGGACCCGAACGTCGTCATAAAGCGTCTCGAGGACGTCCCGTTCGAACCGATCGAGGTCGGGTTCGACGGCGTGATACAGGTGTTGGTTGTCCGTCTCGTCGTAGGTGATGACGGCGTAGGAGAACGGCGCGTTGAGCCAGTATCGCTCGACGCGGGTCCCCTCGAAGGTGCGCTCTTCGACGATCCGGTCGTGCTCGTCGGGGCGGTACGGAACGTCCGGAACCGCCGACCCGCGGAACGATTCGATCGTCCGAGCGAGTCGCTGTCGGAGGGATTGGGCGCTACGCTCCCGCGACCGAGCGGACGGATCGTCTCGTTCCATGGCCTCGTCTACCGGTAGATGGAGGAGCCGACAGAATAAAGCTCCGGCGCGTTCGTCCGGTGTGGCGACCGAGGGACCCGTACCGTCGGGCGGGCCTCAAAAAGCGAGGGCCGGGACGACCGAACGGCCCGACAGGACGAGAACACCCGGACGGCTTGGACAGGGGCGTTACGTTCATGCGTACGGCGCACGTACATGACACCAAACAGGGATGCGGCGTGACTACTTCACTCTAGAGGCGGCAGGCGTGACGGCCGACGAACCGGACCAGCCAGTCATATCGGTCGCATACGAGGGGCCGACCGAGGAGTTCGAAGAGCGACTCCAGCGGGGCGGTGGCCGCCTCGACGGCGAGGCGGTCGACGTAACCTACCGGCTGCGTGATCCACTCGAAGCCGAGACGCCGATGGGCGTCTTCGCGGTGTCGGATCGGGTCACGGGCGAATACGTCCTCGAGCTCAACGCCGAGGCCGAACCGATTATCGCGGTCACCGACGCCGCGGGGGGCGAAGCGGAGAGCGGTCAGTATCGGCTCGTGATCGAGACCGACGACGGGACCCGGCTGGCGGCCTACGACAAATCGACGCTTCTCGTCTACGACGGCGACGGCGAGTTACTCCGCGAGCGGAGTCTCATCCCGAGCGGCGTCGAAATCTGAGCGCGGGGCGGTTCCGCTTCGTTTTTTCGATCACCGCCCGATCCGAGCGCGGCCTCCGGACGTCAGGCACCGAATTCGGATTCGGTCACCCGAACGACGAGGGTCTCGTCGACGTCTCGGAGGTCGTACGCCGGGATGTCCGGCCCGGTACGCGTCACGAACATCGGTTCGAGAAGCTCGCCCTCGTCGACGCCGAACACCTTCAGAAACCGGCCCGAATCGGCGTGGTCCAGGCCGTCGTCGCGGATCGCGGTCGCGAGCGCACGCGAGAGCCACTCCTCGCCGCTCACGGAGGACTCGAAAACGAATGCCTCGCGGGCGAACCGGACGAGATACCAGTTGAGATCGTTCAACAGCGCAACGGCAGCGCCCAACGAAACCGTCTCGAGGGCGACCGTGTTCTCGTAGGGGGCAACGAGGTCGTACGTCGCGAGCGCCTCCCGCGACGTCTCGTGGCTGACGAGTTCGTACCGCAACTCGACGTCGTCGTCGCCGACGAGACACACTCGCGTCATGACTCGACATACGGACCGACGGAAAAAGCGGTTTCGCTCGGCCGGTCCAAGGTGGTGGAGGGGGAATACGGCTCCGCGAGCGAGTGCGGGCCGGCGCGCCGATCAGAACGTCGTCAGTTCGCCGTCGATCACACGCTCTGTGATGTCGGTCACGTTTTCGAGTTCGGCGTCGATGATCGCTCGCACCTCCGCTTCGATGTCGCCGACGTCGACACCCTCGACCGTGACGAGGTTCGCGTCGGCGACGTGGGGCTGGTCGATGGGCTGACCGATCTGTGAAAGCAGGCGGAT
Organism: Natronomonas salinimetallica; assembly: GCF_013839515.1. GTDB lineage: Archaea > Halobacteriota > Halobacteria > Halobacteriales > Haloarculaceae > Natronomonas. Next base: position 39,585 of record NZ_JACDNQ010000009.1, on the reverse strand, counting down.
CCGGATCTCTCGGATGTCGTCGACCTCCGCGACGACGGTTCGGGCGATCTCCGTCGAGAGCAGGTTGTAGATCTTCCCGATGTGGTTGACCGGGTTCTTTCCGGAGGTCGCCTCCATCGACATCGAGCGGTTGGGCGTGATGAGGCCGTTCGAGCGGTTGCCGCGGCCGACGGAGCCGTCGTCGCCCTGCTCTGCGCTCGTCCCCGTCGTCGTCAGATAGATAGAGCCCGCATCGTAGTCGTCGGCGGTATTGACGTGTACCCGAACCGAACGGTCCGTGTACCCGGCCGCGAGGTCCGTAACGAACGCCTGAACGCCTTCCATGACCGCCTCGTACTCGTCGAGATCGGCGACGAATCGGTCGACGGCTGCGACGGCGACGGTCACGTCGATCGTGTCGGACTCGCGTTTGCCCATCACCTTGATGTCCTGTCCGACAGCCGGGTTGTCGTCGCTGTATCGGCCGTTGAGCTGTCGTTCGGTCTCCAGGACGATCCGTTCGGTTTCGGTCAGCGGCGCGTGGCCGACCCCGAAGGACGTATCGTTCGACATCGGGATCTGCGTGCCGTCTTCGCCGAAGACGTTCTGGAGGTCTCCCGAGCCCTCACCGAGTTTCACGTCGACGACGACCTCCGTGCCGAAGTCGATGAACGGGAACTGCTCTTGGATGTACTCGCGGGCGGCCCGGAGCGCGATCGTCTCCGCGGGGATGTTCGTCCCCTCGTATTCTTTCGTCGCCCGGCCCGTGATGAGCAGATAGATCGGATCGACGACCTCGCCGCCGCCGAAGGCGGGCACCGAGCGGCCGGCGACTAACTGGGTCTCGTCGGTGTTGTAATGGAGTACCTTGCCGACGCGGTCGAGATACTCGCGTGCGAGCGCCTGTGAGACGTGTTCTGCGATTCCATCACAGAGCGAGTCGGGGTGGCCGAGCCCCTTTCGCTCGACGATCTCGACGTCTTGGGCCTCGACCGCGCGACCGTCGACCGGTTCGACGCGGATATTTCGGTCGGTCATTACTCACGGGTACCGTTGGGCCGGTTCTATAACTTACGGAAACCAAATAGAAAAAATTGATTACCGCTAAGCATATCATCCGTCATCGAGCAGGAGACCGAGATACGACGTACGGATCCCCTCGTCCGGATCGAGTCCGAGCCGTTCGAGTACGTCGACCGCCCCCGCTCGCGCGGGATCGATCTCCTCGGCTTCGGTTTCGACCTCGACGAACTCGCCGAGCCCCTCGACGGTATCCAGCGTGACGACGTACTCGCCGTAGCCGAAGCGCTCGCGCGTCTTCTCGACGGTTGCCGCGGGGTCGAAGCCGACCGATTCGAGCACCGACGCCATCGTCTCCCCGTCGTTGACGCCCGTCTCGAGTTCCTCGCGGGTCTTGGAGTCGGCGTCGACGAGCGGGCCCTTGTACGTTATTTTCGTGTGTTCGTCCGAACCGTCCGTCTCCCGGCGAATTCGAAGCGCCTCGTCCGTCTCGGCGAACGCCCGGACGGGATGGTCGTAATACGTATCCACCTGTGTCACCGTACCCATCGACTCCGCGTCGATTCCGTCGAGCCGCTCTCGGACCCGGTCGTGTCCGGCGCGGACCTTCAGTTCGACTTCGTACATACCGGAGTGAACCCCGCGAGCGGGGAAAAACGCCGTGGCTTCCGAGCACGGCGTGCGTTCGGCGCCCGTCCGAACGCGTCCCGACGCTTGCGGCAGCGAAACGTGATTGTTAAGGGTGAGACGGCTGTCGTGAGGAGTATGAGCGATGAATCCGATGAGGTCGAGGAGACCGAGACGGTCGACGAAGACGTAACCGAGCCCGAGACCGAGGACGAAGCGGCCGAAGCCGAAGAGGAAGCCGAAGGGCTCCAGGACGGCGATTTCGTTCGTATCGCCTACACCGCCCGAACCGTCGACGACGGCCAGCTCGTCGATACGACGGACGAGTCGGTCGCCGAGGAGGAAGGCGTCGCCGACCAGGGCGAGTTCGAACCCCGAACCATCGTCCTCGGTGAGGGCCACCTCTTCCCGGCCGTCGAGGACGACATCCGGGGCAAGGCGGTCGGCGACGAGGGCACCGTCGTCGTCTCCGCCGAGGAGGCCTTCGGGACCTACGATGAGGAGGAACTCAAGACGGTCTCCGCCGACAAGATCGACGAGGACGACCGCTACCCCGGCGCACGCATCCAGGTCGACGGCCAACAGGGCGTCCTCGAGACGATCATCGGTGGCCGCGCCCGCGTGGACTTCAATCACCCCCTCGCCGGCGAGGACATCGAGTACGAGTACGAGCTGCTCGACACCGTCGAGGGCGACCTCGAACAGGCCCGCGGCCTTCTAAACATGTTCCTCGATCTCGACCTCGAGATGTGGGTCGAGACCGACGAGGTCGAAGAGACCCGAATTGAGGAGCCCGAGGAGGACGACGAGGAGGAGGAGGCCGAGCCGGAGACGGTCACCGAGACCGTCGAGAAGCGTACCCTCTACGTCGAATCGACGCCGGAGCTTTCGATGAACCAACAGTGGATGATGCAGAAACAACAGATCGCACAGCAGCTCATCGATCTCACGGACATCGACCGTATCCTGATCCAGGAGATCCTCGATGGCGGCGGCATGGGAATGGGCATGGGCGGCATGATGGGCGGCATGGGCGGCGGCGCGGGCGACGTCGACATCGAGGAGGCCCTCGAAGAAGCCGACATCGACGCCGACGAGATCGCCGACGAACTGTAAACGGAGCCGCTATCCCGGGGTATCGACCACCGCAGTCCGCGGACCTCACCGGCAGGTAGGGTTTTTATTTCCGGCGGACACCGTGAGAACGTATGATACGGAGCTTCGAGGGGCAGGAGCCGGAGATCCACGAGGACGCCTACGTCGATCCGAGCGCGGTCGTCATCGGCGCGGTGACGGTCGAAGCCGACGCGAGCGTCTGGCCGAACGTGACGTTGCGGGGCGATCACGGACGGATCCGGCTCGCGGAGGGGGCAAACGTCCAGGACAACGCGGTGGTTCACGAGGGCGTCGAGATCGGCCCCTACGCGACCGTCGGCCACACCGCGATCGTTCACGCCGCCGAGGTACGAGAACGGGCGCTCGTCGGGATGGGCGCGACCGTACTCGATCGGTCGGTCGTCGGCGAGCGGGCGATGGTCGGGGCGAACAGTCTCCTCACGGAGGACACGGAAGTCGAAGCGAACGCGCTGTACGCGGGCGTCCCCGCCGAGTTCATAACGGAGGTCGAGGACTCACGGTGGGCCAGTGCGGGCGATCGGTACGTCGAGCTATCACGACGCCATCTGGAGCGTTCCGTGCGTCTCGATGGCCGGGATCGATAGCCATCCCGTGACCGCGTTGCTGGCGGTGGGGGGGAGGAGTCCACCCGACGACAGGGCACCGAATCGAGGGGGACGACGGGGCACCGAATCGAGGAGGTCGACGGCGGGATCCATCGGGGTTTTATATCAGCGCGCCAAAACCCGGACGATGAAACGGGGTATCCTCGATACGATCGGATCACCGCTGGTACAGGTCGAGTCGCCACCGGGATCCGCCATCGCCGCGAAGATCGAGTCGAAGAACCCCGGTGGATCGGCGAAGGATCGCCCGGCGCTGGCGATGGTCGAAGCGGCCGAAGCGGCCGGCGAACTCGATGCGGGCGATCGGATCGTCGAGCCGAGTTCCGGAAACACCGGAATCGGCCTGTCGGTCGTCGCTGCCGCGAAGGGATACGACGTCACCATCGTGATGCCGGCGTCGAAGTCACCCGAACGGAGACGGCTGATGTCGGCCTACGGGGCCGACATCGAACTCGTCGACGGGACGATCTCGGACGCGAAAGCCCGGGCGGATGAACTCGAATCCGAGGCCGGGACGGTCCAGCTCGGGCAGTTCGAGAACCCGGCAAACCCCGAAGCCCACTACCGGACGACCGGGGCGGAGATCCTCGAACAGGTCGGCGACCGGCGGGTCGACGCCCTCGTCGCCGGAATCGGTACGGGCGGGACGGTCACCGGGACCGCGAGGCGGCTCACCGAGGCGTTCCCCGGGATGGACGTCGTCGGCGTCGAGCCCGAGGCGAACGCCGTCCTCTCCGGCGGCGAGCCGAACGACGACGAGTTTCAGGGGATGGGCCCCGGGTTCGTCTCGCCGAACCTCGACCGGGAGCGTTTGACCGACGTCGAGACGGTCGGCATCGACGCCGCCGAGGCGGAGTGTCGGCGGCTCGCCCGCGAGGAGGGGATCCTCGTCGGGCAGTCCTCCGGCGGATCGTTGGTCGCCGCAAAGCGCGTTGCCCGGCGGCTGGCCGACGAGCGCGGAATCGATCCCGGTCGCTGTCCGGGGCCGAACAACGACGTCGGTATCCTCGACGACGGTCCGAGCGATCGGGAGCCGATCAACGAGGCGTGCCCCCTGATCGTCACCGTGTTTTGGGACTCCGGGGAACGGTATATGTCGACCGGCCTCTTCGAGTGAGTGCCTCCCCGGCTGTTGGCTCGGTTCGGCGAAAACGTGCGTCTTTCGAGCGCTGTATCGAGCCGGGGATTACTACGGGGGCGCGTCGACGCTCGCGTATGACCGTACTGGATTCATCGAAACATTCCCGCCCCGACGTGGCGCTCTGGAACGGTCGGCCCGTCCCGGATGGACCGACTCCGGGGCGACCGTCCCCGAACCGATCGTCCCCGAACCGGCCGAACGCAATCCACGCCCGATGAGAATCGCGATCAGCCAACTGGAGGAGTACAACCATCTCGCTGCCGACGGAGCCAGACAGGCCTCGCGGGCGCTCTCACAGATGATCGGCATCCGAACCCGCCAGAACGTGACCGGGGTCAGTCTCGTCTCGGATGGGACGCTCGACGACATCTTCACCGAGGGTCGCTACGTCGGGGTCCAGGTCGGCCTCTCCGGCGGCCTCTCCGGCGAGACCGTGTTGATATTCGACCCCGACGCGGCCGGGCAACTACGGAAACGGTTCGACTCGCGAGGGAACACCAACGCCCTCGCGGGCGGGGCGTTCGCCGAACTCGGGAACATCATGATCGGTGGGTTCGTCGACGGCTGGGCGAACCACGTCGGAACACAGATCGATATGACGCCCCCGACGTACATCGAGGCGGCGGGAACACGGATCCTCCCACGGATGACCCGGCAAGAGGCGTCCAACACCGGCGTCTTCCTCTTCGAGAGTACGCTCGAAGCGGTCGATCACGATCTCTCCGTCCCGATCTACCTGATCCCGGAGTACGAGGAGTTTCTCACGCTGCTCGAAGCACAGCCGAACCGTCTCGCGGTACCGGCCGAAAAGCTCGCCGTTTTCAACGGGTTCGCGGCTCGAAGCGCCGGGCGAGCCTCCGAACAGATCTCGCAGTTGACCGGGCTTCGGACCGACGTCTCCGTGAGCCAGCTCCGATTTCTCTCGTTTTCGGATATGTCCGCGGCGGTCGGCTCCGGGCAGTGCGTCAGCGTCGTCTTCGAGTTGACCGGGCTGCCGAGCGGATTCTTCATCGCGATGTTCAGCGAGGCGTCGGCCGACCGCGTCGCGGCCGCGATGTTGCCGAACGGGATCGATCCGGACGAAAGCAACATGACCGGCGAGGCGATCAAAGAACTCGGAAACATCGTCACGAGCGGGTTCATCGACGGCTGGGCGAACACGCTCCAGAGCAGTATCGAACACACCCCGCCGGAACTCGTCCGGGATTCCGGAACGGAGGTGATCCGGACCGTCCGACGCCGCCTTCCCGGGAACCAAGAGTACGCGTTTACCATCGATACGACGATCGAGATTGACGACCGTGAGGCCGAGGTACAGCTGTACGTCCTCCCGAACACGAAAGAACTCACGGAGGCCCTGGCCGCGCTTCCGGCACGACACGCGTAGCAGACACGACACGGCAACCGGGGCGGTTTTATCTTCGGGCGCGATATCGGGGGTATGAGCGACGAATCCGACCTTCCGGAGATACCGATCGTCTGTCCGGAGTGTGAAACCCGATCTCGAATCCCGTTTTCGGACGTCGAGGACGCGGTCGCCGGGCACAACGAACGGCTCCACGACGGCGAGGCGGTCGCCTCGGTCGATCCCGACGTCTTCGATCACCTCGCGGACCACGTCGCGGCGGATCTGGGTCTCCTGGAGAGATGAACCCCGCTTTTCCGGAGGTTTCAGCCCAAACATAGCGGTAGTATAAATATATATGGTGGTAATGTGTCGGTCACACCTGACCGACCGACAATTAATCCGATGGGAAGCGTCGAGTGATGTATGCCGGATACCGAATCAGCAGTCGCGTCGCTCCCACCGAGCGCCAAGCTCGTGTATAAGACGCTTCAATACGAGGGAGCGATGACACAGGCCCAACTCGCGGACGCGTCGCTGCTCCCACAGCGAACCGTCAGACACGCGCTGAAAAAGCTCGAATCCGTGGACGTCGTCGAGGAGTCCGTCTACCTCATGGACGCACGGAAGTCGAACTACCACCTCGCCGACGGCGAAGACACGCCGAGTGACCCGCTGGCTGTCTGATCGGCCCGATTCGAACCACGGTCGGACGTGCTCGCTCCGCTGCGCGCGACCTCTCTGATTAGAATCCCGCCATGCCAGTTCGCTCCCTTCGGTCGCTGTACGGGCGTGGCGGGATTCGAACCCACGATCTAGAGGTTAGGAACCTCTCGCCCTGATCCGCTAGGCCACACGCCCTGTGAGTCGCCTCGGGATATTCGCCTTGACCGCTGATAAAAACGCGCTCAGTTCGCTTCGTCGTCCGTCTCGGCGTCGGCGATCTCGAGCTCCTCCTCGTCCGCCGCTTCGTCGTCCGTCTCGCCATCGCCCGTCCCGGCGTCACCGTCTACCGCAGCGTCGGATGCGTCGGCGTCGCCGGCCGTCTCGACCTCGGGGCCATCCTCGACCGTTTCGGACTCGCTCTCGACCTCCGTGGCCCCCTCGCGCATCTCTTGGAGTTCCTGTTCGACTTCCTCACGGCCTTTCTGGAACTCGCCCATCGCTTCGCCGGTCGAGCGTGCGAGCTTCGGAATCTTGTTTGCGCCGAACAACAGGACGGCGATCAACAGAATGACGAGCAGTTCCGGTCCGCCGGGGATCCCGAACTGTAGCGGAAATGTGGATACCATCGCTGTTTGGTGGTAGTTTAGTGGAGATTATAGGCTTTTTCCTCGGGGCCGCCGAGCGCTCCGAAAACGGTACACACGTGACTATCCGACGACGGGCCGACGTCTCCACAGCCGTAATGGACCCGATCTTCGACGTATACTGTCGGCGGTGGTTACGTACGCGCTGCAGAAACTACCACGTCTCGGGAAACTACCACGTCTCGGGATATCCCTCCCCCGTGGGACCCTGCCCGTCGCGGACGGACGGCCGCCAGTCTCAAGCGCCCGACTGTTCGGGGTCGTGCTCGGGGTCGGCGGTATCGGCCTCCGATTCGAACTCCGAGTCGGCTTCGACGGTCGGTTCGTCGCCGGTCTCGGCGGTACCGTCGTCTCTGAGCTCTTCGAGTTCCTCTTCGACCTCCTCGCGGCCCTTCTTGAATTCGCCGGTGGCTGTTCCCATCGAACGCGCCAGTTTCGGCAGCTTGCTCGCCCCGAACAGCAGGATCAACACGCCGGCAATCAACAGCAGTTCGGGTGGGCCCAACCCACCGATGAACAGGGGGAGTGTCATATATGCCGATTCGCGCCGGTACATGTAGGCCTTTCGCCGCGTAGTGGTAACCCGTGGGGCGTTCGCCGTTCGGACCGCGTCCGTTCGCCGTTCGGACCGCGTCCGTGTGCTGTCAGCGCGCGACTACCGTGTCGGGCGTCGACGTGTCCCGTCCGCCGGGGGACCGGTCGTCTCTCATCGACGTACGTAGTTCGCTCGGAACCGAAACGCCCAGGGTGGCTCCGGACCTCCGAGCGGGTATGGTACGAGAAGGCGACGCCGCCCCCGATTTCACCGCACCGATGCGAACACCCGACGGCAACATCACCGAGTTCACGCTCTCGTCGGCCCTCGACGACGGGCCGATCGTGCTGGCGTTCTTCCCGGGCGCGTTCACGAGCGTCTGTACCGGCGAGATGACCACGTTGCGCGACCGCCTCGACGCGCTGGCCGACGCGGGCGCATCGCTGTACGGTGTCAGCATCGATTCGCCGTTCTCGCTCGGCGAGTTCGCGGAGCAAAACGAGCTCAATTTCCCCCTCGTCAGCGACACGAACAAGGACGTCATCGACGCCTACGACGTCGTCATGGACTTCGCCGATCTCGGAATCTCCGGTGTCGCAAAACGCTCGGTGTTCGTCGTCGACGAGGACGGCACGGTCACGTACTCGTGGGTCTCCGATGACCCCGGCGTCGAACCCGACTACGACGAACTCGAAACCGCCGCCGCCGACGCGTAATCGCCGGACAGTTTTTGCGCGATCCCGTCTTTCGTTCGCGTATGAACGACCCCACCGACGACGCGAACGGGAACCGATACGATCCAGCCACCGACCACGCGTTCCCGGACGGCCCGGTCAACGACGTCCTCGACGTGCTTCGCACCGACGAAGAGGTCCTCGCGTACCTCGACGCACAGAACGTCAACCCCGTCTCGCGGCTGGGGTACAACGATCACGGCCGGAAACACGTCGAGATCGTCCGGAACGCCGCCCTCCGGCTCTACGATCTCTTAAAGGCCAGCGACGTCCAGTTCGACGGCGCTCTCGGACAGGGCCTCGAAGAGGCTGACGAAGCCGTTATCATAGCGCTCGCGGCCACGCTTCACGATATCGGCCACGTCGTCCACCGTCACGATCACCCCTACTACTCCATCCCGCTCGCGGCGGACGCCATCGACCGGATCCTCGGGGAGCTGGGCCGATACGATACCGCTTCGGCCGTCCGGATCAAAGGCGAGGTTCTCCACGCGATCCTCTGTCACCACACCGAGGAGACGCCGTTGACGCGGGAAGCCGGCGTCGTCCGAGTCGCCGACGGGCTCGATATGGAGCGCGGACGGTCCCGGATCCCCTACGAGGAGGGTGGACGCGGGATCAACACCGTTTCGAGCCGCGCGATCCGGCGCGTGTCGCTACAGGCCGGTGAGGACACCCCAATACTGGTCGAGATCGAGATGACCGACGCCGCCGGCGTCTATCAGGTCGACGAGCTGTTGAAACACAAACTCCAGGACTCGGGAATCGAAGCGTGTGTCCGGATCGTCGCGGTCAACACTCACAGCGACGAGGGACTGGTCGAGCGAATCGAGATGTAGCCGGCCCGGAGGTATGTCCGGCTCACTCGTAGCCGGTCCCCGACAGCGAGACGTCGTCGGCGGTCATCTCCGCCTCGCAGTCGAAGACCGACCGGATCGTATTGTACGCCTTCTCGTCGTGCATCGTCGGATCGAGCGAGAAGACCCCGAACATCTCGCCCGACCTGATCCGGGCGGTAAAGACGTGCAGGAACCGAAACATCGTCCGGGGTTCGGTGTACATGAGCGCGGTCGATACCGACGCGACGCCGACGCGGGCCCGGACCGACTCGTCGTCGTTCTGCCCGAGCAGCTTCGCGAATTCGAGGCTGATCCCGGTCAGATCTCCCGGCGAGTTCAGGCGACGGACCGGAACGCCTTCGACGTCGGTCTCGGCGTTCGTACAGTCGATGATACCGATCTGGTCGCGGTCGGCCCCGCGCCGTTCGAGTTCCTTGACGATCGTCTTCGGCCCGGTATTCATCGTGATGAGTACGGCCCGTTCGCCATCATCGGGCGCGACGGCGTCGAGTAAGCCCTCGGTGGTCACCGTCGAGGGTCCCGTTATCAACAGGCTCACGCCATCGTCGAAGGCCGACGCACCATCGAAGTCGCCGGTCCGGTAGCTCACTGATCTCCACCCTCCGAATCCGGCGACTCGCCCCCGGAGTCGTCGGCCTCGATGTCCCGGACCATCGCGACGAACTCGTCGTCGCCCATCTCGGGAAGCGTCGTGTCGAGGTCCGCCTGAAGCTCGTCGATCCGGGCTTGAAGCTCGGCGAACTCCTCGTTCTCGTCGAGTTCCTCTTTCGGCTTCGAGGCGCGTAAGGCCGCCTGCTTCGAGGAGAGAGCATATAGCTCCTGTTCGATCGAGTCGAACTCAGATCGCGACAGCAGTCGGTCGATCGTCTCGAGGAGCTCTTCGCGTTCGATCGGCTTCGTCAGGTAGTCGTCGAACCCCATGTCGATGACGTCGAAATCCGGTTCGACAGCCGTCACCATCGCGACCTTGCAGTCCGACGTTTGCGCCCGGATGGCTTCTAAGACCTCGTCGCCGCTCATGCCCGGCATCAGCCGGTCGAGCAACACGACGTCGACGTCCTCGCCGAACTGCTCCAGCGCCGCTTCACCGCCCTCGGCAGTCAATACCTCGAAGTCGTTCTCCAGCCACCGTACGTAGAGTTCTATGAGTGCGCGTTCGTCCTCAACGACAAGAACCGTCGGCTGGTCATCTCCATCGGCCATTCTTTGCGTCCCCATTTGTGGGACGACGTGATATGTATTCCGGCGTCAGGCCGACCGCTCGTCCGGACCGGCCGTCACTCGTGGGCGGCGTCCCACTCCTCGGCCTTGTGGAAGTTCGAACAGCGGTTACACTGAATGCGCCCCATCGAGTCGACGGCGGTGTCGAAGGATTCACAGTTCGTACAGAAGAACCCCCAGCGGCGTTCGCCGTCGGTATCGGCGTAGACGACGCGGAAGGGACCTTTGTTGCCCTTTTCGGTCTCCGAGGAGAGATACAGCGTCTTCTCGTCGGGACCGACTCGTTCGTCCATACGCACGGTGGGGCGTGGGAAGCCAAAACGCTCACGGTCGCCGCCCCGCCGGGACGGGAGTCCGTCGAAAGGGAGTCTGGTCGGTGCGACGACACGGTTTTGCCGCCGCACACCCTATCGATCGGTGTGCGTCTGCTGCATTACTCGGACGTCGAGAACGCCCACGACGACCCAGCCACGATCGCCCGCCTCGCCGGGACGATCGAGTCGATCCGTGACGATCGGACACTCGTCTGCGGGACCGGCGATAACGTCGCTCCGGGCGTCCTCCCGCTCGTCTCGGAGGGACAGGTCGCACTGGCGTTCTTCGAGGCCATCTCGCCGGACGTCGAAACGTTCGGAAACCACGATTTCGATTTCGGCCCCGAGCGGACCGCCGAGATCGTCCGGCGCTCGCCGCAGCGGTGGCTCTCGGCGAACGTCCGCCAGTCCGACGAACCGTTCGCAGGGGTCGATCCGTGGTGTATCGAACGCGTCGGAGGCGATAGCGTCGGCTTCTTCGGAGTGACGGATCCGACGACCCCGTCGATCGGCGACGGCGGGGGCCTCGAATTCGAGGATCCGATCGCTGCGGCCCGCGAGGCGGTCGGGTCGCTCCGCGAGCGGGATGTCGACTACGTGGTCGCGCTGTCGCATCTGGGCCGGGAGGACGACCGACTCGCCGCGGTCTGTGACGTCGACGTCGTCCTCGGTGGACACGTCCACTCCGAGCGGATCGGACGCATTCACGAGACCGTTCTCACCCGGCCGGGAAGCGGTGGCCGGACGCTACTCGAGGTCGATCTCCCGAGCGGGGAGGTGACCCGCCACGACGTCGCGGAGGGTCCTTTCGACGCCGAACTGGCGGCTCGATACCGCGATCGGATCGCCGATACCGGTCTCGACACCGTCGTGGGTCACGTCCCGGAGCCGATCGCCCGAACCGACACGGAAGCGTTCCGGGGCGAAAGCCGCGTCGGGAATTTCGTCGCCGACGCCTACCGGTGGGCGGCGGCCCGCGAATTCGGGACGGACCGGCCCGTGGTCGGCCTCCAGAACAGCGGCGGGATCAGGACCGGCCCGCCGCTGTCCGGCGCGGTGACGGCCGCCGACCTCGTGAGCCTCGTCCCGTTCGACGAACCGCTCGTGGTCGCGGAGCTCACGGGGCGTGAACTCCGGTCGGTCTTCGCCGAGGCGGCCGACACACCCGGGTTCGGGGAGGCCGACTGGTGGCATGCACACGTCTCGGGGGCCCGGTTGCGGTATGATCACGACGACGACCGGCTATGTGAAGCGACCGTCGGCGGCGATCCGATCGTGGACGACGAGCCGTACCGACTGGCGGTCTCGGCATTTCTGCTCTGTACCGACGTCGAGTTCCCGACGCTAACGGAGGAGCACGTGGTCGAACGGCTCGACACCCAATACGAGATCCTCATCGAGTACGCCGACGCCGTCGGGATCGACCCAACCGTCGAGGGCCGGATCGTCCGGAGCGGCGTATGAACGGACGCCGCAGCGGGACGGAGGGGGTCGGCCGACCGACCGGAAGCTTCAGGCAGGGGGCGTACTTTCGTCCGACAATGACGCTCGTCGTCGTACCCGTCCGGTACCCGCTCTCACGGCACTCGCGGGCGACGCTCGAACGCGCGATGGAGGTCGCAGCGGAGCACGACGCCGATCTCACCGTACTACACGTCAACGTATATCAAGGCGACGAGAGGGTGACTCGAAGGGAGCTCAAATCGGCGGTCGAGGCGGCGTTCGGCCGTCTCAATCGGGCCAGATACGTCGTTCGTCCCGGCTTCCTGGTCGAGGAGACGATTCTCGACGAGGTCGCGGCCGAGGACGCCGACTACGTCGTGATCGGTCAAAAACAGGCCGGACGGTGGCGGCGGATGGTTCGCCGGCTGATCGACGACCCCGACATCGAAGGGTTTCTGCGGCGCGAACTCGACTGTGAAATCATCACCGCGACGTCTTGAGGTCCCCACCGCGGTCAGACCACGAACGCGGCCGTCCCCTCCAGATCGAGAGCGGAAGCCGTCTATATGATCGTCGTAGGCGAGTACACGGTGGACGTCACCCAACGAGCGGTCCGGATACGGCTGCGTGATTTCGGCGGGTCCGTATCCGCTGTGCTCGTAGGCGATCGCGACGTCTTTCGGCGTCAACAATGGCGGCCTCGGCACTCATAGAGTTCGTCACCGCCGGCTGCCTATACCGGCTCGGGGGGAGTGCTCGTCATCGGCCGGTTCGATACCCGACCACGACCGACGATAGACGCTCTTTGACGCGCGAACGATGCCGAGCGCGTGGCGGGTCTCCAACTGTTTCGTTTGATCGGTGGGGTCCTAATACTGCCGGACGTACCGACTCGAATCGCGGGGCAGTCGACACGCACGTTCGATCGGCGGTTCGGACATGTACCGAGTCGGATGTTCACGAACGTACGTCCGTGACGCGGTCTCGGCACCGGCGAACGAACCGCGTGACGTCGGGGCCGCCGGCAGTCTGACTGCACCGGAAACCGGATGAAACGCCCATACGGACGGTGCATCCCCTCTCGGCTCCGTTCTGGCATCCCCTCTCGGCTCCGTTCAGTTCACTCGCGCGAACGGGACAACTGCGCCCCGTCGACGCCGCGAGCGTCGGAGTTCTCCTCATCGAAACACATCGCCCAGATTTATATACTATGGCGAGTGAGTGTCACACATGGCTGCCGACGCTATTCACCGCTGCCGGCAGTGTGGGTTCGAGGCACCGCCGAACGACGACGTCTGGGAATCGGTCCAGCATCCGCCGCTCGGGGAGTTGACGCAGTGTCCCGGGTGCGGGAGTACCGATACGACGACGATCACTCGATCGCATCGAGCGCGCCGGCGATAACCAGAGGAAGCGTGATCGTCGCGTCGGCGTACACCGAGACGTTTCTGGCGTCCTTCTTTAATTTCCCCCACGAGCGGGCCTCGTCGAGTGTCGCCCCCGACAGCCCACCGGTCTGTGGCGGATCCATGGTCAACTGGACCGCGTAATCGTAGGCTCCGGGCGTCACGAGCATCGTCTGGAGGACGTAGTTCTTCGGGACGCCGCCGCCGACGACCATCGCCGCGGTCGAGTCGGCTTCGTAGGCCAGATCGTTCAGCGGCGACATATCGGCGAGCGCGTCGAGCGAGAAGCCGCTGACCTGCGAGTGGAGCCACGCCTGCAGGCCGAGTACGGAGTCCTGAATGGCGGGAGCGTGGATCGGGACGTCGTGCTCGTAGGCCGCCGCCGCGATCCCCGGATCCTCCCCGACGTTCTCCCGGTCGTTGACCTCGGCGTTCGCCCGCCCGAGTTCGGCGGTGAACTCGGCGATCGAGACGACGTCCTCACCGATCGAATCGAAGACCTCCGCCCGGAGGTGTTCTTCGAACAGCGTGAAGTGCTCCTGTGGGAGATAGACGTTGTAGATGCGGTCGACACCCTCGTCTCTGAGCCGTTCGTCGAACGCCCGCTCGTCGTAGTCGGGGTGGTCATGGCTGCCGTGGTGGTGTTTACCGCCGATGGCTTCGATCGAGTCGTGCGTGAGGTTCGCACCGGTCGTCACCAACGCGTCGACGTGGCCCGCACGGATGAGATCGGCGACGATCGCCCGCATTCCGGCGGGGACCATCGCGCCGGCCAGTCCGAGAAAGACGGTCGTCTCCTCGCGGCCGAAGGCCTCCGATGTCACGTCGATCGCCTCGGCGACGTCGGCCGCGCCGATGCCGGCGTTTCCGTACTCGGCGGCCAGTTCGGCGACGCTCATACCCGCGGAGATCCCTACGTGGTCGATCGGGTCGTGGTCGAACGCCTCCCGTTCCGGGTGGCTGTCCTCGTCGGTCATCGTCGTCGTCTGTGTGTCGGGGGCGGTTAAACCCGCCGTTCGACGGGGTCGGCCCCCGTCCAGCGGCGATCCAGTCGGGGGATCGGCTGCGCCCGTATGTAGCACAGAATAATAAGCCTGCCGAAGCCCAAAACGGCGGACTCCAGCCTCCTATCACGGGTAATGGGGAGTCTTTATTACCGTTCGGTCAAAGGCTCATCTTGATGGCAGTGCCCGGTGCCGACAGACGAAAATCCACTGACGGACGCCGGACGGTTACGGCCGATTCGAGCGCCCGACGCCGTCGGGACGTCTGCGGTGTCTCCCCGGCGTTCCGCTCGACGGCTCCGAGGAGAGCCGATGGGGTCGGAGCGGCCGGCACGGGACCGTTCGCCGGCGACACGGGCAAACGCAACGTTCGGATACTGAACGAAACCGCCGAAACGGACGACCGGTCCGTCCCCGAACCTCCAGCCATCGAGGTTGCCAGGGGGTTGACCGTCGTTGCAGGGCGATCCGGTAGCGGCTCCGGAGTGGGACCCACTGCGGGATCACGTCCTCGGCGCGAGCGGTATCTATTTGCACTATCCGGGACCTCATCCGTACGCTCGTCGACGTACGGCTGTCGTCGAACGACGGGGGACCAGCGTCCGGACGAGGGCGCGGCCGTGGCGAACCCACGGGTTCGGATTTCAACGGTGATTATCAAATGAGTAGAGACGACGATTCCTGTGACCACGACAGTTGTGGCTGCGGGGACAACGACAACACAGCGGACGAATCGTTCCACCCGATGGGGGCCGATCACGAGTCCGAGATGCGGGAAATGCTCGATGAGACCGAGTATGACACCGAACTCGGGATGGACATGGCGGAGGACGCCATGCGGCTCATCCAAGGTGAGATCTCCGAGGCGGAGTTCCACGAGAAGTACAACGAAGCGGTCGTAGAGGAGTTCGAAGTCGACGACCGGCCGACGGTCGAAGCCTTCGAGGAGATGCAAGCGAAACAGGAGGATGACGAACACGACGGCATCTTCGAGCGGCTGACCGGCGACGAAAGCCTCGTCGACCAGCTCTCGGGAATCGACACCGAGATGAATCAGAGCCGCCGCGACACGATGAAGAAGATGGGTGCCGGGGCTGCGGCGCTCGGTCTCGGCGGCGTGGCGTCGGCACAGAGTTCGAGCGACCCCAAAGACGATGGGTACGGCGCGGAACCGGTCGGCGATACCGCCGACGAGGGGCCGCAGTTGGGGATGGTCATCGACCTCAACCGGTGTGATGGCTGTCTCGAGTGTGTCACGGGTTGCATCGAGGAGAACCAGACGTCCACCGGGGCGAACTGGATGTACGTCCTCACCTACGAGGACGAACAGTCCGAACAGGAGAACTTCCTCGTCCGGCCGTGTCAACACTGTACCAACGCCCCGTGTGAGAAGGTCTGTCCGGTCCGTGCGCGACACACGCGGGACAAAGACGGCATCGTTCTCACGAACTACGAGGTCTGTATCGGCTGTCGGTACTGTCAGGTCGCGTGCCCGTACGGTGTCAACTACTTCCAGTGGGGCGAACCGGAGGTACCGCGCGAGGAGCTTATGGGCTCCGACGTCGACTACGACCACGAGTCACTCAAGGAGATGGACTACGAGGAGCGAAACCAGCTCCTCACCGAAAACAACGACCACATCCACGACGAGCGCGGCCAGTGGAACGACAGCCGGCCGCCCCAGGGTGTCATGGGCAAATGTACGTACTGCCCCTCCCGCCAGGACGGCCACAACGGCGAGGAGAAGGTCGGCACCGTCGCCTGTATGGACGCGTGTGACGCGGCCGGGATGAGTGCGATCCACTTCGGCGACGTCAACGACCCCGAGAGCCGTCCCCGACAGTATCTCCGCCAGCGCGCCGAACAGGAGTTCGAACGCGACACCGAACTCGACAACGGCGAGCAGTGGGGCGAGACGGTCACGCCGTGGGGGAAGCTCTCGGCGTTCAAACTGCTCGAGGACCTCGGTACCCAGCCGAACGTTACCTACCTCGGCAACGAACCCGGACCTGAGGCCGAACAGATCGACGGACCGGTCACGTACGAACAGATCGGCGTCGAGGACAATCGCAAACACCACCTCGACCAGTTCACGTTTGGAGCGGGTGACGACTAATGAGTTCGAGAACACCTTCCGCAGAAGACATCGTCCGTCCGATGCAGAGTACCTCGGCGGGGTATTACATCGTCTTCGGTATCGCGAGCCTGCTTTCGGTCGTCTGGCTCGGCCTCTGGGCGCTTCAACTGGATCGCGGACTGGCGGTCACGAACCTCGCCGACTGGGGGTCAGCCGGCGGCGTCACCTGGGGCCTTTATATCGGCGCGTTCATCTGGTGGGTCGGTATCGCCCACGGCGGGATCATCCTCTCTGCCGCGGTTCGGCTGTTCGGGATGAAACGGTATCTGCCGGTCGCCCGCCTCGCCGAACTGCTGACGATCGGCGCGTTGAGTATGGCCGGGTTCTACATCGTTATCCACGCCGGGCGACCCGACCGGCTCGTTACGAGCGTCGTGCAGGCGTACCCCGTGACGGTTCATCAGTCGCCGCTGGTATGGGACGTGACCGTCATCACGATGTACATGGTGATGACACTCACGTACCTCGGCTTGACCGTCAGATACGACCTCGCCCGACTCCGAGATGACCTTCCGAACATCCTGGAGCCGGTGTACAAGGTCGCGACGATCGGCTACTCCGAGGCCGAAGACGAGGTCATAGAGCGGATCGTCTGGTGGCTCGCACTGGGCGTCATCGTGATGGCCCCGCTGTTGCTGCACGGCGGTGTCATTCCGTGGCTCTTCGCGCTCTTGCCGTCGATGCCCGGCTGGCAGGGCGCGATCCAGGGTCCGCAGTTCCTCACGATCGCGCTCACCTCGGCGATCGCGGGCGTGATCATCCTCGCGCTCACGGTGCGTCGCGCGTACGATTGGTATCACATCCTCACGGACGACGTGATCCGCGGACTGACGCTGTGGCTCGGGCTGTTCAGCCTGCTGTTCCTCTGGCTGCAGCTCCAACAGGTCATCACGGGCGTGTACGCGGCCCCGCTGGACCAGCGGACCCTCGCAGCGGCGAAGGTCACCAACCCCTACTACCAGTTCGCGATCGGCGTCGTCCTGATCGCGCTTGCGTACATCTTCGCACAGTCGGTCAAACCGCACATCTTCAGCGTCCGCCGCTCGCTCGCGGCGTCGGTGATGGTGCTCGCCGGCACGCTGACCGAAAAGGTGTTGTTCGTCGTCGAGGGGCTCGAATACCCCACGTTCTCGATGTACTACAACACCCCGGGTCACTACTTCCCGAGCCCGGTCGAACTGGCCTCGCTGGCCGGAACTATCGGCCTGTGTACGCTTTTCTTCCTCGTGATCTTGAAGGTCATCCCGGTGATCGAGTTACACGCGATCGAGGAGCTGCGTGGCGAGGGCCACGCCCCCGTGGAGGGTGATGACTGATGGTGGAGTTCGATGCGTGGAACTTCCTGTACCCAGGGACATGGGTCATCTTCATCATTATCGGGACCCCGGTGTACACCGCGATTCTCGGATGGTTCCTCGGGAAACCCCGTGACATGGAGAAGGCGCTGATGGCGCTTACGTATCTGATCGGCTTCATCGTCTCGATGTGGGTCGGATTCTACATCCTCACCGTGCTGATCGGCGTGATCTTCCCGGCCGCGATGTAGGCGGTCGGCGGTCACGGTTTTGCGGTTCTGTTTTATAAAAATGCAGGAGAAAACCAACCGGTAGGTAGCTCGAGTGAAGTACCTCGGGGTCAAGTGGTTCGAGAGACGCCGTCTCTCGTCATCACGGAAGACGTCGTCTTCCGTCCGACCCCGAGGCACTCGGCCTGCTCTTTTTGTAGACCGCCACACCGG
Source organism: Natronomonas salinimetallica (assembly GCF_013839515.1). GTDB lineage: Archaea > Halobacteriota > Halobacteria > Halobacteriales > Haloarculaceae > Natronomonas. The sequence continues at coordinate 21,029 of NZ_JACDNQ010000009.1, read as the reverse complement.
CAGCCGGTCGTGGGAAAATAAAGCCTCATACGTTCGCCCGCCGTAACCTCGCCGATCAGATGACCGAACACGAAGCGGAACTCGAAACGCGGCTCCGGGAGATCGAAGATCCCCTCGTCGGCGAGGACGTCGTGACGATGGAGTTGATAAACGACGTGGAGATCGAGGACGGAACGGCCTCGATCTCGCTCGCGTTTAACACCCCCTTCGCGCCCGCAGAACTCGAATTAGGCAACGCGATCCGTGAGGCGGTCAGGGACGTCGGTCTCGAACCGGACCTCTATGCCGAGGCCGGCGCGGAACACGGCTTCGACGAGGAAGTCATGCCCAACGTCCGCAACGTCGTCGCCGTCGCCTCCGGGAAAGGCGGCGTCGGGAAGACGACGGTCGCGGCCAACCTCGCGGCCGGGTTAGAGCAGATGGGCGCACGCGTCGGTCTGCTGGACGCCGACATCCACGGTCCGAACGCCCCCCGTGTCCTCCCCGTCGAAGAGGAGCCGGGCGTGACGCCACAGGAGAAGATCGTCCCGCCGACCGCCGACGGCGTGAAGGTCATGAGCATGAGCTTCTTGATGGGCGAAAAGGACGACCCGGCGATCCTCCGTGGACCGATGGTCAACAACGTGATGACGCACTTCTTCGAGAACGTCGAGTGGGGCGCACTCGACTACCTCGTCGTCGATCTGCCGCCGGGAACCGGTGACGCCTCCCTGGACCTCGTCCAGACGCTGCCCGTCGCCGGCGTCGTCATCGTGACGACGCCCCAGCAGATGGCCGTCGACGATGCCCGCAAGGGGCTTCGGCTCTTCGAGAAACACGACACGCCCGTCCTGGGCATCGTCGAGAACATGAGCCTCTATCACTGCCCGAGCTGTGAGGAGACCCACGACCCGTTCGGCCGTGGTGGTGCCGAAGAGATCGCCGACTCGTACGACGTCGATCTGCTCGGTCAGATCCCGATTCACGAGGACTTCGGGGCCGACGGCACCGACGACCCGGCCGTCAAACTCGAGGGCAGCCCCGTCCGGGAGCCGATCGTGGAACTGGTCGATTCGATCGCCGACCGCGTCGGCGAGGTCAACCGCCGGAAGGTGGCCGACATGCTCGAACTCGGCGGGCGCAAAGAGGACAAGAGCCCGGTCGAGGAGTCCCCGCAAGGCGGCCCCGGGCCGAAACTATAGTAGAGATCGGAAGACAAGACACACTCGATCGCACGGCCGCCGTGCGATCGATGTGTATATAGTTGCGATTTTTACTATATAGTCCGTATATTTTTCCCGCCTCCGGAAACGTCACCGCCCCCGTAGCGGCCCGTTGGTGTCACCGATATCCCCGGAACACGGCGATTTATTACGACTGAATAGTACTAGGTGGTATGTCGCTAACGGACGAGCAGTTCGAACAGTATCAGAGGGACGGCTACGTCGTCGTCGAGGACGTCCTCTCGGAGGACGAGGTGGCGGCGATACGAACACGCCTCCGGGAGTACGTCCGCGGCGACCGCGAGGCGAGCGGGTTCGAGCGAATGCTCGAGCCGTCCGTCGACCCGGCGGACTTCGAGGGCGAGGGCCAACCGGTCCGCAAGTTCGAAGGGGTCGGGATGGCCCGCGAGGACGACGTCTTCGGCGACCTTGCGACCCACGAAGGGATCGTCGATGCGGTCTCTCGACTGCAGGGACCAAACCTGAAGCTGCTACGGTGTGCGGGGATGCTCAAGCCGCCAGGCGTCGGCAGCGCCAAGAAGTTCCACCAGGACGCGGCCTACTACCCGATCCATCCGATGGATCACGTGACCGTCTGGGTCGCACTCGACGAGGCGACGGCCGGGAACGGCTGCATGCAGGTCGTCCCCGGGGCGCATACCGACGGCCTGCTCGAACACGAGGCCCTGGAATACGACACCGATATCACGGTCGCCGAACGCGACTACGACGAAAGCGACACCGTTGCGCTGCCGATGGAACCGGGCGACGCGTTGTTCCAACACTGTCTGTTGCCGCACTACACCGCCCCCAACGGGAGCGACCGATGGCGGCGAGCGATGATCGTCGCCTACATGCGCTCTCGATCGCGGTTCAGCACCGACGATCGGCCGGCGTGGGTCGACAGTCTGTCGATCGCCGGCGAGGCGTTTCCGGGGTGTGTGTGATGGCCGACCTCGGGCGTATCCGTGGCTACGCCGGTGAGATGGGCCCGTCGTGGGTCGCGGGTGCCATCGCGGCCGGCCCGGCGACGATGGCCAGTCTCGTCACCGGCGGCGCGGCCTACGGCTACGACCTGCTGTGGGTCGTGGTCCTCTCGGCGTTCGCCGGAGCGCTTGCTCAGTATCTCGCAATGCGACTCGGGTTGCTCACGGAGCGCGGGATCGTCTCCGTGGTCGAGGAGTATCTCGGCGAGTGGTGGGCGTGGCTCCTCGTCGCCGACGTCGTCCTCGCCTCGGGGGTCGCCCAGCTGGTAATCATGAACACGCTCGCGAGCGTCTCCGCGACTATTACGGGCGTCGACGCCTGGCTTTGGGGGCTGCTCTGGGCCGTCGTCCTCGCACTCGGGCTCGCCGGACGGGGGTACGGGCTCCTGGAAGCGGCGGCGAAACTTCTCGTTGCCGGGGTCGTCCTCGCGTTCGTCGCGTCACTGTTCGTCGTTCCGGTCGATCCCGGTGCGGCCGCGATCGGGCTCGTCCCGACGCTTCCCGGTGGGAGCGCGCTCGTCGCCGCGGGCATCCTCGGTGGTGCGGTCCACATCACGCTCATCACGATGCACTCGTATACGATGCGCGCGAAGGGATGGACCGAACGCGAATACGGGCTTGCGACGTTCGACGTCGGCGCGTCGATGCTCGTCGCCTTCGGCGTTTACAGTGTCGCCATCTTCCTCGTTGCGGCGAGCGTCCTCTCGGATCCCGATCTCAGCACCGTCGGGGCCGCACAGGCACTCGGCCCGCTCGTCGGCGAGAACGCCCGGTGGCTCTTTTTGTTCGGACTCGGCGGGGCGGCAGTCTCGACGCTCGGCGGGAACACCATCGTCACGCCGTTCGTCCTCGCGGACAAACTCGGCTGGGGAACGACGGTCGAGGACCCGCGTTATCGGGGGCTGCTGGCGGCGGTCGCGCTCCTGTCGGCCCCCGGCGCCGTCATCGGCGGCCAAGTCATCGGCCAGCTCGTTCTCGTGCTCGCGTTGGGGACGGTGGGAACACCGTTCGCCATCGCCATCGTGGTGTATCTCTTGAACTCCCCCGCGGTCTCGCGCCCGACGTCCGCGTTCACGAACGTCGGCGGCCTCGCGTTGCTCTCCGTCTCGGGGGTGCTCGCGGCGAACTTCCTCCGCGGGCAGGCCGCAGGCGGCCTCGGCCCGCTCTCTGGAGCCGTTCTGGCGTTCGCCGTTCTCCTCGCGCTCGCGATGATCGGACTGTTCGTGAAATACGTCCTCGAACGGCTCGGGTCGGACAGCGCCGCCCCCGAACCGGCGGACTGATGAGTATCCGTGGGCGGTCGCGCTCCCGTCCGCCGCCACGCGGAACCGCAGCGTCGACGGCGGCTGGGAGGGACCGTCCTACCGCGCTCGCGGCGAACGGCCGACCGGGTCGGCGAGCGCCGAGAGCCGACGACGGCAGTCCGTCCGAGCGTCACTCCGCGGCCGCCGCGGCGAGATCCGTCGCCAACTCGGCGGCCGCGAGTGCCGACTCGCCGAGGACGTACGTGATCGGCTCGACGCCGAAGTCGCCCCGATGATAACAGATCCGCGGGACCGGTCCGTCCTCCCGAAACCGAGATTCGAGGCGTTCGCGGCGGGTTTCGTAACTCGGCTCGAACTCGAGGAGGGAGAGACCCGCCGTCCGAGCCGCTTCGAGAAACGGTTCGCTCGTCGCGAGGTTGATCGCACCGCGGACCTCGGGGTCTGCGGCCGTCGCGGCCAAAAGCGCCGTCGCGACGTGTTCGGATGCACCGAACTCGGGGTTCGACGGGACGTGGACGCGCCCACGCATCGCGTGAACGCGACCAGGAACCGCCGCGACGTCCGTCGCGTCCACCGGGTCGGGCAGCGCCATCCCGAGATTCGTTCCGACGTTCGGGACGAGCGGGACGAACGCGGGTTCGGCCTCGATCGTTCTGAGCGCGCGCCGGACGTTCGAGAGGACGGTGCGTTCGGCTTCGAGTTGGGCGTCGGTGCCGCGGACACAGAGATCACAGCCCAACCCCTCCAGCGCGGGGACGGCCGCCTCGTGGGCGGCACAGATCGGTCCCCGGTCCTCGAACGCCCGGACGAGAGAAAGCAACTCCGCCAGCGCCTCGTACTCGTCCATCCCGCCGGAGGCGAAGCCGTCGGCGATGTGATCGACGGTCGTCCGCATACGCTCGTCGTCGGCGAATCGCTCCTCGATAGGGACGTCGCCTCCGACGTAGCGGCTCACCTGTGCCTGGGTGACGCCGAGTCGGTCGGCGACCTCCCGTTGGGTGAACCCCCGTTCGACGAGCGCCGTCGCCAGCATCGCCCGCGCCGTCGGCAAGAACTGTTCGACGACGATCTCGCTCGGCAATCGGAGCGTCATACCCCTCGTCCGCCCCCGATCGATATAGTTCCGGCGCGACCGGAACGCCCCCTCGGGCCGCCCCCGGCAGTAGACGCCGGGATCGGAGCGTGCCGGAGACCGGCGTTCGTGGACGGACCACCGTCTTCCGAGGCGGCGGCCCCGCCCGCAGTCGCCAAATCGAGTGCGTCTCTCCGGGTGCCGTCCGGGAGCGAATATGTTCCACTATTGCTGTCGGCGTCCCTGTATGCGGCGTCTCCGTCGTTGTTGCGGGAGTGTCAGTGCGCTGTCCGACGGGCTGTGTGAACTCGATTTCAAGGACGACGGGCGGATCGTCGCTGATTTCTCGGCACATCTGGACCAACAGCAGTGCTGGGAGTTCCAGAAGGCCACGCCACCCCATCGGGTGGGTATTTACGCGCCGGCGGTTCAGTTTGAAAGCACGAACAGGTTCCAGCATTGGATCGATGAGCCCAGTGTCATTGAAGATGCACGACGCGATACCGAGACAGCCGCTGACGACACCGGTGTGCTGTCTCGGGTCACGCGGCTCGTCCGAGGATAATAGACATGTCTGATCACTCATCTCACCGGCGGTTCGACGGGACGTTAGTCACGGTACCGTTCGGGGGCGAAAACGTCGAACGAACAGCGCGAAACGAATACCGAATGCTTCTCGACGAGCACGATTCAGAGGATGTGCTCGTCATCACCGGTGCGCCGACGAGTGCGGACACGTTCCGTGAAGCGTTAGGTGAGGAACTGCCGGGCGCAGCGACGCCGTACGTGACGTCGTCGGTGGTCCACGCGACCGATGTCCTCAACCAGACCGATGACCGCGTCATTCTCTCCGACGCCCTGCGGCGGGAACTCCTATACCGGTTCCTCGAAGACTACGAGTGGGACACGGAGTACCTCCAACGGGCGTCTGCGCAACCGTCGTTCATTGAGGACGTGGATGCCGTGATGGGCACGATCTCCTGGCAGATGGTCACGCCTGACGATACTCCGGAACTCCGTGACATCACGGCTGCGCTTGACGCGTTCTACGGCTGGCTCGCGGCGCACGGGCACATGGAGCGCGGGCAACTCATCTCGGAAGCGCTCGATGTTCTCACCGGGGATGCCCGCGGCGACGTCGTTGATTTCGACGCGGTGCTCGCAGTCGAGTTTGAGGAGTTCTTCCCGCTTGATCGCGCGTATCTCGACGCGCTCGCGGGAGACTGCGAGCTCGTCTGTGTCGCCGAAGAGAACGCGAGTGTGCGCCGGACGTGGGTCGAGACAGGGCCAGTCACGGACTACGTCTCGTTCAGCGAATCCCGACGTGGGGCATCGGGGACGCCGTCGACGCGACCAGCTGCAACGGCAGCCTATTTCGCCGAAGAAACGGTCAAGGAAGATCCGGATGCCGGGTCGGTGTCCGTCCTCGCCACAGACTCCGGTGACGAACAACTCGCCGAGATTGCGAACGAGATCGAAGCGCTCGTCGCGCAGCCGGACTGGGGGTACGACGACATCGCTGTCGCCACGAAGCAAAGCGGGAGTGCTGTGACGGACGCTATCGAAGCGTTCGAAGGCACCGGGATTCCGACGGAATCGACAACCGTCACCGGGTTCGGTGACGATCCTGCGATTCGGGAACTCCTCGCGGCCGTCCGGTACTTCGCCGACGAGGAAGATGATGGGCCCGACCACGGTCCGGAACTCGATACGGACCGCTTGGACCGAGTCAGCGAGACGGACAGCCTCGAAGACGCGATTCACTGGTGGGCGACGGACGCTGGGTTGAAAGAGCGGATCGCGGAACGGGCGGTCCCGTTGGATGCACGGGCGCAGTTCGGGAACGTCCGACGGGCGTTCCGGATGGCCGGGTTCCTCGAAGAGACCGAGTTCGTGGATGCGACGTGGAAGTCGTTCAAGCAGATGCTCGAACGCGCTCACGAGTACGCACCACAGCAGAATCAGACGAGTGCGACGGACCTCGACGGCGGGGTCCGCGTCGATCACTTGCAAGCGATTAAGAACGAGTCGTTCCGCGCGGTGTTCCTCGTGAATCTCGTCGACAGCGAGTACCCGGGCGACCCGTTCCTGACACGGTTGTTCCCGAGCGAGCGAGTCGCGTCGATGCTGGACTACCCCGGTGTTACGGAACTGGATGGAGCGGACGTGGATACGACGTTCCCGACGACGTCGACGGCGTCAGGACGACCGTTCGCGCAGTACCACGCGGAGCACGCGCGGCGACGGTTGGCTGTCGGTTCGGGTGCGGCGGCGGAGCGGCTCTACTGTTGTCTCTATGAGTACGAAGACACGGCGCTCGAAGAGCGTGCACAGGCGTCGCGGTTCCTCACAGCAGCGTATGCGGATCTTCCGTGGGTAACCGAGGCCGATGAGCCACAGGTTACGAGCGAGCAAGCGGCGGAGCAGTACCTGCTGTCGCGGGTCGACGACGCGCTTGCGGAGGTGCGGCGCGCGAACAGTCAGGACGTGACGGTGTCGCTCGACGAGGTCGAAGCGGAACTCGGAGAGATTCAGGACGTGCTCGATAAGAGCGGGGCGCGTGGGGAGGAGCTCCGCAAGGCATTGCGTGCACGTGTCGAGTTCGCTACCGGGGAGGTGCAGCGATGAGCTCGGAATCGCTCTCTCCGTCGCGGTTGGCGAACTACGCGACGTGTCCGCGGTTATACGATTACCGGTACGTACAGGGCGTGAACGCGCCGGACCGTACAGAACTGTATCTCAACCAAGGGACGATCTACCACGAGACTATCGAGGACGTGTGTGATGCGACTGACCGCGATGACGACCCGGAGACGATACACAACCGGGCGATGCAGGTCTTCGATGCGAAGTGGGACGAACACAGTACCCCGGATGACTACGAATCCGCTGCGCATCAGGAGTACCAACGAGCTGAGAACCGCGCTGCCATCGCGTCGTTCTTCGATCCGGACGGCGGTGATGGGATCGAGCACGCTCGCTACTCGGTCGCTACGGAATGTTGGGTGGAGTGCGAAGTGGATGGTCGAGAACTCCACGGGAGAGCTGACAACGTCGTCCGGACTGATGACGGGCTGCACATTTTCGACTACAAGCGGAACACGGACGGGGTTCTTTCGTCGGGGACGGCCGAGTACCTTGGCGACCATTTCGACGGAGAGGCCCACGAACCGAAGCGGGTTCGGAACGCGTTCCAGACGGCGACATACGTCGAAGGCGTGAAGAACGAACCGTTCTACGAGGACGGGATGGAGGTTCGGTTCAGTTTCTACGGGATCCTCAACAGCACGTCGTTCGAGAGCACCCCGAGCGGATACGACGTGTCCGCGCGTGGCTGGCCTCGGGAAACCACGGAAATATATGAGAACCACTACGACACGATTTGGGCGCTCATCCGGGAGGCCCACGATGGTATCACGGGTGAGACGTACGAGCCGGAACCGCTCGACCTTATTACTGAGGAGGCGTGCCCGGACTGCGACTATCGAGAGATGTGTGCTGACCGACTGTCCACGGAGGTGCACCGATGAGCGACGAGTCCGAGTACCCGTCGTGGTTCCCGGTGCCGGAAGAAGACGTGTCCCCAGAGCCTCAACAGCGGACAATCATCAACTCCGACGCGTACCCGATGCGTGTCCTCGCCGGTGCAGGGACGGGAAAGACGTTCACGATGGTGCGGAAGATTGAGCATCTCATCGACGAGGAAGACGTCTCGCCGGACCGGATTCTCGCGTTGACGTTCACGAACAACGCGGCGGACTCGATGCGGGAGAAACTCAACGCGAAACTCGGGACAGCAGGGTACGACATCGACGCGTACACGTACCACTCGATCTGTAACGAGATCCTCACCGACTACGCCTACGAAGCCGGGATCGACCCGGACTTCGAGGTTGCCACGGACGCCGAGAAGTACGCTATCGTACTGGACGTTCTTGACGACATCGAGTACCGGTCGGTCAAACCGAACGTGTACGGCAGCGACGGGTACGCGTCCGGAGCCGCGTCGAAGCTGCTCAACTTCATCGGGTCGATGAAGCGCAGCGGCATCTCGCCGGACGACATCGACGCGTTCCTCGGGCCCGCCGACCGCGTCTATGACCTCGCCGACCTGCCGGAGCGCATCGAAGCAATCGCCAGCGACCATCTCGGTGGCCGGTCCGTGGCAAGCGTGCTGGACTCACTTCCCGAGGTGCGCGATGAACTCGCCGCGGAACGCGACGGGTTGGGAACGGACGGGATCGAGGCCAGCACCCGTGATTTCCTCGACCGGCTCGTCGACCTGTGTGACGCGCTTGAAACCGCGTTCGAGGCCCACGAGGCTGGCGAGCGTGACCTGCCAGACAACGTGTACAAACTCCCGAAGTACCTGTTCGGCGGGTACGCAAGCGGTGCGCCGAAAGGAATCCCGGACGATCTTGGCCTCGAACTCACGGACCACCTCGACTCGTTCGTGTCCGACTGTCTTGCTGCCCGAGATCTCACCGCCGGGTACGCTGCGTACGAGCGAGAACTGGACGAGCGAAATCTCATCGACTTCGACGGCCTGGTGGTCGAGACGGCTGCGCTGATGGACTCGTCGGTCGGCGAGGAGATCGCCGAGCGGTGGGACTACGTGTTCTGTGACGAGTTCCAGGACACCGACCGGCTGCAGTTCGATCTCGTCACGTCCCTCGTCACCGACGATAATCTGTTCGTCGTCGGCGACGACGATCAGGCGATCTACGAATGGCGCGGCGCGAACGTCGCCAACATCACCGACGAACTCGACCGCGCATTCGCCGCACTCGAAGATGAACCGTTAGAAGAGAACTTCCGGTCCCGACAGCCGATCCTCAACCTGGCGAACGAAGCAATTCAGAAGCTCGATCACCGCGAACGACACAAGACACTGAAACGCGTCGACGAACCTGCGTACGACGGCGACACCGTCGCAACCGTCGAACTGCCGGACGAGGACGATGCGGACGGCGCGACCCAGCTTCGCACCGTCGTCCAGAATCTTCTGAGCGGCGCAGCAGACAACCTCGACGAGGCGTACGACCCGGGCGACATCGCCCTGCTTGTCCGGAAGAACGACCACGCGACGCCGGTCATCGAGGAGTTCGAGGATGCCGGCATCCCGTACCAGGTTGCTGGTGATCTGGCGACGGAATCAGTCGGCGTCGGCACCGTGACTGCCTACCTGAAGGCGCTCGCGCGGCCCGAAGACGAGGTGAGTTGGAATCGCGTCCTCCTGATGCGGTACCGGCTCTGCGACGCGGATCTCCGTACGCTCAACGCGGGCGACGACTCGCTCGTGGACACGCTGCGCGAGACGCCGCTCGACGAGTTCGAGGAACCCGACCGCGTCGCAGAAGCCCACGAACACGTCACAGAGCTCCTCGCCATCCGTGACTCGGCGTCGCTCAGTCACCTGTACCGCGAACTCACGGACATCACGAACATCGAGTGGTACCTCAGCGAACAGGAGCGCCGGGATCTCGCCCAGCTGGAGGACGTCATCGAACAATACGGTGACAGTGCTGTCCAACCACCGCTCACCCCAGAGTTCATCAACTCGCTCGAACACTACGACTCCCTGTTCGACGAGAGCGGCTCGACACCGACGAGTCAGCCGGACGTCGCCGACGACGCGGTCAACGTAATGACCATCCACAAGAGCAAAGGCCTGGACTTCCCGGTCGTCCTCACCCCACAAGTTACAGCCGACGAGTGGGCACCGAGCTCACGTACCTACGACGCACTCGAAACGGGGCTCTCGGATGGCGCGGAGGCGGCGTTCGCCGAGGACTTCGTCGAGCGTGACGCGCGTGAAACCCGGCGCGTGTTCCACGTCGGAATCACGCGCGCCGAAGACGTCCTTGTCCTCCAGGGCGGTACCGAGGACGACGACGATGCTACGGACGTGCACCCGGTTTCAGAGGCCGTCGACGAGATTCTTCCACCCCAAATCCCGTGGCAGCCAGCGCGCGGGCAGCTCCCACTCTGGACCGACGTTCAGGAGTGTCTCCCGGATGATGCGGCAGATTGGACTGACACGCTGGCGAACGAGACTGTCGGGCGCGTTGGTGGGACCGTCCAGCACGACGGCGACGAACTCGCAGTCGAAGCTGCGCGCGACCGCGTGCTAGACCTCGCAACAGCCACCCTCGACGGGGATCTCTCACCGAGAGCCGAACGAGAGACACTCCAAGTGACGTCGCTAACCGGCCCGTCGACGCCCTCGCCGCCGCTCTCGCACAGTTACACGTCGCTGGCAGCCTACGAGGAATGCCCGCGGAGCCACTACCTGGACTACGTGGTCAACGCATTCCCCGACTATCAGGACGCGACGAATGAAGCCCGGGATGGTGTTTCGCAACGTGAGATCGGGTTGCTGTTCCACGACACTGCAGAGCAAGCCGCGAACCAAGCTGTGGAACGGCGTGAGGAGTGGTACGAAATCTGTGAGCGCCTGGCCAGTCAACGCCGAGCCGAGGACGCACTCCCGGCGGCGAAACAGTGTATCGACCGGTACTTCGAGTTAGACCTCCCCAGCTACGAGCTCATCGATGCGGAACGGGAGTTCGAACTCGACATCGATGGGCACGAACTCGTCGGCTACATTGACGCCGTCTACCGGACGCCTGACGACGAACTGGTCGTCATCGACTACAAGGCGACCGAACGTCACCGCGACTTGGAGGACGATAAGCAACTCCCGATCTACCTGTTAGCGTGCCGTGACCTGTACGATGAGCCTGTCGCACGCGCGGGATATGCCTATGTTGGAAACATTGGGCCAAAAGTCGAATCCCGAACATTCAGCGATAGTGATCTGGAAGCAGTCAGAGATGACGTGACGTCGTCGATGAACGATATTGCTGCGTTCTCGTTCAGTCGGTACACTTCGGGTGAGCACTGCCGGTGGTGTCAGCACAACCAACTCCCCTGCGCGCCGGCCTCCGTTACCGTCGGTCCCGGGCTCGAGGAGTGAATCGTCGGCACCACGCGAAAACAGTTTCCCGGCTCTGTTGAAATTCTCTGCCGGTGATATATTTCACCTCGATTACGGCCAGTACAGAGGGCTCACGTATCGATCAGATCGTCGAATCACTCATTATCTGTTAAGACTGCGGTGCGAGATACAGAGCTTACAGTCAGCAGATACGAACCGTTCTTTGAATAATCCTCGGCTGAACCAACCGCTCAGTGAGTGTGCGTATTGGCCATCTACAGTAGGATGGGTACTATGGCTGACGGGGTTCGACGGGCTCGGTTTCCTCAGTAGTCTGTTCGGAATCGGTATGCTTCTCAGTGACGGCGATCTCGGCAGTCCTACTATCCTCAACTTCGGCAGGTGGCACCTTTTGGGTAACACGGAACTCAGTCGTCGGTTGAAAGATCGCCCAAAATGCACCTGCTGCGTGGATGATTGCTACCAGTGGGATAGTCACGAGCAGGGCCACTAAAACGGATGGGCGTTCGCCATAGTACCAGTATCCGAGGATAGCCCATCCGAACAGTCCCACTAACTGAAACAGAATGCCATAGCCGTAGACGACAGGGAACAGCACGACAGTCACCGGCGTCACCAGCGGCAGCGCGAGCAGTGGTGACACGAAAACCAGTCCCCAGGCGGCATTACGCATTAACGACAACAGTTGATACCGCCGGGGCAAGAGATGGGAATCACGGGCCGCCCCGGAGATCCAACGACGACGCTGGTAGATCATCTCTCGAACTGATGGCGGGGCTTGGTTCATAGCGCGGATGTTGAGAAACTGCAAGTCACACTCACCAGCTTGGAAGGCCCGCCAGACGAAGTTCGTGTCTTCAGTGACGGTGTTCACGTCCCAAGTAATCTGATCTTCAAGTTCCTTCCTGACAGCGATTCCCCCTCCCCATGCATACAATGGATAACGAAACTTCGGGAACACGGCTTGTTCCAACTGGAAACCCATCCTGAATATCTCCGCAAAGTACGTGAGCCACGAGTCGCTCCGGATCGGCTGTTCGGAAAGTTGGACAATGTCGGCATCTGGCAGCCCATAGAATTCTCGCAAGAGCGTATCCTCGTCTAAATACAGGATATACGATGCATTGCAGTTCAACTCTCGTCTAGCCCACTCCAGCGCCCGACCCTTCCGTGTGGCCTCACACTCGAACTCGGAAGGGACGACACACACCTCTGCACCATCGATGGTAATCGGTCGTTCGGCAATGACCCGAATAGTGTCCAACTCTGTGGGTAGTTGGTCGACGGTGGCTTGGACGACACGTTCAGCCGCTACGGTCATCACTCGAACCTCAACCTCTGCCGGTTCGTGCTCTATCTCCCCACGGCGAGCACGGCCAATAATCACAATCTCAATGAGCCAGAAAACCGTAGCAACAAAGAAGATCGTCAGCACTGTCCAAGCGAACAGTGTGAAAAGCAAATTCGCCAGCTGATAGTCCATTACCGTCCTTTAGGTCGCTTGTTAATAATATATTGCTCCTCATATCTTTACCAGCAGATCCAGCAAGTCGGCCACAGGATCGGTCGAGCACCAGTTTGTCGTTACGGGTCTGTGCCGGTTTTGTAACGGTCAGTAGCCTTGGGCTAACCGATCTCTGCTGGATCAGTCTCTACCAATCCAAGTACTCGCGGAATGCCAATCATCCGGTGACCGATACGCGTGCTGCATTCAGCACGACTTTCTGAAGATCTACGCAAACTGGCAGATTCCATGATAGTCAATACGTAGTTTTCAGCGACTGGCTGTTTCATCCTGTATTATGTCTGAAGAAAGGGTTTCAGCAGAGCCAGTTTCCCGTACATCCAGTTCCCATCTCGCCTGCATCCCTCGTCAGATTCGGTGTCTTGGTTGCAGTGCGAGAAACACTCCGGTGGGGGATGCCACCCGAATTCTTAAGTCATTATCGCAGTAATCATTATCCTACGTATGACCTTCTACGACCGGGAGGAAGAACTCGATACACTCACGGGTGCGGTGGAGTCCCCCGGTTCGGACTTCGTTGTCGTCTATGGCCGGCGTCGGGTCGGGAAAACGGAACTCCTCAAAGCATTCTGTGCTGACCGTCCCCACATGTACTTCCTTGCCGCGCAGGAAGCCGAGCATCGACAGCGCGAGAAGTTCCTCGAGCAAGTTGCGGACTACTTCGACGAGCGCGTCCCTCGAATCGACAGGTGGGACGAAGCGTTCGAATACCTCGGCGAGAGCCTCCAGCGGGAGGACCTTGTCGTCGTCATCGACGAGTTCCCGCACCTCGTCGACGAGAACGACTCGCTTCCATCGTACCTGCAAGCATTCGTCGACCAGGCGCTCGATGGAACGGACTCGATGCTGGTGCTCTGTGGGTCGAGCGTGAGCACGATGGAGTCAGAGATCCTGGGGCACGAAAGCCCACTGTACGGGCGACAAACGGCCCAACTCGACGTAACGCCGTTCTCGTTTCAACAGGCCCGAGAGGTCATCTCGTACGACTTCAGGGACGCGGTTCGCTCGTATGCCGTCACGGGTGGTACCCCGATGTACCTCACGCTGTTCGACTACGACCAGTCGCTCGCGGCGAACATTCGATCACACGTCCTGTCACCATCTGCGGTACTGTATAACGAACCCGAGTTTCTCCTGCGCACCGAGCTCCGAAACCCAGCCCGGTATATGAGCATCCTCGAAGCAGTCGCATTGGGCCATACGACACCGAACGAGATCTCCGGCGCAACAGGGATCGATCCGGGACCGCTCTCGAAGTACCTACAGACACTTCGCCGACTCCGCCTCATCGAACGGGATGTCCCAGTCACGGCCTCGGGGAAGAAATCGAAGCGGTCACGGTACCGGGTTGCGGACGAGTTCCTTCGGTTCTGGTTTCGGTATGTCGAGCCGCATCGATCCAGTATCGAGGAAGCACCGAAGATCGTGTACGACGGGACGATCCAACCGGACCTCCCAACGCACGTCGCAACCACATTCGAGGACATGTGTCAAGAAGCCGTCTGGGAAGGAATTCGACGCGGTGCATTCGAACCGTACTCCGAAGTCGGTCGCTGGTGGTACGGAGAAGCGGAAATCGATATCGTCGGGCTGGCACCGAACGACGACCGAGTCCTCCTCGCCGAATGTAAGTGGACGACGGATTCGGTTGGGGAAGACCTCGTCGAGAGTCTGCGAGCAAAGGCGGAGAACGTCCGATGGGGACCGTCGGATCGAGACGAGCAGTTCGCCCTGTTCTCGAAAAACGGGTTCGTCGACGGACTCGAAGCACAACTCGACGACTCGTGGTCCCTGTTCAGCGTAGCGGACATCGACGACCTACTCACGCCGTCCTGAGTGCTTCGCTACTATAGTGAACTACCCCACCCTACCGCTCGGGCTGACGCCCTCGCGCTTGAGGGTGGGGCTTCCTGTTTCCACGACGCGCTTTGCATCCACAACCAAGGACACAGGGAACGCAGTCTCCACAGGCGTTAACGAATCGCCCTGCGATTCGTTCGCACACCAGAAATCGAAGATTTCTGGGGACGTTGATTCGGAGCGTCCCGCTCCTAACTGCTTCTTCACACCGCGAGAAAGAATATTCCACGCTGCGTTCGCGTCTCTGTCCGCCTCGAACCCACACGCCGGGCAGGAGTGTTCGCGCACCCACAACGGTTTCTCGGTCGAAACGCCGCAGGACGCACACTCTTTCGTCGTTCCGCGCGGATTCACAGCAACGAAGTGCGTTCCTTCGCGTTCGCACTTGTATTTGAGCATCCGCAGGAACGTCCCCCACGCCGCACCTGCCCGGTTCCGCGAGTTGCCCGGTAGTTCGACCAACCCCTTCGCGTCCAAGTCCTCGACGGCCACGAAGTCGTACTCCCGAGCGTAGTAGTTCGAGAGCTTGTGAAGGAAGTCGCGGCGCTTGTTCTTCAACTCGGCGTGGCGTTCTGCCACGACCCGACGCTGTTTCTCCCAATTGTCCGACCCGTGCTGTTTCCGCGAGAGGTCGCGCTGTGCGCGTTCCAAACGTTCGCGTTCGTCGGACAGGTCGAGGGATTCGACGGCGGTTCCGTCGGTATCGTGGGCGTACTTGAGAATCCCCACGTCGATACCGACGCAGTTCTCGGGATTCTCCGGCTTCTCCGGCGGGTCGTCGGGCGTCTCGATGCCGAGAATGGCGTACCACTTCCCGGTAGGTTCTTGCTTGACCGTGACGGTCTTAATGTCGGCGTCGTCGGGGAGGTCGCGGTGGAAGGTGAGCGGGATTTCTCCGAGTTTTGAGAGCCACAGTCGCGTCCGACCGCCCGTGTTCTTGAGCTTGAAGCCGGATTGACTGTAGGTGAAACTGCGGTACTCGCCCGGTGCCTTCCACTTGAGCGTCCCGACGCGGTAGCCGTTCTCTTTGCGCTCTCGTAGTGTCGAGAGGTTGTCGTACAGCCGTTGCACGACCTTCTGTAGTACCTTCGAGTGAACGCCTTCCAGGTCGCTCCACCACTTCTTGAGACTCGGCAGGAGCTTCTGCTCGGAGTATGCCGAGGTGTCGTCGGTGCGGTTGAGTCGGTGGAGAAAGTGGTTGTAGACCTGTCTACAGGTATCGACAGTCCACGCTAACTGTTCTTCGAGAGCGTCGGACGGTCGGAGTCGATACCTGTAGTTGTAGTTCACGAGCGTTCTTCGATGAGTTCGTCAAGTTGTCCGCGAACGAACGACGAGAGGTTAAGATGGTTATCCTCGACCCACTCGGCTTGGTCTTCGCGGATGGTGATGTTCTTCCGCCTCACTACATACGCACTATGCGTATTTATGCGCATAGTTGTTTCGATTGCGTGGGCCTGTGGGCCGAGCGTCGAACGCGTTTGAGAACCGTGCGGCGTTGACGAGACGCGGCGTCTCGTCCGCACACAAGAGCTTCGCTCTTGTGAACGCTGTATCCCCTCCCTACTCACTCGCTTCGCTCGTTCGTTGAGGAAGGGGCCTTAGCGCCTCAATTCAGGTAAACATCGCAATTATTACACATCGATCGCACTGCCGCCGTGCGATCGAGTGTGTATTGTCTTCCGATCTCTACCATAATCCAAGGGAACGTATATACGACGAACAACCAACAAATAAAAACATCAAAATGGCTGTTCTGGACGATCTCTCCGGATTCGAGTTTGAGGACGTTATCGAGGATGTGTTCCGGAATCTTGGCTACGAGAACGTTCGACAAGCAGAACGGACGGCTGACGAAGGACGCGACATCCTCATGGAAGAGGTCGTGGACGGGACTCGCCGAGCCATCGTTGTCGAGTGTAAGCATACAGGAACTGTCGGGCGACCGGTGGTGCAGAAACTTCACTCGGCGATTGCGACCTTCGAGTTCGACGGACCGAAGCGTGGGATGGTGGTCACGACTGGTCGATTCACTAATCCGGCTATCGAGTATGCTCAGCGACTCCAGCGCAATGATGACCCGTATCCGATTGAACTCATTGACGGTGAAGACCTCCGTGAGATCGCTGACGACATCGGACTCGACCTCTACAACGGTCGAATCGAGATCCTGTGCGACGAAACGCTCCGACCGTATGACCCAGCGACGTCGGTGACTGCGCCTGTCAAAGAAGCGTTCCAAGACATCGAAAACATCCAGTCATCGAATCTTCCCGCGTCGTATTCCACCGTCACGTTCCGACCAGTCGTCGCCGTGACTGCGGATACGAACGCAGTCTTTGAAACGTCGGTTGGCGTGATTCACCGGATCAACGAACGGTCCCGGTTCGTCGTCCACGCCGAACGCGGACGCCCCCAAACTGCGTCAGATGATGTTTCGACCCTCGTGTTGGAGAACCTCCACGCGACTGTTGATCTCGACGCAGACCAGTTCGAGAGTTCGTTCGATGCAGTTGAAGATCGGCGGTTCGGGCAAACCCAGACCGAATACAAAGACTGGACCGTTGAACGACTCCGAGACCATCACACGACGACCGTCTCCTACACCGGAGACAACAACGTCACGTACACGAAAACGTGTGAACCGAATCGAGCCGACATCTCAGTACAGTCAATCGAACCGGTGTACCTGCCGCAGGTTCGTCACACGACTGACCTACAGGAGTACTCGTATCCGTACGAGTATTTCGCAGCAGGACCATCACGCGTAGCGAGCGAAGACGGAATCCACCAGTGCGTCCACTGCGACACAACAGGCACCGACAACACCTACACGTACTGTGCGAACTGCGGAAGTATCAACTGTGACTCGCACATCAAAACCGAGCGATTAGAGGACACACCGGTCTGTACCGGGTGCGCGGTGACCGAGCGCTTCGCATTCAAAACGAAGTACTTCTACGACGAGGCGAACCGAGACGCGTTCCGCGAACAGTACGAAGCCATGCCATTCTACGAGAAAGCGATGGAAAACACGCCACTCACCGTCGGCACAGTCGTTATCATCGTACTCGCCTTGCTCGGGATACTCGTCAGCATCGGTGGCCTCTAACAAGTCCTCGTGGCCGGTTCGCTACCGCTCCTCAATTTCGTCGATTGCGACCGACGCAGCGTGTCGTACCTCCTCGTTTGGATCTGTTTCCTCGATGTCTCGTAACCGCTCTAGTGCGTCTTCGGCTGTTCGACCGCGCATCCCTCGAAAACGCGATCACAGCCAGGATCGGTGATGAGGCGATCCCGATTGGGCCGTTAGAACTCCAGATCGCATACAAGCTCCACCTCAACGCACAGAAGGACATCGAGGACGCGGTTCACCTCTACACGCTCTTCGAGGAAAGTCTTAGTGTACCCCGTCTCGAAGAGTGGGTAACGCGACTCGACATCGAAGACGAATATGAGCGACTCAAACACGCGTGAGCACCTCGACGCGAAGCATAAACGCAACCGTCAGCAGCGCATCGAGGGCATCAAACGCTGGGCCGAGTACATCAAATCAGAGCCACCAGAGACGTGGGGACCGCGGCAGAACGCGGTCGTCGACGACCAACTCGATGCGACCCAAAGCGTACAGACCTCGGCGGCACATCAGCAACACGTGAAAGATGTAGCGGCCGAGATCCTCGAAGCGAGCGGCAAGTCCGACGTTGATTCGGAGTAGACTGGTGTCTGCAGAACTGCCTGAATAGTGGACTTGCACTACGTAGGTTCTCTCATGTACCCACGTATGTACGTGAGTACGTACATAGGAGTGTACCACGAGGCGAAGGTCGAACGAATCGACCGTTCAGGCGTGAGGGGGCCAAATTCGACAGTTCTGAGGTATACCGAAAGATACAGTATTCTGTGTTCGCATAGCCTTCTGTATGCCAACTATCACCGTCAACGTGGACGACGATCTCAAGAAGCGCATGGAGAGGCACCCAGAAATCAACTGGAGTGAGGTCACGCGGCAGGCCATCCAGGAGAAAATCGGGACGCTCGAAGTGATGGATGAGCTCACCAGCGAGAGCGAACTCACCGAGAGTGACGTGCAGGAGATTGCAGACAAAATCAACGAAAGTGGACGAACGCGCGTTGATGAGGAATCGGGGTAAGTTCGACGAATGAAGCTGGTCATCGACGCTAACGTCGTCATCTCTGGACTCATCGCTGATTCGAAAACGCGGGAACTCATCGTCACGCCCGAACCCGACCTTTTGACACCCGCGTTCGTCCATGGCGAAATAGAGAACTACGAGGATCTAAAGTCGCCAAAGAGAACGCTGCAGACCTCATCGAGGCTGTAAGGTTAGCGTACGAACGTCCCGCCGTCTTCATCGCCCGCCATCAGGGTATCTGAGGAGAGAATGTATCCTTACCAGTTTTAGACAACGCACTCGTACGTGTCGGTATGGATTCTGACGAGGAGTATCGTGTTCGAGAGAATACGGAGGTTCCAGCACACCCATCGGTTGATACGGTCATCAGTCGGGCGTTAGAACGAGCTGCTGATCCGCGACCAACCGATCATCCAAATGGTCATTTCGATCGGTACATCAGGGATGCTCTCGACCGATTCGGTGAAGATGACGTGGTCAACTGTATCCGTCTTACCCTTGTTGACGGCTATACGCACCGAATGGCAGGCACGGCTGCCTTCGGTGAGGAGGACTATGTCTGGGGAATCAACGTTGGTGTCGCAGCAACCGCCTACCTTCGAGAACTTCTCCAAGAGCGGGAAACAGCCCGTAATTCCTGAATTTATTCGTTAAACGCATCGCGCTTCCCCGTATCAACAAACCCTGAGTCGGTCTGTTCGACGTACCCGTACGTTTCGAGTTGCTCTAACTGCTCTACAACGTGACTCCGATCGAGACCGCGCTCTTCGGCAATCGCCTCGACCGACATCGGCTCATCCTCACTTAACACGAGTCTGACTTCCAACTCGTCCATATACTGCGCGTAGTACTCATCAACAACACCTTCGAGCGGTGTTTGTACCTCGTATTGGTCGTACAACGTATCGAGCGATTCGCGGATGTGCGTCGTGAATTGCTTTCCATCCAATAACTCGATTTGTGCTCCGATTTCACGCTCGATTGCTTCGAAGTTGCCTTGCCTTGTTTTGCCACCGACTGACGGCAGCTATAGCCGCTCTCACGGGAAGATTCCGTCAAGCTAACCGGGAAATGGACGCCGTCTGGCGATATGGTATCGCTGAGACGGCTTGCCTGGATGTGTCGAAAGCTAGCCAAACAGCACGTTGACGATCCGGACGTACCCGCCGCGCCGGACGGCGCGGGCGGGTACGCCAAGTGGGTGCAGATCGCGTTAATTCTGTATCGCGTCGAACTGGAGAAGAGCCTCCGCGAGACCGAGGACTACCTCAACGAGATGCCCGGGATCCTCGCAGTGTTCGGACTCAACGAGGCACCGCACTACAGCTCGTTCTGCCGGTGGGAACAAGAGTACCGGATGCGGGAACTGCGCCGCCTGCTCCGCGCTTCGGCGGAGCAGGCGGGCTGGAGTGGCGAAGCCGCGATTGACGCGAGTGGCTTCCAGCGTGATCAGACCAGCTACCACTACCGCGACCGCGCAAACTACTCGTTCCAGTCGATGAAGACAACGATTTTGATCGACGTGAATTCACTGGCGATCAAGGACGTTCATTTCACGACGCAGAAGGCGTGGGACGGCCACATCGGGATGCAGGTCTTCCGCCGCAACGCGGAAGACCTGCGTGTGTTGTCTGCTGACGCGAACTACTCGTGGGGAGAACTCCGTGAAGAGTGTCGCTCCGAGTCAACGCGCCCGTTGATCAAGCACAGAGAGCAAACGCCGTTGCAGAAGGCCCATAACGCCCGAATGAACGAAGACTACAACCAGCGGTGGATGAGTGAAACAGGTTTCTCGCAATTGAAGGAAGACGACGGCGAGAAGCTACGCTCCCGGAGCTGGCACGGCCAGTTCCGGGAGCTCACGCGGAAGTGCATCATCCATAACCTGACGCAGGCGGCGAGTTATAATGAGTGACGGAAGTTATGGGCATGGAATGAGACTGGAAGGTAATGAGTGGAGATCGTCGGATCGAGATTGTCCGGCATCTGGATGAAGGGGAA
>NZ_JACDNQ010000008.1:50583-123429 GCF_013839515.1 Natronomonas salinimetallica | reverse complement strand
CGGTGAAGCCGCCTCGCACGGTCCGTTCGGATGGTCAGCGGGACCTCCGGTCCCGCACGACTTGAGGCCGGAGGCTCCGCCTCGAAAACTGCTGAAGTACCACACGCTCCTCGTGGCGGCCCTGCTGGACAACTACCGTGCCGGGAACGAGTTCCCCGATCTCCGGCTCGTCGTCGATTCGGCGGGCGAGGCCGTCTTCTCGCTCACGTCGCCGTCGAGACGATCTTGACGACGTCGCCTTCCGCTAGCTCGTGGCCCTCGCCGATCCGGCGGTTCCGTCTGGCGTCGACGGCGTGGAGATACCCCTCGCCGATGTCCGAGTGGACGGCGAAGGAGAGATCCGTCGGCGTCGCCCCGGCCGGCAACAAGAACGCGTCCGGCAGGACGTTCCCCTGGCCGTCGCTCCACCGCGTCTCGTTTTGAACGGGATAGACGGTGATCCGATCGAGCACGCCGTAGACCGCCTCGTCGAGCGCGCTCTGAACGCCGGTTCCGTCCCACGCCTCGACGACGGAGCGGACGCGGTCGAGGCCGTCACGCTGTGCATCGGAGACGTCGCCGGTGATCGTGAAATCGCCGTCGCCGGGATGGTACTCGACGACGTCGGCTTCCGCCGCCCCCCGGAGGGCGAGTTCGCCCTCCGCCGTACAGGGGATCACCCGATCGGCCGCCTCCCGGAGCCGTTCGACGTTCCGCTCGGGGGCGATATCGGCTTTGTTCGCCACGACGACGATCGGCTTCGTCCGGGCGCGGAGCAGCCGAGCCAGTCTCTCGCGGTCCTCGTCGTCCCACGCCATCGGGTCCTCCGGATAATCGAACTCCCGGAGAATGGTCGCCACGTCGTGTTCGCTCGCGCCGACGCCCGTAAGCATCTCCGTCAGCGCCGCCTCGACGTCGAACTCGGGGGATCGCGACTGGCGTTCGATCGTCTCCCAGTTGCGGTCGACGATCCCGGCGAGCCACAGGTTCATTTCGCGTTCGATAAAATGAACGTCCTCGACCGGATCGTACGACCCCACTTCGACCGGTTCGCCCTCCTCGTTCGTCCCGCCGGAGGCGTCGACCACGTTGAGAATAACGTCGGCGTTCGTCAACGCGTCGAGAAACTGATTGCCGAGTCCCTTCCCCTCGTGGGCCCCCGGGACCAACCCGGCCACGTCGAGCAGTTCGATCGGGACGTAGCGTTTTCCGTCCCGGCAGTTGTCGTTACCGCACCGGGCGTCCAAATCAAGACAGGGACACCGCGTTCGGACGTGGCTGACGCCGCGGTTCGCGTCGATCGTCGTGAACGGGTAGTTGCCGATATCGACATCGGCCCTCGTGGCGGCTTTATAGAACGTCGACTTGCCGGCGTTGGGTTTGCCGGCGAGGGCGACCGAAAGCATACCCCGGATACCGGAGCCTCGCGTATATGTGTCCCGGTCGCCGCTATCGGTCCCCACTGCCGGTTGGATCGGTATCGTCGTCGGCGTCATCGCCCGTGGTGTCGTCGGCGTCATCGCCCGTGGTGTCGTCGGCGTCATCGCCCACACCAGCATTCGGTTCCGCTTCGGCGATGACCGCGGCGATGCCGTCGCCGTCCGTCGCCCGTCCGTTCTCCCCCCCGAGATCGCTTTCGGCGACCGGGCTCACCGCCGAGATCGGCTCTCGATCCCCATCCTCTGGTCCCGGAGCCGGGAGCGTCCCCTCCCCCAGCGGGACGATCGCCGGCACCGGGGGCTCCCCGTCGGTACGCACACCGACTTGGTCGTCAGGACCGATCGACCCCGACTCGACGTCCGGGTCTCCGGACTCGGGGGGCTCTCCAGAGGAGGACGCATCCACCGAACCGGGAGCGTCCTCGAACCTGATGCCGTCGTTCGCCCGGATCGTCCCATCGACCTCGGCGGCCTCGGAAAGTTCACACCGGCCACAGGAGATGTCGCCGCGGACGTGGACGCCGGGGGCGATGCGTACGTCGCCGTCCCGGGTCGTCACGTCGCCGTGGATGACGGTTCCGCGGCCGACGCGGATCGCGCCCTTCGAGCGGAGGCTACCGAACACCTCGGTCTCCGTGCCGACCTCGATGTCCGTCGCACGGATGTTGCCGTGCAGCCGGCAGTCGTCGCCGATGGACGCCGGCGTCGAGACCCGCCAGGCGTCGTCGGAGACGCGCGCACCACGCGGGATCCGCGTGGGCTCCGCCGCCTCCGGGTCGTCCGCGAACGCCGCCGTCGCGACCTCCTCGGCGGCTTCCTCCTCGCCGATACGGAGTAGATGCGACAGATACACGAACAAGAAGACGATCGTCGGCATCGGGTTTCTGATGACGATCCAGCCGTTCGCCTCGAACCCCTCGTCGATGTCGACGTCGTCGCCGATGTCCAGATCCCCCGAGACGATGAGTTGGCCGGTGATGTGGACGCGTTCACCGAGGTAGGCGTCGTCGCCGACGAGCACATTGCCGTCGACCTCACACCACATGTCGAGTCGGCAGTCGCCGTCGGCTTCGATGTCACCGCCGAAGCTAACGCGCTCGCCGGCCACCACGCTGCCGCCGCGGACGCCGAGTTCGATGGTGCTTTGTCCACCGATGAGGACGTCGCCGTCGGTGACGAGGTCGTGTTCCTTTACGTGAGTCCC
Source organism: Natronomonas salinimetallica (assembly GCF_013839515.1). Taxonomy (GTDB): domain Archaea; phylum Halobacteriota; class Halobacteria; order Halobacteriales; family Haloarculaceae; genus Natronomonas. The sequence continues at coordinate 120,807 of NZ_JACDNQ010000008.1, read as the reverse complement.
GTCCGGGATCACGAGTTCCTCGAGGGGATCCGAACCGAACACGGTTGTTTCGTGTTCGGCGTCCGTATTAACCCCTCCGGCGTCGTCTGACGCGAGTCTGACGGCGGCGATTGGTCCGCTCTCGTGGGTCGGTCCGCTCTCGTGGGTCGGTCCGCTCTCGTGGGTCGGTCCGCTCTCGTGGGCCTTATACGCGAGAGCGGCCAACGCGTGGTATGACCGTTCTGTCGTTCGATCAGGAGGGCGTCGACGTCGTCTATGAGGGCACCGAGTTCCGTATGGAAAAAGAGCTCATAGAGGAGGCGACGGAGAAGGAGTATCCCGACGTGACCGACCACGAGGTACTGCAGATGGTAGAAGAAAGCCCTCCACTGTCGGGGGAGCCCCGACGGGTCGCCGAGATACTGGACTGATACTGCCGGACGTACGTTCGTGAACATCCGACTCGGTGCATGCCCGAACCGCCGGTCGAACGTGCGTGTCGAGTAGCCCGCGATTCGAGTCGGTACGTCCGGCAGTATGAGGCTGCCGACGATCCGCTTGGACGACATTCACGCCTCGGTGCCGTGGTCTCGTCACGAACGTCTCGCCGGCAGTATGAACGCGGCCGGGATGCCTCCAGCCGGCTTCCCGAGGGGCAGTATTTATCAGTACTCGCGGCCGAACGAGGAGATATGGACACCACCGACCTCCGATCCGAACTCGGCCACTCCTCGTTCGTCACCGCCGGTGGCACCTTCGCCGCCTACGCGCTCATCATCATCGGTATGACGCTTCTGTTGTTCGGGGTCCCGTATCTGATCTTCCTGCTGTTTTGATCGCTTTCCTATCGGCCGAAGCGCCGCTTCCGCTCCTGGAAATCCCTGACCGCGCGCAGGAAGTCCCGACGTCTGAAGTCCCGCCAGTTGACGTCGGTAAAGTATAGCTCCGAGTACACCGACTGCCAGATGAGGAAATCGGAGAGCCGCTCGGCACCTGTCTTGATCACGAGGTCCGGCGGCGACGGAAACACGAGGCGGCGTTCGATGTCGCGCTCGTCGACGTCCTCGGGATCGAGTCTCCCCTCGGCCGCGTCCTCGGCGATCTGTCGGACTGCGGTGGCGAACTCCCGACGGCCGCCGAGACCGATGCTCACCTGTACCGGGGCGTCGGCGACCGCGTCGGCCCCCGGCTCACGGATCGCGATCGGTCGGGGACTGTCCAGCTCCGACAGCGCCGTCCGAAGCGTCGGAACCACCGCCTCGTCGAGGACGCTCACGTAGATCATCACCTCCTCGATACCGAGTTCGAACGCCCACCGGAGAAACGACGAGAGCGTGTCGTACGCACCCTGTTCGAGCAGGTCCCGCTCGGTCGTGACGAGGGCGATCCGCTCGGGGACGTCCTCGCCGCTCAGCCGGATCCGGGCGGCGAGATAGCGGTCGTACAGTCCCACGGAAGGACGTTCGTCCCCGACGTCCTGAACGTGTCGGTCCGGCGGCGGGTCAGATCACCGTCGCCGCGGCGGCCACCAGCCACATCACCATCAGGAGTACGAAGAACACCGCGATGACCTTCTGTCGGTCCATGCGTGGCTGTACACGTTCGATTTATAAAATCCCCTCGTTCGGTTGATCGGCGGAGCGAGCTTGGAGTGTCAAGCAGACCCCAGTTCCGTCGTTCTGCTCGCTCGAGTGCGTCACTGGCTGTTCATCGACTCGCTCGCGATGTTTCGTCCCCTCGGCTTCAGCGCCACTTCGCGGCGGATCCGGACCTCCTGGAGGACGTCCAACTCGACGAGACGCTCGTAGATCCCCTCGACGTCGTCGGGGTCCATATCGAGGAACTCCGGCACCTCGAACGAGGAGACGCCGGAGTAAAGCGCCATCAGAACCTCCTTTTCGTCCGTGCCGAGGTCGATCGAGGACGCGTTCCGTTCGGCCCCCCGTTCGAGGACCGACTCCAACACCGAGCAGTGTTTTTCGTTGCCGGAGAGGTAGGTCTCGACGCTCGTTCCCCCCTCCGTGTGTTCGGCCTCCAGGACCGGCCGTTCGGCGGATTTGACGGCCCGTTCGTCCCGCTCGACGGTTCCGATATCGTCGATCTCGATTCTGACGTAGGTCCCGTCCTCGACGGCGAGGTTGACCGCCTCCTCGTCGAGTTTGACTCGGGCTTTGTTCCATCCGACGTCCTGGACGACGCCGCCCTCGATCGCCGGATGTCTGATGAGGACGATCCGGCCGTCGATGATCGTCTTGTGTAGGGTTCGTTCGAAGCTCTCGGATTCGCCCGTCGAGACGAGGAACACGTCCCGCCCGGTTCGGACGCTCACGTAATCGCGCACCTGGGCGATCGCCTGGTTGACGTCGTATCGGCCCTCGATCGTGTCGATTTTCGGGATCTGGATCGTCCGTTTGCCCTCCGCCCCCGCGAGGACGAGCCGGCGGTTCGACAGCAGGATTCGCCCGTCCGCCCAGCCGATGTCGCCGAGTTTCTTGCCGTCCTTTATGACCTGTGTGAACCGTCCGGTAGTGTCCAGGAGCTTTCGCTCGGATTTGCTCACCGGGGACCACCTCCGCCGATACCGCCGAGTTTCGACAGCGCCGAGAACGCCCCCTCCCGGAGTCCGTCGTCGTCGGTCCGATCGACGAACTCGCCGAGCGCCGCCCTCGCGTCGTCGCCGCCGACCTTTCCGAGGACGAAAAGCGCCTTCGAGCGGGCTTCCCGGTCGGCTTCGCCGTCCCGAACGAGCGCCAGCAGGTCGGCCTCCAGGCCCGAACCGTCGAGCCTCGTGAGGCTGGTCGCGGCGAACTGAGCCGTCATGCCGTCGTCGTCTCCGAGCGCCGCCAGGAGTGCCTCGCGGGCCACGGATCCGTGTTCGGGGCCGACCACGCGGCCGAGGAGCCAGGCGGCGTTGCGCCGCTGTGGCGTGCCCGAACTCTCGGTCAGGATCTCCGAGAGCGGTGGGATGACCTCGTCGGCCGTTGCTCCCCCGAGTCGGTCGGCCGCGGCTTCGCGCACTTCGTGGCTCCGTTGTGGCGGGGCGTTCGAGAGAATCTCGACCATCGAGTACATCGCCGTCCGGCGAACCGTCTCACTCCCGTCTTCGAGGTAATCGACGAGTGCGTCGATCGGCCTGACGCTGCCGAACTGTCCGAGTGCGCCGGCGACGACGCGCCGCACCGATTCGCTTGCGTCGTCGGCCGACGCCAACAGCACCCCTAATGCGGCCTCGGTTCGGATCTCACCGAGCGCGTCGGCGGCGGCGACCCGGACGTCGATGTCCGGATCGTCGGACAGCCGCGATTCCAGCGCCCCGACCGCCCGCGGATCGCCGATACGGCCGCAAGCGGTCGCCGAACGGGCCCGAACACGGGCATCGGGGTCGGACAGACGGGCCACGACGGCGGCGGTTACGCTCGGGTCGCCGACCCGTCCCAATCCGGTCGCGGCCGCCATGCGGAGTTCGGGCTTTTCGTCGTCGAGCACGTCCGCAAACGCCCGTGCTGCGACCCAGTCCGTGGCCGATTCGATGTCCTTCTCGGAGAGTTCGTATACGACCCGCTCGATGGCGTCCTGGCCGTGGTGATCGAGCGCATCGATCGCGGCCGCCCGGACGCCCTCGTCGTCGTCGGCCTTGACGACCGACACCAACACGTCGATAACGGTCTCGGCGTCGGCGGCGTCGGGGACACCGATAGCGGGGCCGCCGGAGCCTTCACGCTCGAGGACGAGATCGGACTGCTCGAACGCCTCGTTCTCGAAGAGTCCGCCGATGATCTCGGCCGCCCGCCGTCGGATCGACGGATCGTCGCTCCGCCGGAGCGTCTCGACCAACTCCGACAGATCCCGCTCGCGCTCCAGTTGGTACAGCGACATCTCAGTCCCTCCGGTAGATGTGGGTACTCCTGTCGTAGGGGTCGTACTCCTCCCGGAAGGACCGGGGGAGCGTCTCGGATTTCCCGATCGTCAGGAAGCCGTCGTCGTCGACCGCGGCGGTGAGCGTCTCGAATATCGGTTCCTTATACGAGCTATCGATGTAGATGAGCAGGTTCCGACAGAGCACGAGGTCGTAGCCGCGCTTCGGAGTCCCGCTTATCAGATCGTGTTGCTCGAAGGAGACCATCCGCTTGACCGGAGCCCGGACGCTGAAGGACTGTTTGTCCCCGTCGATGTCGACGTGCTCGCCCGGATCCGACAGCGGTTCGAGCTGCTCGCCGATGTTCGTCGTCCGCGTCGACTCGTAGACGCCCGTGCGGGCATCCTCGAGCGTCTCGGCGTCGATGTCCGTCGCGGTGATCTCGACCGATCGCGCCCGGATATCCGGGTCGTCGCGGGCGAGCATCGCGATCGAGTACGGCTCCCGGCCGTCGGCGCAGGCGGCGCTCCAACATCGGACGGTCCCACCGGCTGCCGTCAGGTCCGCCAGCACGTCCCTGAGACGCTCCCAGACGTCCGGATTGCGGAAAAAGCTCGTGACGTTGATGCTCAGCGCGTCGAGGAGCGCGGCCCGCTCGTCGTCGCTCGTCGACAAGACATCGAGGTACTCCGCGTACCCCTCACAGTCCGTTCGCCGCATCCGCGCCGAGATCCGTCGATCGAGGTAGGACTCGTTGTACGAGCCCGGCTCGAAGGCCATGCGATCCGAGACGTAACCGATCACCTCCGACAGCCCCGGATCAGTCCCCGTCCGGCTCATTCCTCTAAGCTCACCACGTCGAGGATCGGAACGATGTTTCCGTCGCCGAGAATCGCGGTGCCGGAGAGTCCCGGGATTCCGCTGAGCGACCCCTCGAGGGGCTTGACGACGACCTCCTCTTGGTCGCTGAACGAGTCACATCTGAGCGCAACCGGCCGGACGGACTCGCGGATCCGGACGAGCATTCCGTCACTCGATCCGACGCCGGCGGTGCCCGATCCGACGCCGGCGGTGCCCGACCCGTCTGCGTCGACCGCCGCGTCAGCGTCATCCGGACCGCCACCGTCGACGGCGACGTCGAGGCTGTCACGACCGTCTCCCGTCGGTGAGGCGTCGTCTCCGAGGGCTCCGTCGTCGATCGAGAGGGCATTCCCGAGTCGGATGACCGGGTACACGTCGTCGTCGTGTCGGACGACGGTGCTCCCGTTTACCGTCTCCGTCTTGCTCGCGTGTGTCAACTCGTCGATGTTCTTGATCGGGATGCCGTACTCCTGATCGCCGACCTCGACGAACAGCACGTTTACGATGGCGACCGAGACGGGGAGCCGGAGTTCGACGGTCGTCCCCTCCCCGAGCGTGCTGTCGACGGTGACCGTACCGTCGAGTTGTTCGACCGTACTGTGGACGACGTCCATCCCGACGCCCCGACCGCTCACGTCCGTCACCTCGCCGGCGGTCGAAAACCCCGGGTGGAAGACGAGATCGTACGCCTCGTCGTCGCTCATGGACTCGGCGTCGGCCTTCGGGACGACGTCCTCGTCGATCGCTTTCTGCCGCATCGCGTCGGCGTCGATCCCGCCGCCGTCATCGGAGACGGTGATCGTGACGTGGTCGCGCTGTCTGGTGGCATCGAGTTCGATGGTCCCCTCGCGCGGCTTGCCGGCGGCCGCACGCTTCTCCGGCGGTTCGATGCCGTGATCGACCGCGTTCCGGAGGATGTGAATGAGCGGATCCTCGATCTCGGTCAGGATCGAGCGGTCGAGTTCGATGTCCTGGCCGTGCATCTCGAAGGAGAGTTCCTTGCCCTGGCTCCGGGCGACGTCCCTGACGACCCGCGGGAGGTTGCTCACGACGCGTCGGAGCGGAATGAGCCGCATGTCCATCACGGTGTTTTGGAGCCGCGAGGTCACCTTGTCGAAGTCGTTCAGGCTCGTCGAGGCCGTCTCGACGTCGCCGTCCTCGATGGCGCGCCGGATCGTGATCCGTCCCGTCACGAGCTGTTCGACGAGGCTGTGGAGTTCGTCGAGACGGTCGACATCGACGCGAACGGAGGAGATATCGTTTCCGCCGGTGGACGTCGAGGCGCTGTTTCGTTTGTCCCCTCCGCTCTCGTCGTCCCCGTCGTTCCTATCGTCCGAGGCGTCCCCGTCGTTCCTATCGTCCGAGGCGTCCCCGTCGTTCCTATCGTCCGAGGCGTCCCCGTCGTTCCTATCGTCCGAGGCGTCCCCCTCCGCGTGTTCGTCCACGCTCGAGGTATCGACGGTGTTGGTGGCGTCGGCAGCGTCGGCAGCGGCGGTAGCGGCGGTAGCGTCGGCAGCGGCGGTAGCGGCGGCAACGTCGGCAGCGTCGGTCCCGCTCGAAGCGCCGATCTCCGAGACGTCGAACGATTCGACGGCACCGATCCCGCCGAGTGCTCCGGCGAGTGCGTCGGCGTTTCCGCCGGGGACGAACACGTCGAACGTCCCGTCGTATTCGCCCTCCTCGATCACGTTCCGGTCCGGGGTCGTCCGTAACTCCTCGAAGGCGTCGGCGAGCGGTTCGAGGACCAACATCGCATCGACGCCGAGCATGCCGTCGGGGTCGACGCCGACCAGCGCGTGAACGACCGCCTCCGATCCGTTCATCGCGGGTGGTCCGTCGGCGTGGGCGAACTCGACCCCTATGTCCGCCGACTCGGCATCGTCCGCCGACTCGGCATCGTCCGCCGGCTCGGCATCGTCCGCCGAATCCCCCGATTCGTCTCCGCCGGCATTCCCGTTGTTGTCCGCGCCCTCGCCGCCCTCGATCGCCGCTCGGAGTTGAGCCGTCGCCTCGTCGGGGTTCGTCCCGGTGTCGCCCTCCCGGTCGATCTCGTCGACGATCGTCTCGATCCGATCGACGCCCTCGAAGGCGGCGTCCATGATCTCGGGCGTGACGTCGATCTCGCCGGCGCGTATCTCGTCGAGGAGGTCCTCCAGGACGTGGGCGAGTTCGCTCGCGTTCGAAAAGCCCATCGCGCCGAAGTTGCCCTTCAGCGTGTGGGCGGTCCTGAACACCGATTCGATCGCCTCGTCGTCGCCGGGATCGTCCTCGAGCGTGAGCAGGGCGTTATTGAGATCGGTGATGCTCTCGCGACACTCGGAGACGAATGCGTGTAGGTGGTCGTCGTTCATTGTTGCTCCGTGGTAGCGTCTACGATCCCGGCGACGAGTTCGTCCCGCGGACAGACGTCATCGACGGCCCCCGTCTCGATGGCCCGTTGTGGCATCCCAAACACCGCTGACGTCGCCTCGTCCTGTGCGATCACGGCCCCGCCGACCGCGCTCACCGCCCGAACGCCGTCGGCACCGTCGGCACCCATCCCGGTGAGGATGGCGACCGAGAGCGGGCCGTCGATCCGCTCGGCCGCCGTTCGGAGGGTCACGTCGACCGCGGGCCGAACGTTGTTGACCGGGTCGTCGTCGGTGAGCGAGACCCGGAGGCGGCCACCTCCGTAGCCCGATACTTCGAGGTGGCTGTCACCCCTCGCGACGAGGGCGTCGCCACCGCCGATCCGGTCGCCGTCGGCGGCCTCCCGGACCGTGTAGTCGCTGGCATCGTCGAGCCGTTTTGCGAACCGCTCGGTGAACCCCTCCGGCATGTGCTGGACGACGAGCACCCGGAAGTCGGCCTCGATCGGGAGTTCGCTGAGGACCCCCTCGACGACCGTCGGCCCGCCGGTCGAGGAGCCGATAACGAGCGTCGGGTGGTCCGGAACCTCCGTACCCCGAGACGTCGTCTCAGCCGTCGAAGCCCCGCCTGCCGTCCCGCCCCGTGCGTGTTGGGCCGCCGCTTCGGTCGCCGAGACGTCGGCGTTCGCGACCGATCGGACCGTCGAGACCAACGCCTCCTGTTGTTGTTTGAGCCCGATCGATACCTCGCCGCTCGGCTTCTCGAAGAAGTCGACGGCCCCCTTCTCCATCGCCTCGAACGTCAGTTCCGCGCCGTCGGCGGCGTGGGCCGACAACACCAACACGGGAGTCGGGCGTTCGGCCATGATCCGGTCGACCGCCTCGAGGCCGTCGACGCCGGGCATCTTCAGATCCATCGTGACGACGTCGGGGTCGGCATCGAGGACCGCTTCGATCCCCGTCTCGCCGTCCGAGGCGGTTTCGAGGACGTCGATCCCGGCCTCCTCGAGTATGTCGACGATGACCGTTCGCATGAACTGTGAGTCGTCGACGACGACGGCACTCACCCGGGCGTTCCCGCCGCGTTCCGCTGTCCTCGCCCGTGTCATGGCTCCCGGATCACCGGCCCGACTGGACGGCTTTCTCCGAGGACCCCGCGGCGGTATGAACCACTCGGAACCTCCCGACGGCGCGGTACTCCCGACACTCTCATGCCCGGAACTGTTCGGGCACCCATATGAAGGCCCGTTCGGACTCAGCGTTCGTCACGGATTTCGAGCACCGGGGGGCCGGGACGTCTCGTCGTTCCGCCCCGGTCGTAAGCTATTGGGCCGCCCCTCACGAACGGCCCGTATGACTACGTACGAGGCGGGCGACGTCACACTGCGGAAGGTCCGCGACTACGTCTGGGAGATCCCGAGGGCGGGCGACATGCGGGTTCCGGCGAGGGTGTTCGCGAGCGAGCGCCTCCTCGAGGAGATCGTCGAGGACAGAACCCTCGAACAGTTGCGGAACACGACGCATCTTCCGGGCATCGAACAGTACGCGATCTGTATGCCCGACGGCCACCAAGGCTATGGGTTCCCGGTCGGCGGCGTCGCGGGTATCGACGCCGAAGACGGCTGTATATCGCCCGGAGCAGTCGGCTACGATATAAATTGCGGTGTGAGAATGCTGAAAACAAATCTCGAATACGGCGACGTACGGGGCCGCGAGGAGGCGCTCGTCGACGCGCTCTTCGAGGCGATACCGTCGGGACTCGGCGGCGGCGGCGTCATCGAGGGCGACCACGGCGTCCTCGAAGCCGCGCTCGAAGGCGGCGTCGAGTGGTGTCTCGGGGCCGGCTACGCCGTCGAGTCCGATCTCGAACACTGCGAGGACAACGGGGTCCGGTCGGACGCCGATCCCGACGCCGTCCCACAGCGCGCGAAGGACCGCGGCCAAAACCAGATGGGGTCGCTCGGCTCCGGAAATCACTTTTTGGAGGTCCAACGCGTCGCGGAGGTGTTCGACGCGGCGACCGCCGAGGCCTACGGGCTCGAGGCCGACCAGGTGGTCGTGTTGATCCACTGTGGCTCGCGGGGGCTCGGCCACCAGCTCTGTACGGAGTACCTCCGACGGATCGAAAAGACGCACACGGAGTTCGTCGAGGCGCTCCCGGACAGGGAACTCGCCGCGGCTCCCGCGGGGTCGCGGCTGGCCGAGGAGTACTACGGCGCGATGTGTGCGGCGATCAACTTCGCGTGGGTCAACCGACAGCTCATCACCCACCGGACGCGGACCGTCTTCTCGGACGTTTTCGGCGAGCCCTGGGAGGCCCTGGAGATGGAACTGCTCTACGACGTGGCCCACAACATCGCAAAAAAAGAGACCCACACCGTCGACGGCGAGAAACGGGAGCTGTACGTCCACCGGAAGGGTGCAACGCGGGCGTTTCCCGCCGGCCGATCGGAGGTCCCCGAGGCCTACCGCGATGTCGGACAGCCGGTCATCATCCCCGGCAGCATGGGTGCGGGCTCGTACGTCCTCCGCGGCGGCGCGAACTCACTGGAGGTCTCTTTCGGCTCGACGGCCCACGGCGCTGGGCGGCTGATGAGCCGGACGCAGGCGAAAGACGAGTTCTGGGGCGGCGACGTCCGGGCGGAACTGGAGGGCCGCGAGGTGTACGTCAAAGCGCAAAGCGGCGCGACGATCGCCGAGGAAGCGCCGGGGGTATATAAGGACGTGGACGAGGTCGTCCGCGTCTCGGAGGCGCTCGGGATCGGCGACGCCGTCGTCCGCGTCGAGCCGGTCTGTAATATAAAAGGATGACGCACGAACGACGGCCCGTATATACATGACCCCGGTCCGCGTGCCACTCGGCGGCCGATCGATCGACGTCGCGCTCCCCGACTGTGCGGTAACCGTCGCGGACCCGCCCGGCGGCACCGCCGTCGACGTCCGGGCGGCGGCCGAAGCGGCCGTCGCGGAGCCGATCGGGCCGGGACTCGCCGACTCGGTCGCTCCCGACGACAGCGTCGTGATCGTCGTCACCGACCTGACTCGGGCGACGCCGGACGCCGAACTCGTCGACGTCCTGTGCGCCGAACTCGCCCGGGCGGGCGTCCGAAAGGGACAGGTGACCGTCGTCGTCGGGTTGGGCCTCCACCGGCCGATGACCGACGCGGAACTGGCGGCGATGCTCGGCGAGCACGCCGACATCGCGGTGAACCACGACCCCGATGACACCGTCGTCGTCGGCCGCGTCGACGGCGTCCCGATCGAGTGCAACCGCCGCGTCGCCGACGCCGACCTCGTCCTCGCGACGGGCATGGTCGAACCCCACCAGTACGCCGGATTCTCCGGCGGCGGCAAGACCGTCGCGATCGGTGCCGGCGGCGAATCCCTCATCAGCTACACCCACGGCCCGGAACTGCTCTCGCGTCCGGGCGTCAGGCTGGGCCGGATCGAGGACAACCCCTTCCGGGCGGCCGTCGACGAGGCCGGTGATCTGTGTGGGCTCGGGTTCTGTCTCAACGTCACCCACGGCCCCGCCGGCATCCTCGACGTGGCGGCGGGAACGCCGCGCCCGGTCGTCGAGACCCTCGCCGACAGCGCGAGGGAGGCGCTTTCGGTCGAGGTCGACGGCGAGTACGACGCCGTCATCGCCGGCGTCGGCGCGCCGAAGGACGCGACGCTCTATCAGGCGACCCGCGCCGCGACGTACGTCGCGTTGGGGGCGAACGACCCCCTGCGGTCCGGCGGCCGACTCGTCGTCCCCGCGGCGCTCACCGAGGGTGCCGGCGAGGGAACCGGCGAGCGCCGTTTTTACGATCGGCTCTCGGGCGCGAGCGATGCCGACGCCCTTTATGCTGAGATGCGCGAGGGCTACGAGCCGGGCGCTCAGCGGGCCTTCGTCCTCGCCCGGGTGCTCACCGAGTACGACGTCTACGTAACGAACAGCGACGCGCCGGACGTCGTCGACGCGTGCTTGATGGAGTCACGCGAGCGCGTCGCGGACGCGATCGAACCGGGCAGCGACGTGCTCGTCGTTCCCGATGCGCTCCACACGCTGCTCGTCTAGTGGGACGGACTCGACGGCCTGACTCGGCGGACTCGACGGCCTGACTCGGCGGACTCGACGGCCGGACTCGACGGGACAACGCACACCGCGGACGTCCGCCCGGCAGTATCAAAACACCGTCACGATCCCGCCGAAGAGCCCGACCGTGACGGCGAGGCGGCCGAGGCTCCCCAGAAACGTCGCAACGGCGAACCTGACGTAGTCCCGCTCGAGGATAGCGAAGGCGTAAATGGAGATCGTGTCCGGAAAGAACGGAACCGAGAGCGCGATCGCCAGGCCGCCGTAGCCGAAGCGCCGTGCCAACTGTACGGACCGTCGTTCCGACCACTCGAGGACGTCGAACCGAGAGCGCCGCAGCCACCGGGTGATCGGTCCGGCCCGTTTCGCCTCCTGACCGATGTGAAACGCGAGGACGCTCCCGGCGGCCTTCCCGGTCGCGCTCACCAACATGATGCCCAGGAGGTTCACCGCCGGCGAGCCGGCGAGATCGATCGGGGCGAGCAACACGACCTCGCTCGGCCCCGGGAGGACGAACGCGATCAAAAACGAGTACACGAAGACGACCCCCATCCCCACCCAGCCGGTCGCCGATTCGACCAGCGCTCCCAATCCCCCACCGAGTGCCGAAAGTAGCGTTCCGATCATGTGTTCGCGTAGTGCGTCCGTATCGGCCCTTCGGCCCTCGTGGACTAAACGGTAGGGGTTCACTCCCGTCGTCCGGAAGCGATGGACGCCGGTTCGGTTGGCCCGCGGACCGGCACGTCGCGGACGCGTAGCTTGCGGACCGGCACGTCGCGGACGCGTAGCTTGCGGACCGGCACGTCGCGGACGCGTAGCTTGCGGACCGGCACGTCGCGGATACTTATGGGTATGCGTACACTACCGGACCCAATGGCAGCCAACAGTCCCTCCGGAGGCGACGACGGATCGTTCGACGTCCCCGGCGGCGGGTCGGGCGGGCGATCGCTCGCAATCCACGCCGCCACGCGACTCCTCGGCGTCGGCGTCGTCGTCCTTCTGTGGTATGTCACGCGACCGCTCTGGCATGGGTTCGTCTACGGCGTCCTCTACTCGCCCGGACTCACGGTGTTCGGCGGCGGCTCGGTCCTCGCGGCGCTCGTGCTGTGGTTTCTCCCGCCCTTCGACGTCGACGAGGACCGAACCCGCCCGCTCGGACGTGTCCTGCGGGAGGCCGACAGTCCCGTCGACGTGTTGTTGGAACTGCAGGGCTCGCCGGGGCGGAAACTCCGGCTGTTCGTCACCGCCGTCGGCGTGTTGGCGATCCTGTCCGTGCTCGTCAGCGTGCCCGCGGGCATGTTCGAACAGCGCACGCTCGCCCAACAGACGATGGGCGAGGCGACCGAAGTCGAGGAGTTCCCGCAGGCGAACCCCGAGAACCCCCGAGTCGTCCCCCGGCAGGTAGCCGACATCACCACGCGTGGGTCCGTTTCCTATCGCCAACACAGACTCGGGACGAGCGACATCGCCCGCACGGAATCGGGCGCGTTGGCGTGGTCCTACGCCATCCAGCCCGACGGCTTCCGGAACACCCTCATCGAGCACCAACGCGGGGTTCTCGTCACCGAGATGACCCGCATGGACGACCGACAGATCGAGGTGTACGAAGAGGAGTTCACGTACGGCGAGGGGATGTTGCTCCACCGCTCGGCGGATTGGAACCTCAAAAAGACCGACTACGTCACCGAGTACGACGACGACGCCGTCGAGTTCAGCCACGACGGGCGGCCCTACATGTACTACCCCAAGACGGGCCACGAGTGGCACCTGACACCGTTCCCGCACACGACGCCGACGTGGGACGGCGGGGCGTTGCTCCATCCCGACGGGCGGATCGACCACCTCACGCCCGAGGAGGCCCGATCGGAGCCGATCCTCGAGGGACAGCGGCTCTATCCGACGACGCTTACGCGCACGGAGATGCGGTCGCTCGGCTACCGAAACGGCATCATCAACCAACTGCCCACCGTCGGCGCACACAGAGGGCAAATCGAGGTCGCCAGGCTCCCCTCCGGAGCCGACAACGCCCAGCCGTTCGTCATCGATCTCGAGGGCGAGCGGATGTCCTACGTGACCGCGATGGAGCCCTACGGCGAGGACACCCGCGGCCTCGACGAGGTGTGGTTCGTCGACGCCGAGACGGGCGAGTATACCTTCTTCGGGACCGACGACGAGACGTTGACGGGGCCGGAACGTGCGATGGGGATCGCACGCTCCGCCGACTCGCGGACGAACTGGGGGCAGAACTTCGTCGTCGCCGAACCGGTTCCGGTCACGATCGACGGCGAGTTGTGGTGGCACATCAAGGTCTCGCCGACGGACTTCACCGACGTGACCCGGAACGTCTTCGTCAACGCCGACACCGGCCGAACGGTCGAGATACGCGACGACGAGGCGGTTCGGTCGTTCATCGCCGGCACGGTGGCCGACGAGGACCTCGAACCCATCGAGGACGGCGACGAAACGGTCGACGCCGTCTACTACGTGATCATCACCGACGAAAACGGGGACGTAGTCGAGCGGATCCCCGTCGAACCCGGCCAGGAGACGGCGATCGTCGAACCCGACGACGAGCGGGCGAGGGGCAACGAGACGGTCGCCGGGGCCGGCTGACCGCTGTCGGCGTCACCCGTCCGTATCGGCGGTGACGCACTCCCCGCCGTTTTCCGCTTCGATTTCGGCCATCACACGCCCGTGGAACGCCCGAGAGAAACGCCTCGATCGCCTCGACGTCGGGGCCGACTTCCTCTCTCGTCTCGTGGACGCAAAGCCTCTCTCGCGGTCTCGTCGCGTTCGAGGAGTCCGCCGGGGAGAACCCACTGCCCCTCGAACGGCGGGTGATCCCGTTCGAGGAGCAGGACGTCCCCGTCGAGGACGATCACGGCGTCGCTCGCGAGCGCTCGGACGTCGACCATACTGGACCGTCGGGCGTGATGCATACATTCATGTATGAACATACTTCCCCGGCGGCCCCGACCACGTCGGTATGCGAGTGACCTTTCTCGGCACCGGTTCGGCGATGCCGACCGGCGATCGGTTCCAGACCGGCCTGCTAATCGAGGATCCCGACGGCGACGCGGGGCCACTGCTCGTCGATTGCGGCAGCGGCGTCCTCCACGGCCTCGCGGAGACGAGCGTCGGCTACGAGGGGATCGAGACGGTGCTTTTGACCCACCACCACGTCGACCACGTCTCCGACCTGATGGCACTTTTGAAAGCCCGGTGGCTGGCCGGCGAGACCGACCTGGAGATCGTCGGTCCCGATGGCACCGAGGCGCTTCTCCGGGGACTGTTCGACGTCTACGAGTACATGGACGGGCGGATCGACCTCTCGATCCGCGAGATCGGCCCCGGCTCCGAGACGGTGGCCGGCTACGGCGTCGAGGCGGCCGAAACCGCCCACTCGGCGTACGGTCTGGCCTACCGATTCGAGAGCGAGGACGCGGTCTTTGCCTTTTCGGGGGATAGCGAGGCGACCGAATCCGTCGCGGAGCTCGCGGAGGGCGCCGCGGTGTTGGCCCACGACTGCTCGTTCCCGGACGAGATCGACGTGGATAACCACCCGACACCGGGCCGACTCGGTGAAGTGCTTTCGGGCCACGAAATCGGCCGCGTCTATCTGACGCATCTGTATCCCCACACCGAGGGCCGCCACGACGAGATGACCGACTCGGTCGAGGCGGCCTTCGACGGCGACGTTCGGGTGGCTCGCGACGGCCTGACGGTGGATCTGCGGCGGAAGTGACCGGATCAGTTCAATCGATACCGCAACAGCGCTGCGATCCCGCCCAGATTCCCGAGTTGCTGGCCGGGGTCGAACTCGTGAGAGAAGACGACCACGTCGCCGCCCTGCCGTTCGACGTTCGAGATGATTCCGTTGACATCGCGCGCCCACTCGCCTTCGTCCGCGCGCTCCTCCCGGAGGCGCTCGTCGAGGACGAGTAGCGTCTCGACGGCCCCGTACTCGGCGGCCTCGGCCACCTCGTCGATCCCGTAGGCGGCTTTTGCTCCCTCGGCGATCCGCTCCATCAGCTCGTCGATGTACTCCGCCTCCTTCGAGATCCGGGTCTCGGTCTGGATCCGGTCGACCGCACCGCGTTTCAACACCTCGTGGACGCCGCGATCGCCGACGCTCGCGGTGTCGACCGTCTGGATCCGCTCGGCCGCTTCGGGGGCGGCGTCCTCGATGTGGTCGAGGGCGTCCCGTTTGGTAAAGCCGGGGCCGGCGAGGATGATCGCCTCCACGTCGAGGCGTTTCAGGACGGCGGCCAGCTCCTCGAACAGTTCGTTGCGACCCCGGGCGTACTCGCCCTTGCCGGTCGTCCCGGTGATCGTCGCGCGCTCTTCGACACCGTATTGGGCGACAGTGTGGACGTGGGCCTCGCCCTCCTCGACGGTCGCGATGGCGACGTCGGGCTGTTCCGCCGTCTCGACGGCCTCCTGTAGGCGTTCGAGTTGGTCGACCTGCCAGTCCTTCTCGACCGTGATTTCGTCGTGTTCTTCGACGTTGAACGTGTGATGAAAGCCGAGTTGGTCCTCACGCGAGCAGTCGACGATCTCGCCGCCGACGCGGAGGCGGTTCGCGAACTTCGCGAACTCGACGTCCGCCACCTCGACTTCGAGCCACATCGGCTCGCGCTGGCCGCCGGTATCGCGGGTCATGTCGTCGTCGCGCTGAATCCGGCGGGTCGTATCGCCCGAGACGGCGTCGCCCGGTTCGAGAATATAGGTGAGATGCCACAGGTCGTCGAGGCTCTCGGGGACGACGGTGATCCGTTCGCGCCCCCCTTCGACGGTCTCGCGGTCGGCGATGCGCATACCGGCAGTGGGGCCGGCAGCGATAAGTGCGCTCGGGTTCGGACCGCAACGGCGGGGCGACCCGCTCGTACTGCCGGCAAGACGTTCGTGATACCGCCGGACGTACGTTCGTGAACGTCCGGCTCGGTACATGTCCGAACCGCCGGTCGAACGTACGTGTCGAGTGGCCCGCGATTCAACTGGGTACGTCCGGCAGTATGAGGGGACTGCTGTCGTCAGATCCCGGCGAGTGCCCCCCGAATCGACGCTCGCCGGTCCGTCGGTCCGACGACCCACACGAGCCGGGGCGTCCACTCGCGCGATCCGACGGCGGTCGGGCTCTCCATTCGCGCGATCCGACGGCGTCGGGCCGTCCGCCCGAGACGCCCCGTAACCGCAACGGTCAGGCTTAGGTCCGTCGGCGTCCGTTACCCCAGTATGGCCGATAACCGCGTCGTCGAAGGACGGATGGTAACGCCGAAAAAGCTCGCCGAACTCGTCGAGGGCGAAGGCGTCATGGACGCCGAAGCGATCGAGGACGCCGACCGCGAGTGCCCCGAGTGCGGCGGCAACGTGCTCTCCGTCGGCTACATGCCGAGCGTCACGGAGTTCATCACGGGGTATAAATGCCAGGACTGCGGCTGGAGCGAGACGGACCGCTAGTCCGGCAGCAACTGCCCCCAAAGGACCTTCTCGACCAGCTCGACCGTCATCGGTTCCGTGACCCGAATCCGACACGACAGCCGGAGGTACCCCCACCGCTTGGCCGCCGCGTCGTGGAGCCCCGCCGCCGGGACCGCCGTCCCGTCGCCGCCCTCGATCCGGACGCCGCAGGTGCCACACAGCCCGCGCCCGCCGCAGTTCGTCACCCGCGAGACGGACCCGTATACGTCGACGCCGTTCGAGCGGAGGACGTCCCGGAGGACTGCCCCGCGTTCGGCCTCGACGGTCGTCTCCTCGCCGTCCTCGCGGACGGTGACCGGGATCGTCCCGTCCATGCGGGCGCTTCGACCGCCGGCCCTATAGCCGTACCGCGAATCGAAACCCATTTACGCAAACCGGAGGTACAAATCGGCGAGGGGACGTGGCCAAGCCAGGCATGGCGACTGACTCCAGAGGCCACGCGCCCGGTGACGAGACTCCAGACTGATATACCGAGCGGCCGACTGATCATCGCGCCGCGTTGACGACCCTCTGGAGTTCCGAGGCGCACACCGGAGATATCAGTAAATCGGGGGTTCAAATCCCTCCGTCCCCACTCGATTCTTCTAATTTTTTCACCTTTCGCTGACACTTCTAGGGTACTGAAAACCGTCATTTTTCACCCTCCTGACATTCGTTCTCAGACAGATCTTCAGGAGCCAGGTGCCGCTCGATATCGATGTGTTCGGTGTCGGCCCGTCGACGGTCGAGAGCTTCATCGAGATCGGGCTGATCGTAGTAGCGACGGATCACATCGGGCGTCGTCGCCGCTCGGCTTGCCACCTTCTCGACGGGAATCCCGAGGTTCCGCTGCCAGGTGATCGAGCCGCGCCGAACCGGATGCGGTGATCGACTCGACGGACACTTACTCGAGTGGCTTCGCGGGACGTAGGAGCAGTTCGGTCGACGTCGACCGTGCGGACACTCGACAACGTTGCACGGAAGAGTCGCCTCATATACCCAGCTCGTGATAAAAAGTGAGAAATTTAGCTGTCGAAATTGAACGAAGCTTGTCTCAGAATCTGTGTGTCGTCCGAATTAGGATCTTCCCAGATGAGTCGGACCGTCGTGTCCCCGCTTATACCAGCTCCAGCTTCAGTGACTTCTAGTGTATTACCAGCACTCGTCTGGGTTCCCCAGTCGTTTGTATCCTCAGACCAGTCGCCGGTTTTTACTGAATTATCTTCAAATGCTGTTGATGAACCAATTGTAAGTTTCAAATTGTTTGCGTCAATTTGGTCTCCACCGTTGTGGGTGATTTTGACACCATCATTGTCGGCAGTTCCGTCGTTCAGATTTACGCTCTCAATATTCCACGACGCTTGTGGTGACGACTCAACGCTATCACCCAGACCGAGCACGAACGTTCCGATGACGGCTGCTAGGATAACAGTAATGGCAACCATTAGGATCACACCGATAACTGGGGAGACGGCGCGATCTTCGTCTAATAAATTGAATTTTTGTTGCATAGTACTCATTATGGTTGCGTGCATCCCTCATCACGGAGGATCTGCGTATCGTCGCTATTTGGATCTTCCCAAACAAGGGTATTGGCATCAACAAAGCTAGTTACTATAGTACTGCCTGCAGTATATGGTGAATTGCCGCTTTCGACCGAGTTACTGCCACCATTAACCACTAATTCTGAGTCTGTAAGCTCATCTCCACCATTATGAACAAGATCGCCACTTTCACAAGTGAACGATGCCTGAGGCGCTGAACTGGTCTGGTCACCAAGCCCCAACACGAACGTTCCGATGACGGCCGCCAGAATCACCGTAATGGCGACCATCAGGATAACACCGATAACGGGCGATACGCCTCGCTCGTCTTCCGACCCGTCGAATAACTGTCGTAGTTTCATGATTGTTGTATGTTGCAGCCGGCAGGGGGTCGTTTCAGTTTCGTTCGCCGTGTTCGCCCCGCCGTCGGTCGGCCGGAGGGTTTCCTGACCCGCGCATGGCTGCTTGCTTAAAGCTACGCCGGCACGAGGTAAAAATCTCCCGGTGGATGTAGCCGGTACGTGTCGGGTTCTGAGTGGGTACCTGCGGGGTCGTCTCGCGCCGGGGTCGGATCCGCGGTGGGCGACGATCACTTCCGCCGGATGGTGGATGTTTATATACGGGAGTTGGGGGTGCGGGGGCGTGCGTCGATGCCGGCGGCATCGCCGTCAACGCCGGCGGCATCGCCGTCGATGCCGCCCCGGAACCCAAACCGAATTACTCTCGGAGCCCCAAATTATATTGATGGGATCGTGTACGCTGTGTGATCTGTCGACGCCGTCGGAGCCGGTCACCGACCCCGACGTCGACGGCGCGTTCTGCTGTCGGGGCTGTCTGGAGGTGTATCGGACCCTCGGCGACGTCGACCCAGAGGAGGTCGACGCCGGGGCGCTCCGGGAGGAGGCCGACGCGCCGGGGGTCGGGGGCGAGGCGATCCCCGACGACGTCGACAGCGAGACCGCCTACCTCTCCATCGACGGGCTGCACTGCTCGACGTGTGAGCTGTTCATCGAGTCCACCGCGACCGACATCGAGGGCGTCTACGGCGCGGAGGCGAGCTACTCGACGGACATGGCGCGGGTGAGTTACGACCCCGAGACGTGCGACCGCGAAGCGCTCCCCGACGCGTTGAGTCGATTCGGCTACTACGCCTCCGAACCGGGCGAGGAGCCGGAGGGCTTCTTGGATCGGCTCTCCCTGGGGGAGTACCGCGCCGCCATCGCCGTGATCGTGATGATGCCCGTGATGGCCCCCTACGTTCTGTTCGTCTACCCGACCTACCTCGGGATCTACCCCCGCGACTTTCTCTACGGGTCGAACCTCTATTTCATGGTGTTCGTCCCGCTTTTCGTCTGGAGTACGATCATCGTCGTCGGCGTCGGCTACCCCTTCTTCCGCGGGGCCTACGTCAGTCTGAAGGTCGGCCAGCCGAACATGGACGTGTTGATCGCCCTCGCCGTGGCGGCGGCGTATCTCTACTCGGCGGTCTCGCTTTTCGTCTTGGAGGGCCGGACCGTCTACTTCGACGTCGCGGTGATGATCCTCGCGGTCGTGACCGTCGGCGACCACGTCGAATCGCGGTTCAAAGAGCGCGCGCTCGGGTACTACTCCGAGCTGGCCGAATCGCGGGTGACACACGCCCGACGGCTCGGCGAGGACGGCTCGACCGAGCAGGTACCGATCGAGTCGATCCGCGCCGGCGAACGAATTTTGGTCCGACCGGGCGAGCGGATTCCCGTCGACGGCGAGGTCACAGAGGGCACCGCGGCGGTCGACGAGTCGGTCGTGACCGGCGAGTCGATCCCGGTGGCGAAATCCGCCGACTCGCACGTCATCGGCGGCTCGATCGTCACCGACAACGCCCTCGTCGTCGAGGTCGGCGACGAGCGCACGAGCACGGTCGATCGGCTGATGGAGCTTCTGTGGTCGGTCCAAAGCACCGATTCGGGCGTCCAGCGGGTCGCAAACCGCTTCGCGCTCGTGTTCGTCCCCGTCGTCGTGACGATCGCCGTGTCGACCACCCTCGGGTGGCTCTGGCTCGGTCGGCCCCCGGGCGAGGCGATCCTGATCGGCGTCTCCGTACTCGTCGTCTCCTGTCCGTGTTCGCTCGGCATCGCGACGCCTTTGGCGCTCGCGGCGGGGTCGAACGCCGCCTCCGAATCGGGGCTACTCGTCTTCGACGGCTCGGTCTTCGAGCGGGTCACCGACACCGATACGGTCGCCTTCGACAAGACGGGAACGCTGACCACCGCGGAGATGTCCGTCGTCGACGTCGTCGGGGACCGCGACGAAGTGCTCGCCCGGGCCGCGGCCGTCGAGGGACGCTCGAATCACCCGATCGGGGCGGCGATCCTCGAAGCGGCGCCCGATCCGGCCGCGGACGTCTCCGGGTTCGAACGAAACCCCCGAAGCGTCGCGGCGACGGTCAACGGTGATCGGACGATGGTCGGCCATCCGGACGCCTTCGCCCGGGCGGGCTGGACGGTCCCCGACGGTCTCGCCGACGCCGTCGGTTCGGCGCGGGCGGACGGTGCCCACCCGACACTCGTCGGCTGGGACGGCACCGCGGCCGGCGTCGTCGTGCTTCGGGACACGCCCCGCCCCGGCTGGGAGGACGCCATCGCCGCCCTCGATGAACGCACCGACGTCGTCGTGATCACCGGCGACGACGCGCGCGCGGCGCGGCACTTCGAGACCCACCCCGACGTCGACGAGGTGTTCTCGGAGGTCCGCCCCGAGGCCAAACGCGAGTTGATCCGACGGCTCCGAGCCGACGGCACGGTGACGATGGTCGGCGACGGGACCAACGACGCCGCGGCGCTCGCGAGCGCGGATCTCGGGATCGCGATGTCCCACGGGACCGAACTGACGATCGATGCCGCCGACGCCGTCGTCACGGACGACGACCTCTCGACGGTCCCGGCTTTCTTCGGAATCGCCGACCGCGTCCGGAGCCGGATCCGACAGAACCTCCTGTGGGCGGTCGGCTACAACGTGGTCGCGATTCCGCTCGCGGTCTCGGGACTCGTCAACCCGCTTATCGCGGCCGTGTTGATGGCGATAAGCAGCCTCATCGTCGTCTCGAACTCGCGGCGATCACTCGTGTGATCGAACGCACGCGGTCGTCGGTCCGATCGAGCTCGCCGTGGCCGTTCGTCGGATGCACGGCGGACACGTTCACCGCGAGCCGAGCCCGTACACGGTCCCGTCCGCGTCGCCGAAATAGAGCCACTCGTCGGTGACTGCCGGACCCGCCTGAACGTCGACGTCGGGCTCGAAGCGCCAGACAGTCTCGCCGTCCTCCGGGAGGAGACAGAACACGTTGGCGCTCGTCGAGGCCACGAAGACGTGCTGTTGGGTCGCGGCCGGGCTGGCGATGACTGAACCGCCGGTCCGGAACCGCCACCGCCCGTCGGGTGTCCCGCCGTCGGCGTCGACCGCATAGAGGTAGCCGTCACTCGATCCGACGAACACCGTCCCCGCCGCGACGGCCGGGCTGCCCGGTATCTGTGCGCCGACGTCGAAGCGCCACGACTGCTCGCCGTCGTCGGCATCGAGCGCGTAGAGGACGTTACCCCTCGATCCGGCGTAGACGGTGCCGTCGGCGACCGCCGGCCCCCCACCGACGATACCGCGAGCCCGGAAGCGCCACACCTCCTCGCCGTCGTCGGCATCGAGCGCGTAGACGTGTCGATCGCTCGATCCGACGTAGACGGTGCCGTCGACGACCGCCGGCGTGCTGAGCACCGACGCGCCGGTCCCGAACCGCCAGCGACGCTCGCCCGACGCCCGATCGACGGCGAACACCGAACTGTTGACGCCGCCGACGTAGACGGTGTCGTCGACGACCGTCGGACTCGATCCGATCCGGTCGCCGACGTCGAAATGCCACCGTTCGGTTCCGCCGTCAGCATCGATCGCGTACAGCCGCTCGTCGCCGGAACCGACGTAGACGGTGTCGTCGACGATCGCCGGGGTGGTAGTCACGGGACCGCTGGTCTCGAAGGACCAAAGCTCCGCGCCGACGTACGGATCGAGGGCGTACACGGAGCCGTCGGTGGCACCGACGTAGAGGGTGTTACCGGCGACCGACGGGCTCGCGGCGATGGAGCCGTCGGTCTCGAAGCGCCAGCGCTCGCCGATCTCGGTGTACGGTCCCGAGATATCCGGTGCATACCCGGTATTCGCCGCGTCCCGCGAGAACGTGGCCCACTCGCTACCGACGGAATCGCGCTCGTCGTCGGGGATCGGCGTCGGACGCTGTGCCCCGTCGTCACCGTCGACACACCCCGCGAGCGCGACACCAGCCGCGGCGAGTACGGCCCGTCGACCCATCCGTCGGTCCGCGAGTCGGTCCATACGGTGGTCTCGAACGGTTCGGACAAGAATCACACGGAACGAGCGAGGACGCGGACGGCGGGGACCGACGGTGTGTTCACGACGCGTGTCGCATACGACCCGTACGGACCGTCGTCCGTTCGGTTCCCGCCTCCCGCCCGGCGACGACCGGTGTATCGACACGCCATCCGTCTCGCGGCCGTCCGGGATGCATCTCGCGGAGGCCAGCGCGCGTCCGTAGCGTCACTCACCCACCCGATAACCTATATACCATCACCGAACCATACCCCCCGTGAACCGAGTCTCAGCGATCGAAGGCATCGTGTACGGATACCGGATGATGGCGTACTACCTCGGCGTGATCGTCCTCGGGCAGGTAGCGCTCGCCGGCGGCGCATGGCTGCTCGGAACCGGGTTCGACACCGGATTCGGCCAGGCCCCGAACTGGGGGCTGATCGGGACCGGGGTCATCGTCCTATTAGTCGGACTGTTAACAGTTCTCGCCGGGGGGTTCGGGGCTGGGTACAAACTGATCGCCGACGGCGTCGCCAGGGGACGGTACACGGCTAATAGGTAGTTATTTTTCCGTGGCCGACGCCACCTATACTATGTTCGTTCTGATCAACCTGAAAGCGTATCCGTGTAACCCCGTAGAGATCGCCTCGATCGCCGCGGACGTCGCAGCGGAGACCGGCGTTCGGATCGCGGTCGCACCGCAGGCGGCCGATATCGACGCCGTCGCCGAGACCGGCGTCGAGACGTGGGCCCAACACGTCTCTGGTGTCGAACACGGTTCGCACACCGGGTCGACACTCGCGGAGGCCGTCTCGCGGGCCGGTGCCGAGGGGACGCTCCTAAACCACTCCGAGAACCGCCTCCGGTTGGCCGACATCGACGCGGGCCTGCAGGCGGCCGAACGGGCCGGCCTCGAGACGATCGTCTGTGCGAACAACCCGCGACAGATCGCCGCCGCCGCCCGGCTGGACCCCGACGCGGTCGCCGTCGAACCGCCGGAGCTGATCGGGACCGGGACGCCAGTCTCGAAGGCTGACCCGGACGTCGTCACGGACTCCGTCGAGGCGGCGTCGGACACCGCCGTGCTCTGTGGGGCGGGGATCTCGACCGGCGAGGACCTCGTCGCCGCGGCGGACCTCGGTGCGGAGGGTGTTCTGTTGGCGTCCGGCGTCGCGAAGGCGGAGGATCCGCGGGCCGCTCTCGAATCGCTCGTCGACCCGGTGGCGTGATACCGTCGGCGTGGCTCCATACGAACTGGTGTCGTCAGGGACCGGCGATCGCCCCATCGGACCGGCGCTCATCGCTACGTTGGTATAGCACTACGTATCACGACACGTATCGCACCCCCAGTTCCGGCGGTCGGAAGCCGGAGTGACGTGCGGCCGACGGTGCCCTAGCTGGCGCTTGACGGCGAAGGCTCGGCGTCGGCCGTCGCGGGTCGTTCGGTCTCGGACCGGCCCGCCTCCGAGGACCGAGACGCCGAGTCGGGGGGCAAAAGAGTCGACTCGATGGCCCCGAGGACGGCCGCGACCTCGTCGCCGTCCGGTGGCACTTCCGGCTGTATCGGGTCGGCCAACTCCTCGCGGACGAGTTCGCCGAGGGCGTAATCGTACTGGCCGCATCCGACGTGGGCGACCAGGCCGCGCTGTCTGAGTCGCCGGTTCGTCGCGTACGCGGGGCCCCGGTCGCCGGATCCGCCGGCGGCCGTGTGGGCATCGTCGGGCTCCATCGGGCCGTGCTCACGATACTGTCGGAGCATCTCGACGGCGACGTCTCCGAGGGCGTCGATTTCGTCTCGAACCCTCGAAATCAGGGGATCGTCGGTCGCCGACCCCTCGGCCTCCGGTGAATCCTCGACGTTTCCGGCGGCGGCCGTCGTCCCCTCGGCGTCTCTCGTCCCCTCGGATCCCGATCCATCGGCGGCCCCCTCGGTGTTTCCCCGGTCGGCGAAGCCGTCAGTCACGACCTCGGAAGCGGGAGTATCAGTATCGGAGAGCGCCTCCTCCGTCGCGTC
The DNA here is from genome assembly GCF_013839515.1 of Natronomonas salinimetallica. Taxonomy (GTDB): domain Archaea; phylum Halobacteriota; class Halobacteria; order Halobacteriales; family Haloarculaceae; genus Natronomonas. The sequence continues at coordinate 96,311 of NZ_JACDNQ010000008.1, read as the reverse complement.
GGCGATCCGGTCGTCCCCCTTCGTCTCGTCCGTCCCGCCCGATCCGACGGTGTCCATCGCAGCCGACTCACTCGAGCGCTCCCACTCGGCGTCCGCGTCGGGGACAGGGGAGGGCTGTGGCTCCCGGTCGCCGTTCCGGACCGCATCGAGTTCCGCTTCGAGTTCCGGATCCCGCTCGATGGGGCCGTCGAGGGCCTCCCCGAGATCGCTCTGTCGACCTACCCCGGCCGACAGCGGGCGGCCCGTCACCTGCTCCATCATCGCCCGCGAGAACCGATCGGCCATCCGTTTCAGATCGCGTGCGTCGGCGAGTTGACGTTCGAGGTCCCGGATGCGTTCCTCGCGCTGTTTGAGTTCCCGTTCGAGCTCCTCCACCCGGTTTGCGCGCCGCTCCTGTTCGTCCGTGATCTCCTGTAATTCGTCGACCAGATCGCCGCTGACGCTCTTTAGCTCCGGACGCTCGAAGTCGTCGAGTCCGGGGGTCGCGCCGGCGTCGAACGTCCGTTTGCGTTCGAACTGGACGCGGCGTATCGACTCGTTCCAGTCCGTCATGAGAAAGCTCTCGCCGTCGGCCATGTCCTCGATCTCGTCGGCGTACTCTCCGCCCAGAATTCGGCTGACGACCTTCGTATCGTTGTTCCAGGTCAGCCGGTGCCAGACGAGCCAATCGCACTGGGTGATGAAGTCTTTTTTGACGTCGGCGGGCCGCTGGCTGATTCCGACGATCCCGAGGCCGTGTTTGCGTCCCCGCTTCGAGATCTTGATCAACATCCGGCCACACTCGTCGATACCGCCGCCCTCGGGGATATACTCGTGGACCTCCTCGACGAGCATCAAGAACGGCTGTTTGCGCTTTTTACCCTTCGCGAACAGCTGTTTCGTCACCTCGGTCAGCAGCTCTCTCGCGTCGGATTCGTCGAGAAACGACGAGACGTCGAGGATGATCGGGACGCTCCCGCCGAGGGCGAGTTCTGCGATTTTCTCGGCGTGTTCGACCCCGACCCGTAAGTCACACTCCTCGTCGGCACCGACATGGAGGATCTCGTACTCCTCTTTCAGCCCGTAGTACTCCCCGTCGATGTCGACAGCGAGCAGGCTGTATCCCCGATCGAGGATCTTTTCGGCGATCACGCTCGCGGAGTTCGACTTCCCCGAGCCCGATTTTCCCGTGACGAACCCGCGGCCGGTGAGCAGGTCGACGACGGGTAACTCGACGTCGCCGCCGTCCCCGTTTTCGACCCCGCTCTCGCCCTCGCCCTGTATCGTGCCGACGGTGATCGTTTCCTCGCCCATCGTCGGAGTTCAGACGCTCGACGGGTATAGTTCTCCGTCAGACGGGCGGCTTGCGAGGATGATCGAGCGGAGACGATGGGCACGCACGGGACGGAGGCGATGGGCACGCACGGGGCAGGATCGACACACGATTTTATATACGAGTACGCGGCTACGGACCCTGTGGGATGACAGCCCCCGGCGACCGGTCGAGACCGTCGTGCGGAGCGCCGACGCCGGAGAGAGGATGCTCCGCCTGTTCGCTATCGGCTCCGGACGATCCAGTGGTGATCGTCTTGGCGTTCGAGCGTCGAACGCTCGCGTAACTTGGCGATGTACCCGGTTGGCTGTCTGACGATTTCGTGTGTCGCGTCGACGCGCACGAGGTTGCCGATCACCTGTGCCGAGGGGGGTTTTTGTGCGGCGCCGCAGTCGTAGACCGTGAGGAGTTCGTTCCCGTCTTCGGTCTCGTGGACGACGACGTGTGCGTGTTTCGAGAGTCGCCAACGCCCGTCCTCGACTTCCGCGAGGTGGTTCATGATCGCGCTGGGGGCCTGGGGCGCAAAAACCTATCCGCGGCCTCATAGGGCGGTCGCCCTCGTGTCCCGGCCACGCCGTCTCCCGGTCGCTCGTCGGTGGTTTGCTCCTTCGAGTCGAATCACTCGAACCACGAGAGCTCCGCCTGCTCGCCGCCGCTTCGGTCGCGGTCTCGGCCACGGACGGTGGGGGAACGACCGTCGGCATCGGTCCCGGCCCACTCGGAGATGGTCGCTTGGTCGCGGTCGTCAAAGGAGAGGTTCGACAGCCGGACGCCGAGTTTTCGGACCGGCTCGGCGTCGAACTCTGCGAGCAACTCGATCGCGACCCGTTCGACCAATCCGGGATCGTCTACCGGTCCCGAGAGCGACCGCGATCGGGTGTTGACCTCGAACGGCGGCGTGACGACTTTGATTCCGATCGTCCGATAGAGCGCGTTCTCCGCGCTTGCACGCCCGGTAACCTCGTCCGCAAGGTCGCGTACCTTCGTCTTTTTCCGTTCGGCGGCCCCGGTCGCCTCGGTGAACGCCGACTCACTCGAGAGACTCTTGGGATCGCCCTTCGGCTCGACCACCCGGTCGTCCTCGCCACGGGACTGCGCGTAGAGATCCCGCCCCCGCTCACCGAACGCGTCGACGAAGACGGCCTCCCGAGCCGAGGCGATCTCGCCTGCGGTCTCGAAGCCCATCTCACGCAGCGCGGAGGCCGTGACGGGACCGGCACCGTGGAGCTCCTCGACGGGGATCGGCGCGAGGAAGGATCCGACGGTATCGGGATTGACGACCACCAGCCCGTCGGGTTTATCGGCGTCGGAGGCGAGTTTGGCGGTCGTCATGTCCGGAGCGATCCCCACCGAAGCGACGACGCCGGCCTCGGCTTCGATCGCCCGTTTTATCGATCGGCCGATCGGTTCGGCGGCCGTCCACTCGACGTCGCCGAGATCGAGGTACGCTTCGTCGATCGAGACGTATCGGACGGTCTCGGCCGCCGCCGACAGGACGGATCGGACCGTCTCGCTGACGGATTCGTAGAACGGCATATCGACGGGGCGATAAACCCCCGACTGTCCGTCGCCATCCGCGTCCGCGTCCGAGCGACGTGGCAACGCCTCTAGCGCCTCCGAGATCGCCATTGCGGACTCGATTCCGTGCTCGCGGGCCTCGTAACTCGCGGTGGCGACGGCACCGTGTGTCTCCCCCGGTTCGTAGCCCATCCCGACGACGAGCGGTTCGCCCTCGAGGGCCGGGTCCCGGAGGCGCTCGCAGGCCGCATAAAAACAGTCCATGTCGACGTGACAGACCACCTGTTCGGGCGGATCGATTCCCGGGAGCCGAGGCATATCTACCGATTCGGTCCCGACCGATTAGAAGCTTCGGAGCGTGCGGCGAGACCGGTCTCCGCGCCTCGGGGGGACAGATGGCTCGGGCCGAGCGTCCCGGAGCTACTCACACACCGCGACCCTGCAGTTTCTCCTCTTCGGGCATCGTCTCGTTGGCCTGGCCTTTCATGCCCTTGCCGATCCCCTTGGCGATGTCGCGGAGTTTCTCCGGATCGTCGTAGTTGTTGACGGCCCCGACGATCGCGGTCCCCATCTCGGTGGGATCCTCCGCGCCGAAGATGCCCGACCCGACGAAGATGCCGTCACAGCCGAGTTGCATCATGAGCGCAGCGTCGGCGGGGGTCGCGATCCCGCCGGCGGCGAAGTTGACGACCGGCAGTCGGCCCATGTCAGCGGTCTCGTGGACGAGATCGCGGGGGGCTTCGTGTTCTCTGGCCCACTCGTCGCGCTCCTCGTATTCCATCCCCGAGAGCTTGCGGATCGAGCGCTGGATGTTGCGCTGGTGGGTGACGGCCTGGTTTACGTCGCCGGTCCCGGCCTCGCCCTTCGTGCGGATCAGCGCCGCGCCCTCGTCGATCCGGCGCAACGCCTCCCCGAGGTTTCTGGCCCCGCAGACGAACGGCGACGTGAACGCCCGTTTGTCGATGTGGTATCGCTCGTCGGCAGTGGTGAGGACCTCCGACTCGTCGATCATGTCCGCGCCGGTCGCCTCGAGGATCTGGGCCTCGGCAGTGTGGCCGATACGGGCCTTTCCCATCACGGGGATCGAGACCTCGTCGATGATCTCCTCTAGGGCGCCGGGGTCGGCCATCCGGGCGACGCCGCCGCGCTTGCGGATGTCGGCGGGGACCGCTTCGAGCGACATGACGGCGACAGCGCCGGCGTCCTCCGCGACGCGGGCCTGCTCGCGCGTGACGACGTCCATGATAACGCCGCCCTTCTGCATCTTCGCGAAACCACGCTTTACGAGGTCCGTCCCACGCTTGAGTTCCTCGAGGTCCGTTTCACTCATGCCGTTTGGTTGGGGCCGAACACACTTAATCCGTGTCGTTCCCCCCGGTCATTTACCGTCGGTTCGCCGAACGGGCCGCGATCGGCCGCCGGCCGCTCTCGGGGGTGTTTTTATTCGCCCGCCCGGAGTGGTCGGTATGAACGCCCGCGGGCTCTTCGAATCCGACGTCCCCCGCGAGGATCTCCCCCGTTACGTCGCGCCGCTGCCGGCGTCCATCGAGAACCTCGCGTTGAACCTCGTCTGGCCGATCGTCCTCGTAAACCTCGCGGGGACGGCCTTCGGCTTCTACTATTATGGCTTCCAGTTCGCCCGAACGCCGGCCGAGATGTGGCTCTTCGTCCCCGACAGCCCCGTCGCGACGCTGCTCATCGCCCTCGCGCTCGCGACGTGGAAACTCGGCCACCCACGGGAGTGGCTGATCGCCCTGGCGTTCTTCGGCAACGTCGTCCTGGGCGGGTGGACCGTCTGGATGCATCTCACCTTCTGGGCGGAGTTCAGCTACCTGCATCCGGTGATGCGGCAGTTCCTGATCTGGAGTCACGCCGCGATGGTGTTACAGGCGTTCGTGTTACACCGGATCGCCGACTTCTCGCCGGCGGGCGTCGGCGTCGCGACGGCGTGGTACGCCCTCGATACGACCGTCGATTACTTCGTCCCGGTCCGCGGGGACCTCCATCACACGTTCCTTCCGGTCTCCCGCGACGAGCCGATGTTCCTCGGCGCGGACGCCCTCGGCGTCGCGGGCGCGGGGGCGGTGGTGCTTCTCGTGATCGCGGTGTATCTCGCGATGGCGACGCAGGTCGAAAAGGAGCGGACTCGGTAGCCCCCACACGGCCGCCCGACCGATTTCCGACCCCCGCCGAGGCGTCCGGGACAGCGTCGATATATATAAACCTTGCTTCCGAGTTACTCCCCAATTCGAAACCGAATACGCGGGTGGAGTTCGCTCGCGCTTTTAGGGGGAATAGGTCTGTAGACTCCGATAACGTCCGAGGCGCATCCCCAGCGAGGGGGGTCGGCGGGCGTGCAATAGAAAGCATGTTCGACACAGACACAGAAACGCAGGATCGCGGTCAGGTGGGGATCGGCACCCTCATCGTGTTCATCGCCCTCGTGCTGGTGGCGGCGATCGCGGCTGGGGTGCTGATCAACACCGCCGGGTTCCTGCAATCACAGGCAGAGGCAACGGGAGAAGAAAGTACGAGTCAGGTGAGTGATTCGCTGCAGGTCTTTGGCGCGACCGGGACTGTCACCAGTAGTCCTGCTGTCGTAGACTCTGCAACCATTCGCGTGGGCCTTGCACCAGGATCTGATGCGATTGATCTCGGTAATGCGGAAGTTGAGTTGATTGGTCCGGGAGGCACAACGACGCTCACGCCTAGCTCAAACACACTAAGCGACTCAACTGAGAGAGCGAATATTGCGATCAGTCAGTCCCAGCTTCAAACTGTTGGCACAGATTCTCTGGGTACTAATGGGCTAGAACCCGGTAACGAGATTGAGGTGACGGTCACGGCTGGTAACGGTGGCCAGACCCAGACTGTTCTTAGAGTCCCCGATCCGCTTGAAGGACATGGAGGTGCGGTGAGTCTGTAACAATGTTCAGAAACGAATCAAAAGCGGAGGACCGCGGTCAGGTAGGGATCGGTACCCTCATCGTCTTCATCGCGCTCGTGCTGGTGGCGGCAATTGCGGCTGGGGTACTTATTAACACCGCCGGGTTCCTGCAAAGTCAAGCAGAGGCAACGGGCGAAGAAAGCACAAATCAGGTGTCGAACGGTGTCGATGTTACATCAGCAGTTGCCAGTAGTGGTGGCGATACGGTCACACTGACAGTTTCACTTCGATCCGGTTCGGACCCAGTCAATCTCGATGATGCCGAAATACAGCTTGTTGGTGACTCTACTACCACACTTGATAACGATCCACTAAACGGTGATAGCAATCTCGGCGCCAACGGTATCAGCGCTGTGACTGCAGAAACTACTGGTAATAACGTATTAGAGAGTCAAGGAGACGTATACGAGATTGAAATCGATATGACATCTGCACTAACTTCTCTTGGTGCCGGTGATGAGGTAGAATTGACACTCACGACGGCTAGCGGTGCGCAAACATTCAAAACGCTCCGTGTCGGTCAATCACCCGACTTCCCGGAGAAAGTGTAAATCATGTTCAGAAACGAATCAAAAGCGGAGGACCGCGGTCAGGTGGGGATTGGTACCCTCATCGTGTTCATCGCGCTTGTGCTGGTGGCGGCAATCGCGGCAGGCGTGCTGATCAACACTGCCGGGTTCCTGCAAAGTCAAGCAGAGGCAACGGGCGAAGAAAGCACAAATCAGGTATCGAATGGAGTCCAAGTGGGTAGCGCCAGTGCTGAAGTCGTCACCGACGACAGTTCCAATGTTGAAATTCAGGTCGTTGAATTGCGATTGAGTTTGACCCCTGGATCTGACCCGATTGACCTCACCTCTGGGACTGTTGAGTACGTTGGAAGCGGTTCCGCTGACACGGTCCCAATCGTGCAATCAAGTTTTGCTGCTTCAGCCTTCCAGTCGTCAGGTAGTATCACGGGAGCGTTAGGCTCAAGTGCGGCTCTTGGGTCTGATGCTGGACCGTCCGGTAATGGTCAACTCGCTAGTAGCTCAGACCGTGTGTCTTTATTCCTTGTTACAGATGGTTCTGAAGGAGCTATTGACGCATTTGGCACCGGTGGTTCGGTTGATAGTAATCCAATTAATGATCTTCCGCTTACGTCCGGTGATGAAGCACAAGTGACCATCACAACTGCTTCGGGTGGCCAGAGTACTGTACGACTAAATGTTCCGGAAATAATTGAAGAAGGACAGGGAGTCAGTTTGTAGGCTCAGATATTTCTAACGGTAGTAAAGATGTCTGGCTATAATCTACCGATCTACCTTTTTGCTTTCTTCAACCGTGCAGCGGCGGTTATAAACGCGGTTTGAACACCGAAATACCACTTTTCATTATATACCCTGAGACCTTCTTATACTGTATGAACCGATGTTCGTTTCTCGCTGCCGCGTCTGTTGGCTGTTTAGACGAGACCGATCATCTGACAGAACTCCGATCCAAAATTGAATCTCGCGGCGTCATCGTCAGGAATGGAACTGAGAGACGGCCTCATCCGGGTCGGCTACGAGTCTAGTTTGGAGCCGCTGAACGACAACCTCGGGGAGGTTGAGATGACGTTCATCAAGCGTATCGACCGCAGGTGGGCAGTCGACCGCCTTGGGGGGCTTGCCCGGGCGGAGTCCCTGATGGCCAGGTACGCAGACGCCGAGTGGGCACAGCGGTAGCTCGACGACATGATGGATGCCAACGAGTCTGGGGGGGCGGATAAGCGAGACGATAGAAACAGACGCTCATACTCAAGAGTGACGGCGACTCCGAGTCGAACAAAACCGAGACGGACAAAAAGTAGCGATGTAACCGAATCGAGATCGAATGCGAGATGTAGGGAAATTTGGAATTTAATTTATTTTTCCCCGTTGTCTTCGGTCTCCGGTCCCCATTTGTCGGGGTCTCCCGGCCCGAACCGATCGGTCGTGGCCTGGGCTGCCCGTATCGAACTGAGCGTTTTTTCCACAGCCTCATCGGCGGCGATCGCCCAGTATTCACCTCGGTGCCGGACGAGCCCGCGGTCTTCCAATCGAGAGAGACACTCCCGCGTGGGAGGCCAGTCGCTTTGTGAATCTCCTTTGGCGTGTACGCTCGACCGGGAGAGGAGGCGAGAAACGAGAGGCCCTCCGCCGCGTTCGTACGCCCCCGGCTTGCAACTCCCCCTCGGTGCTCGTGGTCGGTTTCCGAGGCGATCCGGAGCACCGGAGGGTACTCCTCGTGATCGTGACCCTCAAGAAACCCCGCCTCGGCTTCACCCACGGAACGGCGCTTCGGACGCAACCACGCGACTCATCCACCGAGAAACCGATCCAACTCCACGAACTCCTCGGCGGAGAGGATGACCTCGGTATCGAACGCGTCGAAGCGCTCGAAGTTGTCGTCGACCGTCGCCACGGTTTCGACGCCCTCCTCGATCGCCACCTGCGCGTAGTAGCCGTCCCACCCGCCGACGTTCGCCTCGCCCGCCCGGGCGAGTCCGCCACGAACGGCCCCCTCCGAGGGGCCGTCACACCAGTGGATCCGTCTCGCGTCGAGGAAGTTCCCGAGCAGTCGGGACGCGTCCTCGTTCGAGTAGCCGTAATACGCCGTCAACACCGCGTGTGCGCCGACCACCGCGGGATACGGCACCACGGCGTCGATAGCGCCGGCGACGGCCTCGCGGACGTACGGAAGCGCAGCCTCCCGGACCGGGGTGTTCGCGTGTGCGAGGGCGATCACACCGACGTCGAGCAGGTACGGCCCGCCGTCACGCATCGTCGTCCCGTCCCGCCCCTCGTCGGACCGCGTCCCTGTGTTTTTCAGCGACCGGATCGGGAGCGTCTCGGGCCGGCGGCGACTCGTTTTCGCCGGCGGAGGTTTCGGCGACCAGTCGCTCCATCCGCTCGAGGATGTCGTCGGGGTCCACCTCGGGTTTGACGACCGCTTTCCCGTTTTCCTCGTGTACTTCCACCTCGGTACCGGGCGTGATGTCGAGACGCTCGCGGACCTCCTTCGGGAGGACGATCCGTCCTTTCGAATCTACCCTGGACATATTCCCACTTTAGATGGGAATATACGTAACCGTTTCGACCGAACCACCGGTACCGCCCGGCGACGAGCCACGGTCGGTACGCGGGATCGGACTTGTGCGGTGCTGGCCCCCACCGGACATCTCTCTGCGTGTATCGGGCGTGGTAGGTCGCCTCTCGCGGCGATACGCATTTGTATATATACACACAAACACGACGTATGGGAACGAAGACGATCGGCCTGCGGGAGGAGGTTTACGAGCGACTGAAGGCCCGCAAGCGCGAGGACGAGAGCTTCAGCGACCTCGTCGACCGACTCGTCGAGGAGCGCCGGACGGACTGGCGCGAGGGCTTCGGAACGCTCCCCGACGGCGCTGCCGAGGCACTCGAAGACGCGGCCAACGCGTCGCGTTGACCGAACACTATTTATAAACGCTCCGCTCCCCCACGCCCCGATATTCCCCGTCGTTTCGGGGGCTGAAACCACTGCCCGATGTAGTACGACACGGGAGAAGTAATCGACGAGTACAGCGACCGGCCGCCTGGCCGGTCAACAGTGACGTACACACATATCAGCTCCGTATCGGCGTGTAGCGATGCAGTGCCTCGATCGCTTCAACAACGAGGCGCTCCGCTAGCTCACCCTGTCGGTTCTCCGTGTCCTGGTGTTTGATCGTCGTCACGTACCACGGGGAGATGTACGCCTCTTGCTCCGAACCGCCGCGAACCCACGCCTCGTTCGAGACCTTGATCCCGTCTGCATGCCCTTGTGTCGTCATTCCGACGACGATACACTCCTCGCTGGCGAACGGATGCGCGTCGTCGCTGACGACGAGCCACGGTCGGTACGCGGGATCGGACTTGTGCGGTGCTGGCCCCCACCAGACATCCCCCTGGGTGGCCTTCATTCACGTCTCCTCGTCGTCTTCGACCCCCGGTCCCCATTCCTCGGGATCCTCCGGCCCGAACCGATCGGTCGCGGCCTGGGCTGCCCGCATCGAACTGAGCGTTTTTTCCACGGCCTCATCGGCGGCGATCGCCCAGTATTCACCCCGGTGCCGGACGAGCCCGCGGTCTTCCAACCGAGAGAGCACGACGCCGACACTCCCGCGTGGGAGACCAGTCGCTTCGTGAATCTCTTTCGGCGTGTACGCTCGATCGGGAGAGGAGGCGAGAAACGAGAGGACCGCCGCCGCGTTCGTGCGACCCTGAGCGTTCAGCTCCTCCTCAGGATCAGTCTCGAAGCGTTCGATATCGATCGGCATGCTCGTCGGTATGTAATCTGTTGTAATAGATGTAATGGACGCATCGCTGTGCAGGATAAGAGTGGTCAAGTCCCGTATGGTGGGCTGCAGGCCGGTGGTATGAGCCGTTCGTTCCCCCTAGGTCGATGCGTACTCGTGTTCGTGTACACAACTGTGGGAACGAAGACGATCGGCCTGCGGGAGGAGGTCTACGAGCGCCTCAAACCCCGAAAGCGCGAGGGCTTCGGAACGCTCCCCGACAGCGCTGCCGAGGCACTCGAAGACGCCGCGTCCGCCTCACGCTGACCTGCCCTTATATATATACAGCCCGCTCCGCCGCCCCGATATTCCCCGCCGTTTCGGGGGCTGAAACCGACTGCCCGATTTAGTACGACACGGGAGAAGCAATAGACGAGTGCGGCGACCGGTCTGCAGGCCGGTCGCCCACCGGCAGGTACCGCGCTCCACGCTACTCGAATGAGCCGACCCGACGACACCCCGACGGACGCCAGGCCCGTCAGACGCCCGTCCGTCGATCCGCGACTCTTTTATAAATGGGGTGGGCGACGTGGGTTTTAGCGTCAGCGGCTCTGCGGTCATCATCTTCGTCGGCGTGATGGTCGCCGCCGGCATCGCCGTGCCCTCGCTGGTCGGCAGCATGGGCGCGCTGGCGGACTCCCAGGGCGAGCAAGTCGATAGAGGGATCGACGCGCTGAACACGGAGTTCGAGATCACCTCGGCGACGTACGACCAGAGCGCGGAGGAACTTACGCTGGAACTGAAGAACACCGGCAGCACGACGCTGACGCTCGAAGGGACCAGTGTGCTCGTCGATGGTGATCTCAAGGCTGGCGTCACCGGGACCGGACTGTGGCTTCCGGGCGATACGGCCACCGTCACGGTCACCGGCGAAACAACGAAACCGGCGCGCGTGAAAGTCGTCACGGAGAACGGCATCGCGGAGACGATAAGCGACGGAATCGGGGTAGTATGAGCGGCGTCTCGGCCTCCACGCTGGTGATCTTCATCGCCTCGATCCTCGTCGCCGCCGGGGTGGCCGGGACGCTCGTCGCGACCGTCGGGGACATCTCGAACTCGGCGGAGACGAAAGGCGACGCGATCACCGAATCGATTGACGCCGACTTCGAGATTCTGAACGACGGCGGGGGGTCGAAGTTCTATACTGAACCCGGAACGCCGACAGCACAGATCACGTTTTACGTCAGAAACACCGGCTCAGCGGCGTTATCGAGCGAGACGGACGATATCGACGTATTGGTGAACGGACAGTACGTCGTCAGTAGCGATTTGACGATCGGTTCGGAAAACGACGCCGACGACGGCGTCTGGGCAGAGGGCGAAGTGCTGCAGATTATTATCGAAAGGACCGATACACTCTCAGGTAGCGGTAACCGTCTCACGATCTCGGCGAAAGGAACCGAACGCTCTCTCGAATTCGCGGCCGAAACCTGAACAGAGCCATGACCCGAAACACCCACATTACGACCGAAGCGCCCCTCGAAGCCACAATCACGCCCGGAGGTGTCCGGCGATGAGTGGCGTCTCGGCCTCCCATCTCGTGATCTTTATCGCCAGTATCGTCGTGGCGGCGGGCGTCGCGGGCACGCTCGTCACGCAGGTCGACCGCGTCAGCACGTCGATCTCGGATCAAAGCGAGGCCGCCGAGGAGCGGATCGACACCGACATCCGGATCGTAAGCGACACCGGGAGTCCCGACTCCATCTATACCGGTACGGGGGCACTCACCCTCTACGTCAAGAACACCGGCGGGACGGAGTTACGCGCCAACGCCAGCGCTATCGACGTACTAATCGAAGGGTCATTTAATAGCCCCGACACCGTGGTACGTGTTGACGATGGCACGACGGACCGCTGGCCGCCGGGGACGGTGGTCGAGGTGACGGTCGATTCACCGGAACCGGACCCCGCCGGCGATACCCGCGTCACCGTCTCCGTCCGCGAGAACGAGGACAGCATCAGATTCACGGTATAAATCACCCATGCCCGACGATCCCGACTCCGACGACGACGCTCGCATCGATCCCGCCCCGCCGACCGGCGGCGACGCCGAGGAGGGGAAAGTACTCTCACCGGAGGAACTCGACGTCTCCGAGAGCGAGTACGTCGAGGAGTTAGACGACTCGGGGCGCTACGTCGTCTCGGCGGGATCCGGGCCGCCGAACGTCCCCGACGCCGCATCCGGATCCGGTAGTGGAGGCGACCCCGACGCGCCGAATCGCGCCGATCGGTCCGCGAGAACTCGACAGTCCCCGGCCGACCGACGGTCCTCGGCCGACCGACCCGCAAGCCCCGAGACGGCCCGGACGCTGCTCGCCGAGGAGCTCTCGCGGTCGAACGCCCGCTACGGCCTCGATGTCGTCGCGGAGTTCGAGGGCGACACCGCCCGTCACCGGACGGTCTCGGACGACGTGATAGCGACGTTCGAGGACCTCCTCCGGTGGTACGCGGGCCACGTCACCGACGGGACGCCGCCGGATGAGGTCGTCGACATCCTGCTCCGGGAGTCGACCTTCGAGACCGACGAGACGCCGAACCTCGCGAAGCTTCTGGCCGCCCACGACCTCGATCGGACCGACTCGATCGCGGAGCTGGTCGCCGCGATCCGCGAGGAAGCGGACGGAACGTAGGGCCGAGGACGGACGAACGCCGATCGTTTCCGATCCGTTTCGAGCGCTGAACCCGAACACGGCTTGACGTACTCGGTGGTCGAACGCTTCGAAGAGATGAAGGTCCTGATCGCGGACGACTCCGAATTCATGCGAAGCCTCCTGCGGGAGATCTTAGAGGAGGAGTACACCATCGCCGGGGAGGCCGAAAACGGCGTCGAGGCCATCGAGTTGTACAACGAGAACGACCCCGATCTCGTCATGATGGACATCGTGATGCCGATCCGGGACGGCATCGAGGCGACCGACGAGATCACCGAATCGGATCCCGGCGCGAAAGTGATCATGTGCACCAGCGTCGGCCAAGAACAGAAGATGAAGAGCGCGATCCAGGCCGGTGCACAGGGGTACATCACGAAGCCCTTCCAGAAGCCGAGCGTCCTAGAGGAGATCGAGAACGTGGTGGCCGGGTAGGATGCAGATCGACATCGATTCGCTGGAGACCTACAACCGTCTCGCCCGCGAGGGCGCACAGTCGGCGGCGACGGCGCTGTCGGCGTTGACGGGGATCGAGACGCACGTCGAGGTGACGAACATCTCGCTCGTGGCGCCGTCGGAGCTCGAATACGAGTACCTCGGCGGGGAGTTCTCGGGCGTCCGGATCGGCCTGGACGGGGCCCTCGACGGCGAGACGGTGCTCACGTTCGATTCGGCGGCGCGCGAAACCGTCGCCGACGTGCTGGCACCGGGGGCCGACGAGGGGATGCGCCGAAGCTCGATCGAGGAGGTCGGCAACATCCTGACGAGCGGCTTCATCGACGGCTGGGCGGACCACCTCGACGCGGTCATCGACATCTCGCCACCGACGTACGTCGAGGGCTCGGGCACCGACGTACTGCCGGCCGAGACGACCGGTGCCGACGGGCAGGTGTTCGTCTTCCGGAGCCGGGTCGAATCCGCCTCCGGATCGCTGGATTTCCACATCCTGCTCGTCCCCGAGCGGGAGTCGTTGGTCGAGGCGTTGGATCCCGCGACCGACGACGCGATCCCCTTCGAGAAGCTCGAAGTCTTCAACGAGATGACGAAATCCGGTGCCGAGCGCGCCGCCGAGAACGTCACGACGATGACGGGACTGGAGACCGACGTCGAGGTCAACCGGATGCGCTTCGTGCCGATCGATGCGGTGCCCGCCACGGTGGGCGATCGGCGCTACGTCGGGACGGTCATGGAGTATACGGGCAAGCCGAGCGGGTATCTCGCCATCCTCTTCGATCGCCCCTCCGCGGAGGCGGTCGTCGACGCCCTCGTACCGATGGAGACCGACGGCGAGTGGGGCGAAATGGAACAGAGCGCGATGAAAGAACTCGGGAACATCATGACGAGCGGCTTCATCGACGGCTGGGCGAACGTCCTCGAATCGTCGATCGACCACTCGCCGCCGACGTTCGTCTCGGATATGGGGACCTCGATCATGAGCCCGATCGTCGGCCGGATGGCCCAAACACAGGAGCACGCGTTCTTGCTCGATTCGACGATCCAGACCGACACCGACGGCGTCTTCCGATGTGAACTGTTCGCGCTGCCCGATGGTGCCGAACTCCGGGAGGTGCTGGAGGAGCTTCTCGTCGAACGGGCCGACCAGACCCGCGTCGACCCCGACGAGGTGTTTTGAGCTGTGGCGCGGCTCCCCGGAAGCGAGGGGGACGACGGAGGGGGGAGCGAAAGCCGACGGACGGGCGGAAACCGGGGCGAAAGCGGCGGCCGGAGTGGGCGGGAGAGCCGAGGAGGTGATGGGAGCCGAGGGAGGGACGGAGACCGGATCAGGGGTCGCGGTCAGAACAGGGACGGGAGCGAGAACGCGAATGGCTCCGGGAAGCGCATCAAGGTCTCGATCGCCGAGTTCGCCGTCGCCTCGGCGGGAACCCTCACGACGAGCGGGCTCGGGTCGTGTCTCGGGATCGCGGTGTACGACCCCGACGCGGGGCTTAGTTCCCTCCTCCACCCGATGCTCCCGAGCCGGAACGGTGACGACGACCGCCCGCCGGCCCGGTTCGTCGATTCGGGGATCGACGCCGTCGTCGACGCGCTCTGTGAGGCGGGCGCACGCGAGTCGGCGTTGCGGGCGAAGGTGACCGGCGGCGCTGCAGTCGTCGATTTCGGCGACGACGACGGGGCGTCGATCGGCGATCGAAACATCGCGGCCGCCCGCGAGGTCTTCGACGAGTACGGCGTCGACCTCGTGGGCGAGGAGGTCGGCGGCGGGTGCGGGCGGACGATGCGTGTCGACGCCGCAACGGGCGCTGTCACCGTCGAGCGGACCGACGGCGTCGACACGATGCTATAGATCCCCGGCCGCGGTCGGCTTCACTCTCACGTCCACGTTCGAGTTCATTTCCACGTCCACGTCCACGTCCACTTTCACGTCCACGTCCACTTTCACGTCCACGTCCACGTCCACATCCACGTCCACATCCGCGTCCACTTTCATGTCCACGTCCACGTCCACGTTCACTTTCACTTTCACTCCGCGCATGGCTGACCGATTTACTAGGCCCGTGTGTAGTGACGTGTATGTCCGCACATCCCGACCCACAGACCGACGGTCTCGCCGGCGCTCGCGTCCTCGATATCAGCGGCCTGCCGATCACGCAGGTCGAGGGATATGCCGCGGCGGCCGACGGGGTTCACTTCGAGCGGCGGGGCGGCCGGACGTTTCTCGTCACGGACGGGTGAGACGGACGGGTATCACACGGTACTGGCGAGTGCCCGACCAGGTCGCTTCGGCCGGGGCGCTTCGGCAGGGTCACTTCCGCCGGGTCGCTTCGGCCGACCGGTGTCTCCCTCGGCGTCGGTACCGGCCGGTTCGGCGGTGGATGCCCCTCCGAACGCGGTGGTCTGGAGGCGCGCCGCTTAAGAGGTGCGCGACGAATATCCACGGTATGGAACTCGAAACGATGCGCCCGAACCCGGTGTGGGATGCGGACTCCTGTGAGGAGGCGATCGATGCCTTCGAAGCCGTCGCGGACGACGTCGTCGTGAAGGTCTGGGGCGGCGATTGGTGTACGGACTGTCGTTCACAGCTCCCCGATTTCGGCGCGGCGATGGAGGCGGCGGGTGTCGAGGCGATCGAACACTATCCCGTCGAGAAAGCCGACGACGGCTCGAAGGTCGGCCCCGGCGTCGAGGAGTACGAAATCGGGCTGATCCCGACCGTGATCGTCGAGGACGCCGAGTCGGGGGCCGAACGCGCCCGCTTCGTCGAGGACGCCGACGCGCCGATCACCGTTCACCTGGCCGAACAGCTCGGGAACTGACGAGCGGTCCCCCGATCCATGGGCAGTTACCGCTCGTCACGAACGCTTTTGCCACGGGCAGTCGAACCGACTCTGTATGAGTCTCGACGACGCGGCCGAGGAGCTCGCCTCCACTCTCGGCGTAGACAAAACGGAGGTCAAAGCGGATCTCGAAAAACTCGTCTCCTACTCGGTGCCGCTGGACGAAGCCAAACAGAGCCTTCGGCGTAAGTACGGCGACTCGGGGGCGGAGGGAACGGGTGGCGCACCCTCGGAGACGGACATCGTCGACATCACCACGGATTCGGGCAACGTGACCGTCTCCGCACGGGTGTTGACCGTCGGCAAGCGCTCGATCCGATACGAGGGCGACGAGCAGACGATTTTCGAGGGCGAACTCGCCGACGAGACCGGGCGGATATCCTACACGGCCTGGAACGACTTTTCGCTGTCGCCCGGCGATACGATCACCGCGGGCAACGCCGGGGTCAGAGAGTGGGATGGCGAACCGGAGTTGAACCTCGGCGGGTCGACGACGGTGACGCTCGAGGAGGATCCACTCTCGGTCCCCTACGAGGTCGGAGGAGAGCGCGACCTCATCGACCTCGAACCGGGCGACCGCGGCCGGACGATCGAGGTCCGGGTTCTCGACGTCGAGCGCCGGACGATCGACGGCCGTGACGGCGAGACCGAGATCCTGAGCGGGGAGTTCGGCGACGAGACGACACGGCTGCCGTTCACCGACTGGGATCCACACGCCGAGATATCGGAGGGCGCGTCCGTGCGCCTCGAGGACGTCTACGTCGACGAGTTCCGTGGCGTCCCCTCGGTGAACGTCACGGCGTTCTCGACGGTCGAACCGGCCGCGGCGGTCGACGTCAGCGACTCGGCGACCGAGATGTCGGTCCGAGAGGCCGTCGATTCGGGTGGCGTCTACGACGTCCTGTTGAGGGGGAGTGTCATCGAGGTCCGGGACGGCTCGGGGCTCATCCAGCGCTGTCCCGAGTGCGGTCGAGTCGTCCAGAACGACCAGTGTCGCACCCACGGACAGGTCAGCCCCGAGGACGACCTCCGGGTAAAAGCGATCCTCGACGACGGCACCGATACCGTCACCGTCATCCTCGATCGCGAACTGACCGCGGAGATCTACGGGGGACCCCTCGACGACGCCCTCGATCACGCCCGCGATGCGATGGATCGGGACGTGGTCGCAGAACGGATCGCCGAGGAACTAGCGGGCCGTGAGTACCGCGTTCGCGGCGCGCTGTCGGTCGACGAGTACGGCGCGAACCTCAACGCCGCCGAGTTCGAGGAGCGAAGCGAGGACCCCGAGGCGCGTGCGGCGGCGTTCCTCGCGGAGGTGGACGCATGAGCGACTCGGAGCCCGGCCGTCGGGAGGTCGCCTACCGCCTCTTCGCCGCCGAGTTCGACGACGCGGAGCTGACCTACAGCGAGAGCGACGAGGAGCGCGCCCCGAACTACGTCGTGACGCCGACCGGCGCGCGGGTCAACCGCCTGTTCGCCGTCGGCGTCCTCACCGAGGTGACCGACGTCAACCCAGAGATGGTCCGCGGCCGGCTCGTCGATCCGACGGGGGCGTTCGTCACGTACGCCGGCCAGTACCAGCCCGACGCCTTGGCCGTCCTCGAACGCGCCGACCCGCCGGGCTTCTTTGCGCTCTCGGGGAAGGCCCGGACCTACGAACCCGACGACGGCGACCGGATCTATAGTTCGGTCCGTCCCGAATCGGTGAGCCAGGTCGACGCCGAGACGCGCGATCGGTGGGTCGTGACGGCCGCAGAGCGCACGCTCGAACGGATCGGCGTGATGGCCTCGGCCGCCGAATCGGGCCTCGTCGGCGACCAGCTCCGGGCGGCGCTCGTCGAGGCGGGCGTCGACGAACGGCTGGCCGACGGCGTCGCGCTCGCGCTCGATTACTACGGCACGACACCCGAGTATCTCGACGAACTCCGAGACGTCGCCCTCGATGCCGTCCGGGTCGTAGCGGGCGAGCGCGAGGAAGTCCGCGGGCTCGAACTCGCGCCGGGCGAGGGCGGCGGTAACGCGAGTACGCTGTCGACGGTGGATCTCGCCGGAGCACCGACGCCCGGGAGCGCGGCGGCCGCAGCGGGGGTCGGTGAAGACGAGGACGGGGCCGGAAGCGACACCGACGTCGG
This sequence comes from Natronomonas salinimetallica, assembly GCF_013839515.1. Lineage (GTDB taxonomy): Archaea > Halobacteriota > Halobacteria > Halobacteriales > Haloarculaceae > Natronomonas. Next base: position 78,137 of record NZ_JACDNQ010000008.1, on the reverse strand, counting down.
CCCTGCGGGCGAGGCGGCGGATTCGGAACCGACAGCCGATGCCGCAGACGAGCCACTCGTCGACGCGACCGACGAGCCGACGTCCTCGTCCGACGCCACGGGGGACCCACCCGCGGAGGCGCCGTCGGAACCGACATCCACGCCGGAAGCGGGCGCCGAAAGCGCGGACGCCGAAACCGCGGATGCCGATACCGCGGAGGTCGATACCGCGGATGCCGATACCGCGGAGGTCGATACCGAACCGGACGACGCCCCCGACGTCGACCCGGAGCCGGTCGGCGAGGACGTACCGGACGATACGGAGGCGGTCGACCCCGGCGAGTTCGAACTCGACGAGGCGGAGCGCCGGGAGGTCGAAGACGAGTTCGGGACGGAGTTTTCGACCGCCGACGAGATCGAACCGGCGGACATCGAACCGGAGGGAACGGCCGCAGAACCGACCGAAAGTGCGGCCGCCGACTCCGCCCACGCCCCCAGCGAGTCCGATACCGCCACCGGATCGGACGGGACGGCGGACGCCGAGGACACCGCCACCCCGGAAGCGGGAGTCGACCTCGATGAGGTGGTGATCGGGCTGATGGGGGAACTGGACGACGGCGACGGTGCCGACAGGGACGACCTCGTCGCGGCGGTCGTCGAGGAGTACGGGGCTGACCCCGAAGCCGTCGAGGACGCGATCCAGGAGGCGCTGATGAACGGGCGGTGTTATGAGCCCTCCGACGACACGCTGAAACGGATCTGAATGCTCGAGCCGGTCCCCGAAAAGCCCGTCGCGATCGCCGACTGCGGCACCGAGCGGGCCCTCGTGGTCGCGGACTACCACGCCGGCATCGAGGTCGGTCTCCGCCGCGACGGTGTCGAACTCGACAGCCGAGCAAAGCGTCGTCGAGAGCGGCTTCTCGGAATCCTCGGGGGCGTTTCGGTCGATCGAGTCGTCTTCCTCGGGGATCTCGGTGACAGCATCGGCGACCCCGGCCGCGAGGAGCGCGCAGAGATTCGAGAGCTACTGGACGCGGTGACGGCCGACTCCCCAGCGACCGTCGTGAAGGGCAACCACGACGGTGGAATCGAACCGGTCGTCGGCGGGATCGACGGCGTCGAGATCACCGGCGGCGAGGGGATCCGGATCGGCGACGTGGGCTTTTCTCACGGCCACACCTGGCCGGCCGGGTCGGTCGTCTCCGCGCCGCTCGTCTGCACCGCCCACGAGCACCCCCTCGTACGGCTGAGCGACGCCGTCGGCGGGCGTCGAACCGAGCGCGTCTGGCTCCGCGGCCGACTCGACGCCTCGGGGTTTCCCGGGACGGACGACGCGGTCGGCGACCGACTCGTCGTCTGTCCGGCGTTCAACGATCTCTCGGGCGGGACCGCGGTCAACGAGGCGGACGGCTTTCTCTCCCCGTTTCTGCCGGACGCGCTCGCCGACGGGGAGGCGTATCTCCTCGACGGGACTCGGCTCGGACCGTACGAGCGGGCGTGATCCGAACGACAGCATACCATGGTGGACGGGCGCGGCCCCGCTATCGAGTCTCATACTGCCGGCTGTCCGTCGCGACCGCCTGTCGCACCCCGACTCGCTCGCACTTGGACAGCCAGCAGTATCAGGAGTCCTGCAGCCACGCGATCGCCTCGTCCATCGAGTGCTTCGGCGGCGAGCAGGTAAACGACCGGCAGGCGTACACCGTCTCGCGGCCGTCGACCGCGTCTCGACCCGCCCAGATCGGCGGCGCGGCGTCGAGGCCCAGGGCATCGAGCCACGCCGACAGCCCCGCCTCCGTCGGGGGGCGAACGCTGAGGGTTCGAGCGGGGAGATACGACGTTTCGAGCGTCTCGCGCCAGGCGTCGGGCAGGCCGTCGGCGGCGACGGTCAACTCGGGAGTTCCGATCGACCGATCGACGGCGACGAGGGTGAGCGAGGTGTGTGAGAGGGGGTTCGACTCCAGTGTCGACGTATGTGTCTCCAACACCGCCTCGACGGTCCCGTCGAACCCGGCGTCGGGGACGAACGCCGACAGCGATTCGAGCAGCCGGATGGCGACGCCCGTACTCGACGGCGTCGAGCTGTCGGCGAGCTGTTGGGGCCGCGCGAGCAGCTCCTCGCCGCCCGTCGGCGTGAAGTACAGCGTCCCCGCCGAGTCGTCGTAGAACGCCTCCTGGATGACGCGGCCGAGTTCTACGGCGAACGCGAGGTGTTCGACGTCACCGGTCGCCTGGTACAGGTCGAACGCTCCGCGCCCGAGGTACGCGTAATCCGCGAGGTAGCCCTCGATGCCGACCTCGCCGCGCTCGAAGCGGCGGTTCAGCCGGCGCTTCTCGTCGTTCCACAGCCGTTCGCGACAAAACGAGAGGGCCTCGGCGGCGACGTCGGCGTAGGTTGAATCGAGGACGACCGATCCCTCGGCGAGCGCGGAGATCATCAGCCCGTTCCAGCCGGCCAGAATCTTCTCGTCTCGGGGGGGTCGCGAGCGTCGTTCTCTGGCCTCGAAGAGCCGTTCTCGTGCCTCGTCGATCGACGCCTCGACGGCATCGGTATCCATGACGGCGTCGGCCGCCAGTTCCCCGGCCGGCGTCGACTCGGTGAGCACCGTCGTTTCGTTCTCGAAGTTCCCCGTGCCGGTGACGCCGTAGCGCTTACAGAACAGGTCCGCGGCGGTGCCGTCATCGACCGCCTCCTGGACGGTTTCGGGCGTCCAGACGTAGAACGCGCCTTCCTCTCTCGTCCCGGTGCTGTCCTCGCTTTCGGCGTCGAGCGTCGAGTAGAACCCGCCGTCGGGATGGGTGAGCTCCCGGTCGACGAACTCGAAGGTCTCGCGGGCGACCTCGGCGTAGCGCTCTCGGCCGGTCAGTTGATACCCGGCGAGAAACGCCCGCGGGATCTCGGCGTTGTCGTAGAGCATCTTCTCGAAGTGCGGGACCGTCCACTCGCGGTCGACACAGTAACGATGGAAACCGCCGCCGACGTGATCGTAGAGCCCGCCGGAGGCCATCGCGTCTAACGTTTCGAGGGCGACGTCGCGGTAGGTATCGCGGTCGGTTCGCTCGAAGGCCCGAAACAGGAGGTGAATCCGCCCCGGATGCGGGAACTTCTGGCCCTGCCCCCAGCCGCCCTCCTGTCGGTCCGCGCCCCGAACGGCGGCGTTTGCCGCGGTGTCGAGAAACCCCTCGTCGGGGGCCTCGGCCGCCCGATCCGGCGTCCCCTCGAGTTCGTTTTTCGTCGAGTTCGCCCACTGGTCGGCCTGGGATTCGAGCCGTGGGCGCCGTTCGGAGTCGTTCCAGGAGGCCGCGATGTCGTCGAGAACGGACCCGAACGCCGGCATGTTGCCCGTCGCCTCCGGGGGGAAGTACGTCCCGACGTGGAAGGGTTTTCCCTCGGGGGTGAGCCACACCGACAGCGGCCACCCGCCTGACCCCCGAACCATCTGACAGACGTTCATATACAGGGTATCGATGTCGGGGCGCTCCTCGCGGTCGACCTTGATCGGAACGAACTCCTCGTTGAGCCGTCGGGCGACCGCGGGGTCTTCGAAACTCTCCTCGGCCATCACGTGACACCAGTGGCAGGCGGCATAGCCGATCGATAGAAAGATCGGAACGTCCCGCTCTTTGGCCAGGTCGAGCGCCGCCTCGTCCCAGGGCTGCCAGGCGACGGGGTTGTCGGCGTGCTGGCGGAGATACGGCGAGGCGGCCTCGTCGAGACGGTTTTCCATACCGACTGGGAGGCACTCGCGGTACTAAACGCCGCGGCTTTCGACAGCGTTTTGATCGGTCCTCGGAGGAATACCCGGCGGTGGCGTCCGGGCGGCCTCTCGGCACGCAACGGAACATTATTTGAGTCGCCGACGTCTCCGAAGGCATATGGAACGATCGCGCAGGGACGTGCTCCGTGCAGGCGGCTCCGTGCTCGCGACCGCAGGCGTCGCGGGCTGTATCGAAGAGCGCGTGACGCGACGGGAGACGCGGGCGACCGATTCGGCGACGTGGACGCTCTCCCCCGCCGACGAGGGGGTCGCTCTCGATGCCGAAGGGTTCGGGAACTACGTCGAACGGATGCGGGACACGTACGGGGACAGCGGTGTCTGGGGAACCGACACCGAGCGCCCGGAGACGTTCGGCATCGCCTACGCTGGACGGTACGCGATCACCCGGGAGACGCCGGGAAACCCGACGGAGGGCGAATTTAGCCTCACACCCGAGGCCGTCGACCCCGAAGCGCCGATGTTGATCGCCGACACCTGTATCGTGCGATACGATCTCGGCGACGACCGCTATCGGTACTGGCTGTGGGTCGCCGCCGATCCGACCGACGGCCGCCTCGTCCGGGAGGTGCGTCTGACGACGCTGTCGACGGGGCTCCGCTTCGGAACCGGAACGGTCGTCGGTGCCGCGACGCCGACCGTCGGGGACGGCGAGGGGTCAGTCGGCTTCGAGACGCCGCCGTCGGGGACGTTCCCGGTCAGTGGGGGCTCGATCGACACGACGGCGATCCAGGAGGCAGGCGGGCTCTACGCCGTCGAGTGGCGCGGCAAACTCGACGCCACACAGTCGGTAAATGGCGTCTGTACGGTCGAGCGAAGCGGCGCGTACGACGTCTCCTGGACGATGTCACTCGGATACGGCTTCGAGGAGGACGTCTAGGCGTCAAAGACGAACCGACGACGTTGCCGGTATGCGCACGTCCGTGGGCACCCGTCCGCTTCGAAGGACAACGCTTACACTCCCGTGAGTTCCGTTTTCGCGTATGACAGAGACGGTGCTTCTCGTCGGCGGCGGTGGGCGCGAACACGCCATCGCCCGCGCGGTCGCGGGATCGGAGTCGGCCGAACTGTACGCGTGTGCGTCGAACCGCAACCCCGGGATCGCCTCGCTGGCGGCGGGGTATCGGGAACTCGACGAGACGGACGGCGACTCGATCGTCGAGTACGCCGAGTCGGTCGGGGCGACGCTTTCGGCCATCGGCCCCGAATCGGCGCTGAACGCGGGGGTCGCGGACGCCCTCGACGACGCCGGGGTGTACGCGTTCGGCCCACGGGAAGCCGAGGCACGGATAGAGACGGACAAGGCGTTCCAGCGGGAGTTCATGATCGAGGAATCGATTCCGGGCTGTCCCGACTTCGAGACGTTCGAGGACGGCGAGGCGGCCGCGGCGTACATCCGCGAGTACGACGGCGACCTCGCGATTAAGCCCCGGGGACTGACCGGGGGGAAGGGCGTCCGGGTCATCGGCGACCAGATCACGGAGTCCGAGGGCATCGAGTACGTCCTCGAAAGCGAGTACGACGCCTTCGTCTTGGAGGAGCGACTCGTCGGCGAGGAGTTCACGATACAGGCGTTCGTCGCGAACGGCGAGTACCGTGTCTCCCCCGCCGTCCAGGACCACAAACGCGCCTACGAGGGCGACGAAGGTCCGAACACGGGCGGGATGGGTTCGTACAGCGATGCGACGAACGCGTTGCCGTTCATGACCGCCGCGGAGTACGATGCCGCGGTCGACGTGATCGACGCCGTCGTCGAGGCGATGCCGGAGTACAAGGGAGTCCTCTACGGCCAGTTCATGTTGACCACCGATGGCCCGAGGGTCGTCGAGTTCAACGCCCGCTTCGGCGATCCCGAGGCGATGAATACGCTGCCGATCCTGGAGACCGATTTCGTCGAGTTCTTGATCGCGGCCCGCGAGGGTGAGGAGCTGCCCGAGCTCGCGTTCTCGGATCGTGCGACCGTGTGTAAATACGCCGTTCCGGACGGCTATCCGGTCGACCCGGAGGCCGGGGCGAAGGTGGCGATCGACGCCGAAAGCGCCGGTGAGGCGACGCTTTTTTATGCCAGCGTCGACGCCCGCGAGGACGGCATCTACACGACGACGTCGCGGTCGTTCGCCGTCGTCGGCGTCGCGGAGTCGATCCGTGAGGCCGAAGCGATCGTCGAGGACGCCTTCGAGCGAACCGGAACGGAGGGGCTCCGCGTCCGACACGACATCGGAACGTCCGACCTCCTCGAAAAGCGCATCGATCACATGAACGAGTTGCGCGACTAGAGACCGCGACCCCCGGAGAGACCGCGACCCCCGGAGAGACCCCTACCTTGATTTGCGTCGCCTTCGGATGGACGGTACTCATGGCACGACGCAGCGTCCTGTTTTCGCCCGGGGACGAACCGGCGCTGATGCGCAAAGCACCCGCATCCGGCGCGGATACCGTCGTATTCGACCTCGAGGATGCGGTCGCACCCGCCAACAAGAACGCCGCACGTGCGGCCGTCGCCGACGTGCTCTCCGATCCCGCCTTTGACCCCGACTGTGAGGTGTGTGTGCGTCTCAATCCCGACCGTGATACCGCACTCTCGGACGCCGAGGCGATCACCTCGAAAGACCCACGGCTCGACTCGATCATGGTCCCGAAGGCCGAATCGGCCGACGACGTGTTGGAGCTCCACGAGCTGGTCGCCGCGCGGGGCTGTGACCGCCCGGTCATCGCGCTGTGTGAATCCGCGGGCGGGATCCTCGCCGCCGAGGAGATCGCGGCGGCCGGTCCCGTCCGGGCCGTCGCGTTCGGTGCCGAGGACCTCGCGGCCGACGTCGGCGCGACGCGGACCGAACGCGGCGAGGAGGTCTCACATGCCCGCCAGCACGTCGTGTTGGCCGCCGGGGCGGCCGGCGTCGACGCCATCGACACGCTCGTTACGGATATCGAGGCGACCGACCGACTCACGGAGGAGACCGAGTTCGCAAGGGTGCTCGGTTACGACGGGAAGATAGCGATCCACCCGGCACAGGTCGAAATCATAAACGAGGCGTTCACGCCGGCCGCCGAGGACGTCGAGTGGGCAACGCGGGTGCTCGACGCGGCCGGTTCGGCGGCGGAGCAAGGCGTCATTCGCGTCGACGACGAAATGATCGACGCGCCGCTGATCGCGCGCGCGGAGACGATCATCGATCGATACGAGGCGGCCGACGAACACTGAATCGGAGCTCCGGTCGAGGAGGGCGAGGCGTGCAAAACACGCCGACCTGCTCCGCCGCGGGACTCACAGCGAAAACGCAAAAATTGCCATTCAGCGGGTCCTACATCATCGATACGTCAATTTAACGTCGTTAGTATTAAGCACCTACTGGACAATCGTCCGGTCATGTCCAACGAGGTCAATCCCTTCGAGAGCCTACAGGAACAGATCGAGGACGCGGCGACGCACATAGACGTCGGCGACGGTGTGCTCGACCGGCTCAAAAACCCGGAGCGGATACTCGAGACGAACCTCTCGGTCGAACTCGACGACGACTCCGTCGGCGTGTTCCGGGCGTACCGCTCGCAGTTCAACGGCGATCGCGGCCCCTACAAGGGCGGGATCCGCTATCACCCGGGCGTCTCCCGCGACGAGGTAAAAGCGCTCTCGGGCTGGATGGTGTATAAATGCGCCGTCGTCGACATCCCCTACGGCGGCGGGAAGGGCGGCATCGTCATCGACCCCCAGGAGTATTCCACGGACGAACTCGAGCGGATCACCCGCGCGTTCGCGACGGAGCTTCGGCCCATTATCGGCGAGGATCGGGACGTCCCGGCACCGGACGTCAACACCGGCCAGCGGGAGATGAACTGGATCAAAGACACCTACGAGACGCTCGAAGGTACGACCGCGCCGGGCGTCATCACCGGCAAAGCGATCGACTCGGGTGGATCCGCGGGCCGCGTCGAGGCGACCGGCCGGTCGACGATGCTCACCGCCCGCGAGGCGTTCGATTACCTTGGGCGGAGCCTCTCGGGGGCCTCCGTCGCAGTCCAGGGGTACGGCAACGCCGGCAGCATCGCGGCGGAGCTGCTGGAAGACGCCCACGACGTGACCGTCGTTGCGGTGTCTGACTCCTCGGGAGCGATCCACAACCCCGAGGGACTGGACGCCCACGACGTGAAGGCGTTCAAAAACGAGACCGGCTCCGTGACGGGCTATGAGGGTGCGACCGAGGAGCTGACCAACGAGGAGCTTTTGACCCTCGACGTCGACTTGCTCATCCCGGCGGCGCTGGAAAACGCCATCGACGGCGAGTTGGCGCGTGACGTCCAGGCCGACGTGATCGCCGAGGCGGCCAACGGCCCCCTGACGCCGGAGGCCGACGACGTCCTTACGGAAAAGGACGTCATCGTCGTCCCCGACATCCTCGCGAACGCGGGCGGGGTCACCGTCTCGTACTTCGAGTGGGTCCAGAACCGCCAGCGGTTCTACTGGACCGAAGAGCGCGTCAACGAGGAGCTCGAACGCCACATCGTCGACGCCTTCGACGGCCTCCTCGAGTGTTATGAGGAGTACGACCTCCCGAACTTCCGGACGGCCGCCTACGTCGTCGCGATCCAGCGGGTGTTGAACGCCTCCGAGGAAGCCGGTAGCTGGCCCTGAGCGGCCGGATAGCCCGCTTTCGCTGATCGGTTCCGTCAGGGATTCCGGACGACAAAACAGCGTCAGGACAGCCACCGCAGACCACACGCCTCCCCAACCGACTGCGCTGCTCGCTTGCTCCCTGCGGTCGCGGCGCTTTGCTGCTCATCCCTCGCACGTGGATCCGTGGCCGGCCTCCGGGTGCGAGACCTCCGGTCCCGCACCGCTCCGGCACGGCCGCGAGCGCGCGCCACCGCAGCGCCGGTCTGTCGTTATTTCGTCGGCGATCGTGAAATAAGCGCCGTCGGGGGCACCCCCGGCCGGCATGGTCGCAGTGGGGGACGAAACGGCAAAGACGCGCGCGGCGGCGGGAGACGAACGGAAAACCCGCGCGCGGCGGCGGGAGACGAAACTGCAAAGACGCGTCCCGCGGAGGAAGTGGTATGAAGGCGACTGCGAAGGCCCACCCGATCCAGGGCCTCATCAAGTACCACGGGATGCGCGACGAGGAGCTTCGGCTCCCGTATCACGACTCGATCTCCGTCTGTACCGCCCCCAGCCACACCACGACGACGGCCGCGTTCGAGTCGGATCTGGCGGCGGACCGCTACGTCGTCGACGGCGAGGAGCTAACGGGACGGGGGGCCGAACGCATCGGGAACGTCGTCGACCACGTCCGGGAGCGTTCGGGGATCGACGCCCGCGTCCGCTTCGAGTCCGAAAACGACTTCCCGACGAACATCGGCTTCGGCTCCTCCTCGTCGGGCTTTGCCGCGGCCGCGGTCGCGCTCGTCGAGGCGGCCGGCCTCCGGATGACGCTGCCGGAGATCTCGGCGGTGGCCCGCCGGGGCTCCTCGTCGGCCGCCCGCGCGGTCACCGGCGCGTTCTCGCATCTCCGCACGGGACTCGACGACGTCGACTGCCGCTCGGAGCGCATCGAGACCGATCTGGAGGACGACCTCCGGATCGTCGCCGCCGAGATCCCGGCGTTCAAACACACCGAGGAGGCCCACCGCGAGGCCGCCGAAAGCCACATGTTCGAGGCCAGGATGGCCCACATTCACGGACAGATCGCGACGATGCGACACGCCCTCCGGGAGAACGACTTCGAGCGTGCCTTCGAACTCGCCGAACACGACTCGCTGTCGCTCGCGGCCACGACGATGACGGGGCCGGCAGGGTGGGTCTACTGGGAGCCCGAGACGCTGTCGGTCTTCGAGGCCGTCCGGGAGCTCCGCGAGGACGGCGTCCCGGTCTACTTCTCGACGGACACCGGTGCGTCGGTGTACGTCAACACGACCGAGGCGTACGTCGACCGCGTCGAAGGCGCGATCGCTGATCTCGGCGTCGGGACGCGGGTCTGGGCGGTCGGCGGCCCCGCGACGGTTCTTGACGAGCGCGACGCGCTGTTCTAGCGGCATATGATCGGTACATCCGGCAATATAAACACCCCCTGACCCCATAATCCGGATACGTGTCAGCCAGTCTGTTACCGATCATCGCGGTCATCCTCATTTCGGGACTCGGCGTCCAGTTGCTCGCACATCGCCTGAAGATCCCGAGCGTGGTCTTTTATCTCGTTATCGGCGTCGTGTTGGGGCCGGAGGTGCTCGGGCTCGTCACGCTGGACACCTTCGGAAACGGCCTGGAGACGATCGTCGGAATTAGCGTGGCGATCATCGTCTTCGAGGGCGCGTTCGCGCTCCGGATCGAGCGCATCCGGGGGGCTTCGACGGTCTCGTTCCGGCTGGTGACGGTGAGCGCCACCGTGATGTTTTTGGGGACGGCCGCGGCGGTCCGGCTCTTCGAGGGAGCCGACCCCGAGATCGCGCTCCTCATCGGCGCGTTGTTGGTCGCGACGGGACCGACCGTCATCACGCCGATTCTCGACGTCGTCCGCGTCAGAGACCACGTCGCGACCGCCCTCGAAACCGAGGGAATCGTCAACGACGTGACCGCTGCGATCGTCGCCGTCGTCATCTTCGAGACGCTGTTGTTGGACGATCTCGGTATCCCCTCGACCGTCTTTTCGTTCCTGCAGCGCTTCGGCATCGGCGTGGCCGCGGGCGTGCTCGCGACGGTCACGATCTACCTCCTGTTGAACAGCGAACTCGTCCCCGAACGGGACGTCCAGGCCTCGCAGTTTCTCGTCCTGTCGGCGGCGGTCGGGGCGTTCGCGGCCGCGGAGGTCGTCGCCGCCGAGGCGGGTATCGCGGCGGCGGCGACGAGCGGGGTCATCCTCGGAAACCTCGATCTCAACAACAGAGAGGAGATCGAACAGTTCACACAGAACGCGACGCTCATCGTCCTCTCGTTCGTGTTCATCTCGCTTGCCGCCCTGATCGACATCGAGGCCATCCTCCAACTCGGCGTCGGCGTGGTCGCGATAGTGCTCGTGATCATGCTCGTCCTGCGGCCGGTGGGGGCGATCATCGCCACCGTCGGCGTCGAGCGATTTACCTGGCCCGAACGCCTGTTCATCGCGAGCGTCGGCCCGCGCGGAATCATTCCGGCGAGCGTGGCGACGCTTTTCGCCATCGAACTGGAGCTGGCGGGCAACATCGAGGCCGGACAGCTGTTGGTCGGGACGGTGTTCGCCGTCATCTTCGCGACGGTCGCGATCGAGGCCGGGCTCGCACGACAGATCGGGGACGCCCTCGAGGTATCACCAATGCGCACGATAATCATCGGCGGCGGCCGGGTCGGCCGGGCGCTCGCTACACGGCTGGAGAACAGAGGCGAGTTCGTCGTTATCATCGAAAGCGACGACCGAGAGATCGAACAGTCACGGTCGGAGGGGTTCACCGTATACGAGGGGGACGGTACCGACACGCAGGTATTGAAAAGGGCGGGGATCGAGGACGCAAAGCGGTTCATCGCGGCGACCAGGGACGACGATATCAACCTCCTCGCGTGCCAACTCGCCATCACCACGTTCGACATCGACGCGGTCTACGCCCAGGTGAACGAACCGGACAACGTCGAGGCCTTCGAAAGCATCGGCGTGACCGCCGTCGACTCTCCGACCGCGACGGCAGTGGCCATCGACGACGAGATCGAGCGGCCGGCGATCACCCACTGGATGAACAAACTGGGTGACAGCCACGATGTCCAAGAGGTCGAAGTGACCTCCGAGGAACTCGCGGGCAAGACGATCGAGGATCTCAACTCGGAGATTCCGGACGGCTGTTTCGTCGCTATCATCAGTCACAACGGGGAAAACGACGTGCCGTCGGCGGATCGCGTGCTCGAATACGGCGACAACGTTACTTTCGTCGGCGATGCCGACGCCGTCAGGCAGGCGATGAACCGGTTCCATCCCCACGACTGATACTGCTGGCTGTCCCCAGCGTATGCGAGTCGCGGTGCGACGTCCGTTCGCGACGGACAGCCGGCGATACGCCTACATGGTCCGGGTGAGACGGCTCGCACGTGAGCGAACACTACGTCGGCAGCGTCGCCCGCGATGGCGAGTGGCTCGCCGTCGCCTACACGGCCGAGGGGTTCGACCACGCGGCCGTCTTCGAGGGTATCGGGGAACTCTGGACCCGATACGAGGAGTCCGCGGCACGAATCGTGATCGACGTCCCGATCGGCCTCGAGGCCGCGAGGACGCCGCGGCCGAACGAGCGGGCCGGACGACGGGTGCTGGGCGAGCGGGCCGACGCGATCGTTCCGGCCCCCGTGCGTGAGGCGGCCAAAAAGCACCGATATCGGGCCGCGAACAGGGTCCACGAGCGCAAGACGGGCGAGGAACTCCCGCGCGCCGCCTTCGAGCGCGCCCCGTCCGTCGCCGCCGTCGACGAATTCCTCGGCGCGATCGAGGAGGCCCGGCCGGTCTGTTTCGAAGCACACCCCGAACTGTGTTATTTGGCCTTCGCGGGCGAAGTGATGGCCGAACCGCCGGACGTCGCGGCGGGACACGCGGAACGAATGCGGGCGCTCGTGGCGTTCGACCGTGACGCGCCGCCGACCGTCCAGTCGGTCGCCGAGGCGACCACCGGTTCCCGGCTCCCGATCACCGCCGTCCTCGACGCCGTCGCGCTCGGATTGACGTCACGTCCGGGTCCCGAGTCGCTCCGCTCGCTCCCGTCAGATCCGCCGACCGACGAGCGGGGGCTCTCGATGTGCTATGGCTACCGGAGCGATACCGCGTTTTCGGAGTAACGGCCCTCGATCCGCTCAAAACGAGTAATCGTCGCCGTCGTCGGTTCGGGCGGCCGGGTCCTGTTGATCCTCGGTCATCTGTGTGAATAGGTCCTGGTCGGGTTCCTCCGTCGTTTCGGAGGGGGCGTACGCCGAGACGCCCATCGAGAGGAGTTCCTCGACCGCCTGTTCGCGGTTGAGGAACTCGCCTTGATCGACCAGGCGGGCGATTTCGCTGTCGATTCGATCCGGCAACGAGACTTCGACTTCGGGCATATACGCCGATTTGAGGTTCAGTAATGTAAGCCCTCTGTTCACCGCAATCCGATTCCCACCCGGCAGGAATCACAGCTGACGGTTTGTGTGGGCACCGAGTTGTCGGGGACATGCAACACGAGAATACGACCGACACGTTCGTGTGCTTCGAGTGTCGAGGCGAGATTCCCGTCGATACACGGACCAGACAGGCCCTCATCCGGTGTGGCTGTGCCGTCTGCGGGGCCGCCGTCACCGAGGGTGCGTTCGCCAGCTGTCGTTGATCTCCCCCGGTCGACCGGAATCGTCCCCCGAGTGATCGACAGTTTTTATATCATCGTTTCCCCAACACGGGGTATGGCGTGGCATCCCGGTACCGACGTCGGCCCGGCCACGTATCGGATAGCCGTCGGCTTCCACCGCCGGTACCGTCCTCCGTTTTCGGGCCGTCGCTTTCGCCGTTCCTCTCGCTTTCGCCGTTCCTCTCGCTTTCGCCGTTTTCGTTTCGTTCGTTGCCCCCGTTCCGGGGTCCGTGATCGCCGTCCCGCCCGTTGTCATCCGTTCTGAACGCAGTCTCCCGTCGCGTTTCGGTTTTAACCCCTCCCCAACCCCCTACAAATGGTACTCGACACGATCAAAGAGGACGTTCGGACCGCACGCACGAAGGATCCGGCCGCGAGGAGTGCCGTGACCGTCGCACTGTTGTACTCCGGTGTCCACGCCGTCTGGGGATACCGTATCGCACACGCGCTGTGGAACCGTGGGCACCGTTTTAGCGCCCGCTTTCTCTCACAGGTCGTTCGGTTTCTCACCGGCATCGAAATACATCCCGCCGCCGAGATCGGCCGCCGACTGTTCATCGACCACGGTGCCGGCGTCGTGATCGGCGAAACCGCCGAGGTCGGCGACGACGTCCTCCTGTATCACGGTGTCACGCTCGGCGGCGATTCGATGCGCCGCGAGAAGCGACATCCGACGCTCGGGGACGGCGTCACCGTCGGCGCGAGCGCGACGCTGCTCGGGGATATCGTCGTCGGCGAGGCGGCGTCAGTCGGGGCCGGAAGCGTCGTCGTCGAGGACGTCCCGCCCGGCGTGACCGTGACGGGTGTCCCCGCGGAACCCACCGGGGACGTAACACAGGTGCGCCAACGGAGGTCCGGGTGATCGGATTACGCACCCACCGTGTCAGACAGTCCCGAAAGCACGCCCCGGATCCGAAGCGATTAGGTGACCCCGGTCGCGGTAGTGAACGATGAGCACCCCCGTCATCGTCGCGGTCATGGCGTTCACGACCGGATTCCTCGCCGGGGCGGCCTTCGCCGCGATCGGCGTCCCGATCCCGGCCCCGCCGACCATCGCCGGCGTGCTCGGAATCGTCGGCATCTACGCCGGATTCAGGATCGTCGAGTATTTCGACGTCGGATACGATCTGGTTTCGGCGCTCGGTTTATAACTCGGAGGGCCGGACGGACGATACCGAACGGAAAGACCGATGCCACGCCGGCGAATATTATCTGGTTGTATGAATCAGAACTTCGGCGTGTATCTGGTGACCGACGCGGGGCTTTCGGAAGGGCGCTCGACCGTCGAGATCGTCGAGGCGGCGATCGACGGCGGCGTCGATGTCGTCCAACTCCGCGAGAAGGGCGCAAGCGCCCGCGAACGATACGAACTCGGTCTCGAACTCCGCGAGTCGACGCGGGCGGCCGGCGTGCCGTTGATCGTCAACGACCGGATCGACATCGCCGCGGCGATCGACGCCGATGGTGTCCACCTCGGAGACGACGATCTCCCGGTACCCCTCGCCCGCGAGCGACTCGGCGAGGACGCGATCGTTGGCCGCTCCGTCTCGACACCGGCGGCCGCCCGCGAGGCGGAGTCGGCGGGTGCGGACTATCTCGGCGTCGGCGCGGTCTACGGGACGACCTCCAAGGAGACCACACCCGAGCAATCGAACGTCGGACTCGAGCGGATCCGGGCGGTCCGGGAGGCTGTCGACGTTCCGTTCGTCGGTATCGGCGGCATCACACCCGACAACGCTGCCGCCGTCGTCCGGGCCGGTGCCGACGGCGTCGCGGTCATTTCGGCGATCACGGGGTCGGACGATCCCGAGGCCGCGACGCGTCGGATCGCCGAGGCCGTCGAAGGGGTGGGTATCGATGCCTGAGATCGACGGCGGCACGGACGCTGGCCTTCCGGCCGCCCTCGATGCGATCGAAACGTCCGAACCGCTCGTTAACTCCGTCACCAACAACGTCACCGTCAACGACGTAGCGAACGTCACGCTCCATTGGGGTGGGCTCCCGGTCATGTCCGACGACAAACGCGAGGTCGCCGACATGGTCGCGGCCGCGGACGCCTGTCTGTTGAACATGGGTACCGTCGACGAGTCCGGCGAGGCGACGATGCTCACCGCGGGGGAGGCGGCGAACGACGGCGACGTCCCCCTCGTCGTCGATCCCGTCGGCATCGGCGCGACACCGACGCGGACGCGGGTCGGGACCCGGCTCTTAGCGGACCTCGACGTGGCGATCGTAAAGGGCAATCACGCCGAGATCTCTGCGCTCGCGGGCGAGGACGCGGAGGTCCGCGGCGTCGAGTCGGTCGGCGAGTACGCCGACGTCGCCGAGGCGGCGCTGTCGTGTGCCCGCGAGTACGATACCGTCGCCGTCGCCTCCGGCGAGACGGACGTCGTCGCCGGTCCCGGGGCGGCCTACGAGATCTCGGCTGGCGACGACATGATGGGACGGGTCGTCGGGACCGGCTGCATGCTCGGCGTAACGCTTGCGACGTTCGCCGGCGGCGGGACCGAAACACCACTCGAGGCCGCGCTCTCGGGAACCGTCGGGTTCGGGCTCGCCGGCGAGCGCGCCGCGGACGGGGGCGAATGGAACGGTCCGGCGAGCTACCGGATCGCGTTCCTCGACTCGGTCGCCGGAATGAGTTCGGATCCGCCGACCGACGGGGGAGACCGAATCGAGCGGGTCGCGACGACGTAGGAGCCGTTCGCCGTCTCGCGGCTCGAATCGTCGAGCGGTGGGATCGGGCGTGAAACCTATCTTGGTGGCCCGTGAAGCGGCGGTATGAGCACGTACAAACGCGTCAACTACCGCGACATCGACCCCGTCTCGGGCGGGATGCACTTTCTTAGAGAGCCCCTCGACAGCGAGCGTGTCGGGGTGACGGTCACCCGGTGTGAGCCGAACTGGAACAGCAGACCCCACGATCACACGGAGAACGGCCACGAAGAGATATACGTCCTCATCGAGGGCTCGGCGACGGTCGTCGTCGACGGCGAATCGGTCGATATGGAGAGCGGCGACGCCATCTGGATCCCGCCGGAAGCGACCCGACAGATCAGAAACGACGACGAGGAGAGCGCGTTCGTGTTGGTGAGCGCCCCGGTCTCGATCGAACCGGCGGACGGCAACGCGGAGTGGAGCACGGACGGATTTATCGGGTGACCGCCTCCCGCGTTTTCGAGGGGGCTTCCATCCGGCATTGGCCGGGAGGCAAGGTTTCTCGCCCGATCGGCTGACGCCGCCGGTCCCGGAGCCCGTTCTTCGTCAAATCTTGCTCCGTCCAGCCGACGGACGTATCAGTACGAGCGGACTTTCGGCTCGTACTCTTTGCTTTCGCCTTCGAGGACGACGGGCTTGTAGTAGAGCCTCGGCGTGCCCTCGTTCCAGGAGATCATCGTGTGTTTGAGCCACTCCTCGTCCTTTCGTTCTTGGTGTTCGCGCCGCCAGTGAGCACCACGGAATTCGTCGCGCGCCAACGCGCCGAGCGTAATCGTCTCGGCGATGTCGATGAGATTCCGGGTTTCGATCGTGTGGATCAGATCCGTATTGTACGTCCGGGAAGGATCCGAGACGGCCACGTCCTGGTAGCGCTCGCGGCACTCGCGGATGACTTCGAGAGCGTCCTTGAGGCTCTCTTTCTCCCGGAAGACGTTGACGTTCTCGGTCATCGCCTTCTGGAGGTCCCCACGGATCTCGGCGTGGTTGGTGCCGTCGCGTTCGAGCATGTCTTCGACCCGGCTCCGTTCGTACTCGACGGCGTGTTCGACGACTTCGGTCGGCTCGACCAACGCTCCATCGGCGGCGACGTCGCCGTCGGTCGAGTCGAGCGCGCCCGGTTCGACCGGCGTGTCGAGACCCTCCTCGGCCTCGGACTCGGCTGACGATCCGATCGGAACCTCGGCCTTGCCGAGGTCCCGGCCGGCGGCGTGGTGGCCGGCACGGGCACCGAAGACGATCAGTTCCGGCAGGGCGTTGCCGCCGAGTCGGTTCGAGCCGTGAACCGACGCACACGCACACTCGCCAGCGGCGTACAGCCCGTTGATACACGTTTCGCCGTGCTCGCTCGTTTCGATGCCGCCCATGTGGTAGTGCTGTCCGGGCTTGACCGGCATCGGCTCCTCGACCGGATTGACGCCCTCGAAGTCCTCCGCGAGGTGGATGATGTTCTCGAGGCGGTCGTAGATCCGCTCCTCGCCGAGATGCCGCATGTCGAGATAGACGTACTCGTCGTTGATCCCGCGGCCCTCGTTGACTTCGGTCAGTTCGGCGCGTGAGACCACGTCCCGGGAGGCGAGTTCGCCGTCGTTGTTGGCGTAGCCGTGTTCGAACATGAACCGCTCGCCCTCGCGGTTATACAGGATGCCGCCCTCGCCTCGGACGCCCTCGGAGATGAGCACGCCGGTCGACGGGAGTGTCGTCGGGTGGAACTGGACGAACTCCATGTCCTCGACCGGGACGCCTGCACGATACGCCATCGCCGCGCCGTCCCCGGTGTTGGCGACGGCGTTCGTGGTGTGATCGAAGACCTGTCCGTCGCCGCCGGTTGCGAGGATGACGCCGTTGTTGGCTCGGAAGCCAACGACGTCGCCGGACTTGATGTCGTAGGCGACACAGCCGTGGCACTCCCGGTCTTCGGGGTCGTCGTGGTCTGTGACCGCGAGTCGGCTGACGTAGAACTCGTCGTAGACCGTGATCCCGCGTTTGACGACCTGCTCGTACATCGTGTGCAGCAGGTGGTGGCCGGTCTCGGCACCGGCATAGGTCGTTCGGGGAAACGAGAGCCCGCCGAAGGGGCGCTGGGAGACGCGGCCGTCGTCCTCGCGGGAGAAGGGCATCCCCCAGTGTTCGAGTTGGATGACCTCCTCGGGAGCGTCCTGGGCGAGCGTCTCGATGGCCGGGGCGTCACCGAGATAGTCCGACCCCTTCATCGTATCGTAGGCGTGGAGTTCCCAGTCGTCGCCGTCCCGCAAAGCCGCGTTGATCCCGCCCTCGGCGGCACCGGTGTGCGAGCGGACTGGGTGGAGTTTCGTGACCATTGCCACGTCCGCGCCCTCCTCGTTGGCTGCGATCGCGGCCCGGAGCCCGGCACCGCCAGCACCGACGACGATCACGTCGTGTTCGTGTATTGTCATGGTATTATGTTGGGTTTTGAGCGACTTGAGACTACTGCTACCAGAACTTCAGGTTGCTCTTGACTGCCTCGCGTTTCAGTTCCTGGATGTGCTCCGTCAGGGGGATATCCTTCGGACAGACTTCCGTACAGGAGAACTGCGTTTGACAGCGCCAGACGCCGTGTTCCTGTTCGATGATGTTGAGGCGGTGTTCTTTGATGTCCGCTCCCTCCCGTTTGTCCATCGCGAATCGGTATGCCTTGTTGATGGCCGCCGGGCCGAGGTACTCGTTGTCGCCCGCCGCGATGTTACACGAGGACATACACGCGCTACACCAGATACAGCGCGTCGACATCTTGACCTTCTCGCGGTTCTCTCGGGTCTGTCGCTGCTCTTCGAGTTCCCCGTCCGGGAGGTCGTTCGTCTGGAAGTACGGCTCGACTGCTTCCATCTGGTCGTAAAAGTGCTCCATGTCGACGACGAGGTCCTTGACGACCTCGGCGTGTGGCAGCGGTTCGATCCGAACCGGCCACTCCAAATCGACCATCTGGGTCTTACAGCCGAGTCGCTGTCGTCCGTTGACGAAGAGCGCGTCCGAGCCACAGATCGCCTGCCGACAGGAGTGTCGGAAGGTAAGGCTCGAATCGAAGTGGTCCCGCGCGTAGATGAGCGAGTCGAGGACCGTCATTCCCTTCCGGAACGGTACCTCGAAGGTGTCGAAGCGGGGGTCCTTTTTCCCCTCGACCTCGGGGTCGTAGCGGAACACCTTGATCCGAACCGTCTCGTCGGCCTCGGAGAGGTCCGTCTCCGCACGCTCCCGCATGTCGTCGCGTTCGCCCGTCTCCGAGCGTCGGCGTTGTTGCTGGTCGGACGTTTCTTCGGCTTCCGTATCCGTCTCCCGCTCTTGGACTTGCGTGCTCATTGTTAGAACAGCCCCGTCATGGCGCTCGCGACGCGGGTCCCCTGGACGACGAGGAGCGTCCCCGCGACGATGAGAAGCCATTTAACGACGGTCTTTTGGGTGCCGTCGAGACCCTGATTGACGAGGGCGTTGTAGACGCCGTTGACGCCGTGGAACGCCGCGGTGATCAAGAACAACACCATCGTCGAGAAGTAGCCGACCTGGCTCATCCGGACTTGCGACCCGGCGAAGGTGATGTCGGCCGCGTGGTTGACGAAGTGCAACAACAGGAAGTGGTACGCCAACACGACGACGAGGAACGCGGCCGTGATCCGCTGGAGCAGCCAGCGGGTTCCCTTGGGCTCGAACGACGAGTAGTGTTCGGCCATGTCAGAACGCCCCCAGGAGGAACGTCGGGATACTCGCGACCGCGATGGCCGCGGTTCCTATCAGTGCGGCGTAGAACGCCTTGTCCTGTGCCTCCAGTCCAACGCCCAGGTCGACGAAGAGCAAGCGGATGCCGTTGAGGATGTGAAAGGCGGCGACCGCGAGCAGGCCGACCTCGAGGAACCGGACGATAAGCAGGCTCTCGAGCCCCTGGAGCGTCTGTGTATACGTCGCCCCGTCCACGGTGGCGGTGCTCAACACCGCCACGTGTGTAAAGAGGTAGCCGATGAGTACCCAGCCGGTGAACTTGTGGAATATCCAAGCCCACATGCCGGCGGAGAACTCCTGCCACCGCCCGAAGTCCTCTATCAGACCTCGGTCGTACGATTGACTCATGCATCGTATGGTCGGTACCCCGCTGGTATAGTAGTTACTACCTGCGAACGTCTCGCAGGCGTTCGGCGGCATTTCTTTCCGATCGTGAGCCCGTTCGCGCGTACATATTCCCGTTCTGAATTTATAAGAATCGGACTGAGGGCTACCTAATTAAAAAAGGTTATGGTTCGCTCGGGGCGCGGCGGCTCCGGCGGAACGCCCGAAGCGTCGGTCCGTCGAGGGCCACGAGATGACAGAGTGGGTTGCCCGGGTAGACGAGGGGGTTTTCGAGGACGCCGATGAGCACGCCGGTAAAGGGCGCTTCGACGGTCGTCACGTCGGTCTTGAACGGGTTCGTGATCGTGCAGACCGGGTCGCCGGCCTCGACCAGCGAGCCGCGGTCGTTGTGCATCTCGACGAGGCCGCCCGTGTCCGCCCGGAGCCACGTCTTCTCCTCCGCGGCGTCGATGACGGTTCGCCAGCCGGGCCACTTGACCGGGTCGGTCTCCGACATGCCGAACTCCGACATCACCGAGAGGACGCCCTCCAGCGCCGCGTCGATGAGCGGTCGCTGAAACCGGTGGGCCTCGCCGAGTTCGACCGTGATCGTCGACGTGCCGGCGGCGCTCGCCTCACGGCGCAACGATCCGCTCGGCCCCTCGCCGGCGATGATGACGTTCGAGGCGAACGCGTTCGCGACCCGAGCGACCGACGGATCGTCCATGTCGGCACGGACGTGAAGCATGTTCGTCCGGCCGCGCGTCGACGTGTGAAAATCCAGCCCGACGTCGCATGGCCGGATGAAGTTCTCGAACACCCGGGCCGCGATCCGCTTTGCGCTCGTCGTCGAGTCGTCGCCCGGAAACGACCGGTTAAGATCGCGGTCGTAGATCGGCAGGTACCGCTGTTGGGCGATGAAGCCGGGGACGTTGAGAACCGGCAGACAGACGAGCGTCCCGCAGAGATCCGAGTGATCCCACTCGTGGGCGACCTCCCGAACGATCTCGATTCCGTTGAGTTCGTCGCCGTGGGCGGCGGCGGACAGACAGAGCGTCGGCCCCTCGTGTTCGCCGTTGACGACGGTGACGGGAACCCGGACCGGATCGCCCAGGTACGTCTCGCTGACGGTGAAACGGACGTTGGCGGTCTCGCCGGGGTCGACGGCCCCGCCGTCGTAGGTGAATCTCGCGGACACATCCGAGCCACGACGCGGAAGGCTATAAGAGCGCTGTCCGCCGGGGCGGAGTCCCGCCCCGTAGCCGGACCGGCAGTGTTTTGCCGAAACCAAACGCACCCACGGTATGTCCGATTCACCTACTGTCGGCGTTCTCAGCCTCCACAGTTCGAAGGAGACGAAAGCCATACTCAACGCGATCGACGACCTCGGCTGCGGGACCGCGTGGCTCCGTGCGGAAAACACCGTCGTCGACATCGAGGACGGGACCGTGACGCTCGAACCCGACGTCGACATCGTCGTCAACCGGCTGTTGCTCTCGAAGGAAGAACAGCCCGCCGAGGCGCTGGGGCTGGCGACGATGCTCGATCGGATCCGCCCGGTATTGAACACCCCGACGGCGACGATGACCGCGATGCACAAGTTCGCGTCCGGGACCGCCCTCGCGGAGGCGGGGCTTTCGGTCCCCGACGCGCTCATGGCGCTTTCGGGCGAGATACTGAACACCCGCCGGGACCGCTTCGGCGAGGAGGTCGTCTACAAGACCGCCATCGGGACCCACGGCGGCGGTACCTGGAAGCTCGATACCGACGACCACATCAACCCGATGGTCGGCTCACGGCAGGCGTTCCTCCAGGAGCTCATCGAACACGACGAGATGCGCCACCACGACCTCCGGATCTACGTCGTCGGCGAGCGGATCGTCGGCGCGATGAACCGCTATGCGCCGGACGGCGAGTGGCGGACGAACGTCGCGTTGGGGGGCCGCGTCGAGAACGCGACCGAGGAGCTGCCCGAGGCGGTCGCGACGATGGCCAAGCGGGCGACCGACGAGGTCGGCCTCGACTACGCGGGTGTCGACGTCGTCGAGGGCGAGGACGGCTACTACATCCTCGAAGTGAACCCGACGGCCGGCTTCCGGGGACTATTTAAAGCAACCGGCCGCTCGCCCGCGCCCCACATCGCCCGCCTCGCCATCGAGCGGGCCGGCGGCGACGTCGACCCCGAGCGGGTTCACGAGCTCACGGCGACCCTCGACGACTCCCGGCCGGCATGCATGCCGAAACCCGAGACGTCGGTTCCGACGGAGACGCCCGTCATCGGCTACGTCGAGGAGGTCGTCACGATGGGGACGAGCGGCCAGCGGACCGTGATGGCGAAGTCCGATACGGGCGCGACGCGGACGAGCATCGACGCCCACCTCGCAGCCGAGATCGGCACCGGGCCGATAAAGGACATCGTGAAGATCAAATCCGGGAGCGTGAAATCCAGTCGCTCTCGGCCGGTCGTCGACTTGGTCGTCGGCGTCGGCGGTACCCAACACACCGTGACGGCGAGCATCGAAGACAGAGGTCACATGGAGTATCCGCTGCTCTTGGGGCGGGACATCCTCGAACACTACCACGTCGACGTCCGTCGGCAGGCCGACGAGACCGAACCGGCGGCGCTCGACGAAACGACGCTCGAAGAGTGACCGAGTACGGGAGGGCGTTCTCACGAAACACAACCGTTCATATGCCCGCCACCCAACGGTGCAACGAGATGGTCGACCCGACATCGGAGCTCGCCGAGGACGTAACGGAGGAGACGGCACCCCGCTGTGCGGTTTGTAGGGAGCCGATCGTGAACGAACCGGGCCACAGAGTCGTCACCCGGATCGAGGACGGGGCGGTCTCGACGACGCACTTCTGTGGGCCGGCGTGTCGGGAAGGGCGGAGCGACTGATACTGCCGGGTGTACGTCTGGCAAGACCCTCACCACCCGGAGTGGCGAATATCGTCGGGAGAGTACAGCCGGCAGTATGAGCGCCGCGACCGTGTGCCCGCCCGATGAGCAGCGGCATCCCCATCGACATCGATTTGGGTCGACGTAGATGCCACACTATTATGAACATTGATGAGATACGTCCGAGTATGACAGAACAGGATGCGGGCGTCGAGGAGTTGATGTCGTCGCCGGTCGAATCCGTGCCATCGGACACGACGATGGCCGACGCAGCCCGGACGCTAACGAAAGAGAGCATCGGATCGCTCGTCGTCGGCGATGACAGGATCCTCGGGATCGTTACCGAGTCGGATCTCGTCTCCGCGGTCGGCGAGGAGCGCGCTCCCGAGACCCCCATCGAGGGGCTGATGTCCGACCCGGTCGTCACCGTCCGTCGGAGCGAATCGGTCCGGACGGCCGCAGAGCGGATGGGCCACAACGGCGTCAAGAAACTGCCCGTCGTCGAGGACGGTAAGGCGATCGGGATCATCACGACGACGGACCTCGCGCTCCATCTACCGGATTACCAGGTGAACATGGCCCATCAGGCCGAAGCGGACATCGTCGACGGCGAGTGGGAATGAAATCCTCCGCGTCGCAAGCGGCGTAGCGCCGCTCCGACGGAGGAGCCGATCCCCGAGCGCCGGAGGCCGCCGCCCGCCATCCGCCGGACGGGCGCGGACGTCCGTGTATCGTCGGCGGGGATCGGATCCCGGGCCTCCAAACACCGAAGCGGGGACGGGAACGACGCCGATCCGCGGCAGATCGATCAGTACACGTCGTCGAGGCCGTCCTCGTGGTGGCTGTGTTCCTCGCCGGGGAACGTCCCGGCCTCGACGGCGTCGGCGTAGGCGGCGATCGCCTCCTTCATTTCGCCGCGGACGTCCCCGAACCGTTTCGAGAACGGGGCCGTCCCCTCGGAGAGACCGATCACCTCGTCGACGACGAGCACCTGGCCGTCGCATTCGGCCCCGGCACCGATCCCGATCGTCGGGATCGTCAGGGCGTCCGTGATCGCCCCCGCGAGGTTGGCCGGGACGTGCTCTAAGACGAGCGAAAACGCGCCCGCCGTCTCGTGTTCGCGGGCGAGACGCAGGATGTCCTTGGCCGAGTCCGCGTCGGTTCCCTGCCGGTAGAGTCCCGTCTCGTTTTCGCGCTGTGGCGTCAACCCGAGGTGTGCCTGCACGGGGATCCCGACGTCCGTGAGCCGCCGTGTCAGCTCTACCGTGTGGGGACCACACTCGAGTTTGACCGCGTCGGCGTTGGCCTCCTTCAGCATTCGACCACAGCGTTCGATCGCGTCGTCGTCGCTCGCGCCGAAGGAGAGAAACGGCATGTCGGCGACGACGAGGGCGTCCTCGGTCGCCCGAGCGACGGCCGCGGTACGGCTTGCGATCTCGTCGACGGTGACCGGGAGTGTCGACTCGTAGCCGAGTCGGGTGTTGCCGACCGAGTCACCGACGAGCGCCACGTCGACGCCGACCTCGTCGATCAATCGGGCAGTCGGGGCGTCGTAGGCGGTGAGCATCGTGATCGGCTCCTCGCCGGCCTTCGCGCGGATGTCTTTCGCTCGCATATCTCCGACTATGCCGCGGTGGGGTTAAGCGCTCCCACTCGGGACCCCCGCCGGCGGCCCGGAACCGTAACCGATTACCCGCCGAGCAACGGAACTCGGGACATGTCGCCCCGCGTCGAGACGACGGATCCGGACGGCGTCGACTACGGGTGGGTCATGCAGACGACGTTCGTCCTGACCATCGTCGTCGGTGTGCCCGCCGTCGCGTTGCTCTCGCTCCCGTTCGAGTTGATGACGTGGGGCCAGCGGGCGAACTTCGCGATCCGGGCCGGCGCGGTCGTCTGGCTCTGTATCGGTATTCCGGTGTATCTCTACGCCCGGCGGGAGAACGCCTCGACGTAGCGTCGGGGGACGACCCACAGTCACGCGACGCCCTCGAAAGAACACCGAGGGCGACCGGACACTGCTCACGCCGCGGCGTTATTCGGCGAGTTCGACGCCGAGATACTCCTCGAGGGCTTCGATCGCGGAGCCGCCGACGTTCGCGCGGGCGGCCCGGCCCTGTTCGATCGCGACGAGATCGTCCTCGTCGATACCGGCCTCGCCGGCGAGCTCGTCGGTCTGAAGCCCCGCCGCCTGACGGGCTTCCTCGACGGTCTCACCGTACCCGCCGACGAGATACGGCAGCGGATCGTCCTCGTACTCCGTACCCTCCTCCCAGTCGGTCTCGACGGATCGTGCGTCGTCGAGTTTGGCGGTGTTCTGTGCCGCCTTCCGTCGGCGCTCGCGTTCGCGGTCCCCGCCGGTGTCCGTCCGCGACTCCGTCTCGCCGTGTTGGGCACACTCACTGCAGACGTCGAGTCGCGCCCCGGCGACGGTCGCGGTCGAAAGCGACGACTCCTCGGCCCCACAGAGTTCGCAGGCACCGCCGGAGTCGCCCCCGACGCCGCCAGTGGAGTATTTAGCCATGTTCGGAAGAACTTCGGGAACGCACTTGAACTTGCGGTACCGGAGCCGGACAGTGGACACGCCCGAGTGCCGTCGCCGTGAGCACGCCCGAGTGCCGTCGCCGTGAGCACGCCCGAGTGCCGTCGCCGTGAGCACACACCCTCCCTGCCAGGACGGCCACTCGATCCGAAGCGGGACGCCGATACCCACACAGCACACCGGTCGGATCGCCGACAGACGGACGGAGTGCGGCATCAAAGGAAAGCCCTTTTATTGCACCCCGAATTACGGAAGAGTGCGGACAGACACACCGTGCGTGGGTAGCCAAGCCAGGCCAACGGCGCAGCGTTGAGGGCGCTGTCCTGTAGAGGTCCGCCGGTTCAAATCCGGTCCCACGCACTGTTAGCGGCCCACCGCCGCCGGATTCAGTGCGGGTGCTCGCAGACAGCACCCACGCAAACTTCTACAACGCCGATAGCGTCGGATACTCCTCCCTATAGTGAACATCGCAACTACGTACACATCGATCGCACTGCCGCCGTGCGGTCGAGTGTGTCTTGTCTTCCGATCTCTACTATAGCGGTCCGCCGGCCAGCGACGTGCGTGTGAATCGATCGGTCGCGGTTCGCGGCGTTCGTGGAATGAATGCGGCGACCGACGAAACCGACCCCGGCGAGACCACCGCTACCGACGGAGCTGCCGCCGATGAAAAACATCTATTCCACCGCCGATGAAAAACATCTATTCCACCGCCGCCGGTACGGTGCGTATGGCGACTCACGAATGGGCCCGGGAACACATTCCGGCGCTGACCGTACTCCTTTCGGCCGTCTCGCTCGCGCTCGTCTTCGGCGCGGTGTTGGGGATGGTCCCGGCCGGGGTCCTCCCCCGTTCGGCGTTGCTCTTGACGCTCGTTCCACACCTCAACGCGCTCATCAGCCTGACCGCGATCGGAACGATCCTCGCCGGAATCAGGGAGATCCAGCGCGGGAACGTCGCCCGCCACCGGGTCCGGATGCTCGCGAGTTTCGGGCTGTTCGCGGCCTTTTTACTCCTGTATCTCTACCGCGTCACCATCCTCGGCCCGAGCGAGTTCCCCGGCCCCGAAACCGTCCGAACGTACCTCTATCTGCCGTTCCTTGCGGTACACGTCTCGCTCGCGGTGTTTTGCGTTCCGTTCGTCTTCTATGCGCTGCTGTCGGCGGAGACGCGCCCGGCCGCGGAGATACCGGACACGAATCACCGTCGTGCTGGCCGTGTCGCCGCGGGCCTGTGGCTCGTCTCTTTTTGTATGGGGCTCGTGATCTACGCGCTGTTGTATCACGTCTACTGAGACTTATGCGCCAGTACGGCCGGCGAAGTCCTTCAGAACGTTTTGAGCGTCTGGAGGTCGTGCTCCGTTCGGGCGAACTCCGAGAGCCGACGGCTCGCGTGACACCCGGGACAGTGAAACGTCCGTCCGGGGTCGGGGAGTTCGGCCGGCGATTTCTGCCACGATTTACCGCACTCGGGACACAGAAGTCGGGCGTACGTCTCCATGCCGGCTCTTACACCGGCTAGTATGAAAGCTTTTACCACGGATTCGGTCGGAGAAAACGGTCCGCGTCCGCGACTCGGCCGTCACTGCCTCGGGCGAGCGGCTGCGATACCGCCGGGTTAGGCCGTCACGACGTCGCCGGCTTCCAGCAGCTCCTTGTAGCGGTTACGGATGGTGACCTCCGAGATGTCCGCGACGTCGCTGACGTCGTTTTGCGTGACTTTCTCGTTGCAGAGCAATGCTGCAGCGTAGACGGCGGCGGCGGCGAGGCCGACCGGCGACTTCCCGGAGAGGATGCCGTCGCCACGGGCCGCCTCGATGAGATCGCGTGCGCGGCGCTCGACCTCGTCGGAGAGGTCGAGATCGCTCACGAACCGTGGGATGTAGCTCTCGGGGGCGGCCGGCTTGACTTCGAGGTTCAGCTCCCGGATAATGTACCGGTAGGTGCGGGTCAACTCCATCCGATCGACGCGGGAGACGCGCTCGATCTCGTCGAGGCTACGGGGGATGCTCGCCTGCCTCGCGGCGGTGTACAGCGCGGCGGTGGCGACACCCTCGATGGAGCGGCCGGGGAGGAGGTTTTCGTCGAGCGCGCGTCGGTAGATGACGCTTGCGGTTTCGCGGACGTTTTCGGGGAGGCCGAGCGCGGAGGCCATCCGCTCGATTTCGCCGAGGGCCTGTTTGAGGTTGCGTTCCTTGGAGTCACGCGTCCGGAAGCGCTCGTTCCAGGTACGGAGCCGTTGCATCTTCTGGCGCTGGCGGGTCGAGAGCTGTCGT
>NZ_JACDNQ010000008.1:0-50472 GCF_013839515.1 Natronomonas salinimetallica | reverse complement strand
GGGGGCCCCGACGCGGGACTTTTGGTCCTTTTCGGCGCTGTCGAAGGCGCGCCACTCGGGACCGCGGTCGATCTCGTCTTCCTCGACGACGAGGCCACACTCGGTACAGACCGTCTCGCCGTGCTCCGAATCGGCCTCGAGGCGGGCGTTACACTCCGGACAGGTCGATACGTCCTCGGTGCTATCGGTCTGTTCGGTCCGTTCGGTTCGGCTCTCTTCGTTGTAGGTTCGGATTCCAGTGTTACTCATGGTGGTGGGTTACGTCCGACTCCGGAGACGGGAAACCAAAGAATCCGGAAGCGGGCTACTGCTGATTCAACGTTAGTCCGAAAAGTACTTAAATGTTTTGCTGGAGGCAGGACTAAAGGCGTCGAATTCGGTCGTTTCGAGCAGTATTGTGCGATACCGTCTGTCGTACGACGGTATCGAGAACGGACATATCCTTAATAAATATTGCTTCCAGACCGCCGGCGGCTCGGGACGGCCGTCGGTCGGTCGAACGGGGAACGAACACCGCATTCAGAGCGTGAACAGGTGGCCGTCGGTCGGGACGTCGAACACGCCGATGCGTGCGCCTGCATCCATCCATCCGTGGCCATAGGAAAACGACGCGAGAGCGTTGACGGGATCGCCCTGTTCGCGGAAGTGCCGGCCGTCCTCGAGGTACGACCGCGCCATCTCCCTGTAGTCGGTGGCAGCTTCGTACAACGGCGTCCCTTCCTGTGGTGCGATTTCGGCGGCCTCCAGTGCCGCCGAGAGGAGCGTTTCGTAGCGGTCCGTCTTTTCTTCGAGATCCGCGCCCATATCCGACACTCGCCGGTGAGACACAAAACGGGTCGGGTCCTGTCGAATGGCCGGCCGTCACTCCGTGTCGACGTACTGATCTTCCCAGTCGCGGCGTGCGTCGATCTCACGCCGGCCACGTCGGGTGAGCGTATAGAAGTTCGTTCGCCGGTCGCGTTGGCCCTTCTCGACGAGACCCTTC
This sequence comes from Natronomonas salinimetallica, assembly GCF_013839515.1. GTDB lineage: Archaea > Halobacteriota > Halobacteria > Halobacteriales > Haloarculaceae > Natronomonas. Next base: position 49,487 of record NZ_JACDNQ010000008.1, on the reverse strand, counting down.
TCGACGAGCGTATCGAGGTTCGGGTAGAGACGCCCGTGATGGATCTCCTTTTCGTAGTAATCCTCGAGCTCCTCCTTTATTGCCAGCCCGTGGGGGTCGTCTCGGCCGGTGATCACGTACAGTAAGTCGCGTTGAAACCCTGTCAGGTCGTGCATCGGTAAGATCTATGCTAGAATAACTGTCGTATTAGGTTAAATATATCGGATCTATCCCAGCCGATGACGGGACCGGTCGTATGGCCGAATGTAGTGGAGGTAGCCGACGGCGTCGGAACACATCGGGCCGGGATCTCGGGGGAGCTGTCTCGATAATTACTGGTCTCTTCGTCGGATAGTTTCAGGTGCCATGACAGTACGCACGTCCGAACACCACGCCCACGCCGGCGAAGGTTCTTCGGGCGATACGCCGTCCCGGTGGTTACTCGCGTCGAACGATGTGGTCGGTCCTCGGTTCAGCGAGAGTGGAAAGCGTCCGACCGGATGAAAAGAGCCGGTCGGGCGCTTGCCGCCCTGAATTGGTCCCCGCTGACGCTTCGGCCCTCCAAGCGAAGCGTCACCGTAGACAAATGCTCACCGACGTATAAATGTACCGGACCAGGACCGTTCTCTGCCCTCAGATGTGCTCCTCTCCGAGGGTCCATCCGAGGGCCCGCTTATAATACGTGAACATCCGACGGACGCCCTCGTGGTTCATTTCCTCGTCGTCCAGTTCGGCCTTCAGGAATTCGTACTGTTCGCGGATTTCCTCTTCGTCGCGCATACCGTTGTTACGCCGACCGGACTCATGAACGTTCGTTATCCAGCGGATTTCGGGGCGGCCCCGACGCCCGGCGATCGAAACGTCCAACCGACCGCCGATGGAGACCCGATCATGGACGTACACGTCATCGCCACGGGTGGAACCATCGCCTCGACCGCCGACGGGGACGAACGGGGGGCCGCCCCCGAACTCTCCGGTGACGAGCTCGTCGAGACCGTCCCCGAACTCGAGACACACGCGAACGTCACCGTCGAGACGGTCGCCGACCGTCCGGGATTCGATATGTCGCCGGCGGTGTGTGCCCGCCTCGCCGAAAGGATACGCGAGATCGGAACGGATGTCGATGGAACCGTCGTCACCCACGGGACGGACACGCTCGCGGAGACGGCTCGGTATCTCGATCTCACCTGCGAGACATCGGTCGTCGTGACAGGGGCCCAACGACGCCCGGACGAGCAGGGAAGCGACGGGCCGGCAAACCTCGTGACCGCGGTCCGCGCCGCAGCCCACGAGCGTGTCGGGCAGGGCGCGTTCGTGGCCTTCGACGAGGAGTTACACGCCGCAGCGACCGCCCGGAAGGCACACACCTGCGCGCTCGATACGTTTCGGTCGCCCGAGGCGGGGGCGATCGCACGATTCACGCGCGAGCGAGTACACTGGTATCGGCGGCCGAAGGGGTCGAGTACGACGGTTCCGGTTCCCGATCCCGGAAGACATCCGACTGTCCCGATCGTCGTGTCGGCCTCGGGTATCGGCCGGGACGCCTTCGAGGACGCCGAGGCCCGTGCCGACGGCATCGTCGTCGCCGGAACCGGTCTCGGGAACGCGACCACGGCGTTAGGCGAGGAAATCGCCGAGGCGTCGTGTCCGGTCGTCGTTACGTCGCGGTGTCACGCCGGACCCTCCGAACCGGTCTATGGAACCGCCGGTGGGGCGGCAGCGCTCGCGGCCCACGATCACGTCCGGTTTGCCCACGGCACTCCGTGGGCGACCCGCATCGAACTCATGCTCGCACTCGCGGCCGAGTGCGTCGAAGACCGTTTCGAGGCCCTCGATACGTAGCCGAGGGTGTTTTGAGCCGTCGTATCCCAGTGTCGGTATGAAGCTCCGCGGCCAACGTGAGTGCAAGGCGTGTGGGACACAGTGGTCGTACTACGAGACGGGAGAGATATCGTGTCCGTCCTGTGGAAGCGCCCACAGCGTCGGGATCGACGAGGAACGTGCGCTCCACACGGCGACGTCGGCAACGCTCGATCTGACACCGATACGTGCGGATATCGATGCCGAGCCCATCGATCGGCTCGCCAGCCGCGCGAGTGACCGTGCCCGTGAGTTCACGCGCGGCTACGGCTTTATCGACGCCGGACGGCTCCAGCCGCTTGACGACGCGTATTTGGCCGCGATGGAACTCAAACACGTCGCCGCGGAGGTAGGTCGACGAATCGACGTTTCCGACGACGAGGAGTGGTACTTTACCGAACTGTTGCGGGCCGACGAAGAACGAAGGCCTGCGCCGGAGGCAGTCCCGGCGTCGATGCGCGCTATGCGGGGGCTGGCGTACGCCAACGCGGTTCGAGAGTACCGCAGTAACGTCCGGACGTACCTCGAGGAAAACCCCGATCCGGGTGTTGCTGGTGCGTTAGAACGGCTCTCAGCGCACGTAAAACGGATACGTGCGCTCGACGGTGACGTCTCACCTCGGGAGTCGGAGACCCTCCTCGCCGCGGCGCGGTCTGTCGGTCGGTACCTGGCCGACGGCGATGAGGGGGAGCTCGCCGTGGCCGAGGAGCGACTCGACTCGCTCGGCTCCCGGGGCCGGTAGACGTCGGTAGGAGCCATCCGCCCAATCCGGCGGCCGGCGGCCCGTCGCTGGGCTGGTACCGGTCGGGGTCGGCAGTCGGTCCGCCGGTCACAGAGGACGCTGGGCGTCTCGGTAGCGAACAGGCGACACGTCCGGGGGGTCACGTTCCGTGCGTCGCACTCCCGCCTGGGCGGAACGCGGTCGACTCGTCAGGGCATACGGCCGTTGGCCGCGTTCCGGTATTTAAATATACGCCTCGAAAAGCCGGACGACGAGGTCCCGATCGAACGTGTCGGCTGGAACGTCTCGGTGCCATGCGACTTCGTCGATGGCGTGATCGTCGGGGGCGTCGGGGAGTTCGGGAGCCGACGCCACGGGGTGGCCGAGGAAGGTCGCAAACCGGAACTCATAGGAGTCCCCGGACTCCCGGTCGACGAACGTCTGCTCGGCGACGGCACCGAGGCCGGTGATCTCGACGTCGAGACCGGTCTCCTCGCGGACCTCCCGCTTTGCGCCCACCTCGGGCGTCTCGTCGGCCTCGAGGCGGCCGCCGGGGAGTAACCATCTGTCGCCCTCGCGGACGAACAGCCCGCGACCCTCGAAGGCGACGAGCGCGCCGACGCCCCACGCACCGTCGTCGCCCCGCCTGAGACCCTTCCGGAAGCGTGCCGGATCGAGTTCGATCCGCTCTCTCGTTCGGTAGAACTCGTCGTATCCGGCGAATACGTCGGGACTGCCGGCGGGCGGCGACATCAGGGGAGATCGACGTCGACGTCGTTTTGCAGCCCCGCGGCCTTGACGGTGTTGTACAACAACATCGCCCGGGTCATCGGCCCGACGCCGCCCGGAACCGGGGTGATCGCCCCGGCGACCGCCGCGACGCCCTCGTAGTCCACGTCGCCGACGAGCTCGTAGCCCTTCTCGGTATCGGCGTCGACGCGGTTGACGCCGACGTCGATCACGGTTGCGCCCTCACGGACCATCCCTGCGTCGATCAGTTCGGGAATCCCGACCGCGGCCACGACGATGTCCGCGTTCCGGGTCTTCGCGCCGAGGTCGTCCGTCCGGGAGTGACAGACGGTTACCGTCGCGTTCCCGTCATCGGCCTTCTGTAAGAGCAGGTTCGCAAGCGGCTTGCCGACGATGTTCGATCGCCCGACGACGACGACGTCAGCACCCTCCGTCTCGATGTCGTATGCCCCGAGCAGCTTCTGAATGCCGTGAGGCGTACAGGGCCGATACCGATCGTGGCCGGCGACGAGTCGGCCGACATTCTCGGGGTGGAATCCGTCGACGTCCTTCATCGGGTCGATACTGCGGAGCACACGACGGCTGTCGATCCCCTCGACGAGCGGCATCTGCACCAGAATGCCGTGGACGCCCGGGTCCCCGTTGAGATCGTCGATCGTCTCATAGAGATCCGACGGCGGGGCGTCGGTGTCGATCTCGACGTGAATACCATCGATGCCGACCTCCTCGCAGTCGCGCTGTTTCATCGAGACGTACGTCTCGCTTGCGGGGTCGTCGCTCATGAGGACCGTCGCGAGCCCCGGCTCGACGCCGTCGGCCTGCAGTCTCTCGATGCTCTCGCCCAACGAATCGCGGATGTCGGCGGCGACGGCCTCGCCGTCGATGATCTCTGTCATTACCGGATCGGGAGCGCGCCGGACGTATCAACGGTTCGGGTTCGTGGTGATCCCGCGCGTTCGATCCGTCGGATATGCAGATTCGTACTACAGTTTGCTCTCGAGCACCTTCGCGGCGGTCAAGATCGGGTCCCACGTCGTGTTGAACGGCGGGGCGTACGCGAGGTCGTAGTTCGATAGATCGCCCAGCGTCACACCCTCCGTGACCGCGCCCACCAACGCGTGGCTGCGGTGGACTGCCCCCTCACCGTACTCGCTGGCGAGGCTCCCGCCGAGGACCTGCCCCGAATCCCGGTCGGCGGTGAGCGTCACGCGTACCGTCCCCCCCTCGGGATAGTAGCCGGCCCTGGACTTCGCCTCGATCGTCTCCGTGACCGGCTCGAACCCGGCATCGTGGGCCTCGTCGTGGTCGAGGACGCCCGTCCGCGCGGCCTCGATCTCGAACGCTTTGAGCGCGGCGGTTCCGGCGATACCGCCGCCCTCGGTCGGCGTCCCGGCGACGGTTCGTCCGATGGCACGGCCGTGTCTGTTCGCCGTCAGCGCCAGCGGGACGTAGACGGGGTCGCCCGTCACGACGTGTTCGGCCTCCGCACAGTCGCCGGCCGCGTAGACGTCCTCGACGCTCGTCTCCCGGTGGGCATCGGTCGCGATCGCTCCCGTCGGCCCGAGTTCGATGCCGGCGTCCTCGGCGAGATCGGTTCGCGGCCTGACCCCCGTACCGATGAGTACCATCTCGGCCGGCACGCGCTCGTCGGCGGTGACGACCGCCTGGACGGCGTCGCGTCCGTCGACGGCCTCGACTTCGGCGTTCAGGTACACCGAGACGGCCTGCTCGTCGAGGTGATCGGCGACGGCCTCGCTCGTCGCGTCGCTGAACCCCTTGAGGACCCGATCGCCGCGCTGAAACAGATGTACCTCGAAGCCGTTCTCGGCCAGCGCCTCGGCCATCTCGACGCCGATGTACCCACCGCCGACGATCCCGACCGGGCCGCTGCAGTCTTCGAGATACTGACACGCGGGGCCGCTATCGGGTTGGTCGATCGGCGACGTCTCCCGCGAGCGGGCGACGAACTCCCGAAGCTCCTTCCCGTCGGTCATCGATCCGAGGGTGTAGACACCATCCAGATCGAGGCCCTCGATCGGCGGCTCGGTTGCCGCCGCTCCCGTCGCGACCAGCAGGGAATCGTAGGACAGAACCGTCTCTTCGCCGTTGCTCCGCGCGGTCACGGTCCGGTCACCGGGATCGATACCGACGACCTCGTGGCCCGTCCGGAGGTCGATATCGCGCTCCTCGCGGAACTGCTCGGGCGTGACGGAGACGAGACGCTCGATCGATTGGATCTCACCCTTGATGTAGTAGGGGAGCCCGCACGCGCCGTAGGAGACCCACTCGCCCTTCTCGAAGACGACCACGTCGAGGTCGGGATCGTCCCGTTTTGCCTTGCTCGCGGCCGACATTCCGGCTGCGTCACCGCCGACGACGACGAACGTTGTCATGTGGGATTTCTCCCGGCGCTCACTAATAAATCCGGCCGCGGCGTGTGTTCGGGACGCGAGGCCATCGCGGGTATATAACTGATACTGGTGGACGAAATCAAATGAAACCGATTCACGAGTGATCCGCCGTTCGCTCCGCCGAGCGGCGTGATCCTCGTGCGTCGTGTGTACATTCTTTTGTCCGTCAGTATGAGCAACCCGAACGCACCCAGACTGCCGGCGAGACGTTCGTGACGCGATCGCGGCACCGGCGCGCGAATCGCATGCCATCGGGATCGCCGGCAGTATCAGGCCCCCTCGGCGGGTGGTCCGGTGTACCAGAGCGCCCAGAGTATCAACACGCCCTGCAGCGGAAGCCGTCCCCAGCGGACGAGCGCGGAGGGGTCGCCGCCGCCCGGCATCCCCTCGATGACGACGCCGTGTGTCGCCATGTAGACGTTCGCCGGGAAGACGGCAACGAGTACCGCGACCGTCCCCCACGCCGCGTATCGGCGGGTCCGCGGGAGCAACACGCCGACTCCGGCCGCGATCTCGGCGACCCCCGAGACGTACACGAGCGCGAGCGGTGCCGGGAGGACCGGCGGGACGATCTGGACGTACAGTTCCGGGACGACAAAGTGCATGATACCGGCGGCGATGTACAGAGGCCCCATCACGTAGAGCAACGGCCGCCTGAGACGACGGAAGGCGTCGGTCATTCGTCGGGTGATAGGGCTCGACCGCAGGAAGCGTTTCGGGTCCTCGGAGAACGTGTGCGTCGGGTCCTCCGGGCGCAAGCGTGTCGGATCCGGCCACTCGGCCTACTCGAAGTCGACGAGTCGGCCCTCGCGGTCGTACAGCGGGAACTCCGCACAGAGCGATTCGACCTCGGCTTCCGCGTCGGCTTTGATCGCCTCGTCGTCGGGTGTGTCGACGACCCGGTAGATGAGGTCTGCGACGCGCTCGCAGGCTTCCTCGTCGAAGCCGCGGGTGGTGAGCGCGGGCGTCCCGGCGCGGATCCCCGAGGGATTGAACGGCGAGCGCGTCTCGCCGGGGACGGTGTTTTTGTTCAGCACGATCCCGACCTCCTCGAGGGCCTCCTCGGCGACCGTCCCGGTCGTGTCCGGGTGTGAGTCGCGGAGGTCGATCAACACGAGGTGGGTGTCGGTGCCGCCCGAGACGAGCGAGAAGCCGTGCTCCTGTAGCCGAGCGCCGAGGGCCTCGGCGTTGTCGACGACCTGTCGGGCATACGCGTCGAAATCGGGCGAGAGCGCCTCCTTGAACCCGACGGCCTTGCCGGCGACGTTGTGCATCAACGGACCGCCCTGTGCGCCGGGGAAGACCGCGGCGTCGATCGCGTCGGCGTACTCCCCGTCACACATGATGATGCCACCGCGGCCGGCCCGGATCGTCTTGTGGGTCGAACCGGTGACGAAGTCGGCGACCCCGACCGGCGACTGGTGGACACCCGCCGCGACGAGGCCGGTGATGTGGGCGATGTCGGCGAGGTGGTAGGCGTCGACCGCGTCGGCAGCCTCTTGGATCCGCTCGAAGTCCACCTCCCGGGGGTATGCGGAGTAGCCCGAGACGATCATGTCGGGGTCGAACGTCTCGGCGTGTTCGTAGAGCCCCTCGTAATCGATGTAGCCCGTCTCGGTGTCGACCTCGTACTGTTCGACCTCGTAGGTCTTGCCCGTGAAGTTCGCCGGATGGCCGTGGCTCAGGTGTCCGCCGTGTTCGAGTTCCAACGAGAGGATCTTATCGCCCGGATCCAACATCGCCAGATACACCCCCATGTTCGCCTGCGTCCCCGCGTGGGGCTGGACGTTGACGTGTTCGGCTCCCCACAGTTCCTTGGCGCGCTCGATGGCGAGTTCCTCGACAGCGTCGGCGGGGCCACAGCCGGCGTAGTACCGTTCGCCGGGGTACCCCTCGGCGTATTTGTTCGTGAGTTCGGAACTCTGGGCCCGGAGTACGGCCTCCGAGACGTGATTCTCGCTCGCGATCATCGCCAGCGTGTCCTCTTGGCGTTCGAGTTCCCCTTCGAGGGCGTCGGCGATCGCGGGATCGGTCCGGCGGACCTGCTCGTAGCTCATATACGTGAAACTGAGGAACGCCGGGACAAGAAGTTACCCGTTCGTCACGGGCGCGCGCCCGATTGCGAACGACCCCGACCGTAGAAAGATTAAATACCTCACGAAGTGCAATTATTCTAACGCCGATGAAATCGACTGTTATGGGGCGATCCGTCGCGGACGTACTCGGAGAAGTGCTCGACGCGGCGGAAGAGGGCGCGTTCGTCGTCGCGCCGGACGCGGGGACCATCGAGGGACTCGTCCGAAGCCTCGATGAGGGATCGCCGCCGATCCGCCTCCTCGCCGATACGGGCGCTCTCAGGGAGGTACTGGAGGACTTCCTCGTTGCGGGCCGGACGGCGAACCACGTCGAGGCGGGCGTCCTCGAGATACGGGGGTACGACGACGGGACGAACGCGCTGTCGGTCACGGCGTCGTCCGTCGTCGCCCTCGTCCAGGGGACGGATCGGACGGCCGGATTGGTGACGGACGACGAGGCCTTCCTCGCCGACACGAGAGGGCGGCTCGCCGACGCGTGGACGGGCGCGGACACGTACGACGTTCGGACGCCACCGCTCGCCCGGGTCCGTGAGACGCTCGAGGCCGAACTCGGGCGGTCGACGGTCGAGGACTTCGACACCGTCCTCTCGGCGCTGGAGGACGCCCCGGGCGGCACCGACGTCGATGCGGTCACGGTGTCGCTGCTCGTCGCGGCCCGGAACGAAGACCTCCTGTACGACATCTCGAAGTGGGGCGAGGACGTCGGCGTCGCCTCGAAAGCCACGTTCTCCCGGACGAAGACCCGGATGGAGGAGGCCGGCGTGATCGGAACGGAGAAGGTTCCGATCGACATCGGCCGCCCCCGGCTTCGGTTGCGACTCGCCGACGAACGTCTCGTGGGCGTGGCCGACGACGAGTTCGCGCGCGTCGCCCGTTCGATGCTCACCTGACACTGGGTACGCTCGTCTCTCACCTGACACTGAGTACGCTCGTCTCGGAGCGCCACGCGCCCTCTGCGGGGGTGGCGCTCTGTGGGACACCGTGAGCGTACTCGGTATGCCCCATCGCCGACGGTCCGCCCGTCGTCTGCATCCTCATACTGTCGGCTATAATTTCGTGAAGCTATCGCGTCACCGTCGCGCGAATAGCTTGAAATATAGCGTGTCATAGAAAGCTTAGCAAGCTCTATCTATCCAATTCCTGTCAGAAGTGGCGTGCAAGATGGACAGCGCGTATTCAACAGCTACGGGTTTATACACTCCTGTACGTTGATTATGGTCTAAACGTTTCCTCAAACAGGATAGCACTTGACTCGGTATCAGTATAGACAATAGTGACCTCAAGTTCATCTGCATCATCGTAGGTCGGAGAATCTCTAAAATCAGCCGCGGTTACACCGATTCGAAATTCGATGGTATCTCCAGCTGTCCATTCGTTTGAGTCATCGACAACGATTACCTTGGTTGATTTATAACTCTGATCGATCAAATCTTCGTTGCCCTGAATATTACTATCGGCAAGCGCACCAGTGTAGTATCCATCACCGGGAAGATCGACCAACCGGGCTTCAGTGTCCACTCCGGGACCTGATGCACTAACTAAAATCTCGATATCTTCAACATTGACCTGATCTCCAGCTTCATGAGTGATTCGTACAATCTGTTTATCAGAAGAACTACCCGGTTCAAACTCACCGCTCGTTTGGCCTACAACTGGCGCAGTGTCGTTGAGATCTTCTGTGAATCCAAGAACGAATATCGAGATAGTTGCGGTTAGTATGACTGCAATTGCGACCATCAAAATAACCGAAATAACAGGTGAGACGGCCCGATTCGATTTCATAGGTCCAAGATCGTTAGTTGTAGAATGGACCACCGACTTGATAAATAACCGCCTTCTTCTCACGGCTCTCTGCTGACTTCACTCTCTGTATCTTGCACAGTCTTCAGTAACCATATCTACTCCAATATGTCCATCTTGGGTTATTCCGGAGCAGATGGACTGTGAATGTTTTTATCACACGCTATGAAATATAGTAGACATCGCAACTAGTTACACATCGACCGCACTGCCGCCGTGCGGTCGAGTGTGTATTGTCTTCCGATCTCTACTATAGGTATACCCGACAGTATCACCGACCGCCCCGGATCGAAACGTCCGGTCGAGGGCTCCCGCGGCTTTTATCGCCCCTCGACCGGACATGACTGACATGTATCCGAGAGCGTCCATAGAGTCGGGGACCGGTGATCCGCAGTGACGGCGGTCGGGTTGCTCGGCGACGGTGCCGCGGCCGAATCGATCCGTGCCGCCCTGGGCGATACAGCCGCCGAGGCGGTAGCCGTCGATCCGCCCGGACTCGACGGGTCCGACGTGGCCGTCGCGGTCGGCCCGGTCGGGGCGACGGTTCACGAGGCGGCGGCCGAGCGCGCTCGGACGAGCGAGACCCCGCTTCTCACCGTCGAACTCGGCGGGATCGGAGGGGAGCCGGTCGACGGCGTCGACGCCGCGGTGTCGGGATACGCACCGGGGACGGCGTGTCACGCGTGTCTCCGTCAGCGCGTCGCGGCGGCCGATCCGGCGACCGGCGACGGCGGCTACGACGTATCGACGGCCAGGTTCGCCGGATCGGTCGCCGGCCGCGAGCTCGCGGCGCTCGTCGCCGGGCGCGAATCCGCCGTTCTCGGCGGGGTCATCGAGGTCCCGCACGCACGGCGGCGGGTGCTTTCGGTCCCCTACTGTGAGTGTGGCGGGGGCGACGACCACGCCGACGGGCTCCGGAGAAACCACGAGGATCGGCCGCTCGGGGAGTCGATCTCGATGGCCGAAGTCGCCTTCGACGACCGCGTGGGTCCGATCTCGGCGGTCGGGGAGGCCGAATCGTTCCCGGTCCCCTACTATCTGGCGACGCTCGCGGCGACGCCGTTCTCGGACGCCGAGGCCCCCGACCACGCCGCGGGGGTCGGACTCGACTGGGATCCGGCGTTTATGAAGGCGCTCGGGGAGGCCCTCGAACGGTACAGCGCGGCGATCTATCGTGATCACGAGTTCGAGACCGACCCGGACGCCTCGGTCCGTCCCGAACGGTTCGTCGCCCCGAGCGGGGCCGACACCGAATGGACCGACGACACGTCCGACGTGACCCGGTGGTATAGCGCCGAGCACCTTGTGACCGGCGAGGCCGTCCACCTCCCGGCGGAGCTCGTCGTCTTCCCGCCGCCGGAACGGACGATCCGGCCCGCGATCACCACCGGGCTCGGGCTTGGCAACGGCGGTGTTGGCGCGATCCGATCGGGTCTCTATGAGGTCATAGAGCGCGACGCGACGATGCTGGCGTGGTATTCGACGTACGAGCCGATGGGGCTGGACGTCGACGACGAGGGGTATCGGACGCTCGCGGACAGGGCCAAAAGTGAGGGGCTCGAAGCGACCGCGCTCGTGTGTACGCAGGACGTCGACGTGCCGGTCGTCGCCGCCTGCGTCCACCGAGAGGGTGCGTGGCCCCGGTTTGCGGCCGGCTCGGCGGCCGGTCTGGAACCGGGGGCGGCCGCCCGCGGCGCGCTCGCCGAGGCGCTACAGAACTGGCTCGAACTCCGCCGCATGGGCAAAGAGCGGGCGAACGATGAGGGCGGTGCGGTCGGGACGCACGCCTCGTTTCCGGAGCCGGCACGTGCGTTCGTCGATCACGGGACGACGATCCCGGCCGCCGAGATCGGGCCGTCGGAACCGCCGACCGGCCGGGCCGAACTGGAGAGGCTCGTCGAGTCGGTCGACGACGCCGGCCTCGACGCCTACGCGTCGCGCCTCACGCCCGGGGACGTCGGGTCGATGGGGTTCGAGGCCGTTCGGGTCGTGGTCCCCTCGGCGCAGCCGCTTTTCACCGGCGAGCCCTACTTCGGCGAGCGCGCCCGGAGCGTTCCCGGATCGCTCGGCTTCGAGCCGGCTCTCGATCGAAGCTACCATCCGTTCCCCTGATCGGGGAGGGGGCGGTCCGGGCCGGATCGCGGCCGCCGACGGGCGTTGGGGAACGCTTTTTCCGATCGCCGCTGAGGGGTCGGTATGGACGTAGCGTTTTTACAGACGGGGACGGTGACGCCGACGCCCTCGTTTCGCAACGGATCCGGGATCGCGCCACCGGAGTGGCTCCCCGGCGCCGTCCCGGTGTTTATATACCGTCTCGTCCTCGCGGTCGCGCTCGTCGTCTTTTCGTATTACCTCTCACAGATCGCCCGGGAGATGCTCGGGCGGCGGATCGCCCGCCAGTTCAAACGGCCCTCGGTGAGCCGGACGATCCTCCGGAGCCTACAGATCCTCATCGTCCTCGGCGCGGTGTTGACGGCGTTGAGTTTCTTCGGGCTCGGGTTCGGCAGCATCGCCCTCTCGGTCGGTGTCTTCTCGGCCGTGGTCGGCATCATCCTCGCGCCGATCATCGGGAACGTGATAAGCGGTGTCTTCATCCTCTCCGAGCAGCCCTACGAGATCGGGGACATGGTCGAGTTGGCGGACACCGGGACGAAGGGGTTCATCGAGGACATCACGCTCGTCTACACGAAAGTATTCACGATCGACAATACCTTCATCGTCCTCCCGAACGGGACGATGCGCGAACGGGACGTCGTCAACTACTCCGCGGAGGACGCCCGCATTCGGATGACGCTCGACGTCGGCGTCACCTACGAGTGCGATATATCGGTAGCACGCGAACAGATGGAGGCGGCCGCACGGTCCGTCGAGGCGGTCATCAAAGGCGGCCCCGACATCCGGGTCGGAAGCGCCCGATACCCGGCATCGCCGACCGCGTACATCCAGGAGTTCGGCGACAGCGAGGTGTCGATCACGCTCCGGTACTGGGCGAAGGAGCCGTACAAACAGGCCGCGGTGCGTTCGAGCGTGTTGACGGAGGTCTGGGACCGCTTCGAGGCGCACGACATCGAGATCCCGTATCCCCACTCGCATATGGTGTTCGACGATACGAGCGGCGAACTGCAGGTCGCGACCCGACGGAGCGACGCCACGGCTCCCTCCCGGCCGGGCGGGGCGACGACTCGGGAGTCGGAGGAGAACGGCGAATAGCCGGATCCGGTCGCCCGGATCGAACGGGCGTTATTTCGGTGCGAGGAGCTCGATCACGTGCTGGGGCCGTTCCTCGAGCAGGTCGTCGATCTGGTCGAGACACGACGTCCCACTCGCGACGACGAGATCCGGGTCGACGTCGCGGATCTGTCCGGCGAGGTTTTCGCCGACGTCCATCGACTGCTCGTAGAACTGGGTCTTGTAGCCGAACGAGCCGGCCATCCCGCAGCACTCGACGTCGTTCGTCTCGACGTCGTACCCACAGCGTTCGAGGATGGTTCGGCTGTACCCCTCGAGTCCCATCGTCCGCTGTTGACAGTGGCTGTGGTAGGCGACCGTCGCCTCCGCGTCGGCATGTCGGAGCCGATCGAGGTCCGCGCCGTTGGCCACGAGCCCGTAGACGTACTCGAGTATCTCGTAGCTGTTCTCGGCGAAGGGATCGAACGCCTCCGCCGGGAGGAGCCGTTCGTACTCTCCGGTGAACATCGCGACGTCGCTCGGCTCGATGACGACGACGTCGTAGCCGGCCTCGAAGTACGGGCCGAGTTCCTCGGCGACGGCCTCGGCTTTGCTCCGTGCTGTGTCTATCATTCCCTGTGAGAGCGGTGCGCGGCCGGAACCGGGCATCGACGGGACGAGCACCTCGACGCCGAGCGCCTCCAGCGCCCGGACGGCGGCCTTGCCCCGCTCGACGTCCATGTAGTTCGTATAGAGGTCGGGGTAGACGACGACCTTCCGGTCGGGATCGGCCGGGGGAACCGCCTCGCGGTTCTCGAACCACTCGACGAACGTGGTCCGGCTGAAGCTGGGCAGCGGTCGGCGGCGGTCGACGCCCGCGATCTCCTCGAGCGCGATCGCGGCTGGCGGCGAGTTCGCCATCCAGTTCGACAACGGAGCGAACGTGCTGCCGAGTTTCGCCAGCGTCTCGAAGTTCCCGAACAGCCGTTTCTGGAGGCCGGGGGCACTCTCCTCGGCGTCGGGGGTGAGCCCGTCGACGAGGAACTCGGCGTTGACGTCCTTGTCGCTGTTGACCCGATCGCGGACGACCGTGTTGATCCAGGGGATGTCGATCTCGACCGGGCAGGCCTCCACACACCGCGAACAGCCCGTACACTGGTCGTTGAACTCCGCCGCCGCGTCTTGGCCGTGGACGCCGGCCTCCCATCCGGTCGCGATCCCGCCGGAGTACGTCTCGCCGCCGAAGACGTGCCCGCCGACGGACTGGAAGTTCGCACAGGTGTTCGAACAGGCCGAACAGCGGATGCAGTACAGCGTCTCCTTGAGGTCATCGTCCTCGCGCATCGCCATCCGCCCGTTGTCGATCAACACGAGGTGGAAATCCCGGTCCTCCCCGGTCCCGCCGACGGTCGCCTCCGGATCCTCGAAATCGACGGTCGGTGAGTTGATCGGCGGAGTGAAAAGAGAAATGTAGCTCGTGATGTCCTGGCCGGTGCCGGAGCGACCGATGAGCTCGATGAACGGCTGGAGGTCCTCGACGCTCGGGACGATCTTCTCGACGCCCGCGACGGCGATCTGCGTATCCGGTACCGTCACCGTCTTTCTGGCGTTGCCCTCGCTCGTGACGAGTGCCATCGTCCCCGAGTCGGCGGTGACGAAGTTCGCGCCGGTCATCCCGACGTCGGCCTCGCGGATGAGTTCGCCGAGCCGTTCACGGGCGAACATCGTCAGCTCCTCCGCGGACTCCAACTCCTCCTCGGGGTCGAAGCGTTCGTTGAACAGTTTCGCGATCTCCGCTCGGGATTTGTGGATCGCCGGCGCGACGATGTGGCTCGGAGCCTCATCGGCGAGCTGTAACACCCACTCGCCGAGGTCGGTTTCGACGACGTCGACGCCGTCCGCTTCGAGGTGTTCGTTGATCTCGATCTCCTCGCTCGTCATCGATTTGCTCTTTATCAAACGCTCTGCGTCCTCGTCGTCACAGACGCTGGCGATGTATCGGTTCGCGTCCGCCGCGTCCTGGGCGATGTACACCGTCCCGCCGTTCTCCTCGACGGCGTCGATGACCTCGTCGATCAGTTCCGGAAGCCGTTCGATGGCGTCCTCTTTGATCTCTCTCGCCCGGCCTTTCAGCGCCTCGTAGTCCTCGAGTTTCGCGACCGAGTCGTATCGGCCCTGGTTGAACCCGCGGGTATTCGTCGCGACCGCGTCGCCCTCGGTCTCCATGATGTGTTTGATGTGCTCGGCCCGTGATTGCCGTGACTTCTCGCTCATGTGACAACGATCACCTCCACCTCCTTTGGACCGTGTGCCCCCTGGACGAGCGCCCCCATGTCCGCCGTCGCCGAGGGCCCCGTCGCGATGATCGCCGAATCGCGGCTCTCGCGCAGTTCCTCGCCGAACCACTCGAAGGCGGCCGCCATATCGGGGACGATATCGGACTCACGGAGGACCACGACGTGGCGGTCGTTGAAGAGGCTTATCGGCTCGCTTCCCTCGGCCGTTGCCCGAAGCACAACGCTTCCGTAGTCCGCGATCGCCAGCGACGCGCTCGTCACACCCGTCTCGGCCGCCTCCAACTCGGCGCTGGTCGGTTCGGTACTCACATCTTCGGGAAGCGTCGCCCCATCGATATCGATCGAAACCCCGACCGCCGGCCCCGAGAGGAGCGTCTCGATAGTCTCACATACCGCGGAGGGCTGGACCCGGTGTACCCCGACGTCGTAGGCCTCGACCGACCGTTCGAATCGGTCGAGAGGCGCTGTGTTCGTGGTTTGGGACGACATATTCTATACGTGTGACAATGCGTTGCGATGCATGGTACTTTTCGGTTTCGTAACCCGACGTGCTTTTCGCTTTCGCAACCCGACGCATGCGGCCCGCCGTTCGGCCGCCGGACCACTTACTCCCGTCTCACGGGAGAAAGCGAATCGAATGCGCCGAGGTATCGTCCAAGGGTAGACATATTTCGGGGACCGGGGCGGCGTCATGCTCGCGCCGCTCAGAAAGCGGTTCGAACTGTCTCGTACCGGCGAAAAACCGATATAGCCGCAGCCGTCGTTGCCCCTACGTCCCCGCCGACCGTAGCCTCCGGGCCAGGGATCCGCGAGCGCGACGGAGCACGGGGTACGTCCCCCGGAGCACGGGGTACTTAGCCGAGGGCATCCGAAACAGCTAGCATGCAGTATACGATCATCGGTGGCGGTGTACAGGGGCTATCGACGGGGATTTTGCTACAGTACATCGGCCACGACACGAAGATAGTCAGCGATACGTTCGCGTACGTCGACGGCTCGGACACCCCGACGGTCGCAACGAACTATGCGGCCGCCTCGGTATACCCCGTCCAGATCGAGTCGGCGTATTCGGAGGACGAACTGATAGAACTGGCGGAGTCGACGTTCGAACCGTTCTATCAGACCGACGGAATCCCCGTCCGAAAACACACACATTATTATCTCTACGAGGAGCCCCGAGCCGAGCCGATACCGGCCCGGATGGAGGTACAAGACATCGCGGCCTACGAGGGGAACGCACCGTCACGGCCCGGAAGGCGCGTCCGTGACGGATACGCGTGCAAGGAGTACTTCGTCGAGATGCCGGAGTACGTTCCCCTGTTGTACGCCGCCTACGAGGCGTTGGGTGGTGAGACCGAACGGCGGACGCTGGCGGCCGGCGAAGTGGACGAACTCCCCGGGGAGGCCGTGTTCAACTGCTCCGGATACGGGAGCCGAGTCCTGTTCGGGGACGATTCCATGACGGCGATAAAGGGTCACATCCTCGAGGTCCCCTACGACGGCGATGCGCCGCTTCCGTTCTCGTATACGTACACGCCGGCCGAGTACGGACACTACGTCTATATGTACCCCCGCAAGGAGTCGGTCCTCTTCGGCGGCTCGTATCTACGGGGTGACATCGTAGACGGCGAGTGGCGGGGCGAGACCCCGGAAACCCCGACGACGATAGACGGAGAAACGATCCCCGAACGGCTATACACGGTAAACGAGGCGATCACGAGCGAGTACGTCGACGTCAACAGGGCCGACGTCTCCGTTAAATACGGCTACCGGCCGTACAGGGCGGCCGGAATGCGGGTCGAAGCGGAGGGTGATATCGTACACAACTACGGCCACGGCGGGAGCGGCGTCTCGATGTCGTGGTGGTCCGCACTGGAGGCGGTCGGGTACGTCGACGACGTGTCCGAGTCGCTGCTCGCGGACGTCGCCGAGACGATCGCACGGACCCCCAAGACTTGACATCCTCCCCGCGCTGAAGCGCGAGGATTCCAGCGCGGGACAGCGGGCCGCTCCCAAGCCCCCGAGGGCAACTTCCTCCCGCGAAGGGAGTACCGGGTTCGTGCGCTCCACGTCAGGACGGTGAGCGTATGGTGACGCCGACTCGTTGCGAGTCGCCCTGCTTGTGGCGCTCCCTGCGCCCAGCCCCAAACGGACTGTGCGAACGCGAGGATTCACGCCCCTCGTTTCGAGGGGCGCGACACGGGCCGTGCCATCGACCATACTCCGCCACGCCGAGTGTGGCGAAGTGCAACCGCGAACGGGGTGTGTTTTGGTTAAGCCGTCACCCCCTCCCGTACACGAGCATTACTGCCCGTCCCAGCGGGGCTACGGGTTCTGTGAGGACGGCGAACGAATCCCAACCACGTACTCCCCATCTCGTTGTGAACCGGGATGGTGGGCGTGGAACCGTCCGTGTCGGCGGGAAGCGACCCCGAATCTTCCGATTGATACTTTACGCGATTGACTTGTACTAGAGCGTGTCATAGAAGAGTTCTCATGGTTTGTTGAATCAGCTCTAACGAATTGAAAGCGCCGTGCACTTGGTGCACGCTGTTCTTAGATTGTCGTAGCTATGGCGAAAGAGAAGTTCGGAGTCGCTGTTGACGAGGAAATCGTGCGAGAAGTGGATGAACTAGTCGCTGAGTGTGACGATCTCGGAGTCAGCCGCTCCGAGATCGTCGAAGCGATCCTCACAGCATCCGTTCAATCCTAGACAAACCACGTTGAACGGGTGCGAGAAATCATTATTCGGAAACGAAAAGGCACTCTTTGACCGGTTCTAAACGTCGTGCACCCAGTGCACGCAACTCTAAGTCAGTAACCCGCTATAATAGTAATCAAACTGACTGTAGTATGGGAAGAGTTCTATGACACGCTCCCAGGCGGTCGGTAAGCCGTTTGTCTCCAAACTCGGCTGGTCGGAACTCAGTTCGAATCCATCCAGAGACATCCATGTCACGTAGCTGTCCATCTTCATCGACTTCTGGTCGCCAACTGTGTGGACCTCCTCCCATCTTCCGGCGTTGGTTCGTCAGCTGCGATGTTAGCACTTGTGGGTAAAAGACAGCCGTGAACGGCGAGGCTTTCTCCTCGGTTTTCCGTAACACGTACGGGCAGCCACTACGTCCGCTTCGAACCCCCCGTCTGTATCCTCGGACGGGTAGGCGGAGCGGGCCGGGACGGTTCACGCGGAACGTCCGCAGGGAACAATAATATGATAATTATATACATTATACAATATTATTTATACCTGGGTCACATAGCGACGTGTATGCCTAACGGCCACGATATCGAGCACGATACGGCGGACATGTCTTCCGAGTACGAGTGCCTCCAGTGTGGGGTCGTCGTCCCAGCCGAGACACATCCCGGGACGTGCTCGGCGTGTGGCGGGGACTTCCAGAACCGAGCGAAATCCCTCGAATAACCCCCGGATTCGGGGTGTACTCTTCGAGGACGTGACGTCCTGTCCGCACTCGGGACGGATCACGGACCCGTCGGGTTTCGAGCCGGCGATCGGACGACTGGCGCTGGTTTGACGACGAACGGACCGAGTCCTGACCGCTGGTCTCGGCGGCTCACGCTGACCCCCTCCGGGGAACCCGGTTACGGCGTTAGGAAAAGTTAACGAGTCTGTAGACTTCGCAGAAGCGTTTTGGAAAGTGGGACCGCCGTGAGTTCGAACACGGCGAGACGGTCGTCCTCGGTACGGTCGGACGCTGCGACTCGCCTGCTCGAATCACGGCTCACACCGATTCAGCCGACGCTGGCGACGCAGCGTCGACAGAATGTGATGGGACCGCCGTGATTCGAACACGGGTCCAACGGACCCCATCCGCAGAGGATACCACTACCCCACGGTCCCTCGCATTCTGACGGACGGCGGAGGGACGTTTAATCTCTTCGTTTCGTGTCGGAACGCGTACGGCCGCGATGCGTGCGTGGCTGTCACTCTCCCGAAGTGCGAACCCCATCCCGAAGTGCGAACACGCAAAACGGCCACGTAGCCGGGGACGGCCGTCTCAGATCAGAACGCGCTCCAACTCGACGACACATCCCGCCTCCGAATTGGGGTCGCCGGCCAGGTGGCCGAGACAGACGGCCGCGCCGTCGGGGGTATAACAGGCGACGAGTTCACCCGTCTCCGCCCCGCCGAGTCCGGCATCGATCACGCCGGGAGCGTACACCGGGGCCCCCTCGGCGATCTCGCGGGCAGCGGAGGGCGCGACGGTCAGGCTCGGGAGTCCCTCGAGGGCGCGTTCGGCCGGTGAGACGACCGACCGGAGCAGGGCGGCATCGCCCGATTCACGCCAGAAGGCGAGGCCGTCGGCGAGATCCTCCATCGTCGAGAGCGTCGTATCGTCGAACCCACCGGTCTTCGTCCGTCGGAGGTCGCCCATGTGGGCGCCCGTTCCCAGCGCGAGCCCCAGATCGTGACAGAGCTTTCGGACGTAGGTTCCGCTTTCGCACTCGACGTCGATCAGCGCCCGGCGCTCCTCGCGTTCGATCGACTCGAGCCGGTGGATCTCTCGGGTCCGAAGCCGCCGGACGACCGCGGATTTCCGCGGCGGCTTCTGATAGAGGTCCGTCTCGAACGTCGAGAGCGTCTCCTCGAAGTCACTCGGGATTCGGCCGTGAACGTCGAGGACGGCGACGTATCCCTTCCGGCTGTCGTCGAATACCTGTGCCGCACGGGTCGCCGTTCCGGTCAGGATCGGCAGACAGCCGGTTACCTTCGGGTCGAGCGTCCCGGCGTGGGCTGCGCGTTCGACGCCCGCCATGTCTCGAACCCAGGCGGCGACCTGGTGGGCGGAGGGGCCGGGCGGTTTGTCCAGATTGACGACCCCGAACTCGAGCAGCGTTTCCGGATCGCGGTCGTCGGGCGGGCCACGTTCCTGCATGCTCAAAACTCGTAGGTGACCCCGTCGATCGGCGTTTTCCCCTCGTCGTCGACGATGTCGTAGGCCTCGACGGCGGTGATGACGACGTCGAGGACCGCCCCGGGCGAAAAGCGGGCTGTGTTGAGCGAGAGATCGTAGATATCCAGGGTATCGATGTCGATATTGTAGTACTCCCGATAGCGTAACGCCTCGCTGTCGGCGCGCTCGAGGGTCTCATCGCGGGCGGTTCGGATCGGTTTGTCCTCCCGGTCGGCGATCCGTTCGGCGCGGATATCGAGGGGAGCGTCGAGCCAGATCCGGAAGTCGGCGTGGTCGCCCGCCATCCAGCCCGCGAGCCGCGATTCGAGCACGAGATCGTCGTGTTCGGCGGCGAGTTCGCGCTGTCGTCGGTCGAGATCCCGATCGATGGCGTCGTCCTCCTCGGCGCGTTTGTTCAGTTCGAGCGGGGTGAGATCGCGCTCGGCGGCGAGGTCGCGGAAGATATCACCGCCGCTTACGTGGTCGTATCCCAGCCGCTCGGCCAATCCGGCGGCCACCGTGCTCTTGCCGCTGCCGGCGGGGCCAGAGATGGTTATCAACATATCAATACTGTGCCGCTGTCGGTGAAAGGCGTTACCGTTCGCGGCCGGCGGGCGGGGACAGACCGATCCGAACCGATCCACGGCGGGCCGGTGGGCCGGTCACGTCGGCGTCGTCTGGATGTTCAACGACTTGCGGATGACCTGCGTGAAACACATCGAACAGACGAAATACCAGACGATCCACGCCTGGACCGGCCCGACGAGCCCCTGGTTCCAGCCGACCTCGCCGACGATGGGCATCACCATCGGCGCGAGGTCGATCTCCGGATACAGCGGCGCGCCCCGGAAGCCGACGACGGCGTACATCCACAGGAAGACGGGGATCGTCAATACCATGATCCACACCATCGGCCGGAACTGCTCTTTGAACATCCCGAGGTTGTCGGCCATCGCATCCATCTGTTCGTCTTGGATCCGCTCGAGGGCTTCGTCGTCGCCGCGCTCTTTGGCGTCCTTACGGCGCTCTTGGATCTCCTTCATTCGGCCTTGGTATGCACCCATCACCTCCATGTTCATGAGGTTCGACTGCAACAGCGTAGAATAGAGCCCGGTGAAAAGCGCAAGCACCATCACCACCGCGAAGAACGGGAGGAGATCGAGAAGGGGACCGAGCACGATGTTCAGCGTGTCGGCGAGTGGCTCACGGACCGAACTGAACGTATAGCCGGCGAACATCGAGACCGATCCGACGGCAGCCATCTTGTCCCACTTCGACCACGAGGAGTCGGTGTCGGGTGCGTCGGGTAACTCCAGGTCGTCGTCCTCGAGCGCCGCACGGACCCCGTCGGGATCGGCGACGTCGAAGCCCTCGCCGTCGGAGTCGACGAGCAGTCCCGTCTCGATGAGCCGCCCCCACTGGCCACTCGTCAGCTCCTCGGAGACGTCGCCCCACGAGACCGTCCCCTCGTCGGCGCGGTCGAGGAGATACTCGATCGCCTCCTCCATCTCCGCGTCCTCCGTTATGAGTTCCTGTACTTTCGAGGCTGTGCGTGCCATTGGCGGGTATAATCAGGGGCGGGTAATCAACCTTTTACCTTCGGACGCGTGTCCGCCCGGTCGGGCCGTGGCTCACCCGTTGATACCGCCAGCCATCGGTGTCGTACGTGAGCCGTATCCCGTGACGGGATGTGCGACAGGACGGTCTCACCCGTCGTCGAGCCGCCGGGAGAGGTCCTCGAACCGCTCGCGGAGCCTTCGTCCTCGGTCGCCGGCCTCGACGAGGAGAACCGCAAGCCTCTCCGTGATCCGATCCAGCGTCGCGGGGTAGGTCCCATCGAACGTCACGCGAGCACATCCCCTGAGAGCGATCGCGACGGCGAGAGTGGGGAACCGATCCACGTTCGGTCGGCCCGTTTCGGGGGCAGACCGGTGGACGCTACGCTCTTCGTCCGGTCGGGTGCGGACGGACGACTGCGGCCGTATCAGGCGGCGTCCTCGATCTCCGCTTTGAGATCGCTCCAGACCTCATCGGGGGTCTGCTCGCCGTCGATCCGGACGAGATCGCCCGTTTCCTCGTAGTGGTCGATCACCGGCTGGGTGTTCTCCTCGAAGACGCGGAGGCGCTCTCGGACCGTCTCCTCGGTGTCGTCGTCGCGCTGGACGAGTCGGTCACGGACCTCTTCCTCGTCGGGCATGTTGAACTCCGTGTGGTAGATATCGCCCGTCTCGGGGTCCATTCGCCGGCCGGTGAGCCGGTCGACGAGTTCCTCTTTGCTCACGTCGAGCAGCGCAACGAGATCGAGGTCGGCGATATCGGAGAGGTACTCCGCCTGCGAGAGGTTCCGCGGGTAGCCATCGAGAACGAACCCGTCGGCGTCCCCGAGAGCGGCCTCGACGATCTCGTTGACGACGGGGTCGGGGACCAACTCGCCCGCGTCCATGTACTCACGGGGCGTCCCGTGTTCGGTCTGCATGTCCTTGTTGGCGCGCAACGCGTCGCCGGTGGTCACGTGCTCGACGTCGTAGTGATCGGTGATGTTGCTCGATTGCGTCCCCTTGCCGGCACCCGGTGCCCCGAGCAGCAGGATCTTTGGTTCGCTCATAATCGTTCCTTCAGAACGGTCCCTAAAAGAATTGACTGAACGCGTCGAGCGCGAGGTTGATGTGCTTGGGCGTTTCAGATACACCCATGGCGGCCGATCGTCCCGGTGACAGACGGAAGTTGCTCGTGCGTCGGATCGTCGAGTCACGACGGACCGGCGACCCGGCCGTCTTCGATACCGGCGGCGCGTCGGTCGAGTACGACGACCGGGGGCTTCGACTCGAAGCCGACCCGGACGAACGCGACCGGCTCGGCTCGCTGCTCTCCGCGTATCACGTCTTCAAGATCAAACAGCCCGAAACGCGGAAAGCGGCCGACGGCGTCCTCTATGTGTCGGCGGTGACGGATCCGAAACACGCCGCGGATTTCATCGAGGCGGTGTTCCGGGACGTGTACGGACTCGGCGAGAGATACGAGTTGCGGGAGAGCACGCGTGGAACTGATTGAGACTGTCCGCGCTCTTTCCCTGAAAGTGAGACTGTCCGCGCTCTTTCCCTGAAACATACCGCGGGGCCGACGGTACGACCGTCTCTCGGGAGCGTCCAATACAAAGCCATTAGTTGACGGACGGTTTCGTCGGTCACAATGAGCGACCGGGAACCGGACGGCGATACATCGGTACGGGACGCGGTCGAACGTTCCAGAAGCGGCGCGCCCGCGGTTGGTGGGGTCATCCGGGATCGGTTCGAGACCGACGAGGTGTTCCAGCGTATCATCGCCGCCGCTGACGAGGAGGTCACCACGAAGGGCCGCGAGCTGTTTTTTAGCGCGCTGGCGGGCGGGTTCGCGATCACGCTCACGTTCTTGATCTACTCGTCGATGACCGCAAAGACCGACGGCGCGCCCGTCCTGAGCGCGCTCCTGTACCCGATCGGGTTTATATACATCATCCTGGGCGGCTACCAGCTCTACACCGAGAACACGCTGCCACCGGTCGCACTCGCGATCGAGCGGCTGGCGAGCCTGCCGGCGATGTTGCGACAGTGGAGCATCGTCCTGGCGGGGAACGTCGTCGGCGGTGCCTTCGGCGCGTTCGTGTTGGCCTATACGGGCGTGTTCTCGCCGGAGACGGCCGTCACGGCGGTCGAGATATCACAGAAGGGGCTCGAAACCGGCTTCTGGAGTCTCTTTTTCAAAGCCGGCTTCGCCGGGCTGATCGTCGCCGGCGTCGTCTGGCTGGATTTCGCCGCCCGCGACACCGTTTCACGGTTCTTTCTCGTCTACGTCGCCTTCCTCATGATCCCGCTCGCGGACCTGTTTCACGTCGTCGTCTCCGCCACCGAGCTCATGTACCTCGTGTTCCTCGGTGAGGCGGCGCTTCGCTCGGGGCTCGTCTCGTTCGTCCTGCCCGTTCTCCTCGGCAATACGCTCGGCGGCGTCCTGCTCGTCACCGTCGTCAACTACTTCCAGACGACCGAAAAACGGCTCGAATCCGCGCGCTTCGAGGGGAGCGAACGCCGACTATCGGTCCGCGAGTCGGCCTTCGGCGGGCTGGTCGGTCGGTCCTACGTGCCGCTTTTGGATACCGGATCCCGGGACGGCGTGGCCGAGGAGGACGCCTATCGGGTCGTGGTTCCGATCGCGAACCCCCGGACGGAGACGCACCTCGTCGAACTCGCCTGTACGCTCGCCGAGCAGCGGAGAGAGGCGAACGTCCACGTCGTCCACCTGGTCGAGACGTCCGACGAGTTGGTACAACGGTACGGTCCCGGCCAGATCGACCAGATCACGGGCGAATCAAAGGCCCTCCTGCGGGACGTCGAGGCGACCGCCGACGCCTACGACGTCCGATACAGTTCCTCGACGGTCGTCTCACACCGGTCGTTCGCCGAGATCTTCGACGAGGCGAGATCGATGCGGGCGGACCTCGTCGTGCTCGGCTGGGACGACAGACGACCCTGGGCGAAGGACAAACCCCAGCGGTCGTTCGACGAACTCAAAAGCGAACCGCCGTGTGAGTTCCTCGTGTTCAAAGACCGCGGGCTGGACATGTCGCGGGTGCTCATTCCAACGGCCGGCGGCCCCGACTCCGATCTGAGCGCCGACGTCGCGACCGCGCTCGAATCCAGCGTCGGCGCGGAGGTGTCGTTGCTCCACGTCGTCGATTCGCCGGCCGACCGGGAGGCCGGGACGGCGTTCCTCCGCTCGTGGGCCGAACGGCGCGGGCTCGGCGACGCCGAGTTGCTCGTCGACGACTCCGGCGACGTCGAGGGGGCGATCGAACGCGCGGCCGCGGACAAATCGCTCGTGTTGATCGGTGCGACGGAGCGGGGGCTGCTCTCGCGGCTCGTTACCGATTCGTTGCACCTCAATGTCATCAACGAACTCGACTGTTCGGTCGCGATCGCCGAACGGCCCGCCGGACGGAGCCTCCTCCGGCGGGTGTTCGGGCGGCGATAAACGCCAGCCGACTGCGTCCCCAGCGTCCGAGCGGACACACGGGGCAAACGCGACAGCCGCGATCGGCTCCCCGGGCCGGTGTTCGTCCGGGGGATCGTACGCGTTCGGAGCCCACTCCGGGGCATCACGCCATCGTAGTGATCCTCTCGACGGCCGGGGACTCGACGAAGACGACGATGTGATCGCCCGCACAGAGTTCGGTATCGCCACGAGGGGTGATCAGCTCCCGGTTTCTGGTGACTGCGCCGAAGACGACGTTCACGTCGAGATCGGCGACGACCTCGCTGATCGGGCGGTTGATGAGTTCGCTCGCGTCGGTCAGCTCCAACTCGAGTACCTCGGCTTGATCGCCTTCGAGCACGGAGATGTTTTCGGCGACACCGCCGTGGGTGAAACGGGTGATCTCCTCGGCAGTCACCTGCCGGGGGTTGATCGCCACGTCGATACCGATCTCCTCGAAGATGGTCACGTACTCGCCGTTGTCGACGACCGCGACGACGCGGTCGGTGCCGAGCCGTTTCGCGAGCACGGAGACGAGGAGGTTGCGCTCGTCGCTATCGAGGGCCGCGACGACGATATCGGCCTCGTCGACGTGTTCGCGGGAGAGAAACTCCGCGTCGGTCGCGTCGTGTTCCATCACGAGCGTGTTCGGCAGCTCCTCGGCGAGGTGGCGGGCGCGCTCGTGGTCCCGTTCGATGATCCGCGGCGACAGCGAACGCTCCTCGAGCAGCCGGGCGGTCTGATAGCCGATCTCGGAGCCGCCGATGATGACGATCTCGTCTGCGGCCCCGGGCGTTGCCGTCGGGGCGATGTCGCTCGCAAAGGCCTGGACGCTTTCGGGGCTTCCGATGACGACCGCCCGGTCGCCGGCTTCGATGACGGTGTCGCCCTGGACGAGTATGAGTTCCTCGCCGCGAAAGACGCCCGCGAAGGTCAACGACTCGAATCGGTCGGCCTCGGCGACCGTCTGCCCGGCGACGGGGCTGCCGTCTTTGATTTCGAACTCCGCCATCTGGACCAGTCCCGCCGCGAAGGGATCGACGTCGACCGCGGAGGGGAGCCCGACCACTCGGACGATGTTCTCGGCACTCAGAAGATCCGAACAGACCATAAAGTCGACGCCGAAGGCCCGTTCGGTCAGTTCCCACGTACGGAGGTACTCGACGCTTTTCGTCCGGGCGATGGTGAAGGGATCCGCCGCTGTTTTCGCCGTCTCACAGGCGACGAGGTTCGTCCGGTCGTCGTCAGTGCTGGCGATGAACAGGTCGGCCGACTCGACCTCCGCCGACTGGAGCACCGACAGCGAGGTGCCGTCGCCCGAGAGCGTCATGACGTCGAGATCGTACTTCAGTTGTTCGACCCGCTCGGAATCGATTTCGATGATCACGACGTCGTGATCCGACGCGAGGCTTTCGGCGATGGAGGTCCCGACTTCCCCCGCCCCGACGATGACGATGCGCATACCCGCACGACTCGGGGAGGCCTCAAGTGAATTACTATCCCGAAAAATCGGTCGGTAGCCATCCAAGGGGGAGTAAAAAGCCTCAGTAGACAACTTCAAATTAGCCGTATAACGAACCGGAGTACGTGCTCCGCACCGAACTCACGGACCCGAACCGATACTTTGCGATCCTCACCGCCATCGCCGCGGGAAAGACGACGTCGAACGAGATCGCTCAAGCGATAGGAATCGATGGGAAGCAGATATCGACGTACACACAGAAGTTGGAGCGTCTGCGGCTCATCGAGCGGGAGGTCCCGATCACTGAAGAGAAGGCAAAGTCACGCCGGGGACGCTATCGAATCCTCGATCCCCTGTTCCGGTTCTGGTTCCGATTCGTCTACGGCAAGGAAGATCGATACGAACGCCTCGGAGAGGATGCCTACGACGCAGTCATCAAACCGGAACTCCCGGACTTCGTGAGTCACGAATTCGAGAAACTTTGCCGAGACGCGCTCCCCAACCTCTACCCTGCAGAGACGTTCCTCGATATCGGTCGCTGGTGGTACAACGAACACGAGGTTGACGTCGTCGGCTTCACCACGGACGGGCCGATGGTCGTGGGGGAATGTAAGTTCACGAACGCACCGCTTGATTACGGAGCCCTCGCTTCTCTCGAAGACCACGCCGACGAGATACGCTGGACGCCGGACGGCGATGAGAGGGACACAGAGTACGCCTTATTCACCCGGAGTGGTGCGACACAGTCCGTTCAGGAGGCGGTCTCCGAGCGCGATGACGTACGACTGTTCGACCTCGGAGATATTACGGAACACGCCTAAGGGCGCTATCAAACGCCACGAAGGCGTGAGAGGCTCGATAGCCGCTGCGCAGAATCGAACTAATCGCAGCACAGGCTACGCGATTTTTGATAAAACAGCGTAAGAACGCCTAGAACGCTCGTTTGCGTTCTGAGGCCGTTCTCACCCGTTTCCGAACATCTCGCTCGACATTAGACGTGGGTGCCTCACGAAGCAAGCGACTGTGAACTACCTCGGGGGCAAGCTCCGAGACCCTCGCCGTGCTTAGCCTGTAGACGCACACATCTATTGGTGGGCGGACTATCCGTACCACTAGATAAGAGTCGAATGGACGGCATCAATATGCAACGGCGAGCGTTTCTCGCTGCGACAGCCGCGTCAGTCGGAGCGGTAGCCGGGTGCTTCGGCACGTCGAATCAAGCGCTTCCGAACGGCCCCACAAGCGACTGGCGACAGCAAGCCCACGACAGTCGTAACACCAGCGCATCCGATGTCGCCGTTCCAGATCGAGGCAACCAAGCATGGGACGCAGGTGACGCAGGAAGCATCGAACCGCTCGTTGCTGATGGAATGGTGTATTCCGTCGGAGCCAGTGCGACCGCACTCGACGCACAGACTGGCGACCAAGAGTGGGAATACGACTTTTCCGCGCAAACAGGCCCGACACCAACAGTAACGGAAAACCACCTACTCATCCCCGCTGAACAACAGCTCGTCGCGTTGAACCGCAGCGATGGCTCCGAAGAGTGGTCACGCGCTCTCCCTCGCCCCGCCGAAGGCTCACTTACTACTGATTCCTCGATCATCACACTCCCCCTCACCGCCCGTCGCGGGGAATCCGGGCTCGTCGCGTTCGACGCAACAACTGGCGATCGACTCTGGGGGCACACGACACTCGCAGCGCGAACAACCGCCATCAACGACGACCGCGTCTACGTCACCGGCTACCGACAAGACGGCAATACCGGTGTACTCCGCGCGCTCTCCGTAGCAGACGGCTCCTTACTGTGGGAAACTGAACTCGACCATCCAGACACCGAGCCAGTCGTCGCCAACGGCGGGTTACTCGTTCCCGATCAAGGCACGCTTGCGGTCCACGATCCAGCGGACGGGACGCGAGTACGCTCGCTCGGTACCTTTGGCGACCGGCTCGGAACAGCCCCAGCTGTCAGCGACGGAACCGCGTTCCTCGGAACACGGGACCAGAAAATCGTCGCCGTTTCGATTGAGGATGGCTCAACGGTGTGGCAGCAATCCGGAAGCGCAACCCGCGGGATTAGCGTCGGCCGCGAGTCGATTGTTACCTCGGGTGAAAGCCTTCCTGAAGCGAGTTTAGCGGGGCTTGCCGCGCTTGATCGTTCCGACGGGACCGTTCAGTGGGAACACCAAATCGAAGGGTTCGACGCGTACCCTAGCACCGCACCCGTTCTCGCAGACGGAGCCGTCTATTACACGAGCAACGCAAGTAGCGGGATCGTCGCGCTCGGCGACGTACCGGGTGACGATGACGAGTAACGTATTCTACGACGTGATTCACAGGCGGTACGAGGCGGATGCCCCGACTCTTGAGGTCGGGGAGGAAGCCGACACCCTGCGCCACAAACCACGCTACGGTAGCAAACTGAGGTCGTGTTAACTTAAGCATGATTCCACCAGACGGCGTGGGCTTGTAACCACGTTTCCGCAGTCGGTGGATCGACGTGGCTGAAACAATTTAAAAACGAAGAGGTTCATCGTTCTACTTCTCTGAATATACGTTCGACAGAATTTCTGAAACCGTGTTGTTCGACGCGGTAGCTGTAGTTTTCGCGGCGGAGCCCACCGATCAGATCGTCTGCGTTATCGACGAGAAACAGAGCGTCTTCGACATCGTGTTTCTCAGCTAATTCAGTGAGAAGTTCTCGTGCGATCGGAATCGTATACGTCGGGAACAGCCGCGAGTGAAGGATTCTGTTCGTTTCAGGATCGACGGCAGCGTACAGCCAGTACTGCTCGTCGTTGATTCGGATCGCTTTCTGATCGACCGCAACGCGATCCGGGCTCTCACCACCAGCTGGCTGTAGATCAGCTTTCTGTACCCAATTGTGAACAGCAACACGACTTCTATCGACACCCAATTCATCAAGAAGAATAACCGTATTCGAAAGTGATAAATCAGCAAGGTGGTAGCGAATACCCTTTTCAATGATTTCGCGGGGTGTCCGCTCTCGCTCCACAAATTGCAAGTCGATCCATTCGGTAGACTCGCTGAGGCGGTTGGATTCGGACATGGAACATTCGAACTACCGACCGCCTCTTCCTTAACTTAACACCGCCGTGGCGTTCTCCACTAGATTTATACTCCCCCCGATCCCACCGTGTGATATTCCGCCAGCCGGTCCTCGTCGGGATCGTTCCGCTTGTTCTCGCGACGGATGGCCGCCTTGATCTCGTCGCGTGCGTCGATGATCGGCTGCAGCACGTCGACGAGGTAGCCCCGGTCGTCGCAGGTCGCGTATCCGAGGCCGGGGACGTCCTCGCGGTCGCGGTGGCAGTCACACCGGATGACGTCCGGCGAGACGTTCCGCGTACCAGCCATCCACAGTGAAAGTGGAACACGTTCACGCGAGCTGACGGCCTTCATTACCCGAATCAAACTTCGAGACAATCGGCCTGCTCTGCCTGTAGAACTCGTGACGCCAGGAGTTCCACGGGACGAGGACGCCGCGGTCGTGGGCCTCGCAGATCTGGATCGCCGTGAGCACGTTCCCGATCGACGCCCACGCGAGCTCCTGGACGGGTTTTTTCGAGCGCGACACGAGGTCGTGGATGCCCTCGAGGTTCGTCTCCCCGTAGAAGAACGTGTTCGACTCGTCGATGATCGCCCGGCCGGGCACGTTGTACCGCGCCGACGAGTGGCCGACGCGGCCGTAACTCGAGTACGTCGACCGACTCGCGAGCTGCTGGTAGTGTACCTCGGGCCACCGACTCAGCGAGAAGTCGTCGACGCCGGCAGCCGTCGCCATCTCGTACAGCATCGGGACGATCTCGCTCGTCGAGCAGACCAGGACGTCCGGATCGTATGCGTCGAGCGCCTCCTGGACGGCGGTCAAGAGCTCCGAGGGCGAGCCGGTGACGGTATCGCCGGCGACGGACAGCTCCCCATGGACGTCGTTGCTCGTTTCGGTCACCGGGACGCTGAGCCGGAGCGTCGACAGCTCGCTCGCCGGCGTCGGATCGACGCCGGTCTCCAGACAGTACCGGAACTCCCGCGAGAAGTCGACGTTGAAACAGGCGATGTCCCCAATCGGATAGGCCGACAACTGGCGCGCTTGCCGGGCGAGTAGGGTGACGCGGTCGACGTGGGCGACGTCGACGGCGAGGACTGTCTCCTCGTCTCGTCGAAAGCCCGGCCGTCGCGCAACCGTCTCGGTCGCGACGACGCCGTCGGTAGTTGCCTCCCACTCCAAGACGCGGCCGTCGTCCAGAAAGTCGATGCTAAACGCCATCTAGGTCTCTCTGATGTTCGAGTCGCCGATACGGTGTGGCGTGTCGTTTCCGGATTTCAACGTATGGCCCCAAGAACGCCTCTACTGGTGTTTTCTGACCGTTTGTCTGTGTTCCGCTACTTCTGGAACGATTTCCGGAATTCATCTGGGTGGATTCAGTCGGTGTACTCACCACTGGGGGAATATAAGAATCTGCCAAAGAACTATGTTCCTCAGAGCCGTGCGTTTCTATATGAACGACCGAAACCCACCAGATGAGTTTGCAGACGTCAACGAAGCGGTTGGTGAGGAATGGGAAGCAGAAACAACACCCTACGAGCGCATTCGACACGTCGTTGCGCATACGTACAGCCCCGTCTCAGCTTATGCCGTAGCTGACGATGCACGGACGGCTCCAAAGACCGCTCGAAAGCACCTGAAAACACTCGCAGACGAGGGGTTTGTCGAGACGACACCCGGCGAACAGGGTGGCACGCTCTATCGGCGCTCACCTGAATCACTCGTCGTCGAACAGGCTGCCGACATCCTTGAGCACGTCTCGACCGATGAACTCGTCACCCGAATTCAGGAGATGCGCGAGCAGCTCACCGAGTATCGGTCCGAATACGATGTTGATTCCCCCAAAGAATTGGTGGTCAACCAGACGAATCAGGCCCTCAGCGAGACCGGGTCCCCACAGGACGAGA
Organism: Natronomonas salinimetallica; assembly: GCF_013839515.1. Lineage (GTDB taxonomy): Archaea > Halobacteriota > Halobacteria > Halobacteriales > Haloarculaceae > Natronomonas. The sequence goes on along the minus strand of NZ_JACDNQ010000008.1, from coordinate 18,046 downwards.
TCGACCCAGAGACGATTCGTGAGTGGGAGACGCTCCGACGGAATCTCGCGTTCGCGAACGCTGCCCTCTCGATCGGCAACGCCGAGCAATTCGTCGACAGTGACCGTCGGTCGACTGACGACAGCGTCCCTGCCTGAGTAATGCGGGATTCTCCTGATCAAGTAGAAACCCATACTCTTCGGGGAGCTACGGATCGACCGGCGCTACTGACGATTCGTGACGTCGTCGAGGAGATGGAACCGCTCGCAACAGCTGAACTCGACAACTACCTCCATCCATCCGTCCTCGAAGTTGTGCTTGACGACGGACTGTGTGCGGCCGATGACGCCCGAATCGACATCCAGTGGACGACACGAGATGATTACAAGTTCCATTACACGGACTCGGAAGGGGTGAATCTGCGCTGGGGGAAGCACCCACACGCAGGTGACCACATCCATGTCTCCGGATTAGAACATTACCACCCACCACCAAATTCGAGTTCTGACCCAGACGAGGTCAAAGCGTCCTGTATCGCACAATCTCCCGAAGAATTGGTCACCCGCGCGGTTCTTAAACTCTGGCGGGTCGCCTACCATGCGGACTCGTATGAACCACTCAACGCAGGTCGTAACCCGCCGTAGGAACCAATCCGAGTGCTTCCCTCCACGAACCCCCACTGGGAAACGATTTCTTCAAGCGATAGGCTCCAGCGACTTCATAGAGAAATCTGACTTTGAGCAATACCGTTCTGCAAGCTCCATCAACGCTCGAGTCCGTCGGATATCGGCGACGTTGTGAGTGATGAGTGGCTCGTAGGCACCCTCCTTCCATGCGGTGACTGCCTTGCTACTGTCGGTAAATGGGTCCAGATCGTTCAATCCGGCGCCGATCAGTTCCTCGTAGACGCCACTCAGGGTGTCTTCACTCGTATTGAAGCGTGTCTCGAACGTCCATTACGTCGACGTATGGCAACGTGCCAAAAGGCCACTCGAGTCCGTGCGTACAGAGCCGTGTGCGAAGGAACGGGAGGTCGAATTCTCCGTTCCACCGCTCACCGTTGTACGCAACGAGCTTTGCATCACGTTGGGTGAGTGTCGATGTGACAAACGTTGCCAGTTCGTTCAAGAGTTCCTGTTCGCTGTCGTGGAGTGATACTGGTGGACGAAATCAAATAAAACCGACTCACGAGTGGTCCGCCGTTCGCTCCGTCGAACGGCGTGATCCTCGTGCGTCGTGTGTACATTCTTTTGTCCGTCAGTATGAGAGCTGTACCGGTGTCTGGAGGGCGTCGTTGAGCCGATTTGCGAGGCCTGTTTGTGATGCCGTTCCGGTATGAAGAAACACTCGCGACGAGACCGCCGAGTCGAACCCAACTACTGTGAGTTCATCACCAGTCTGAAATCCCGTCGTTTCGATATCGAAAGCGATCGTCGTCAGCCCCGTCATTCCGCATCACCTGTGTCACCTTCGGCGGACGATTGCTGTTGTTCGGTCACAGTTTCAGAAAGCCGTTGCTCAAGGTCCTTGAGGCGCTCTTCGTGGTCGTTGAGGCGTGCCTCCTGTTCGAGATCGATACTGAACAGCGCCGGCAAGAGCGGATTCTGGTGGTTCAACAGCCCGCTCGCGTCGGCGTGATCGCGGGCGTACTCGAACAACCGGTCGAACCGTGGCTGGTCGCGACGCCGTAGTGCCCGCCGGAACGCCGCCCAACGCTCTTCGATTGCCCGCAGCGCATCTCGGTAGGTTGGGTTCGTGCGACCCATTGTTACCGCCCTCCATCGGTTGCTGTCCACGCGTCGAGTAGTTGGTCCGGAGTTGCTGACGCCGTCTCTCCAGCACCGGTATGGTTCATAAGGAGGTGAACGGGACAGTACCGGCACTCCCAGAGCGCGACATCAACGCGGTCGTCGTACCCTCTCTCGATGACTTCCTTCCGGTCCCACTCGTGAACGCCTCGTGGTCCGCGACACGGCGCGACGTCAACACGGTTCACCAGAACAGTCTCGAGCGTGGGATCGGGGCTGAGTCGCTTCGTTTCTAACCACCCCTCAAAGTCGTCCGCCACTTCGTGGTGTATGATAATCGCGTCCCGGAGTTCGTCGATTCTAACTTCTGGTGCGAGGACCCCCTCGTAGTCGTATACGAACCGAGTGAGCGTTTGATCGTACTGGCGGCGTGAGCTACACCCCCGGCAGAACTCGTATTCGTATCCCTCTGGATGTGCGTAGCTCGGGATTCGCCGCCAATCGTGGCTTCCTGTTTCTGCATAGGGGTAGCATTTTCTGGACGGCGGCTCCCCCTCGAGATTTGCTTCGACGCGCGTCTCAAACTCCCACGGATCGTGCTCACGGATGCTGTAGGCGCGTCCATCTTCGGCTCGGAACGCGTCGTCGACGATGTCGTAGTCCAGCTGCTCGTCGTTGAAGTCGTCGGGAGTCAACCACACGACCGAGTACCCTGTCGAGAGATAATCGTGGGTCGTCCCCTCGATGTCCTCACTGTGTTGTTTGTGCTGTACCTCGATGATGAGTCCCCTCCCGAAGTAGAGGTTTTCCTCGTGGAACTCAATAAATAAACGCTGGGGACACAATGTGACCCCTAATCTCCGAACATCTGGCGCATCATCGGGTGCATCTCCATCATCTGCTCCTCTGCGATCTCCTCGTAGAGTTTGTACGTGATAGAGACGGTGAGCAGAAGTCCGGTCCCGCTCACCTGTCCGATCGTCCCGAGCATGTTCGCCATGACGGCGAGTATCCCGACCAGGGCACCGCCGATGACGGTGACCTGCGGGATGTAGCGTTCGAGTACCTTTTCGGTGACGCCTGGCGATTGTCGGAATCCGGGGATCTGCATCCCCGAGTTCTGGATCTGTCTCGCGGTCGCGCGCGGACCCATGTCGGTCGTCTCGACCCAGAAGATGGCGAAGACGGCGCCGCCGACGATCATGAACGTCAGGTCGACGCCGACACGGAGCATGATCTTCCAGGGTGCGGCGGCCGTCTCGCCGAGCCACCACATCCAGTCTTGGGGCGAGTAGATCGGCGCGAGATAATAAAAGAGGCCGCCGGTCGGTTCGGCGAAGCCCCCTTCGGTCCCAGCATAATCACCCACCCACGCCGGCATCCCCGCCCACTGGGCGTTGAGGATGCGACCGAGGAACTGAACGTTCGCCTGCAACGCGCGAACGAGGATCATCGGCAGGACGCTCGCGTAGATGAGTTTCACGGGGAAACGACCGCGAGCACCCTTCACGCGGGCGTGGCTAAGCGGGATCTCGACCCGGACGGACTCGGCGTAGACGACGACCCCGAAGATGAGAAGCGTCGTGATCAACGCGAGCAACTCGCCGGGACCCAAGAACAGGTCGAACAGACCAGTCCGTGTCAACACGGGTCCCATCTCGACGTCGCCGGTGAGGATCCCATACCACCGCGGGAAGAAGCCGACGTATCCGGCCCCAAGCGCGCTCCAAGCGAAGAGTCCGCCGATGAGCCGCTGGCTCACGCCGGCGATGATGAACAGCCCAATACCGGAGCCGACGCCCCACTTCGAGATGATCTCGTCCATATAGAGGATCAACATGCCGCCGACGAAGATCTGGGCGAACATGATCCACCCCAGCGCGGACGTCGAGATCCCGAGGGAGTTGGCGATCTGGGTACTGGGTTGAAGGAAGCCGGCGAACACCATCGGTAGGGCAGTCAGCGTCGTCATGACGATGACGAGCAGTTTCTGGAGGCCCTGGTAGATCGCCTGATCTCGGGGATTCTCCTCCGTATTTAGCCCCAGCAGGTCCGCCCCGCCGAGCAGCTGTAACACGATCGATGCCGTGACGATCGGGCCGATCCCGACCTGTAGTATCGATCCCTGTGCGCCCGCGAGGATCGTCCGGAACTGTCCGAAGATGTCCGAGTTCTGCCCGAGGCCGTATATCCCGACGTTCGTCAGGAAAAAATACAGCACGAGCACGCCCGCAGTCCAGCCGAGCTTTCGCTTGAACGGGACGTGTTTGGTCGGCCGTTCGACTGCGGGCAGCCGCGTGAGTACCGGTTCGGCGGCCTCCTTCCAGCTCATTTACGCTTCCTCGTTCTCCTCGTCGGTTGTGTCTTTTTCGGCTTCGGCTTCGAGTTCCTCACCGCGCGCCGAGAGGACGGCCTCGCCGCCGGCCGCCTCGAGGGCCTCCGTAGCGCTCTCGGAGAACGCGTCGGCGACGACCTCGAGTTCGTTGTACACCTGGCCTGCGCCGAGGACCTTCACCACGTCCGCTTCGTGGCCGTCATCGACGAGGTCGCGAGCATCGAGCGCGTAGCCGTCTCCGGACTCCTCGGCGACGCCATCGGCGACGAGGACCGGAACGTCCTCGTCGAGCTCGCGGAGGTTGACCGTCTCGATATCGCGTCGGGTCTTCTGTGGGCGCTTGAAGCCGGATTTCCCGAGCGGTTCGTAGTTGTGGAATTCGTGTTTGTCGCGACCCGCACGCCCGCGTCCGCCGCGGTGACCGGCCCCACGCCGGTTTTTGTGCGTGCCGCCGCCGTGCGTTCGGGAGCCGCGCTGTCGTCGTTTCTTCGACGTCATTATCGCATCGCCTCCAACAGTTCGTCGATCTCCTCTGTCGTGTGTACACCGAGTTGACCGCCTTCTTTCGCCGAGTGCTTGATTCCGTCGTGACCGCCTCGCGGCGGGTGCAGACGCAGCGTCGGGGCGAGCCCCTCCGCTTTGAGCGTCGTCTCCTCGGCGACGAGCGCCTCGGCCAACGCCGCGACGTCGTCGTAGTCGGTGTGCTCCGAAACCCACTCGTCGTCGATGTCGGCGTCGCCTTTCGCCGGCTCGCCACGGGTCTCAAGAAGCAACTCGACAGTCTCGACCGATGGCTCGCCGTGGGCGACCCAGTCGTTGACCTTCGTCACCATACCGCCGTAGGTGTCCGTCTCCGGGACGAGCGTCGCGTGGTTGACGCGGTGGAGGTTGAGCATGCCAAGCGTGTCACGGACGGCACCGCTCTGGTTGACCTCACCGCGCAGTTGGACGATCGCTTTCATTCTCGTGCCTCCTGTCGGATCTGTCTGGTGTGTTGGGGCGTACGCGACTCCGAGGCGTTCTGCAGGGCGTTGTACGTCGCCTTCGCCAGATTGAGCGTCGTCCGGGTGTTGCCGTGGGAGTTCGTCCAGGCGTCCTCGACGCCAGCGAGTTCGAGCACGTGTCGAACCGTCGGTGCCGCGGCGAGCCCGAGCCCACGCGGTGCGGGTTCGAGTTCGACCTCGACGGAGCCGGCTTTGCCGGTCGTCCGCCGCATCAGTGAGTTCCGTCCGCCGGGGCGGTCCTCCCACGACCCCGAGCCGAGCGGCACGTCGATGATGTTCAGTTTTGCGACCTCGATCGCCTTCTGGATCGCGCCGCCGACCTGGTCGTCGCGGCCCTGCGCGTAGCCGACGTAGCCGTCGCGGTTGCCCACGACGACGACACACCGGAACTTCACCCGGCGGCCGGAGTCGGTCATCCGCTGGACCATGTTGATGTCCAATACCTCGTCTTCGAGCCCCGGGAGGAGCTGATCGATGATCTGTGGTTCCTTCAGCGGGAGCCCCGACTGCAGGGCCTCACGCATCGAGGAGATGTCGCCGTCCGTTACTTTCCGTCCGAGCCGCGTTCGCGGCTCCCATCCGTTACTCATAGTTCATCCTCCAAGCGCTCTCGCACCTCATCAAAGTGGGCCGGAAGCTCCGTCGCATCGAACCCGCCGGAGTAGAGCCCGTCGTCGAGTCCCTCGGCGTAGTCGGCGATGTGACTCCCGCGAGTCCGTTGCCAGTCGGCGAAGACGTCCTCGTTGTGTGGGATCTCGAGTCCCGCATCGATTGCACCTTCCTGTACTGCGAACACCTTGTTGCCGGGCGTCGCGGTGTTGAGTCCGATGTCGAGGACGGCCTCCTCGAGGCCGGCGTCGACCGCGCGCAGACCGGCCAGATAGCCGGTCAAATACGCTGCGGGCAGATTGCCCGTCGGGGCCTCCCAGCCGAACGCCGGGAGGTCGGCCGAGGTGGCCTCGACCACCGTCTCGTCGCCGTCGATGCCCGTCACGATCAGCTGCGCCCTGGTGTGGTTGTTGCTCTTGCGAGCGACCAGGCGTGGTTTGCCGGATTTCAACAGGCGCAACCTCTGATGGTAGTCCGTTCGGGCCTCGCGGCGACGCCGCATCGGCACCGTGTATCGTGGTCCTGTCGCCATTATTGTTCTCCGTAGGTTTCGGTTATGTATCGGTTTAAGTCCGCGATGCTGTCGAACTCGCCGCCGCTGGCTTGATCGTACAGCTCGCGGTACTGCGTTCTATCGATCTCGCCGGCGTCGCGCAGCTCGCGCAGCTCGCGGCGCTGGGCGCGAATCCGGCTCCGCCAGTCGTCTTTGTCGCTCTGTCGCCCGCCGGATTTACCCCTCCGGGAACCGTGTCCCTTCTGGTGTCCGTAGGCGCGTTTCTTCTGTCGTTTCCGGGCTCGACCGCGGGAGTTCCCCTTCGCGGTTTTGGCCTCGATGGTCCCCGAATCGATCAACTCGCGCACGTCGTCGCGCGTGATCGCGTCGGCGATCTCGGCCTGCGCGTCCGGGTCGAACCGGACACGGTTTTCCCCGACGTCGAGGATGTCCGCCGCGAGCCGCTTTTGTGCCTTCAGATCAGTCATTCTTCGACCTCCCGCTCGACGTACGTCGGGTTGAGGACGCGGATTCCCGCCTCCTCGGCGAGTTCTTCGATCCGCTCGCGCTTTCGCCCGCCCACCGTCGAGCCGATTCGGACCGCTTCGCGGTCACCGTCGACGCCCTCGAGGTCGTCCGTGTTCTCGACGCGGACCTCCTCGAAGCCGCTCGGGTGGCGGCCGCGGACCGCCTTGGGCGTCCGGTAGCCGGCCTCGACTTTCGGGCCTTTGCCCTTGACGCCGCGTCGCTGCTTCGAGAGCCCACCTCGGGGCCGTCGCCACGACGTTGGCGTCCGCTTTTTCTTGTGGTAGTCCTGTCGGTTGAACTGCGGTTTGCCGACCCGCTTGCGCTGTGTGAGCAGCGCGTCCTCCTCCTCGGAGAGCTCCGGGGTCTTATCGGCCAGCCCGCGGGGCTGCAGTTCGGTCTCGACGTCCTCCGTGGCCTCCTCGGCCTCCTCCGGCGTCTCGTCTTCGACCTCGGCTTCGGTCTCCGCTGCGACCTCGAGGTCGCCGACGTCGGCTTTGATCCGCGCGGCGAGCGCGTTGCCGATCGCGTCGATGTCCGCGAGCTCCGACTGTGAGCGTTCCCGGATGTCGTCGACGGTCTCGACGCCCGCCTCGCGGAGGCTCTCGGCTTTCGAGTCGCCGACGCCGCTGATGTCGGTCAGTTCCTCGTACTCGTCGTCCGTTTCCCCGTTGCTCATTTGGCCTCACCTCGGTCCGGCATCCCCGTGATGTAGACGCCGTCCTGGAAGACGCGGGTGTCCTTGTCGGGGACCCGCGTCAGCTGTTCGATGTCGGCCGCCGTCTGGCCGACGTCTTCGATGTTCGGGCCGCTGATCGTCAGTTCCTCGCCGTCGACGGCCACCTCGGTATCGCCGCGGACGGGCGTCCGCCGCGGTGCCTTCTCGCCGAGGAAGTTCTCGATGACGACGGCTCCGTCCTGTACGGAGACCTGCATCGGGAAGTGAGAGTAGAACGCTTCCATGTCGTACTCCCAGCCCTCGGTTACGCCGTGGATCATGTTCGTCACGTGGCTCTCGAAGGTGCCGACCGTCGAGTTCGTCTTCGCGTCCTCGTTCTCGGAGACGATGACGACGGTCTCCGTGGTGTCGTCGCCCTCCGAGTCCGTCGAAACGCTCTCGATCGTTACCGAGACGTCCGGGTACCAGAGGCGTCGCGTGACGCTTCCCTGCGGTCCCTCGACGGTCAACTCGAGGTGGTCCATCGTCGCCGTGACCTCGTTCGGAATGTGGATTTCTCGTCTCATTGTTCAGTATACGTAGGCGATTACCTGTCCACCGACGCCCTGGTCGCGGGCCTCGTAGTGGCTCATGACGCCGTGGCTGGTCGTGACGATGAGCGTCCCGTAATCGCGGGCGGGGAGGAACCGTTTCTCCCACTTCTCGAACTCGTCAGCACCCGCTGCATAGCGGGGCTTGACCGTGCCACACTCGTTGATAGCGCCTTTCAGTTCGACCTCGAATCGCCCGGCTTTGCCGTCGTCGACGAACTGGAAGCCGCCGATGTACCCGCGGTCATAAAAGACCTCGAGGACGGAGCCGATTTCGTTCGAGGCGGGCTGTATCGTCTGGTCGAGATGGCCGACGCTCTCGGCGTTGTCGAGCCCCGACAGCGCGCTGGCCAGTGGATCGTTGTCCGCCATGATTAGCTGTACTTCCTGAATCCCATACCACGAGCGATCTCGCGGAAGCACTGTCGGCACAGCCAGATGTCGTACTTGCCGACGAGTCCCTGCTCGCGCTCGCAGCGCTGGCATGATTCGAGCTGGCCGGTCCGCTTTGCGGCCTGCTCGCCCGTCTGTTGTTCGGATTCGCTCATTCTGTGTCCTCCGCTGTTACGTCGACGTCGAAGTTCGATTCGAGGAACGCGATCGCGTCCTCGGCGGTCAGGCGGTGTTTCGCCGGGATCGGCCGGGCCATCTTGTCGCGTTTGCTGATGCGGTAGCCGGGCCGAACCAGATTGACCGTCACGTCGAGCCCGAAGATACCGATCTCGGGGTCGTACTCCTGGCTCGGGAAGTCGGTGTGTTCTTCGACACCGAAGCTGAAGTTGCCGGTCTCGTCGAACTGCGCTTCGTGTAGCTCCGCGAGCGGCAGCGCCGTCTCGAGAAACGCCGCGGCGTCGTCGCCGCGCAGCGTGACCTTCGCGCCGATCGGATCGCCCTCGCGGACGTTGAAGTCCTGGATCGTTCGCTGGGCGGTCGTCCGAACCGGCTGTTGGCCCGCGACCTCGGAGAGGATCTCCTCGCCCTGTGCGAGCGGCTCACCGCCCTGGCCGACGGCCATGTGGACGACGACCTTTTCGACGGTCGGCTCGCGCATTTCGTGAAGCTCGCCCGCGTCGGATTCCGAGCTCACTCCTCGTCACCTCCGTCGGCGTCGACGTCTCCGTCGTCCGATTCGCTCTCGTCCTCGTCGACCGATTCGGACTCCGCGTCCGAGCCGTCGACGAAGTTCTCGTCGATGACGACGACGTACTCTTCGACCGTCTCGAAGCGTCCCTCGCCGCCTCGGGCCTCGATGAGGACGTTGTTCTGCGAGGAGCCAGGTGTAACCTGAATCTCGTCGACCGTACCGATCCGGCCCGCGTGGGCACCGCTGACGGCCGTGACGAGTGCGCCCTCTTCGTAGCCGAAGTGGGCGACGATCTCCTCGTTGTCGTTGGAGACGACGATCGAGTCGTTCCCGTCGTATGCCGTCGCGTCCTCGACGAGCAGCGTTTCGCCGTCGTGGAGCGCAAGCTGGGTGTCGCCACCCGGCACCTGTGTCTTGCCGACGATCTTCCCGAGTTTCGATCCCGCCGACTCGGCGTCGATCGGGGTCAACGAGAGTCGTCCCCCCTCGTCGGGGAAGACGCGGTAGTACTCCTCTCGCTCTCTGAACGCCAGGATGTCGAACATCCCGATCGGCTGGCGCTCGTCGGAGATCGCCTTCCCGTTGACCAGGACGCTGTCCTGACCGAGCGCGTAGCGCGCTTCCTTCTTCGAGTCGACGTAGCCGAGCACGTCCCGCAGGACGATGAGCAGGGGAACCCCCGCCTCGCCGTGTGGGCCGGCCGCGGCCTTCGTCGTGTAGGTCTCTTCTTTCCGTTCGACCGGCCACGATTTCGGGACGGCCAGCCGTTTTTGATGTTTCGTCATTCGTTGTCCTCCTCGGCTTCGAGGCGCGCCTCGCGTACCTCGTCGTCGAGATCGAGTTCCGTCACCTGGACGTTGCTCGCCTCGAGCGGGCGGGGAACTTCCTCGCCGTCCGCCGTCTCGTGCGTCACGTCCTCGACGTGGATCTCGGTGGCACGGAGGTCGACGCGGACGACCTCGCCGGTTTCGCCGGCGAAGTCGCCGCGCTGGACCTCGACCGTATCGCCCGCGTTGACGCGGACGCTCCGCTGGCCGTACTCCTCGCGGAGTTCCGGCGACAGCGGTGCACGAACCTGTTTTTGCTTTTCGTGCAACGGGGCGCGCTCCTGTCGATTGCGCTGTTTGGTTGGTTGTCGTGTCATAACTATACGATCATCGTCGCCGTCGAGGCGATTGAGCCGAAGCGTTCGGCGACCTCTCTGGCGATCGGTCCTTTGAGTTCGGTTCCGCGCGGATCCTCGTTCTCGTCGACGATGACGGCCGCGTTGTCTTCGAACTTCACGCGGGTACCGTCGGGCCGTCGGATCGGCTTGCGTTGGCGGATGATGACCGCCTCGAGCACCTGCCGTCGCATCTCCGGCGTCCCCTTGGTGACCGAGACGGTCACCTTGTCACCGAGCCCCGCCTTCGGATGGCGGTTCTTGGTGCCGGAGTAGCCGGCGGTGGAGATGACTCGGAGTTCGCGTGCGCCGGTGTTGTCGGCACACGTGATGAGCGAGCCTTTCTCTAGTCCCTGTGTCACGTCGGCGTTGAGCGCCTCCATCAGGCACCACCGCCTCGTCCGCGGTTTCCACCGCTCGCAGCCGTGGTCTCATCCGAGACCCCGCGCTCGACTACGACGTGGCTCTTCGTCTTCGAGAGCGGTCGCGTCTCTGCAATCTTCACGTCGTCGCCAACGGCGAGTGGCTCCAGTACCCCCGGTACGTGTGCCGGAATCTTCGATCGTCGCTTCATCTGACGATCGTATTTGGGTACGTTCACCTCGTACTCCCGCTCGACGACGACGGTACGGTCCATGTCGGTCGAGACGACCGTCCCCTCGATGACCTGCCCGCGGACGGGCAGCTCACCGTAGAAGGGACACGTCTCGTAGTCGTACTCCTCCGGATTTTCGGGCTCCGGAGGCTGTGTTACGTCGAGTCCTATTGCCATAGTGAACCTCTGTGTGTTTCGCTGCGTCGGGCCGGTCGGGCGAGCAGCGTCTCGCCCTCGATGACGACGTCGCACTCCTCCAGTGCGAACCGAAACGTCGCTCCCGCCTTCGGCACTTGTTTGACCCCATCGCCCGTCGCCACGAGCAGCGTCTTCATCGTCTCGTCGCGGACGCGGCCGCCGATCCCGACGATATCGGGATTGGACGCGTCCGCGACCGTCACGTCGAGACCGGCGAGTTCGTGGCGAACGAGCGTTTCGGGGGTCATTCCTCGAAGTCGCCCTCCTCTCGCTGCACCGTCTTCAGGCGAGCGATCGTGCGTTTCAACTCGCCGATTCGGCCCGGGTTCTCCGGGGCGCCACCGGAGGCCAACACGGCGTTCTCGTTGAGTAACTCCGTTTCGAGCTGTTCGAGTTCCGCCTCGCGTTCGGCGGGCGTCATGTCGCGGATCTCCTCGACGTGAAGGACAGCCATCGTCACGCACCCTCCTCGTCGGATTCGGCTTCCATCTCGCCGAGGAGTTCCTCAGCCTCGGCCTCGACGTCCTCGTCGAGCTCCTCGGGCTCGTCGGCGTTGGCCTCCTCGGCCGCCGCCGGCGAACCGCCGGTTTCACCCTCGACGTCCTCGTCGACGATCTCCTCTTCGGGGACCTCCTCGACCGCGTCGGCGGCTTCCTCCTCGATGAGTTCCTCGGGATCGGTGCCGACCGGTTCGGCCTCGGCCTCGTCGGGCTCTTCGAGGAGCTCCTCGACGTCGCCCTCCGGTTCCTCGATGAACTCGGCCACCTCGACGTCCTCGTAGACCTCGAAGTCGTCGGGAAGCTGGGCGTCCGGCGGGATGATCTTCACTCGCACGCCGATCGTGCCGAGTTTCATCACCGCGGTGCCGACGCCGCTGTCGACGATCGTCTCGGCGGGTTCGCCGTTGTGTTTGATGTAGCCGCGGTTGAACTTCTCGACGCGGGATCGTGCGCCCGTGACCTTCCCGCTCAGGATGATCTCGGCACCGAGCGCGCCCGAGTCCATGATGCGGTCGATGGTCGTGTGGCCGGCCTTCCGGAAGTACCAGCCACGTTCGAGGGCGTTCGCCAGCCGATCGGCGACGATCTGTGCGTTCAGATCCGGTTCGTCGACCTCCTGGACGTCGATTTGGGGGTCGTCGAGATCGAATTCCTCCTCGAGCGTCGTGGTGATCTTTCGGATGTTCTTTCCGCCCTTGCCGATGACCATACCGGGCTTTTCGGCCTTCAGGACGATCTGGGTCCCCATCGGCGTCTTCGCGACGTCCATGCCGCCGTAGCCGGCACGGGAGAGCTCTTCGGAGAAGAACTCGTCTATCTGGGTCCGTTGGAGCCCGTCTTCGATGAACTGATGTTCGTCTGCCATTATTCGTCTTCCTCCTGTCTGAGTACGAGTTCGACGTCGACCTGCGGGGTGTTCCACGGCGAGGCGCGGCCGAACGCCCGCGGCCTCTGGCCGGGGGACTCCCCGACTTTGTGTGCCGCGACGTGTTCGATCGTCATCGCCTCGCCGTCGAATCCCTGGTGATCGGCGTTGTTCGTCGCGTTCTCGAGGAGATCGAGGAAGGCCTTCGAGGCCTTGTTGGGATACCGGCCCGCATCCCAGCCCTCGATGTCGTTTCGGTGACCGACGCCGGTGTTGTGGGATTTAAACGGAACCGATCGGTCGCCGTCGACGACCGCTTCGAGATAGGAGACGGCCTCGGCGGCCGTCTTCCCTTTGATCTCGCGGGCGATCTCCTTGCTGTGCTTGTGGCTCATGTGACGCTCCCGAAGCATGGCTTTCGCCGTCTCGTCCGGGTCGACGTCGACACTGTAGCTGATTCCCATGATTATTTGAGCGGTACGAACTTCGAAGAGCGGGTCGCACCGATGCCGGCCTGTCCGTGTTCGACCGAGTTCCGCGTCAACTGGAACTCGCCGAGGTAGTGGCCGATCATCTCCGGTTCGATCTCGACGCGCTCGAAGGACTGGCCGTTGTGAACTGCGAACGTCAGCCCGACGAACTCCGGGACGATCGGCATGTCGCGCAGATGCGTCCGGATCGGGTCGTTCGCGGTCTCCTCTTCGCCCGCGTCGCGGGCCGTCTCGAGGAGCTTCTCCTTTTCGACGGAGAGGCCCCGCTCTATGGTTCGCCGCTGGCGTGCGGGAAGCAGTTCCGCAACCTCGTCGAGCGACAGCTCCTGTAGCTCGTCGAGCGTGTGGCCACGATACAGGAAGTCGCCCTCGTGGCCGATCTGGTATTCCGAACTCATTCTTGTCCTCCTTTCCCGCCGCGGCCGGTCCGTTTGGAGGCGATGTCGCCGACCTTTCGGCCCGGCGGCGCGTCGCGGGAGATACTCTTTGGTTTGCCCGGGTGCTGTCGGCCGCCGCCACCGAAGGGGTGGTCGACGGCGTTCATCGCGACACCGCGGACACGCGGGTACTTCGTCCCGCGAGATTTCATCTTGTGATGCTTGTTGCCGGCCTTGACGAACGGCTTCTCCGTTCGCCCGCCGCCGGCGACCACGCCGACCGTGGCGCGACACTCCGGCGACAGCCGGCGCATCTCGCCGCTCGGCAGTTGGACGACCGCCGCGTTGCGGTCGTGGGTGAGAAGCGTCGCGCTCACGCCGGAGGCGCGGGCGAACTTCCCACCGTCGCCGGGCTGTCGCTCGACGTTACAGACCGGGACGCCCTCGGGAATCTCAGCCAGTGGCATCGTGTTCCCGGGGGCGATCTCGGCTGAGACGCCGATCTGGATCTCGTCGCCGACCGTCACGCCCTCGGGGGCGAGGACGAGTCGGCGGTCGCCGTCGTCGAACTGCACGTCGGCGAGCGGCGCCGAACGTGCTGGATCGTGTTCGATCCCGACGATTTCGCCGGTCACGACGTCTGTATCCTCGACGTTGCGGTGTGAGAGGTTCGCCTTGTATCGGTGTGAGGGGGCACGGAACGTCGACGTCCCGCGGCCACGTCGCTGACCCTGGATTCTGCGTCCCATCGTCAGAACACCCCGATCCGTGAGGCGACTTCCTGTGCGTCGTCGTCCGCGGAGAGGGTGACAGTCGCCTTCTTGTCGCCCTGCATGCGCATCTGTGTGTTGACCGAGTCGACGGAGACGTCGAACTGCGATTCGACCGCCTCGGCGATCTCGGGTTTCGTCGCCTCTGAGTAACAGACGAACTGTAGTTTGTTCTCGAAGTCCATGTCGTTCATCGCCTTCTCGGTGACGAGCGGGTGCTTGATCGTCATCGTCCCGCCACCTCCTCGAGGGCGCTCTCGGTCCACAGCGTGAGCCGACCGGCGTCGGTGCCGGGGGCGAGGTCCTCGGAGCTGACCTCCGCTGCTGTCGTCACGTCGGCACCCGCGAGGTTGCGGGCCGCAAGCGAGAGGTCCTCGCTCGTCACGACGAGGACCGACTTCGGCTCCGTGTACTTCCGCCCGCGGGTCGTCCCGCGGCCGGCACGGATCGTCTTGCCGTCCTCGGCGCGCTCGACGTCCGTGTGGATGCCGAGCGATTCGAAGACGTCGACGGCCGCCTGTGTTTTGCGGAGGTCTTCGAACTCGTCGCTCACGACGAGCGGGAGTTCGAGGTCCTCGTCGAAGTCGTGACCGCGCTCCGCGACGCGTTCGGCGTCGGCGGTCGCGGCGATCGCGCTTCGGGTGGCGAGCTTTCGCTCTTTTTTGTTGATGTCGAGTCCGCGGTCCTTCTCGGCCTTCGGCGGGTGTGCCGGACGGCCGGAGACGGCCTGCGGCACCTCGCGTGCGCGCCCGTTCTGTCTGGGAACGTGCGCCATCCCACGGCCGCTACCCTGGGACTCCGCCGGGGTTCTGAGGCCCGCGTACTCGTCGGTACCTGCGTCCTGCTGTCGGTTAGCCTGGGCGGCGAGGACCGCGCGCTTGATGAGATCGGGCCGGAAGGCCGTCTCGAAGACGGCCGGCAGCTCGACCTCGCCCGCGTCGTCGCCCTCCAGGTCGCGTACTGTTGCCTGCATGGGTTATCCCTGATTGGAAGCGGTGGAGACGTACCGCACCTCGGGGTCGAGGCGCGGCTGGTCGGCCGGTCGCACCGCCGGGCGGAACCGAACGAGGCGCTTGTCGGGGCCCGGAACGGAGCCCTTCACGAGGGCGTAGGGGCCGTCGATCTCGCCGTAGTTGACGAAGCCGCCGTCGGGGGTGACGTCGTCGTCACCCAAGTCGACGAGCCGCTTGTTCAACTCGGTCCGCTGGTGGTAGCCGGTCTGTCCCTGCTGGGGGACCGTCGAGCGGACCCGCGAGGGGTTCCACGGGCCGAGGTTGCCGATGCGTCGGCGCCAGCCCTGGCGGGCGTGTTTGCCCTTCCGCTTTTGGACGCCCCATCGCTTGACGGGGCCTTGGGTCCCTTTGCCCTTCGTGATGCCCGCGACGTCGGCGTACTGGCCGGCGCGGAACACGTCGGTCGCGGCGTGTTCGCCCCCGTCGTCGACGAGATCGAAGGCGAATTCGACTCGGTCCTCGAGGGAGCCGCCGCCGACGCGTGTCTCCATGACGTCGGGGCGTTTCTTCGGGACGCCGGAAAGCCCGCCCGGAAGCGTGTGGGTGATGACTCGCACGTCGGCGAGGGCACCGCCCGCGAGCGCGTCGCGGATCTGGCTTTCGGCGTCACCGGACTGTTCGTCTGGGACGGAGAGCGCGCGACCGAGATCGTCGTGGACCTCGTCGGTCCACAGTTCGGTCAGCGGACGCTTTCCGTACGGTGTGTCTTCGTAAGCTCGAACGGCGACAGCCCGCATCGGTGGCGTCTCGACGACGGTCACCGGAACGGTCTCCTCTTGACCCTCTCGGGGGGAGTTGGGTTCGTCGTTGATCGTAACGACGTGACTCATGCCGGCTTTGTATCCGGCGAAGCCCTGTAACCCAGGCTGCCCCTCGTCGTCCGGCCAGGAGTTAAACCGCGGAACCTCGCTGGCAGCACGGCTGCGGGGGCTGAAGCCCATCGAGCCTTTTCGTGGTCTGCTTGGTTGTGGCATTTATCTCACTCCAGTGTGAGGGGCGCAAGCGTCGCGAACAGAGCCTCCTCCGTCCGGACGACCTCGCTACCCTGGTTCGGAACCGTATTGAGCCAAAGGTCGAACCGCGTGTTCGGTTCGTCGCCGATGGCCCCCGCGCGAGGCTCACAGTCGAGTATCTCCGGCAACCCCCGCTCGGGGGCACCGAAGGCGACCGTGAGTCCGTCGTCGGCCGTCCGCTCGAGTAGTCCGTCGAGCAGATCGGCCGTCAACGCCTTCCCGTGTCTGGACGCGGCGATCCGAACGCCGGCGTCGGGACGGGTGAGGCAGTCGTCGATGGTCGCGCGCTCGACGGCGAACCCCGGTGGGGGTTCCGCCACGAGCTTCGCGCGAACCGGCTCTCGCGAAGAGACCCTGATGGTGACGCGCTCCCCTTCCGAGACCGCCATCGATGGCGGCACCGGAAGGGAGATCGGGTGTTGCAGTCCGCAATTGACCCGGACGCGCCCGTCAGATCCGACCTCGGTCACGATTCCCTGTCTTAACGACCCCGAACCATCTGATCCGGAGCCGGTCTGTGTACGGACACGGAGCGGCGGTAGGATACCGACGTACTCCAGTTCGTCCCGCCTGCCCCAGGCCTCCTTTCGGAGGTAAGGGGGCGTGGCGGCGTATTCGAGTACGGTGTCGACGAACCCGTCGCCAAACCGACCGTCGTCGCCACCCCGGTCGGGGTAGACGACCAGCCGGTCGACCCGAAAGACCGTCGCCGCGCGGGCGACGTAACCGAGTTTGCGAGTTGCCTCGCGTTTGTCCTCGGCCTCTCGGGTCAGAGACGACGGCACGAGCACGCTGTGTGTCATACCGTGTCGCTTCCGTGTCCGTTCACGAGACTGTGCCGGTCCTACCGAACCCATCCTTAAAAGGATCGCGGTATGTAGCGGTCGTGCGCCCCGTTGTCAGGTATTTCGCGTGGAGCGTTCGCACGCGCCGCCCCCCGGGTACTTCCGCAAGCCTTTTATCCGTCTCCCCGGTACGAGAAATTGCGAAGGCGCGCTGGTAGTGTAGTGGTATCACGTGACCTTGCCATGGTCACAACCGGGGTTCAAATCCCCGCCAGCGCATAGCGAGGTCGAGCGGAGCGAGGCCTACTCGGGATGTCGGGGGTCACGGTCGTTCGTCGACGAACAAAGCGTTTATACTGGAATACGCAATACCGTGGTCTATGTCCCATATGGGCCGATACGGAAACGTCGATTACGCCAGGTGGGCAAAGGCATCGTTCATATCGGGCGCAGGGCTCCTTCTCGTGGGTGCTGCCGCGGAGTTCGTGCTCGTGGAGACACAACGGGACGTCCCGGCGTGGACCCATACGCTGCTCGTGGACGCCGAAATCCTCGGCGTTCTGATTGCGCTCGTACTGCCGATCGTTTTCGGAATCGTGCTGCCGCTTACGGAGTGACACCCTTCAGCGTCCGGCCGGCCGACGAGACGTCCTGACAGAGCCGCGGTAGGCCGACGCGCGTCGGGCTGGAGCTTCAGCGTCCGGTCGGCGGACGAGGCGTTCCAGCGGATGTTCTCGAAGATGCCGCGATGGATTCTCGAAGATGCCGCGATGGATCCTGCCCGCGGTCACCTCCAACGTATTTGTTATATATAAAGTATTTTCACCGGGAATGAAACCAATATACGTTTCTGCGAAGCTCTATTACCGTAGAGACGTATACTAAAGGGATGACAAAACCGGACGGATCCATCGATCACGGCAGCGAAAAGAAGTCGACGTTGTTTTGCCCGGAGTGTGGCCACCGGGGACACACGGCCGATGATTGGGTCGAGCTGCGCGTCGGGGGCATCCGCTTGCTCGTCTGTCCCGAGTGCCGGGCGAAAATAGACCGACGCGGACTCGGACAGCACAGCGATCAGCACCCGCGTCCTCCCGCTGAGGCGGACTGATAGCTGCTATACCGACGTCCCGGCATGACATCCTCCTCGGCGTGAACGGAGAGGGAGCGAAGCTCCCTCAAGCAGTCGGGCTACGCCCGACGATGCCGAGGTTTCCTCTCGCGTGAATCG
>NZ_JACDNQ010000007.1:145012-182144 GCF_013839515.1 Natronomonas salinimetallica | reverse complement strand
AGCGGGAGATTTGCGTCATGGACAACGGAAGCCTCCCGCTTCAATTCCTTTGATTTAGCGACCGATCCCGCCGCTGTCTAGTGATTCAACAGAGCCAATTAAACCTAATGCGGGAAGACGACTTGGTAACGATCATTGGCAGTCTGAACGATGCCGCCTTCCTGCGTGAACTCGACGGGAACATACCATTTGTCAACGAGGCGACGTGTGACCGATCAGGAGACTTCGAGGATGAATGCTGGATATGCGTCCGCATGGCTTCGTTTTCGTAATAGCAGTACAGAAAGCCGCGAAAGAGATCTGGTGGCTCGTGAGACCGTATTCGCCCCGACAAGCGGAAACGAACACGTCGTACTCCAGTAGGACCTCGAAAGAGAGATGCTCAAACAGCGGTACTGTCTCGGTCGCCGCGACATTCAAGCAGTCGTCGACCGAAGCCACGTCTTGCGGGGCGTTGGTACTGCTGGATATAGTTTCCAAACCTGCGGCCCCCTACGGGAGGCTTTCTATGACACGCTCGTCCATAGACTACTGCGGGGACGGGCTCGCTGCACTCCGGACGATCCCACTACACGCCGACGAACCACCGCCAGCGCTGTTCTAACGGCCCCTCGACGTCCGAAAGCAGCTCCCGCGCCCGTCCGAGCCGCTCGTCGGGATCGAGCCGTGGGTAGAGCCGGGCGGCCATCGCGGGAACGGCGTGAAACGCCCGGAGGTCCTCGGCGGTCGTCCGAAACGCCCACTCCCCGCTCTCGACGCCGAAGTTCGCATCCAGCGCATCGGCGACGTCGTCCGCCCCCGTCGGCGAGCGCGAGTCCCGCGCCAGCGGCGCGAACACGTCGTCGCCGTCGAGCGTCGTCCAGCCGAGGGGCGCAACGGCACCGACGCCGCCGCCGGGACGGAGTACCCGGCGGGCCTCGCGGGCGGCCCGAGCCGGGTCCGGCGTCAAAAACAGCGATGCGGTAAAGACGACGGCATCGAAGGCCTCCCCGACGAACGGGAGTTCGTCGAAATCCCCCTGTACCCGTGGGGCGATCGTACCCGGACACTCCCGCAGCATTCGGCCGCTGAGGTCGAACGCGATCGGGGCCGCCCCTCGTTCGTCGAAGACCGCAGTACTGACGCCGGACCCGGCCCCGGCGTCCAGGAGAGCTCCGATACGGGACGTACGCCGGTCCAGTTCGTCGTATAGCCGATCGGCGAGCGCTTCGAACCGGCCCGTTCGCCGTTCGTACTCGTCGTAGGCGTTCGGGCTCTCGTCGAAGTTGTCGCGGATCGCGTCTTTCATGTGTATCCGTGTCACCTTCCGCGTGTTTGATCCTGTCGGACGCCTCCGTCCCCGCGATCCTGTCGGACGCCTCCGTCCCCGCGATCCTGTCGGACGCCTCCGTCCCCGCGATCC
Organism: Natronomonas salinimetallica; assembly: GCF_013839515.1. GTDB lineage: Archaea > Halobacteriota > Halobacteria > Halobacteriales > Haloarculaceae > Natronomonas. The sequence goes on along the minus strand of NZ_JACDNQ010000007.1, from coordinate 180,742 downwards.
TGTCGGACGCCGATGGATCGGAACACCGATGCGGCCAGACGGGCCGGAACACCGATGCGGTCCGACGATCCGGATATTTAATTGTACTCGCCGCGTTGTCGATCGTATGGAAGATAGAACGTCTCGACGGTCGTTTCTCGCGGTTGGCGGCGCAGCCGCCGTGACAGCCCTCGCCGGCTGTTCGGCCGACGAGTCGGGGACCGCTGGGAGCGAGATCGACGACGGATCCCGACCGGGGCTCGGCGACGAGGCGGCACCGGTCACGGTGACCGTCTTCGAGGACTTTAGCTGTCCGCACTGCCAGCGATTTACGCTACAGACGACGCCGACGATCGTCCAACAGTACGTCGAACCCGGTGACGTCCGGTATCTACACGCCGATTTCCCGATCCCGGTCGACGACTGGTCGTACCCCGCGGCGAACGCGGGCTACGCCGTCTTCGAGGAGGCCGGCAACGACGCCTTCTGGCGGTTCCTGCGGAGCCTCTTCGAAGCCAAGATCGAAGAGCAACGGGACTACTCGCTCGACGTCTTCGAGGAAATCGCCGACGAGGCCGCCGACGTCGGGCAGGCGGCCCGGACGGCCGCGTCCGAGGGGACGTATCGGGAGCGCCTCGACGCCGACCGCCGACGGGGCGAAAACTGGGGTGTCAGAGGAACCCCGACGGTGTTCGTCGACGACGAGCAGGTCGACCTCGACGGAATCGGCGACGCGATCGAGCGCCGGCTCTGACGGCTCCGTCCGGGGGCGGTCCCGGTAACACTCGGGTCTGCGGTAACTCAAGTACATCGGCATCCTACTGTCGGTCGATGACCGATCCGACACCGACACCGACACCGGGGATCCACCACGTGACGTGTATCGCGGGCGACCCACAGCGGAACGTCGATTTTTGGGCCGGGACGCTCGGGCTCCGACTCGTCAAGCGCTCCGTCAACCAGGACGACCCCGGTACGTACCACTTCTTTTTCGCCGACGCCGAGGGGACGCCCGGGACAAGTATGACCTTCTTCCCGTGGGAGAGCCTCCCACGGGGTGCGGTCGGGACCGGACAGGTCTCTCGGACCGCCTTCCGTGTCCCGGCGGGATGCCTCGACTACTGGGAGGAGCGCTTCGACGCCCACGGCGTCGATTACGGCGACCGAATCGAGCGCTTCGGCGAAACCGTGTTGCCGTTTCGGGATCCGGACGGCCTGCCGGTCGAGCTGGTCGAAGCCCGGATCGACGGCGACGATCCGACCGTCCCGTGGACCGAGTTCGTCCCCGAGTCCGCCGCGATCCGGGGGTTTCACTCGGTGACGCTGTGGCTCGCCGATCCGAAACCGACCGGGGAACTGCTCCGTACGATGGGTCTAGAAGAGCGCGACACCGAACCGACACCGGCGGACGATCCGGGTGACGAACGGACCCGCTTTGCGGCCGCCGGCCCCGTCGGTGCATACGTCGACGTGGTTCGGGCGGACGAGAGCGGGCGACAGGGCCACGGGACGGTCCACCACGTCGCCTTCCAGACGCCGACCGACGAGGACCAGGCGGCGATGCGTGAGGCCGTCCAGTCGGCGGGGCTGCGTCCGACACAACAGATCGACCGTCACTGGTTCCGGTCGGTCTACTTCCGGGAGTTCGCCGGCGTGCTGTTCGAACTCGCAACGAACGCCCCGGGGTACACGAGCGACGAACCCCTCGACGAACTCGGCGAACGGCTCGTCCTCCCCGGACCGTTCGAGGACCGACGCGGGGCGATCGAGGACGCCCTCCCCGACGTGACGGTTCCGCGGGCCGAAACCGCCGACGCGAACGACCGATAACGACGGTCGGTATCGGCCCGCCCGTCCGCGGACTTTTGGGCGTCGGCCACCCAGTGTGAGTATGGCTGACGATTCGGCGGAGGCGTTCGACGCGGAGCGACTGGCCGCACAGGAACTGCTCGATGACGACTCGCTCACCGCGTTCTATATCGGCGTCGTCGACGACGGCGAGACGGTCGATACGACGTTCGCACAGACGGCCGACGGCCCCCAACAGGAGGGACTACAGGCGCTCTCGCTGCTTGCGGCCCACGTCCGGATCGTCGCGAACGAGGCCGGTGTCGAACCGGCGACGGTCGCCGGGGACGCCGCAACGCTCGCCGGGCGGATGGACGAACTGTCGCCCGAGGGGCTGGCGGACGTAGAGGGAGACGGCGACGACGGCGAGTCGTGAGAGAGGAGCGACGATAGCGAGGCGTGAGAGAGGAGCGACGACGGCGAGTCGTGAGAGAGGAGCGACGATAGCGAGGCGTGAGAGAGGAGCGACGATAGCGAGTCGTGAGAGAGGAGCGACGACGGCGGTTCGATGCCTCCTGGCGGCGTTGTACGCCCAGCCACTACCGTGTTCGTTATATGCGTCACTGCCGTATCGGCGGTATGACATCATCGGCCGACCGGGGCCGGGTTCGGACCGGCGTTCCCCGGGCAGACGAGGTCCTCGACGGCGGGTTGCTCCCGGAGTCGGCGACGCTCGTCAGAGGGACCCCCGGTGCGGGAAAGACGATCTTCGGACTCCACTTTCTCACCGCGGGAAGCGAGTCGGGCGAGACGGAACTGTACATAAATCTCGGCGAGCCCGAAGCGTACATCGAAGCGACCGCCAGCGGGTTCGGGCTGGAGACGGACGCCGTCGAATTTCTGGATCTCTCCCCCTCGGGATCCCAGTTTCAAACCGACAGTACGTACGACCTCTTTCATTCGGGCGAGGTCGAAACCCCCTCGCTGGTGGCGTCGATCCGCGAGGAGGTCGAAGCGATCGGTCCCGATCGCGTGATGATCGACCCGATCACCGAGATCAGACATCTCACCCCGAACGAGCGTCAGTTCCGGACGCAGGTGTTAGGCCTGATCGACTTTCTCAAGGCCCAGGGAGCGACGATCCTCTTGACCTCACAGGCGGCACCGTCGATCCCCGACGACGACCTCCAGTTTCTCGTCGACACCGTGTTGAATCTGGGTGCCGGCGCGGGGCGGCGGACGCTGGACGTCTCGAAGTTCCGTGGCTCGAGCGCGAGGGACGGCCCACACACCGTCACGATACGCGAAGACGGGATGTGCGTGTGGCCCAAACTCGATCCCACCCTGTACCAGCGGGACGGTCCCCTCGAAACGCTCTCCTCGGGCGTCGACGAACTCGACGCCCTCCTCGACGGCGGTATCGCGACCGGGACGGTCACGTTTTTGAGCGGGCCGACCGGGGCCGGCAAAACGACGACCGGCCTCCAGTTCATCAGCGAGGCTGCCCGTCACGGTCGGCAGTCCGTCCTCTACAGCTTCGAGGAGAAACCCCGCACGATGCTCTCGCGGTCGGAGTCGATCGGTATCCCGGTCCGGGAGATGCTACACGACGGATCGCTCGTCATCGAAGAGATCACGCCGGACGAACTCACGCTCGATGAGTTCACCCACCGGATCCGGACGGAGGTCGAAGAAAACGACGCGGAGATCGTGATGATCGACGGCGTCACCGGCTACCAGCGGGCGTTTAAGCGGACCGACGACGGCCCGACCCACCGCTTGGCGAAGATCGGACGTTACCTGCGTAACATGAACGTGACCGGCCTGATAACGAACGAGGTACACCAGATCACCGGCGACTTCCGGGCTACCGAACAGCGCATGAGCCACCTCGCCGACAGCATCGTATTGCTCCGTCACGTCGAGTACAAAGGCGAACTCCGGAAGGTCATCGGCGTGTTGAAAATGCGGACGAGCGACTTCGAGAAGGGACTTCGCATGCTGGAGTTCACCGAGGACGGGCTGCTCGTCGGCGAACCGCTGTCGGACCTGCGTGGAATCTTAACGGGGACGCCGGAGTGGCACGACGAGGACTGACCGTTCGATCTCAGATTCAATACAATGGACGGAACACTATGCGATCCGACGGTCCTATGACGTCACTACCCGACGGTCCCGTGGTCGTCTACCCACTCGTCTCGGACGAGGGTAACCGGCGCGTCCTCGGCGACTGGCTGGCCGACCACGACTCGTATACGGCCGTCGAGGCGGACGTTCCCGTGGCGGAGGCCGAGTTCGATCTCTGTATCGTCGACGAGGCGGGCCTACAGCGACACGCGGCGAAACTCGACGAGGTTAAATCCGACGCCCAGCCCGCGCTGTTGCCGGTCCTGTTGGTTCTCTCCGAACACACGCCCGATATCATCGAGACGGATCGGGGCGAGATCGCCGACAGCGTCCTGGTGTCCACCGTCGACGAGATCGTTTCGCTCCCGATGCAACAGGCCGAACTCGAGTGGCGAATCCAGGCGCTGCTCCGGCTCCGGAACCAGTCGCTGACACTGCAGTCGAAAACGGACGAACTCCGGCGGTTTCGCGAGGCCGTCGACGCCTCCGGCCACGCGATATTCATTACCGATCCCGATGGGGTCTTCGAGTACGTCAACCCCGCCTTCGAGGAGATCACCGGATACGGCCGGGCGGAGGTCCTCGGCGGGACGCCACGGCAGTTGAAATCCGGGGAGATGTCCGACGCGTACTACGAAGACCTCTGGAACACCATCACCTCGGGCGACCGCTGGGAGGCGGAGATCGTCGACCAAAAAAAGGACGGGACGTACTATAGCGCCTATCAGACGGTCGCGCCGATCCCCGACGGCGAGGGCGGGGTGAGCGCGTTCGTCGCCGTCCAGACCGACGTTACGGCGCGAAAGGAACTCCGGAAGGGGCTCAAACGTCACCGGGAGGTCGTCCAGCGGCTCGAGGATCCGATCATGCTACAGGACGAGGACGGGACGTTCAGGCTGGTCAACGAGGCGTTGGCCGACTTCGCCGGGCTCTCCAAGGAGGAGCTCCTCGGCGAGACCGAACACCGATTCATGAACGAGGAGGCGGCCACGAGGATCGAACGAAAAAAGGCCGAGGTGATGGAAGCCGAACAGCCCATCACGTACACCATCTCCCCCGATTTCGAGCGGTCGGACCGGAACGCGACGTTCAGTACGAACCGGTATCCGTACTACGACGGGGACGGCGAGCTCACGGGGACGTTCGCGATCTGTCGGGACGTGACCGATCTCGAAGAGCGGACGCGACAGTTACACGTGATCGACAACATCCTTCGGCACAACCTCCGTAACGACCTGACGATCATCCGCGGTCTGGCCGACCAGATTCGGGGACGGACGTCGGGAGACGTCGCCGACACGGCCGAGACGATCCTAACGCACACCGACGACCTGATGTCGACGGGCGAAAAGTCACGGTCGATTACGGATCTGCTCAGCGAGGACCCGACTCCCGGATCGATCGACGTCACGTCCGTGATCCGGTCCGTCGTCGACGGACTCACGGCGGTTCGAGCGAACGTGCGCCTCGACGCGAATATGCCCGAGCGCGCGGTCGCCTCGACGACGCTCAAGATCCGAGAGGCGATCGAAGAGCTAGTCAGAAACGCCGTCATCCACAGCGATAGAGACGTCCCGTCCATCGAGATCCGGGTCGCGACGACCGACGAGGCGGTGACGGTGAGCGTGATCGATGACGGCCCCGGGATCCCGGAGATGGACAGGGCCGTCCTGGAGACCGGCCAGGCGATCGACGACATGTACCACGGAAGCGGGCTCGGACTGTGGTTGGTGTACTGGATCGTGAGCCGATCCGGCGGTTCGATCGCCGTGAGCGATCCGGAGCCGCAGGGAACCGACGTTACGATCAGCCTTCCGCGGGGGACGTATGCCGAGGAGTGACCGCGGACGGACGCCCGGGGCTGCTCGGGGACCCGACTTCCGAATCCACGTCCCCCGGATGCCCCGAACGCACCCACCCGAAACAGATGTACGATAACGCCCAGACGACACCCGAAAGCGCCACGATCATCTACCCGCTCGTCTCGGACGAGGGCAACCGACGCGTCCTCGGCGACTGGCTGGCCGACCACGGCCCGTACACCCTCGCCGGGGACGACGTCCCGATAACGGAGGCCGACTTCGACCTCTGTATCGTCGATCGGGAGGGGTTACGACGGCACAGAGACGAACTCGTCGAGATCAAATCCGAGGCTCGCCCCGTGTTGTTGCCGGTCCTGTTGTTGGGTTCCGAACGCCGTTCGGAGGAGCTCGGTACGGACCACCCCACCATCGCCGACGATGCCGGTTCGGCGGTCGACGAGGTCGTCTCGCTGCCGATCCGGCAGGCGGAGCTGAAATGGCGGATCAAGACGCTGCTTCGGCTTCGGGGGCAGTCGCTGGAACTGCGGACGCAGACGAACGAACTCCGGCTGTTCCGGAAGGTCGCCGAGGCGTCCGGCCACGCGATCTACGTCACGGACCGCAACGGCGTGATCGAATACGTCAACCCCGCCTTCGAGGAGATCACCGGATACGACCGCGCGGAGGCGCTCGGGAAGCAGCCGAGCATGCTCCAATCCGGCGAGTACGACGACGACCTGTACGAGGAGCTCTGGACTACGATCCACAGCGGCAAATCGTGGCAAGGTGAGATGATCGACGTACGCAAGGACGGCGAGCGGATCGTCCTCGAACAGACGGTCTCGCCCGTCCTGAACGGCCGGGGGGAGACCGAGGCGTTCGTTGCGGTAGCCCAGGACGTCACCGAGCGCAAGCGCTACGAGCGACGGCTCGAAGAACAGCGCGACGACCTGGAGTTGCTCAACCAGGTCGTCCGCCACGACATCCGCAACGATCTACAGCTCGTGAGGGGATATACCGACCTCCTCGCCGAACACGTCGACGAGGCGGGAGACGACGACCTCAGGACTATCCGCGAACGCACCGACAACGCGATCGCGCTCACCGAAAGCGCGCGTGATCTGGCCGACGTAATGCTCAAATCGGACAGCGAGAACACGACCGTCGATCTCGGGTCGACGCTTCGGGGGCAACTCGAAGAGAGCCGTGCCGCACACGGCGACGCGGTGATCGAACTCCGTGGGTCGGTCCCGGACGTGGCGGTGATCGCCGATTCGATGCTTACCTCGGTGTTTCAGAACCTCCTGAACAACGCCGTCCAGCACAACGACAAGGCTACGCCGAGGGTCACGGTCTCCGCCGAACGACACGACGACACGGTCACGGTTCGGACCGCGGACAACGGTCCGGGCGTTCCGGACGCACGAAAGGACGAGATCTTCGGGAAGGGACAGAAAGGACTCGAAAGTGCGGGGACGGGGATCGGGCTGTATCTGGTCCAGTCGCTTCTCGACAGTTACGGCGGTGCCGCGTGGGTCGAGGACAGAGAGAAACGGCGTCCCTCGGACGGTCAGCCACAGACCGACCGCGATCCCGAGGGCGCGGTATTCGTCGTCGAGTTGCCGATCGCACGGTGACACGCTCCGAGGCGACGTTTCTACAGACTGAACAGGGCGAGTGCCTCGGGGTCGTACGGAAGACGACGTCTTCCGTGATGACGAGAGACGGCGTCTCTCGAATCACTTGCCCCCGAGGTACTTCACCGGGGTGCGCCGAGTACGTGGGCGACCGGCTGGCCGCGCCGTCGACAGGTTTTAATATATTGCGCTGTATACACAATACAACACAATGGCAAACAGCTGTGAAAACCGAGTTCGTCGCCTCGCGGGAACCGTCGTTCTGACCGGTATCGGGCTGGGAATCGCCGTCAATCGGTGGTTCTTCCTCCTCGCAGTGTTCGCGGGTGCGAACCTGTTACAGAGTAGTTTCACCGGCGTCTGCCCGGCCGAGCGCCTCCTCTCGAGGTGCGGCCGGGACACGGAGCCGGCCCGCGACGATACGCGGACGACGTGAGTGGTGTTGTATAGCAGAGTCACAGTCGCCCGTGGTCCCATCCGCCGGGAGTAGCAAACCGTATATCCGGGGCAGACCACGGCCCACATCGTATGACACTGGTTCGGTCTGTCGAGGAGGCGATACGGTGCATTGACGACGGGGATACGGTCGGAGTCGGGGGGTTTGTCGCCGTCGGGATACCCGAACACGTCCTCGAGGCGCTGGGTACCCGATACGCCGAGACCGGGGCTCCGAGGGATCTCACCCTGTATCATCCCGCAGCGGAGGGCGACGGACAGGGCAACGGCATCTCACACCTCGCACAGGACGGGATGCTGAAGCGGGTCATCGGCAGCCACTGGGGGTTCGTTCCCGACATCATGGAACGGATCGTCGCCGGTGACGTCGAAGCGTATAATCTCCCCTTCGGAGCGATGGATCACGTCCTTCGGGACACCGCCGCCGGGAAGCCGGGGACGATCACCAACGTCGGCCTGCGGACGTTCGTCGATCCGCGCCGAGAGGGGGCCAAGGCCAACGACGAGACGACGGAGGACGTCATCGAGGTCGTCACGCTGGACGGGGAGGAGTATCTGTTCTACCACGCGACGCCGATCGATGTCGCCATCGTCCGCGGGACGACTGCCGATGAAAACGGGAACGTCACGATGGAGCGCGAAGCGGTCACGTCGAACATGTTGGCGATGGCACAGGCCGCCCACAACTCCGGCGGGACGGTCATCGCACAGGTCGAACGTGTGACGGAGTCCGGTACGCTCCGCGCGCGTGACGTCGACATCCCCGGCGTCGTCGTCGATACGGTCGTCGAAGCCCCCGCGTCTCACCACAAACAGACCTACGGCGAAGCCTACAGCGGCGCGCTCGGCGGTGAGATCCGGGTCCCGGTGGACGACGACGCCGACCGACCGCCGCTTACCGAACGGACGGTCATCGCCCGTCGTGCGGCGATGGAACTGGTACCCAACGCCGTGTTGAACCTCGGCGTCGGCGTCCCGGAGACGATACCGCAGGTCGCCGAGGAGGGGAACATCAGCGATGAGATCATCCAGACCGTCGAGTCCGGTCCCATCGGTGGATCGCCGTCCGGCGGCATCAGTTTCGGCACCGCCCGCAACCACCAGGCGCTCGTCACCTCCCCCGAGCAGTTCGATTTCTACGACGGCGGCGGACTCGATATCGGCTATCTCGGCATGGCGCAGGTCGACAAAGCGGGCAACATCAACGTCAGCCGGTTCGGCTCACAGCTCCCCGGTTGCGGTGGCTTCATCAACATCACACAGAACGCGGAGAAGGTAGTCTTCTGTGGGACGTTCACCAACGGCGGGTTAGACGTCGATATCGGCGACGGGACGCTGGAGATCGTCTCGGAGGGGGCGCGGCCGAAGTTCCTCGACGAGATCGAACAGATCACGTTCAGCGGCGAATACGCCCTCGAAATCGACCAGCCCATCCGGTACGTAACGGAGCGGGCCGTCTTCGACCTCGCCGACGATGGGCTGGTGTTGACGGAGGTCGCGCCGGGCGTCGACGTCGAGACGGACGTGCTCGGACAGATGGCCTTCGAACCCACGGTCGCGGACGACCTCGGGGAGATGTCCCGAGCGCTGTTCCGCGAGGAGCCGATGGATCTGACCGGATACGTCAAATGAACCGACGCGGGGACCTCCGATGAACCGACGCGGCCTACTCGCCGCGACCGGCATGGCTGCAGCAGCGGCGCTCGCAGGCTGTAGCGGCGACGATACGGATGAGCCTACCGACCCCCCGTCCGGGACGCCGACCGAGGAACCGACGGAAACGCCCTCCGATGGGTCCGACGGGTCCCTCCCCGAGGGGTCGCCTTCCTCACCGAACGAGCGGCTACGCGGGCTGATCGCGGGCAACGCGGAATTCGCACTCGACCTCCACGGTCGGCTTACGGCGGCTGGGGACGCCGACAACGTGTTCGTGTCCCCGTACAGCGTCTCGGTGGCGCTCGCGATGACGTATGCGGGTGCCGGCGGGGACGCCGAGGCGGCGATGCGGGAAACGCTCGGGTTCTCGCCAGGCGAGGAGACCCACCTCGCGTTCGCGGAGTTACAAGACCGACTCGACGCCCGGACGACGGCCGATGCCGGCCCCGGCTCAGAGGCGGACGAGATCGAGGCGTTTCGGCTGGACGTCGCGAACGCGCTGTGGGGGGAGGCCGAATACCGGTTTTCGGAGGACTACCTCGGCCTGATCGAGCAGTACTACGAGGGCGGTTTCAACGAGGCGAACTTCGCGAACGACCACGAGGCCGAACGCGAGCGTATCAATCAGTGGGTCTCGAACGCGACCGAAGGTCGGATCGAGGAACTGATCCCGGAGAACGGGCTGTCGCCACAGACGGTCCTGGTGTTGACGAACGCCGTCTACTTTCTGGCGGGATGGCGACACGCGTTCGATCCCGGCGATACGACGGACGCGACGTTCACCGCGCTCGACGGCACGGAATCGGCCGTCCCGATGATGGAACAGAGCCTGCGGACCGAGTACGCCGATCTCCCCGACACGCAGGTGATCGAACTCCCGTACGTCGGCGGCGAGGTATCGATGGTACTGATCGTCCCCGACGAGGGGGCGTTCGAGGCGATAGAAGCGGAGCTATCGGGCCCGACACTGTTCGGGGCGTTCGAGGCGCTCGGGGCCGCCGATGGCGACCTCCGAATGCCGAGGTTCGAATACGACTTCGACGCCGAACTCCGTGATGTCCTCGGGGAACTGGGCATGGAGGCGGCGCTCGGACCCGGTGCCGATTTCTCGAACATGGTCGAGAGCGGGGGTGGCCCCGGAATCGACGACGTGTTTCACAAAGCGTTCGTAAGCGTCGACGAGGAGGGGACGGAGGCGGCTGCCGCGACCGCCGTCGACATGGTCGAAAGCCAGCCCCCCGAGTCGTTCGATCTGACGCTCGACCGTCCGTTTCTCTTCTGTATCCGCGACCGCCCGACCGACGCGGTCCTCTTTTTCGGCCGGGTGACGGACGCGGGTGCTGCTCGGGGGTAGTCCGACCGACTCACGGGGCGGTTCCGCGTTCGGGATGGTGAACGCCGACCTCGTTGGTATCGGTCCGGGCGATCCGCCGGATCCGGTCATTCACGTCTTTTATTTCGGTCACTCACGCCTTCCATTTCGGTCATTCACGTCTTTTATTTCGGTCACTCACGCCTTCCATTTCGGTCATTCACGCCTTCCATTTCGGTCATTCACGCCTTCCATTTCGGTCACTCACGTCTTTCATTTCGGTTACTCCGCACACCCCCGGTACCACCGGCCGAAACCCCTATATTAGAGTACGCTAATATTAGTGTACGCTAACATGGCTGAACAGATATCGGACGGCGACGCGCCCCGATCGTCTCCCGGACGGCCCTCGTGCTGTGGTGAAGCCGAACACCCGCTGACTGACCGGGAGCTAGCGGCGGACATCCGGACGCTTGCGGCGGTGGGAAACGAGACCCGATACGAGGCGCTCCGTCTCATCGCGGAGGCCGAAGACGGGGCCTGCGGCTGTGAGTTAGAGCCCGCACTCGGCGTGAGCCAGGGGGCGGTCAGCCAGGCGCTTTCGCGGCTGTACGCCGCCGGACTCCTCGCGCGGCGAAAGGACGGCCGCTGGCGGTACTACAGCGTGACGCCGCGGGCGGAGCGGCTGTTGGACGTACTCGACGAAACGCGATCACACGACGATGACTGACGATACGAACGTGCCTGACTCCGACGACGGCGGGGTCGGCGCGGCCGAACGACGACACACCGTGCGGGACCGATACGGCGAGATCGCCACGAGCGAAGCGTCCTGTTGTGGGGAGACGAGCGGGTCCGCCTGCTGTGGCGGTGACACCCGTGGGGAAACCGACCACGACGACCGATCGCGCCTGCTTGGGTACTCCGATGCGGAACTCGACGAGGTCGAATCCGGGGCGAACCTGGGGCTCGGATGTGGCACTCCGACCGCGATCGCAGGTCTCGAACGGGGGGAAGTTGTCCTCGATCTCGGCTCCGGGGCGGGCTTCGACTGTTTTCTCGCGGCCCGGAAGGTCGGACCCGAGGGTCGGGTCATCGGCGTCGACATGACGCCCGAGATGGTCGAGAAAGCCCGCGAGAACGCCGCGACGGACGACGCCGAAAACGTGTCGTTCCGACTCGGCGAAATCGAACACCTCCCGGTCGCCGATGGGGCTGTCGACGTGATCATCTCGAACTGCGTCATCAACCTCTCGCCGGACAAACAGCGGGTGTTCGACGAGGCGTTTCGCGTGCTTCGTCCCGGCGGACGGCTCGCGATCTCCGACGTCGTTCAGACGGCACCGCTCCCCGCGGCGGTTCGCACGAACCCGTCGTCCGTGGCCGGATGCGTCGCGGGGGCCGCGCCCATCCCGGAACTCGAATCGATGCTGGAGGACGCCGGGGGTGTCGACGTCTCCATCGATCCGAAGGGTGACAGCGAGGAGTTCATCCGGGAGTGGGACGACGAGCGGGACGTCAGCGAGTATATCGTCTCCGCGACTATCGAAGGGCGAAAGCCCGACCGCTGATACTGTCGGGTATACCTATTTCAAGTTATTCGTGCGACGGTGACGCGATAGCTTCACGAAATTATAGCCGACAGTATGAACCTCCGGTACGTTCGAGCGCTCACGTCCCGTCGACGTCGAACAGCCGCCGAGCGGCCCGGAGCGCGGTCTCGTCCCGCTCGCGGGCCGCGGTCCGGAGTTCGTCGGTGGGGGGTCCGAGCAGGCGGCCCGTCAGCGCGCTCGCGAAGTCCTCGAGTACCTCCTCGGGGGCGGCCTCGCCGTCGGCCAGACGCTGTTTCGCCCGGTCCAGTTCCGCCTCGCGGACGTCCGCAGCCTCGCGGTGTAGCTCGCGAATGACGCCTTCGGCCCGGTTCTCCCGCTCGCACTCGACGAGCCGATCAACCGCGTCCGAGATGACGGATTCGGCCTCGGCGACGGCCGCTCGGCGACGGCCCATCACCGAGCGCACCGCCGCCGCGAGTTCCTCGAGGTCGGTGACGCTGGTGTTCGGGTGAGCGCGCGCACCGGCCGAGACGTCGGGAGGGGTCGCCAGATCGACGACCGGAACGGTACCCACACACCGGCGGGCGTGTGCCTCGGCGAAGATCCAACGGTCGGCACCGGTCGCCGTCACGACCGCGTCGGCCTCGCCGACGGCCGCCGCCAGGTCGTCCAGCGTCCACCACGTTCCACACTCGGTCGTCAGCTCGTGGGCCGGACTGCGGTTTGCCACGTCGATACGGACGTCCCAGCGACGTCGGACCGTCCGAGCGATCGTACTCGCCATCTCGCCCGCGCCGACGATCAGTACCTGGCCGGGGGCCCCCCCGAGCTCCTCGGCGATGACCCGGCAGACGGCGCTCCCGTAGCCGGCCGGCCCCTCGCCGATATCCGTCTCGGCCCGACACGTCCGGCCGGCACGTAACGCCGCGTTGCCGACCCGATCCAACACGCTGGCGACCACCCCGGCCTCCTTGGCCGCCGCCAGGGCGTCGCTCACCTGGCCGACGATTTCGTCCTCGCCGAGTACCGCACTCTCGATGCCAGCCGTCACCCGGGCGAGGTGGGTCACGACGTCCCGTCCGGAGTAGACCCGCGCGTCCGGCGGGAGCGCGAGTCCGTCGGTCGCCGCCTCGAGGGCCACCTCGCGGTCCGCCGGATCGGGTGTCCGGGTGGCGACGTACACCTCGATCCGGTTGCACGTCGACAGGACCATCGCCTCGGTCACGCGGTCCGTCGACTGGACGGCGCGGGCGAGAGCGAGTGGATCCTCCGGGGCGAGTTCACACACCCGATCGATCGAGTGCGTACGGTTGGTGACGCTCAGACAGGTAAGCCGTCTGAGGCTCCGTGGCACAGCCTGCTCCGTCTCCCCCGCATCGGTAGGCCCCCCGACGTCGACGGAGTCACACACGTCGGCGGCCACCACATTCCGGTCCGGTCCGTCCGGTTTCGTCGGTGCCTGTCGGTCGTCGTACGCCGGCTTCTCGCCGCGCTGGAGAGGCTGTTCTTTGGTCATCGTTCTACGGGATGAGTATCGGTTCGTCGAGCCCAGGGATCGACTCGGTACCGTCGGCGAACCCGAGTTCTTCGTCGGTCAGATAACACCGGGGGTCAGATGCCCAGAGGTCGTCGTGGACCGCGGCCGCACGGGCCCGGGAGTTGCCGCCACAGACCTCCTTCCACGGACACTCGCCACATCGTCCCTTCAGGTGTTTGGACGGCTCCGCCAGCTTCTTCCAGAGGTCGCTCCCCTCGAGGATCGTATCCAGGCGCTGCTCCCGAATGTTCCCCATCGTGTACTGTGATAAGAACATGCTCGGGTGGACGTCGCCGCGGTGGTCGACGTTCACGACCTTCGGGCCGGCGTCGCCGTTTTTGACGACGCGTCCGGGGCCGTCCGCGAACAGGAGTTCACGCGCCCGCTCTTCGTGGTCCGGGAGGTCCTCTCGGATCTTGTGGTAGAGATAGACCGCGTCCGTGTAGTTCCCCGCCGTCAACAGCTGTTTGTCCGGGTGGCTGTCGGCGATCTCTTTCGTCCGCTCGTAGAGGTAATCGAGCATTTCGCGGGCCTTCTCGAGGGACAGGTCCGCGTCGGTGATATCGCCGCCCCGTCCGGAGTAAATGAGATGGAAGACGTTCACCCGGTCTATGTCCTCCTTGATCAGGAGGTCGACGACTTCGGGGACGTCATCGACGGTGGTTTCGGTCATCGTACACCGGATACCCGTCCCCATGCCGGCGTCGCGGGCGTTGCGAAGACCCTCGAGCGCGCGGTCGAAGGCCCCGTCGACACCGCGGAACTCGTCGTTCGTCTCGCCGATACCGTCGAGTGAGACGCCGACGTACTGCATGCCGGCATCGGCCACCGCCTGGGCGCGCTCCTCGGTGAGGAAGGTGCCGTTGCTGGACGCGATCGGGCGGATCCCCTGCTCGGTCGCATACCGGGTGAGCTCCGCTATGTCCTCCCGGAAGAAGGGCTCGCCGCCGCTGAACACCAACACCGGGACGTTCGCCTCGGCCAGCGTGTCGACGAACGATTTGGCCTCCTCCGTCGACAGCTCCTCGCTGTCGCGTTCGTCACAGGCGCCGAAATAGCAGTGCTTGCACTTGAGGTTGCACGCCGGCGTCGTGTTCCAGACGACAAGCGGGACGAGCGCGTCCTCGACGTGGCGTTCCTCGTAGCGTATCTGTTCGGGTCGGTTGTCCAGTCCCCTGATGAGGCGTGTGAGATCGATCATGAGTGTCCCTCCGGTTGGAAGATCCCGCTCGGCTTCTCGCCCAGCCCTCCGATCCGCCGGGCGACGGCGACGTCCTCCGGCCGACCGTCGGCGAGAGGCGACGTATCGAGCACCGCGAGTTCGTTTCGGTCCATGTTCCCGACGTAACACTCCTCGCCGTCGTCCGAGAAGACGACGTGGAGCGGTTCGCCGCCGATCTCGACTCGGCCCTCGACGGTTAGCTCGGTCAATCCGAGGATGGTCACGAACGGTTCGTCGTAGGAGTCGATGACGGCGTAGCGTCCGTCCGGCGTCGTCCCGGCGAAACCGGTAGTCGTTCCCACGTCGAGGAGTGCCTCGGTCGGTGCCTCCGCACCCGCCGCGGCGGCGTCGAGATCGATGACGGCGAACCGCTCCTCGTCGCGGGCGGGAACGAGCCCGTATCGGTAGTCCGGGCCGTCCGCCACCGCGAACCCGTGGGGGTTCCGGCCGGTCTCGGCTTCGGCCCGGACCGTTCCGGCTTCGGGGTCGATGAACGTCGCGAGGGACTCCCCGCTGTTGTTCACGACCAACAGCCCGTCCTCGGCGAGGACGTACATGTCGTGTGGCTCCTCGCCGGTCGGGATCCGATCCCGAACCGCGAGTTCGTCGTCGGCACTCAACGCGAGAACCTCCCGTTCTCGTTTCTGTGCGACGTAGAGGTCCCCGTCGGGGCCGACACGCATCCCCGAACAGCGCGACAGCGTCCGTTGGCCGGCGTGTTCGACCGTCCCGTCATCCCCGTCTATCGACAGCGTCAACACGCCGGGGTCGTCGGTGCCCGGCAGATCGATGGCCGTGCCGACGAAGAGGTACTCCGCGTTCGAGCCGAGCGCGCTGCCGATGGGTGTCATCCCCACCTGCTCGACCCGCTGTATCGTCTCGAGGGACGCCAAATCGAGCACCTCGAGGTGCGCACTGGAAATATACAGCAGATAGGCGACGGGGAGGTCCGGATGGAACAGTGCGGTGTGTGGGTACTGGCCGCTGCCGACTTCTCCGAGCACCTGCCCGCTCTCGGGATCGAGCGCCGTGAAGTAGCTGCTCGCGGCGTTCTTGATTATCGTCGGTCGCTTCGCCGTCCGTTCTCCGTCCTCGTCCGGTTCGATCGTGGTGTTGGTTGTCATGGTCATTCCCTCCTGTCGGTACGGAAACAGCCCGATGGGGCGGACCCCTCGGGGAGGTCGATCGTGGTGACGACCGACGCGTGACCGTCGCCCTCCTGGAGGGCCTGCGTGTCGAGGACGGTCACGGTGTCCGCGTCGGTGTTCGGGACGTAACAGATCTGACCGTCGGCGCTGAACTGCGGGTGGTGTGGCGTCTGGCCGGTCTGGACTCTCGCGACCACGTCGAGGGTGGCCGGATCGAGGAACGTGACCCGGTCATCCTCGTACGCGTCTATCGCGAGCAGGGCTCCGTCCGGCGTCGCGTCGGTAAAGGCGGTCGGCGTACCGAACGTGACGCGTTCGGCGGCACCGACGAGTCGGTCACCGTTTCCGGCCCGGACCGCGTCCACGTCGATCGCCGTCACGCCGTCGCCCTCGGTGTCCCCGACGAACCAGCGGTCGGCCGCCGGAACGGCGGTACCACCACGCGGGTTCGGTGCCGACACCGTCCCCCGTCGCTCGCCCGCGAGGGTATCGATGAACGTCACGCTCCCGTCGGCGACGTTGTTCACGCCCAGTAACCCGAAGGCGGCCGCGTAGGCCATGTCCTGTGGGTCGCCGGGAACCGCGAATCGGCCGGTCTCCTCGAAGGGAGGGGTTCCCGCCAGCCTGACGACGTCGTTCTCGTCTTTCAACGCGAGCCAGACGTCGTTGCGGACGTCGACGACGACGCCGCCGGCCTTCCCGACCGGCAACTGCTCTGTGAGCGCGACGTCGCCACGGCCGGTCGTCTCGAAGACGGCGAGTCCCGGCGAATCGTGGTCCGGAAGCGTGCCGTAGGAACTGACGAACAGGTACTCCCCGGTCCGCGTGAGTGCAGCCCCCACCGGAGCCGTTCCGACCCGCTCTTGTTCGATACGCGTACTCACCTCGAGAGACCACAGGTCGACCACCTCCAGCGCGTTCGACGCCATGTAGGGAACGTAGCCCCACCGACCGCCGGGATGGACCGCAAGGGCGTGGGGCTGGCGGCCCGTCCCGACCTGCGCCAGTGGCTCGTGGCGGTTCGCGTCGATGACCGTGAACCCCTCGCTTCGCAGGTGCTTGACGAGGGCGAGCGGCTCGGCTACTGGCGCGGGTCGGTCGTCGCGGTTGGTCGACGTGTGTGTCATCTCCGGGGGCTCCGTGGGTGGTCGTGATCGGTTGGTTGGTACTCGATGCGCCCGCTGCGTCCGGCGTCAGTGTCCCTCTGCTCGGGTCCCGAGGAACTTGCCGGTCGGTGCCAGGAGGTCGCCGATCTCGCCGATCTTCTCGCCCGTGTTCGGATCGAACACGAAGATGCCCTGGAAGTCACCCTGCCAGGAGCTGATGTACACCTTCTCGCCGTCGCGGCTGAACTCCGGATGGATGGCGGCGGCCGAGCCCCACTGGCTGCAGTCGATCTCCTGGTCGACCTCTAAGCTCTCGGGATCGATCAGGTAGACGTAGGCGTCGTCCGGGGAGTTGGTGAGGATGACGTCGGCCCACACGTAGTCGCTTTCTTTGTGTTTCTGGATGAACAGCCCCGAGCCGCGGGTGTCGATCAGCTTTTCGCGCTCGAAGGTATCCGTACTCCACACGCCGACGCTGCCGGCTCCCGCGTGCGTGGTGAACGCGAGGTCCCCCTCCGGGTACAGCGCACCGGGGCCGGGGTGGGGCACGTTGTCCATCGGAACGGTGGCGGCGTGCTCCATCTCCTCGCAGTCGATGACGTCTATCTGGTCGTCCTCCTGGGAGGCGATCATGAAGTACCGGCCGTCATCGGTGAAGAAGCCGTCGTGGAGGATACGGCCGGTCCGTATCTTCGCAACGACCGGGAAGCTATCCTCCCCGGTGTCCCCTTCGCTGTAGTCGATGAGCCAGACCTCGCCGCCCTCCTTGAGTCCGGCGAGGAACAGTTCCTGACCGGGCACGTCGTAGAGCGAGCAGATGCGGCTTTTGACCTCGTTCCCGTCGGGATCGGTCGTCTCGGTCGGGATCCGCTTGATCGGTTCCATCGTATCCGCATCGCAGATGACGAGGTGGGCGGGGTTATAGAAGCCGCCGATGACCCAATCGCTTTCCTCCGAGACCGCGATATCACGGGCGTCGGATCCGGCGTCGGCCAGCGCGACCCGATTGAATCCGAACAGGTCGATCTTGAACATCTCGCCCTGTCGGGACTGGGTGTAGACGTATGCGCCTTCGCGGGTCTGCTCGGGCAGGCTCGAGTGGAAGTCGTGGACGTGGATCGCCTTCCCGACGTTATCGACGCGCGCCATGAACTCGTCGTTGACCGTGTCGATCATCGACACCGACGCGTTGTTCCGCTCGGTCACGACCATGAGGTCCCGCAGATCGAGGTCGTGTTCGGGCTCTTGGGGGAGTTCGTCCTCCGGCATGAAGACCTCGTGGCGGTCCTTCAGCGTCTCCATCTTCGTGTAGTCGATCTCTTGGATCTCCTCGCCCTCCTCGACGACGAACATCTGTCCGTTCATCTGTGCGTGGCCGTCACCACAGTAGATAGCACACTCGAACTGGAACGTCCCCGTGTGCTCGGTGACGAACGTGACGGACTCGATGACGTCGTCGTCGTTGCTCTCGGGCAGCTCGATCGGCCCGATGTCGTACTCGCCGTCGGTCAGAGCGAAGCTGTGGAGGTTGAAGTCCGGCTGCTCTTCGAACGTCGACTTCGTGAACTCGATCGTCAGCTCCGTGTTCGGCTGCACCTCGATCCGCTGTGGGTTGAACTGGAACTGATGGGACTCCATCTGTATCGTCTCGCTGCGCTCGGCATCCGGCTCCTCGGTCTCCTCTGTTTCCCCCTCGTCGGTCCCCTCGTCGGGAGCCGGCGACTCTTCGGAGTCCGACGATGACGAACAGCCGGCCAGCATGCCCGCGAGCGCGACGGCCCCTCCCGTCTTCAACATCGTCCGGCGACCCGGGTCGGGCAGTCCCATCTCGAAGTCCAGGTCGTCGTCGAATTCCATGTTCTGTGCGATCGACCGCGTCGCGCTCAGATGGCGCTTGATACGGTCCTCGTGGTCCTCGTCTAACGTCTGTGGCTTCTGTTGTGACATTGCGATCCCTCTACCAGCAGATTCTGGTGTGATTATAAAATAAGGGGGCCGTGTTTCCCACGCAATAGGATAGCCGGGGGAATATGTTCGATGCTGTTTTATAAGTGATGGCGGCACTCACATCAGGACCCATCCGCCCACCACGGCCCGCGTCTGTCGTCGAAGGAGGCGTTCCGGAACGGGGGCGGGAGGTCGCGGTGTCGGTCGATGCCGAGGGCGAAGCCGATCCAGAAGCCGGCGTGCCAGCCGAACGTGTCCTCGTGCGTCGTGGTGATCGCGACGCCGAGTCGTGGCCGGCCGTCCGAGCGGTTCTCCAGGGTGGCACACGAACCCACACTGGGCCTGTCACAGGGGGATTGTCGGGGGAAGGTGATCACGATGTCCGCCGTGTCCCGCCCGTCCGCCGCGGTGATATCGACCCCCTCTACTGCCCCGGACGCCCCGGCTTCGTAGTACCCGAAGACGTGGCCGAGTTGTCGTTTGGCCACCAGGTTACGGCGGGCAAAGACCGTCGAGCGGTCGGCATACACCGAGAGGTTCTCGCGGGCGATAGGGGCGGTCTGGAGGGCGGGACCGGGGCGGGGAATCGCCCGGTAGCCGTAATCGGGACTCATCAGGTCCGCCGGCTGCTCTCCGTGGCGTATCCCCAACAGATGCCCGAACTCGTGTTTGATCACGTGGCGGGTCGACCCGTTGGTGGCCCCCGCGCGAACACAGATACGTTCGGGCGGATCCGGCGGATTTTCCGCCGTGATGCGCGGCGCGAACCCGGCCACGTGGTCGCGATCCGGCAGCCCACACTCCCTGACGTCCCCGACGTACTTGACGACGATATCGGGGTCGGACGCGTTCGGTTCGAGATCGTAGTCCACCTCGTATCTGCCGTAGGCCGCGTCGTTACGCTCCCAGTATCCGATCGAATCGGCGACGTGATCGGTGACGTCCCGCCACGGGCCGGCGGTGTTTACGACGCCGACGGTCAGCGTCGGTTTGCCCCAGGGGTTCGTCGCCGACGCGGCGGTGTCCGGGGACGCCCTCTCGGCGTCCGGGCCGTCGGTTCCGTTCGGGGCCGACGCCGGGCCGGATCCCCCCGCTCCGAAGGGCGTGGTACAGCCGGCGAGGACGAGCAACGTCGCCAGGGCGACCACGCGAAGTCCCATAGCCGAACGTGACGCGCCATCGACAACACGTTTTCGGTCCCTGTCATTTCCGCCCCCGTCATCCCGTCCCAACGGGAGTCCCCCGCCATTCGGACCGTGTTCGGGCGTGCGATCCTCGCCCGTGAGCCGTCATCGTACATCGCACCGCGTCCGCACGCGGGGGCAGACTGACCCCGCGACCGCGGGGTCATTTGTATACAATTACTGATAATCACTATATATTATATGCTTACAGATATATTTCTACTGTTCCGACGCTCCCGTCCTCCGCGCCGGCATCGGGCCCGTGGCGGTGAACGACGGCGTGACGCGAGCCCCTCGAAACGGCTATCGCCGACGGTATCGGTCGTGTCCGTCGTCGATCCGGTTTGCGGGTTCATCAACCGAGCCGTGATCCGATCGTGGACGGTCGATGCACCGCTCCTGACGACACTTATCAAAAATAAAGATACTATATAAAAAATAGAAATCGGTCGTCGAAACGGACAGCGCGACCTGTCGCTGGAGCCGGCGTGTGCCTCGCGTTACTGTCCGTTCGGGGGTCCCGACCGGCCCAATACCATAACTATATTAATTCTGTTATGGAATTTGTGGTCGATTCCGGAGGGCGCGAGCCCGCGGGTATCTCGGAGACGCCACTTCGGCGCACCCGCCAACCGGAGAGATTCGACATATCCGGAATGATTGCGGGTACTGTTGTCGTATACCGTGCTGGCTGTTGACAATTGGAGACGTATTCCGACAATATCGAATCCCGCCGGGGGAGGCCTCCATCGATTCTGTTGGACATCGCGGCCGTGGCCGCCCGATTCGACCGACGCCCCCGACTGCGACGTCCGCCACGGACGGGGGGGATCGGTACGTCGTCGAGACACTTCGAAATAACCGGAACTATAATGCACATCCTGAGCGTATGCGTCGGTATGTCACCGCAGCTTCTCAAATCGTTACGGCGGGCCAACCACATCATCGAGCGACTCGTCGAGATGGAGGCCGCGTCCGTCAGCGAACTCGCCGAGGAGTTCGATATGCCCCTGAGCACGATGTACGAGTACGTCAACACGCTCGAGAACATAAATTACATCACGAAGCGATCGGACGGCCGCTACCGCGTTAGCTCGTCGTTTCTCGAGATCGGAAATCAGGTCCTCCGAAACCACAACGTCTACGACGTGGCGGAGCCCGAGATCCGGCGGTTAGCCGAGCAGACGGGGGAGTTCGCCGGCCTGATGATCGAGGAGGACCGTGCCGGCGTACTGGTGTCGATGAAGAAGGGGGAGAAGGTAAAGCGCCTCCAGGTCAACCGCACGTACCCAGGGGTCAAATCGCGGTTGAACACCACGGCCTACGGGAAGGCGATCCTGGCTCAGTTCTCCGACGAGGAGATACGGGAGGTGACAGACCGATACGGCCTCCATCCGAGGACGGAGAACACGATAACCGAAGTCGACCCACTGTTGGAGGAGATAGACCGGATCCGCGAACAGGGGTATGCTCTGGACGACGAAGAGTGTTTCAACGGGATGCGCGGGGTCGGGGTTTCGATCACGAGCAAGGGGGACGATCTCTTGGCAGGGATCGCGGTCTACGGCCCGCCGAACCGTTTTCGCGACGGACCCTTCCTCGAGGAGTATCCCGAGACGGTACAGGAGTACGCCGACGTCATACAGGGTAACTTGGAGTACTAATACTGACGAACAAAAGAATGTACACACGACGCACGAGGATCACGCCGTTCGACGGAGCGAACGGCGAATCACTCGTGAGTCGGTTTCATTTGATTTCGTCCACCAGTATAACACCCGTTCGCAGCCTCGTTCTCGCCCCGACATTCGCGCTTTCCCGACTCGTCGTACCGCCTCGACGCTCCGGGTCTCGGGGTACGGGTCCGACCGCGCCGGCCCATACGTTTATATCGCTTCATACGTATCGTCGAACGCTATGAGAGCAGCAATCTACCACGACCGAAAGGACATCCGCGTAGCGGACGTAGAACAGCAGGCAGTCGGGCCGAACCAGGTCCGGATCGACATCGACTCGTGTGGCATCTGTGGTTCGGATCTTCACGAGTACACAGCGGGTCCGATCTTCGCCCCCGGTGACGAACCGCATCCGGTGTCGGGAGAGACCACGCCGATCAGAATGGGCCACGAGTTCAGCGGGGTGCTCTCCGAGGTCGGTAACGGGGTATCCGGGCTCGATGTGGGCGATGCAGTCGCCGTCAACCCCATTCTGTACTGCGGGGAGTGTCGACAGTGCCGGGAGGGGAACTATCACATCTGTGATTCGATCGGGTTCGTCGGGCTCTCCGGTGGCGGCGGCGGGTTCGCCGAGAGCGTCGTACTGGACGCGGAACACGCGGTCCCGCTCGGTGACGACGTCCCACTCGAGTACGGTGCGCTGGTCGAACCCCTGAGCGTCGGGCTACACGCGGTCCGCCGGTCCGGACTCCGCGCCGGGGACACGGTCGCCGTGTTCGGTAGCGGCCCGATCGGACTGTCCGTGATACAGTGCGCCCGCGCGGCGGGGGCGGGGACGATCCTCGTCTCCGAACCGAGGCAAGCACGGCGTGAGCGCGCCTCGGACTGCGGTGCGGACGATCTCATCGATCCCACGAGTACGGACGCCGTCGAGTACATCACCGCGAACACGGACGGTGGTGTAGACGTCGCGTTCGAGGTCGCGGGCGTCGAGGCGTCATTCAACGACGCCATCGAGAGTACCGCTCCGAGCGGCCGTACGACCGTCGTGAGCATCTGGGAAAACGAGGTCAGCACCCATCCGAACAACCTCGTGCTCGGCGAACGAACGGTGACGGGAACGCTCGCATACCTCGGCGGCCCGCGCTCGGAGGAGGAGTACGGAATGGTCATCGGCATGCTCGCGGACGGGCGGCTCGATCCCGACCCGTTCGTCACCGGTCGGATCGGACTGGACGGGATCGTAGCGGACGGGTTCGAACGGCTGATCGACCCTGAGAGCGACCACGTGAAGATCCTCGTCAAACCGAACGAGTGATCTGGGGGACAACACCCCACGTTCGCTTGAGGTATGCCGTCCCTCGATCCGATGTTCTCGTACGTATGCGTACCGGATCCTCCGCAGACCGGTGTATTCCCCGGTTGTACTACACGATAAACCGGTAACATTATTATTCAACACACGTTAACAGACGTTGTCGCATGACAGACTATACCTTAGAGACGGAAGCGGGACGGCGTGAATCGCTACGACGAATGTTGACGATTCGGGAGTTCGACACGAAGGCCGGACAGTACTTCGCGGACGGGGAGATTCCGGGGTTCGTACACCTGTACATCGGCGAGGAGGCAGTCGCCGTCGGGACGTGTGCGGCTCTCGATCCCGACGATTTGATCTCCAGTACGCACCGGGGACACGGACACTGCATCGCGAAGGGGCTGGACACCGAATTGATGATGGCAGAGCTGTTCGGCAAAGAGGACGGCTACTGCAACGGTAAGGGCGGTTCGATGCATATCGCCGACGTCGAGTCCGGAATGTTGGGCGCGAACGGCATCGTCGGCGCGGGGCCGCCGTTGGCCACCGGTGCCGCACTCTCGATCGATTATCAGGACCGAGATCAGGTTGCGCTGGCGTTCCTCGGTGACGGCGCGGTCGCACAGGGACAGGTCCACGAGGCGATAAATCTGGCTTCGACGTGGGATCTCCCGGCGATCTTCCTCGTCGAGAACAACCGCTACGGCGAGGCGACCCCCGTGGAGAAACAACACAACCTCAGCCAACTCAGCGACACCGCCCAGGCCTACGACATCCCCGGTCTCACCGTCGACGGCATGGACGTGACCGCCGTCGCCGAGGCTGTCAAGGAAGCACGAAAGCGCGCACGGGCCGGCGATGGCCCGACGCTCATCGAGGCCGAAACGTACCGATACCGTGGCCACTACGAGGGGGACGAACAGAACTACCGAACCGACGAGGAACTCGAACAGTGGCAAGAGCGCGACGCGATCGACTCGTTCAAGCGGCGGCTCATCGACCGTGGCGAACTGACCGAAGACGACTTCGAGGAGATGCAAGCGGCAATCGAAGAGGCCATCGCCGACGCGATCGAGTACGCACAGGAGTCCGAATTCCCCGCACCGGAGGAAGCCTACGACGACATGTTCAGCGAATCGGTCCCCGAGATCGAGGCGTTCGCGGAGCGGATCCGTACCGACGGCGGTTCAAACGGAGGTGACGCATAATGGCGCAAGCGGAACTCGAACAGGAACAGACCGAAACGATGACCGTCCGCGAGTCGATCAGACAGGCGCTCCGCGAGGAACTGGAGCACGACGAGGACGTCTACATCATCGGCGAGGACGTCGGCGCGTTCGGCGGCGTACTCGAGGTGACCGGCAACCTCTATGAGGAGTTCGGTGAAGAACGGGTTCGGGATACCCCCATCGCCGAGGCCGGGATCATCGGTGCCGCGACGGGCGCGGCGGCGACGGGTACCCGTCCGGTCGCCGAACTCATGTTCTCGGACTTCACGGGCGTCGCGATGGAACAGATCATGAACCAGATGGCCAAGATGCGATACATGTTCGGCGGCAAGACCGACATGCCCGTCACGGTCCGTACGACGGAGGGCGGCGGGATGGGCGCGGCAAGCCAACACTCCGGGACGATCCACTCGTGGATATCTCACTTCCCCGGGCTGAAAGCGGTTGCACCCGGAACGGCCGCCGCCGCCAAGGGGCTGACGAAGGCCGCCATCCGATCGGACGATCCGGTGTTCGTGTTCGAGAACAAGATGATCTACGAACAGCAAGGCGAGGTGCCGACCGACGTGGAGTACACGATCCCGATCGGCGAGGCGGCGGTCGAGCGCGAAGGGGAGGACGTCACCGTCGTCGGGACCCAACGGCTCGTCGGCGAGGCGCTCGACGTCGCCGAAAGCCTCTCCGGCGACGTGAGCGTCGAGGTCATCGATCCACGCTCGCTGTACCCACTCGATACCGACACGATCGTCGAGAGCGTCAAAAAGACGGGCCGAATGGTCGTCGCCGACGAGAGCCCGCTCTCGTATGGGACCCACGCGGAGATCATCGCCCGTGCCCAAGAGGAGGCGTTCTTCAGCCTCGACGCCCCGATCCAGCGCGTCGGGACACCCGATACGCACATGCCGTTTAGCACGCCACTGGAGCAGGAAGTCCTCCCGGGCGGCGAAGACGTCAAGGACGCGATCCGGCGGATAACCTGATCACGCGTGGCCCACGTTGGACTCATCGTAAATCCGTCGGCCGGCCGCGACATCCGCCGCCTCACTGGCGGTGCGAGCGTCGTTGACAACTACGCGAAACGCCGCGTCGCCGAGTGTGTCCTCGGTGGTCTGACCATCGTCGGGGATCCGCCGAGCGTGGCGGTCATGCCGGACAGGGTCGGTATCGCATCCCACGCCGTCGAGGAGGCACCGGCGGAACTGGACGTCGAATCGGTCGATATGACCGTCGAGGAGACGGCCGCCGACACCCGACGTGCGGCTGAACGGTTCCGGGACGACGCCGACGTCGTCGTCGTCCTCGGCGGCGACGGAACGAGCCGCGACGTCGCGATGAGGGTCGGCGACGTACCCATCGTACCCGTCTCGACCGGCACGAACAACGTCGTCCCGATGCCCGTCGATGGAACCGTCGCCGGGGCGGCGGCGGCGGTCGTCGCGGCGGGTCTAGTCGACCGGGAAGCCGTAACGTATCGACACGGAAGGATCGATGTCAGGGCGGACGACGTTTCCGGCGAAACGCGCCTTTCGGGACTGGCGACCGTCGGGATCACCGACCGCCCTTTCGTCGGGACGCGGGCCATCATCGACCCGTCCGAACTGCTCGGCGGCGTCGTTTCGCGGGCTCATCCGTCCGACATCGGCCTCCCGAGCGTCGCGGGATGTATCGAACCGGTCGCGCCGGAGGCCTCCGGCGGCGCCGCACTCCGGCTTGGACCCCCCGACGCGACCGCCCGCTCCGTCCGGGCCGTACTCGCGCCGGGAGTGACGACGACGATCGGCATAACAGAGCACGCGCCACTCGACGCCGGGGCGTCCGCGACGTTCGACGTCGTGGACGGCGTGATCGGGGCCGACGGCGAACGCGAGGTCGAACTCGCCGACGCGACCGTGACGATGACGCTGACCGACGACGGACCGCGCCTCGTCGACGTCGACGCCACACTCGAAGCCGCCGCGGAGGCGGGAATCCTGATCGAAGAACGGTAGACGTCCGAAAAACCACGACGGGCGCTTTTTTATCAGTGGAACGGGCGGAAGCCCTCGCGGACGGATTCCGGGGGATTCACACGGAACGGTGTCCCGATGGGGCGGTCACCACCTGAACGGTGCGGACGGCGAGTGCTCCCGGACGACAACAGTCCGTCTCACTCGGTACCGCGGTACGACTGGAGGGCGAGCTCGGAGGCCCGCTCGAACGAATCGAACAGCCGTTCGAGGAAGGATTCGGCCTCACGCCGGCCGAGGGCGCGGGTATCGTAGCTCAGACTGGCCGTCACGAGCGGTTGGAGGTCGACACCGCCGTCGTCCGGGACCGCTCGCTGTCCCGACGGATCGACCTCGAGGGCAGCGACACTCGGGGGGATGAGACGGGGGCCATCGGCGTCCGAGTCGGCCGTGTTCTCGAGCGTGAATGTCGGCCGTCCCCCGGCGTCCTCCTCGATCGCCTCGCGTTCCGCGACGATCCCGGTCAGCGACTTGGTTTCGACGTCCGGGATGACGCCGGCGACCGGTTCACCGTCCCGTTCGGTGACCAGCGCGACGTCTTGACGCGCTTGGACCTGATGTGTCGACTCGGTGTACGTTCCGTTCAGCAGGGGCCGATCCGCAAGCGCATCCGAGGTCACGACCAACAGCACGTCAGTGACCGTGACGTGCTCTTCGAACGCCGATCGGACCGACTCCGTGGTTTCGAGCAGGGCGTTCCCCGCAGCGGGACCGGCGACAGCCGTGACCCGTCGGTACCGTCCCGCCGTCGTTTCCGACGTCCCCGTCCGGATCCCGGTCGGTTCGGTCTCGGCGGCGGCCTCGACGTCGTCGGCGGTGATCGAGTCCATCGGGCCGGTCCCGTCCACGCCCGCGAGGTCGACGCCGAGTTCCTCGGCGCGCTTTTTCGCCCGCGGGGATGCCTTTATCTGGTCGGTCTCGCCCCCGTCATCGCTCGCGGCCTCGACGTCGTCAGCGGTGATCGAGTCCATCGGGCCGGTCCCGTCCACGCCCGCGAGGTCGACGCCGAGTTCCTCGGCGCGCTTTTTCGCCCGCGGGGATGCCTTTATCTGGTCGGTCTCGTCGGCGGACGAGGCCGCCGGTTCGGGTGGCTCCGACCGATCCGTCGCTTCGGCGTCCTCCGCCTGCGCGCCCGTCGGCTCCGGATCGGAGCCGCTTTCATCGTCGACGTCCCCTTCAAGTTCGGCCTCGGCCTCGGCTTCGAGTTCGGAAACGTCCGCGTCGCTGTCCGCGAGAATGCCGATCGGCGTACCTGGTGGAACGGACTCCCCGGCCTCGATATAGATACGTCGGATGGCTCCGCTTTCGCGCGCATCGACTTCGCCAATGCTTTTTTCGGATTCGACCTCGGCGATCTTGTCGCCCTCGGACACTTCCTCACCCGTTCGGAAGAACCACTCCAGAACGGTTCCCTGTTCCATTTCCAGCCCAAGCTTTGGCATCTTGACGATAGTTGCCATTATAAATGGTGTATGAATGGCGGTATACTAAAACGTATCTCTTATCTGGAGGCGGCTCGCTCGTCCTCCCTCGGACGGGGGAAACAGCCGGCAGGATAAAGTCACGGCACCGATATGGATGCAGTATGTCAGACAAAACGAGCCAGACGTTACGATCGTTTCTGTGGCGTGCGGTGAATCTCTATCCGGACCGAGAGGTCGTCTCACGGACCCACGAGGGGAGGACCCGGTACACGTATAAAGAGTACGGCGAGAGGACGGCCAGACTTGCCAACGCCCTCTCGGCGTACGGCATCGAAAAGGGTGACCGGGTCGGAACGTTCTGTTGGAACCACCACCGCCACTTCGAGACGTACTTTTCCGTCCCGTCGATCGGCGCACAGCTCCATACGATCAACCCACTGCTTCCCGACACGCACATCCGCCACATCGTCGACGAGGCCGACGATCAGTTGATTTTCGTCGATCACTCGCTCGCACCGAAACTCGCGGCGGTGGCCTCGGGCGCACCCGAGTTCGAGGGGATCGAGTTCGTCCTGATGGGCGAAACCGAATCCGACACCGTCGAGGGGGTATCCTACGAGGCGTTCATAGCCGGTCGTTCCAGCGAGTACGACTGGCCCGAGATCGAAGAGACACAGCCCGCGGGGCTGTGTTACACCTCGGGGACGACGGGCGAGCCGAAGGGCGTCGAGTACACCCACCGGATGCTGTGGAGCCACACGATGGCGACGCTGACGCCGCAGGGAATTCCGATAGATGACGGTGACACGGTTATGCCAGTCGTGCCGATGTTTCACGTCAATGCGTGGGGGTTCCCATTCGCCGCGACCGCCGCCGGTGCCAAACACGTCTATCCCGGCCCCTCGCCTGATCCGGAGGACGTCGTGAGACTCATTCGGGAGGAGGGTGTCACGATCACGGCCGGCGTTCCGACGGTCTGGCTCGACCTCATCGATTACGTCGAGGACGCCGACGTCGGTCTCGCCGATCTCGAGACGATCGCCGTCGGCGGGGCCGCGGCCCCCGAATCGATGATCCGGTGGTTCGATGACCGCGACGTCGAGATCGTTCACGCGTGGGGTATGACCGAGCTGTCCCCGATCGGGACGGTCTCCAATCCGAAGTACACGCTCGCGGACGCCGACTACGAGACCCGGCTCCGACGCCGTACGACACAGGGGCTGGTCCTCCCCGGCCTCGAGATACGGGTCGTCGACGACGAGGGCGAGGAGGTCCCGTGGGACGGCGAGGCGTTCGGTGAGCTATGGATCCGCGGTCCGTGGGTCACGACGGAGTACTTCGGACGCCCCGCCACCGATGAGGCGGACTTCGAGGGAGGGTGGCTGAAGACCGGCGACATCGTTACCGTCGACGAAGAGGGATACGTCGACGTCGTCGACCGGGCAGAGGACGTCATCAAATCGGCCGGCGAGTGGATCTCATCGATCGAACTCGAGGACGCGATCATGGCCACCGACGACGTCGCCGAGGCCGTCGTCGTCGGCGTCTCCCACGAGAAATACCAAGAACGGCCCGTCGCGTTCGTCGTTCCGACCGACGGAGCCGATCCGGACGCGCTATCCGAGACGATCCTAGACCGCCTCGGGGCGGAGTATCCGGGGTGGTGGCTGCCGGACGCAATCGAGTATCTCGAGGAGATCCCAAAGACCACGACCGGAAAGTTTTCGAAGGCGGTCGTCCGCGAACGGTACGCCGACGAGGCGTTGATCGAAGGGGCTGCACCCGAACGCGCCGACCACCGAACGGAGTGAGGCGGACGCGGTTTCGGTCCCCGCCAGCCGTCGCATTCGGGTTCCAACGGACGGGGGCGTTCGGAGACCCCACACCGAGATCTGCGGGACACCGCCGTCGACGGCGGCCCGTCGGTATCGTCCGGTCGATGGCCCGTTCGTACGACTCGTCGAGCGCCGGGTCAATACAGCTCGTTTCGGACCTCGGTACCGATCTCTTCGATGGCCTCGTCGGCCCGGTCGAGCCTCGGATCGGACAGCATCGTCAAGAACCCATGAATCATGTCGTCGTACTGGATGTGTCGGGTCGGAACGCCCGCCTCGGCCAGACGGTCGGCGAGCCTGCGTCCGTCGTCCCGGAGCGGGTCGAACCCACACGTCAGGACGCACGACGGCGGGAGCCCGTCCAGACGTTCCGTGCGAAGCGGCGAGGCGTACGGGTGGGTGCCGTCTCGCTCGCTCCGGAGGTAGCCCTTCCAGAACCGTTCCATGTCCTTCCGGGTGAGAAAGTACCCCTGGGCGTTCTCGTCGTAGGAGGACGTATCGAACGCGTAATCGGTCGCCGGATACGCCAGAACCTGGTAGGCTATCGCAGGGCCGTCCCTGTCCCGGGAGAGCAGGCTGACACCCACCGCGAGGGCCGCCCCCGCGCTGTCGCCGGCGATGGCCAACGTATCCGATCCACACCCGATCGTCTCGGCGTTGTTCGCGACCCATCGTGTCACCGCATAACAGTCTTCGAGTCCGGACGGGAACCGGTGTTCCGGCGCGAGCCGGTAGTCGACGGAGACCACGATACATTCGGTACTGTTCGCGAGGGCTCGACACAGCGCGTCGTGCGTCTCCAGATCCCCGAGCATCCACCCGCCGCCGTGGAAAAACACGAGGGGACACAACGCCCCGTCGGCGGCCGGTTCGTAGACGCGGATCGGGATCTCCCCACCTGGACCGGGCACGGTGCGATCCGTCACGGACGCGACGCTGCTCGGCGGCTCGTCGGGCACGCTGAGTTCGCGATACGTCTCGCGGGCATCCCGGAGGGACAGTCGGTGCAGCGGTGGGAGCCCCTGTTCGGAGAGTCCGTGGAGATAGTCCTCGACTTGGGGATCAAGTGTGGATGTCATCGCTTCGTTCGTGTCATTCGTATAGAAACGTATAATTGTATCTTTCGTGAGGACGTCCTCGGGAGGAGCATCCGCATAAAAAACACCCCCTGGAGTTATTGCCCACCGATATAATGTAGTCGTACGATGTCTGCACAGACGTTCCCGAAAGACGTGGATACGGTCGTTATCGGTGCGGGTCCCGGCGGATACGTGGCCGCGATCCGGGCAGCACAGTCCGGCCAGGAGGTGGCCCTCGTCGAGAGAGACGCCTACGGCGGAACATGCCTCAACGTCGGCTGCATCCCGTCGAAGGCACTCATCGCGGCGACTGACGTCGCCTATCACGCAAACAACGCCGAGCGGATGGGCATCCACGGCGACGTCGCGGTGGACTTCGGCGGGATGATCGACTGGAAGGACGGCGTGGTGAAACGGCTCACAGGGGGGATCGAGAAGCTGTGTAACGCGAACGGGGTGACGCTGGTCGACGGCGTCGCGGAGTTCGCGAGCGAACGGGCGGTTCGGATCCGAAAGGACGGTCGGGAGCGGGGGTCGATCGCGTTCGACAGCGCCGTCATCGCTACGGGGTCACGCCCGATCAGGCTACCCGGCGTCGAATTCGACGGCGAGCACGTCCTCTCGTCGACCGACGTCCTCAAACTCGGGGAGCGTCCGGGGCGGCTGCTCGTCGTCGGTGCCGGGTACATCGGCATGGAGCTTTCGACGGTCCTCGCGAAGGCGGGTGTCGACGTGACGGTCATCGAGATGCTTGATCGAGCACTGCCGGAGTACGAACGGGACGTCGCCCGGATAGTCAGACGGCGAGCGGAGGAGTTCGGCGTGGAGTTCCGCTTCGGCGAGGGAGCGACGGACTGGACGCCGATCGACGGCGGGACGCGTCTCACAACCGAGACGGAAGCCGGCGAGCGATCCGAGTACGAGGCGGACGCCGTCGTCGTGGCGGTCGGCAGAGAGCCGGTCACGGATACGATCGATCCGGGGAACGCGGGCATCGACACGGACGAGCGGGGGTTCATCCGGACGGACGAGCGGACCCGGACGAGTACCGACGGAATCTTCGCTGTCGGTGACGTCGCCGGCGAGCCGATGCTCGCACACAAAGCGAGCAACGAGGGCGAGATTGCAGCCGACGTCATCACGGGCAACGGAGAGCCGCATACCCCAGCGGCGATTCCCGCCGCTGTGTTCACCGATCCGGAGATCTGTACGATCGGGATGACCCAAGCCGACGCGAAGGCGGCGGAAAAAGACCCCGCCGTCGGACGCATGCCGATGCGCGCGTCGGGGCGTGCGCTTACCATCGGCGAGACCGAGGGGTTCGTGCGGATCGTCGCGGACGGGACCACCGGAACGATCCTCGGCGCACAGATAGTCGGCCCCGAGGCATCGGAACTGGGTGCCGAGATCTCCGTAGCCATCGAGATGGGGGCGACCGCGGCCGACGTCGCAAGAACCGTACACACCCACCCGACGCTCGGTGAGGCGGTCATGGAGGCGGCCGCGAACGCTCGAAACGAGGCGATCCATACCCTTAACGAGTGAACGGCCCGCGTCGGCGCTTTCGGCGCTCGGATCCCCGGTCTCGTGACCATACCTTTTTGTTCCTCGTCGAGTAACTGCGGGTATGAGCCGTTCTCAAAAGCCGGAGTGGTTGAAGGTTCGGCCGCCGGCTGGCGAGCGCTTCACCGAAATCAAATCCGTCCTGCGCGATCACGGTCTTCACACCGTCTGTGAGGAAGCGAACTGCCCGAACCTCGGGGACTGTTGGAGCGGCCGCGACGGTCCCGGAACCGCGACGTTCATGTTGATGGGCGATCGCTGCTCTCGGGGCTGTAACTTCTGTGACGTTGAAACGGGTGGCATGGACCCCCTCGACCCCGATGAGCCCGAAAACGTCGCGAGCGCGGTCAGCAAGATCGGTTTGGAGTACGTCGTGTTGACGAGCGTCGACCGCGACGATCTGCCCGATCAGGGGGCCGGCCACTTCGCGCGGACGATCCGGGAGATCCGCCGCCGCAATTCGGATACGCTCATCGAGGTCCTGATCCCGGATTTTCAGGGTGAACCGGAGTTGGTCCGAAAGATCACCGACGCCGACCCGGACGTCATCGCCCACAACGTCGAGACCGTCAGCCGCCTCCAGTGGCCCGTCCGCGATCGGCGTGCGTCCTACGAACAGTCGCTCTCGGTCCTCCGGGAGCTCGGCCGTACGTCCGACAGTTACACGAAGACGTCGCTGATGCTCGGGGTCGGCGAGTACGACCACGAGGTGTATCGGACACTGAGCGACCTCCGGTCGGTCGGCGTCGACATCGTCACCTTCGGTCAGTACCTTCAGCCGTCAACGCGGCACCTCGAAGTGTTCGAATACGTCCACCCCGATAAGTTCGACATCTGGAAGCGGATCGCCGAGGAGGAGTTCGATTTCCTCTACTCCGCGTCCGGCCCGATGGTCCGCTCGTCGTTCAAAGCCGGGGAGTTCTTCGTGAAGGCCCTGCTTCAGGACGGGATACCGATCGAGGACGCCAGGGACGTGGCGGATCGAAGCTGATGCGGGGGCGTGACCGAGGGTGATTGATCGCCGCGCCCCATCGTCGTGAGTCATCCACCGAACCGCTTAAACCGGACCGACGCGGAGGGTAACCCGAGAACGACACATCCATGAACTCTGAGCCACCGAGTGATCGTCGGTATCTGGAGACTCACGAGTGGGCCCGCCGTGAGGGCGACACCGTACGGGTTGGGATCACGGCGTTCATCCGGAACGAACTCGGCGAGATCGTGTTCGTCGAACTCCCGTCGGTCGGCGAGACGGTCGAGGCGGGCGACCCGTTCGGCGTCATCGAATCGGTCAAATCCATCTCCGATCTCTATGCGCCGATCTCCGGCGATGTCAGAGCCGTCAACGGGGAGCTCACCGATACGCCCGCCCTCCTCAACGACGACCCCTTCGGGGACGGCTGGATGCTCGAAATCGAACCGGCCGCCGAATCGGGATTCGACGAGTTACTCCCGCCCGAGGCCTACGGCTCGCGGATCACATAACGGAGGTCGGGTATGCTTCCACCGGACGGCGTGGGCTCGAAGCCACGTTTCCGCGGTGGGTCGACATGGCGAAAACGGTTTCAAACGGGGATGTCCGTCGTGGTACTCCAGGTCGGTACAGCCGCCATACGGCCGCCAGTACGAGATGTATACCGGTTGTGAACCGCCGTTCGGTCCCGATCGATTCACCCAAACACTCAAATTTTTTGACTGTATTCGATAAATATATTTTCGCGCAGTAGCGGAGACACGTCTTCTATGCTATCGGCCGGAGTCACGTCGCTATCGACGGCTGGACCCATCGGGTCGGTCCCGAGTGATCCCGACCGTTCCGGGGGAGCGATCCGCGGTCGACCCGTATGCGAGCGGGGGTCACCACCTACGCCGCTATTCGACCGCGGCAAAGCGAACAGCGTGACGGGTTCGAACCGAATTATACCGGCAGTACCGGCCCAGAGGCGTGGATTCTCGGGCCGCTGGCGGGGACGACGTCGGAGCAGTTCTCGGTGAAGGTGGCTATCCGCTTCGAGTGGCGTGACAGAGGAGTCGGAACGCCGTTTAATATATAATTTGAAGTATGAAATAACAAAACACACAGATTGTAGATATATTTCTCCACGTCGTATTCGGGACGGCTCGAGACCGACTCGAAGCCGTCGCCGTCTCCCGCGATTCGCCCGAACGTACGGTCGTCTCTCGCCCAAACCACTGATGCATACTATCGATATTATGGGGAAATTGCACCCACAAATATCGGTCGGCATACGATGCTCCTCGATTCGTATACTTGGGAGGCGACCAATACAACGGCTCGCTACGACGTCCCGGTTATCACATATCAAGTGACCGGGACGGATCCGGACTCCCAAGCGCCACCACCGATCAACGGAACGCTCCAACTCGGCGTCGAAGATGGCATCATTTACGCCTACGATCTCAAACTGGACGCAGATGAACGTCCGTATCGCTACACGTACAGCGTGCAGCCTGCTCCGTTTCCGAAACACGAGTGCGTAGACACAGCCTGTGATCTGGCGGCAAACTGCACCGATAGTCGTTCCAAATAGTTCGGCGGCTGATTCCAGTCGTACACTCCGATACGATGTCTCATTCTGTGTCTTGTTTCACCACTTGCGACACACTCTTTCATACCGTCATTCTCTACGAAATGACGTACCACGTTTCGTTTCTATCCTCCTCCAAATTATCAGCCGTGCTCGCTTCGCTGTGCGCGACTGACGAGGTTCGCATCCGTGCCTGCTCGTTCGCTCGGTCGCTACGCTCCGTTGCTCAGTGCGCGGGACCGGATTCGAACCGGCGGACCCCTACGGGACAGCGTCCTAAGCGCTGCGCCTTTGGCCTGGCTCGGCAACCCGCGCGCAGTCTCCCGTACCGGAGTCACCCAAAAATAGCTGTCGCTCCGGATCGGTTCGCCGGCGGGGAGGTGGTTCCTGTGAGTCGGGATATTTGCATCCCTCGGAGGCTGTGCTGGACTCTTCGCCCGGTCACCGGTTGCTTCAGGTATGGCTGGGCTTCGATCCGGCCCCTCCGGTAGGTATTGCCCGGCTTCACATCGGTCCCGGCCGGGCTGGGCCTCCGAACCAGCCACGAACCGCCCCGCCGCTTTCGCAAGCTACACGTCCCGCAGTCCACACGCCTCT
>NZ_JACDNQ010000007.1:115768-144868 GCF_013839515.1 Natronomonas salinimetallica | reverse complement strand
CGCACGGGGGTTCGGCGGCGGCCCTCGGGCGGGGCGGCTCGCTTTTGCTCGCCGCCCGCCTCGGGCACGGCCCCGAGCGCGCGCCACCGCGGCGTGGGGGGATCTAAGGGAATTACAAAAGCCTCGGGCCACCGCGCCCGAGGTTGTTCACATCCTCACAGAGACGAGGGCCGCGTCACGATGGTTTATATCCCGCGCGGACCTATCTATGCTATGCACGTACTGGTCGTCGGCGGGACGGGATTCATCGGCACACACCTCTGTCGGGAGCTATACGACCGAGGGCACGACGTGACGGCGGTATCACGCTCGCCGGACTCGGCGGACCTCCCGGCGGACGTCCAGACCGTTAGGGGAGACGTGACTGCCTACGACTCGATCGAAGGGGCCTTCGGGGGCCACGACGCCGTCGTCAACCTCGTTGCGCTGTCGCCGCTGTTTCGCCCCGCAGGCGGCAACGAGATGCACTTCCGTGTCCACGAGGAGGGAACGGCGAACGTCGTCCGGGCGGCCGAGGAACACGGCGTCGGCCGGATGGTCCAGTTGAGCGCGCTCGGCGCGGATCCCGACGGGGAAACCGCCTACGTCCGGTCGAAGGGCCTCGCCGAGCAAGTCGTCCGCGGGTCGGACCTCGAGTGGGTCATCATCCGGCCCTCCGTGGTTTTCGGCGACGGCGGGGAGTTCATCCCCTACACGAAACGGCTCGCACCGCCCTATATCACGCCGCTTCCGGGCGGCGGAAAGACCCGCTTCCAGCCGATCTGGGTCGGCGATCTCGTTCCGATGCTCGCCGACGCAACCGACGGCGGCGAGCGCGACGACGATGGCGAGAGCACCGATCCCCACGCCGGCGAGACCTACGGGATCGGCGGCCCGGAGGTGTTGACGCTCGCCGAGATCGCCGAACTCGCCCACGGCGCGGACGGCCGGCCGGTCAGCGTCGTTTCGATACCGATGCCACTTGCGGAGATCGGTCTCAAGTCGCTCGATCGCATCCCCGGCTCGGTGTTGGATGCCGTTCCGGGCGTCCCCCGGATGGGGTCGGACCAGTACCGGTCACTCCGGTTCGACAATACGGTCGAGACCAACGACGTCTCCGCATTCGGGATCGATCCCGCGGAACTGTTGACGGTTTCGGAGTACTTGTGACGGAGTACCTGTGTTGACGGTTTCGGAGTACCTTGTGATACTGACGGACAAAAGAATGTACACACGACGCACGAGGATCACGCCGTTCGACGGAGCGAACGGCGGATCACTCGTGAGTCGGTTTTATTTGATTTCGTCCACCAGTATGAATCTCACGCGAACGCGCCGCGTGCGTGACATCCAGCCGGCTGTCTCGTCTAGCCGGCTGTCTCGTTCCCGCCAGCCGTATCGTCCGTCGAGCGTCAGACATCGGCCGAAAGCTTATCAATTCCGTGGGACGCTATTCGGACAAGGACCGATATGAAACTTGCAATGATCGGCTTTGGGCAGGCCGGCGGGAAGATCCTCGACCGGTTCCTCGAGTACGACGCCAGTCGAGGTACCGGCATCATCGGCCACTCCATCGCCGTCAATTCGGCGAAAGCGGACCTGATGGGGCTCGATTACGTGCCGAACGAGAACCGGGTCCTCATCGGGCAGTCCGTAGTGAAAGGACACGGAGCCGGAACCGAGCCGGATCTGGGTGAAAAGTGCACGCGCGAGGACCTAGAGGAGATCCAAAGCGCGATCGACAGGATGGTCTCCAGTGAGATCGACGCGTTCTTGATCATCGCCGGGCTCGGTGGCGGGACCGGAAGCGGTGGCTCGCCCGTCTTGGCAGACCATCTCCAGCGGCTCTACGTCGAACCGATCTACGGGCTCGGTATCCTCCCGAGCCGCGACGAGGGCGGTATCTACAACCGAAACGCCGCCCGCTCGTTCCAGAACTTCGCCGAGTCCGTCGACAACCTCCTCGTCTTCGACAACGACGCGTTCAAAACCGGCGGCGAGAGCATCGGCGAGGGATACGCCGAAATCAACGCCGAGATCATCACCCGCTTCGGTGCGCTGTTTTCCGCGGGGGAGATCGAGGCCCTCGGAGACAACGTCGCCGAGAGCGTCGTCGACGCCTCCGAGATCATCAATACGCTCGGCGAACACGGGATCACGAGCGTCGGGTACGCGAGCGAATCGATCGATCCAAACAACGAGAGCAAGGGGCTCTTGGGCCGGTTACGCGGCGGAAACAGTCG
This sequence comes from Natronomonas salinimetallica, assembly GCF_013839515.1. GTDB lineage: Archaea > Halobacteriota > Halobacteria > Halobacteriales > Haloarculaceae > Natronomonas. The sequence goes on along the minus strand of NZ_JACDNQ010000007.1, from coordinate 142,646 downwards.
AAACGACTTCTCGACGTCCGGGGACGCGACGAACCGGATTACCTCGCTCGTTCGGAAGGCGACTCTCGGGAAGTTGACGCTGCAGGCCGAGCTCGATAGCACCGAACGGGCGCTGCTTTTGGTCTCGGGGCCGCCGGACGCGCTCAGCCGGAAGGGGATCGACAAGGCGCGCAAATGGCTCGAAAACCAGACCGAATGTATGGAGGTACGGGCGGGCGATTATCCGCTCCCCAACGAGGAGAAGGTCGCTGCGATCGTCGTTCTGGCCGGCGTTACCGACGTCCCTCGGGTCAAGGACATGCAGCGGATGGCGATCGAAGCCGAGGAGCGAGGCGAGGAGCTCAGATCCAAGAGCGAAGACAATTTAGAAGACCTGATACAATACGGCGACGATGAAGAGTAGCAAACTCGTCGCCGCGCTCGTCGCCGTTTCGTTGTTCGGAGCGCTGTTCGCGGGATCGGCGACCGCAGTGGAGAGTAGCCCGCAGGACCTACCCGAGGAGTCGGAGGTCGGGACTGACTTCGAGGCGACGTTCGAGGTGACGGGCCTGTTCGACGAGTTCGAACGGTGGACGCTCGTCGCGAACACGGAACTCGAGAACGCCACCTGGACGATCAGACGGTACAATCAGGCCGGCGACGAACTCTCTCGTGAGGACGCCGACGGGCCGACCGCGACGGAACCGGTCGACATCGACGACGACACCGCGAGAGTCGAGGTCCGCGTGACGGGAACGACGCCCGAACTCGAAGCGTTGAGCTACGAGCCGCCGGACCGCTTCGTCGCGGCGGCGTTCACGCTCGAGCGGGAGGGCGGCACTGAACGGACCATCGGCAGCCACGAGGTCCACCACTACACCGAACAGAGCCGCGAAGCGCGCGAAGCGATCGACAGCGCGAGCGAGGCCGTCGAGGAGTCGGGGTCGGACGAGGCACGGTCCTCGCTCGACAGCGCGATCTCCGCCTACGAGAGCGGCAACTTCGAGAACGCGATCGACCTCGCCGAACGGGCCGAGGGCGAGGTCTCCCAGAGCCGGCTCATCCGGAACGCGCTTCTCGGTGTCGGCGTCGTGATCGTTCTCGCGGTGTTGCTCGGCGGCGGCTACTGGGTCTATAAATCCAGACAGCAGGCCCCGAGCCGCCTGAAGTGATGGACGTCCTCGTTCCCTTCGCGGCGAGCGAGCCGAAGACGCGGCTCGCCGGCGTCCTCACTCCGGACGAACGGGGCCGGCTCGCCCGCGTGATGCTCCGTGACGTCTGTTCGACCCTCGAAGCGATCGACGTCTCCCCGACCGTGCTCTCGACGGACCCGATCGACTGCCGATGGCCGGTCGCCGTGGACAACGGGCCGCTGACGGATGCGGTCAACGCTCGGCTGGAACCGCCGACAGCGGTCGTGATGTCGGATCTCGCGCTCGCGACCCCGGAGGCGCTGTCGCGGCTCTTCGAGGCCGACGGGGAGGTCGTTCTCGCCCCCGGACTCGGGGGCGGCACGAACGCCCTCGTCACCCGGACGCCGGGGTTTTATACGGATTATCACGGCGCGTCGATCGCGGATCACCGACGCATCGCCTCGGCGGCCGGCACGGAGGCGACGCTCGTCGATTCGTTCCGGCTCGCTGTCGACATCGACGAGGCCGACGACCTCGCGGAACTGCTGTTGTACGGTCCCGGCCGATCTGCCGAGTGGCTCCGGGCGGCCGGCTTCGAGGTCACGACGACGCGGGGCCGCGTTACGGTCCACCGGACCGAGTGATCCCACCGACAGCGATCCTTTTAATTACCCGACCCCCCGACGGTCGGTGTGTTCGGCGCGAGAGAATACGGGGTCGATATCGACGTCCCGGAGGCCGAGACCGAGCGGCTCACAGCCGTCACGCCGGCCGACGTCGATCCGGCCGAAGAGCTCTCGTTCGCGCGCAACGTGTTCGTCCCGCTGACCACCGCCTGTCGGTACACCTGTACGTACTGTACCTACTACGATCCGCCCGGATCGGCGTCGATCCTCCCGCCCGAGGAGGTACGAGCGATCTGCGAACGCGGTGCCGACGCGGGATGTACCGAGGCGCTGTTTACCTTCGGCGACGATCCCGACGATCGATACACGGAGATCCACGAGCAACTCGCCGAGTGGGGACACGATTCGATCCACTCGTATCTCCGGGAAGCCTGCGAGATCGCACTCGAGTGTGGGCTCTTGCCGCACTCGAACCCGGGCGATCAGACCCGAGCGCAGATGGATCTCGTCGCCGATCTGAACGCCTCGATGGGGGTCATGCTCGAAACCACGGCCGACGTCACCGCCCACGGCGGCCCCCGCGCGAAGGATCCCGGTCGGCGGCTGGCGACGATCGCGACCGCCGGGGAGATCGGTATCCCGTTCACGACGGGCATCCTCGTCGGTATCGGCGAGACGCTCCGGGACCGCGCCGAGAGCCTGCTGGCGATCCGAGCGCTCCACGAGCGGTACGGCCACGTCCAGGAGATAATCGTCCAGCCGGTCGTCGAGAACGAGCGTTGGGGGGGCGATTCCCCCGATCTGGCGACGATGCGGCGCGTGACCGCGATGGCCCGGACGGCGCTGCCCGACGACGTCAGCATCCAGTCCCCGCCGAACCTCGCGCCCGTCGAGGAACTGCTCGACTGTGGCGTCGACGACTTCGGCGGCGTCTCGCCGGTGACCGACGACCATATAAACCCCGAGTACGCGTGGCCGGCGCTACAGGAACTCGAAGGGATCGCCGACCGGGCCGGAGTCACCCTCTCCGAACGACTGCCGGTTCATGACCGATACGTCTCCGGAGAGTGGCTCTCCCCGCGGATCGAGGCCGCGATCGGGGCCGACGACGCCGCGGGGCGTCGGTACCGACGGCTGTTGTGAGACCTCCGATGTGGCTGGGTGGAGCGCGGACCCCCGTCCGTTCTCTCGAGTTGGTGTCTGTCGCCGTGACGCCGGAGCGGCACCAACTTTTATAACCAAAGCACGTACTATCGGTATGTATGGCGTTGTCGGAGATCGCGGCGGGGCTGGAAGTGACGACCGAACAGCAAGATTGCGGCGTTGCCACCGTCGATCACACCGAGGCGTCGCTGGAGGAACGGCTCACCGCGTTCGAGGAACGAATCCCCTGCTCGCCCGCCCGTGCCGCCGTGGTCGTCGAGGCCTACACGGAGGGAGCAAGCGTCGGCCGTGCGGCCGCGGTCGCCGACGTCCCCGAGACGACGGCGGCCAAGACGCTGTATCTGTTGGGCGAGCCGATCGATCCACTCACCCCGACCGCGAGGCGGATCCTCGAAGACTGGCTCGCCGGAGAGATATCACGGACCGAGGCCCGGACGCTCGCCGGCCTCGGCGACCGGGAGTTCGCACTCGGGGCGTACGTCGCCACTCACGACCGGATCGACGGCGCCGAGTCGGTCATCACCGACCCCTCGCCGCTACCGGAGGAGGATCCGCTGGCGGACGCCAGAAGCGCCCCCGGCGATCTCATTTGAACGGGAGGGTCCCGAAGAGCCCGTCCGATCCCGGCCGCTGGATCCGGACGTCCGTGATCGCCTCGACGACCGCGAGAAGCGCCCCGTGGGCGGGGGTGTTCCGGTCCGTCGTCGGCGTCGCCGATTCGAACGCCGGGACCGCCACGTCGGCGTCCGGATGTGCCGTCGTCCGCGTGAGGACCGTTGTCGACGCCTCGACCCCGATATCCGCGAGTCGGTCCTCGGTCCTCGGTACGGCGGATTCGGCCCGGTCGCCGTCGCAGACGACGGCGGCGGTCCCAACAGCGGTGACCGCCGCGACGGCCGGGTTCGTGGCTATGGGCGGTGTATCGACGAGAACGTACTCGAAGTGCCGTGTCGCCTCCTCGATCCGCGCCCCGAAGCGCTCGGCCGCGTCCGGAGCCTTCGCACGCGCGAGTCGCTCGAACGGCGCGTAGGCCGGACAGGCCGACAGTCGCCCCGCGCCCTCCGCCGGAAGATCGACGAGCCCCGCCTCCAGTGGGAGGTCGCCCAGACAGAGCGCGGTCATGTCGGGGTCGATGCGGCCGTCCACCCGATCGGCGAGCCCCTGTGTGCCGTAGGCGGCGTCGAGGATCGCGGTATCGGCGCCCTCGTTCGCCAGCAGCCGCCCGCACTCGAACGTCAGCCGTGTCGTCCCGACGCCGCCGGCGGCACCGACGAACGCGACCGTCTCGGACATAGCTATACTCCGCCCGGCATCGGACAAAAACATGCTGTCCGGATCGCTCGCCGTATCGACCCCGTCGCTCTTTGCTCTCGTCTCCCGCTCACCCGAGTCGTGCCGCGATCTCCGAGCCGATCTCGCCGATCTCGTCGTCGTCGAGGTCGGCGACGGAGCCGACGGCCGTGTGAATCGAGCCGCCACCGTCGCCCTCGAAACGGGGGACGACGTGGACGTGGAGGTGAGAGACCTCCTGGCCGGCGGCGGTCCCGTCGTTGACGCCGATCGTGGCAGCGTCGGCGTCGACGGCGTCCTCGATCGCGGGCGAGAGCGTCCGGACGGCCTCGAAGACGTCCGTGACGACCTCCGGCGGGGCGTCCCGAAGCCTCGTGTACGGTTCCTTCGGAACGACGAGCGTATGTCCCGGTGTGAGGGGGTTCGCGTCCAGGAACGCGGCGACCGTCTCGGTTTCGTAGACGATGTGACCGGGGACGTCCCCCTCGATGATCCGTTCGAAGATGGTCGGTTCCGACATGTCCGTCCGATCGGCCGGCGTCCCTATCAACTTTGATCCCTCGTCGGCCCCGCCCCATCGGAACGTCGACGCGGCCGGGGGCCGCCCGCGTGTTAGCCGCAGGATGAATCCGACAACACGGACACAATCCACGCTTTGATGGCCACTCCGAGAGTTCTAATCCGTAGATTCAACTGGCAGGCAACCCTATCTAAGAGTAGGAATCAGGTGAGAATAGAGTAGAGATCGGAAGACGATACACACTCGATTGCACGGTGGCAGTGCGATCGATGTGTATATAGTTGCGATGTTTACCAGAATGAGGCGAGAATGCCCCTCCCTCAACGAGCGACCACCGGGAGCGAGTAGGGAGGGGATGAATCGCCGCACACCAGTACAAACCATTAAGTAGACATAACCCTAATCAAGAGACAGCGATGGAGTACAGTCACCGTTACCCTGCATACCCGACACAAGAGGTAGCGGCTGAACTGGAGCAACACATCGACATTCATCGCCAAGGGTACAACTACACGTTGTACGAATACGAGAACGTGGACGCCGACGACATCGGCTCCGCGTACAAACACCACTACCGACTCCCCGACTGGAAAGACGAGTTCCCCGTCTTTTCGGAGGTCAACTCCAAGGCTCTGCAACGGACCGTCACCCGGTTCTACCAGAACCTCTCGAACCTGAAAGCCCAGAAAGACAACGGGAACAGAGTCGGGAAGCTCAAGTGGAAGTCACCACGGGAGTTCCGGAGTATGACGTTTTCGCAGTCTGGCTTCGAACTCAAAAACACGAGTGGCCGACGCGCGACGCTCTGGCTCTCCAAAATCGGTGACATCAAAATCCGATACCACCGCGACATCCCCAACGAAGCCGACATCAAAGAAGTCACGATCAAAAAGGAGACAACCGGCGAGTGGTTCGTCTCGTTCGGCCTCGAAACCGACGACGCTGACCTGCCGGGGAAATCCGACGTGGACTCGCTGGACGTGAGCAATAGCGTCGGGATCGACCTCGGCATCCTCAGCTACATCCACACGTCGAATGGTAAGACCGTGAACTGGCTTGACCTCGAAGACGAGTACGAGCGATTGCGCCGCGAACAACGCAAGTTATCTCGTAAGGAAGAGGGATCGAACAACTACGAGAAGCAACGTCGCGAAGTGGCGAAAGTCAAGCGTCACATCAGGCGGAAGGTGCTGGACTACCAGCACAAGATCACGACGTGGCTCGTCCGTGAGTACGATGCCGTGTTCGTCGAGGACTTGAACGTGACAGGGATGCTTGAGCAGTCGCACAACGCTCGCAACAAGCAGGATGCAGCGTGGCGGCAGTTCATCACGCTGCTTGAATACAAGGCCGAGTTGTACGGCTGTCACGTCGTGCAAGTAGAAGCTGCGGGGACGACGAAAGAGTGTGCTCGGTGTGGAGTGGAGACGGCGAAGCCTATCTGGGTTCGGGAACACTCGTGTCCGAGTTGTGGGTTTGAGTGTGACCGTGATGCGAATGCGGCGATGAACGTTCTTCAACGCGGGTTTGCTGAACTAGGGCTGGGATGGCCCGAAGACACGCCTGTGGAGACTGCGCTCCCTACGGATACCGATGACTTTCGAGAGGTGTCTGCAAAGCGCGTCATCGAAACAGGAAGCCCCATCTGCTCACGGGCGCGAAGCGCCCGTTCGCATGGTCAGCGGGACCTTCGGTCCCGCACTACCCTCAAGGAGCGAACGGCCTCAGCCGTGAGCGAGTAGGGTGGGGTAGTTCACTATAGGACGATCGGCTCTATCGTCTCGATACAGGCAAGAATACAGACACGACCCTCGCGATCGTATTCAATACGGTTCCCTTGGAATTGGATATCGACGCTGTTCCGGCGACTGTAGATCGGTTGACCGCGATATCAGACGAACCAGACGCTCGAGTGTTTGCCGGCCGTGATGGGGGTTCAAGGAGATTACGGAGTGATAGAAATTAGCCTCGGAGAACCATCGTTGCGAACGCTTTGGCAATCCGTTTCATCGTATCGTCTCCGAATCTCGCGTGGACGTCACGGATATCGTCGCTTCGAGGTGCTCACCGACGCAGAAAATCCGCCATAGAAGCGATTCTTGATGACACGGATTCTTTTATAGGCGGAGCGGATCGAGTACTTGGGGGATCGATCTTGAGGCGGTTGACGGCACAGAGACTCTTACCGAAAACAGTAGCGGTGTGTATATTGGGGCTGTCATATCGGACTGTACAAGATATAGAGCATGTAGTCAGCAAGGTCTCGGTAAATACTCGTATATAGTAAAAAGGCACCGCTTGCACTGGGGATAGAGCATGAGTTCAAAATGCATACATGTGTACTGGACACAATACGACTAATGGGAGACGATACGACACCCCGAGAGAACGAGAAGCACGGGTCTAACTGGTATCGGACGCTCGTTGAGGAGGTAAATGATCTCGCAACAGTCGTCGATCCCGACGGGACGATAACCTACGTCAGTCCGGCTGTCACACGGGTTCTCGGCTACGATCCCAACGAATTGGTTGGTCATGAAGGATACGAGTTTGTCCATTCTGAGGACCGGGACAAAAACGCCGACGCGCTGGAGACAGTTCTCTCGAACCCGTCTAAATCCGAGACTGTCGAAGTCCGATTCCGCCATGCCGACGGCTCGTGGCGCTGGATCGAAGCCACAATGCGGAATCGACTCGACGACGACATCATCTGTGGGATTCTCATTAGCAGTCGGGATATCACTGAACGAAAGGAGTACGAGGCCGAAGCCCAAGAACTCGCAGAAGAGTACGAAGCCCTCTTGAACAACGTTGAGGATGCCATCTTTCTCATTAATGTCGAGGAAGATGAGAATAGTGTCCGGTTTGAATTTGAACGCCTCAGTCCCTCCTACGAGCGCCAAACCGGAATTACGACAGGAGAAGTACAGGGCCAAACACCACAAGATGTGTTCGGTGAGGAACAGGGAGCCGAATTAAAAGCGAACTATCACCGCTGTATCAACGCTGGCGAACCGATCTCGTACGAAGAGGAACTCCGGGTCGGCGAAGGAGCACGCTTCTGGCAAACGAAGCTTGCGCCGGTGGTCAATGATGGTGAAATAACGCGCCTAGTTGGGGTCACTCGGAACGTGACCAAACGCGTCGAGCGGGAAAGACAGTTACGCCAGCAGAACGACCGCCTCGAAGAGTTTGCGAGTGTTGTGTCCCACGATTTACGCAACCCGCTCAACGTCGCACAGGGTCGTGCTACGCTCCTTGCCGAGCAGGCAGAAAGCGATCATATCGATCCGCTTCTGCAGGCACTCAACCGGATGGAGGCGATCGTCGAGAACACGTTGACGCTCGCTCGCCAAGGCGACAAGATAAGCAAAACCGAGTCGATCAACCTGACTGACCTCGTCGGGAAGTGCTGGGGGTCTGTTGACACAGAGGATGCAACCATCAAGATTGTCGATGAGATGACCTTTCAAGGCGATCCCGACCGGTTACGGCACGTTTTTGAGAACCTGTTTCGCAACGCTGTTGAACACGGTGGACCCGACGTGACCGTCCGTGTCGGATGTCACGACGAAACTGGTATTTACGTCGAAGACGACGGGCCAGGAATTCCAATCGAAAAGCGCGAGGAAGTGTTTGAACCGGGGCATTCGTCAGCACAGGGTGGTACTGGTTTCGGGTTGACCATCGTCAAACGAATCGTGGAAGCCCATGGCTGGGAGTTGTCTATCACCGATGGAACCGATGGTGGAGCACGGTTTGAATTCGAGTTGGCGGAACAGGGAGAGTTCGTGTGAGTGTTCACACAAGGTCTGTGCTATGCATCGAGAAGTGTGGCCTCAACTACTGAGTGTAGCGTGTACGACATAAGCGCGTTACATCTTGCACCCAATCAGTAACAATATCGATGATCCGAAAGTTGTTTCACTCAGTTAGCGAAGAGCCGGCACGAAACTTTCTCAAAGAACCGGCTCAAGCGATTTCATCGAGAAATCCGACTTCGAGCAGTACCGTTCTGCGAGATTCATCAGCGCTCGGGTTCGGCGGATATCGGCGACTTGTGGGTGATAAGTGGCCCATATGTTACCATTCGTCCACTCTGTGACTGCTTTCCCACTGTCGGCGAATGGATCCAGATCGTTCAATCCCGAACCGATCAGCTCAGGTGGTCAATCTTCGCAGATAGTCGTCGGGCTCGCGACCAACTTGGTAGCCGCCTTGGGTCCACACGTAGACGGCGTCTCTCGAACCACTTGCCCCCGAGGCGGTTCACCAGTATATCTCGTCGGCCCGGTGGCCGTCGTCGTAGGCCGCAAGTCCCTCGCCCAACACGCCCGTCAGCCCGACGTCGTCGTACAGCGTCGTGTGGGTGTAATCGACGAACGTCATCGGAAACCGGAGTTCGCCGCCGACCCTGATAGCCCCCAGAATCCCCGTGTAGGCGTGTTTATGGCGGCCGTCGCTCACGTGGCAGGCCGCGACCGGCACCGACTGGCGGTCCGCGGCGACCGCCTGTAGCGCCTCGATCGAGCGATATACCAGTTCCCAACAGAACATCCCGGTCTCCTCGGATTCCAAGAGCGCCTCGAAGCCGACGTCGTCCTCGAAGTACCGTCGGAGGTCGGCCGCGCCGAGGATGACGTTGTCTTCGACCGATCCGGCGAGATACCGGGGCACGTCGTAGGTCGCGTGGTCTCGGAACCCGGAGACCAGCCCCTCGACGACGGCGGGCGGGTCGGACGGATCGGCGTCGGCAAACTGTCCGACGGTCTCCGGATCGATGACCCGGTCCCAGTTCGAACGGACCGTGGTGACGACCTCGGGACGTACGTCGCCGCCCCCGAGGCGGTCGAAAAACGCCGGCGGGTCGTGAAACTCGAAGGCGTACTCCCCGGCCCGAAAGGCCGAGAGATCGACAAACAGCTCGCGAAAGCGGCCCTCGAGGCCGAGGCGCGAATCGAGGTCCGCGGCGGCGTCGACGGGGTCGGTTCCGAACCGCAAAAACGCCTCGTCTCCCGCCTCCTCGGCCGTGAGTCCCGACCCGACGGCTCGGATCCGCGTCCCCCCGATCGATTCGTCGTAGCTCGGCACCAACCGTTCGGTAGCGAGGGGCGCTATGTCCTGTTCTTCGAGGTTTGTCCCCATGCCGAACTGCCCGTAGCCGAGGACGGTATTGTACAGCGCCCGACCGCCGCCGAGGGTGGCGATCGATGCCCCGCTCCCGAGCAGCATCCGTCGGCGGGTAATCCCGCCGCTTTCGGTCCCGGCGTCGGAGCCTTTCGCGTCAGCGGCGGATCCCCCATCCGCGCCGGCCTCGGACGCGCTCTTTTCGTCCTCGCCGGTCACGGATCGGGCTCACCTCCGTCCGGAGCGGTCTCCGGCGCTCGAAGGTGTACGTCCCGGCCCAAGAGCACGGAGAGGAGTTCCTCCCCGATGTCGAGCAACTCGGGCACCCACCGGGAGACGAAAAACGCGATGCCGATGAGCGCGAACACCGCAAGTCCCTGCGAGAGGATCCGATCCGCGACGAAAAACGACACCCGGGTCGGGTCGGACAGCCCGAACAGGAACATGACGGGGCCTTCGAGCCACGATACCGCGAACCACTGGTACCCGTTGGCGACGGCGATAAAGACGTTCCGGCCGACGTTGAGCACCCAGATGATCCCGATCGAGACCACCGTTGCGATCACCTTCTTGGGGCGTGGCGCGTCGACGGCCGCGATCAGGCCGCCAAAGATGGCCATCGCGCCGATACCGGTACACGCGAAGACGATCCGAGAGGCCTGTCCCGTCTCCGGGAACCAGAAGGTGTTCATGAACGTCGTTTCCCCGGTCGGGTCCTCGATGAACTGGACTTCCCCGCCGAACCCGAGCAGGTCGATCGCCATCGACGTCTGCGTGGCGACGGTCTCGATCAACACTTGTCGGGCGAAATAGGAGGTCTCGAAGGGGAGATAGATAATCGTCATGAACGCGATCGCCCGCGAGAGCGTCAACAGCGACTCCCGGCCGTTGAGGAGGTTCCACCCGACGTACAGACACGCGGGAACGGCGAAGACGACGAGGGCCGCTTCGATCGCGCTCCGGTGGATCAACGCGAAGTGGTGGATCAAGAGGAACCAAAAGACCGCGAACAGTCCCCACGCGCCCGCGGTCACCTGGAGCGCGAGTTCGCGCCTCCCGCGCCGGTCGGCGACGACGCCGGCGACGAAGACGGCCATCACGACCCACGCGAGCACGTCGGTGTAGGGCAACACCGAGAACTCGGTGAGCGACTGCGCCGAAAGCGACATATCCAAAGGATACACCACGACGGGTATATGTCTTATCGTCGGGTGTCGGCCGCCCGCACAGCCGTCGGTCTGAACGGCTCTCGCCTCCGATCGATCACCTACGAGGGGACGCCGTCTGTCACCGCGAGAAGACGCCGTCTGTCACCGCGAGAAGACGCTGTCCGCCGTCGCCGCCCCCACGACGCTAAAGACCGACCCGACGCTCACGGCGTTGAACGTGATCACCGCGACCTCGGCGCTCGTCCGGTCGGTTCCGATGAACGTCTCCGGCGCGCCGAAGAGGACCGCCAGAATCGTCACCGACCCGAACGAGACGAGCATGAGGGAAATAAACCGGATCGGGACGCCGGCGACGTTCCGTTCGTCGTCGGGATCCCGGTTCGTGTCCGCTTTATACAGCGTCGCGTATCCGATCGCGAACACGACACAGACCGTCGCGAGCGCCTGCACGGGACGCATGTTCCCCGCCAGGACCCAGACTTCCTCTGTCACGACGAACGGCCCCGCGAGCAAGAATCCGCCGACGAGCTGTTGTGCCGAGTCCGCCAGCCGAAACTCGCGGGGATATCTGAATTTCATGGATCCGCTACCGGGGCCGCATAAATAAATCGCTCCCGCTCACTTTCGGGCGATGATCCGGAGGACGTCCTCGTCTTCGAGTTCGTGATCGCGACCGACCTGCTGTTCGTCGTGTTTCGCCGAGGGGCCGCTTACGCGGGCGAACCGGAACCGGTCCTCGAAGCTGCCGCCGAGTTCGTGTAACGCGTCGTCGACGGTGTTTTTCTCCTCCGTTAGGACGAGTGGCTCCTCTCGGTCGATGCCGCGGCCCGGCTTGTCCATGTAGATCCGAATGAGCCCCAGATCGTCCCAGATGGTCTCTTTGAGCGAATCGAGCCCGCGCTCCTTTTCGGCGCTGATAAAGACGGCCTCCTCGGGATCGATGTCGTGCTCACGGAGGTTCCCCTCGACCGTCTCGACGTAGCTCGGGTCGATCAGATCGACTTTGTTGACCGCGACGGCGGAGGGTAGATACTCGCGGTTGTCCTGTAGGGAGTCGACCAGCTGGTCGATCGTGAGGTCCTCGCGGATCGTCACGTCGGCGTTGACGTAGTCGTACTCCCGGAGGACGCCCATGATCGTCTCGTCGTCGAGACTCACCCGGTCGGACGTGGTGAGGTTGATGCCGCCTTTGTGTTTCTTGCGGATGTTGACCTGTACCGGCTCGGTGTCGAGCCTGACCTTGTTCTTATACAGCTCCTGATACAGCCGTTCGTACTGGTCGATCTCGAACGCCGAGAGGACGAAGAGGACGAGATCGGCCGTTCGAACCACCGAAAGGACCGCCTGGCCGCCGCCACGGTTCTCCGCCGCCCCCTCTATGAGACCGGGAACGTCGAGCAACTGGATGTTCGCCCCCCGGTAATCGAGCATCCCGGGGTTGACGTCCAACGTGGTGAACTCGTAGGAGCCGACCTCGCTGTCCGCGTTCGTCAGGGCGTTGAGAAGTGTCGACTTGCCGACGGAAGGGAACCCGACCAGCGCGACCGTCGCGTCGCCGTGTTTCTCGACGGCGTAGCCGCCCCCGCCGCTTCCCGAGGACTGTTGACGTTCCAGCTTTTCTTTTTTTTCCGATAGTTTCGCCTTCAGCCGACCGATGTGCTGTTCGGTCGATTTGTTGTACGGGGTGTCGGCGATCTCCTCCTCGATCGCCTCGATCTCCTCTTTGAGCCCCATTAGAAGTGAGGTATCGCCGGTGCCGAAAAAGACGTTCGGTTGGGAGACGAGACGGCCCGAGGACGGCGGGGATTCGAAACGACCGAGACCTCGCTGGAAACGACCAAGACTTTTATTCTCGGATCCGTACCGACGGCATGGACGGCAAACGGAGGCTCGCGTACACGCTCGTCTGTGCCGGGGTGGCGTTCGTCGGCGTGTTCCATCTCATCTTTTCGACGATCTTCGGCTACGGGTTCCGAACGGTCGGCGGGGTGCTCGTCGCCGCCGCCGTCTTCGGGCTGTTTGTGATCAACGCCTGACATTTTATGTACCCCTAATAGCGTTTTATGTTCCCTTGATACTGGTGGACGAAATCAAATGAAACCGACTCACGAGTGATCCGCCGTTCGCTCCGTCGAACGGCGTGATCCTCGTGCGTCGTGTGTACATTCTTTTGTCCGTCAGTATGAGGACGGGACACGTCGTGAACGCACCGCCGGCGGGATCCCCGGTTGGCCGCGCTCCCTGACAGATGGACGCCGGATTGCGTACCGGTACCACGCCGGTTCGAATCGACAACGCTTAAAACCGCAGCGACACTCGGGACGTACATGGCTGGAACTATCGAAGTGCTCGTCCCCGGTGGGCAGGCCAACCCGGGGCCGCCGCTCGGCCCCGAACTCGGCCCGACCCCGGTTGACGTGCAGGCGGTCGTCAACGAAATCAACGAACAGACGGCGGCGTTCGACGGGACCGAAGTCCCCGTCACCGTCGATTACGACGACGACGGCTCGTTCAGTATCGAAGTCGGCGTCCCGCCGACGGCGGCACTGATCAAGGACGAACTCGGGTTCGAAACCGGGTCCGGCGAGCCGAACGAGGAGTTCGTCGCCGACATGAGTGCCGAACAGCTCAAGACGGTCGCCGAACAGAAACTCCCCGACCTCTTGGCATACGACGCGCGAAACGCCGCGAAGGAAGTCGCGGGCACGTGTGCCTCCCTCGGCGTCACCGTCGAAGGCGAGGACGCCCGAACGTTCAACGAACGGCTCGACAACGGCGAGTTCGACGGGACGTTCGAGGAGTCGAAGGCGGCAGCGTAACCACCCCCTGTTTATATTCGGCTGGGTGACCTCGCCCGCCGAGACCGCGGGCTCCGTCCCGGGGACTCTTTCGGCACTTCTTTTAGGTGGCGAGACCCATCCGTAGGTATGGTAGCGCTCGGATTGGTGGTCGCGCAGTTCAACAAAGAGCGGCCAATAACGAACGAAATGGCGTCCCGTGCCCGGGAGGCCGCAGCCGAAGCCGGCGCCGAGATCGTCGAAACGATCGAGGTCCCCGGCTCCTACGATACGCCGCTCGCGGCCGACCGGCTGGCGCGACGGCCGGAGATCGATGCCGTCGCGGTCCTCGGCGCGATCGTCACCGGCGATACGGACCACGACAAGGTGATCGGCGATGCGGCTGCCGCCGGACTCACCGACGTCTCCCTCGAGCGGGACACGCCGGTCACGCTCGGGATCACCGGTCCCGGGATGAGCCACGCGGAGGCCGAAGAGCGGACCCACCACGGCGCGAGCGCCGTCCGAAGCGCTATTTCACTCGCGGAGGAACTCGATACACTATGACAATGCAATTCACGGATCGCGTCGAGCGGGTCGAACCCAGCGCGACGCTCGCGATCAGCAACCTCGCATCGAAACTCGAAGCCGACGGCGTCGACGTCGTCGATCTCTCCGTCGGCGAACCGGACTTCCCGACGCCCGAGAACGTCGTCGAGGCGGGAAAGGCCGCCCTCGACGCCGGCCACACCGGCTATACGCCATCGAACGGGGTCCCGGAGCTGAAGGAGGCGATCGTCGGAAAACTCGAAGCAGACGGTCTCGACTATACGACCGACGAAGTCATCGTAACGCCGGGCGGCAAGCAGGCGCTCTATGAGACGTTCCAGACGCTCGTCGACGACGGCGACGAGGTCGTCCTCTTGGATCCGGCGTGGGTCAGCTACGAGGCGATGGCGAAGTTGGCCGGTGGCAGCCTCTCGCGGATCGACCTCTCCGAGTCGGCGTTCCAACTGGAGCCGGTCCTCGACGAGCTCGCGGCGACGGTTTCCGACGACACCGAGCTCCTCGTTATCAACTCTCCGTCGAACCCCTCGGGCGCGGTCTTCACGGACGCGGCGCTCGAAGGCGTTCGCGACCTCGCCGTCGACCACGACGTGACGGTTATCTCGGACGAGATCTACGATACGGTCACCTACGGGGTCGAGCAGACGTCGCTTGGGGCGCTCGACGGGATGGGCGACCGAACGGTCACGATCAACGGCTTCTCGAAGGCGTACTCGATGACCGGCTGGCGACTCGGCTATCTCGCCGCCCCCGAGTCGCTCATCGAGCAGGCCGGAAAGCTCCACTCGCACTCGGTGTCGTGTGCGGCGAACTTCGTCCAGCGCGCCGGGATCGAGGCGCTCGAAAACACCGAGGAATCGGTCGCGGAGATGCGCAACGCCTTCGAGAGCCGGCGTGACATGCTCGTAGAGCTGTTCGCCGAACACGGCATCGATGTGCCCGTCCCGGACGGCGCGTTCTACATGATGCTGCCGGTCGACGGCGACGACCAGGCGTGGTGTGAGGGTGCCATCGAGGAGGCCCACGTCGCGACGGTCCCGGGGAGCGCCTTCGGAACCCCCGGGTACGCCCGGCTCTCCTACGCTGCGAGCGAGGAACGCCTCCGTGAGGGCGTCGAACGGCTCGCCGACGCCGGCTATATCTAGCCGACAGACACGACGAAGAAATCGACAGACACGACGAAGAGATGCGCGTCCTGTGGTGTCAAGACGAACAAGCCGTCGTGAGGTCGTTTACAGTCGCCGGTATCCTCCCCGATTTCGCAGAAAAGAAAACGGCTGTCCGACCCGCCGCCGCGTCTCGCTTACTCCTCCAGGGCGTCGCCGATACGCTCGATCTCGCGTCGGATGTCGTGGAGTTCGTCGCGGACTTTCCGGACCTCACGGACGAGTTCTTCGTTGTCGGCCTCCTCTTGGTCCGCCTCGCCGCCCATTCCGGGCGGGCCGCCACCCATGCCGCCGGGGCCGCCGCCCATACCACCGGGGCCGCCACCGCCGCCCATCATACCGCCCATCATCTGTGCGAAGGGGTTGCCGCCGGGACCGCCGCCGCCCATACCACCGGGGCCGCCACCGCCGCCCATCATCTCTTTCATTTTCTCCTCGCGGCTCATCTCCCCGCCCTCACCGTCGCCCTCGCCCTCCTCGGATCGTTGTTGTCTGATCTCCTCGACGCGCTCACGGAAGGATTTCTCCTCGCCTTCGTCCTCGTTGCCGCCCTCTCCGTCGGGATCTTTTTCGTCTGTCATAACCCCACCTTTCGGCTCACGACAAAAAAGTCCACAGGTTCCCGGGACAGGGGGCGATCAGCCGAACGAGCCGAGATCCGACTGGAGCGTCCGCGTGCTCGTCCCCGCCTCGAGTTCGTGGCCGACCAACGACCGCATGTCGACGGCGAAGCGGCCCCCGGAGCGCCCGAGAACGAGCACCCGCCCCTTCGTCCCGACGACCCTCCCGGCGGCAAAGGTCTCGGCGATCGGCGCGGCATCCAATTCGAGCCCGTAGTCGAACTCGTGGGTCCGCTCGACGTCGAAGCCCTCGAGCAGCCGCCTCCAGGACGCCCCGTCGACTGACCGGCCCATTCCCGCGATCTTCGCCGGAACGCGGACCGAATCCGGAATCGGCGTCGTGGCCGCGATCTCCGCTTCGATCTCCCGCGCGATCCGGCCGTTGGCGACGCGCCGGACGATCGCCCCGCGGTCGGCACCCTGCCCGCGGAGTCGACGGGTCGGATCCGGCCGCCCCGTTACGCCGACTTTGAACGTCGCGGGGGCGAACGCCGCCAGGTAGACGACGTGCTCGTCGTAGCAGTCCATCTCCGCCTTGAGACAGCTCCCGGTACACTTCGCACAGATCCACGTCGGGTCGTGGCGCTCACAGTACGGCACCGACGGGGCCGCACAGCGGACGTGGTCGTCCCCGTCGACGGTCCCGGCGCAGTGGCGGTCGCCGAGCGTGTACGCGAGTTTGCGCCCGGCGGGGAGCGGCTCCTCCTCGACGGTGCCGTTCCGCGCGACGATCAGCGCCGCCTCGGCGTCCGCTCGATCCTCCGTCCGGTAGCCGACGACCTGCACGGGTTCGGATAGTCCTGCCAGCGGCTTATCGGTTTGGACCGCGGTTTCGGGGAGGTGTTCGGACCGCGGTTTCGGGGGAGTTCCCTCCCGTCGTCCGGTCGGTCACGACGTTTCGGCGGGCACCGTCCCCCGTGGCGGGCGGCTCACCGCGGAGACATAGCCGGCAGTATTAATAGCCCGCCAGCAGCCGTTTAGGTATGGCCCGTGGCATTGACGTCGGGACGATGAACATCGTTTCGGCACGGCAGGACGGCAACGAGTCTGTCTTCGTATCACAGCGAAACTCCTTCGTCGAGATCGACTACAGCGACATGGCGGATCGGATGCTCAGTCGATCCGACGTCCTCCACATCCGGCGTGACGACAACGTCTACGTCGTCGGCGACGACGCGTTGAACTTCGCGAACATCTTCAACGAGGAGACCCGGAGACCGATGAAACACGGGATCCTCTCCTCCGAGGAGAAATCCGCGATCCCGATGATCAAGCTCATACTCGAGCAGGTGGTCGGCGAACCGGAGCGCCCGAACGAACGGGTGTACTTTTCGACGCCCGCCGATCCGATCGACTCGGATCTCTCGACGCTGTACCACCAGAAGACGCTCGAATCGTTCCTCGGTGACATCGGGTACGACCCGGAACCGATCAACGAGGGGATGGCGGTCATTTACTCCGAACTCGCGGATCACAACTTCACCGGCCTCGGTATCTCCTTTGGGGCGGGCATGACCAACGTCTGTCTGTCCTACTATGCGGTCCCGGTCATGACGTTTAGCGTCGCCCGCGGTGGCGACTGGATCGACGAACAGACCGCCACCGCGACCGGCGAGAACGTCGACAAGGTCACATCGACCAAGGAGGAGGACTTCCGGCTCGACTTCACGACCGATGCCGGCGGTGTCGAAGGGGCGCTGTCGATCTACTACGACAATCTGCTCGATTACGTCATCGAGAACATCGCCCGCGAGGTCAACGAGGAGGACGTAGAGGAGGGCCTCGACGTCCCGGTGGTCGTCACCGGCGGCACGTCGAGCCCCCCGGGCTTCGAGAAGCTCTTCGAGGAACGCCTCGACAAGGCCGACATCCCGTTCTCGATCAGTCACGTCCGGAAGGCCAAAGAGCCGCTCTACAGCGTCGCCCGTGGTGCCCTCGTCGCCTCCCGAACCGAAGAGGGAAGCGACGAGGCGGACGCACAGGCCGAATCCGAGGAGTAATCCCGTCGGGGGCCGTGTCCACGGTTTCCGGACCGTCGCTCGGGTGTCTCCAGCCGCTGGACGGTCGCTCGGGTGTCTCCAGCCGCTGGATCGACCCTCAGACGTCTTCGGACTCCGGGTCCATCCCGGAGTGGACCGCGAGGTGGTCATACAGCGCATCGCGCGTCTCGAAAGTCGACTCACAGACGGCACAGGCGAGCGTCCCGCCGCCGTCGGCGGCCTCGAACGTGGCCGCGAGTGCTGGATCCGGGCTGTCGATGCGGACGACCGTCGGCTCGGGATCGGACGCCTTCGATCGGGGATCGGAGTTGAGAACCACCTCCAGTTCGGGTTCGCCGTCGACGGTTTTGACGGTCACCGATCCCGTACTTGCGGCGTCAGCGTACCGAGCGATCGCTTCGCTCCACGTCGTGACCCGGGTCCGTTCCCCTCGGTGTTCGACGGGGACGCCGGCGTAGCCACAGGATGCACATCCGACGGCCGTCCGGTCCCCGAGCGTATATCGGTCGAGGTCGCCACCACAGCGGGGACAGTCCATACCCGGCCGTTGTAGCGGCGGTGAAAAGAATGTACTCCCGAGGGCGAATAACTGAGGTGCATCCGTAAATTTATACCTATTCCCGTGAAGTATGTCCCACGATGGCAGACGGAACCGCGGGTGCGACACGGCGACGACTGGCCCAGGAGCTGGCCGTCGTGGCGGGGTTCGAGGATCCACACGCGCCGCTGGAGCAGTACCACACGCCGCCGGATCTGGCGGCACACATCGTCCACGTCGCGGATCTGCAGGGCGACGTCGAGGGACGGACGGTGTTCGATCTCGGCTGTGGGACGGGGATGCTCGCATTGGGGGCGGCGCTGCGGGGCCCGGAACGGGCGATCGGGATCGATATCGACCCCGCCCCACTCTCGACGGCGCGCGAAAACGAGCGCCGCGTGGGCGCGATGACCGACGTCTCGTGGGTCAGGGGTGACGTGAGTGTCGTCCCCGTCATCCCGACCGAGGACGCGACCGTACTCATGAACCCGCCGTTCGGCGCACAGTCCGGCAACGAGGGTGCCGATCGCGCATTTCTCCAGACTGCCGCCGCGATCGCGGGCGTCTCCTACTCCGTTCACAACGCCGGTAGCGAATCGTTCGTTCGGGCGTTTGCCGACGACAACGGCGGACGTGTCACCCACGCCTTCGCCGCGGCGTTCGAACTCCCTCGGCAGTTCGAACACCACGACGCCGACTCCCGCTCGATCGACACCGAAGTCTATCGGATCGAGTGGACGTAGCGGTCAGTGCGCGATACGCTCTCAAACCCGACGGTCGGTCCGCAACCGTTCCCGTAACAGGGGGGTCGTCGCGATCCCGCCGAGTAGGATCAGGTACCAATACGTCGAGAGTCGGTACAGAAGCGTCACCGCAGTGGCCGTAGCACTGCCGATATCCCCGATGGTAACGAGCATCGCGACCATTATCGCCTCTATGCCCCCGACCCCTCCCGGCGTGGGTAGCACGCCCGAGAACTTCGTTATCATTACGATGCCGGCCGAAAGCGCGATGGGGATCCTCACGCCGACGGCGTGTCCGGCGATAGTGAGGGGGATCATCAAAAACAACATCCCCAGGTGTCCGAATACCAAGCCGCTCGCGGTCGCACGACGACTCGAGGAGATCCTGTCGATCGAATCGTAAAACGCCGACACACGCGATTTTTCCTTGACGTTCGAGGGGCGACCGATTCGGCTCCGGACCGCGTTCACGACGGCGGACACGCGCTCGAACACCCGGTATACGACCCAACGCTGATAGTATCCGACGCCCAGTACCGCAACCAGGGCGGCAACGGGGATACCGGCGGACAACAGCGTCCCATTGGGGACGTTACCGCTGTATACGAGGATTCCGACGCCGCCCAGGGTAAAGTGGGGGACGTACACCAGAATATCGGCGACCAGAACCGCGCCGAACGCATGTTCTATTTCGATGCGGTCGTCGCGAGAGGAAAGATACGCCATGACCGTCTGTGTTCCGGCCATGGCGTACGGGAGGGTATATCTGAACACGGAGTAGATCAAAAACAGCCACAGTCCCCGGAACATCCCGCCGTTGTACCCGACGAGATTGAGCAGTCGGACGTACACGTACCCCCGCATCCCGATCGCGACCGACATGGAGACGAACAGGAGGTACACGTATCGTCGGTCCGAATCGCCCATGACGTCGAGGACCGCAGACAGGTCGACGAACAGAAAGATCGCCCCGAACGCGGAGATCGCCGCCGCCACACTGAGGACCGGCTTTAGGTTATTCCGCATCGGTACATTCCTCGCCCCTCGGCCACTTAAGAACCCTGGGATCTCCGGACGGGACGGGCGAACTATAGTAGAGATCGGAAGACGATACACGCTCGACCGCACGGCGGCAGTACGATCGACGTGTGAATAGTTGCGATGTCTATTATAACGGACCATACCGATCTCACGTGCGATCACTCCCCCGTCGCGCGATCCGAACCCGCGTCTCCCCGCGTTCGGCGAACACGTCCCGGCCCTCGCGGACGAACGTGAGCCCGCCGGTCGTGACCGTCCCGTTTTCGGCCGGGATATCGGCCGTTCCAAGCCGGTCGCCGCCGCGGGAGACGGCGATTTCGAAGCGGTCCCCGACGGGCGCTATCGAGACGTTCCGGCCGTCGACGATGGCGTCGGCACGGACGGGATCGGCACGGAAGACGACGGGGCGGTCCTCGTCGGCCGCGACGCCGAGGCGGACGTGATACGTCGCGTTCCCGCCGGTGACGTCCCAGGCCGTCCGCGTCGCACGGACGTCCTCACTCCAGGTGAGGCCGCCGATCCGGACGGTCGCGGCCCCCGTCGATTCGAGCCGCGCCGCAGACACCTCTTCCCACCAGACGTTCCGGCGCTCGGAGACGACGATGAGCCCGCTCGACTCGACGCGGTCCCCGGTCCGGTTTTTTACGCCGGGGACCGCGATCGCCGGGACGAACTGGTTTTCGACGTCCTCGGCGTAAAACACCGTGTAATCCTCGATTTCGATCGGATCGGCGTCCCCGACGCCGGCGGAGGGGTCCCCGACGGTATAGAGGTTCAGCGGAACCGCGACGGCCGAGACCGCCACGAGCGTAGCGAAGACCAGCCCGAACGCCGCCTCCCGACGCGAGAGATCGATGCTCGGAAGCAGCGTTCGGGGCGTCGCCGCCGCCCCGCCCGCGACGATCGCGGCGAGAACGAAAACCGCAGCCATCCCCAGCGCCCTGAACAGCCGGTAGGTCTCGGAGCCCTCCGGGAGGTAGAGCGCCCACAGGCCCCGGTCGACGGTGAAAGCGAGCGCGGCGAGCCAGACGTGTTCGGGCGTCGGGCGGACGTCGCGGTGATACAACAGCGCCGTTCCGGCCACGACCCCGAGCAACAGTCCGAGGGCGTGGCCCTGAACCGCGATCCCCGCCCACCACGGCCGCGAAAACGTCTCCGTGGCGGTCTGTTGGACCTCCGGCACCCGGAGTGCGTTGTACAGTTGGGCAACGATCCGCGTCGAGAGGGCCGCGACGAGGGTCGCGATCGGAAACCGGACCAGCGAGAACCCGACGAAGGCAAAGAGGGCTCCCGAGAAGCCGATCACCGGCCCGAGCCCGAAGGCCGACGTCGTGACGGCGGTGACGGCAATCGCGCACGGCCAGACGGCGATCCGGACGAACGGGTTCGTCCGAGCCGACGAGAACGACGAACTCCCCCGGCGGTGCGGAAAGTGACTCCAGGCGTACTCCGCCAACGACCCGAACACGAGCGTCGCAAGGAGGTTGCTCGTAACGTGGCCCAGCCCCGAGTGGGCGAACCCGGCGGTGAGGATCCCGAGCGGATAAAAGTAACTGTAGGCCCGAAACGGGATCTCGACCGGGGTTGTGGGGTCCGCGAGGCCGTCCTGGACGAACAGATAAAACAGGGCGACGCCGAGGACGGCGATGAGCGTTCCCCACGGAACCCCCATGACGAGCCGTTTGCGGACCGTCGATCCCCACCGGCCGCCGGGGCGACTCAGATACACGAGGGAAACGAGAGAAACGAAGACCCCGGCCGCGAGGACGAGATACCAACCGAGCGTCGCGGCATTAACCCCCACGAGCGTCACCACGTCCATACTCGAGGGGACGGCCGGCCGGACAAATAAGCCCCCGGTTCGATCCCTCCTCCCGATCGCCCGACACCACCCTACGATCGCCCGACACCGCCTCAAAACACCGCAAGTGCGACTACGAGTGATACGGCACTCACGAGCAGCATCGTCGCGAACACGACGAGTGCGGGAACGACGCCGGTCCGGCGGAGGTCGTCGATCCGGATCTCCGTACCGAGACCGGCGAACGCGAGCAGGAACAGCCAATCGACCGCGTTCGCGATCGAGGCCTGCTGGCCCGAAGAGAACACACCAGCGCTCGCGAGCACGATGAAAGCGAGGAACCCCAGGACGAACTTCGGGAAGTTCACCCACAGCATCCGGGGAGATGTCGGGCCCCCCGAGCCATGCCGGGCATAATAACTCCCATACCCGAGGGCGACAGCCCCGATCAGGGCGTTACGGGCGAGTTTCGTCACCGTCGCCCACTGGCCGGCAACCTCCGAGTGAGCGAACCCGACCGCGACGACAGGCCCGGTCGAGAGCATGCTAACACCGGCCCAGACGCCGAAGACGATCCCCGAGAGGTCGAGGACGGAGCCGACGATCGGGTAGACGACGATCGTGACCGCGTCGGCCAACAGGACGACCCCGGCGGCGTAGGCGATCTGTGTTTCCTTCGCGCGGACCGCGCCACCGACGGCGACGACCGCCGAGACACCACAGATCCCGGCCCCGGCGGCCAGCAACGAACCGAACCGCTCGGTCAATCCGGCGACGTTTCGGGCGATCGTCTCGACGATGCCGACGGTGACCGCCACCGTAAGGAGCATCAAAACGAGGACAGTGCTGCCGGCTTCGAGGATGGACTCGACGGTCAACGACGCACCGAGCAGGACGATCCCCGCTGCGAGCCAGATACTGTGTGTCGCGACGCCGGGACCGAGCCGATCGGGAACGCCGACCGTATTCGCCACTACGACTCCGAGTCCGATCGCGAGGAGCAGTTCGTTGACGCCGACGACGGTCGAGAGGGTGCGCGCCGACAGCGCGCCGAGACAGAGAACGACGATCCCCGGAAGGGCGTCGACGGCATCGGCCGTCATGGAACGTCGACGCCGAAGAACACGATGAAAGCGACGATCGTGACTCCGAGGAGGACGCCCTGCCAGTCAGCGTCGAGACACTGCCAGCGGTCGATCGCGCCCCGGAGTACCCCGCCGAACCGATCGTCTTTCATGAGGACGCTTGGTCGATCCGGGATTGTATATCTACTGATTTTGTCGCCGATATAGGCATTTATTGCTGGTTTTGTGATATCTCACGTACGTCGGCTTTCCCGACCGCGATCACGCTCGTCCCCCCGATTTTATATACGAACACGGATCCAACCGCCGTATGCAGTGACCGAACGCTGGCGGGTCGCCGAGGCGGGAGCGCGGCGTCGAGGACGCCCACCGCGATCCACGCCCGCCAGTCGCTGTCGGATCGCCTGTTCGCATTTCGATAGGGACTTGTTCGTCTCACGATACTCTCCACCGTGTCCCGGTTCTACATTCCAGGCTTGCTCGTGGCTCTCGCACTCCTCTGGGGGCTATCGTTCCCGGCTATTTCGGTCGGACTGGAGTATCTTCCGCCACTTCTGTTCGCGGCGTTCCGGTATGACGTCGCCGCCGTCCTCCTGTTGGGGTATGCCATCGGTACGACCGACAGCTGGTGGCCGGCCGGTCGGAACAACGTCGCGGCGATCGCCAGCGGTGGACTCTTTCTCGTCGCCGGAAACGGCCTGCTGTTCATCGGACAACAGACCGTTCCGAGCGGCGTCGCCGCGATTCTGCAGGCGCTCGTTCCGATCGTCACCGCGCTTTGGGCTCTCGTCTTGCTCGGCGAACGGCTCTCCGCCGTCGGCGCCTCGGGGATCGTCCTCGGGTTCGTCGGAATCGGACTCATCGTCCAGCCGGATCCGGGGAACCTGTTCGGTGCGAGCACGGTCGGCCGTCTCGTGATCGTCGGGCAGGTCGTGAGCGTCTCACTCGGCGGCGTGCTCGTCCAGCGCACGGCTCCGTCGATGGAGCGCGTGGCGATGACCGGCTGGGCGATGTTCGTCGGCGGGATCACACTTCACGTACTCAGCCTCGCGTACGGTGAAACGATGACAGCGGCCGGGAGCGATCCGATCGCCCTCGGAGCGGTCGTCTACCTCGGCGTCTTCTCGACCGCCATCGCGTTCGTGATCTACTTCACCGTGTTGAGCGAACGCGGGGCGTTCGAGGTGAGCCTCGTGACGTACCTCGTGCCGATCGTCGCGACGATCGCTGGTGTGTTCCTCCTCGGGGAGTCGATCGGTCTCTCGTCGGTGATCGGCTTTCTCGTCGTGTTCGTCGGGTTCGCGCTGATAAAACGTCACAGCCTCACAGAGGTTATCGCGGCCGCGGGCTGATGCGGACCGCGGTTCTACCGGCCATCGCCGACCGGGCGAGCGACGGTCGGTACGCCCGTACGACGCTCCGTACGACCTCTCACCGGATCACGCCGTTCGATCGGAGCCGATCGATCTCGGCGTCGTCGTATCCGACCGATTCCAACAGCGCCTCGGTGTGTTCGCCGTGGCCGGGACGTTCCCCACCGTCCCCTTCCGGCAGGTCGGAGCCACGGACGGGAAACCCGATGCGCGGAGCACCGCCTTCGGGCCGTTGGACGTATCCCCGGGCCTCGATCTGTGGATGTTCGAACGCTTCCGCGGGGGTATAGACGCCCGCGACCGCGGTATCGACGTCCGAGAACAGGTCTACCCACGCTTTGCGGGTTCGTTCGGCGAAAATCGCTTCGAGTTCCGAACGGAGAGCCTCCCGGATCGCGGGATCCTCGGACATGTGTTCGTCGATCAGTTCTGGCCGACCGACGGCCGTACAGAACGCCTCGAAGAACTTGGGTTCGAGCGCACCCAGCGTAACGTAGTTTCCCGCTTTCGCTTCGTAAATCCCATAACACGGATAGCCGCCGGTGAACGGCGTTTCTCCGGGCCGCGGGTTAGCGCCACGGAGCACGTCGGGGGCGAGAGCCTGCGAGAAGGAGACGACCGCGTCGGTCATAGAGACGTCCAGATACTCGCCGTCTCCGTTACCGAGCTCACGTGATAAGAGCGCGCCACAGATCGAAAACGCGGCGAGCAGCCCGCCGGAGATATCGGCTATCTGGTATCCTGGCATCCGTGGTGACTCATCGGCGCCCCGTCGGGTCATATCGAGCAACCCCGACAGCCCAACGCAGTTGAGATCGTGGCTGGGTCGGTCGGCGTAGGGGCCGTTCTGTCCATATCCCGTCAACGAGCAATACACAACGTCCGGCCGGCGTTCGGCGACCGTCTCGTAATCGACGCCGAGCCGTTCGGCCACACCGGGCCGAAAGCTTTCGATGACGGCGTCCGCCTCGGAGAGGAGATCGTAGAACGCCTTCCGCCCCGCGTCCGTCTTGAGATCGAGAGCGACACTACGTTTTTTACGGTTTACCGCGTCGAAAATCGTGCCGACCCCGTCGTCGGTCGTCGGGGCCATCCGTCGAGCGTAGTCGCCGGTCTCGGTGTCCTCGATCTTGATCACGTCAGCACCGACGTCGGCGAGCAGCTGTGTCGCGTACGGGCCGGGGAGCAATCGGGTGAGATCGAGGATCCGGATTCCGTCAAGTCGCATGGATGTCGGTGTTACCGACCGGGAATAATACTGCCGGCTGTACGTTCATGACGCGTTGTTCTCATACTGCCGGACGTCCGTTCGTGAACATCCGACTCGGTACATGCCCGAACCGCCGGTCGAACGTGCGTGTCGAGTGGCCCGCGATTCAACTCGGTACGTCCGGCAGTATCAACCGTGGGGGGTCGCGCGTGATAGATACTCGCCGGCAGTGTCATCCACGGTCGGGATCACTCCGTCTCGGCGGTCGGATCGACGGCCGTTCCCGCGTCCGTCGTACCGGAGCGGACAAACGAGAGGTAGAACGGCTCTCCACACCCTTCGTCGTCCGGATCCCGCACGGATCCGTCCGTACCACAGACGAACCGCACGCCATCGGCGTCGTCGGATTCGTAGTCCCCGTCGGCCGAGACGTATGTCCAGCCGTTGAGCGGGAACGGTGTGACGGATTTATCCGCGAGATACCCCTCGCGCTGCAGTTCGACGACGGTCTCACAATGTGGGCAGTAGTAGGTGACTGGAGTCGCCATGTTATGCGTATGCTCCGACCCCGTTTGGGGGTATCGCTTGGGGCAGTCGGCCCGACTGCTTTTTGTTCTGAACCCCGTATACGAGAGCATGAGCGTCACGTTGTACCGCCTCGAAGGCTGTCCGTACTGCGAACTCGTCGCGGACGCGATCGACGAATCGGAAGCGGCGTTCGACAGCGTATGGGTCGAAGCGCTCCACTCGAAACGCGACGAGGTGAAGTCGATCACGGGCCAACGGCGGGTTCCCGCACTCGTCGACGACCGACTCGGCGTCTCGATGAGCGAATCACTGCGGATCCTCGAGTATCTGGAGACAACGTATGGCGGCGTCAACCCCACCGACGCCGAAACCGAACAGTAGACGGATCGAATCGTCATGGCACATCGACTGGGAGACGGTC
>NZ_JACDNQ010000007.1:81089-115758 GCF_013839515.1 Natronomonas salinimetallica | reverse complement strand
TTTCGTGAATACCTGAATCGTTCAGATAGACGAAACCGTACTGTGACACGACGCTCAGAGATTTTCGATTCAAGTAGTTACGTCCGACAGTATCAGTCAGCAGTACGCCGTATCTGGAACTGCTATCGGAACAGACGTCTCCGCCCATTCGATATAATAACAGAGAGGACGCATGACCCGTCGTGTCACACGAGAACGTCTATGGGGTCGGGATGGATGGCGAAACCCGGTGTGTACATTTCGGGACGGAACTGGACGTCGTCGCGCTCCGCTTTGGCTGCTGTGCGGAGTACTACTGCTGTCTCAGTTGTCACCGAACGCTTGCCGACCACGGGGCGGAACCGTGGCCGGCCGATCGCCGTACGGAACCGGCTGTCCTGTGTGGTGTCTGCGGGACGACGATGACTGCATCGGAGTACATATCGGCCGGGACGTGCCCGAACTGTGCGTCGGCGTTCAATCCGGGGTGTGCGAAGCACTACGACCGCTACTTCGAGTGGATCGACGGGACCGAACCGTGATCTCTCTCGGGGAAGCATACGTCTCCCGGAGCGCGGGTTTATATAACGGAACGTGGCCAGACTCCCCGTGAAATAATCGACGACCGGCGGCCGGCCAAAGCGAACGCGCGGGGCACCACCGCCGGAAAAACGCGAACGCGCCGCCTGCTCGCCATTGAGGGGGAATACAGTGTATTTCGAACGGTATTCACGTCCAGGGAGGCTGCCCCCTGTCGGTGTGCCATGCCGCTCAACACATACTGTACTGTTTTCACCATGCCGACCGACGTCGGAGTATGGACGATCGCGACCTGGCGTGGCAAACGCTCGACTCCGAAATCGACTACACGTGTCCCGGATTCGACGTCGTGCGTGACGACGTACGGCTCCCCGACGGGACCGAAACCGAATTCCACTACGTCTCGGAGCCGCCGACGGTGGTCGTGTTGCCGTTCACCGAGGACGGTGACGTGGTCGTCATCCGCGAGTGGCGACAGGCGGTCGACCGGATCAACGATGGGCTGCCCGCGGGTGGTCTCGAAGCGGACGACGAGAACCTCCGTGCGGCCGCCCACCGGGAACTAGCCGAGGAGACCGGCTACGAGGCCGGGGTCATAGAGCAACTCGGGACCTATGAACCCGCAAACGGCCTCTTCGATTCGGTGTTTCATTACGTCGTCGCCCACGGCTGTACGCCCGTCGGGGAACAAAATCTCGACGACAACGAGTCGATTACGGTCGAAACGACGACGTTCGAGGAGCTACGACAGCGGGCCGCCGTCGGCCGGTTGCGCGATGGCCGCTCGGCACTAGCCGTCCTCCAGTACGCCGTCCAAACGGACGCATAGTCCGATTTATCGGTCGATACTGACCGACTCGATTTCGACGTCCTCTCTGGGCGCGTCGTTGCGGCCGGTCGGCAGCGAACCGATCTTCTCGACGACGTTCATCCCATCTATCACCTGACCGAAGACGGCGTGTTTGCCGTCGAGGTGTGGTGTCGCGTCTAGCGTAATAAAGAACTGCGAACCGTTCGTATCCGGCCCCGAATTGGCCATCGAGAGGATTCCGGCCCCGTCGTGGGTGAGGTCTTCGTGGAACTCGTCGTCAAACTGATAGCCCGGGCCACCGCGACCGGTCCCTTCCGGATCCCCGCCTTGGATCATGAAGTCGTCGATAACCCGGTGGAAGACAGTACCCTCATAGAGGGAGTCACCGCGGACTTCGCCGGTTTCGGGATCCGCCCAGGTGTTGGTGTCGGGTGCGGGATCGGCGTCGGCGGCAGGATCGTGTCGCGCCAGTCCGAGGAAGTTCTCGACGGTCCGCGGGGCACGTTCCTCGAACAGTTCGACGGTAATTTCGCCGTGGGTCGTCTGGAGCGTCACGGTCGGGTTGTCCGGGTCGGACACGGATCTATCGTCGCTCATATCCGCATCAGGGGTGGGTGTCGCAAAAGACTGCCGGCTTTCATCCCCGTCCTCGGCCGTCGCCCCGCCGCCGAGACAGCCGGCAGTCGTCGCCACGAAGGCGACCGTTCCTCGACGGAGGAGCGTCCGTCGCGTAAACGTCATACCATCCAAGAGCGGGGGAGGAAAATATATGTCTATCGGTACCGACGTCGTCTCCAACCCACAGCCGTTTAATGCCCCGAGACGAATTCACACCATGGTTCGGGATCCGTTGGTCGATGACGACTCCCCGGATATGGATACGGTGCTGGGGGCGTTACACGACGAGGATTGTCGTGCCATCCTCGCCGAGTTGGGAACTCCTCGGACGGCACGGGAGCTCCTCGCTCGGTGTGAGATTCCCCGATCGACGCTGTACCGGAAACTCGATCAGCTCTCGGAAGCGACACTCCTGAGAGAGCGAACCGAAATCCGCAGCGACGGCAGTCACGCGACCCAATACCAACTCGATTTCGAGGACGTCGTCGTGACTCGGACCGAATCGGCGGAGATCGAAATCGAAATCAAGCGGCCGGCACGAAAGGCCGACGAACGCCTCGCGGAGATGTGGTCTGAAGTAGGAAAGGAACTGTAATCATGGTACATTCGACAACCGACTTTGGGATCCGATTTACGATCGTCGTGACGAAGACGCTCATTTTCCTCGTCGGCGGCGTCGTCACGTATCTCGCTTTCAGTGCGTATCGACGAACCAACGATCGGTCGCTCGGATTCCTCACGGCCGGGTTCGGACTCATCGTCATCGGCGTCTTGCTTGCTGGGTTTACCTTCGAGTTGTTGAACGTCACGTTCAGAGTGGGGGTCCTCATCGAAAGCTTGTTCATTCTCTCGGGACTCTCGATCATCGCGTACTCGCTTCGGGTTCCCTAGAACCCTCTGAGAGCGTCGAGTCGCTCCGCCGGCCTACCGGACTCGATGGCGTCCCACGCCGCGTCGAGTCCGGCGTCGACGTCCTCGGCGTCCCCGCCGGCATAGATGCGAAGGGCGGCGTTGACCGCGACCGCGTCGGCGAAGTGATCGTTCCGTTCGCCCCGAAGGATCTCCTCGGTGATCGTCGCCGAGCCGGCCGCGACGTCGTCGATGCGGAGGTCCTCGCTTTCGAAGTCCATGCCGTACTCGGGCGTTTCGATCTCGAAGTCCGTTAGCCCGCCGCCGCGGGTCCAGGCGGCGACTTTCGTGGAACCGGGGCGAACGTCGTCGTACCCTTCCATCCCCTGAAACATCACGACGCGTTCGATATCGGACGTCTCCGACGCCTCGAACGTATCAATGATCCGTTTTGCGTACGGCAAGTGATAAAACGATCCGAGGTGGACGGACGCCTCGGCGGGGTTGGCGAGCGTCTCGACGGTGTTGAGGAAGGTCCGAACGCCCATCCGGTCGCGGCGATCGGAGAGCGCCTCGATGTCGGGGGCGAACTCGGGGCGATAATAGAAGCCGAAACCGACCTCGTCGGTCATCTCGGCGGACTCCTCCGGTGACAGTTCGGTCCGGACGCCGAGCTCGTCGAGGACGTGTTTGTAGGCGTCCTGTTTCTGTGTGGGAACGCGGTCTCCGGAGTGGGTAACGACCGGCGTCCCCGCGGCGGCGGCGACAAGCCCCGAGGCGACTCCCAGCAGGGCCGTTCGTCCCTTCCCGTCGTAGTTCGCGCCACAGTCGACCGGATCGCAATCCGGCGCGGCGGCCTCGACGCCCTCGGCCATCACGTCGACGTAGGCGGCGAGCTCCTCGGGGGTGTTTCGCTTCCAGCGGTTGGCGAGCCAGAACGCACCGAGTGTCGTCGGATCCGGTTCGTCATCGAGGATCCGTCGGAACGCCTCGCTCGCCTGTTCGCGTGTCATATCGTCGGCGGATTTGTGCCCCGATCCGACGACTTCGGTCATCAGCCGTTTCAGCGGCCACTCGCCGTACCGTTCGGTCGCCTGTGACATACGGGCGGTTTGGGCCACCGGGTCAAAAACCCATCCCATCCGGTAGGTACTCCCGTTCCGGGACCGACGAAGTCTAAACCCCACGATCCCTAAGACGGACAATGAGTACGTCGGCGACCGATGGCGACGATTGGCGTGCTGACATCGACTCGATCGATGCGGCGCTCATCGACGGCTATCAGTCCGATTTCCCGATCGTCGAGCGGCCGTTCGAGCGGGTTGGAGAGGCGCTCGGGATCGACGGACGGGAGGCGCTCGAACGCGTCGAACGGCTCCGGGAGGCCGGAATATTCCGCCGGTTCGGGGCGGTGTTGAACCCTCCGGTTATCGGATCGTCGGCGCTCGCGGCGGTACGGGCACCCGAGGACCGTTTCGAGGAGGTCGCCGACGTCGTAAACGGCTACCGGCAGGTGAACCACAACTACCGCCGCGATCACGAGTGGAACATGTGGTTCGTCGTGACGGCCGGTTCGCTCGAAACGCGCGATCGGATCATCTCGGAGATCGAATCCGAGACCGGCTGTTCCGTGTTGGTACTCCCGATGCTGACGGATTTCTATATCGATCTCGAATTTCCGGTGGTCAACGGCGATCGGTTCGCGAGGGAGTCGATCGAGTCGACGACCGTCGACGCGACCCGGATCTCAGAGACGGCAGCGGCCGATCTCTCCGCGCTGGAGTGCGCCCTACTGCTCGAAATCCAGGACGGGTTTCCGCTGTCGGCGACGCCGTACCGCGACGTCGCCGCCAGTCTGGACACCCCGGTCGACGACGTGTTGGCCGCGATCAAACGGCTCCGTTCGGACGGCTGTATCAAACGCATCGGCTGCGTCGTCAACCACATCGTGACGGGGTTCGACGCCAACTGTATGGTGGTCTGGAACGTGCCGGACGCCGATCTCGATCTCCACGGCGAACGGGTCGGGGAGCTACCCTACGTGACGCTGTGTTATCACCGTCCTCGCCGCCCGGAGCAGGGGTGGCCCTACAATCTGTTTACGATGATCCACGGCCGTGATCCGGACGCGGTCGACGAGAAGATCGACGAACTGGCCGACGAACAGCTCCCGTTCGAGCACGAACGGCTCTACTCGACGGAGACGCTGAAACAGACCGGCGCGCGGTACGAGGAGATCGTCGACGCGTCCTGAGCGATCTTCGATCGGCCCGGCCCATCGGTCCTCGCTCTCACCCGCTTTCCGGTCCGGTCAGTTCGAGATCGCGCAGCCAGACGACCCAGACCGTGGCGAGCGCGCCGGCATAACAAACCGCCCAAACGGCGGTTCCAAGTGTTCCATAGCCGGTACTCGTCAAGAGGTAGTCCGTTAGACCGGCGGTCGAGATGGTTCCCGCGAGCAACAGCACACCCGAGACCCAACCGGGGAGGTCGACGGCCGTCTGGAGAAATCGCATAGCGGTTGTACGTAATCGAACGTTTCGAGCCTTCCGGTTCAGGGATATCTCACCCGGAACCGTATTCTTTGAGCTCCTCGACCCGGTCGGCGAGCGCGTCCAGTCCAGCGTTGATCTCCCCGACACGGGCTTCGACACCGTCGACCGGGACGGCTCCATCGGGGGTGGGATTCACGAGCCCATCGTCCTCCAGCATTCGGAGGGAGTACCTCGTTTTGTGCTCGTCGATTCCGGTCTCCTCGGCGATCCGCGGGATCCCGATCGGATGATTCGAGAGCACTACCTCCAAGACGAGAAGGTCCCGCTCTTCTTTTCCGAGCTGTCTCGCCAACCGCTGTATCATTCGGACATCGATACCGACCCGACGGTCAAAACGGTGTCGGAGTCAGTCCCCGTCCGTGTGCCTGTCGTGAGGCGTCACTCCGCTGATGTAGTGGAACGCTGTCCCGTCGATGTGGTGAGGCGTCGCCCAGTCGGGCGGTCTCCGAGGGGGCCCTCAGGAGCGTGAGCAACAGGCCCCCGGGGGCGTGAGCAAAAGGCATATCTCCGGGCGGTCCTGAGTGTTCACATCAGGATGAACGAGGTTCAACTCGAGGTCGCAAAGGCGTATCCCAACGACTCCGGACGGGGGATCGCACGCCTCGATCCGGATACCCTGCTTCACCTCAAGCTGTCACCGGGTGACATCATCGAAATCGAGGGGAGCGATACGACGGCAGCGAAGGTCTGGCGGGCCGACAGGCAGGACTGGAACACGGATACAGTCCGGATCGACGGCTTCACCAGACAGAACGCCGACGTGGGCATCGGCGAACGAGTGACCATACGAAAGGCGGAGGCGACGAAAGCCGACAAACTCGTGCTTGCCCCGCCGGAGGAGGCGTCGGTGCAGTTCGGCTCCGATGCCGCCGGAATGGTCAAACGACAGATACTCAAACGGCCGGTCGTAGAGCGCGACATCGTTCCGGTGATGAGTTCGACGAACCATCCATTCATGCGGTCGCCGGGACAGGCCATCCCGCTCATCGCGGTCGAGACGGACCCCGACGGGGTCTGTCTGATCACCGAGGACACGGAGGTCGAACTCCGCGAGGAGCCGATTGCCGGCTTCGAGAAGACCGGCGGCGGGATCACCTACGAGGACATCGGCGGCCTCCAAAACGAGATCCAGCGCGTCCGTGAGATGGTCGAGTTGCCGATGAAACACCCCCA
This sequence comes from Natronomonas salinimetallica, assembly GCF_013839515.1. Taxonomy (GTDB): domain Archaea; phylum Halobacteriota; class Halobacteria; order Halobacteriales; family Haloarculaceae; genus Natronomonas. Next base: position 109,233 of record NZ_JACDNQ010000007.1, on the reverse strand, counting down.
GATATTCAAGAAACTCGGCATCGAGCCGCCACAGGGAGTCCTCCTTCACGGTCCGCCCGGTACCGGTAAGACCCTGCTTGCGAAGGCGGTCGCCAACGAGACGTCCGCGAGTTTCTTCTCGATCGCCGGCCCCGAGATCATCTCGAAGTACTACGGCGAGTCCGAACAACAACTGCGCGAGATATTCGAGGACGCGACCGAGGAGTCCCCCTCGATCATCTTCATCGACGAACTCGATTCGATCGCCCCCAAACGCGAGGACGTGACCGGTGAGGTCGAACGCCGCGTCGTCGCCCAGCTGTTGACGATGATGGACGGGCTGGAATCTCGCGGCCAGGTCATCGTCATCGCGGCGACGAACCGGGTCGATTCCGTCGACCCCGCGCTCCGTCGTCCCGGCCGATTCGATCGGGAGATCGAGATCGGCGTTCCCGACGAGACGGGCCGCAAGGAGATCCTCCAGATCCACACCCGTGGGATGCCGCTGGCGGACGACGTCTCCCTCGATACGATGGCCGACGAGACCCACGGCTTCGTGGGTGCGGACATCGAGAGCCTGACGAAGGAGGCCGCGATGAAGGCGCTGCGTCGGTACCTCCCCGAGATCGACCTCGACGAGGAGGACATCCCGCCGAGTCTCATCGATCAGATGATCATCAAGCGGACGGACTTCCGCGGCGCGTTGAACGAGGTCGATCCTTCGGCGATGCGGGAGGTGCTCGTCGAGTTGCCCAAGATGTCTTGGGACGACGTCGGCGGTCTCACCGACGAGAAAAACCAGGTCAAAGAGTCGGTCGAATGGCCGATGAACGCCCCGGAGAAGTTCGACCGGATGGGAATCAATCCGCCCGCCGGTGTGCTGTTGTACGGCCCGCCGGGTACCGGCAAAACGCTCATCGCGAAGGCCGTCGCCAACGAGACCAACGCGAACTTCATCTCGGTCCGTGGCCCACAGCTTCTCTCGAAGTGGGTCGGCGAGAGCGAGAAGGCGATCCGACAGACGTTCCGGAAGGCCAGACAGGTCTCCCCCACGGTGATCTTCTTCGACGAGCTCGATTCGCTCGCGCCCGGCCGCGGGGGTGAGGTCGGCTCGAACGTCTCCGAACGGGTCGTAAACCAGCTCCTGACGGAACTCGACGGCCTCGAGGACATGGACGACGTGATGGTCATCGGTGCGACGAACCGCCCCGACATGATCGATCCGGCCCTCATCCGGTCCGGTCGGTTCGACCGTCTCGTGATGATCGGCGAACCCGACACGGAGGGCAGAGAGCAGATCCTCCGCATCCACACCGACGAGACGCCACTCGCGCCGGACGTGAGCCTGCGCGAACTCGCCGAGATGACCGGAAGCTACGTCGGCTCCGACCTCGAATCGATCGCCCGCGAGGCGGCGATCGAGGCGCTGCGGGAGGACGACAACGCCGACGAGGTGGAGATGCAACACTTCCGGCAGGCCCTCGAGTCGGTCCGCCCGACGATCACCGAGGACATCCGCGAGTACTACGAGGGAATCGAAGAGCAGTTCCGCGGCGGGAGCCCGGACGGCCGCCGACAGAGCGGCGGCCGGATCGGATTCCAGTGAACCGCCTCGGCCTGCCCCACCTGTAGAGTCGGTCACGGCACACCGGCGGTATGAGCTTTCCCCCCACGCAACGACGCCAGTCGGTACGGCCGCCGTTACTAACATGAGATACACGGAGACAACGTCTCGCGCGGAGTGTTCGCCGACCTGTGTGACAAACCCGATCCCGACGAGTGAACTAGCTTGGTAGGAACGCGAGGAGGGCGACCGCGTACTATGCTTTCATCACACGCTCTTCGGGCAAAAACGCCCGTGGGGTGGGGCAGGACGAGCGAGGACGCGCTCCGTGTGGGTGAACGTGGACGCGCTCCGTGTGGGTGAACGTGGACGCGCTCCGTGTGGGTGAACGTGGACGCGCCCCACGTCCATCCCACACGGATCCGGGCATAGCCACGGGAGACGCCGTCGCCGTCGAACGGATCCCGCGATGAGTAGATGCGTGCTCGGGTCGATCCTGACCATCTCTCCTGCTCCACACGCCTCCCCAGCCGACTCGCAGTCCACACGCCTCCCCAGCCGACTCGCTCGCTCTCGGGCGCGTTCGCGCCCGTTCGCGCGCGGAACCCGCGGTTCCGCGTCGCTCATCCCTCGCACGGGGGTTCGGCGGCGGCCCTCGGGCGGGGCGGCTCGCTTTTGCTCGCCGCCCGCCTCGGGCACGGCCCCGAGCGCGCGCCACCGCGGCGTGATCGAGTGATCGATATAACAGCTGCCGCGTCACGTTATATCAGCGGCGTTCCGTCGGCTTTCGGCCCCAGCGTCGGGCCGAACGGTCCCGCCTCGGGATCGATCCGGCGGCGCGTTTCGTAATCGGTCGAACGCTCGACGGGGACCCGGCCGATCGAGGCGATCATGTCGACGTACTCCCGAACGGAGCGGAACTCCCCGTATCCGCCGCCGGCCCGCTTCGTGATCTCCTCGGAGAGGATCGTCCCCATGAAGTCGTCCGCGCCGCAAGTGAGCATCTTCAGCCCCTGGGAATCGCCGTATTTCACCCACGACGACTGGATGTGTTCGACGTTGTCGAGATACAGCCGCGAGACGGCGATCATCAACTCGTCCTCGTGTGTCGTCGCGCCCGACTCGACCATTCCTCGCTCTTTCAGCGGCGTCTCGGGGTGGATAAACGAGAGCGGGACGAACTCGGTGATCGCGCCGGTCCGGTCCTGGAGGTCGCGGATCCGATCGAGGTGGCGCGCCCGGTGGGCCTCGTTTTCCACGTGGCCGTACATGATCGTTGCCGTCGTATCGAGGCCGACCGAGGCCGCGGCTGTCATGGCGTCGAGCCACTCGTCGGTACCGATCTTGCCGGGACAGATCACCTCCCGAACCTCGTCGACGAGGATCTCCGCGGCGGTGCCGGGGACTGAGTCGAGGCCGGCCTCGCGCAACCGGCCGAAGACCTCCTCGTAGCTCCAGTCGGTTCCCCGACGGGCGTGATACGCTTCCTCGGGAGTCATCGAGTGGACGTGGACGCCACCGACGTTCATCGCCTCGATCTGCTCGACGTAGGTGCCCGGGTCGGTATCGTACACGTCCGAGGGCTTGTAGTTGTGTTCGCCCCCGTCTCCAGCGAGGATTTCCTCGTGTTCGTCGTCCAACGCGAGCGTCGGGTGCAGTCCCGAGACCGAACAGACCTCGTAGATGCCCCGCTCGACGGCGTCGCCGACGATCTCGCGGGACCGTGCGGGGGTCTTGCTGAATCCGTCGGTCCCATCGCCGTGGTCGGACTCGAAGCGCCGTGCGGCGTCCTTGAAGTTACAGAACAGACAGCCGACGTTGCAGGCGGTCGTGACGTTGTTGTTGAGGTTTGCGACGAACGTGACCTCGTCGCCGACGACCTCGGCTCTGCGTCTGTCGGCGGCTTCGAGCACGCGTTCTTTTCTGTCGAGGTCGATCCCCGACCTCCCCGTCCCCGTCCCCGTCGTCAGCAGTTCGATCGCATCGGCGACGTCGAGTCGGACCCCCGATCGGGCCTTCTCCAGGGCGTTCTCGAAGGACTGGTCGCTCTCTGGGCGACAGTCGAACTCGAAGCCCTCCCGCGGGACGTTTGCCGACGCCTCGAACGCGTCCATACCACCCCTCCCGACCGGAGCATAATAGGGGTGTCGTCACCCACTAGAAATCCCCGAGACCGGTCTGTTCGACCGCCGCCCGGATCGACGCACACGTCGACCACGAGCGCCTCGTCTGCGGCGGGAACGTCCCGTGTTCTTCGACGTATCGCCGGAGGAACGACCGTGTCGTCGGATCGCTCGGATAGCCGCTGCCGATCTCGCCGAGCCGAGCCGCGAGGGATTCGACGTGGCGTTCGCGCGCGCTTTTCGCTACGATGCTCGCCGCGCCGACGAGGGCGTCGGATCCGTCCGCACCGTGGGTGGCCTCGACCGTGACGGCAGCGCCGAGTTCGGCCTCGACGCGCGAGGCGAACCTGTCGGCGTCGACGTCGCCGGCGTCACAGTGGCCGGTATCACCCGGCCCGACGACGGCCGCCGCCGCGTCGGCGTGTGCAGTGACCGTCAGGTCGTTCATGTTCCCGGCGTCGATCCGTCGGGGCGTGATTTCCGCGAGCCCGATCCCGATGCGAGCGTCGTCTCGAATCCGGTCTGCGAGGTCCTCTCGGTTGGACGCCGACAGTCGCTTCGAGTCGTCGATACCCGCCGGTAGCGCTTCTCTGGGGGCACGCACCGCCGCCGCAAACATCGACCCCAGAACGGGACCTTTGCCGGCCTCGTCGACGCCGAACTGCATGGGTCCAATACCAGCACCGACGACAAAACGGTTGCCACGTGCCAGCGAGTCGGGTCGGGGGTCGGAGCCTTCGCCCGGCTCAGCGTCGCCCGCGCGGGATGAAGATCCGCGCGATGACGGCGACGACGGCTAACAGGGCGAGAAGCGCCGCCGTCGGTCGGCTGATCCCGACCGTCTCGAGCACGTACGAGCCCGACAGTCGCCTCATTACGTCTCTGACCCCGTTCGCCCCGTCCGGGTCGGGTGTCTTCGAGGCCGATGCTGGAGTGGCATCGGACCCGATCAACCCCGGCGTCGCCGGCCCGGCGATGACGAACTGTGAGAACCCCGGCGTCTCCGCTTCGACGAGTATCCCGTCATCGACGCCGAACGTCTCGGTCGGAAGCGCGTGCCACTCGTCGCCGCCGCTCGGCAGCCGATACACCCCGAGTCGGTCCGGAACGACGTTTTTCGCCCGTAGCCGTTCGGGATCGACGACCGCGCGGACGACCGCCGGTGTCTCGCGTTGGGCGGACGGGACCGTGATGATCGATGCGGAGATAACCCGGAGATCGCCCGGCAGCGGCGGCACGTCGCCGGTGACGTTCCCGTACTCGCGAATCCAGACGGTACCGCTCGCATCGTCGTCCTCGAAGCCGATCTCCCGGACGGTCGGTCCCTCGAAGACGGCCGTCGTCTCCGATGCATCCGGATAGGCGTCCTTGATCACGAACCGCCCCTCGAAGACGGGATTAGAAGCGTTGGGGAACTCTACATCGAAGCTGTCCTTATCGTCGGTATCTGTGCTACCGCCTCCGCTGCTATTTTTGTTGTCACCACTGCCACCACCACCGCCGCCCCCACCACCGCCGCCACCACCACTGCTCCCCCCACCGCCACCACCACCGCCACCACCACTGCTCCCCCCACCGCCACCACCACCGCCGCCACCACTGCTGCCGCCACTGCTCCCATCGCCACTGCTCCCGCCACTGCTCTCACTATCGTCACCGGATTCGTTTGGATCCTCGGTTGGATTATCTGAGCCATCAACTGACGAGTCCGAATCATCCGTCCCTCCATCCGATGTCGACGAGTCCGAATCCGACGTTGGGCCGTCCGTATTGTCCCCATCGGGGTCTGAATCAGCTTCGGTAGATTCCGCCGGGAAAATCAACGCCTCCTCGAACACGCCGGGGACCAGTTCGGCCGAGCCACCGATCGAACCGCCAGCGTCGCCGCGTCGGAACGTTACTTCCTCGCCCGCCTCACTGTCGATCCGAAGCTTCCCGTCGAACGCCCCTCCGCCACCGTACTCGCCGTCCGGATCGACGGTGATCGAATCTCTCGTCTCGCCGTCGACGACGGCGACGATCGTCGTTCCCGAGTCGACCGGTTTCCCGTCCGCATCGGCCGCCGTTCCGTAAAACGAAGCCGGCTCACCCGGGCCGCTGTCCGCCGTCACCGGGCCGACGGACGCACCACAAGCAATGCCTGTCGCCACCAGGGCGGTGAGCAAAACCACCACCAAGCGATCAACGCCGGTCGCCCCGGCGGTTCGCCCCCCGACGCTCATTCGTCCGTCCCGCTGTTTTCAGAGAACGTCGGCGAGACGATGCGACGAACCAGCGGCGCTTGATCGCCGTCGTCGATCTCGATCCAGTACGCTTCGTCGTGGCCGACCGACTCACTCGCCCCGTCGACGTCGATCCCTGGGGTGTCGTCGTGAAGCCGACCAGTCCGGCCGGCGTTCCAGACGGCGAAGGCGTCGTCACCGTCGCCGAACCCGTACGTCGCCCAGTTCACGTCGGCGGCGAGGTCCCGTCGCGAGTGCGAGGAGATATCGTAGTTCGAACTCGCCAGGTGCCACCCGGGGGCGAGGTCGATCCCGTCCGTCCCGATCGCCCCCTCGGCCGTCGTGACGTAGTCGAATCCGATCCGGAGCCCGCCGTCCGAGGAGTAGGCGTAAAACCCCCGGTGGAGGTCTTCGTGCCCGATCCGGCCGACGCCGATGGTATCGCCGGCGACGTCGGCCGCGACCCCCTCGTAGGACTCGCGTTCGGGATTCCACTGGACGACGTCCCGATCGCCGTCGGCGTCGACGTAGACCGATGCGGGCAGCGGTAGCGACCCCGATCGCCACGTGCCGCCGGGACGCTCTATCACCCGGTGGAGCAGCGTCAGGCCGGTCTCGTTCCGCTGGATGCCGCCCGCGAGTTCGATCGCGACCTCGGTGTCGGTCCCGGTCTCGACGCTGCCGGCGTCGATCGCGGTCGGATCGGCGGTGACGACGGTCGATCCGTCCCCGGCGATCGGGCTCGCCGTCCCGGCGTTCGCCCCGCCGAACCGAACCGCGACCGCCTCGTCGGTATTCGTCACCGTGTTGCCGTTCGCGTCCTCGAATCCCCCGATATCGATCTCGACAGCGCCGCCCTCGTCCGTCTCGATCCCGACGAACTCGTCGTCGCCGCGGACCGAGACGTTCGTGATGCCGTCGATCGGGCCGGTCGCGGTGATCCCGACGCTCCCCCGGTTGACGTCTCCGGGATCGTCCGCAAGCGACGTCTCGACCGCCGACGGATCCGGATCAAGCGATGCGCCGTAGGGCATCACGGTCGCGGCGATTTCGTATCGGGCCGCCGTGTCGGCGTCGAGGACGTACCGCCGGACGCCCCCGTCGAAGTCGGCGGCGGTGAGATCGCGCTCGATCGCCCAGGGGTTCTCCCGCCCGAGTCGGTCGTCGCCTCCATAACCGGTCTCCTCCCAGAGGTCGGTCGACGTCGGCGATCCGCTACCGGGATCGAACGTGACGGTCCCGTTCCCCGACTCGCGTCGAAGTTCGACGTCGACTTGCCCGACGTCGTCCGATTCGACCCCGAGATCCACCGCGATCTCGATCGTCGCGTTCGCCCCGACGTCGAAATCACGGTACCCAGCCGTCGTATCGACGCGTACGTCGTCGGGGTAGACCGTGATCCCCGTCGCGGTTTCCGTACGGTCCGCGTCGGTGGTCCCGGTCGGCTCCGCCGGGCCGGGGACGTCGGTCACCGTCGCGGACAGATCGAACACCCCCAAGGAGACGTCCAGTACCCCCGTCCCGTCGAGATCGGGGCCGCCGGTTCCGTCCGTCTCCGTCCAGATACCGGAGTGAACGTGTCGGCCCGTGTACCCGTCCACTACGAACTCGAACGCCGCTCGCGGGATTTCGTTGCCGTACCCGTCTTCGAGGCCGTCGACCGACAGCGACCGGCCCTCGCCGATACCGAACTCCGCCCCGTTGTCGACCCCGAGGTCGAACCCCTCGGCGTTCGGTTCGCCGGGGTAGATGTCCAAGACCACCGGCGTCTCCGTTCGCACGTCGCTGTTGTCGGTCAGTTCGGCGTTGTCTTCCCCCTCGACGTCGACTGTGAGGAGGTCGACGTTGCGGTATCGGTCGGCAGCCCGCCACATCGGCTCAGTTCTTACACTCAGCTGTACCCCGACTACAATAGCTTCATTCGAGACTAGCTTTGGCTCGTCATTTGCTGTACGTATTGTAATCGTAACTTGATCATTACTACCGTTTAATACGTTCGCGCTGCTGGATGCAGCAACTTCAACTCCAGTTATATTCTTACCCAAGATACCCTCAGTCCATACGTCATAGATTCCGATTCCATCCTCATCGCCTGGATGGACTGCGCCTGGGTCAACAGAGATATTTATTTTATCATTACTCACAACTGTTACTGATTCATGAGAAAAATCGATCACGAAGAAATCGTACTCCCAGACAGGAGCATATCCCTGCGATATCATCTCGTTAATCGTATCAGCATCGAACCCGATCTCCGCACTCGGATCCACCGTAACCCGGAGGGCCGCCTGCCCGACGAGGGTTCCCCCCGTGTCGTCGGCCGTGACAGTCGCGATCGGGGTCGAGTCGTACTCGTGGGCACGGCCGGCGATGCCGTCGGTAGCGGTGAGGTCGACGCCGACGCGGATCTCCGCCCCGTCGTAGGTCCCGTCCGCGCCGGGATCGGTGAGTTGGATGGTGATCGTCTCGGCGGTGGCCTCGAGTGAGATCCCGACGTCGGTGGTCGTTTCGTCGGTGACGGCCGCGATTTCGAAACCGGAGTGGCCGTCTCCGAGTTCGACGTGAATCGTATCGGTCTCCGCCGCGGTTTCGTCGAGGGTGAGTAGTACCGTCCCGTCGGTGGCGGTCACAGAGCCCTCGATCAGGAGATCACTGCCGTCGTACTCGTAGTCGGCGGGGGTGATCTCGGGTTGCGCCGCCGCGGGCGGGACGAAGAGAACGGTGATCGCCGCCATCGAGACCGTTAGGAGTATCACGACGCTGATCCGACCCGTCCGACCGTTGTATGTCATTGGCGGTAGCTAACCGTACATATGTTTAATATCTACTGCTAGTATGTACTACTGAAATCGACCAGAGGGACCGTCTACCGGTCGGAACGATCGGAGGTTGCTCCAGAACAGGCAGTCTAGTCGATTTCCGACTCGACCAGCGTCTCGAAGTCGGTGTCGTCGTCGTGGTACGCCTCGCGGTATCGGAGCGCGGCCCGCCCCTTTGGGGTGATCTCATAGAGTCCGCTGTTCGGGGCCGGCCCGATACGCTCGAGGAGGCCGTGGTCGGTGAGAAGGGGCAACCGCGTGTTGATATACGCGCGGTCGCGGTCGATCTCGATGGCGATGTTCGCCGCGGTGTTTCGTTTGCCGTCGGAGAGTGACTCCAGGACGTCGAAGTCGGTTGGGGAGGCCAATTTCATAGTCCAGTGTGTAGGGGTTCGTGTGTCTCGGTTTTGATAGTGTCGGCCGACGGTACCCACGGATGCTAGGAGGTCTCTCGCGTAATCTCCGCGTCGATCTCGGTCGCGGCCAGTTCCAGTTGCTCGATGACCCGCTCGTGGTGCTCGATCGATCGCTCGAGCAGCTCTCGGGTTCGGTCGGCGCTCCCGACGGCGTCCGGGTAACTCGCGATGAGGAGGTACTGCTCCATCGCGCCCATCGATTCGGCGTTGGCTTTCTGGATCGATTTTAGAACGGTCCAATCGACGACGTCGTGGGCATGCCCGTCTTCGGAACACATTTTTGTAGTGATTCAGGCATAAAAACGACCGATTATATACCCGCCGTCCGCTGCACGGCGCGTTTTCGTGTATACGTTTAAGCTGTTTGCGGGTGCGGGAGGCCGACGTGGCTCATACTGACGGACAAAAGAATATAAACACGACGTACGAGGATCACGCCGTTCGACGGAGCGAACGGCGGATCTCTCGCGAATCGGTTTCATTTGATTTCGTCCACCAGTATCACTCACGCCGGGTCCTTACCGGCCGACGTCACCTCGTCGCCGGAGACCGGGTCGCCCTCCCGGTCGAGACGGAACGCCGGCGTGAAAAACGGCGCTTCGACGCCCTCGACGTCGACCACATCGAGGGCCGCCACCGTCGCGTCGACGCCGAGGACACCGGCGAGACTCGGTTCCGTCCGTCCCTCGTCCCCGCTCACGAGCTCTTTTATGTATAGTCCGCCCTCACCGTGGACGCGAACCGTCGCGGTGTACTCGTCCGTGAGGGTACCCTCGATATCGAGGACCGTCCGTTCCCTGACGAGATCGGCCCGCCGGTGGTCGACCCGGTGGGGGGTCCGCTGTTCGACCGTCGCGCCATCGAGTGTCTCGATCGCCGCCTCGAAGGCGGCGGCATCGACCGGCTCGACGAAGTCCACCGTCGCCCGGTAGGTCTTCGAGGCGTCGTGTTCTTTGACCCGCTCGACCATGTCGTGGGCCGCGAACGCCAACGCCTCGATCTCGACCTTTCCGTCGGTTCCCTCGTTGACCGCCGTCCGCAGCTCCGTGAGGTCGGCGTCGCGGCGGCGAGGCTCTTTGATTTCGAGGACGAACGGCCGCCCGGAGCCGACCATTAGCGCGTCGACGTCCTCGCGGCCCGCGCCGTGAAAGACCGCGTCCGTTCCGCGGAAGGCGCTCAAAAACGGCGGCGCGACGAGTTCCTCGACGCTCTCGTCGAACTTCTCCCACTCCGTCTGTGGGATGCCCCGTTCGAGCTTCCGGTAGCGGCCGTACACCGAGACGGAGTTGCGCTGGATCTCGACGGAGTCGGCCTCCAGATCGAGGAGGAACTGTACGTCGGGGCGCTCGAAGTCGACGTCAGCGCCCAGGCGCCGTCCGATCCGTCTGCCGACTTCGCGGTTGAGTTCGGCCCGGAGTTCCTCGCCCGCCTCGGGATCCAACCCGGCATCGATCCGGAGCAGTCGGTCGTTCTCCTCGACGAGCGGCGGGATCCGGCTTCCGACCTGGTAGGTGTACAGTTCCGTCGCGCCCAGGGCTTCGATCGTACGCGCCGCGAGCTCGTCGAACCGATCACAGAGCCCCTCACAGACCCAACAAGGCGCTTCGGGCTCCTCGTAGGGAATGTCGTCCTCGAGCGCAAGCGTCGTCCGGAGCGCGCGGCCGCGTTCCTCGTCCGTCAACCCGAAGCTCCGATCGGCGACCGGGCGGCCGAGACAGGAGTTACAGAGCGGCCCCGTCGCCAGAAGGTCACGCGTGGTTTCGATGAGATGCATTGGATACGTTCGCCGCCGCGCGGCCTTCGGTGTTGTGTTTGTCGGGCCGTGTCCATCGGGAGTACGGCGGATATCCCTCGCCCTCGGGTCGGAGAGTCGACTCGGCGAGGGGTCCGATCACTCCTCGGACGCGTATTCGACGCTGACGATGGACATCCCGTGTGGTGAGAAGATATCGACCGACTCGGCGAGGTTCTCACGGACGTGTTCTTTCCAGGTGAGCATCGCTTCGTCGATCCACGAGTTGATCGCCGCGTCGGTTGGATCCTCGGCGTCGAGTTCCTCCGTTGCGACCTCCCGGGTCGGACGCTGCTCGATCACCTGTCGTCCTTCGACGACGAACCGGAACGGGCGCATGTGAATCTCGTCGTCCGCCTTGCTGTCCGTCGAGTCCTCGTCGAGGTGTTTCAGCGTCGGCTCGACCGTCTCGCCGAACGGCGGTCGGAGGCTATACACCGCCTTCGACTTCTGCCCGATGTCCGCTTGGCCGTTGTACGCGAGCATCTGGACCAGTTTGTCGGGATCGAGGAGGATCCGTTCGATGTCCGAAATCGAGTCCGATTTCCCGTCACTGGTCCCGCCGTCTCCGTCGGACGCCGCTTGCTCGCCCCCTCCCGACGCCACCTGCTCGTCCTCTCCCGACGCCGCCTGCTCGTCCTCTCCCGACGCCGCCTGCTCGTCCTCTCCCGACGCCGCTTGCTCGTCCTCTCCCGACGCCGCTTGCTCGCCCCCTCCCGACGCCGCCTGCTCGTCCCCTCCCGACGCCGCCGATTCCGTGCCGGTCGCTTCCGCGTCGATCGGTTCCGCGTCGGTCGGTTCCGGATCGTTCTCGGTGTTCTCGGGTGACATATGCGCCCGTAGCACCGAGAGCTACATAAAGCGGCTGAAGTCGGCCGATGCTCCCGGCATCGAGGAGCGAAAGGTTGGACTTATGCGGGCGCCCAAAGTTGTGGTACGTATGAGCGAAATCGTCGTCACGTTGCCGGACGGCTCCGAACTCGAAGTCGAGTCGGGGGCCTCCGTCGAGGACGTGGCCTACGAGATCGGACCGGGCCTCGGGTCGGATACGGTCGCGGGTATCGTCGACGGAGAACTCGCCGACAAGTCCGAGCCGCTTCGTGAGGACTGCGAACTCGTCATCGTCACCGACCAATCGAGCGAGTACCTCCAGGTACTCCGACACTCCGCAGCACACGTCTTCGGACAGGCCCTTCAGCGGCTCTACCCCGACGCGAAACTCGCGATCGGTCCACCGACCGACGAGGGGTTCTATTACGACGTGGCGGGCGTCGACCTCGATTCGGACGACCTCGAAGCGATCCAAGCCGAGATGGAGTCGATCATCGAGGCCGACTATGACATCGAACGCGTCGAGCGCTCCCGCGAGGAGGCCCTCGACGTCTACGAGGACAACGAGTACAAACGGGAGATCCTGGAGACCGAAGCCGGGGACGAGGAGACGGTCTCGTTTTACGTCCAGGACGACTGGCAGGACCTCTGTCAGGGCCCACACGTCGACTCGACGGGCGAGATCGGCGCGGTGAAGCTTCTGAATATCGCGGCCGCCTACTGGCGCGGTGACGAGGAAAACGACACCCTCACCCGAATATACGGGACCGCCTTCGAGAGCGAGGCGGACCTAGAGACGTTCCTCGAACGGCGCGAGGAGGCCAAAGAGCGCGATCACCGGAAACTGGGCCAGGAGCTGGACCTCTTTTCGATCCCCGACGTGACGGGGCCGGGGCTTCCGCTGTATCATCCCAACGGGAAGGCGATCCTCCGGGAGCTGGAGGCGTTCGTCGACGGCCTCAACGACGAGCAGGACTACGAGTTCGTCGAGACGCCGCATCTGTTCCGGACGGAGCTGTGGAAGCAGTCGGGCCACTACGAAAACTACGTCGACGACATGTTCCTCCTCGACGTCAACGACGAGGAGTACGGCCTCAAACCGATGAACTGCCCCGGCCACGCGACGATCTTCAACCAGGGTAACTGGTCGTATCGTGACCTCCCGATCCGCTACGCCGAAAACGGGAAGGTCTACCGGAAAGAACAGCGCGGCGAGCTTTCGGGGCTCTCCCGGGTGTGGGCGTTCACGATCGACGACGGCCACCTCTTCGTGGAGCCCGACTCGATCGAACGCGAGGTCGATACCATCATGCGACAGATCAACGAGGTCCTGGAGACGTTCGACCTCGACTACGAGGTCGCACTCGCTACCCGGCCCGAAAAGTCCGTCGGCTCCGACGAGATCTGGGAGCAGGCCGAATCCCAACTCCGGGACGTCCTCGAATCCAGCGGGATGGACTACGACGTCGAGTCCGGTGACGGTGCCTTCTACGGCCCGAAGATCGACTTCGCCTTCGAGGACGCGCTGGGCCGCAACTGGGACGGCCCGACCGTCCAGCTCGATTTCAACATGCCCGAGCGCTTTGATCTCTCCTACACCGGCGAGGACAACGAGGAACACCAGCCGGTGATGATTCACCGGGCACTCTACGGCAGCTACGAGCGCTTCTTTATGGTGCTCATAGAGCACTTCAACGGGAACTTCCCGACGTGGCTCGCGCCGGAGCAGGTCCGGATCCTCCCGGTCTCGGACGACAACGTCGGCTACGCCAAACAGCTCAAGAACCGCTATCTCTCCGAGTTCCGCGTCGAAATCGAGGACCGGTCGTGGACCGTCGGCAAGAAGATCCAGACCGCCCACGACGACCGCGTCCCGTACATGCTCGTCGTCGGTGACGACGAGGAGGGGGCGGGGACCGTCTCCGTTCGGGACCGGTTCGAAGCCGAAGCCAAAGCCGTCGACGTCGAGACGTTCCGTAGCCACCTCGAATCCGAGGTCGAACAAAAGCGCGTCGAGCCGGATTTCATCGGCGAGTGAGACGGGTCACTCGTCGTCGCGTTTGATATCGTCGAGCTCCGCTTCGAGCTCCTCGTCGGTCCCGCTCGCGAGTTCGTCACCGGGGCCGGTTTCGACGTCCACCGCCTCATCATCGAATTCGACGTCGACGTCACCCTCATCGCCGTTTTCTACGCCCGTCTCGGATTTCAGCGTCTCCAGTTCGGCCTCGACTTCCCCGCCCCGTCGCATCTCGTCGAGTTCGCGTTCGAGGTCGCCCTCGTCCGAAAGCGCGCCCTCGAAAGCGCCGCTGTCTTCGAGTTCGTCCATCGCCGCAGCGCGGGCCTCCATCTCTTCGGTCTCGTCGCGGGCGCGATCGATCGACCGTGAGACGTTCTCCATCTCGTCGCCGGCACCGGTCATCGCCTCGCTGACGCGGGCGCTGGCCTCGGCGGCCTCGTACCGGGCTTTCATCGTCTCCTTTTCGGTTCGGAACTCCTGGATCCGACCCTGGAGTTCGTTTTTCTTTTCGACGAGGTTGTCCTGGGTGCCCTCGAGGTCCGCGATCTGGGTTTCGAGGTCCTCGATCTGGTTCATCTTCTGTTTTTTCTTTTCCAGCGCGCGCCGCGCGAGGTCGTCACGGCCCTGCTCTACGGCCTGTCTGGCCTGTTGGTTGTGCTTTTCGACGTTCTCTTCGAGCCGGCGTTTCTGGATCTCGAGTCGTTTCTTTTGTGTGGTCAGGTCCGCGATCCCCTTCTTTACGTCCTGGAGCTCGTCTCGGAGCTGTTCGTAGGAGTAATCGAGCGTTTCGTGGGGGTCTTCCGCGCGATTCAGGACGGCGTTCACTTTCGATCGGATGACGTACGATGCCCGCGAGAGGATACCCATATACCCCATCGTTGTGGCCGCAGCGATTAAAAGGCTACTCCGTCCCGACGCGGGCGGGGGACCGTCGCTCGGAGAACAACAGCCGCCCGCTCGGAGAACAACAGCCGCCCGCTCGGAGAACAACAGCCGCGGTCGCGAGGGCCGTCTCACAGGAACCGCCGCAGCTCCAAAAGCGGCGGAAACTCGTGGGTTTCGTCGGCCTCGACGTCGTGGACGATCGGCCGGAGCGTCCCCGGATCGGTTATAAATGGGGACTGGAACTCCGCGGCCGACAGCCCGTGTATCTCGATCCCGGCCGGGAGCCGACTGAACGACGGGAGCATCAACACGCCCGCCCCGTCGTACTGGCCGGGACCGTACAGATAACACGGCCGGCGGACACCCTCGATCTCTATCGTCGGATGGTCGTGGCCGACGATGTACCACGCCGCGTCGCCCTCGGGCGGAACGTGGCCGTGTGTGACGACGATCGAGCTGTCGCCGATCGGATACTCCGGGACGATCGGGCCGTCCCACAGTTCCTCGAGCAGGGTGTCGTGGTTGCCGGGGGTGACGGCGATCGGACAGTCCCGGTCCGCCGCGAGCGTCGAGATCGAACGGACGGTCGACGCCGCGCCCGTCGGGACCCGATCGAAGGAGTGCAGAAGATCCCCGGCGATGACGACCTCGGTGGGCTCGTAGCGATCGAGTAGCCGCTCGAAACGTTCCGTGAGGTCTTCGTGTTCGCCGACCCGGAACTCGAGTTCCGATGCCGCGTCCCGACCGGCGTGGAGGTCGGCACAGACGAGCGTCCCGGTGGCCGGAAGGTAGACGGCACGGTCGAATGGGTCGAACTCCATACGGACCGGTCGGTCGCCGCGCTCAAAGCGCTGACGGGGTCCCCGAGTCTCGGGTGTTTATAAACGGTCGACACGACGTGCGGATATGGTCGACGTCCTCGACAACAAGCGCTCCGCGACGAAGTTCCGCGTGCTCGTCGAGATCGCAGAGCGGCAGCCGGCGGTCAATCAGGGCGAGATCGCCGACGCCGTCGGCGTGACCAGCCAGGCGGTCTCGGAGTACATCCGCGAACTCGTCGACGAGGGGTTCGTCGAGAAGGAGGCCAGATCGCGCTACCGGGTGACGAAGCGGGGCGTCGATTGGCTGTTCCAGCAGTCCTCCGACGTACGACGGTTCGCCGATCACGTCACGGAGGACGTCCTCGGCAGCATGCAGGAGGACGCGGCCTTCGCGACGGCTGTCATCGAAGCCGGCGAAACGGTCTCGCTCTCGATCGAGGACGGGCTATTGCACGCGACGCCGGGCGAGGGCGGGCCCGCAACCGGGATCGCGACGACCGATGCAGACGCCGGTGCCGTCGTGGGCGTCACGGGGTTTGCGGGCATCATCGACCTCGATCCCGGCGACGTAACGGTGTTTCAGGTCGCGCCGATCCGGTCGGCCGAGCCGAGCGGTTCGGGGGTGCTGGCCGCCGCCGCGGCTGCGGCGGATCTCGTCGCGGCGGCAGGGGTCGAGGCGGTCGCCACGCTGGACGCGTCGGGTACCGACCCCGACGTGACCTTCGCGGCCGGCGAGGTCGCCGCCGATGCAGCGGGCCGCGGGCTGGACGTCGTCGTCGTTGCTACGACCGATCTCGCGGGGCGGGTCACTGACGCGCTTCGGGACTCGGGGCTCGCCTACGAGGTCGACGACGTCTAATACCTACAAGACGTCCCCGAACTCGTACCATCCGGGCACCCGACCGGCGAGCCACTCGGCGGCGTCGACGGCGCCGGCCGCGAAGACCCGCCTGGATTCGGCCCGGTGGGTCAACGTCAGGACCTCGTCGTTGCCGGCGAGGAGGAGTTCGTGCTCGCCGCGGACAGCGCCGGCGCGACGGACGTGGACGCCGACCTCCGAGTCCTCACGTCGGTGTTCGCCCTCACGTCCATGGGTACGCTCCAGGTTCGCCCCACGGGCCGAATCGACGACGTCGAGGATCGTGTTCGCGGTGCCGCTCGGGGCGTCCCGCTTGCCGCTGTGATGTGTCTCCGTGAGTTCGACGTCGTAGTCGGGCAGCGCCTCGACGCCCGCCTCGACCACCCGCAACAGCGCCTGCACGCCCCGGGCGAAGTTCGAGGCCTTGAGGACCGCGGTCGACTCGCTGGCGTCCCGAAGCGCATCGAGCCCCGCCGCCTCGAACCCGGTCGTCCCGACGACGTAGGGGACGCCGGCGTCGGCGACCATCCCGGCGTACTCGCGGGTCGCCTCGGGGAGCGTAAAGTCGATGACAACGTCGGCCCCGTCGAGCAGTTCGGGGAACTCCTCGCTCGGGTAGACACGCACGTCCTCGATCGTGTCGGGCGTCGTAGCGATCCCGACGACGTCGTGGCCGCGGCCGCTGGCTTCGGCGACGATCTCGCTTCCGGTCCGGCCGGTCGCACCGACGACGACGATGTCCATCGTCATCGTTCGAGCTCCTCGAGAACGGCCCGCAGCGTCTCCCGGTGGTCGGGCTGGAGGGGGTTCAGCGGCGAGCGCATCGTCGCCGAGTGGATCCCCCGCATGTCCATCGCCTCGTTGATCGGGATCGGGTTGGTCTCGATGAACAGCGTCCGGAAGAGGTCGCCGAGTTCGTACTGGAGTTCGCGAGCGCGATCGAAGTCGCCGGCGAGCGCAGAGCCGACCAACGCGACGGTGCGCTCGGGTTCGACGTTTGCCGCGACGCTAATACAGCCCGATCCGCCCTGGGCGATGATCGGCAGCGTGAGCGCGTCGTCGCCCGACAGCACGGCGAAGTTCTCCGCCCGGGTGCGTTCGATGACCTCGTTGGTCCGGTTCAAATCACCGCTTGCGGCCTTGTATCCCACGACGTTCTCGTGCTCGGCCAGCGAAACGGCCGTCTCGACCGCGATGTTACGCCCGGTTCGGCCGGGCACGTTGTAGATGATCTGTGGGAGGTCGACCGCGTCGGCGACGGCTCTGAAGTGCGCTTGCATTCCCTCGGGTTCGGGGATGTTGTAGTACGGCGAAATCAAGAGGAGACCGTCGGCTCCGGCGGCGGCGGCCCGTTCGGAGAGTTCGAGCGCCTCACGGGTGTTGTTCGAGCCGGAGCCGGCGATCACGGGGACGTCCTCGACCGCGTCGGCGACCGTCTCTATGACTTCGACGTGTTCGTCGTGGGACATGGTCGCCGACTCGCCGGTGGTGCCGACGGGGACGACCCCGTCGACGCCGGCGGTTTCGAGCCGCTGTGCGTGCGCGCGGAGGGTGTCGTGATCGATGCTTTCGTCGTCGTGGAACGGCGTGGTCATCGCGGGGAACACGCCGGTGAATGTGTCGTGTGTCATTGGTGTGTGGGTGGGGTCGGTATCCGTTCTCGGAAACGTTCGTGTGCCGCGTCCGTCCGGGGTCGACCTGTGACGGGGGTGCCACGCCCGCCGCAGACCGTGCTACGGACGCTTGGCCTTCGAAAAAGCGGTCGGGACGGCGCGCTCGCGGCTGTCAGCGTCGGGCCGACGGACGAGCACGCGATGTCGCATACTCGCCACAGCGTCGGCGAGCGACTTAGGCGTTTTGAGTTTCCGCGGCCACCGAGGGCTCACTGCATCGGGGATACCGGCCCCGTTCCGTCGCCGGGTCACCGACCCGCCCCCCGACGTCAGCCCGCCTCCCGCCGTCGGCCGGAAGCCATATGCCGCCAAATCCCCTACGGGAGAGGTATATGAGACACGTCGGACTCAAAGCCAGGATGGCCGTCGTCGGGAGCGTTCTCTTTGCCTTCTACGCCCTCGTCGCGATCGTCGCCGTCGAGGCCTTCGGCGTCGGGATCCCGATCGTCCTCCTCGGGACCGTCGGCTTCGCCGGCTTCCAGTACGTCCTCGGCAAGAAGATCGCGCTGTGGAGTTCCGGTGCCGAGGACATGCCGGCGGATCGGTACCCGGAGATTCACCGTTCCGTCGAGCGGATCGCCGACGAAATGGATCTCGAAAAGCCCCGCCTGATGGTCGCTGACATGGGCGTCCCGAACGCCTTCGCGGTCGGACGCCGTGGCGCGGGCGTCGTGGTCGTCTCCGAGCAGCTCATCCGATTGCTCGATCACGACGAACTCGAGGGAGTGCTCGCCCACGAACTCGCCCACGTCGACAACCGCGACGTGGTCATGATGGTGATGGGCCAATCGATCGCCTCGATGCTCGGGCTGGCGGCGTACTTCGTCATCGCCTTCTCGCGCGACGGCGGCATCGGAAACATCGTATTGGGCTATCTCGCGAGCGTCATCGTCCAGATGGTCGCAATGGTGTTCGTCCTCGCCATCTCTCGATACCGCGAGTACGTCGCCGACTCGGACGCGGCCGGCCACGTCGGCGGCGACGCGATGGCGCGGGCCCTCGGCAAGATCTCGACCGCCAACGGGCGGGGCGACGCCGAGTTGGACGACAACGTCTCCGCGCTGTGTATCTCCGGCGGCGACCGTTCCGCGCTTCAGCGGCTCTTTGCGACCCACCCGCCGATGGAAAAACGGATCGAAGCCGTCCGGAACGTCGACCGCCAGTACTACTGATTCGGTATCGGCCGGAACACGGTCGAGCGGCGTGTTTCGCGATCATCGCCGCCGCGTCGGATCCTTCGCCGTCCGGGCGGACCCCAATCCAACCGCCAGGGTTTGCCCGTTGTACTCGCCCACAGATACGCTGTCTGGGGCTTAATTCCGGCGATCGTGACGGTGTTGTCGGCTTCATCTCCGTCCCCAGAACGCGAAGCGTTCTGGTGTACGAACGAGAGCTTCGCTCTCGTTAACGCCGTGAACGGCGAGGCTTTCTCCTCGAATTTTCCGTAATTCTGGTCCCGGAAATTGATCCCCGTACATCCAGTTAGTCGTCGAGGTCTCGGGGGCTGGCCGAACCGTCCCGGACCCCGCGGTGAGGCTGACGGAGCTATCTGGCTCGGACATGACTGTCGAGCGTGGCGTTACCTCACGCCCACCGTCATCGCTGGTGCCCGGTAGCTGACCGGCACAGCTCGCGAGCGCTCCAAGAGTGGGAGTCATTTCCCTCGTTTTCGTGGTCGGCGAGTATAGGCCTCGCGCTGAAGGAGGGTCATACGACCATCGCTTGGTTCAACTTCAGCACCTACGACTCCGATGAATGGTTCTGAATCGGCGGAAATGGCCCGCTAGTTCATTTGCTTCTCCTGTAGGTCGTCGCTCGGATAGATACGATACGTCCGCCCCTGGCGCTCGCGGTACAGCAGGCCACGCTTCTCGAGAGCGCTCACCGTCTGACTGACCTTGCTCTTCGAGAAGTCCGAGCGATCCCTGAGTTCGATCTGTGTGATGCCGGGCGAGGAAAGAACCGGTTCGAGGATACGGCGTTCATCATCCGGCAAGAGGTCTAATACGCGAGCCTGTGGCTGAGCCTCTGGATTGATGTCCCCCGCTGATTGGGTTTCCCCCTCCGGTGATTCGGCACTCTCTGGATCGGTCGGATCCGCCATCTCCATCTGTAAGCGATCGGGTACGTCTGTGCTACTGAGTTCGTCCCGAACCACGAGATACCCTCCACCGATGACAGCCGAGACGAGGAGGGTTCCGAGGACGTACCAGAGCGGATTCGTTCCATGAACCGCTCCCATTGACGTGCCCATCATCGATCCCATCTGGTCGAAGGCCTGCTGTTGCTGGTACGCTTGCCAGCTGAGCACCCCGCCGACGATAAGGACGGCAGCGACCAAGCCACCGACTACTATATCGGCTCGCCGTCGATTCATCTCTCCCACCTGGATCCGCCGAGGTACTTGCCCATACGCGAGGGTTTGTGAGACATCGCTGTACCAGTTGTGATTGACAAACGCAATATTTGGGGCTGTTTGGCCGCGAAACTCGAGATCACGATGCGGCGTTCAGTGATGTTCATGGCTCTGGGAAGCTCCCGCCTCCGAGACCGGTGGGTGTTGCTGTGCGAATTCGGAGGGGTGCTTCTCGAACGATCGCTTGCATCGGTCCGAACAGAAGTAGTACGTCTCGCCATCGTGGGTGAGACTCGGCCTACTGTCGTCGGTTCGCATCCCACAGACGGGATCGCGGTACTGGCCGGGAGCACCGAGGCCACGTCGATACACGTAGAGGAGGAAGCCAGAGAGGGCGAACGCGACGATGTTGAGGTAGAAGGTGTAGTTGAGCTCGAAGTACGTCTGTTCGGTCGCCGTCTCGCCACCGGCCAGATCCGGGACGATGCCGAAGGCGTCGAATAGCAACTCCATGAGGAAGCCCGTGAAGGCCATCGTTACGAAGAAGATTCCGAGGATGTACAGCATCACCTTCCAGCCGTAGTACTTCCGATAGACGTTCAGGACGGGGATGGTGATGAGATCGGCGTAGACGAACGCAATAACGCCCGCGAAGCTGACCCCACCGCCCCAGAGCGCGACGGCGAACGGGACATTGCCCATGCTGCCGACGAAGCTGAGAACCGCGACGGTGACGCCCATAACCGCGTTCTCCGCGCTGACAAGCAACCCATCGCCTTGGAGGAAGAGTGTGTTCCACACCCACTGTGGGACGAACACGATGACGAACCCCGAGATGAGAAAGCCCGCGACGACGTCCTTCCAGATCATCGACCACTCCTTGCGGTATTGGTTTCCGACTTTGTACCAGCCCCCCCACGAGAGCAGTTCATCGCGCCATCCGCCGCTACTTGCGGTCCCCTGCTCATAGGTTTCCATACAGCCTTCCGAGCAGAACTTTAGCGTCTCGCCACCGTCGGTCGTCAGCGAGTACTCGTCTTTGCCTTCCATCCCGCAGGTCGGATCCTCGGTGACACCGTGTTCCTGATCGCGTTCGTTCAGTTCCTGCCGCACCTCGTCGAAGAGGTTCTCGGGGAGCGTCACGTGGACGAGCAGCGCCATCACGGCGATGAGGATGATGCCGCCGAGGAGTTCCGCTACCAAGAATTCCCAGCCGAGGAGGATCAGGATCATCAGACCGAGCTCAACGATGAGATTCGTCGAGGCGAACATGAACGCGAGGACGTTCACGACGTGACCACCCTTCTTGAACAGCCCCTTCCCAATAGCGACGGCCCCGAAGCTACAGCCGCTACTCGCGGCGCCGAACACCGTTGCTTTGGTGAGTCCACTCAGGTCATCATTTCCGAGGATCTGGGCCATCCGCTCCTTCGAGACGTAGACCTGTACGAGACTCGTGATGACGAGCCCCATGATGATCGCCCATGCGGCGGTCCAGAGGAAACCGACGCCGATCCGCAGCGACTCGAGGATTCCGTCGACGAGGGCGGCTTGCATATCTAGACTATCGCAGCTATCTGTTTTGTCAATTGTTCTTAAGCGGATTGGGCGAGAAGCCCCCACTCTCAAGGATCGACCAACGGGAGCGAGTAGGGTGGGGATGAATCGCCCTGCGGGGACAACTTACCGGAACCTCCCGAGTAGTTTGTAGTCGTGGTCGGGGGTGTACCGGCGGAACAGGAGGCTGTTCGACAGCACCGACACCGACGAGAACGCCATCGCCCCGGCAGCCAGCACGGGCTGGAGGAGTCCCAGCGAGGCCAGCGGGATCATCGCCGTGTTGTAACCAAGCGCCCACACGAGGTTCTGTTTGATCTTCTGGAGTGTCGCGTCTGAGATACGGATGGCCTTCACCACGTCGAGCGGGTCGTCGCGCATTAGCGTCACGTCCGCAGCTTCGATGGCGACGTCCGTCCCGCTCCCGATGGCGGTCCCAACGTGGGCGACCGCGAGTGCGGGCGCGTCGTTGACGCCGTCGCCCACCATCATTGCCTTGCGACCTTCGTCCTGGATGGCCTCGACGGCATCGGATTTGTCCTCGGGGAGCACCTCTGCACGGACGCTCTCGGGATCGATGCCGACCTGCTCGACGACGGCACGAGCAGTCCGTTCGTTGTCACCGGTAATCATCATCACGTCGAGGCCACGCTCCTGCAGTTGACTCACGGCCTCGGTCGCACTTTCTTTGATCGTGTCGGCGTCAGCGACCACACCGACGGGTTTGCCCTCGTCCGTGCCAGCGGGCACGTGGGCGACGAGCATCGCCGTCTTCCCCTCGTTCTCGAGGCGCTCCATCGTCTCCTGAGCGGGCGAGGGGTCGATCCCGTTGTCCCGGAGCAACTTCCGATTCCCGACCAGCACCTCGCTGTTACCGACGGTCGCTTTAATGCCATGGCCAGGGACGTTCTCGAAGTCGTCCGGGTCGGCCACGTCGATACCACGGGCTTCGGCTCCATCGACAATAGCCCTCGCAAGCGGGTGCTCGCTTCCACTTTCGGCCGCCGCCGCGAATCGGAGGATGTCGTCCTCACCGAGACGATCGCGTGCAGTTAGCGCTCCGCCGTCGGCTGCCGGATCCCCACCGTCCGCGACAGGTTGGCCGTCACCGTCGAAGACGACGACGTCAGTCAGCTCCATCTCGCCTTTCGTCAACGTACCCGTCTTGTCGAAGACGACCGTGTCGACGTCTTTCGCGCGTTCGAGGATGTCACCGCCCTTGAACAGGACGCCGTTTTGGGCACCGATCGTCGTCCCAACCATCGTTGCAGCCGGCGTTGCTAACCCCAGCGCACAGGGACAGGCAATCAGCACGGACGACGCGAAGACGATGAGCGCGAATTCGAAGACTGAGACGGTGCCACCAGCCACGACTGGTCCGCCGGCGACCGCTCCCCAGAGCGGGAGCCACTCGACGAGTCCGGCGAGCGCTTCGGGGAAGAGGAACCACACAGCGCCCCACAGTAACGCGTTCGCGATGACTGCTGGGACGAAGTATGCCGAGATACGGTCCGCCAGATTCTGGATGTCGGGTTGGCGCGACTGGGCTTCCTTGACCGTCTGGACGATCTGCTGGAGGGCCGTGTCCGCACCGACCTTCGTCGCCTCGACGACGAGGACGCCGTTCTCGTTGATCGTCGAGCCGACGACCTCGTCGCCCTCGCCTTTCTCGACGGGGACTGACTCGCCGGTGACCATCGACTCGTCGACGGCGCTTTGCCCATCGACGACGACGCCGTCGGTCGGAATCTGCTCGCCGGGACGGACCTTCAGGCGGTCGCCGACGGTGGCGTCTTCGAGTGATACTTCCGTCTCGTTGCCGTCCTCGTCGACGAGGGTGGCCGTCTCGGCCTCCATTTCGAGGAGCTTCCGAAGGGCGTCGCCAGCCTGCCCTTTCGAGCGGGCTTCGAGGTAGTTGCCAAGCGTGATGAATACGAGGATGAGCGCGGCAGTATCGAAGTACAGGCTCCCCGCGATCAGTCCGGCAAGTACTGCAACGGAGTAGAAATATGCAGTGGACGAACCCAGTGCGATGAGAACGTCCATGTTGGCGCGCCTGTTGTTGACCAGCGCGTTGTACGAGTTCTTGTAGAACGGCCAGCCGAGCACGGCCTGAACGGGTGTTGCCAGCAGGAACTCGACCCACCCGAATTCGACGCCGAGGACCGTCTCCGGGAGAATTCCCCCGCCGAGCAGAAACTTCTCTGCGAGGAAAAACAGCATCGGGGCCGACAGCGCGGCTCCGAACAGCGTCAGTCGAAGCTGTTTTCGAATCTCGCCCTGTCGTGCAGCGTCCCGAGCATCTGCACCCGATTCACCGCTGTCGCCGTCTTCACGAACCGGCGAGTACCCAGCGTCCTCGATAGCGTCGTAGAGTGCGTCGAGTGAGGTGTCCGCGGGGTTGTACCTGACCTGCGCTTCGTCGGTGGCGAAGTTTGCCTCGGCCGCGATAACACCCGGCGTGTTCTCGAGTGCGGTCTCGTTCGTCTGCACACAGTTGGCACAGGTCATATCGGAGATGCCTATAGTCACCGTGTCCGACACCGCACCGTAGCCGGCGTCCTCGATCGTCTCGTAGATATCTGCGAGCGATACCTCGTCAGGGTCGTACTCGACGGAGCCCTCGTCCGTGGCGAAATTGGCGTTCGCCTCGACGACGCCGTCGAGTGACTCCAGGGCATCGCCAACTGTCCCCGAGCAGTTGGCGCAGGTCATCCCTGTGATGTCGAGATGTGCGGTGCGTGTTTTCATCATTATACTATAGGGGCTACTCCGTTAGGTGCGTTTCTACTTGGATAGTGTGGGTAATCAGCGGTGTTTACTTTCGGTTCCAAACCGGTGCCAGCGCTACACTCTTTCTTCGAGACGCTGATGTCGCTCTTCGAATTGACTTTGGCACGATGAGAAACAAAAATGATAGATCTCTCCACCGATACGACTCGTCTTCCCCTCAGAATCGACAGTCTTGTTGCACTCGGCACACGTGAGCGCGAGCGAGGGCGCGTCAGCCTGGTGACACAGCCAGCCGCCCGCGCCGCCCCGGCGAGGGCGGCGTGTCGTGAGAGGGAGTCCAACAGCGGCGGGCACAGCTCGGCGCACTGGACACCCCTCGGCGCGCGAGGAATCGACCGTCATCATCGAAATCGAGGGCGTGCGAGGGGAGGGTGGGCGAGGGAAAGGGCACTGGCGAGGACGGAGGGCGTGCGGCGTCATACGCGCCGCTGGCATCGGGCAGGAGGAATCAAAATCGAGCCACCGGCTCCGTTGGAAACCTATTCGAACAGCTCTCGGGCTCTCTTATAAAAACACGGCGCGGGTAACGCCTCACCGGTGCCGACCCGGCTACCCACCTCTCCGCGTCGTCACCGATTCGCGACCAGCCGCCGTTGTACGATTCCCTGCATGTCGGCGGTCTTCTCGGCGAACGAAGCGACGGCGTCGGCAGTGTCGCTTTCCTCCTCCAGGACGATCGGACGGCCGGCGTCGCCACCCTTCCGGACGGCCGGGTCGAGCGGTAGAGCGCCCAAAAACGGCATATCGACGTCCTCCGCGAACGCCTCGCCGCCGCCGCTGCCGAAGATGTCGTGTTCCCCGCCACAGTCCGGACAGACGAACCCGGACATGTTTTCGACGATACCCAAGACGGGCGTGTCGTGCTCGCCGAACATCCGGAGTCCCTTGCGCGCGTCGTCGAGGGCGACCTGCTGGGGCGTCGTCACGATCACCGCCCCCGAGACGGGGACGGACTGCAAAAGCGTCAGTTGCGTGTCACCGGTCCCCGGCGGCAGGTCGACGATCATGTAATCGAGTGCGCCCCACTCGACGTCCTCCCACAACTGCGTCAGGACCTTGTGTACCATCGGTCCTCGCCAGATGACCGGGTCGTCCTCCCCGACGAGGAAATCCATGCTCATGAGCTTCATGCCGTATTTTTCCGGCGGGACGATCGTCTCCTCGTGGGTCGCTTTGGGCCGGGCGTCTGATTCGACCATCCGGGGGACGTTCGGCCCGTAGACGTCGGCATCGAACAGCCCGACGCGGGCACCCATCTCGGCGAGTCCGGCGGCGAGGTTCACCGCGACGGTCGACTTCCCGACGCCGCCCTTCCCGGAGGCGACCGCGATGATGTTCTCGACGTCCGGCAGAATCTGCTCGCCGGCATCGAGGTCCGTGTCGATGCTCGCCGAGAGCTCGATTCCGTAGCCGGTGTCGGCGAGCGTCTCTCGGACGGTCCCCGCGAGTGCGGTCTCGGTCGGCGAGTACGGAGCGCCGAGAGCCAGATCGATCGCGATCGTCTCCGAATCGATGCGTACCTCGTTGATGAGCCCGAGCGAGACGATATCGTCCCCAAGGCTGGGATCCTCGACCTCCGAGAGGCGGTCGAGGACCTCGTCTTCGTCCATACGTCGAATAGGTTCGTACTCGCCGATAAGGATTGTGACCGACCCCCGCCGGTGGCCGACACGACGTCCTAACGTAATCAAAAGCCGTTTCGAAGCGCGGGATTGCGGCGTCGATTTTAAGCACCCGTAGATGAATCCCCGCATATGCTCGAAGACGGGTTCGGCCGCGAAACGACCGGTGTCCGGATTTCGCTCACCGACCGGTGTAATTTTGACTGCGTGTACTGCCACAACGAGGGGCTGGGCGACACGCGGGGGCCGATGGAACCGGCGGACGACGAGATGTCGACCGACGACGTCGTTCGATTTCTGGACGTCGCCACGGAGTTCGACGTCCGGAAGGCGAAGTTCACGGGCGGCGAGCCGATGCTCAGACAGGATCTCGAGGAGATCATCCGTCGGACGCCGGACAGTATCGACACGTCGTTGACGACGAACGGGACGTTCCTCCCCGAGCGCGCGGAGGGCCTCGCCGAGGCCGGCCTCGAACGGGTCAACGTCTCCCAGGACGCGCTCTCGCCGGAGGCGTTTCAGGAGGTCACGAAGAGCACGGCCTACGAGGACGTGATGAGCGGGATCGATGCCGCACTCGAGGCCGGGCTCGACCCGGTCAAGCTCAATATGGTCGTCTTCGAGCACACCGCGGGCTACGTCCCTGAGATGGTCGATCACGTCGCCGAGAACGAGGGGCTCCAGCTCCAGCTCATCGAGTACATGCCCGAACTCGCCGGTCGCCCGGAGTGGGCCATCGAGATCGACCGCGTCCACGGATGGCTCACAGAGCAAGCCGACCGCGTCGAGCGCCGCGAGATGCACGGCCGCCGTCGGTACTTCGTCGGCGAGGACGATCCGGACCTCCCCGGCGGCATGGTCGAGATCGTCGATCCCGTCGGCAACGCCGACTTCTGTGCGAACTGCCACCGCGTTCGGGTGACGCACGAGGGATACCTGAAGGGCTGTCTCAACCGCAACGACGACCTCAAGAGCATGGGCGAGATGACGAAACCCGAGATCCGCGAGACGTTCCGCAAGACCGTCGACGAGCGCGTCCCCTATTACGGCGAGTACATGATCAAAGACGAGGAGGGCGAGTGGACGTTCAACGAGAAGTATCTCGACAGGAAGTACGTCGAGGCCTGATCGCCGTCATGACGGCGTTCGTCACCGCGTCGCCTTTGCTCTCTCACTCGTAGGTGTGGGTGTAGCCGCCGTCCCAGAGCAGGTCGGCCCCGTTGAGGTGTGTGCCGTGTTTCGAGAGGCCGAAGGTAAAGAGGTTCGCGACCTCGGCGGGTGTCATCATCTCCTTGGTGCGGGCCTGTCCGAGCATGACGTCCTCGACGACCTCCCGTTCGGAGATCCCGCGCTCCTCGGCGGTGTCCTCGATCTGGTTCAACATCAGCGGCGTCAACACGTAGCCGGCACTGATCGAAAAGCTCCGGAGCGTGCCCTCGCCTTCGGCCGCGATCGCCCGCGTCAGCCCGTTGAGGCCGTGTTTGGCGGTGATGTAGGCGGCTTTGTCCTGGGTGGCGTACTGGCCGTGGACGGAGGACATGTTCGCGATCGCGCCGACGCCGTCCTCGGTCGCCCGGATGTGCGGCATGGCGTACTTGGCGGTGAGAAACGGCGCCCGGAGCATGACGTCGAGCAGGAGGTCGTATCGCTCCATCGGGAACTCGGGGATCGACGCGATGTGTTGCATCCCGGCGATGCTGGCGACGTACCGGAGGGTCCCGAGGTCGGCGGCGTCTTCGACCATCGACTGGACGGCATCGTCGTCAGTGAGGTCCGTCGCGAGCGGCTCGATTGCCCCCTCGACGTCGAGGTCAT
>NZ_JACDNQ010000007.1:0-80977 GCF_013839515.1 Natronomonas salinimetallica | reverse complement strand
CGTTCGCCGCGAGCGCGACGGCCGTCGCGCGGCCGATCCCCGAGGCGGCACCGGTGACGACGGCGACCGTGTCGGGGGTGAAGTGCGGATCGTCGAGAATCAACAGATCATCGTTCGTTAGCTCCGGCGCGGTCAACTCGAACTCGTCGGCGGGCGCACTCATATTCACCCATACAGAAACGAGGAGTAACAGTGTTTGGTATTCGCTCGGGGGGTGTCCGATCCCGTAGGCCCACATTCGATCCCGTAGGCCCACATTCGATCCCGTAGGCCCACATTCGATCCCAGAGCACCCGGCCTGCTCCGCCCGTCGGCTATCGGCCGTTCCGTATCAGTCGTCCGCGGATGCCAGCGCGGGCCCGAGATCGTCCAGGGCCCACGTGACGACCCTCGCCTCGACGAGGTCGCGTTCCTCGACGTGGGGATCGTCGGCCTCGTAGCGTTCGAGGGCGTCCTTCGCCTTCTGTCGAAGCTCCCGCTCGAGGGGATGTTGGTCCGGTTCCGCCCTGTTGGCGTTCAAAAGCGCCTCGAAATCATCCCGGAGAACGAACGACGCCCGGCCGGCGTTACACCGCGGGAGTGGACTCATTCCCGTCTCGAGGACGAGATCCCGGACGGTCTCCCAGTCGCCCTGACAGAAATACAGCGATACCTCCCCCTCGATGTCCCGCCAGGCGATCGGTTCGGCGTGTTTCAACTGCTGGATCGTCCGCGGTGGAATATCGATCCGGTGGGCCGTCTCCGGGTCGCCACAGAGACAACAGGGTTTCTCCGTCCGTCCGGTGTACATATCCCTTTTATGTGTGCCGTATGCTTGGGTGTGTTGTCTCCGGCGATCCGAACGGGGGCTCACGGCGGCCTGGACGGGGGCTCACAGCGATCCGAACGGGGGCTCACGGCGGCCTGGACGGGGTGGATATTTATTCGACGATGCCGTACGGAACGGTATGTCAAACACCCAAGAGCAGGTCGATTCACCCTGTCCGGTCGTCGAGTCGATGGAGCAGATCGGATCGAAGTGGCGGTTGCTCGTCCTCCACGACCTCCAGGGGGGCGAAAAGCGGTTCAACGAACTCAAGCGCTCGACGGACGCGAACTCCCGGACGCTCTCTCGGGTCCTCGACGATCTCCGGGAGACGGGGTTCGTCGAGCGCCGCCTCGAGGAGGACGCTCCGGTCGCGACGTACTACTCGCTTACCGAAAAGGGACGGTCGCTGTGTCCGGTCTTCGACGAAATCGAGAGCTGGGCCGATCGTTGGCTCGAAGGGATTTAGCTGAAAGTGGGCGAGAGGCCCCCCCACTCTCGAGGAGCGACCAACGGGAGCGAGTGGGGTGGGGACGAATCGCCTGAACGGACGCCCGCCCGTTCACCCGTGCGTTTCCGGATACGCGGACGCCAGAAGCTCGGGCTCCTCGGACAGCCGCTCGCGAACCGGATCTATCACCTCGGCGATCGCCGATGCCGCCGCCGGCTTGAGATCGGCGGGGTGGAGCTCGCCCGAGACGAAATCGGATTCGAGCGCATCGTAGCCCTCGTAGGTGAGGTCGCCGCCGTACTCCTCGGGCCGTTCGACGACGAACGGCCGGCCACGCTCGTCGAAGACCGGGAACACGAGAAAGCGGAGATACTCCAAAACGCCGTTGCCCTCGGCCTCGCCCGCGGGACAGTACGCGCCGGTTATCTTCTCGGCGACGGTCTCGTCGCTGTCGGTGAGGTTGATCTTCGAGCCGGCCTCGGAGGCGGACATCTTCCCGCCGGACAGCCCCGACAGGAGCGGCGCGAACACGCAGGTGGGCTTGTGATATCCCTGCTTCGGGAGCTGTTCGCGTGCGAGCATGTAGATCCCGCGCTGGTCGATCCCGCCGTAGGCGACGTCGGCATCGAGGGCGGCGACGTCGAGCGCCTGCATGAGCGTGTAAACGAGCCCGCCGAGTTTGGGGTTTTCCGACTGTCTGACGACCTCGCTTCCGGCCCGCTGGGCGCGCGAGAGCGTCGTCTCCGCGAGCAGCCGATAGAGGTCCATCGTGTAGGGCTCCTCGAGTTGGAACTCCGTCCCCCGGACGAAGGAAACGCCCGCCGGGTCCGCTCCCGACGCCTCGATCATCGCCTCGATCGCGGTTCGGTAGTACTGCGAGCGGGCGTCCAACAGCTCGAAGGGACTCTTGGCGTCGTCGAGGTGGGCATGGAGGTCCGCGATGAGGACCGTCACGTCGAGGCCCGCCTCGACGAAGTCTGCGAGCTTCCGCATCGTGGTGAAGTGTCCGATGTGCATCTCACCGGTCGGGGCGTAGCCGATGTACGCCGTCGGCTCGTCCGACGCCTCGAACAGCGCCTCGATCTCGGCTTCCTCGATTACCTCCTCGGTGAATCGCGCGACCAGTTCGGTCCGCTCGGCCGTGTCCATGGGCGTGGTTCCGTGAGACGGCCGATAAAACGTTCGGGTGGGCCGGGCCGTGTCCGGTGGTGTCACGGAGCGGGAGCCGAAAGTACGGGATCCGACACGGTAACCCGAACGTCACCTAGTTGCGGTGATGTTGCCAAAGTGATATAATGGTTCCAATCCGTATCTGCTTGTGTAATGTTACTGCACGTAGCTCGGGACCGAACCGCGCCGAAATCGACCGCCACAACGGAGGATCGGTGATGTTCGAGAGTACGGGTGCCGGAGTCGCGTTCCTGTTTGCCAGGGTGCTTTTCGGCGGCGTGTTGGCGTTCACCGGGATCAATCACTTCACCAGTACGGCCGAGATGACCGGGTACGCGGAGTTCAAGGGACTCCCGTTCCCGAAACTCTCGGTTCTCGCCAGCGGCGGGCTCTTGATTTTTGCCGGGCTCGCTCTCGTCACCGGCGTCGTCCCCACGGTCGGGGCCGGCGCACTCGCGCTGTTCTTGTTCGTCTCGGCGGTCACCATGCACGACTTCTGGAACGCGGACGGCGAGGACGCACAGGACGAGATGACCTCGTTCCTCAAGAACGTCTACGGTGTCGGCGGCGCGTTGGCGTTCCTCGCCGTCGCGGAGGTGGCGTGGCCATACGCGCTCAACGTCGGGCTCTAGCGCCGCCGTTCGGCGGCACCGACCGCGTCCGCCCGTCTCGCCCGGTGATGAACGAACGGGTGCTTATAAGTGAATCGGCCGCCGACCCTCACGTATGACGCATACGTGTCGAAACTGCAAGCGGACGTTCACCAGCGAACTCCGATACGAACTGCATCGCGATACTTGCTCGTCGGACACCCTCGTCTGTGAGCGCTGTGGGGAGCGGTTCTCCGAACGGGCGTCGACACGCGACGGGTGGCACTACGCCTGCCCGAGCGACGGCTGTGAGGGAGCAGGGATCGGCGAGGACCTCCACTCCGTACGCGATTTCAGCGTCACCCCCCGCCCCGAATAACGCGTTTTTATCTGTCCCGCCGCGTCGTCGTCCCACCCGTCGCTGGATCGGACAACCGAAATATCCCGACGACGAAACGCCCGTATGCTCGACCATCCACGGCTTCGTTCGACCGATGCGGACGAACCGGCGCTGGCCGTCACGCTCGACCCCTCCGGGGGGCCGAACTTCGCCGAACCGTCCCGCGAGACGTTCGTGCTCTCGACGCGGGCGGCCGCGCTGGTCGTCGACGACCTCGGCTACGACGAGCGCGAGGAGGTCGCGTCGGTAACGGCCCGGACCCTGCTTCTCGCCGGTGGTGCGTACGTCCCCGACGAAAAGACCGACCCCGTCGAGACCGTTCAGCGACTCCACCCCCTCGATGGGGGAAAACACCCCACCGACGCGGAGATCGATCGCATCGCAACGTACCTCAAAAACGCCGAGATCGAACAGCGCGCCCGCTGGCTCGCCGAGGCGCTCGTCGAGGACACCCGACTCGGCGAGGTGATGTCGACGGACGAGATTCGAACCCAGCGCGAACGGATGAACGGCCTCCGGGGAATCGCCAAGGATCTATAAACGATACGGTCGGCGGCGTCGATGCAGGGGGAGCACGGCCGGACCACCGAAATCGAAGGCCCGACCGACGGCCGGAAGCCGCTCGGGAGGCGGAACCCGCTCGGGAGGCGGAACCCGGTACTTTTTCCACGAGGGATGACCTGTTTCGGGCGATGGCCGACGACTCGGAGGATCGGGTCTACTACGTGATTAGCGACCTCCACATCGGCGGCGACGAGCAACTCGAGGAGGTCGATTTCCTGCCGGAACTGCTCGGCTTCCTCGATCGGCTCGCGGGAACGGAGGAGAACGCCGAGTTGATCATCAACGGCGACGCCTTCGGGCTCTGGGAGTTCACGACCGTCACGGGCATCGAGAAGTTCGAAATCCTCGAAGAGACGTATCCGGAGCTGTTCGAGGCGTTCGAGGCGACCGGCGAGAACGTCCGGATCACGCTGTTGCCGGGCAATCACGACCACGAGCTCGCCGCCTACGACGAGTACGTCGAGCGCCTCGCGGCGTACAATATCGACCTCGTTCCCGTCGAGTCGATCTCACGCCGGGTCGGCGAGCAGGTGATCCATTTCGAACACGGCCACCAACGGGACCCGAACAACCGCATCGAGGACTGGGGAAACCCCCACTCGACGCCGCTCGGGTACTATTACAACACGCTCGTTACGAGCCGGGCGGGCAAACTGTCCACCAGGGGCCGATACAACTGGCTGAAGGACGTCCAGGCGGTGACGCCGACGGAGCGGATGCCGGTGTGGCTCCTCTCGAAGTACTTCTATCGGGAGATGAATCCACTGTTGCGGTACTCGCTGGTGCCGTTTCTGTTGTTGTTCAACGTCAGCGCCCTGCTGGCGATCGGGGCGGGGCTGGACGTCCTCGGACTCTGGTCGCTGCCGGTCGAGCGGACGGTGACGTTCTTGGATCGCTTCGGCCGGGCCGGGACGGCGGCGTGGTTCTTGCTCGTGTTCAACGTGGCCGTCGCGGGGCTTTTGATACTCGTCGGGATCCCGCTGTATTTCATCCGCCGGGACGTCCGGAAGACGATCGACCGCTTCGGGGTGTTCGAGACCGATCTCACCGTCGACCCCGAGGTATCCTACCGGGAGGTCGCCCGCGAAATCTTCGCCGAGGAGCCGGAGACGACGGTCTTCTGTTATGGCCACACCCACCGGGCGACGATGCGGTCGGTCGACGGCGGGGTTCTCCTCAACACGGGGACGTGGCTCAAGCGGCTTCACCGTCGCGACGGCATCATCGGCGTTCTGCCGCCGGTCTTTTATCCCTCCTATCAGCTGCCCGCCGTTCGTATCGCCCCGGTATCCGACGGCGTCGCCGTGGAGTACGAGCTGATCTCGAAGCCGAGCCCCTCGACGGAGGAGCTCACGCGCACGGAACGGTTTTTCACCGTCGGCCGGGAACCCGAACCCCAACTGCCCGATCGGTGTGTCGTGAGCCCGGACGGCGAGAAGACGACGGTGCGGGAGGGGAGCCACCGGTAGACGCCGCCGCTATAGCGAACCCGGAGCACACGCTGGACCGCCGCGGTTTCACGGATTGATACTGACGGACAAAAGAACGTACACACGACGCACGAGGATCACGCCGTTCGACGGAGCGAACGGCGGATCACTCGTGAGTCGGTTTCAGTTGATTTCGTCCACCAGTATGAGGGCTCCCGTCTGATTTTTATATCATAAAGCCGTACCGAAAGTCGGGGATGTGGGTCTCAAACTACCGACACGGTGGGGGTATCGAATGACCACAACGGACGAGACGATAGAGGCACTCGTCGTCGACGACGAGCCGACGTTCGCGGAGACGGTCGCGACCATGCTCGAGCGCGAGGACGACCGCTTTGAGGTCTGGACGGCCGAAAGCGCCGAGGCGGGGCTGGACGTTCTGTCCACGGAGCGGATCGACTGCGTCCTCTCCGACTACGGGATGCCCGGGACCGATGGTCTGGAGTTCCTCGAGAGCATCCGCGAGGAACACGGCGAGCTCCCGTTCGTGCTCGTGACCGGCGAGGGCGACGAGGCGGTCGCGAGCGAAGCCATCTCCGCCGGCGTGACGGACTACGTTCGGAAGCGGCGAGGGACGGAGCAGTACTCGCTGCTCGCGAACCGGCTCGCGGACGCCGTCGAGAAGCGTCGGGCCCGACGCTCGTTGCGACGGCAAAAGCGGGAACTCGAGGAGCTACACGAGCGATTCCAGTCGTTCGTCAAGCACTCGCCGGACGTGATCACGATCATCGACGCCGACGGGACGATCCGATACACCAGCCCGACGGTCGAGCAGATCCTCGGATACGACCAGGACGAACTCGTCGGGCATCGGGCGTACGAACACACCCACCCCGACGACCGTCAGGCCGTCCGAGCGGCGTTTCGGGCCCTCTCGGAGTCGGACGATGAGACCACGGAGTGTTTCGAGTGTCGGTACCGCCACGCCGACGGCTCGTGGGTCTGGATCGAGTCGGTCGCCAGCAACCGAACCGGAACCGACGGCGACGGCTTTTTATTAAACAGCCGCGACGTCTCGGACCGGAAGGCCCACGAGCGCGAGCTCGAAGCCAAGACCGAACGGCTCAACGAGTTCGCCGGCATCGTCAGCCACGACCTCCAGACGCCGATCACGGTCGCCGACGCCAGACTCGACCTCGCGATAGACGAGTGCAACACCGAGCACC
This sequence comes from Natronomonas salinimetallica, assembly GCF_013839515.1. Lineage (GTDB taxonomy): Archaea > Halobacteriota > Halobacteria > Halobacteriales > Haloarculaceae > Natronomonas. Next base: position 74,341 of record NZ_JACDNQ010000007.1, on the reverse strand, counting down.
TCCCGGCGATCCGCGACGCCCTCGATCGGATGGAAGAGATCATCGACGCGACGCTGTCGCTCGCCCGCGACGGGCGGGTCGTCGACGAGACCGAGCCGGTCGAGTTGGCCGCCACGGCCCGGCGGTGGTGGGACTCGATGGAGCGTGACGGCTCGACGCCCGGCGGTGTCGGGGGCGACACGGAGGGGGCCACCCTCGAAATCGAGGCCGATCGGCTCACGATCGAGGCCGACCGCGAGCGCCTCCGCCGGGCCATCGAGAACCTCTTTGCGAACGCGATCGATCACGGCGGCGAGGCCGTCACGGTCGCCGTCGGTAAGATCGACGACGAGGGCTTTTTCGTCGCCGACGACGGCCCCGGCATCCACGGGGATGCCGACGCAGAGATCATCTTCAAGACGGGCTTTTCGATGTCGTCCGACGGGACCGGCTTCGGGCTGGCGATCGTCGAGGAGATCGTCGACGCCCACGGCTGGACGATCGAGGCGACCGAGAGCGCCGACGGCGGCGCACGCTTCGAGGTCACGGGCGTCGAGTTCGCCCACTGACGCAGCCACTGCGAGGGGAGTTCCTCGAAGCGCGTCGCCGCGGACGGTCCGGCTCCCTCATCGCGGGCCGGACGGCACCGGCTCTGCGGACCGCGAAACGAAGTGGGCCGCCGGGATTTCGATTTCGACGCGAGTACCCGAGTGGTCGGCTTCGATATCGATCGAACCGCCGAGCCGGTCGACACCCCACTTGATGAGCCACAGACCGAGTCCCTGTCCGTGTTTCGTCGGGGTTTCGGTCTCCGTCCGGAGCACTTCGATCTCGATGTCGGGGATCCCCGGCCCGGTATCGGTGACGACGAGCGTGTCGTCCACCTCGCGGAAGCTGATTTCGATCTCGGGATCGTCCCCGTGTTGGACCGCGTTTTCGAGCAGCTCTACGAGAACCATCTGGAGGATGGCCGGATTGATACGGAGCGAATACGCCTCCGGGACCGACACGGTGAATCGCCCGGAGCCGATCGCCACGTCGGTATCGGAATCCACCTCCGCGACCGAATCGCGGACGATCTCCGAAAGCGGCGTCGGATCGGCGGCGTCGCGATCGAGTTCGAGCATCCGTTCGATCCGCTGGGCCTTATCGCCCATCGATATCAGTCGGTCGTGGTGTTCCGTGATCTGTTCTACGAACTCGGCGGCGTCGTCCGGATCGTCGGCGAGCAACCTCGTGTAGCCGCGCGCGCCGGTGAGTTCGTTGCGGAGGTTGTGCCGCAGTACGCGGTTCAACACCTGTATTCGCTCCTGCCGGCGCTTTTGTTCGGTGATATCGTAGAACGCGACCGCGGCACCGAGCGGGCGGCCGTCCCGGTCGGTCATTGTGGTGGTATCGGCCTCGAGAACGCGACCGGTCTCCGGGATCCGGATCGTACGCCGCTGTTCGGCGGAGAGACCGATCTCCGCGAGCGACGGGTGGATATCGCGGTAGTCGGTCCCGATGACCGTTCGATCGTGTGTGTCGAACATCGTCTTTGCGACCTCGTTCATATCCGCGATCCGATCGCGTTCGTCGAGCACCACGATTCCCAGATCGACTGACTCCATGGCGGTGTCGCGACCGATCTCGGTCGCCGCCGGCAGTTGATCGAAGAGATCGTACCGTTCGACGGCCATCACGAGACCGACGATCCCGAGCACGTGCAACGAGATGTACACGGCGTACAGCCGGAGGAACTCCCCGTAGAATCCGAAGTTGTTCGCGGCGTTGTTGAACAACAACAGCAACGGAGCGGCGACGGCGAGTACCTCCGCGGACCCGAACACGTCGTGGCGCTGAGAGGATTTATACAGCTGTGCGACCCCGGCCCCGGCGACGCCGACCTGGCTTCCGACGACGACGAGGCCGGTAAGAAACAGGAAGCCGTCGACGAGGCCGAGTTGTACCCCGAGGACACTCAAAATGCTCGGCGCGGTGAACAGGACCACGAAGAGCGTCACCACCGCGACGGCACCGGTGTACAGCCGGCGGTGTCGCGGGCGGAGTTGGGTCGTGTAATCGAGGACGAAGGCGGTCCAGACGAACGGCGCGACCGTGATCGAGAGGATGCTCAGAAACGTCCCGAAGGCGAGCACCAGTTCGAACCACTGGGGGAACTGAGCGGTCGAAAACTGCGCCTGCGTTAGGACCCCGAACGCCGCGCTCAGGTACAGATCCATCGCGTTCGTGAGACCGTTGCCGATGCCCCACAGTATCGCGAACCCGCCGAGCGTTTTGACACCACGCCCCGAACGTGTCCGGAGCGTACGAACGCCGAAAGCGACGTACCCGACCGAGACGGCGAGCGTCGCAAGGACGAGAAGCGAGACCACGGATGTCGGGACAGACATACCAATCCTATGCTGCTGTCGAAAGCTGTGTCAGGGACGCGTATATATTTACCCCTCCGGGCGACGGGCAACGACGGCCGTCCAGTCGGCGGGATATTCCACCGAGGCCGCGGCCGACATCCCGATTCGAATCGGCGACGGCGTGCCGCCGTCCGATCGATCGAAGCGCACGAAAAAGGGCCGGAGGCCTCAGCCGTCCGCCTGCCGGCGCGCCGCCAACAGCGCGGCGGCGAGCAACGCCACGAGGGCGAGACCGGCACCGAAGCCGGGCTGCCCCTCGGGTTCGGGCGTCTCGGTCGCCTCGGGTTCGGGCGTCTCGGTCGCATCGTCGTCGGTCGCGGGCGTGCCGTCGCCGGGGACAGGCGTCCCGTCGTCGTCGGGGGCGGGCGTCTCGGTGCCAGCGTCGGCGTCCGCGGTCTGATCGTCGGTGACGACGAACGTCGAGAAGCCGGGCGTCTCGACGGTAATCGTCACCGTGTCGCCGTCGACCTCGATGTCGGGGTCGAGCTGCTCGTACTCCTCGTCGAGCGCCCGAAGCACCGTCGCCTCGGCGGGGTCGAGCCCCGCGCTGTCGAAGGCGTCGGCGTCCAACTCGAACTCGAGCGTGGCCGACTGTTCGGCCTGCTCGTCGGGCACGTCGATCTCGAAGGCCGCCGCGACCGGCCGACTCGGGCTGAACGGCGGCGCGCCGCCGGGCACGCCGTCGAGTTGGTCGACGCCGACCGTGCCCTCGGCGTTCTCGGCTTCGAACGTGATGGCGGTCAGCGCGGTCTGTTCGAAGGCGACCGTCGTGCCGGGATCGGCGGGCCGGACGTCGGAGATCGTCTTCGCCTGGCCGGCGGTGCTCGTGACGCCGCCGCCACCGACGCCCGTGACGCCGCCACCGCCACCGCCGCCGGACGGTTCGGGGGCCGTCGTGCCGCCGAGGACGAACGTCGAGAAGCCGGGCGTCTCGGCCTCGACGGTGATCGTCTCGTCGGTCTCCTCGATTACGGTCACGTTCTCGTCGCTCAGCGCGACGGGATCCTCGCCGTCCGGAACGCGGACGACGATCGGGTTATCGGGATCGACGACCTCCTCGATCGGGGAGGTCAGCGTGATCGTCGCAGTGTTGTCCGTCGCCTCGTCGGGGACGGTGACGTCGACCGACGTGGCGGGCTCGAAGTCGGCCGCCGTGGGATCGGGATCGACGATCTCTTGTTCGATTTCCTGCTCGACATCCTCTCCGGGTCGGTCGGATTCCTCGACGCTGACGGATTCTCCTTCGAGATCTTCGCCCTCGTCGGGTACGAAGGAGATCCCTTCGATGCGGTCTGCATCGTCGAACTCGGCATCGTCGTTGGCGTCGATGTCGCCCGAGACGACCCGCGAGACCGTCACGTCGTCGGTGGCGGTCTCGCCCTGCAGTTCCGCCTGGATCGTCGCCGTGCCGGTGGCGTCCTCGGTCGGGGTGATCGTCAGGTCGTCGTTCACGTCGACGAGTTCCGCGTCGCTGCTGGTGAACGGCGTCACGGTGAGATCGGTGTCGTTCGTGACGTCGGTCGTGGATCCGTCCGCGAGCGTGGCGGTGACGCTATCGACGGACGTCGTCTCGGTCGGGTTGACCCCGCTGCCGAACCGGACGCGATCGTCCGCGAGTTCGACGTCGAGGGCCGTTATCAGGCCGACGTTGATCACGGCCGAGCCCGTGACGGTTCCGTCGCCGTTCTCCTCGGGGAGCGTCGCGGTGATCTCGGCGGTGCCGGCCTCGCCGGCGGTGATCGCGCCGCCGTCGGTCACCTCGGCGACGTCGGTGTCGTTGCTCTCGAAGGTCGCCTGGTCGGTCCGATCCTGCGTCGGGCCGTCCTGGAAGACCGCCGTGGCGGTGGCCTGCGTCTCGCCGTCGTCCTCGGCGATGACGTTGTTGTCGAAGGTCACGTCGACCTCGTCGATGTCCCCGGCGTCGAGTTCGACGTCGGCGGTGATTTCGCTGATCTCGACGCTGCCCTCGGAGGTGCCGTCGAGTTCGACGCCGACGAGGACCGACTCGCCGGATTCGAGTTCGACCCGCGAGTCATCGATGTCAGCGTTCGACTGCACGCCCGCCGCGTTGGAGGCGTCCGTGACGACGAAATCGACGTTGTCGTTCGACTCGCCCTCCTCGATCAGCACGTTCGCGGTCGGACTGGTCGGTGAGTCGAAGGAGACCTCGAACACGTCGTCGACGTCCGTCTGGGCGTTCCGCGGGAGGCCATCGATCGTGACGGACAGCTCGCCGGCATCATTCGTCGATGCGTACGCGGTGCCCTCGGGCGTGTCTGCGGGACTGAGCGTAACGCTCTCCTCGACCCCGTCTTGGTCGCCGAAGATGTCGCCCGCGCCGGTACCGACGACGGCGCTGCCGACCAGGGCGACAACAAAGAACCCGGCGAGCAGCGTACGTGTGTTCATACTTCCTCCACCGGCTGATCGGCTTTGATCGTGATATCGGCCTCAACTGTTTCCGCACCTGCCGAATTGATGAGGATGCCCCCGAGGACCTGGTCGCCGACTGAGACACTTCTGACTGTGGCAGACCCGCTGGATTTTTCTCCTTTAGCTGTCGCTGTAGCTACAGTAACGCCCCCGCCCGCGACGTTCCCCTTGTCATCTGTCGGTGCAATAGCGACATTGAGCGTCGCGTCGTCGGCGTCACTGGTAATCTCGACGTTCACGGTGACGGAAACCGATTCGCCGGTGTCGTTCTCGTTGGTGATCGCGAAAACCTCCTCGTTCAGGGAGCTCGCATCGCTGAGATCACTGAACCGGCCGAAGGTAGTCACCGCCTGTGGCGGAAGCCCACTGGCGTCGATCACCAGCACGCCGGACCCGTTTTGGTATACGGCATCCGAGTTGACGCCCTGTGGTTCGATCGGGAGCTGTGCGCTGTCGCTGCCGTCGTTCGCCACCGAAATCGAGAAATCTCGGGTGGCCGTGGTCTGTGTGAACGCCCCGGAGCCGAAGGACAGCCCCAAGACGCCCGCGCTCGCAGCCACAGCGCGCAGTAACGTTCGTCGTGTATTCATGAGTTATCTAGTCGCTGTCGGAGTCGTTCCACACTCGATTCGTCTCGTTGCCGGGGTACATCCACCACGCCCGCTGTCGGCCACGATGACCGCCGCCCGCGCCGTATCCTGTCGGGTCGTCCGCGTCGACACCGCCCGTCCATCCACACCCTGTCGCGCCCGCCTCGTCTGTACCTGGGGCTGCGGCCGTGCGGCGTCCCGCGAGCGCCCCCGAGTGTGACCTCGCGGGGTGCTGCGTTGTGCGGGTACGTCCGGGCGGCTGCCGCCCGACGCCGAAGACGCATCGCTCGTGGATGCGGCGTGTGAGTCGGACGCTGGCGATGTGAATTCATCGTGGGGTATCACTCCACGGTGTCGCTGAAAGGTATTTCCACCGCTGGCTCGACCACGACTCGCCATGTGTGGTGTGTACCCTCGCGGGCACGCGAGACGGCCTGCTGTCGGCCGGGGTTGAGTGGCGTTGGTGAGTCGTGGTGGGTGTGCATCGTGTGTTATTATGTACTTGTGATATTGCTCGCTTTCGCAGCTCTGATGGTTACATCGAAACCGCTTGCTGAACTTGGGCTTGAGGTTTCCTCAACTGTCAGTCGAAGCGCCCCTTCCGCGGCAGTTATGCCATCATCGTCGGGACTGTTCAGTAGGAATTTTGCATCTTGATCGCTACTGCCAATAATAGAATTATTGTCTAATCTAGCAGTTGTATTGACCGAACCGAAACTGGAGTCAAGTTCATTAACATCGCCTCCATCAGTCGTTTCGTCGAGCGTGCCGTCCGATCCAGAGAACTCGATCTCTAGCGATGCATTGGGAGTACCGCCGGTGTTTGTTATCTCAACTGATACCGCGAGCGCTTCAGCCAGACTGCCAGCACTATTATCATTTGTAGTGAAAGTAGTACCGTCACCAATGGAGAACGCAGGGTCTGAATCGGGGTTATCCGGGTCACCCAACTGGAGCGTAGATCCAGCATTAATCGCTTCATTATTCAGATTGAATTGTAGAACGCCGTTAGAAGTAGTAGCCTGTGCCAGATCATCAGCTCCCCCGACATCAGTTCCGCTGGATCCTGAAGCACCGAGAGTAAGTTCAACTACAGAACCACTATCTTCTGCAACAGAGACTGCGACATCTCTGGTAGCACTCACCTGCGTGAACGCTCCCGAGCCGAACACCGCGCCGCTACCTGCCGCTGCTGTACCAAGGCCGAGCAGTACGTTGCGTCGATTCATGTTCATTGTTTCAGCCACACCCCGTTTGGGGTTATCTCGTCTATAACCCCATACCCACTTATTCATGTGCTAGCCAACAGGTCCAGATGGTGTGCGTGAGTCCCATCACGGCATACATGTACTGAGTTATGGGATCCATGAACTCAACCGATATCTCTCTTATACCGGCTTCAGACCTCCTAGGACTCCAAATTTGGTTTTAAACGGGTTACAGACCGTCCATGCCTCCACGATCGGTCACCCACAAGCATATCTACAATACGATTATATGTGTTGTAACACCTTGTGCGGCTTCTGGTTCTCCCACTATATCTCTAAATTAGGATCAATCTAACTACACACGTCCGTGCACAATATAAATGCGTTCCAGAATACCACTAGAGGATATGATATATTCCAGTATACTGTCCCGCGACTTGTCTGAGTAAAATAATAATGTTAAGCTTTAGTGTATGTTGAGCTGAATTCAACGGAATTTCGCGTAATTGACAGCTCTACTGAGCTTCCTTCATTTATTTTAGTTGTTATATCTACAGTAGCATCTGACTCACTCGTATCCCCGACAGACGCATCAAATGTTAGGATTGCTGTACTTGAGGTTCCAACTCCACTAGCAGTGAACGTATCGCTACCTGTGCTAGAGATCGTAGATGTTGTGTCAAAGCTCACATTGCCGCCTCCATCACTAACTTTTATATCTCCATCTGTATTGGAACTCGGATTAGAAACAGTCACTTTGATTTCAATTGTAGTGTCTGAGTTGTTCGTGAACCGAACATCCGTTGGGTCAGAAAAAGGATACTCAGTGGTATCTCCAAGGGTGGCGTCATATCCAGATGACTGCTCATTAACTTCGATAGCAACTGAAGCAGTATCATCGGATGCAAGAGAGAGACCTACTCCACGCCCAGCTGCTAAATCCGTATACCCAACCGTCTCTAATCCAACCCCGACGGCTCCGACACCCATCAGTCCCAGTGCGCCACGTCTCGTGTACCGCTTTCGTGTATTCTTGTCCATCAGAAATCACCCACCAGTTCCGAGAAGTCGAACGCCCGCTTCTGTCGTTTGTAGACGTGGACCGCCGCCGACAGCGCGAAGGCCGCCACGATCAGGGCCGTCCAGGCCACCATCGGCACGCTGCCGGGGTAGACGCCGGCCCACACCGCCGCGGTGACGGCGGCGGCGACCCCCGACAGCCCCAGATAGTACTGCGCCCACGGGATCTCGTCGCCCCCGACGACCTCGAGGTGCATCTCCAGTTCCTGAATCCGATCGGTCGGCTGGATCGCGTCGCGCTCGCGCTCGATGATCCCCGCCTCCTCGAGGTGATCGAGGTGGCGTTGCTGGAGGGCGCTGTAGACCCGGCGGCGCTCCTCGCTCGTCAGCTCCGCGACCGTCTTGTCGTTCTCGCGGGCGGCGATCCACTCGGCCAGATCGCCGACGTCGACCGGCGCGTCGAGTTCCTGAAACGCCCGGACGACCCCGCGCCGGCGCTCGTTGCTCAACAGCGTGAAGACGTCCTGCTCGACGCGGGCGTGCGACACGGTCAGTTCACCCCCCTCTCACGTATCCGCTCTCTGTTGTTTTCTCGCTCTCTCGTGTGTCTTCGCTCTCGCGTATTCCCCCTCTCGGTTCGACCCGAGGGTTCCGGATCGTCGGGTCGCACCCGCCGTAGCGGGGCGTTTGCCCGACGCCGCCGGTTGTTGAGCGAACTGAACACGTCCGCGCTCGTGGATGCGTGTGTCGTATGCAATATAGTCCCACCCGATTGCTACATTGAGTAGTGATATAGGGAGAGATTATAAATATATGGGTCCGCGTGAGCGCCGCTGTGACGGCGCGGGACCGTCCGGCTTCGGCCCCGCTGTGTGTGGTTCTGTTCGAGAGAGCCGTCCCGTGGCGTCCGACGCCCGTCCGTCCGGCGTCCGCCGGAATCGGGGCGGGTAAGCGGCGATTACCACCGGCTCAAGCCCGTCGAGTGTATACGTATGGGCTCCCGGACGGACGCCCCCCGGCGCATGCCCCCGGAAGGGAAAAAGCCTTCAACGTGCCGTCCGGCCCAGAGGGTATGGGGGGCCGACGTGAACGCGGATCCACAGGTCGTATCGTTCGCTCCGAGGCGTCGCCGCGGCGGCCGTCGACGGGGGCGAGACCGAAATGAGCGACTCCGAGGCCGATTCGGGGGGAAACCAGACCGATGGGGGCGGGATCGGCGGGCGACTCCGCCGCTGGATCCCGCCGTCGACGCGCTCGCTCGCCGGCCGGTACGCCGTCGTCGTCGTCCTCGTCTTCGTGCTCGTCGCCGCCGGCGGTGGCTATCTCACGTACGACGTCCGGACGGCCCCGGAAACGGAACTCCAGACCCAGACTGTCGGGACGTGGCAAGCGAACACGACGTTTACCCACGGTGCCGTCGTCACGAACGAGAGTATCGTCTTCGAGCGCGGCGAGCGCCTCGAGGACCGCCCGTTGTATTTCACCCGACTCTCGCCGGTCATGGACGGCGAGTACGCCGTGACCCACGATGGCGACACCGACGCCGCCGTCGGGACGGTCGACCTCCGACTCGTGTTGCGGGCCACCGAGGAGGTCGAGACCGACGACGGCGAAACGCGGACGGTCACCCACTGGCGACAGACCGACCCGATCGCCACCGAGGGGATCGACGGCCTCGCGCCCGGGGAGACCCACACCGTCGATTTCGAGGCCAACGCGACGGAACTCGGGAACCGTCTCGACAGGATCGAGGAGAACCTCAGCGCCTCGCCCGGCACGCGTGAAGTCGTCGTCGTCGCCGACACGACCCTCGAAACCGAGGTCGAGGGCGAGCGCTTCCTCGAGGAGCGCACCGACCGACTCAGGGTCGAGCCCGGCGGCGGCACCTACAGCGTCGACAGCGAGATCGATTCAAGCGACCCCTACGAGGCGACCGCCACCGTCGAGGTTCCCATCGAGCACTCGGCGGCGGAGCGCTACGGCGGCCCCGCGCTGATCGCCATCGGGCTGCTCGGCGCGTTCGCGGTCGGGATGCTCACCTACGGCGGCGTCTTTGCGGTCTCGCCGGCCGAGCGCCGCCGGCTCACCTTCCAGCGCGCCCGCGAGGACTACGACGAGTGGATCTCTCGGGGCACGCTGCCCGACGAGAGCGCCGACCGCGTGATCGAGTTGGACGGCCTCGAGGACGTCGTCGACACCGCGATCGACAGCGACCGCCGGGTCGTCGAACGCGTCGAGCCGACGCCGCGCTACGCCACCATCGTCGACGACGTCGAGTACCGGTTCGATCCCCCCGAGGTCGTCGCCGAGGCAGTCTCACCCGCCGCCGAGGGCGCGATCGACGTGGCGGTCGCCGACGCACCCGGTACCGAATCGGGGACGCGGTCCGATCCTGCCCCCGCCCCCGACTCTGAACTCGCTCCCGACGCCGGAAGCGACGGCGACGGCGGGAACGAGACCGACGAAAACGCGAACGGAGGCCACTCCGGGGCCGATTCCGGGGCCGATTCCGGGGCCGATTCCGTCGCCGACGCGTTCGATCCGGCCGGCGATGGCCCGTCGGTCCACGACGGTGACGGCGAGCCTCGGGACCGATAGATCGCTGGCGCCGACGCGCCGTCCCCCGTCCGACCCCTCCCCGGTTCCGTCTCCCGGCCACGCTGGGGCGATACCGGACCGCGAGGCCGACGACACCGGCCGTGCTGGCCGCGCCGGCCGGCCGACTCGACTGTGTGCTCCGATACGACCGACGGGTCGACTCGACTGTGTGCTCCGATACGACCGACGGTGCCGGCCGTGCCGACTGTGCCGGGAGCGTTCACTGCACCCACACTCGGCGAACGGACGGACCTCGCCGGGTCGCTTCGCTCGACCCGAGACACCTCCGGGCGTCCGTTCGCGCCGGCGGGCTCACCGCCGGAGGTGTCGTTTCATCTGCACCGCCAACGGGACGTCGCGGTCGGTCTCCCGAAAGTGCGAGGACCCGAAGCCGAACAGCCCGCCGACGAACCCGACGACGCTCGCGCCGATAAAGAGGTTCAACGCGCCGACGGCGGCCAGCGGCCGTACGTCGTGAAGCCAGGTGATCGCCGACTCGGGACCCAAGAGGAAGTAGCGTCGCTCCGTGATGGTGATCGTCCGCTCGGTCCCCGGCTCCGGAGCCGGCACCGACGCGGTCACGGTCGTCTCCCCGCCGGGCGGTACCGACAGCGCCTCGCGGTCGATCGCCACGTCCTCGTTCGTCGACTCGAAGGTGAACACCATCGTCAAGAACGCGTCGTTTCGGATCGTGAGCTCGGCGTCGACGGCGTCACCGGCACTGACGCCCTCGGCCTCGGCCACGTCGTCGCCATCGACGGTGATCGCCGTCGGCCCGGCGGGAAGGATCATCGCGGCGTTGGCCGGCGCGAGCACGACGAACAGCATCACGAGCGCGACCACCCGGGTGTCGAGTTGCCCGGTGCGCCGCCGCGAGCGCCGCCGGTCGCGCTCCGGGGATCCGCGACGCTCGCCGACGAGGGAGGCGACGAACAACACGAGACCGAGCCCGAACAGCCCGAACCCGACCGTCTCGGCGGTGAGGCTGGCACCGAGGCCGAACGCCCCGGCGATGGCGGTCACCGCCGCCAACAATAGGCCCTGCACCGCCTCGATCCCGGTGCCGAGGGCGGGGATCGTCACGGTGTAGCCGCCGACCTGCAGGGCCTTCGCGACGATCTCCTCCTCCGTGACCGGGGGCTCGCCGCCGTCCTGGTCGGTGAAGGGGTTGGCGTCCCCCCGGGTGATGTATCCCTCCGGCGTCTCGTCGACGATCCGGTGGGTCGTAAGCCCGCCCCCCTCGATCTCCTTGGCCCGGAAGGTGACGACGTCGCCCTCCCGTGGCGTCGTGGCGACGGCCGAGGGGATCGCGACGAACCCGTCGCCCTCGTCGATCGTCGGCTCCATACTCCCCGATTCGACGTAGGCGAGTAACACCGGCTGGCCGAGCGCCTGCCCGATCACGAGCGAGACGAGCACGGCGACGAGCACGACGGTCCCCACCTGTCCGGCGATCTCTCGCAGCATTAGCTCGTACGTCTGTCTGGATCAGGGACCGACGTTAATCTTTCCCGTCAGATGATCGACTGGGAGACGTCCTGGCCGCTCCTGATCTCGGGGATGATCACGTCGTCGGCACCGGCCCTGCGGGCGAGTTTCGAGTACCGCTGGTTGCCGACGCGGACGATCACCCGCACGTCCGGCGAGAGCTGGCTCGCGAGGATGGCGATCTCGATGTTCGCGTTCGAGTCGTCGATAGCGCCGACGAGCGTATCGGCCCGCTCGACGCCGGCTTCCGCTAGGGCCCCTTCCATTCGGCCGTCGCCTCGGACCCCGAGGATGTCGTCGCTCTCGAGGGCCTCGAACCGGTGTTGGTCCCGTTCGATGACGACGACGTCCCGGCCGGCGTTCGAGAGGGTGTTGGCTATCGTCCGGCCGAAACTCCCGTAGCCACAGATGATCACGTGGTCCGATACCTCGTCGATGTGTCGTTTGGTTTGCATTCGTTTGAGTTCCTCTTGGACTTGCCCGCCAAAGACCGCCCCGAGCACGCTTTCCCCGATCCAGAGCGTCGAGAGAATCAGGCTGACGATCACGAGCAACGAGAACGCCCGGGCGTCGTCGCCGACGCCGTGTAACTCCATGCTCGTCGGGTCGAGGAGCCAAAACGTCGCCTCGATGACGGAGACGCCTTCGAGATACACGAACCCCGCGATGCCGACGACACAGACCGTCAAAAACGCCGTGATCGGCAGGACGGCTCGTTTCAACAGCGGCCGATCGAAAACGGAGACGGACACACCAATACGAGTCGGTACGCCGCGTATAATCCTTCGTTTGGAGCAATACTTCCCCTCCGGAAGACGGGCGAATCCGGTCGCGCTCTCCCGGCGAGTGCGGTCCCGTCGGGACCGTCGTCGCGCCCGGACGAGCACCGGGTCGGACGCTCGCCGGGGCGGTGAGTGACCGACCCGTGTCAAAACAGCGCCGCCACGCCGACCGGGAGGGCCATCCCGGCGAAGGCGATGCCCGTGTACGCCAACAGGATGACGAGCAACGCCCCCGGAATCCCGCCGACGGCACAGACGAGGACCGTGACGGGGGTGATCTCGACGCCCACCCCGAGACCGCTCGCGACCGCCAGCACGATCACCCCCACGACCGCGTTCACGATGAACGGCTTGACCGTCTTTATCACCGTGTACGCGCCGAAGAGCAACGCCAACACCGCGACGAGCAGACCGATCTCGATCGTCGTGACCATACAGCGATGTTCGCGAAGGGGGACCAAATCCCTTGGGGCCGAGAACGAAACGTTTTCACGGTGGCGAACGCTACGGTAGCATGCGGGACCGTGGGGTAGCTTGGTATCCTTCAGCGTTTGGGACGCTGTAACCCCGATTCAAATTCGGGCGGTCCCATCTCTTCGGTCCTCGACCGTCTGGACGGAACGGCTCATTCCACGCCGTCAGTGCTCGCGGTGAGATTCCCCGTCGAGCGTCTCGGCGAACCACTCGGCCGCCACGTCAGCGACCTCTTCGAGTTCGCCTTCGCCTTCGAAGAGGTGCCCGGCCCCTTCGACGAGGTGGAGGTCCTTCTTGCAGTCGAGCGCCTCGTAGGCGTCGCGGTTGAGTTCGAGCACGTCGGCGTCTGCTCCCCCGACGACGAACAGGGTCGGCGCTCCGATCTCGTCGAGGACCTCGGCGGCCATGTCGACACGGCCGCCGCGCGAGACGACCGCGTCGACCGCCCCCTCCATGTGGGCCGCCGCCCGCAGCGCCGAAGCCGCGCCCGTACTCGACCCGAAATAGCCGATATTGCGGTCCCGGGTGTCCTCGCGGCCCCGCAGCCACTCCGTGACGGCGACCAACCGATCCGTCAACAGCGGGATATCGAAACGGTTCTCGCGGTGTCGGTCTTCGGCCTCGGTGAGAAGATCGAAGAGCAGCGTTCCCAGTCCGCGGTCACGGAGCACCTCCGCGACGAAGTTGTTTCGAGGGCTCTTGCGACTGGAGCCGCTCCCGTGTGCGAAGACGACCAGCCCGGACGCGCCGTCCGGAATCGCCAGCGTCCCCTCGAGCTCGACGCCGTCGGCCGGGATGGATACGAGCGTCTCGGCGTTCGATGCCATACCCGTACGCAGACTACGGTTTGACTGTATCGTTCTGATTGTTCCCGTCCGCTGATAACGTCCGGGCGCTACATACGGCCGGCCGACGCATAGCTCCGGACATGGCGAACCCTGCCCGATTCAGCGACCGGACGGACGCGGGAGAGCAACTCGCAGACGCGCTCCGCGAGCGAGAGGTCGACGCGGACATCGTGCTCGCCATCCCACGGGGCGGCTTGCCCCTCGGCCGGGCCGTCGCCGACGCGCTCGATGCGCCGCTCGATATCGTCGTCGCACAGAAGATCGGCGCGCCGAGCAACCCGGAGTACGCTGTCGGGGCCGTCGCCAGCGACGGCAGCGTCTGGCGAAACGAGGAGGCGCTCCGACGCCGGGGCAGCGGCGACGAGTACTTCGAGCGCAAGCGTGAGGAGAAAGCCGAGGCCGCACGGCAGAAAGCCGAGCGCTACCGCGGCGACCGACCCGCCCCCGACCTGACCGACGAGACCGTGGTCGTCGTCGACGACGGTGTCGCCACGGGATCGACCGCGAGGGCCTGTCTCGAACGGATCCACAACGCCGACGCCGGACGTATCGTGTTGGCGGTACCGGTCGGCCCGCCGGAGACCATCGACGAGTTGGGGGACAGAGCCGACGACGTCGTCTGTCTCGAGACGCCCGAGAGCTTCACCTCCGTCGGGCGATTTTATCAGCGCTTCGGGCAGGTGTCCGACGAGGAGGCGATGGAGTACCTCGGCCCGGATCACGACCGCGGGAGCGGCGACACGGGAAAATAAAAACGCGGGGGTCACCCGAAGCGGACATCACGAACAGCGGCGCGTCCGAGGCGATCCGAGAAGCGGTGACAAAGAGAAAGGGTTGCCCGCGAAGCGGCGACGGCAAAGAGAAAGGGTTGCCCGCGAAGCGGCGACGGCAAAGAGAAGCGAAACCCACTTCGACGCCCGAAGCCACCGCCCCGGTATGGAGCTTCCGTTCGAGACCGAACTCTCGATCCGATTCCGTGATCTCGATACCCTCGAACACGTCAACAACGCGGTCTATGCGACGTATCTCGAACAGGCCAGACTGCGGTATTTCGATCACGTCCTGGACGTCCCCTGGGAGGAGCGCGAAGTAGTGCTCGCGAACTACGGGATCGATTTCGCCCGGCCGCTGACGCTCGAGGACCGAACGGTCCGGATCGCCTGCGGCGTCACGGAGGTCGGCGGGTCGAGCTTTCGGATGCACTCGCGGGTGTTCCCGGGCGACGGGGACGACCCGGCCGCGACGTCCAACGCGACGCTCGTCGCGGTCGAGGACGGGAGCCCACGCGAGATCCCGACGTCGTGGCGCGAGCAGTTTGCGGCGTTCGAGCCGGAGCTCGAACGCGGGTCGA
Source organism: Natronomonas salinimetallica (assembly GCF_013839515.1). Taxonomy (GTDB): domain Archaea; phylum Halobacteriota; class Halobacteria; order Halobacteriales; family Haloarculaceae; genus Natronomonas. The sequence continues at coordinate 59,156 of NZ_JACDNQ010000007.1, read as the reverse complement.
GGTGACGGTCGGTAGCCGATCGCGGGGGCGAGCCCTGGGAACGTCCCGGTGGGGGCATCGGCGGGGACGTACGGCCCCGGTTGACGGGGGAACCGATCCGTCGGCATGAATGTTATACGGTCCGGGAACGACGCTGCCGTATGGGGAACGATACGCCGAGACCGAGGGACGCCACAGGGGGTGAAAGCGATGGCGCTCCGGATCCGGAGACGGGGGGAGATCCAGATCCCGAGTCCCGATCCCGGTCCGATTCCGAGTCCCGATCCCGGTCCGATTCCGAGTCCCGATCCCGGTCCGATTCCGAGGCTCGATCCCGGTCCGATTCCGACCGAGAGGACCTCCTCGCGGAACTGTTCCGAAGCGGGGGCGTGAACGCGGTGGTCGCGTGGTCGCTCGTCGGCGCGCTCGGGGTGGTACTTGGCGGGAGCCTCCTCGAGTTCGACCGGCTGTGGATACTCTTCGTTGCCGCCATCGGGGTGATCGTGCTCCTCCCACCCGTCGCCTACCGGGACTGGCGGACAATGCTCCCGTGGGAGGTCCTCGTGTTTGCCCTCTCCCCGGTCCTGGTCCGGGGGCTCTTCGGCGGCGAGATCGGAACGTTCGCCTACTACCTTTCGGTCGCCGGGCTGGCGCTCGTCGTCACCGTCGAACTCCACATGTTCACCCGGATGCGGATGACCCACTGGTTCGCCGTCGTCTTCGTCGTCATGACCACGCTCGCGTCGGCCGCCGCGTGGGCGATCGTCCGCTGGAGCGCAGACCGACTGCTCGGGACGGAGTTCCTCTCGGCGCCGGGACCGACCGGTGGGGATGCCAACGCGGCGCTTATGACCGAGTTCGTCTGGGTGACGCTCGCCGGGATCGCCGCCGGCCTGCTCTTCGATACGTACTTCAAACGGCGCGGCCGTCGGCTCGGCCGCAGCATCCAGCGGGTGATCCAACGGTGATACGTCTGCCCCGTCCGTCGGTCCGGAACCAACGGCGGCTCACCCGCGGCATCCAGTTGGTGTTGGTCGGACTCCTCGGATACGGGGTCGTCGCCGGCGAGCCGAAGGCGATCACGAACGCGGCTATCTCGCTTCTCATCACCGCCACACCGGCGATTTTCGAGCGAAACTACCGCATCCCGATCGATCCCTGGCTGGGGCTTTGGATCACGCTCGCGGTGTTTTTACACACGATGGGGTCGGCCGGGCTCTACGCGGAGATCGGCTGGTGGGATCATCTGACACACGCGATGTCCGCCTCGCTCGTCGCGGGTGTCGGCTACACGTTCGCCCGCGCCGTCGACCTCCACAGCGACCGGATCTATCTGCCCCGGCAGTTCTTCTTCGTATACGTCCTCGTCGTCGTCCTCTCGTTCGCCGTGGTGTGGGAGCTATTCGAGTTCGGACTCGACGTCGCCGCCGACGCGACGGGAATCTCGATGCCGCTCGCCCAGCACGGACTCGACGATACGGTCCGTGATCTCGTGTTCAACGCCCTCGGCGCGCTCACCGTTGCGGTGTTCGGGCAGGCCCACCTGTCGGGGGCCACGGAGCGGGGGCTCAAAGCGCTCCGGGAGCGACGCGGGAGGGAACGTTGATATCTCCCGGCACCCATGCGTCAGTATGGCCCGAGGACGGATCGCCGCCTACCGCAGCCGCGTTCGGTCGGAACTCGTGGCGGCCTTCGAGGAGGACCACCCGCCCGAGGACGTCGCGGGAAGCTTCGCGCTCGGCGTATTTATCACGGCGCTCCCGACGCTCGGGACCGGACTGCTCGTCTTCGTCGCGCTCGTCGCGCTCGTCGACCGGATCAGCAAACTCGCGCTGTTCGCGTCCGTGGCCGTCCTCAACCCCGCGGTGAAGTGGGGGGTCTACGCGGCGAGCTTTTCGCTCGGGACCGGACTCCTCGGCCCGCCCCCCGGGGCGACACCGTCGACGCTCTCTCTGTCGGCGGGACCGGAAATCGTCGTTCGGTTGCTCGTGGGCAACCTCATCCTGGCGGCCGTGTTCACCGTCATCGGCTACGTCGTCGTCCTCAGACTCGTTACCACGTTCCGGGCGCGGGACATCGACGTCGGGGTACTCCCGGAACGCGACGGAAATTGACACGGCTCACGCTACGTCCACGTCGGCGTCCTCGACGACGCCCTCCATCATCGCGGCGACGTTGTCCTCCTCGGCGTCCTGGACCCGCTGTGGGTATACGCCGATCGTAACCAGATGGTCGCTCGCCGTCCGAACGCTTTCCGTGACGTGGACGTTCACGTCGACGGTCACCCCGTCCCCGAGTGCCGCGTCGGCTTCGAACATCGATTCTGCGGTCTCTTGCTCGAGGACGGTGGCTTCGCCGTCCTCGACGTGCTCTACGTTCTCGATCCCCTCGAAGTCGGCTTCGATCGATCCGACGAGTTCCTCGGTCGACATCCCCTCGATCGGGTTGAGTTCCCGACCGGCGATCGAGATCTGCGGGGAGGTGAGCACCGTGAACGCGGCCGCCCGAACGTTCCCCACGGGTCCGAGATCGACCCCCTTTTCGTACTCGGTGAGGTAGTTTCGGACCGTTATCTCCTCGGAGACGCCGACGTCGACCGTCCGTCTGATGACCTGCGCTTCGACGTTCGTCCGCTCGTAGCCCGTCTCCTCGCGGACGGCCGCCTCGACGCCGGCCGGGGTCGCCTCGTACTCGTCGAGTCCGACGGCCCCCAGACAGCCCGCGAACGCCGAAAGCGTGAGCCCGCCCGCACCGGCGATGAGTGCCCTTCGTCTCATTCGTGTTACCGTGGACTTCCGGGGGATATTTATCTGTTGGCCAATATTCGCCGTGGTTCTCGGCGGCGAGTCGGTGTATCGATCCGTCCCATACTGCCGGCTGTCCGTCACGACCGCCTGTCGCACCCCGGATCACTCGCACCGGGGACAGCAAGCGGTATCAGTCGTCGGAGGCGACGTGTCCGGGGCGCTCGCCGTCGGCTCCGGGGGCCACCGGCGTGGGGAGGTCCTTCCGGACGTCGGCCTCCTCGCGCTCTTCGATGATGTCGGCGTAGGCGTCGGGCATCACCTTGATGAACTTCCCGAGTTCGGCCTCCCAGTTCTCGAGGACGTACTCGCCGCGGTCCGAGTCGGTGTGGGCGACGTGGTTCTCGATCAGGCGCTTGAGCATCCGTCTGTCCGCGCGATCCAACTCGTCGGTCGTCGACACCATGCCGTAGTTGACCTTCTCCTCGAAGTCGCCGTCCCGGTCGAGGACGTAGGCGACGCCGCCGGACATCCCGGCCGCGAAGTTCTTGCCGGTCCGGCCGAGACAGGCAACGACGCCGCCAGTCATGTACTCACAGCCGTGGTCGCCGACGGACTCGACGACGGCTTTGACCCCGGAGTTGCGGACGCCGAACCGCTCGCCGGCCATTCCGTTGATGTAGGCTTCGCCCTGGGTCGCCCCGTAGAGGGAGACGTTACCGATGAGGATGTTCTTTTCGGGCTCGTAGGGCGCATCGTTCGGCGTGTTGATGACGAGTGTCCCGCCGGAAAGCCCCTTGCCCACGTAGTCATTTGCGGTGCCTGTGAGTTCCATCGTAACGCCGTTCTGGAGGAACGCACCGAAGCTCTGGCCGGCGGTACCGCCGAAGTCGATCCGGATCGTATCCTCGGCGAGGCCGTCGGTACCGTAGCGCTTCGATATCTCGTTCGAGAGCGTCGCGCCGACGGCGCGGTCGACAGTCGAGATGTCCCGATCGATGTAGACCGGGTCGCCGGTCTCGATCGCCGTTTCGGCCTCCTCTATGAGCGCCCAATCGAGCGCCCCGTCGATCTCGTGGGTCTGCGGTTCGGTCTTATACCGGTCGTCGCCGGGCGGCTCCGCGAGGACGGCGGAGAGATCGAGCTTGCTCGCTTTCGTCTGTTCGACGTCGTCGCGCTGCTTGAGCGCGTCGACCCGGCCGACCATCTCCTCGACGCGCTCGAAGCCGAGTTCGGCCATGATCTCCCGGAGTTCCTGTGCGATGAACGTCATGTAGTTGATGACGTGTTGGGGTTCGCCGGGGAACCGCTTTCGGAGGTCCTCACGCTGGGTGGCGACGCCGACCGGGCAGGTGTTCTCGTGACACTGTCGGGCCATCACACAGCCGGAGGTGACGAGCGAGGCCGTCCCGAAGACGTACTCCTCGGCACCCAAGAGCGCGCCGACCGCCACGTCGTAGCCCGTCTTCATCCCGCCGTCGACGGTGACGCGAATGCGCGAGCGCAGGTCCGTCGAGCGGAGCATCTGATTGGCCTCGGCGAGGCCGAGCTCCCACGGCAGGCCGGCGTTTTTGATCGAGGTCTTCGGCGATGCGCCCGTGCCGCCGGAGTGTCCGGAAACGTGGACGACGTCGGCGTTGGCTTTCGCGACGCCGGCGGCGATGGTACCGATACCCGCCTCCGAGACGAGTTTGACGTTGACGTCCGCCTCGGGGTTGGCCGCCTTCAGATCGTGGATGAGCTGTTTGAGGTCCTCGATGGAGTAAATATCGTGCAGCGGCGGCGGCGAGATGAGCCCGACGCCGGGGGTCGAATAGCGGACGTGCGCGATCATCTCGTTGACCTTCTTGCCGGGGAGGTGGCCGCCCTCGCCCGGCTTCGAGCCCTGTGCCATCTTGATCTGGATCTCGTCGGCGTTCGCCAGATACGTCGAGGTGACGCCGAAGCGGCCGGAGGCGACCTGTTTGACGCTACACTCCTTTTCCGTGCCGAACCGCTCGGGGGGTTCGCCCCCCTCGCCGGTGTTGGATTTGCCGCCCAGCCGGTTCATCGCGATACAGTTGTTTTCGTGGGCCTCCGGCGAGATGCTGCCGAGGCTCATCGCGGCCGTCGAGAACCGCTGGACGATCTCCTCGACGGGTTCGACGTCCTCGATATCGACGGGGTCACGATCCGAGTCGAACTCCAGGAGTCCCCGAAGCGACTGGAGGTTCTCCGTCTGATCGTTCATCTGCGCTGCGAACTCCAGGTACTCCCCGTAGTCGCCGCTTCGGACCGCCTTCTGGAGCGTCCCGACCGATTGGGGGTTCCACTCGTGGAACATCCCCGAGGAGCGGTGTTCGTACTCCCCCTGCAGTTCGAGTTCGGGGTCGTCGGCGAAGGCGAGTTCGTATCGCTTCCTGAGGTCGGCCTCGACGTCGTCGATGTCCGCACCCCCGGTCCGGGCGGTCGTCCCCTCGAAGTACTCGGCGACGAACTCGGAATCGAGGCCGACGGCTTCGAAGATCTGTGCGCCCTGGTAGGATTCGACCGTCGAGATCCCCATCTTCGCCATCGTCTTCAGGAGTCCGTCCTCGACCGCCTCGATGTAGGCTTCGATCGCCCTCCCCTCGTCTGCGCCGTCGGGGCCTGCAACGACGTCGGCGATCGACTGGTAGGCGAGATACGGGTTCACCGCGCCGGCCCCGTAGCCGATACACGTCGCGACGTGGTGGACCGCACGCGGGTCGCCCGATTCGAGGACGAGTCCCACGTGATTCCGGAGGCCGTTTCGGACGAGATGGTGGTGGACGCCGCCGGTCGCGAGCAACGCCGGGATCGGGATCGCGTTCGGGCCGGCGTTCCGGTCCGATAACACGATGACGTCGTGTTCCTGCGCCGCGATGGTCGCCTTCCGACGGACGTCCCTGACGGCGGTTTCGAGGTCGGTTCCGGGGTCGAAGGTGGTGTCGAGGACCGCCGTCGAGAGGTCGCCGTCGAGGGCTTTGATGGCCGCGGTCTGTGCGTCGGTGAGCACCGGGGAGTCGGCGACGAGCTGTGCTGCGTGTTCCGGCGTCTCGCCGAGCAGATTCCGCTGGTAGCCCAGTCGCGTCTCCATGGAGGTGACGAGCTCCTCGCGGATGTAATCCAGCGGTGGGTTCGTGACCTGCGCGAAGAGCTGTTTGAAATAGCTAAACAGCGGGCGGTTGAACTGCGAGAGAACGCTAAGCGACGTATCGTCGCCCATCGACCCGACGGGGTCTTTTCCCTCCGTCGCCATCGGCTCGATGAGGTGGCTCATCTCGTCTTCGGTGTAGCCGTACAGCGCCTGCTGGGAGCGGATCGAGTCGACGGAGCCCCGCGGTGTGGCCTCGTCGGCGTCGGCGACGTCGTCGAGGGTGAGTTGGCGTTCGTCGACCCACTCGCCGTACCGTTCGTCGACGAGGTCCTCGAAGATCTCCTCGTCGGGGACGATACGGCCCTCCTCGGGGTCGGCGACGAACAGCTGGCCGGGCTGGAGGCGGTCGCGGCGCTCGATCTCGCCGAAGTCGTACTCGAGAGCGCCGGCCTCGCTTGCCATGACGAGGGTGTTGTCGCTCGTCACGTCGTACCGACAGGGCCGGAGCCCGTTTCGGTCGAGGACCGCGCCGATTCGATCGCCGTCGGTCGCCGCGACGAGGGCGGGACCGTCCCACGGTTCGACGAGCGAGGCGTGGTAGTCGTACCACTCGCGGCGGTCCTCGGAGACGCGGTTGGCCTCGCCACGCCAGGCCTCGGGAATCAACATTCGGAGGGCGTGGGGCATCTCCCGGTCGCCCGCCATCAGGAGTTCGAGCGCGTTGTCGACGGAGGCGGTGTCGGACTGTTCGGGATCGTTGATGATCGGTCGGAGCGTCTCGATCTCGCCGCCGAAGTCCGGGTGTTCGAGGTCGTCCTCGCGGGCGCGCATCCAGTTGATGTTGCCCTGGATCGTGTTGAACTCCCCGTTGTGGACGATGTTTCGGTACGGATGCGAGAGGTGCCACGCGCCGAGGGTGTTCGTCGAGAACCGGGCGTGAACCATCGCGAAGGTCGACCGGACGCGGTCGTCGAGTAGGTCCGGGTAATACGCCGGCAGTTGCTCGGCCGTCAGGAGGCCTTTATACACGACCGTCTTGCGGTCGAGCGAGCAGACATAAAACCGGGCCGCGCCGTCGGGATCGCGCTCCTCGATCGTCGTCTCGAGGTCGCGCCGGCCGACATACAGCGCACGGTCGAAGGCGTCGTCGCCGAGATCCGATTCGACGAAACACTGGACGACGACCGGTTCCGATTCGACGGCCGTCTCGCCGAGCGACGCGTTGTCGGTCGGGACGTCCCGCCAGGCGAACACGTCGAGTCCGTGCTCGGCGAAAACGTGCTCCGTGAGGTCTTGCAGTCGGGCGATCGCTTCCTCGTCCCGCGGCATGAACACGGAGCCGACGGCGTACTCGCCCGCGTCCGGGAGGGCCTCGATCTCGTCGTCGAAGAACTCGTGTGGCGTCTGGAGGAGGATTCCGGCCCCGTCGCCGGTGTTCTCGTCGGCCCCCGTCGTACCGCGGTGTTCGAGGTTCTCGAGCAGTTCGATACCGTCCGCTACCGTGCCGTGGGATCGGTCGCCGTCGAGATCCATGACGACGCCGACCCCGCAGTTCGCGCGATAGTCGTTCGGATCCGCAAGCCCAGCCGTGCTCGCGGAGCGATCAGTTGGCTCAGACATACCTTCGGGTATAGCAGACCGGAACAAGAGGCTTCCCCTCAAAGTATAAGGGTGGGTTTATTTCATACAAGGACATATAATGTAATTGATCGTACCGTCCGTCGGACGCGGATCGGCGCGTTCGACGTCAGTCCGCGAACGGGACGGATGTGGAGGTCTAGGGCGGATGTGGAGGCCCAAGGCGGATGTGGAGGTCTAGGGCGGATGCGGAGGTCCGGGGTCGAGCGGCAGATTCAACTGACAGCCGACGGGAATGTCCGTATGTACTCCGTCGTCGGGTGTCGTGAGTGTCACGCCCTCTGGATCGTCGAGGGGCGGCCGGAAACGTCGCGGTGCCCGCGCTGTCGGCGCACACACCAGTTCTCGAAGCTCCGGGCGTTCGCCGAGACGGACAGCTCCGGGGCCGCCGCGCGCGTCCGGAGTTCGATGCTCGCCGAGCGGGCCGACGACGGCGAGTTCGTCGATCCCGAGTCGATCGACGTCGACGGGGTCGGGATCGACGACGTCGAGTACCTCTCGGCATCCGGGATCGATCCCGAGGCGGTGTCGGCCGCCGGGGATCGCTCCGGGGACGGGAACCGATCGACGCGGAGTCGAAAGCAGGTCGTCCTCGACGGCCTCGTGGAACTCGACGAACCGACCGAGGCCGACGTCGTCGGGTACGCGAGCGCCGCCGGCGTCCCCGAGTCGTACGTCGAACGGACGCTGGAAAAACTGCGCCGGGCGGGCGAGGTAACGCGGACCGACGGTGTATACAGGCGGCTATGACGGACCGACGGGGGATACGGACGGCTACGACGGACCGACGGGGGATACGGACGGCTACGACGGACCGACGGTGTATACAGGCGGCTACGACGGACCGACGGAGGGCGTGTCGCGGCGTGCGAAACTCCGTGGGCGTCGACCCCGGCCCCCGCTCCCGGGTGAGACGCCGTGAGTGAGGACGAGGAGTATCGGTTCTCTCCCGAGGACTTCGAGGACGGGGGCGACCCCGCGGACGGCGAAAGCGACCGCGCACCGCTCGTTATCGTGGGCTGTCTCGGCATCGGCGTCGGGCTGTTCCTCGCGAAGCCGTTCGTCGGCCCGATCGCCGTCTCGGGGGTCGAACTCGATCTCGCGGTACTCGCAGCGGTGGTCTTTTCGCTCGGGCTGTTCGCCGGCAGCATCGCCTACGTCGGGCAGGGACGGGTGCGTCTCGGCATCGTCCACGCCGTCGGCGCGCTCGGGTGGCTGTTGGTCGTCCTCGGGACCGCCTTTTCGAGTGCGGTCGCACTCGTCGCCGGCGGCGGCGCGTTGGTGCTCGGCGCGGCGACGCTGGCCGCGTTGATCTGGCACTCGGGGACGTAGAAAAAAGACGGACTCGACGCCGCTGTAATTGATACCGAACGGTGGCCGTCCGCCGTTACATGTAGCCGAGGTCGCGCAGCCGCTCCATCAGGTCCTCTTTGTCCTGAGCGCGGCCCGCGCGCTCGGTCGTGTTGTCGAGGTCCTGGAGCCAGGCGGGCTCCTCGTCGCTCTTTTCGGTCGAGATCTCGCTACCGAGTGAGCGAAAGCCGGCGAAATACTTCGGCGAGACGGGGACGTCCTCGTGCGAGAGGCCGTTGGGCAGGTCGTCGTAGTCCTGGGGGACGTAACCGTCGTCGGGGAACGCCGGCACCGTCTCGGGGACGACGTAATACCAGAAGGCGTCCCAGACGTCGGCCTCGTCGAACTGCAGGATGGGCTGGACGCGGTCGTGTGGGGGGTAGATATCGGGATCGTGTCGCGGGGAGAAGAACGTCTCCTCGGCGCGGGCGTCCTGTTCGTCCCAGCGAATGCCCGAGATGATGCCGTCGATGTCGTGTTCCTCGAGCGTGTTGTTCAGTGCGACGGTCTTCAGCAGATGGTTACCGACGTAGGTGTCGAGGAGGAACGGGAACGTCTCCTCGTCGTATTCGAGGATGTCGCGGACGTGGTGGCGGTTGTGCTCGGAGAGCGCCGCGATCTCGATGTCGTCGCCGGGGTCGACGCCGTGTTCGTCGACGTACTCGCCGACGTCGGTGTTTCGCGCGAAGACGACATCGAGGTCCCACTCCTCGGCCCACCGGTCGACGAACCCCAGCAGTTCCTCGAAGTGCTGGTAGTGGTCGATGAAGACCGCCGGGGGGAGGTCGTAGCCGTACTCCTCGGCGACCTCCTTGACGAAATACAGCGTCAGCGTCGAGTCCTTCCCGCCGGTCCACATGATCGCAGGGTTTTTGTACTCCTCGAGGCCAGCCACGACGACCTCGATCGCCTGTTCGATTTTGTCCTCCAACTCGGGGTAGTCCGCGGCGGATTCGCCCTCGCCGTCGGTGTACGATACGTCGACGTACTCCGGAAACTCGCACATGGCGTGTAATTAGATATAATTAGGAAGGTAAAGGGCGTTTCGGGTTCGGCGAAGTCGGCAGCGAGCGTCGAGGCGGCGTCGGCGGAACCGGCAGTAACGTCCGGGGCCGCGGCGACGTATCCGACGGACGCCCCCGACGACGCTCCCGCCGGACGGTTCGTCGTGTCTCGTCGATCCACGAGCGACCTCCCACCCCACGATCGGATCCCGACGATATATACATGCGCGAGGCGGAACGGACATCAACGCGGCCCCGTCAGCGGTCGCCGCCCCGGCGGCCGGACGCGAACGCCACACACACACATGAGCGAACAAGAACTCGGAATCACCGAACGCAAAGCGCACAGCCCCGGCGAGTGGTACGCCGAGGTCGTACAGAAGGCCGGACTCGCGGACTACGCCCCGATGGGTGGGTTCATCGTCACCCGCCCGCGCGGGTACGCCCTCTGGGAGCGACTCAAGAGCCACCTCGACGGCTGGTTCAAGGAGACCGGCGTAGAGAACACCTACTTCCCGATGTTCATCCCCGAATCGTATCTCGAACGCGAAAAGGACATCGTCGAGGGCTTCGACCCCGAAGTGGCGTGGGTGACCCATGGCGGCCACGACGAACTCGAGGAACGACTCGCCGTCCGGCCGACCTCGGAGTCGATCATCACGCCCTTTATGGCACAGTGGATCCGGAGCCACCGTGATCTCCCGATGCGGCTCAATCAGTGGTGTTCGGTCGTCCGCTGGGAGGCCACGGAGACGAAGCCGTTCTTCCGGACGAAGGAGTTCCTCTGGCAGGAGGGCCATACCGCCCACGAGACGGGCGAGGACGCCTGGACGGAGACGATGACGCGGTTAGAGCAGTACGAGCGCCTCTACGAGGAGGTGATGGCGATCCCCGGACTGTTGGGTCGAAAGCCCGACCACGACAAGTTCCCCGGCGCGGAGACGACGACGACCATCGAGGCGTTGATGCCCGACGGCAAGTCGGTCCAGGCGGGGACGAGCCACCACCTCGGGACCTCCTTTGCCGAGGCGTTCGACATCACCTACACCGACGAGGACGAGGACGAACGGACGGCCCACACGACGTCGTGGGGGCTCTCTTGGCGTGCGCTCGGCGCGTTGATCATGACCCACTCGGACGATCAGGGCCTCGTCGTTCCGCCCGAACTCGCGCCCACACAGGTCGTCGTCGTCCCGATCTGGCAGGCCGACACCGAGACCGAGGTCAAAGAGTACGCCGCCGACCTCGCGGCCGAACTCGACGGGGCGTTCCGCGTCGAGTTCGACGACCGGGACGGACGCAATCCCGGCTTCAAATTCAACGAACACGAACTCAACGGCGTTCCGCTGCGCATCGAGATCGGCCCCAACGAGGTCGAAGAGCGCACCGCGACACTCGTCCACCGACCCGACGGCGAAAGCGAACTCGCCGATCGTGACGGGATCGCTGACGCCGTCGGCGACGCGCTCGATACCGTCTACGCCAAACTCTACGCCGCCGCCGAAGAGAACCTGGCGGAGAACGTCCGCGAGGCCCACGGCCGCGGCGAGATCCTGGGGACGATCGGCCGCCACGGGGGCTACGTCAAAACGGGCTGGTGTGGCGACGAGGACTGCGAGGCCGTCATCAAAGACGAGATCGCCGCCGAGATCGTCATGCTCCCGCTGGACGCCGAGGAGGGACCGGTCTACGACACCTGTGGGATCTGCGACGAACCGGCCGAGGAGACCGCCTACTTCGCGAAGTCGTACTGACCGGGGGCGTTCGGGACGCCACCGACCCGTTTATTCGCGGGGCGGTCGACACGCACGTTCGACCGGCGGTTTGGACATGTACCGAGTCGGACGTACACGAACGTACGTCCGGCAGTATGAGTACGCCCGCGGTGTCCCGCCGAGCGCCACCCCCGTTGAGGGCGCGTGGCGCTCCGAGACGAGCGTACTCATACTGACGAACAAAAGAATGTACACACGACGCACGAGGATCACGCCGTTCGACGGAGCGAACGGCGGATCACTCGTGAGTCGGTTTCATTTGATTTCGTCCACCAGTATCAGTATCGGCGGGCGGCCTTCCCGTCGACCTCCTCGATGCCGACTTCGACGAGCTGCGTGATGACTTCCTCCTCGGTCAGCCCGTATTTCGTCGCGAGCGCTTCGAGTCGGCGTGCGAGGCGATCGTCACACTCGAGGCAGTACCGTGGCATATGTTGACATCCTTTTGCAGCTCTCATAAACGTACGTCAGACGAGCGACGGACGTCGACCCCGACCGTCGGCGAAACGCGTACCCCGGGACGGACAGGCTTAATCGATCGCCCGCCCTACACGGGACAATGACGCAGTCATCCGAGACGGCATCCTCGGGACGTGTCGTCGTGGCGATGACGGTCCTCGGTGCTGTCGGCCTGCTCGTTGGCTTTCTGTTCGGAATGATAACGTTCGGACTCATCGGGGGGCCGCTTTCGCTTTCCGTCGGGAACCCCTCCGGGCAGTTGCTGTTCACGCTCGGGACGTACGTTGGCCTCGCCGCCGTCGGCGGGCTCTATCTGTCCCGCCACGGGCGCTCTCTTTCTTTCGTCAGGATCCGACGGCCGACCCCCGGCGACCTCGGCGTCGCCGTCGCGACGGTTCTGGCTCTCGTCGCGCTCGCGGTCGTGTTACCGGCACTCATCGAGCGGCTCGGCCTTCCGCTCGTCGACCACGGCATCGCCGACAGTATCGACGCGAATCCCACCATCGCACTCGTGTTTTTGCCTCTCTCGGTGTTCGTCGTCGGCCCCGCCGAGGAGTTCCTGTATCGGGGAATCATCCAGACGCGGCTCACGGCGGTCTTCGACACGCTATCGGCGGTCGGGATCGCCGCGCTCATCTTCGCGGTCGTCCACTTTATCGCGTATCTCGACCCCGCGAACGTCCCCGGGACGCTCGTGACGATCTTTTTGTTGTTGCTCCCGCTCGGGGCGATCTTGGGGCTGGTCTACGAGTACAGCGGCAACCTCCTCGTGCCGGCGCTCGCCCACGGGATCTACAACGCGATCACGTTCGCGATGACGTACGTCGACGCCGTCGGGGCGGTTTGATACGGGCCGTCGTCGCCTCCGGCGCGCTCCCGTGTGGACCGCGCTCGGTACCGACCGCTATTCGACCCGCCGGACGGTCTTTTGCTCGACCGCCTTCGCCTCCTCGAACTCCCCACCGCCCAGCAGGCCGCGTGCGGCCCGCTTGCCCCACTCGACGGCCGGTTGGGTGAACGTCTCGACGCCCGAAAGCTCGCCGACGAGAATGCAAGCCGCCTCCAGGTCATAGAGCAGCCGACCCACGCTCTCGGCGTCGAGGCGCTCGACTTCGAGACGGACGTTCGCCTGTCCCGCCGCAGCCAGGGAGGCCTCCGTCGCCTCGAACTCCGCGTCGAGTAGCCCCCCGAGCGTCCCGCCGCCGAGATACGACAGCGATTCGATGTCGGTTTCGGGGATCGGCTCGTCATCGCGCTCTCGGGGCCGCAACAGCGTCACGAGCTTGTCCTTTCGGCCCGCCCGATACAGCTGTAGTTGGGAGTGTTGGTCGGTCGCGCCGAGGGCCCGAACGGGCGTCTGGCCGAGGCCGTCCTTCCCGAGGCTTTCGGCCCACAGCTGGGCGAACCACTCCGCGAGGGGTTCGAGCGCCTCGGCGTAGGGGACGAAGACGTTCGTCGTCGCCCCGCGGGCTTCGAGCGCGTGCGCGACCGCACCGTAGGCGTACGCGGGACACGAGAAGAGCGACGGCGAAAGCGCGGCCCGTCCCGCCGCCCCGCCCGCTAGGATCGCCTCGATATCACAGCCGAGAGCCGCCGCCGGGACCAGCCCGACGGCGGAAAGGGCCGAAAACCGGCCGGGGACGCCCTCGGGGACCGGACAGGTCGCCAGACCGTGTTCGTCGGCCAGCGCCCGGAGCGGCCCCGACTCGCCGGTCGTGACGACCGTCCGGTCGGTCCACTCGACGCCGGCGTCGGCCATCGCCTCCCGGACGACGAGGAAGTCCGCGAGCGTCTCGGCGGTCGTTCCCGATCGGGAGACGACGTTGAGGAGCGTCGAGTCGAGCGGAAGCTCTTCGAGGAGGCCTCGGGTCCGCTCCGGGTCGACGTTATCGAGGCTGTAGTGTCCGGGGACGCCGAGCGCGGCCGTGATCGTCTCCGCGCCGAGCGCCGACCCGCCGATACCGACCGTGAGGACGGCGTCGGGGTCGAACCCCTCGAGTGCCGTCCGGATCGCCTCGGGCTCCGTGTCCTCCGGCAACGCGAGGCTCGCGTACCCGAATTCCCGGTCTTCGATCCCTGTTTCGATCCGGTCGTGTACCCGTCCGACCCGGTCGTCGAGCCGTTCGAGGGAGGCCTCGGAGACGCCCGTGACCGCCTCCGAATCCAGCGCGTTACCGAAATCTACGTTCATGTTCCCACCGCGGCGGCGGATGCTAAAGGCGTTGGCGATGCGGCCTGACGCGATCCGTGCGGCCCGAAACCCCGAAAAGGGACGGGCGCGTTCGATCGTTCATGCCGAATGAAACCACCGGCGAAGCGAACACGGCTGGGCAGGAGGGGCGGTTCGTGGTGACCCATGCCGACGAGGCATCGGCGGTGTTGAAAGACGTCGACCGCGGGCAGGTCCATACCCTCGGGGAGAACCCCGGCGTCGAACCGGAGGAGGTGATCGAGGGGTGTCTCGAACCGGAGCCGCCGATGGGGGTCACCTACCGGCTCACGGAGGTCGAGACGCGGCGGCGGCTCTCCCTCGAGGACAGCCCCGAACCGCCCACCCAACAGGAACGACGGCTCGCGGCGGAGCAAGACGTCGGCGAGGTGACGACGCGCGAGCGTGCCGGCACCGGCGAACTGCACGTCCTGACGGTCCCCGAGGGGGACACCGAATCGGCCATCGGCGACGTCCTGGAGGACGAGGCGACCCTGGTTCGGGCGGCCCGCCTCGGCGTCGACCGCGTCGAGATCCGCAGCGAACCGGGGGTCGTGAGCGTCCGGTATCTGCCATGACAGCCGGTGGCACTACGCCGATGGCTCGTATATGAAACCGTATCCCTCGATCCCCCGCGTCGAAGACGCCCCCGAGGCGCTCTTCGAGTCGGGCCACCTGTGGCTGCTGGAGAAAGTCGACGGCGCGAACGTCCGGTTTCAACTCCGCGAGTCGGGGGAACTCCGGTTCGGCGACCGGGACCGCGTCTACGAGGATCCCGACGCGATTCCCGAACCGTACGAACACGCCGTCCGATACGTCCGCGAGCGGCTGGATCGCGAGGCGCTCCGGAACGCGGTCGACGACGTCGAATCGATCGTCTTCTTCGGCGAGGCGACACACCGACACGCGATCGAATACGACTGGGACCGGCTTCCGTCGTTTCTCGGCTTCGACGTCTGGGACGACAGAGCGGGATCGTTCCGGCCGCCCGGGGCCGTCCAGGGGATCTTCGAGCGGTTGGGGCTCGACCCTATCAACGCGGTCGAACGGGAGCGCAACACTCGGGATTTCGACCCGAAATCGTACTCGGTCCCACAGTCGGCGTGGTACGACGGCCCCGCCGAGGGCGTCGTGATCCGGAACAAACGCGGTGGGCGGGCGAAACTGCTCCACCCCGAGTACCGGGAGGTCGATGAGACGGTCCCCGTCGACGCCTCCGCCGAGGAACTGGCGAAAAAATACGTGACGGACCGGCGCTTCGAGAAGCTCGAACGGACGCTCGAAACCCGGGGGGAGGCCGTCACGTTCGAGGCGCTATACGACCGGGCGATGACTGACGTCGTCCGTGAGGAGCACGAACGGCTGTATCACGGCACCTCGTCCGTCGACATGTCCGCGTTTCGGGCGGCGGTCGCGGCACGGACGCGGACGTTCTTGGACGCGAGCCGAAGCGGTGACCGCTCCAACCGGGAGTAGAAACCGTTTTGTGTACGAACACACGAGATACTGGCGGGAACCGCACGACCGCAAATCCGACTCGTCGGCCGATTGGTCGGCTTGGGATTGCGGTAGTGCTGGCGCGGATGCCGCGGGCGGCCCCGCCGTCGGCGGCGACCAGCGCCGTTTCGAGCGGTCCGTGCAGTTCCAATCGAACAATGGCACGAATGCATTCACGCCGTCGCGGGTCGTCCGGTTCGGACCGCCCGACGGCAGACGAACCACCGGAGTGGAGTGACGTAGACGAAGACGCAATCGAAGAGCGGGTCGTCGAGCTGGCCGAGGAGGGCTACGAGCCCAGCCAGATCGGCCTGAAGCTCCGAGACGAGGGCGTCCAGGGCGTCCCCGTCCCGGACGTAAAGCTCGCCACGGGCAAGAAGGTCACAGAGATCCTCAAAGAACACGACGCGACCGGCGACTTCCCGGAGGACCTCCGGAGCCTGATGGAGCGTGCGGTCGGGCTGCGCGACCACATGGAGCGAAACCCCGGCGACGCCCAGAACAAGCGGGCGCTCCAGAACACCGAATCGAAGATCCGACGCCTCGTCGACTACTACCGCGGCGACGAACTCGACGAGTCGTTCACCTACGAGTACGACGAAGCCAAAGAGCTGCTCGAATAATCGGATGTCGGCCGCCGGCCACCCGGAGAACGGACGCCCCCGCGCCGCCACAGCGCTCACCGATGCCGACTTCGTTCGGCTCGTCGGGACCGCCGACGGCGACGCGCTAGCGGCCGCTGGGCTTCTCACGAGCGCGCTGGAGGCCATCGGGACGCCCTATCAGGTCAGCCTCGCGGCCGTCCCCGACACCCCGGCGACCGACGCCGACTGCACCGTCGCCCTCGGCCACTCGGGCGGCGACGTGACGCTCGCCGCCGACGCGCTCGCCGTCGAGGCCGCCGACGCCGTCACCGAGTTCGCCCCCGGCGCGCTCGATCCCGAACTCGCGCTCGCCGGCGCGGTCTGTGCCGGCGTCGAGCCGTCGGGACGGCTTCTGGAGGCGGCCGATCTGACGCGCCGTCCGGGCGTTGCGATCCCGACTGACGACTTGATCGAAGGGCTCGCCGGATCGACGCTCGTCCACGCCCCTTTTTCGGCGGACGGACGGGCGGTCCAGGACGCCCTCGGGGCGTTCGACGATCCGGACGGCCGGACGCTCGCCTCCGTCCTCGCGCTGTCGGCGATCGAGAACGCGCCGCCACGAGCCGCGGAGGCCGTCGAACGGGCGCTTCACCCGTACGTCACCGAGCGCTTCGAGACGCTCGGTGGCTTCGCGGACGTCCTCGATGCGGTCGCACGGGTCGAACCCGGTACCGGAATCGCGCTGGCGCTCGGCCACGGGGTCGAGGCCGCCGCGCTCGAAGCCTGGCGCGCCCACGGCCAACGGGCACACACAGCGCTTCGAGGGGCCGATACCGGCCGCTACGAGGGCGTCTACGTGATCCGTCTCGACGGCGGGTCGCCGGCGCTTTTGGGCACCGTTGCTCGACTCGGCCTCTCGTATCGTTCGCCCGAACCGATCGCGCTCGCGGTGACCGACGGCGCGGCCGCGGTGGCCGGCGAGACCGCCGTCGAGGCCCCGTTGCGGGCAACCGCGAGGGACCTCGACGGCCGGATGACGGTCCGGGGAACCCACGGGACGGCGACCTTCGACGGGACCGTCGCGGGCTTTACCGCGGCGTTCCGGGGGGCCATATGACCGACGCGTCCCGGCGGGCGACGATCCGGACCGTCCACGAGCGTCCCCGGCTGATCGCCGACGCGATAACGCCGGACAACACCGACGACGTCTCGACGCGCGTCGAGACCGACGACGGTTCGGGAGCCGAACGGGACGACCCTTCCGGGGCCGTCGTGACGACGATCGAACGGGACAACACGGGCGGCCTCCGGACGACGGTCGACGACTACGTCTCGAATCTCACAGTTGCAAAGCGAATAACCGACACGACAACACGATCATGAGCGAACGTTCAGTATCCAAGCAGAAACAGGAGAAGCGATGGTACACCGTGATGGCCCCCGAGATGTTCGACCGGGCCGAACTCGGCGAGACACCCGCGGACGAGCCCGAACAGGTCTACGACCGCACCATCCAGACGACCCTCGGGGAGCTACAGAACGACCCGAGCGAGAACAACACGAAGCTGACCTTCCAGGTCACGGACGTCGGCAGCGACACCGCCTACACCGAGTTCATCCAACACGAACTCACCCGTGATTACCTGCGAAGCCTCACCCGCCGCGGTACCTCGAAGGTCGACGCCTTCATTACCGTGTTGACGACGGACGACTACCGCGTGCAGGTCCAGCCCGTCGCCTACACGACGAAAAGCGCCGACCACAGCCAAGAACACGCCATCCGGCGGACGATGATCGACCTCGTCGAGGACGCCGCCGAGGAGCGCACCTTCGAGGGGCTCGTCGACAGCATCGTCGAGGGACGGCTCTCCTCGGCGATCTACGGCGAGGCGAAGACGATCTACCCGCTCCGACGCGTCGAGGTCCAAAAGACCCGCGTCGAGGCCAAACCCGAAGAGGTCGCCGCCGAGGAGGAGGCGACCGTCGCCGTCGACGAGGAAGCCTAACGCGTCCTTCGAGCCGGGAGGTTTTTTTATCGGGGCTCGAGCGGCCGCGCCGCCCTCGATACCCGGCAACTGATATGCGCCCGACGCCACCGTCGGCGTATGCTCATCACGCTCGAAGGGATCGACGGGGGTGGGAAGACGACGGTCGCGGCGGGGCTCGAAACCGAGCTTTCGGAGCGGGCCGTCTTCACCCGTGAACCGACCGGATCGTGGTATGGCGAAGCCGTCGAGCGCTCGATCGGAGACGAGGACGCGGACCCGGTGGCGGAGCTGTTTTTGTACACTGCCGACCACGCGGACCACCTCTCCCGGGTCGTTCGCCCCGCCCTCGAGGCCGGAGCCGTCGTCGTTTCGGATCGCTACTCGGACTCCAGGTACGCGTATCAGAGCGCGACGCTCGCCGAAACGCTCGACGAGCCGATGGCGTACATAAAGGACGTCCACGAGCCGTTCACTCGCCCACCCGACGCGACGCTGTACTTCGATCTCCCGGCCGAACTCGGAGCCGAGCGGGCCGGCGCGACGAACAAGTTCGAGGCCGCGTCGTATTTAAAACGAGTGCGGGCGAACTACGAGCGACTGATCGAGTCCGAACCGGAGCGCTTTCACCGGATCGACGCGACGCGGCCCGAACCGGAGGTCCTCGCCGAGGCGCGTTCGGTCGTTACGGACCTGCTCGACTAGCCGTTTTCGTCCGTCCGACGGCCGCGGGGCCGACCGATCCGGGACCGGCCGGTGCCCGCCGATTGATAAGTCCAACGTGTTTTCCGTGTGGCGTCCCTCACTCGGGTATGACGATAGCTACTGGCGATTCCGTTACGCTCGAGTACACCGGCCGACTGGACGACGAAACCGTCTTCGACACGTCGCGAGAAACCGTCGCCGAGGAGACGGGGCTGGCCGAGTCCCAACCCGACCGAGAGTATACCCCGCTGACGGTCGAAGTCGGCGCTGAACAGGTCATCGAGGGGATGGACGAGGGACTCGTGGGCCTCGAGGAGGGCGCGAACACGACGCTTTCGATCCCCCCGGAGAAGGCCTACGGCGAGCGATCCGACGAACGCATCCAGACGTTCGAAACCGACGACCTCCGCGAGATGCTGGGAGGGCAGACTCCCGACGAGGGGGCGTATCTCGAAGCGCAGAACGGCCAACACGGCGAGGTCGTCCACGTCGGCGAGGACGTCGTCGAGGTCGATTTTAACCCCCAACTCGCGGGGGAGACGCTGACGTTCGAGATCGAGGTCCTCGACGTCAAGTAAACTACCCCACCCTACTCCCTCGGCGCATACGCGCCTCGGTTCGTTGAGGGTGGGGCCACTGGCAGAGCGTCGCTCTGCCAAGGCCTTGAAAGGCGTCGCCTTTCAGTGGCTTTGATGTGGACTCCCGGCAATCAGGCACCAGCAATAGGCCGGTGACTCTTGCCGTTCAACGTCCCACCATGTATACGCAGGTCTACTTCTGCGTCTCCGCTCCCCGACGTGGGCGAGGAACGGAGTTTGTGCGTCCGCTTTCGAGCGTAGCGTAGCCCGATGTTCTTCGCGCCGTTGTAGTCCGCGTTGACCTCGTACCCGCACTTCTGGCACTTGAAGCGTTCCCCGTGGCGGTTGTCCTCGTGCGTGAACCCACAGTCCGTCCGAGAACAGCGTTGGGACGTGTGGTTCGGTTCGACTTGCTCCACGGAGACACCCCGCTCAGGTGCCTTGTAGGAGACGTACTCGTAGAGGCGTCGGAACGCCCAGACGTGGTGCCACTTCGCGTGCGGAAGCCGCTCACGAATGTCGGTTAACTCCTCGAACACGATAACATCGCAGTCGTGTTCGACGGCTTCCGTGACAATCTCGTTGGCGAGCGTGTGGATGTACTGCTTTCGCCACGCTTCTTCGCGCTTCCCGAGTCGAAGCAAGGTGTTGTGTGCGGCTTGCGTGCCGCGTTGTTGCATCTCTCCACGCCGCTTCTCGAACTCACGACACCAGTGGTCGTACTCGTCTCCCTGCCAGAACGTGCCGGTCGAGGAGACGGCGAGTGAGTTGACGCCGAGGTCGATACCGAGGACCGTTTGGTCGGGGTGCCCGGTATCTGCCGGAACCTCTGCGTCGTCGCCGTCCGTCCGCCGAGTCGAGAGTTGGATGTAGAACTCGTCGTCCACCGCGTCGTATCGAACCGTACTCTCGCGGAACTCGTAGTCCTCGGAGAGAACGTATCGCTCGTAGGGCGTCGGACTGTCTGCCGGGAGAATGAACGACGGTTCGACCCGCTCCTCAACAGTTGCCAGCGACACCTTGTTTCGGTAGAACGTCGCGCTTCGCGCGTCGTAGTCCATCGTCTCGGCGGTGAACGTCGGGCAAGAGACGCGCTGTCCCTTCTTCCACCGTTCGACAACGCCTTTGACGGCTTCGTCAGATTACATCTGACGGGCTGTCAGGCTTTGCCTGACAACTTCGACGGCGCGTTTGATGGCGGCTTGGACGAGTTGTGCCTGTAGGTCCGTCTCCCCTCGGAGTTCGGAGTAGAGCGCGTCACGAACCTGCCGTTTGTTGGTCTTGCACTCGGTGTAGGATGTGTCGGACCAACAGTAGTCAGCGGTTCGGTTCGCGCAGTACAGGTATTGCTCGGCGGTTCGGTGGAGTACGTCGCGTTGCTCGTCGAAAAGGTTGAGTTTCACGACGGCGGTTCGACGCACGTCCATACTTCAGAGAAGACCCGACGATACTTATACGTTCGGGAGTCGGTCGGTGGGAGTATGCCGGTTGTGTCGTACCGTGTCGGTTTCCTCTCCGGCCTACTCGCTCCCTCCGCTACGCTTCGGTCGCTCCTTGAGGCCGGAGGCTCCACCTTGCATTACGCTGATACGAACGGCTCTATCGACCCGAAGGGGGACCGGCCGCGAGCGCCGTCAGTGCGAACGGATCGAGCGCCGTCAGTGCGAACGAGAGGGCCTCTGCGGGCTCGCATCTTCAAATATAAACCGCCACGTGTCGGAGCGTCGGTGTGAAGCTTCGATCTACCCTCCTCGTCGCGGGCGGTGGATTCGCCGGCGCGGTGAGTCGCTACGGGATCGCGCTCGCCCTCCCGGAGTCGTTCCCGTGGGGGACACTCGCCGTCAACGTCGTTGGCGCGTTCGCGCTCGGACTGTTCGTCTACCGCGTGAGAGACCGGGGACACGTCTCCGACCGGGTTCGGCTGGCCGCCTCGACGGGATTCGTCTCCTCGTTTACGACCTACAGCACCTTCGCCGTCGAGACGGTCGCGCTGAATCCGGGGCTCGCGGCGGGCAACGTCCTCGCCAACTACGCGCTCGGGTTTGCGGCGGTCCTCGCGGCCCGGGAGGTGATCGAGTGGCGCTCGTAGGCGTCGCCGCCGTCGGCCTCGGTGGCGCTCTCGGGGCCGTCTCGCGGTACGCCGTCGGACGCACGATCGAGCGTCGGGGCGGGGACATCGCGTTCGTCAACGTCGTCGGCAGCTTCCTTCTCGGCGTCATCGTCGGGCTCGATCCCGGCGGTCCGGCCGCGCTCGCGCTCGGCGTCGGGTTCTGTGGTGCCTTCACGACGTTTTCGTCGTTCGCCGTCGGGACCGTCCGACTTGTCGAGGACGGCGCGCCCAGGGCGGCAGCGATCAACGCCGTCGGGACGCTTGCCGCCGCGTTGGCCGCGGCGGTTCTCGGCGGGGCCGTCGCCGGGATGCTCTGATACGGACGGCCCCGTCGCGTCGCGGGGGCCGTCTCATTCACGCGTCGGTATCGTGGTCTCCTCACGAAGGTATCGCCGGCGGTAGCGACCCGCCTGCCCGTGACCCCCCCGGCGTTCACGCGGGGAACGTCATTCGGGGCGGCGGTCCACGACGCCGACCTCGTCCCCGACCGCGACCCACATTCCGTCGGACTCCCGCGGGAGTCGCGTGTTCACCATCAGCCTGAAGGGGTGATCGAACCGGTCACATTCGGTCCACGGCGGGAGCGTCTCCCGGCGACGACGGATGAACGTCTTCCGGAAATCGGGCGTTTCAGCCCCGGTGTCCGGATCGCGTCCGGGGACAGCACACCGCTGACAGGGGTGGATCCCCTCGACGAGCGCAGAGCCGACCCGGAAGGCGACGACCGTCCCCTCGTCGGCGAAGAGGCGGTCCTCCCAGAAGGGCGGGACGCCGCCGATTTCGAGGTTCGCCCGGAATCGCCGTCGGGCCGACGCGAGCGTGATATCGAACCACGCCGCGATCTCCCGGAGCGTCGCCGTCGAGACGACCGTCGGGCCGTGTCGCTCCCGGTCGTCGTGTTGTCCCCGCCGATCCCACCGGAGGCTCACGGGGCGGCCGAGGGACGCCGAGAGCCACTCGTTCGCGCCGGCATGGACGTCGCGTTCGTTCCGGTCCGACCCGCCCTCGTAGAGGTCGAAGCGGCGCGTCGCCGACGGCGGGGCCGACTGTTCGCGGAGGGAGACGGCCGGCCCGCCGTCGGCGGGCGGATGAAACCGCGAGCGGATCCGATGGACTGCGTCGGTCTTTTTGCCGTTGACGTAGTCGCCGGTCCCGGTCACGTCGGCCGCCGTCGGGTCGTATGGCTCCGATGCGGGCCGGTCGACGATCGCCCAGCGACGATCACCCCGGAGCGCCCCGTCGGTCGCGAGCCTCGCGTGTTCGCGGGACTCGGGGTCGAGTGACTTGATCGGAAACCGCTGGATTCCAGCGAGGGACGGATCGGCCGCCGCGGGATCGGATACGGGATGTTCGCCGTGCCAGTCGGGGGCGTCCATGCCCGAACGACCGGCCCGCCCGATAAAAAAGAGAGTGATAACGGTTTTTGTGTTCGCGGCGATAACGGACATGTATGAGCGGCGATCCCACCGACGACGAACTGCAGGAACTCCGCGAAAAAAAGATGGAACAGCTCAAAGAACAACAGGGTGGCGAGGACGCCGAAGCCGCGGATGCCCAACGCCAACAGGCCGAGGCTCAAAAGAAGGCGATGCTCCGAAAGGCACTGACCGACGGGGCCCGAAAGCGGCTCAACACCATCCAGATGTCGAAACCGCAGTTCGGCGAGCAGGTCGAACAACAGATCGTCGCCCTGGCACAGAGCGGGCGGCTCAACGGGAAGATCGACGAGGAGAAGATGAAGGAACTGCTCCAGGAGATGAAGCCCGAATCGAAGAGCTTCGACATCCAGCGTCGGTAATGGAGTGTGGCTTGCTGTTTAGCGCCGGCAAGGACTCCTCGCTGTCGGCGCTGCTCTTGGAGGCGTTCTACGACGTCACGCTCGTGACCGCTCACTTCGATATCACGGACGACTGGACGCACGCTCGCGACGCGGCGGAGGCGCTCGGGTTTCCCTTCGAGCGGATCGAACTGTCCGAGGACGTCGCAACGGAGGCGACAGACCGGATGCGCGAGGACGGATTCCCGCGGGCCGGCATCCAGGCGGTTCACGAGGCCGCCCTGGAGGCCGCCGCCGGGGAGTACGACGCCGTCGCCGACGGGACACGTCGCGACGACCGGGTGCCGACCGTCTCGCGTGCGGTCGCCCAGAGTCTGGAGGACCGACACGGCGTCGATTACGTCGCCCCGCTTTCGGGGTTCGGCCGCGGCGCGGTCGACCGCCTCGTCGAGACGCATCTGACCGTCGAGTCGGGCCCGAGCGAACGGATCCGCAAGGGCGATTACGAGACCGAACTCCGGGCGCTGATCGAGTCGCGATGGGGGGCCGGGACGGTCGAGGAGATCTTCCCCGAACACGAGCAAACCCGCGTCGTCGGTCGGGACTGATACTGCTGGCTGCCCCCGGGCACGCGAGCCGCGGCCTCGGGGTGCGACGTGCGGTCACGACGGACGGCCGGCAGTGCAAAGAGTCCGCTGGTCCCGGCCGGCTATCGCCCGTTTGCGACACCGTGAGCGCCGTTGCGGCGGTTCGTTGCCGGCCGAACCTCCATGAACTCGGCGTTCTCGCGGGCGGTTTCGAGGTCGTGAGCGCCGGCGTAGGAGAGCCCCGAACGGATCCCGGCGACGAACGTCGCCAGCCGCGGCCCGACGGGGCCGACGTACTCCGTGATGGCCTCGATGCCCTCCTCGGCGTCGACGCCGCCGGCTTTGTCCTCGCGGTCCTCGGCGGCCGCAGCGGTCGCCATCCCCCGCGAGCGCTTGTAGCGTTCACCGTTCGTCTCGATGATCTCGCCGGGGGATTCCGCACACCCCGCAAAGAACCCGCCCATCATCACGGCGTCCGCGCCGGCGAGGAGTGCCTTGACCGCGTCGCCGGAGCCGCTGATGCCGCCGTCGGCGACCGTCGTGACGCCGCGTTCGCGGGCGGCGCTCGAACAGCGCTCGACGGCCGTGAACTGCGGGACGCCGAAGCCGGTTACCTCGCGCGTCGTACAGTGAGAGCCGGGGCCGACGCCGATCTTCACGCAGTCAGCGCCCGCCGCCGCCAGATCCGCGACGCCGGCCGCGGTGGCGACGTTGCCGGCACAGACCGGCGTCTCGGGAAAGGCCTCGGCCAGGTCGGCCGTCGCCTCGATCGCCCGCTCCATGTGCCCGTGAGCGACGTCGAGGACGAGTACGCTCGCCCCGGCGTCGACGAGGGCCCCGGCCCGATCGAGCGACGGTTCCGCGACCCCCACAGCGCCAGCCGCCGGACGCCCGTCCTCGGCGACGGCCCGGACCATCCGCGCCTGCTCGTCGATCGGGAGGAATCGGTGGACGACCCCGAGGCCGCCGGCCTCGGCGACGGCGCGGGCCATCTCGGCCTCGGTGACGGTATCCATCGCCGCGGTCACCACGGGCACCGATAGTTCGAGGCCGTCGACCAGTTCGGTCGTCAGATCGACGTCGTCACGGCTGTCGACCGCCGAGCGCTGGGGTACCGCGAGCACGTCGTCGTAGGAGAGTCCGGTTTCGTAGGGCATGTTCAAACCCTTCCGTCGTAACTCTTGGCGTAATATAAACGCGTCGGTCGGACACCGCCGACGCCGGAGGGACCGACGATGTGGCCGGGAAATGAAACGGAGGCGTCGGTCGTCGGTCGGAAGCCCCCCGAAGTGGAAAAGATAAACCCTCCCCGTCCGTACGGATCGGTAATGAACGGAAACCGATTCGGTCGGCTCTTTCAGGTGACGACCTACGGCGAGAGTCACGGTGAGGCGATGGGTGTCACCGTCTCGGGCTGTCCGGCCGGCGTCGAACTCGACGAGGACGCGATCCAACACGAACTCGACCGACGAAAGCCCGGCCAATCGAAGATCTCGACGAGCCGCGGCGAACCCGACGAAGTCCGGCTTAACTCCGGGACTCTCGAAGGGTACACCACCGGGACGCCGATCGGGATGGTCATCCGGAACAAGGACGCCCGCTCCGGGAAGTACGAGCCCTTTATTACCGCGCCGCGTCCGAGCCACGGCGACTTCACCTACTCGGCGAAGTTCGGCACCAGAAACTGGGGCGGCGGCGGACGTTCGTCGGCCCGCGAGACGGTCAACTGGGTCGCCGCCGGCGCGATCGCGAAACAGGTGCTCGAGCAGTCCGACCACGACGTCCGAATCAAAGCCCACGTCAACCAGATCGGCCACATCGAGGCCCCCGACGTCCCCTTCGAGGAGATGCTCGAACACGCCGAGGACAACGAGGTCCGGTGTGGCCACCCCGAGACGGCAGAACGGATGCGGGAGCTGATCGACGAGTACCAGCAGGCCGGCGACTCGATCGGCGGTTCGATCGCCTTCGAGGTCCGCGGCGTCCCGCGGGGGCTCGGCGCACCGCGGTTCGACTCGTTCCCCTCGCGGCTCGGACAGGCGCTGTTCTCGGTCCCCGCGACCACCCACGTCGAGTTCGGCCTCGGGGCCGACGCCCGGACGGTCACGGGGTCGGAGCGCAACGAGGACTGGACGTTCGACGACGGCGATCACCCCGATACCGTCAGCGAGGACGGCGATCCGGTCCCCGTCGGCAACGACCACGGCGGCCTCCAGGGCGGCATTACGACCGGTCAGCCGATCTGGGGGGAGGCCACCTGGCACGCGCCGACGTCGATTCCGAAAGAACAACAGACCGCCGACTGGGAGGCCGACGAGGTCGTCGAGGACGCACAGGTCATTGGCCGTCACGATCCCGTCTTGCCGCCGCGGGGCGTGCCGGTCGTCGAGGCGATGCTGTACCTGACGGTACTCGATTTCATGCTGTTGGGCGGGCGGATCAATCCCGATCGCATCGACGACCGCCCCGGCGAGTACGACACCCCGTATCATCCCTCGAACCCGCGACGGGAGTGACCCGCCGACGGCATCACACGGACGGTCGTCGTCGAGTCCCGATCCGGGCCGGCGCTCGTCGGTCGTCCGTTACGCCGATCGGTGGCATACTGCTTGCTGTCCGTCACAAACGCACGTCGTACCCGGGAGTCACAAACGCACGTCGTACCCGGGAGTCACAAACGCACGTCGTACCCCGAGGCCGCGACTCGCATGCCCGGAGACAGCCGGCAGTATCAGGTCTCGACGAGATCGACGCCCAGCGCGGAGAGCGCCTCGAAGAAGCCGGGGAACGACACGTCGACGTCTTCGGCCCCCTCGATCGTCGTCTCCCCGTCCGCCACGAGGCCGGCGATGGCGAGGGACATGATGATCCGGTGGTCGTCGTGCCCCCGGACGGTCGCCCCCTCCGGATCGCCGCCGTAGACGACGAGTTCGTCCGCTTTTTCCTCGGTTTCGATGCCCATCCGGCCGAGTTCGCTCGCCATCGCGGCCACCCGGTCCGTCTCCTTCAGACGGACGTGCGCACAGTCGGTGATCCGAGTGGTCCCCGACGCCGCCGCGCCGAGGACGGCGATCGTCGGCAACAGGTCGGGCGTGTCGGCGACGCCGACCTCGATCCCCGCCATGTCGGACCGACCCACCGTGATCTCGCCGTCGGCCCGGTCCCACTCGATCGCCGCCCCCATCGATTCGAGGATCTCGACGATCGCGCTGTCGCCCTGTGCGCTCGGGTAGGCCCCCTCGACGACGAGTTCGTCCTCGGCGGCGAGGGCCCCCGCCGCGAGGAGATACGACATCGACGAGAAGTCACCGGGGACGTCGTAGGAGCCGCCCTCGGGGGCGTACGTCTGTCCGCCCGCGACGGCGAATCCCTCCGCACCGGCGGCCTCGATTTCGGAGTCGTCCCCGCCGACGACCGACGCCTCGATCCCGAACGCCTCCAGCACTTCGAGCGTGATGTCGACGTACGGCGCGGACTTGAGTTCGGTCGTCAGTTCGATCTCGACGCCCCCGTCCGTCACCGCTCCGGCCATCAACAGCCCGGTGACGTACTGCGAGGAGACGTCGCCGGGGATCGAGACGGTGCCGCCGGCCGTCCCCCCGCCGACGACGAGCGGTGCCCGGCCGTTCGCCCGCGTCGAGTCGGCCCGGACGCCGAGTTGGCCGAGTGCGTCGAGCAGCGGCCCCTGTGGCCGCGATCGGAGCGAGGCGTCGCCGGTCAACACCGCGAGCCCCTCGACCAGCCCGCCGGTCGCCGTCGTCAGCCGCATCGTCGTACCGCTGTTCGCACAGTCGATCACGTCCGCCGGCGTCCGGGGGTCGCCGTCGAAGCCGACGACGGCCCAGTCGCCGTCGACGCGCTCCGTCTCGCCGCCGAAGGCCTCGACCGCCCGGGCCGTCGCGGCCGTATCGGCGCTGAACAGGGGATTCCGGACAGTCGCGCCGTCGGCGTATCCGGCCGCGAGGACGGCGCGGTGGGTGTAGCTCTTCGAGGGCGGCGCGCGTGCGGTGCCGCGAACGCGTGAGGGGGAGATCCGAACGTCCATACCGTGGCGTCTCGGGCGGTCGGCAAAGGCCTGCCGACTCGGTGGTCCCCCTCGTTGGCCGGGGTGGAGGTCTCATACCCGTCGTCCCGAGCAAGCGCTCTGTATCCACCCCGAGCAAGCGCTCTGTATCCACCCCGAGCAAGCGCTTTGTACCCGCCGCCCCGGGTATCGGTATGGATCCGGATCTATCGGAGCTCGACGATTACCTCGCGGAGACGGGCGTCGACGGCTATCTGATCGAGGCCGACGGTGAGACTGCCGACCAGCGGTATCTCTCGGGGTTTCGCGCTCCCGATCCGTTCGTCACCCTGTATACGGGCGAGACGACGCTTCTCGTCTCGGCGTTGGAGTACGGGCGGGCGACACGCACCGCCCGAGCCGAACACGTCGAGCGTCACTCGACGTACGACCACCGGGCGAACGTCTCGGAGTACGGCTCCCCGGAGGGTGACTACCGGACGCTCGCCGCGTTTCTCGACGCTCACGACGCCGAGTCGGTCGCGGTCCCGAGTGACTTCCCGGTCGGGACCGCCGACGGCCTCAGAGACCGCGGCGTGAGCGTCGAAGCCGACGGGGACGGTGTCGTCGGCTCTATCCGGGCGACGAAGCTCGACGAGGAGATCGAGCACGTCCGGGCGACACAGCGGGCCAACGAATCGGCGATGGCGCGGGCGGAGGAGCTGTTCGAATCGGCGACTGTCGTCGACGGCACACTCCACGTCGACGGCGAACCGTTGACCGCCGAACGCGTCAAACGCGAGATCGAGATCGAGCTGCTGGGACACGACTGTGCGCTCGACGAGACGATCGTCGCCTGCGGTGCCGACGCCGCCGATCCACACGATCGCGGGTCGGGACCGCTCTCGGCCGGCGAGGCGATCATCGTCGACATCTTCCCACGGTCGAAAGAAACGGGCTACTACGCCGACATGACGCGGACGTTCTGCGTCGGCGAACCGCCCGAAACGATCGGGCGGTGGTACGACCTCACCCGCGAGGCCCAGCAGGCAGCCCTCGACGCCATCCGGGCGGGCGTCTCCGGCAGTGCCGTCCACGACGCGGTCTGTGACGTCTACGAGGGATCGGGCCTCCCGACGCTTCGGGCCGACGAGACGGCCGAAACGGGCTTTATCCATACCACGGGCCACGGTGTGGGCCTCGACATCCACGAGCAGCCGCGCCTCTCGGAGGCGGACGTCGAACTCGAAGCCGGCAACGTCGTGACGGTCGAGCCCGGACTATACGACCCCGAGGTCGGCGGCGTCCGGATCGAAGACCTCGTCGTCGTCACCGAGGACGGCCACGAGAACCTCACGGAGTACCCGAAGGAACTGGTCGTCGGGTCGGACAGCTGATCGGCGCTCGGCCCCGACCGCGTTCATACTGCCGGCTGTCCGTCGCGACCGCACGTCGCACTCCGGTGGTGCAACTCGCGTGCCCTGGGGACAACCGGCAGTCTCCCGTTCGTCCCGCGTACCCCACGTTTATTTTTCTCGGGGCCGTACCGACGGCTGCCAGTGGGGGCTCCCGGTATCGGCGGCGGCTGCCGAGGGGGACTCCCGGTATCGGCGGCTGTGATGACGCGTCTACCCCCGCTCCGAGCCCCGTGTGACGACGCCCACTTCTGAGCCGCCTTTCGGACACGCACCGAGACGAACCCCTTTTGAACGACCGTGAGTAACCAGCGTGCATGCAACTGCTCGTCGTCGGGGCGGGGGAGATGGGCCGGTGGTTCGCCCGCCAAGGCGGTGCCGACACGGTCGCGTTCGCCGACCGTGATCCGGCGACTGCGCACGAGGCGGCGACGGCGGCCGACGACGCCCGCGTCGTCGAACTCGACACCGACGAGACGTTCGACGTCGTCTGTCTCGCAGTGCCGATGTCCGCGGTTCCGGACGCGATCGCCGAACACGCCGGACGGGCAACCGAGGCGGTCGTCGACGTCTCGGGGGAGATGCGCGACTCCGTGGCGGCGCTTCGAACCCACGCCGAAGGGTGCGAACGGGCCAGCTTTCACCCGCTGTTTTCGGCAGCCAACGCCCCCGGCAACGTCCCCGTCGTCGTCGATCGCGGAGGGGCGACGGTGGATCGGATCCGCGCGGCGCTGGATGCGGCCGGCAACGAGGTCTTCGAGACGTCGCCGTCGACACACGACCGCGCGATGGAGACCGTCCAGGCGAAGGCACACACCGCCGTGTTGGCGTACGCGCTCACCGCCGAGGAGATCGATCCGCGGTTTCATACCTCGCTTTCGGAGCCGCTCTCGGAGCTGGTCGACGGGACGCTCGGCAACACCCCCGAGGTGTACGCCGAGATCCAGGACCGATTCGAGGGTGCGTCCTCCGTGGCCGACGCCGCGAGGCGGATCGCCGAGGCCGATCGGGACGCGTTCGTAGAGCTCTATGCGAGCGTAGACGACACCGGCCGCAGCCGACAGCGCGGCCGCGACCCGACGGCCGACGAAGGGGCGCACGAATGACCGATACGACGGGCATTCTCGACGCCGCGAAGTACCTCCGGTCGGTTCGGCCGATCGATCCCGAGGAGATATACGAATACGTCGAGGGCCAGCCACACCCGGCGGTCGTCCGGCAGACCCTGCGCGAACACGCCTTCGAACTCGGCCTCACGGAGCGCGACGACGGGAGCTTCGTTCCGGCCGGCGAAGGCCCGATCCAACCGACGTTCCGCGGCGTCGAGCGGTTCCCGGAGGCGTACGCGCGACGCTTCGAGGACCTGCTCGTCGAGCGATACGGTCCCGGCTGGCCCGAGGGCGAGTCGGGCGATCGGCTCCGCGAACGCATCGACGATCTGAAGGTCGCGTACTTCGCCGACGAGTCGGTCACCTACGACGAGGAGACCGCACTCGCGTACGCGTTGTATCACCTGCCGGACTACTACGCGGCGATCCAGTACGTTCTCGACGAACTCGGGCGGGCGGGACTTCTCTCTCGGACGCTCCGCGTGCTGGACGTCGGCGCGGGAGCGGGTGGCCCGGCGCTCGGCGTTCACGAGTACCTCCCCGATGACAGCCTCGTCGAGTACGACGCCGTCGAGCCGAGCGCCGCGGCCGACGTCTTCGAGGCAATGCTCGGTCCCACCCGGCCCGGATTCGCAACGACCGTCCACCGCGAGACCGCCGAGGCGTTCGACCCCGAGGGCGAGTACGATCTCGTCGTCTTCGGGAACGTCCTCTCGGAGTTGGACTCGCCGGTGGCGGTCGTCGAACGGTACCTCGACTCGCTGTCGGCCGAGGGAACCGTCCTCGCGCTCTCGCCCGCCGAGGAGCGGACGGCGACCCGCCTCCGTTCTACGGAACGGACACTCCTCGATCGGAACGACGACCTCACCGTCTACGCGCCGACGGTCCGGCTGTGGCCCGACGGATCGCCGGAGGATCGCGGATGGACGTTCACCCGAAAGCCCGACGTCGAGGTGGCGCCGTTCCAGCGACGGCTCGAGGCGAACGCCACCGAGCACCCGGCGGAAGCCGCCTCGGACGGTGACGGCCGATACACCAAATCGGCCGTCCAGTTCGCCTACCTGCTGTTGCGCACCGATGGCAGGCGGGCGATCGAGTACGACCCCGATCCCGACCGGCTGGCGAAGATGGCCCAGACGGAACGCCACGTAACCGAACGGATCGATATCGCGGCGCTGAAGCTGTCGCCGAACCTCGCCGAGGACGGCCATCCGCTGTTCAAGATCAGCGACGGCTCGGAGGCCGTCGACCACTACGCCGTGGTGACCGACCGGTCGGCCCTGAACGAGGCCCTCGAGAGCGCGCCCTACGGGTCGTTGCTCCGCTTCGAGAACGTCCTCGTCCTCTGGAACGACGACGAGGAGGCCTACAACCTCGTCGTCGACGGCGAGACGGTCGTCGACCGGCTGGCCTAACAGGCTCCGTCCACGTTCGAGTCGCCGCCTTTTCGCTCCCGCCACCGACCGGAGTGCGCCGCTTCCGGACAGCCTTTATTCGCCCCGACCGAACGGGGCGTGTGGCGTACATCACGCGAGCGCTTTTGACCGCCCTGCTCGAGCTCGCGACGGACCGCGACCCCTCCTCCGTCACCGTCTCGCTCGCGGTGACGCCCGCGGACGAACTCGACGCGTCGCTTCCCCCGGACCGGCCCGTGTTCACCGACATGTACCTGCCCGATACCGGTGGCTCGGTCCGGGCGGTGTTCGGGATGGACCTCTCGACGCCGGGTGCGGCCGGTCGGTTCATCACGCATCCGGACGGGGTACTTGCGCTGACGAAACGCGACGACCTCCACGAAGTCGTCTTCGTCGCGGTACCGCCCTACGAACTGGACGACGTCGCGGCGTTCGATCGGTCCGGGGCGGGGCGTTCCATCGAGATCCTGGACATCGAACCGCCCGACGGCGAGATCGACGTTCCGGAGTAGCCGTCGGTCAGTCCAGATAGCCGAGATCGTGGAGCTGGTCGGTTATCTCGTCGAACTCGGCTTCCGAAAGCGAGCCCTGTTTTTGGTGTTGGATGACGATACTCCGGAGCAGAAACCGGACCAGATCGCTGGTCGAGGAGAAACTCGTCCCCTCGATCGTCTCCTCGACGCGCTCGGAGAGGTCTTTCGGGATCGAGACCGTCGTGTATTCGGTCATATCCGTGCCCTCGGTCCCGATCCGAATATGTCTGTCTACCGCCTTCCGATTCAGGGGCCTTTAGGGGCCCCGTAGCGTCTATGGGACCACAATGGGAGTCCGGCCACCACAACAAAGCGACAACGACGGCCCGGAGATCGTCGCGTTCGGGATCGCGGCCCTCGATGAACACCTCGAGCGGGCCGACGTCGTCTTTCCGACGACGACCGAGGAGGTCCTCGAGACCGTCGGTGATCCGAGCGTCCCCTACGATGCGACGGGCAACGAGATCCGGCTCTCGGAGGCCCTCGGGGATCTTCGACAGTCGCGATTCGAGACCAGACAGGAGTTCATGAACGCCCTCCACCCGATCTTCGAGGAGCGACGCGAGCACGCCAACGACAGCCTGGTGGGGCGGATTCGGTCACTTCTGCCGTTCTAGTCCTCGATTTCGGAGAGCCGGTCGGCGAGTTCCTCGAGCCGGCGGGTCTGCTCGCGGTTGACGGCCACGAGCACGTCGGTCAAAAACCCGAACATCAGCAACTGCACCGACAGCAGGATCAAAAACGCCGCGAGCAACGCGAGCACCTCGTGGGACACCCCCGCGAACGCGTACCGGTAGGCGACGAATCCCGCGACGGCGAGCCCCGACAGCGTCCCGAGCGCCGCGACGCTCCCAAAATAGAAAATCGGGTTGTTCGTCTTCGCCAGCGTGTACAGCGTCAGGACGATCCGGCCGCCGTCGGCCAGCGGTCGGAGGTTCGTCTCCGACCCGCCGGGCCGGGCGAGATACCGGACCGGGGCCACCGCCGTCGGGACGCCGTGTCGGACGCATTCGGCCGCCAGTTCGGTCTCGATGCCGAAGCCGTCGGCGGTGAGGTGGAGCCGCTCGAAGGAGGCCCGCGTGAACGCCCGGTATCCAGAGAGGATGTCCTGGAGGTCCCGGCCGTGGATCGTCGCGAACAGCCGGTTGATGATCCGGTTGCCGACCCGGTTGAGCCGCGTCATCGCGCCGGGCTCCATGTCGGCAAACCGATCGCCGATGACGTGGTCGGCCCGGCCGGCAAACAGCGGGGCGAGCATCGCGTCGGCGTCCTCGGGGCGGTAGGTCCCGTCGCCGTCGGCCATCAACACGTACGGGCGGTCGATCGCGTCGACGGCCTCCCGGACCGCCTGGCCCTTGCCGCTCCCCGATTGGGTGCGCACGCGGGCCCCGTGGGCGGCGGCGATCTCCCGGGTCCCGTCCTCGGACCCGCCGTCGATGACCAACACGTCCTCGAAGCCCTCGGCTCGAAACCCATCGACGACGTCGGCGATCGTCTCCGCCTCCTCGAGCGTCGGAATGAGAACACAAACGTCGGTTCGATCGGCCATTACGTGTCCGGGTGGCGGCGCTGGCTCAATTAGCTTGCGGAGAACGCGAGGAGGACCCGGCGGTGGCTTCCATACTGCCGGCGGTGGCTTCCATACTGCCGGCGGATTCCACACTGCCGGCGATACCCACCGGACGCTACTCGGATCTCTGAACCGGCGACCGACCGTTCGAGTCGGGCGTGAGGTTACCGTGTTCGTCGATTTCGCCGGCGATGATCCGGGTCGAGGAGATGACGTCACCGTCCTCGGCGTAGCGGGGGGGGACGACCTCGATATCGAGCGGCGCGAGCCCCTTTTCGACGCGCACTCGGTTTACCGCCTCGGCGCCGTCTCGGGTCTCCGGGGAGACGACGAGCACGTCGAATCCCGGTTCGGTCGCGATGCCGGTCGGTTCGGTCAGCTCTCGGATCTCGAACTCGCGGCCGTACTCCTCGGCGAACGCCCGGAGTTCGGAGCCGAGATCGGCCTTCCGCTCGTCGAAGGGGCGGACGTCCCGGTCGACGCTTCGCGTCTTCGGCGCGAGGTCGTCGTTCGTCAGCCCGACGGTCACGTCACCGAGCTCGAACGCCCGCTCGAAGAGCGCCCGGTGGCCGTCGTGTACCGGATCGAAGGTCCCACCCAGTACGACATCCATACCGGCCGAAATGCGCGGCCGTGGTTTAGGCGCTTCGGTGACGGAACGGACCGTTGGCCGACGTGCTCTCGCTCGTCTTATCACTCCGCTGTGTTCTCTTTTCGCTACGGCGTGTCCTCGGATCCGCCGTCGGCGTCGCCGTCCACGTCGCTTTCGCCGTCTTCGACGGTTATCGTGACCGGCTCGGAACGCTCCTCGCTCCCGACACCGAGGTGACAATCGAGGTTGAATACGGTGTTCAGTTCGTCCTGGACGTCTCCGACGACGTTCCCGACGAGTTCGCTCGGCGCCATCGCCGTATACTCGTATGGATTGTTGCCCGCCCCGTCGGACTCCCGCTTGCGCCGCTCGACTTTGTGCTCCTCGTTCAGTTCCGCGAGCGCCTCCCGAACGGTACTCGGATACAGCCCGGTTCCGCTTGCGACCTCCTCGCTCGTACTGGCGGGGTTCTCCCGGAGGTAGACGTAGATCCGGGCTCTGGTCTCCGTATCGAGCACCCACGAGAGCAGATCCACGATTCCCTCGTCGAATCCCTCCGCCGCCCGTTCGGCTTCCTGTTCTAGGCGCTCGCGTACGCCCTCGTGTTCTCCGTCGACCTCCTCGGGGGAATCATCCGTGGACATGTGTCGTGTTCGATCGGACACAAGGTACTGCTGTACATAAATTCTGCGGCGGCACCGGGGAACCCCGTCGGTCGCGGGCGCTATCGGAACGGGGGACGGCGCTCACCCGGACAGATCCGGTGCGCGTCGGCCCCAGAGCAAAAGCGTCGGCGGCAACACCAGGATCGAGGTGAGATACGAGAAGAACACGCTCACGGCCATCAACAGCCCGAAGTTCCCGAGGATGGGCGTGATCGCCAACGCGAGCGCGCCGGTTCCGATCGAGGTCGTGAGCATGCTTCCGGTCAGCGCCCCGCCGGTCCCGCTGAGCGTCGTCACGAGTGACCCGAAGGTATCGCCGCTCTCGTTGTACTCGTCGACGAACCGGTGGGTGATGTGGACGGAGTACGCCACCCCGACCCCGACCGTAATCGAGAGCAACGTCGCCGTCAGCGCGTTGAGCGGGAGCCCGATCGCTCGCATCGTCGCCAACAACAACGCGATCGTCACGAGGATCGGAAAGAGGTTGACGAGTCCGAGCAGCGGCCGACGCTCCAGGGCACCGTAGACGATGACGAGGAAGATGCTCGTGAGCGCGATCGCGGCCATGAGGCTGTCGGTCGCCGAGGAGAAGATCCGATCAGAGACCGCATTGAAGACGACTACGCCGCCGGTCGCCGTCGCGGTGTAGCGGAACTCCTCGGCGAACGTCCGTGCGTCGGCCGAGACTTCGGCCTGGCTGGCGTCGGCTTCGACGTCGTACTCGATCTTCGCGGCCCGATGATCCGAGGTGAGGAACTCGTTGGCACGGCCGGCGCTGTCGGCCTCGAGTTCGTCGTAGATCCGATCGAGATTCCGGTCGGGGACGCCGTTGTCGTTCCGGTCGTTGCGCTCGACGAGGGCGGCGAACTCCGGGTCGCGCTCGGCGCGCGAGTCGATGACCGTGAGTATGCTCGTGGATTCGGCCCGACGGTCCTCCTCGATGAAGGAGTCCGGCGGATCCCGGTTCGTCCGATGGATCGACTCCAGGGCGCTGTTGTCCTCGAAGGGGCCCACGAGGTATACGGTCGCTTGGTCCTCCTGGCTCGCCTCGAAGCGGTCCTCGATCAGATTGAGGTTCCCCGTTGCGGTGTACTCACTCGGCGCGAGCGGTTCGGGGAGGATATCAATATACACCGGGATCTCCTCGGGCGGCAGGAAGTCGTCGGTGTCGAAGGACCGATCGACGTCCTGACCGTAGGCCGCTGCGCCGCCGCCGATCACGAGCGTGAGGACGACGAACGCGGCCGGGGCGATACGCGAAACCGTCGCGCCGACCGACAGCAGTCGGCCGAACGATGAGTCCTCCGAGGAGATCGGACTCGATCCGAACGCCGGGAGCGAGAGTTCGTTCCGCAGTCGGTCGGCCGTTATCTTCAGCGCCGGCAGGAAGATACCGAAGATGAAGAAGGTGTAGGTGATCCCGATGGCCGCGACCAGCCCGAAGTTGCTTATCGGTCCCAGATCGCTGATCACGTTCGCGCCGAACCCGAAGACCGTGGTGACCGTAACGATGAAGAACGCGACGATGAGCTGCCGGTTCGCCGTCTTCATGGCCTCCCGGGGACCGATACCCTGTACGCGCTCCTCGCGGTACCGGTTGATGATGTGGATGCCGAAGTCGATCCCGACGGCCAACAACAACACCGGAACGGCGATCATGTTCTGGTCGAACGGGATTTCGGCGTAGCCGACGGTTCCGAACGTCCACACGAGCGTCGTGATGAGCGCGATCAGCCCCAACACGAGGTCGATCGGGTCGCGGTAGGCGACCACGAGAAAGCCCAGGATCAACACGAGCACGAGCGGCATGACGATCGTCAACGAATCGCCGATGACGTTCGCGTTTTCGGCGCTTATGATGCCCGAGCCGAACACGCGGATATCGCCGCCGGTGTCCTCGATGACGGGTCGCATCGACGTCTGGATCTCCTCTATCTGTCCGCCGCCCTCGTCCGGGCCCCCGCCGCTGCTGCTCGGTACGTCGTGTGTGACGACGGTGATCGAGGCCGAAGCCGAGGCCGACGCGGCGTTGAAATCGTCGGAGAGAAGCGCTCGGAACTGCGGAGCGTCCGCCAGCTCGCGGACCGCCGCCCGAATTTCGCGTTCGGAGGCCCGCTCTATGGTCCGCAGTCGCTGCTCGGGCGTGTTCGCGGTCGGATCGATCTCGCCCGCGACGAGGACCGCCGGACCGGCCGCCCCCTCGTATCTGAGTGCGGCGCGTTGGTCGGTCCGGTCGAGGGCCGTGAGGCTCCGACGCAGCTCCGTCTTCGAGAGGACGTTGTCGCCGACGTGAATTAGCTGTGTCGTCGCCCGGTCGTCCTCGAAGCGGTCACCGAACTCGTCGTTGACCGCGTCCAGGGCCTCCTGTTCCGGGAGCCCCTCCGTGAACGCGTCCGTCGCCTCCGATTCGGTCGTGATGAGCGGCATCCCGCCGGCGAGAAGTGCGGTCACGAGCGCGAACACGGCGATAACCGCGAGCGGCCGGTCGAGGATGGTCTCGTTTATCCGCTCGACGGCCGTCTCGAACGATTGTCCGAACCCCATCAGCCGTTATCCTCGCCGCCGCCAGAGGGCACCTGCTCCGAGCGCGACGACGACGAGGAGGCCGCCAATGAGCAGCCACGACGGGCCGCCGTCCTCGGATTCGGTGACGTCGATGGCAGCCCGGTACGTCTCCGAGACCTTGCTCGTGCCGTCCTCGTCGTCGTACCGGAAGTCCATCTCGACCGAGTACGTTCGGGGTGCCGCGCCGCTGTCGGCGCTGATCCGGAAGGACGTCGTCGTCGATTCGCCCGGCTCGAGGGACTCGGCGTACGCCTCGTCGTCATCGCCCGCCCCGATCGGACTGTCGGTGAACAGTTTGGCTTCGACGTCGCTGACGGGTTCGTCGAGGTTGTTCGTCACGGTCACGTTGATGAGCCGCTCTGAGCCGGCCGGGATCTCGTTCTCCTCGACGTCGATGAGGAACTGATCGCGACGTTCGGCGACCTCGGCGAAGGCGTTGACGTCCTCGTACCGGTTGAGTTCGTTCTCGTCGCTCCGGTAGGAGACCGACATCGCGACCGACTTGGCGACGGGATCGGCCTCGCGGGTCACCTCGAGCGGCAAGCGAAACGCCGCGGACTCGCCGGGATCGAGCGTACCGACGGCGACGTCACGCTCGATCGGGACGATGTTCGGGTACTCGTCGCTGTACTGGACCGAAACGCTGTCGACCGCGACGGGGCCGGTGTTGGTCACTGTACCCATAAGGTCGCCTTCCTCGCCGACCCGCAGCGTCGACTCGGTGTCCGTGATCTCGAAGGTCTGTTCGGCCATCGGCGTGACGTCCAGCGTCGGCTGGCTGTCCGTACCGGGGATGCCGTCCAGATCCTCGTAGGTGACCGTCGCATCGAACGGGTACGCCCGTTCGCTCGCGCGCGGACCGAACCGGACATCGTACCTGATCGTGGCGGTCTCGCCGGGGGCGAGCGACGAGACGCTGGCGGTCTCACTCGGGCTATCGCCGAAACTGACCCGTTGGCTCGTCGAGGTGAGCTCGACGGTCAGGTCTTCGGCGGGTTCGCCGCCGACGTTCTCGATCTCGGCCGTCGTCGGCCCCGAGTCGTCTACCTGAGCGGTCGTTTCGAGTTCGGTGAGATCGAAGCGGGGCGCATCGTCGATCTCGATGTCGATATCACGGGTGACAGTGTGTGTGCGGTCGCCCTGGGTGCCGGCCCTATCGAAGACACGGGAGGTGTGTCGGTACTCGAGTTCGACCTCGATCTCGTATTCGCCCTCCTCGGCATCCTCGGGGACGTCGATCTCGATCGGGACCTCCCTCGGCGTCTCGGTGCCGACGCTGCCGATCGATTTTTCGCCCGTCTCGACCGAGATCGGCGCGCGCTGTTCGTCGACCTCGACGCGGACGTTTCGCGCCGTGGTCGTCAGGTCCGTCGTATCCGGCGAACTGCCGTCGTTGACCTCGCCGTCGTTGGCGACCTGTAGGTTCATCTCGGCCGTCCGGCCGGGGGTGAACGTGTTGTCGGGGACGAACACGTCCAACTCGACGTCGCCCGAAGAGAACCCGGTCTGTGCGCTCGCCGTCCCCGAACCGAAGGCGACGGCACCCACCCCCGTCGACGTGATCAAAAGCAACGCCAGGATTACGACACCGAACGGTC
Organism: Natronomonas salinimetallica; assembly: GCF_013839515.1. Classification (GTDB taxonomy): domain Archaea; phylum Halobacteriota; class Halobacteria; order Halobacteriales; family Haloarculaceae; genus Natronomonas. Next base: position 19,613 of record NZ_JACDNQ010000007.1, on the reverse strand, counting down.
TGGGTCCCCCACCACCTCCCAGGCGCCGTTTGATAGCCGTATCCGACGTCGTGCGTTCTCGGGACTCCGTGGGGGTGTTTTCCATTGTCTACACTATAAAAGCAAAAATTGATAAACTTTCTGTTCCTGCGTTTTTACACATGCACCAGAGGCGACGATCACGTCGCGACCGCACGCCCAGTATTTCATCCGGTTGTCGCCGTCAAACCGGGCGTAAACCGGATGAATGAAAGGGTTTAGCGACCGCGAACGCGACCGGATCCGCGAGGGGCTGATCGAGGCCGGCCGCGAGCAGTTCTCCGCGTTCGGCCACGACCGGACTCGGATCAGTGACTTGACCGACGAGGTCGGTATCGCAACGAGCACGTTCTACCAGTTCTTCGATTCGAAGGAGTCGCTGTATCTGGAGATCCTCAACCACGAGCAGAGCCGGATGGCCGACGAACTCGAGGGGATCCTGGAGGACGCACCGGACCTGCACGCGGAAGTGTTGGCGGCCTTCGATTATTTCTTCGAGGAGCTGGAGACGAACCCGCTGTACTACCGGCTCATCGTCGAAGACGACATCAGGCCGCTGCACCTCGAAGCGAGCGAGGCAGGCCTCGAGGCGCACTACGACGAACAGCTCCGGATGTTTAAACCGCATGCCGAGCGGTGGACGGACGCCGACGCCTTCCGAATCGACGATCCCGCGGAGCTCGTCGGACTCTTCCGGCTGCTCGCGTTTACCGTCGTCGCGAAGGACACCTTCGAGGACGTCGGCCAGGAGGGCCTCGACGACGCCCACGAAGCGCTGGTCGCGTCGCTCGCGGACGGGCTCTTCGCCGAGTGACGAGACAGGTAGCTACTCCAACACGAGCGACGCACAGAGCGCGTCAAGCCCCTCCTCCTCGCGAAGTCGACGCTGTCGTTCGGCTCCGCTTTCGGCCTCGTATAGGTCCCCGATTCCGGAGATGCCGAGCCGGCTTCGCTCCCGGTCGACCAACTCGCCGAGCGGCACCGTTTCCTCACACTCCACGGAGAGTAACTCGGCGTCGTGGCCGTACCGGAGCGCGCGCCATTTGTTCTCGTCGAGGAACTCCCGTCGGTGGTCGTGGGCCGCCTCGCCGTCTTCATAGCGCGCCCCGAGGTCCTCGACGAGCGCCTCGGTGTATTCGAGGAACGCCATCACCCGATCGGGGGCTGCCTGCGCGTCGGGTGCCCGAACCTCGACGGAGCCGTGTTCGGAGTGGGGCCGAACGTCGAACCACAGTTCGCCCCGGTCGTTTATCGAGTCGGTTTCGACCATCGTTCGCTCGAAGGCCTGAAACGCCTCGAAGTCCTCGAAGGCAGTCGGTACGCCGGTGTTCGGGAGGGCCTCGAAGACCTTCGCCCGGGCGGACTGCAGCCCCGTATCGAAGCCGTTCCAGTACGGCGAGTTCGCCGACAGCGCGAGCATGATCGGCAAGTACCACCGCAGTTCGTTGGCGATCCAGACTGCCTTGTCCGCGTCGTCGACGCCGACGTGGAGGTGTACCCCCGCGGTCGTGTTTCGGTGTTGGGGATACTGTATCCGGTCGAGCTGGGACCGGTAGCGGGGTTTTTCCGCGTGTTCGAGCTCCCGCCACTTCGCCGCCGGATGTAGCCCGGCAGCGGCGATATCGAACCCGTACCGGTTTGCGTGTTCGACGAGCGCGCCTCGGACGTCGTCCAGCGCCTCGCGGGCCGTCCCGAGCGAGCCGACCGTCGGCGTCTGCGTTTCGATCACGAACTTGAACAGCTCGTGGTCGAGTCGGCCCTCGAGGGGTTCGGGCGGCTCGTTTTCGTAGACGAGCTCGTCGATCCCCGAGGTGGGGCGTCCGTCGGCATCGACGATGAAGAACTCCTCTTCAATGCCGAGCGTTCCGGCCCGGTCGAACGCGTCGCGCGAACCCAGATCCATCGTGGTCTCCTTCTGCGTGCGCCGTTAAATACGATGTGACCGCGGCCGAACCCGACGGGAGGTCGGCGACGCGGGGTACGCGTGGGGTTAAAGGGCGTCCGGAGCGCGGTCCTGAAAGGCGGACAGCGGCCGTCGACGATGGCCACCGCCGCTAGCGTCTGGTCGCGACGACCCCGAAGTGGTCCTCGTGAAACGGCTCCAGCGACCGCGTTTCGAGTATCGCATAGCCCTCGGAAAGCGTCTCCAGCACCTCGTCGAGGACGGCTTCCGGCTCCCGAACGACGTCCTCGCTTCGCGGCTTGACGGCCAACAGAAGCCGGCCGTCCTCGCGGAGGAAGCGCCGGTTCGCCAACGCGACGTTCGCCTGCCCCCGCGTCGCAACGTCCTGGACGATCGCATCGACCGGTTCGACGACGTGGGCGTACGTCTCCGGCGACCTCGCGTCCTTCAACAGCGCAAAGAGGTTCGGCCGGGGCTCGGCCGCCTCGAGGAGGTCGCGGGCAGGACGGGCCGCGAACTCGACGGCGTAGGTCGGTCCGGCGATGTCGGCGACGTGGCTGACCGTCGTCCCCGCCGCCGCGCCGAGATACAACACGGTCTCGCCACCCTCGAGGCCGTGTTCCATCCCGCGTTCGAACATCGCTCCGAGCTTCGAGCGGCGGGCGTCCCACCGCCGCCACTCGCCGTCGGTCGGTTCGCCGTACACCGGTTCGCCCCGCGTCGCGAGCCACTCGTCGTCGCCGCCGAAGGAGCGCCGCTCGACGCCGTCGGGGAGGCTCATTCGACATCACGCGCCTGGATGCGCTCGATACGGTCGTGGAGTTCAGCCTCCAACTCCGGCCGGCGATCGCCGGCGTAGTGGTCGATCCGTGCGGCGATCGAGAGCTTCCCGGCGAGGGCCCGAGCCGCCGACCCCCGATGTTCGGGGTGGGTACCGCGTACCGCCTCGTGGGTGAAGATGATCCCGTGCTTCGGCGACGGTGCCCGCCCGCGGAGGTGGGCGAACAGCGCCTCCTCCGCACCGAGGACCTGCACCGTTCCGGCCGGCTTCCGGGCGAGCTGTTTCAGTCCGCCGACGAGGGCGATGAGCCGGGCGGCGAGGACGGCCCCCGCCAAAGCGGTGAGGTTCGGCGCGACCTCGGGGGCGGTCCGTTCGACGTGACTCCGCAGCGCGGCGGCCTCGTCGTCGAGGTCGCGGACTCGCCCCGCGAGCGAGGCAAGCCGGCGGTCATCGACCGTTTCGTCGTCGGCCAGCGTCCGCGCGTAGGCGACGCCCGTCCCGGCGTCCCCGCGTCGGCTTCCGGCCCACTCGGCGACGCGCTCGGCGAGTTCGTTCGCGACGCGTTCGCAGTCGTCCATCGCCCGGATCGCGTGAATGAGCTGTTTGTCGTCGGCCCGTTCGGCCTCGTGGACGGCCTCGCGCGTCGCCCGGAGCGTCGCCTCGTGGAGGGCCTCGTAGTACTCGTCGTCGTCGTCGGCAAAGCCCGATTCGACGGCGATGGCCGGCCAGTCGTCGGGGGCGTCGGCCGACCCCTCCCGGATCGCCGTCGCGGCACCCGCCGTGTCCCCGGGATCGAGCCCCTCGAACCAGCCCGCCGCGTCCTGGTGTTCGTCGGTCACGCGTGGACGTACTGGCCGCCCCGGTATATGCGTTCTCGATGATCGGTCGGGCCGATTAGGGCTCGATGACGAGTTTGCCGAGGAAGCTGTCGTCCATCACGTCCCGCTGTGCGTCGTCGGCCGCATCGAGCCCGTAGCTTCGGGCCGTCTCGATCCCGAGGACGCCGGCGTCCATCAGGTGGGCGACCCCCCGAAGCGGTACGCGCAGGTCGGGCGCGTTGAACATACTCATGAGCTGGTAGGTGACGTCCTTTGCCCGCCCGCCGGCCACGTTCGAGAAGGCGGGCGCGGGGTCGTTCTCGCCGATCCCGACGACGGTGGCGTCGGCCGCGGCGACGTCCGCATCGAACTGGAGATAGTCGTCGAGGCGGTGATCGAGAATCACGTCGACGCCGCCGTCGGAGGCGTCGAGGACTGCCTCGGCGAGGTCATCGCGCCCGTAATCGAGGACCGCCTCGGCCCCGAGCGCCTCGACGTCGTCGTGATACGTCGGGGCGGCGGTGCTGAGACATCGCGCGTGGACGGCGCTCGCGATCTGGACGGCGACGTGGCCGACACCGCCCGACCCGCCGTGGACGAGACAGTATTCGGCCGGATCGAGGGCGGCGTGATCGACCAGTGCCCGCCAGGCGGTACAGGAGACGACGCCCGCAGCGCCGGCCTGTGTCATCCCCGCGTCCTCGGGCAGTTCGACGACCCGATCGGTCGGGACGGTCGCGTACTCGGCGTACGCGCCCTGGTGTTCTCCGTTGCCGATCCCGGTGCCGTACACTCGGTCGCCGGTCTCGAACCCCTCGACGCCCTCGCCCGTCGATTCGACCGTCCCGGCGAAGTCGACGCCCGGCGTGAACGGCAACTCGACCGGTTCGTAGGTGCCGTCCCGGAAGTACGTGTCGACGGGGTTGACCCCGGCGGCTCCGATCTCGACGAGGAGTTCGCCGCCGTCCGGTTCGGGACGCTCGATCTCCTCGACGCGCAGTACCTCGGGTCCGCCGTGATCGGTGACGCTGACTGCTCGCATTGTGTCAGTGTCCTCTCGGCGCGAGGACATAAACGTGGATGTGCCGTGCGGGGCGGGAACGTGGATGCGCCGTGCGGGGCGGGAACGTGGATGTGCCGTGCGGGGCGGGAACGTGGATACGCCGTGCGGGGCGGGAACGTGGATGCGCCGCGTGGTTCCACCTCCCTGCGGGCCGAATCGGAGCCCCCGCTCATACTGACGGACAAAAGAATGTACACACGACGCACGAGGATCACACCGTTCGACGGAGCGAACGGCGGATCACTCGTGAGTCGGTTTCATTTGATTTCGTCCACCAGTATCAACAGACCGGCTTGGGGTTGACGCCCATCGATTCGAGCGACTCGGTGTACGCCTCGTAGGCCGCCTCGATCGCGCCGTGTGCCGCCTCCAGGGCCGTCTCCCACCGCTCCTCGTCGTCGCCGCACTCGGCCGCGAGCAGCGCCTCGGCCCGCTCCATCTGCGCGTCGAGGTCCGCACCCATTTCGCGGAACAGCCTCGCGGTCTGGGGATCCGCGTCGCCAACGAAAAAGCCCGTGATCTGGGTCTTCGATTTCTCCGCGGCGATCGTCCGGCCGACGAACCCGCCGAGACGGGCCGCCGTCCCCTCCAGCCCCCGGAGGTACGCCTGGATCGCGGGGACCGTTCCCGGCTCGTGATCGTCTAGCTCGCCGGCGACCGTCGCGTAGTGGGATCGCTCCTCGCGTTCGGTCGCCGCGAACGCGTCGGCGACGTCCCCGTCCTCGGCGTCGGCCCACGCCGCGTAGGTCTCGGCGGCGTGGTGCTCCGCCGTGGCGGCGGCGGTGAGTACGTCGTCGGGGGTCATCTCGCCGCCGGTTTCGGCGTACAGTGACTTCGAGGACCCAAGCCGCGAGAGGGCGGTCTCGTTCTCGGTGCGGACGGTATCGGTGAACTCGTCTGAATTCATGATCGTCTGTACTGCGGGCGTCGGCTTGTATGCGATGGTCCTCGACGAGGCCTCGCTCACTCGGCCTCGCCTGTCTCACGGGTCGCAATACTCCCCGTTCGGTCTCTCGAGGCCTCGCTCACTCGGCCTCGCCTGTCTCACGGGTCGCAATACTCCCCGTTCGGTCTCTCGAGGCCTCGCTCACTCGGCCTCGCCTGTCTCACGGGTCGCAATACTCCCCGTTCGGTCTCTCGAGGCCTCGCTCACTCGGCCTCGCCTGTCTCTATCGGCGCACCGACCAAATTACCCCACTCCGTCCAGGAGCCATCGTAGTTGACCGTATCCTCGTAGCCGAGCAGTTCGTGGAGCGCGAACCACGCTACCGAGGAGCGCTCGCCGATCCGGCAGTACGCGACGGTCGTACTCTCGCCGTCGATACCGCGGTCGGCGTAGAGCTCTTCGAGTTCGTCCGCGTCCTTGAACGTCCCGTCGTCGCCCGTCACGGCCGCCCACGAGATGTTCTGTGCGCCGGGGATGTGGCCGCCGCGCTGGGCCGTCTCGTTGAGCCCCGGCGGGGCGAGCACCTTGCCGCTGAACTCCTCGGGCGATCGGACGTCGACCAGCGGGAGGCCGCTATCGATCGCGTTCTCGACGTCCTCGCGGTAGGCTCGGATCGATTCGCGGGGACCCGAGGCCTCGTACTCGACCGCGGAGAAGGTGGGGACGTCCTCGGTCGTCGGATAGTCGTTGTCGAGCCAGTACTCGCGGCCACCGTCGAGCAGCTTCACGTCGTCGTGGCCGTAGTATTTGAACTGCCAGTACGTGTAGGCGGCGAACCAGTTCGCGTTGTCGCCGTACAGCACGACCGTCGAGTCCTCGGTGATACCGTGCTCGCCCAGGAGGGCCTCGAAGTCCGCCTTGTCGAGGATGTCGCGGGTCGTCTGGTCTTGGAGGTCCTCCTCCCAGTTGAAGCCGATAGCCCCCGGCGCGTGGGACTCGTCGTAGGCCTCGGTGTCGACGTCGACCTCGACGAGCCGATGCGCCGGATCGTCGTCTTCGAACGCTTCGAGGTTGTCTTCGACCCAATCGGCCGATACCAACACGTCGTTCGCGTAATCGGAATCGCTCATTACGACCCACTATACACGGTATGTATATAAACAACCGTCCGTGACGGCATACTCCGCCACCCCTCACCGGTGACGGCAACAGACCCGGACGACCGGTCCACGCCGGATGCGATACGAGCGGCCGGAACCCGTCGATACGACGCCCAGATCGCCGACACCGATGAAATCGGGCCACGCCAACCGGGACACAGCTACAGGAGATACTTGCCGGTATCGGTGACCGCCATCCAATACCGGCGACGAACGAGCGATTAAGCCGACGGACCTGGATAGTGACGGTATGAACGAGCGAATCGTCGACGTCGAGTGGGTCGCGGATCGGCTCGAATCGCCCGAGACTGCCGTTATCGACGTCCGGGACGCCTGGGAGTACGACGGGATCGGACACGTCCCCGGCGCGGCCAACGTCCCCTTCGACAGCTTCCGGGCTGACGAACACGGAGCGGCCGAGGCCGGGATGTTACCGGGGGCGAACGCCTTCGCCGACCTGCTCGGATCGGCGGGGGTCACCCCCGAGGACGATATCGTCGCCTACGATGACACCCACGGCGTCTTCGCCGCCCGGTTGCTCGTAACCGCGGAGCTGTACGGCCACGACCCCGCGAAACTGCACCTTCTGGACGGCGATTACTCCGTCTGGAACCGCGCCGAACCGACGACGACCGAACCGCCCGAGCGCGGCGCTGGATCCGCTTTCGAGGCCGACACCGACCCGGAATACGACGCGACGTATCCGGCCCGGTTCCGCGCTGACGGCCCCCTCGTCGAACGCGAGACGATCGAGGCCGCGCGCGACGACCCCGACGCCGTCATCGTCGATACCCGCGAGGCCTGGGAGTACGCGGAGGGCCACATCCCCGGGGCGGTCCGTCTGGACTGGCGGGAGCTCGTCGATACCGACGCGCGCACGATCCGGCCCGAATCGGAGCTTCGTCCGTTGCTTTCCGATCGGGGCATCGTCCCCGGAACCCGCGTCGTGCTCTACTGTAACACCGCCCGCCGGATCAGCCACACCTACACGGTGCTTCGGGCGCTCGGATACCCGGACGTCGCCTTTTATGAGGGCAGCCTCACCGAGTGGGAGCGCGAGGGCGGAACGCTCGAAACCGTCGAGTGATCGCACGCGTCGGGTCGATCAGCCGGCGACACAACTGTTTTGCCGATCGCGCCCGAACGCGGTGATATGACATTTGATCCCAGTGGCGGCGTCGCACCCGACGACGTAGAAACGCGCGTCGACAGCCTCCTCGAGGGGAACGAGCTCGTCCTCTTCATGAAGGGCAACAAGCTGATGCCGCAGTGTGGCTACTCCCAGAAGGCGCTCGATATCCTCGGTCGGTACCACGACGCCGACGACATCGTGACCGAGGACGTCCTGCCCGCCCTCGACGCCTACCGGGCCGCCCTCGAAGAACACAGCGGCTGGGAGACGATCCCGCAGACGTTCGTCGACGGCGAGTTCATCGGCGGTAGCGACATCCTGGAGGAACTCCACCAGCGTGGGGAACTGGCGGACGAACTCGGCGTCGACGTCGATCTCGACGTCGATCCCGACGCGGACGACGACGGCCTTGAAGCGCCCTTCTAGACGACTTTCAGTAGCTGTCGTTCGAACTTCCCGACCCGGACTCGCTGCCAGCCACGGAGTTTCTCGTCCAGCTTCGGATCGCCGGTGTCGACGCGTAACACGCCGATATCGGAGAGCTTCTGTTTCGACGCGACGACCTCGATTTCCGAGCGACGGATCACCGCCGGCGAGATCTGGTCGTTTCCGCGGCCGAAGACGAATCCCTGTCCACCGATCGGCGAGACGACGATGACGTTTCGCTCGCCGAGCGACCGGAGGATCTCCGTCTCCCCCGCATCGCGGACGAGCACGTCGCCGTCGCGCCAGACGTCGACGCCGAGCGGCGAGCCGTCGATCCCGAGTTCCGTTTTGACCGCGTCGACGGTCGAGCCCGGACCCAAGACGTACGTCGCGTCCTCCGCTCCGATCTCGGCGGCGACGGCGGCGGCGAGGGACTCGACGGTCCCGCCGCCGATCTGCTTCGAGGACTGGACCTCATCGCCGACCGGAACCGACGCGAGCGCCTTCAGTTCGGTGTTCACGTCGCCGCCGCGGTAGGCGTCCTCGTCGATGTCGTTGACCTCCCGCGTTTCGGTCCGATCGAAGGTGGTCGCGATCCGTCCGGCGGCCCGCGGGGTGACGGCGAACACCGAGGAGTACACCTTTACCCCGCTCGGAACGCCGAGGATCGGTGTCCCGTCGTCGAGCGCACCGAGCGTCTCCGCGACGTCGACTGCGGTTCCGTCCCCACCGACGAAGAGGACGAGATCGACATCGGCCTCGACGAACCGCCGGACCGCATCGCGGGTGTCCGCCGAGGTAGTGCCCTCTGCGTCGGCGTCGGGGCGGCCGACCAGAACGGGCGAAAACCCGGCCGCCACGGCTTCTCGCTCGCCCATCTCGCCGCCGTACGTGAACAACTCGACCCCGCTCGGCTGGCTTTTCAGGTGTTCGAGCGCCTCGCGGGCGCGGGCCGGCGACCGCGGCGTCGCCCCCCGGTGTCTGGCCTCCTCGACTTTGTTGTCGGTTCCCTTGAGGCCGACCCGGCCACCCATGCCGGCGATCGGGTTCACCACCAGCCCAACGCGTCGCATACACGACGTCGGTGGTGGTGAGGGAAAAACAGACCGGTGTCGGACCCCGCGCCGAACGGAATCAATTAATACCCCGGGGCGGCGACGTTGACGTATGACCCCCGTCCTACAGGCGTTCGAGGACAGCCCGCTCATCGTCGACGCGTCCGGCTGGGCCGTGTTGCTCGCCAGCCTCGCGATCACCGTCGGCTGGCTCTGGTATCTGTACCGCTAGACCGCCGAGGCCCCGCAGTCCCGTAGCTGCCGCGTCACCGTCCGTACGGTCGGGTCCGGCGTCGACACGCCGGCGTCGACGCTTCGATCCCGTTCTCGCGGACCCATCCTCCCGCTCGGCGCTATGTCGACGCTTCGATCCCGTTCTCGCGGATCCACTCGACGGCCTCCTCGACCGCGGTCGGGTCGGTGCTCTCGACTTTTACGCGGACGTTGTCGCCGGGATAGCTGCCGACCTTGACGTCGAACCGCGCTTCGAGTTCCCGGAGCCGATCGACCAGCGCGCTTTCGGGCTCGTCCAAGGTGACCGACTCGACGTGTCGGCGCTGTCCCTCGAACTCCGATGCGACCGATTCAAACATCGCCTGCATCTCCTCGGGAACGCCCGGCAGGATGTAGATGTTCTCGACGACACATCCCGGTGCGACCCCGACGCTGTTGTTGAGCGGACGGGCCTCGGCCGGCAGATCCGCCGTCCCGGCGGTGAGATCGGACCGTGCGTAATCGCGCTCGTCGTCGAGCCACTCGAGGGCGGCCTCGGACGTTTCGAGCGACTGTCCGACGGCAGCGGCGACGGCCTCCATCGTCCGGTCGTCGTGGGTCGGGCCGAGGCCGCCGGTCACGACCACGGCGTCGTACTCGGCTGCGTACTCGTTTATGACGCGGGCGATGTCGGCGATGCGGTCGGGGAGCACCGTCACCCGCTCGACCGACGATCCACACTCGGTGAGCCGTTCGCCGAGCCACGCGGCGTTCGTGTTGACCGTATCGCCGGACAGCAGTTCGTCACCGACGGATACTAGAGCGACGTCCATACACTGGGTTCGGGCTGGAATCGAATAAACGGTGAGGACCGTCGGCGTCAGGCACGACGCGGTCGCGGGTCGCCGGCGTCACCGCATCCCCGGAGGCGGCCCTTCGCGGTCATCGTCCCCGGTATCGACGTCGAGCCCCTCTTGATCGCGGCGTCTTTCCGCGCGCTGGATGCTCCGGTAGTAGTAGCCCGCCCCGACGACGCCGACGAGTCCGGCGATGGCGGCGAGCCCGCCGAAGAGCCACAGATCCCGATCGAGATACCAGCGGACGGTGAGCACGGACGTTTCGACGCTGTTCCACCGGAGATGGACCCGGTCGTCGATGACGACGCGTTCGTCGTTCGGCGGTCGCGTCCGCGACAGGAGCGGCACCGAAGCGTCCCGGCCGGGCGGCAACGCGACCTCGTAGCTCCCGTGGACCGGCGTGTAGACGGCGATCTCCTTGCCCGACTTCGGCGTCGTGTAGGCCAACTGGCCCTCCTCGGCGGGCAATTTGACGATCGTCCGCTGGCGCGTCGTGTTGACGGCGAGGGCGTCGGTGGGCGTTTCGGTACCGTCCTCGCGGCGCACCACCGCCTCCCCGTCGGCGTACCGGACGAGCGTCCCGTTCGTGTAGCGGAACTGCAGCGCCCGCACCTCGAGGGGGTTCTCGATCGTCAACGCGTTCGTCCGGTAGAGCTCCATCGTTCCGTTGCCGCCGGTCACCTTCGCGGAGACGTTGTAGACGGCGGTGTAGTTCCCCCGGTTGACGGTGATGAACGCATCACGGTCGGTGTCGTACTCGTACTCGGCGTCCGCCGAGAGCGCCTCTGGGTCGGCTGCGTCGTCCCCGAGAAGCGTCGTACAGCCGGTGAGGCCGACCAAAACGAGCAACGCGAGCACGGCGAGGAGGCGACGGTTCATGACTATGGGACGACGGCGAGCAGTTCCGCCTCCAGGTGGGGGCCGATGTCCGCGAGCAGGCCGGGGGCGTCGGTGCCGTCGCGACAGATGACGCTCGATTCGAGCAGCCCGATCCGTTCGACGGTGACGATGTCCTCGGCGTGGCCCGAGCGGTTGACCGTCGCCCGAAGCTGGGCACGCGTCGTGCTGTTGGCGTTGACGCGGCCGGTGCCGCGGGTCCATTCGTAGAGGCGGTCCCGTTCGGCGTCGGCGAGGCGGTTCGGCTCGTCACCGCCCTCGACGAACCGGAGCGGGACGTGCTGGACGAGCCCGAAACGCGTCCGGACCTGCTCCGGACGTCCGGGGCCGAGTCCGAGTTCGTCCGCCGGGATCCGGACTGGCTCGCCGGCGTCGAGGACGACCCCGTCCTCGTCCCAGGATTCGAGCGTGCCGACGTAGGTTTCGCCCGCCTCGCGGTGGGGCGTGATCGCCCCCCACTCGGCTTCGAGCAGGTTTCGGGCGACGGGTGCGTCCTCCCCGGTCACCGTCACGGAGGGGAACTCGTCGTCCCGGAGGCCGACGGTGAACTCGACGTCGAGGTCGCCGAGTTCGTTTTCGACGAGCGATTCGAGCGAGTCCATCGCCCGGCGGCGGCCCTCCCCCATCACGTACACTTTGGTTGCGAGGACGACCATCAGGCGTCTATGGCCCCGTCGATGTCGGGTTCGGTGTCAACGTTCAGTTCGTCGCCCAGCTCCTCGATTCGCATCTCCATCGCGTCGATGAGCCGGTCGTTGTCCATCGTTTCGAGTTGGCTGCCACACTGGGGACACTCGAAGCCGAACTCCATCGCCTCGCCGAACTCGAATCGGATCTGACACTGCCCACAGAGGTAGAACTCGTTTTCGTTCTCATAGCGTCTGCGCTGTTCGAGCGCCTCGAGCAGCCGGCGCATCTCCGATTCGAGCTGTTCCGGTATGGATTCGTACTCGAAGGTCCACAGATACGTAAGCCACCCCGAGTCCTCGTCCCGCAGTCGTCGATAGGACGCCAGATCGTTCTCGTACAGAATGAAAAGCGCCCGGCGGACGTCGTTGAGTTCGAGTCCGAGCTCCTCCGCGAGTTCCTCGTCGGTAACTTCGCCGTCCGGCGGCGCGGCGGCGACGGGCATCCCCGTCGGCCCGACGAGTTCGTGGAGGTACTTCTGAATAACCGGGTCGTTCAGTAGTTCCTCAAAAGCCATTGAGTATATATATGCCAGCGGGTCGTTTAAAAGCTCCGGAACCGGGGGCGCGGGAGTCCGGCCGCCGTCGCCCGGTCGGCGCGAGAGGTGGTCCCCATCACTCGTCTTGCTGTCGGAGCCGCTGTCTCGTGAACTTCGGCTGGGAGCTGATCCCACCGCTCCGCCGGAACGAACGCCAAAGCGAGATCCCGAGCGGGACCGAGGCGACGAGCGCGACGGCGGCGGCGGGCGTCGTCGCGAAGGCGTACAGCACCGACGCCGAGATGAGCGTCGCGGTCAGGAGTGCCGCGAGCGCGATCCGTTTGGCGAGCCGGTCGAACGTCTCCTCCTCGCGGGCGAACTCGACGGTGAGTGTCACGTCTCCGCGGTCGAGATCGTCGAGCGTCGATTCGAGCTTCGGCGGAACGCGGACGAGCGACTCCCCGAAATCGCGGGCTTCCGCTGCCCGCTCGGCCACGAAGTCGCGTGCGCTTTCCTCTATGAACCCCTGCTCGCGGAGGTAGCCGGTCGCCACGGAGATGAAATCGAACTCCGGATCGAGCGTGACACAGACCCCCTCGACGACCGTCGCGACCCGCAACACCAACGCGAGGTTCGGCGGGAGCCGAAGCGGGAACTCGTAGATCGTGTCCTCGACCTGCTGGATGATCTGTTGGACGCGATACTGTTCGATGTCCTCGCCGCGGGCGTCGGCAATGGCCAGTTCCATCACGCTCGACATCACCTCCCGGTCGGCGTCGGGACTGAGCGTCCCCATCTCGACGAGCGCGTCCAAGATCGCGTCGGTGTCCTGGGCGGCGACGGCCATGTAGAACTCGATTATCTTCCGCTGGATGAACGGATCGACGCGCCCCGACATCCCGAAATCATAGAAGACGAGCGTGCCGTCGTCGCGAACCGCGAGATTCCCCGGGTGGGGATCGGCGTGAAAGACCCCATCCTGGACGATCATCTGGAGATACGTCTCCTGAAGCGTCACGGCGAGTTCCGTCCGATCGAGGCCCAGCCCGTCGAGGTCCTCGACGTCGGAGATCTTCGTCCCCTCGACGTACTCCATCGTCAACACCCGGTCGCTCGACAGCTCCGGGAGGGCGTCGGGGATCCGGATCCGGTCGTTCGCGGCGAAGTTCTCGCCGATCTCGACCAACATCGCCCGCTCGCGTTCGTAATCCATCTCCTCGCGGATCGTCTTCTCGAACTCGTCGGCGATGGTTTCGAGCGAGAACGACCGGGCCTGTCCGACGAACCGCATGAGGACCGGCAGCGACCACCTGACGACCCGCAGATCGGCCTCGACGAGCGGCCCGATGTCCGGCCGCCGGACTTTCACTGCGACCTGCTCGCCGTCGATCTCGGCGACGTAGACCTGTCCGAGGCTCGCACCGCTTATCGCCTCGGTGTCGAACTCGTCGAACGTCTCCTCGATCGGCCCGACGTCGGCCTCGATGACCGCCTTCGCGCCCGCCCACTCGGCGGGCGGTACGTCGTCCTGCAGTCGTTCGAACTCCTCTATGTACTCCGGCGGCAACACGTCCGGCCGCGTCGAGAGCAGCTGTCCGAGTTTGATGAACGTCGGGCCGAGCCGCAAAAGCGAGTCCAAAAGCGACCGAGCGCGCTTCCGTTTGGTCTCCGTGGGAACCTGTCTCCCCCGGCCGAAGAACACGAACCGCTTTCGGTCCCGGGCGTAGGCGAGCAAAAGCGGCAGAAACTGGTAGGCGACGACGAAGAACCGCCGGTAGGCCCGAAGCATCAGCTCGCCACCCCACGGCGTCTGGCGGGGCTCCGGCGGCGCTCCCCGGCGGATCGGACCCGTCTCATCGGTACCGGTTCGCTCCCGTCACGAGATGGGGATCCGCTGGCCACCCTCGGCGGTTGATTTCGGGAGTGTCAGCGTCAATACACCCCGTTCGATCGACCCCTCGGCGTGCGCCCCCGTGGCGTCGGGCGGCAGCGGCAACTCGGCGTCGAGAAACAGCGCCCGCTCCTCGGTGAGATACCGAAACTCCCGCGGGACCGACTTCTCTCGACGGGCCTCGATCGTCAGCCGCCCCCCCTCGACCGTCACGTCGACCGTCTCGGCGGTCGCCCCCGGCAGATCGACGACGAGGAGATACGCGTCGTCGTCCTCCAGCAGATCGGCAAATACCGTCTCCGGAAGGTCGCCGAGCGCTTCGCGCAGTTGCATGCGAACCCATACGAGCGCGTCCGCGTTAAAAGCCCCGGTGGCGGCCAGCCAACGCCGCAGTCGCGGCCAGCCCACGGCATCTGCCGTCCGCCCGAGGCCCCGACCGGCGGCCCGAAATAGCTCCTTCGGGCCGTCCGCCCTCCGGGAGCGACGGTACCCGATAGAACGTACGGCCGACGGTGCCGGGGGCGGACGGCCGATGCCATCAGGGCTCGATACGGTCGAGATCGAGTTCCAGTTCCGCGACGTGGTCGTTGTACGCCTCGACGAACCCGGGGAACCGGGGTGCGTACTCCCGGACGTCGCTGGCGGCCGGCGGGCCGTACTGCGAGAGGAGATACACGCCGCCGGAGCCCCCGACCCGCAGATACGATACGCCGTCGAGTTCGCGTTTGAGCTCCCAGCGGGTCCCATCGACGCGAGCGGTGAACGTCCCGTACTCGGTGGCCTCATAGCGGTGGAGTTCGCCGGCCATCCGCCCACAGCACGCCTCGATCCGGCCGACGATGCGCTCGCGTTCGACGACCACCGACTCGGCCGACCCGACCGTGGGGAACCCATCGTCGACGCCGTCGAGGAATCCATCGACCGAGGCGACGTAATCGTTGTAGGCGGCGACGAACGCCTCGTAGTCGGTGAGCGCACGCGAGAGCGCTTCCGGGTCCGCCGGCGACTGCGTCGAGACGACGTACGTCTCGCCACCGCCGCGCGGTTCGTACAACAGGAACTCCAACTCGCCGGCCTCGTATTTGACCGTCCACTCGCCGCGGTCCGTCGAAAACGACCGCCGGCCGTAGTCGCCCCCCTCGACGCTCGCGACGTTGTACGCGATCCGTCCCGCGTGGTCTCTGATCGCCGCGAGCACCTCCTCGCGACGGTCGGTCACCGCGTCTACGTCCGACACCTCGATGTCCAGTTCCGACAGCGATACCATTCTTCGGACCCAGACACCCCGACGACATAACGGCTCGGATCGGCCGCGACCGGAAGCCGTTCGGGGTATCGCCCGACGGCGTCGCTCCCGGACGCCGAGGAGCGCCGCGGTACCCGTGGGGGAATCTCAGCCCCGATAGCCCGCGAGCCGATCGAAGACGTCCGCCCCTTCGTCGATGGCGGCTTCGAGCCGTCTGACGCCGGGCTTGTCGACTCGATCGGCGTCCCCGACCACACTGACGCGTTCGGTGCCACAGGGGACAAAGCCGATCCCGAGGGACTCGGCGGTGGCCCGGAGCCCGAGTCCCGCACCGGCGTCGCTGCCGAGTACCTTTCGAGCGGGCGATTCGTGGGCTCGAACCGCGAGCTCGAAGCCGTCGATGGCATCGGTCAGCTCGCGGCGGTCGACGCCCCGCTCGGCGGCGAGCTCGTCGAGGGCGTCCGAAAGCGTCGACCGCAGCCCCGAGTCGGCCGTTCGGTTTACAAACCGGACGTCGTCGTCGACGAGCGCCGACAGCCCGTCGACGTCACCGGGGTTTCCGGCCGGGACGACGAGGCCCCACTCGCGTGACCAGCCGCCCAACTCGACGCCGCTCGGACCCTCGTCGCCGGTCACGACAGCGACGTCCGTGAGGCCGTTCCGGAGTCTACGCCGGCCCTGTCGGCTCCCGACCGCGAGGTAGCGGGGTCGTTCGACGCGGTCGAGCAGCCGCGAGAGCGCCGGATCGTCCTCGCCGGCACCGAAGAGCGTCGGTGGACGCACGTCGCCCGAAAACAGCGTGACCTCGACGGGTTCGCCCTCGTCCAGGTACTCGACGTCGGGCGGTACCGAGACGATCCCGTCGGCCTCGACGAGGCTCGTCGTCGCGCCGCTGCCCTTGTCGACAGGATAGACGAGCGTCTCGCCGTCGCCGTCGGTGACCATCCCGGCGGGCATGTACCGGAGTCGCCCCTCGCTGTAGCGCTCCCGGATCGCCATTCGGCCCTCGACCGTCGCCGTCTCGGGCTCCGGCCGCCCCGCGGCCCGTCGGATCGCCGGGGCGACGAACGCCCGAAAGATCGTCAGCGCGGAGACGGGATAGCCCGGCAAGCCGACGTAGGCGCTGCCGGCCAACTCGC
Organism: Natronomonas salinimetallica; assembly: GCF_013839515.1. Classification (GTDB taxonomy): domain Archaea; phylum Halobacteriota; class Halobacteria; order Halobacteriales; family Haloarculaceae; genus Natronomonas. Next base: position 2,963 of record NZ_JACDNQ010000007.1, on the reverse strand, counting down.
CGACGAGCATCGGCTTGCCGGGTTTGACCGCGACGCCGTGCAACAGGAGTTCGCCCGTCTCCTCGACGACGCGGTAGATGACGTCGACGGCCGAGGCGGAGGTCGATCCCGACGAGAGGACGAGATCGCACTCCTCGGCGGCGGTCCGGAGTGCGGACTCCATCGCCCCGTAGTCGTCGCCCGCGTGGGGGTACAGCTTCGCCTCGCCGCCCGCCTCCTCGACGGCGGTCGCCGTCGTGTAACTGTTGACGTCGTAGATCTGGCCGGCGTCGCTGTCGAGTGGCTGGCCGGGACGGACGAGTTCGTCGCCCGTCGAGACGATACCGACGGTGGGGACGCCCCGGACCGGGACCTCGTCGACGCCGATCGCCGACAGCAGCCCGACCTCCCTGGCCGTAACGACGGTTCCGGGGCCGAGAGCGCGCTCGCCCGCGGCGATGTCCGCACCGGCGAACATGACGCGATCGCCCGGAGCGAGCGAGGTCCGGACGAGAACGGTGTCCCCGGAGTCGCCGGCGTCGGTCCGCTCGACCATCACGACCGCGTCCGCGCCAGGGGGGAGGACGGCACCCGTCGATATCTCGACACACTCCCCGTTCTCGACCTCGACGGCCGGCTCCGCCCCGGCGTGGATCTGGCCGATACGGGTCAGCTCTACCGGGTCGGCCTCGTTCGCGCCGAACGTGTCGGCGGCCTTGAGCGCGTAGCCATCGACGCTCGCCCGGTCGAACCCGGGGACGTCGAGGTCGGCGTCGAGCCGATCGGCGAGGACGCGCCCCCGGGCCTGCCGGAGCGGAACCGTCTCCGGATCGGGCGTCAGGTCGAGCGACGCGATCTTCTCGCGGGCGACATCGGGATCCGCGAGGTCGCGGAACTGTTTTCTATCCATTGTACTCCCACTCTTGGACCGTGACGGTCTCACCCTCGGGGATCCCCTCTCGGCTCTCCTCGACGACGACCCACCCATCGGCGAGTGCGACACTCGAGAGGACGCCGGAGCCGCTCGCCCGCGTCGGCGTCGCGTCGAACCCTGGGTCGCCCGCTCTCTGTTTCGAGCCGTTCGCTTTCTGTCCCGAGTCGTTCGCCTCGAGCGTCACGCGGACGAAGGTCCGGACGCCGGGTTCGCTCCGGATCTTTCGGGCGAGCGTCGCCTCCCGGGTCGGCAGCGGTTCGAGCGGTCGACCCCCGAGATGGGCGATCAGCGGTCGGAGGAACTGGACCGAGTTGACGATCGCCGCGACGGGGTAGCCGGGGAGCATGACGACGGTCGTTCCCTCGACGCGACCCAACGCGACCGGGTGGCCGGGTTTCAGGGCGACGCCGTGGACGAATACCTCGCCGAGATCCGATATGACCTCGGGGATGAGATCTCGTTCGCCGACCGAGGAACCGCCGGTCGTGACGACGACGTCGCGGACGAGGTCGCGTTGGACCGCCGCCCGGAGCGCGTCGTGGTCGTCGGTGACGATCCCCCGTCGCGTCACGTCGGCACCCCACCGCTCGGCGAGCCGTGAGATCGTAAACCGGTTCGTCTCGACGATCTCACCGGGGTCGGGATCCGACTGGACGAGCTCCTCGCCGGTCGGGACGACGGCCACCTCGGGGTGTTCGACGGCCTCGACGGTGCCGACGCCGGTTCCCTTCAGGAGCCCGAGATCGGAGGGGCGCAGCGTATGTCCCGGTTCGTAGAGGCGTTGGCCGGCCTCGACGTCCTCGCCGACGGGGCCGACGTTCTCGCCCGCGGCGACGGCGTCGAAGAGCTCCAGTTCCTCGCCGACGCGCTCCGTTTCCTCTATCATTACGACCGCGTCGGCACCCTCGGGGAGTTCGCTGCCCGTGTGGACGCGGACGGCCCGGTCCGGCCCCATCGCGTCGCTCGGACGGACGATCGCCGGCGAGCGATCCGACGCACCGAAGGTGTCCTTGGCCCGGACGGCCCACCCGTCCATCGCCGCGCGAGCGTAGTGGGGAACGTTCATTACCGCGTCGATCGGCTCCGCAACGGTTCGGCCGTCGGCGGCCGAGAGCGGAATCCGCTCGGTTCGGTCGATGGGCGGGACATCGAGGAGCCGTTCGCGCGCGGTCGAAACGCGGGTTCGCTCCTTGAATCCCGCCTCGCTGAGATCTGCCATACGCGTACTGTGGCCTCCGAGAGCAAAAAGGGTCAGTTCCGCGCGAGTTCGGCGGGTCAAACGCGGTCCCGGCGGACGGTTCGACTCGGGCGGGCGATTCGACCCCCGACCGTCCGTCCGCTGGGCCGAAAGCTTAGGACGGCCCCGCCCCCATAGACGGGTGTGAACCGAGTCGAAGTCAGTACTGTCACTTACCTCCCGGCCGAGGACGTCTACGAGTTCCTCCTCGCGTTTCGAGGCTACGCGGACTACTCGGAGCATCTTCGGACGGTCGAGCAGTTCGGCGACGGGGACGCGGGGACCGAATACGTCCTCCGGTTCGAGTGGTGGAAACTCCACTACACCGCCAGATCGGAGGTCACGGAGGTCGAAAGGCCCCGACGGATCGAGTGGCGGCTGATAAAAGACGTCGACGCCTCCGGCCGGTGGCTGGTCGAGCAACTCGACGACGGCGATGGGGAGACGCCCCCCGAAACGAGAGTCACGTTCGTCGCGGAGTACGCCCCCGGGTCGGCCGACGACGGGATCGTCGATCTGCCGCGATTCGTCTCGCTCGGGTGGGTCCTAGAGCGGATCAAACCGAAGATCCGGTCCGAGGCCGAACGGATCGTCCGACGCGTCGTTGCCGATCTGGAGGGCGAAAAACGCGACGTGTCGCTCCGGATCGAGACCGGGTAACCGACCCCACCCTACTTCGCTCGGTCTTGCGACCTCGCTCGTTGAGGGAAGAGCCACTGGCAGAGCGTAATGAGTGACGGAAGTTATGGGCATGGAATGAGACTGGAAGGTAATGAGTGGAGATCGTCGGATCGAGATTGTCCGGCATCTGGA
>NZ_JACDNQ010000006.1:174596-199093 GCF_013839515.1 Natronomonas salinimetallica | reverse complement strand
GCACGATATGAGTCTCAAAAGCACGATATGAGTCTCAAAAGCACGATATGAGTCTCAAAAGCACGATATGAGTCTCAAAAGCACGATATGAGTCTCGAAGGCTACTGAAACCGAACACCGAGGTCGTGCATGCCGTCGTTCTCCCTTGCGACGTTGATTAAAAGCGGCGTGACCGACTCGACCTCGGCAGCGTTGTCGAGGCCGCCGACATCGAGTGGGCGGAGCCCATCGATCTCGGCGGCGAGGTCGACGACGGTCGATTTAGCGTCCTCGTCGTCCCCGAAGACGAGCGTGTCCCACTCGAAGGTCCGATCGAGGTCTGCGAGCCCGCCGGCCGGGAGGTTGTGGAACGCGCCGACGAGCGGCACGGTAGCGGGTTTCGCCCCGGCAGCGAGGGCAGCGACGCTACCGGCGCCGGGGCGGTTGTAATGAAAGCCCGACTCGTCGCGTTTCATCCCGACCGCGGGCGAGACGAGGACGGTATCGCCGTCGAGGCGGTCCGCGATCGACTCGACGGTGTCGACGAGGTGGTAGGCGGGCACCGCCAAGACGACGACGTCGGCGCGGTCGGCCGCCATCGAGTTTTCGAACCCTTTGATCGTCGTCTCGACGCCCCGACTCGCGAGTTCGGTCTCGTACTCGTCGGCCTTCGTCCGGGCTTTTTCCGGATCGCGGGAGCCAACGAGGAGCTCGTGGGTCGTATCGAAGCCCCACCGAAGTGTGAGGCCCGCTCCGATGTCTCCGGTGCCGCCGAGAAGTGCGATTCGCATACCCGTACGTCGGGCAAGCGAGGGTTAACCGTTGTGTGACCGGATAGGGTTGCCCCCAGGTCGGAGATCGACCCGTCGATGTCTCAACGTGGAAGTCAGCCCGTCGATGTCTCAACCGGGGGGCGAAGCCGATCAGCTCAATAGGTCGGGAAGGTCGTTGATCGACTCGACGATAACGTCGGCACCGGCGCTGCGGTACTTCCGGCGGCCTTCCTCGCCGGAGAGCCCGCCGGTGAGGACGCCGACGCTGTGGAACGTCCGGCCGGGGTCCTCCTCGACGGCGTTCGTGACCGTTCGGATGTCGTCTAAGGTGTCGCCAACGAAGACCGGGCGAACCGCGTCGAGGCGCTCCGAGAGGGTGATCAAGGCGTTGGGGTTCGGTTTCCCCTCTTCCCAGTTGTCCATCGTAAAGCAGTGCTCGTCGGGGACGTCGAGGCCAACGCGGCCGAGGGCGATTTCGGCCTCGACGGCCGGGCGGCCGGTGATGATCCCGAGCGGCCACGTCCCGAGCCGTTCGCGGGTATCGGGCGTGAGCAACACGGGTTCGTCGTTGATGAACCCCTCGCGGTCGAGATCGGGATCGGGATCGCCGCCCTCCAGACGGCGGTAGAGGTCACCGCCCAAGTACAGCTGCTGGAAGACGTCCCGGAGGCGGTCGCGATCCCACTCGTCGAGGACTTGCTCGCGGGAGGCCGGGGCGAGTTCGTCGGCGATGGCGGTCTCTGCCGCCGTGGGGCCACCCCCAGAGGCGGCGATCAAACCGGTGTAGGTCTCGATGCTCAGCCCCGGTTTCTCGCGACAGGCGAGGACGTACAGCGCCGCCGCGTAGGTCAGCTCCCAGTCGTTGTTGAACCCTCCCGCGTCCTTGAACAGCTGGATGTCGTCGTACTCGATCGTATCGCCGTAGACGTATTCGATCGATTCGACGATGGCCCGGCGGTAGGAGTCGGCAACGTCGACCAATACGCCGTCGATATCGAGGATGACTGCGTCGACGTTCATGCTGGAGTAGAGGGTGTGTTGAGTCGAAACAGCGTCCCGACCGAAAGCGTTTCCGGAACGGCGTCGATGACCGACGGATCGGCCCCGAGAGTGCTAAACAGACAGTCCGCCCCGACCGTGTGAGCGACGTCCGCGAGGGGGCGCTGCAGTTCGGGCGGACAGTTCAGCGCGTACACCGCGTCGGCACCGCGGTAGATCGACGGATCGGGGTCTGTCACGTCGTCGCGGACGAACCGGACGGCGCTCGGCACGGGGCGGTCGTAGACGTCGGTCGCGACGACGCGACAGCCACGTTCGGTCAGTCCGGCCGCGACCGCCGGGCGGGTGCCGACGCCCACCTCGACGAGATCGTCGTACCGAGACAGCCGGCCGACGAGCGCGGTGTTCGGATCGGTGTTCACGTCGAGATGTTTATCAGCAACGGTATCTAATGCTTTCCCATGCACGTCGATATCGTGCCGGTCGGCGACCTTCCCGCGGCAGTAAAGCGGGAAGCCTCCAGCGGGCTGCGCTCCGTCTACGACTGCGAAGTAACAATCCACGACAGCCAGCCCGTCCCCGAAGGCGCATACGACGCCGGGCGTGAACAGTACCGCGCCGAGGAATTCATCGAACTCGCGGGTCGGATCGGCAGCGGCGAAAAGAACATCGCGGTCACGCCGCACGATCTCTACTACCGACGACGGAACTACGTCTTCGGCCTCGCGTATCTCTCCGGGAACGGCTCGGTCATCTCCACGTACCGACTCCAGACCTCCTCGGACGGCGGGTTCTCAGAGCGACCCGCGGGTGACATCTTCGCCGACCGGGTCCGCAAGGAGGTCGTCCACGAGATCGGCCACACGCTCGGGCTCGAACACTGCGATAACTCCCGCTGTGTGATGAACTTCTCACCGACCGTCCGCGAAGTCGACGTGAAAGAGGAGAACCTCTGCGGTAGCTGTCAGCGACTCGTTTTGTGATCCTTGCCGGCCGGTGATCGCCCGTCGAGTTCGCCCGTCGAGGACGTATGCGCCCGCGACCGGATCCGAGATGGTGAGAAGAATGCTGAACTATATTGTGACCCGTGTTGCTGATGTACACGCATGTTCGAACGAATCCTCATTCCGATCGACGGAAGCGACCAGTCACGGGCGGCCGCCGAGAAGGGAGTAGAGTTGGCCGCCGAGCACGACGCGTCGGTACACATACTGTACGTCGTCGAACCAGTCCCCCTGGGGAGGTTCAGCGCCGGGCCGGAACCGGCATCGGCCGGACACGGAGAGATCCTCGAAGAACAAAAGGAGGAAGCGAGGGAGTCGATCGACGCGATCGCCGAACTGTGCGGAGAACACGGCCTCGACGTCGTCGATACGATCGAGTACGGCCTGCCGGTCGAGGAGATCCTGGAGTACGTCGAGGCGGAGGGAATCGACGGGATCGCGATGGGGACCCACGGCCGGTCGGGGGCGGAGCGGGTGGTCATCGGAAGCGTGGCGGAAAAGGTCGTCCGAAAGAGTCCAGTCCCGGTCGTGACGATTCGAGCAGCGGCGTGACGGCCAAACGGGGCGCTATCCCAGAACGAGCCGTTCTTTTCTAGTCCGCGAGAAGCCCTTGATCTCGTGTTCACGGCGCATCGCAGCCGATCGACTCCCGAACGATTCCGTGTAGAGCAACTCGACGGGCGTCCGACCGCGGGTGTATTTCGCACCCTCGCCGGCATCGTGTTCGGCGACGCGGCGCTCAACGTCGGTCGTGTAGCCGGTGTAAAACGAACCGTCGGCGCACTCGAGGACGTACACGTAGTGGCCGCTCTCGGAAGACATCGCTAGCCGCTTCGGGGTGCCGACACAAAGAGACGGTGAACCTGACGGGAGCTCCGGCGACCGAAGTCGGAACCCGGCGTCCGGTGGCTGGCGTCCGGTGGCTGGCGTCCGGTGGCTGGCGTCCGGTGGCTGGCGTCCGGTGGCTGGCGTCCGGTGGCTGGCGTCCGGTGGCTGGCGTCCGGCCGACGCCCGCCGTCGAGTCCGGACGGCCGCAGCACTGGCGGCACGGTGGCCGCTACTCGTGTGTGTAGCTCTTCGACTCGTGTGCGCGGTCTCTCGATACCTCGGCGATGCCGGCGTTCGCGGAGCAGTTCGGACACGCACGCACGCGTCCGTCCTCGTCCGCGAACACACGGGCGAACCGGTCCGAGACGTGCGCATCACAGTAGTCGCAGTTGGGCATTCTGTCCTCGACGAGGGGTCACCTCGTCAGTATATATCGAAAGGGCGCGGCGACACTAATATTCTCGTCATATGGTATCAAACGTCCGGATTCGCGGGGTTGAAGTGCGGTCGAAACACGACCCGGTGGCGACAAAGTGCGGCCGCGAGGCGACAGGGGTCCGCTCGAAGGGGAACCGTGAGCCGACCGGAACGGTCACGCGCACACGACACATTACCGAATCGGACGGGAACGGACGGTTTCGAAGGCGCCTATTTTCAGCTAAACGGCCGGTAGAAGCGACTACGCCGCATCCTTTTGGGAAAGTATATAAGTGCCCCGGCAAAACCGCCGACTGTATGGCAGACCTGATCGTCAAAGCCGCCGTAAAGGAAGCGCTCGATGACATGAACGTTGCTTCGGACTTCTACGATGCGCTCGACGAGGAAGTCGAGGGACTCCTCGAGGACGCCGCACGTCGCGCCGACGAGAACGACCGGAAGACGGTCCAGCCGCGCGACCTGTAAGGCCGACTCTATTCACGTTTTATTTTCGGGCCAGTAGCGGCCGCGTCGCGGACAGAGCCCCGGAGTACGGGAACGGGGAGCCTCGGGGACAGGCCCCAAAGTACGGGAACGGGGAGCCTCGGGGACAGGCCCCTGGAATATTCGCCCTGGCAGCTAATAAAAGGGCCCCACGGAGGAGTGAAACGGAGGATTACGGCCGATACGTGTTCACGCCGTCGTCGGTACCGACGTAGACGCCGTCCGCGAGCCCGACGAACAGGCCGTGTTCGACGACGCCCGGAAACCCCGAGAGCTCGGTTGCGAGCGATCCCGGATCGTCGATCGGTCCGAACGCACAGTCGATCACGAGGTTGCCGTTGTCCGTGACGACCGGCCCGTCCTTCCGTTCGGCGGCTCGAAGCGTCGGGTCGCCGCCCAGCGCCGACAGTCGTCGCTCGAGGACCGGAACGGCGTCGGGGAGGACTGCAATGGGTACCGCAGCATCGAGGCGATCCGTGAGTTTCGTCGGATCGGCGACGACGAGAAACCGGTCAGCCGCCGAGTCGACGAGTTTCTCGCTGGTGTGGGCCGCGCCGCCACCTTTTATAAGAACGGGCGGAGTGGGACGATCCAGACCCGCGATCTGGTCGGCACCGTCGATGGCGACGTCGGGTGTCGCCTCATCGAGGGATGTCAACGGAATCCCCGTCTCACGGGCGAGGGCGCGGGACTGGTAGGACGTCGGAATCGCCCGGACGTCGAGTCCCGAGTCGACCCGACGGCCGAGCGCGCGGATGGCTGCCGCGGCCGTCGAGCCGGTTCCGAGGCCGACGACGTCCCCGTCGGAGACCGCGTCGGCGGCGTGTTCGCCGGCGAGGCGCTTTTGGAGCTCGGTTCCGCCGGACCGTTTCATGTGCAAGCCTCGGACCGAGCCCGAAAAAGCACTTGTGGTGTGAACCGGGCACTTGAATCGGACGTATACTGCGGGGACAGAACGTATCGACTGGTTCGAGTGCGTATCCATCGGGTCGAGTGCGTATCCATCAGGTCGAGTGCGTGTCCATCGGGTCGAGTGCGTATCCATCGGGTCAAAATCGACGACAGGACGTTGGAGGGCCAACCGTCGATCGCTGGATCGAACCGGAGCGAAAAGTTACGTGCGGCGGGTCGAACGCGCCTCGCGGACGTCCGATCCATCGCGGATCTTGTCTTCACACTGTGGACAGACGCGCGGGTTCTCGACGCCGTTCGGCGTAAAAACCCGTGCGTACGCTGCCGTCACGAACGCGCCGCAGTTTTGACATTCCGGCATGTGAATACTGACGGACGCGAGCTACATAATAATAGTGTGGCAAGGGCTGTCGAGCCTGGAGAACACGTTCGCCTACCCCGGATGCATTCGCCTACCTCGGGACCGTTATTGTATCAGTCCGAGCAGCCGGTCGATCTCGGCGGCCGTATTGAACGCGTGAACCGACGCTCTGACGTCGCCCGAGGGGAGATCCCGGATGATCATCCCGGCGTCATTCGCCCGACCGACGAACGCTCCCGGGTCGTCGACCTCGAAGACGACCAGCCCGGACTCATACTCGACAGGCGAGACGAGACGATCGCCGAGGCCGGCTTTGAGCCGGTCTGTCAGCCGTTCGATGTGGGTCTCGATCGTCCCGAGTCCGATCGCCTCGATCGTTTCGATCGCGTCGATCAGGCCAGCATAGGGGGCGACCGAGGTCGTGGAGACCTCGAATCGGCTCGCATCGGAGTGGTATTCGAGTCCCTCGCCGTTCGGATCCGTCACGCTTCGGTAGCCGATGTGGCGGGGGCGAAACGTGTCGAGGGTGTCGGGATCGACGTACAGGAAGCCGGCACCCCACGGCCCGAGCAACCACTTGTGGCCCGATGCACAGACGACGTCCGCACCCCACTCGGCGACGTCGATCGGGTGTTGGCCGACGGTCTGGACCGAATCGACGACGACGACGGCCCCGGCGTCGTGAGCGATATCGACGGCTGTCTCGACCGAGAGCCGGGTCCCGTGGATCCAGCTCTCAGAGCTCAGACAGACGAGTGTGGCGTCGGCGACAGCCTCGCGGTAGGCGTCCATCGGGAGGCGACCGTCCGGACACGGAAGTGTCGTCACCTCGACGCCGGCCTCCGTGAGCCGTCGCCACGGAAGTACGCCGGATGGGTGTTCGAGGTCGGTATTGACGACCCGATCGCCGGGTTCCCAGTCGATCGCGTTCGCGATCCGGCTGATCCCGTCGCCGGTCGAGGCGACCAACGCGACGTCCTCGGGCCGAGCGCCGATGTGGTTTGCGACGGTCTCACGAGCCTCGTCGAGGAGATCAGCGGCGGCGGTGTAGTGATCCGTCTCAGAGACGTCGAACTCGTGGCGGCGCTGGGCTTCGGTGACCGCCTCGACGGCGGAGCGGGTGCTCGGGCCGCTCGCACCGGTGTTCAGGTACGCGCACGACTCGCAGGCGGGGATGTCCGCACGGAGCGCGGCAGGATCCATACCCGACGTTCGGGCGGTGGCGGGAAAGTCCTGTGTATCGCCGTCGGAAAGACGCTATACGTCCCGGCCCGTGAGTCCGTGTATGGCGACGATCACGGTCGAGGGGGCGACGCTTCGCTACGAACACTCGGGGGAGGAGGATCGACCCGCGGTCGCGTTCATCCCGGACGTCGGGTTCGGCCCGTGGGTGTGGGGCTGGCAGGCCCCGAAACTCACGGGACCGTATCGGACGATCGTTCACGCCACCCGCGGGACGGACGGCTCAGACCGGTCGGGACCGTACACGGTCGATCGGTTTGCGGCCGATCTGGAGGCGGTCTTCGCCGACGCCGGCGTTCGACGCGTCCACCTCGTCGGGGCGGGGCTGGGCGGGATGGTCGCGCTCCGGTACGCCCGCGAGTACGGGCGTGCGCGGTCGTTGTCGCTTCTCGGCGCGGCAGCCTCGGGCGACCGGATCGATCGGGAGGCGCTGTCGGCGCTGCATCCGTCCGATCCGGCTGGGTTCGAGGGCTCGCTGTCGGCCGGGTTCACCGATCGGTTCCTCGCGGAGACGGATCTGGACGAACGGATTACGGGATGGCGACGCGAGGAGGACGCGACCGGGGAGGCCCTGAAACGCCACTGCGAGGCCGCTGTCGGGTTTGAGGCCGGCCCGCTGTACGAACTGACGCTTCCGGCGTTCGTCTGCCACGGCGTCGACGACCCCGTCGTTCCGCTGAAGGCGGGCGAGAAACTGGCCGCAGGACTACCGAACGGACGGTTCGAGCCCGTCGAGGGAAGGCGATGTTGTTACGTCGAATCCGCCCCTGCCGTGACGGACGCGATCGACGGCTTCGTACGGGACGTAGAGGCCACGGGGGCACAGCGCCGATAACGGAGCAGCGACGGAGTGACGTCGGCATGACGGTGGTTCGGCCGCCGGCTCGATCACCGTAGTACCGGCTATCGGCTCGATCACCGTAGTACCGGCTATCGGCTCGATCACCGTGGCGCGCGCTCGAAGCCGTGCCCGAGGCGGGCGGCGAGCGGGAGCGAGCCGACACGTCCGAGGGCCGGCACCGAATCCCCGTGCGAGGGATGAGCAGCAAAGCGCCGCGACCGTAGGGAGCAAGCGAGCAGCGCAATCGGTTGGGGAGGTGTGTGGCCTGCTGCGGCTATTGTGGGGTGGTTTCTGGCCGATTCAAGCGTGAGTGTTTTGTCGACGACCGCAATAGGTGGACGGCTTCGCCGTGAGCCACCATCAAATGGCTAAATCGCCCACACGGGCCAAGCAGGTACGCATTCACACCACTCTTCTCGGAGACCGACGGCCGCCGTTCACCGCGAGGGGGACATCGTATCCCGTTCCCGTCGCCGTCTCCGCCTAACTCCCGTTCCCGTCGCCGTCTCCGCCTAACTCCCGTTCCCGTCGCCGTCTCCGCCTAACTCCCGTTCCCGTCGCCGTCTCCGTCGAGGGCATCGAACGTCTTCTCGGCCCACCGAACCGCGAACTCGGCACCGTACCGGTCGTAAGCGGCGGTATCGAGGGCCTCGAACGGCGTCGGAACCTCGATATCGTGTTTGATCGCGCTGCAGGCGAGTTCGGCGGCATCGGGAAAGGCCGTCCGACCCAACGCGACGTCCCGCGAGAGGTCCCCGAGACGGGGACGGAGTCGTTCGCCGGCGTCGACCCACTCCTCATGCAGTCTCGGAGCGGTCGCCTCCCACTCGCTGAAGACCGAACGCGTCGTGCGGCCGACGTACGCAGCCAAGAGGGCGGCCGCGAGCTGGTAGGTGTCCGCGGCGGAAAGCGGAGTCGCGTCGACGAGCGAGCGGTACTCCGCGCCGAAGAATCCGAGGAAATGCTCGGGGGCGTCGAGGCCGACCTCGACGAGGGCTTCGGCGACGAGAAAGTCGATGAATCCCTCGGGCGACCCCTCGAGGCGGGGCTTGAGGAGGACGATCGGTGGATCGGTCTGTCGGGTCCAGGCGACGCCGCCGTCGCCGGGCGCGCCGATGGTAAACTCGTCGCTGGCGACGTGATAAAGCGTCTCCGGGGCGCCCTCGGGGATCCACGACTCGTCGTAGCTCGAGGGGTCGACCCCGTCGACGACCGGGAGTACGCTCTCGGCGACGGAGGACGGGAGCGTCTCGAAGTCCCGCTGGACGTCGAGGACGAGGGCCGACGGTGCGTGCGTGGCTCTGACGTCGTCGAGTTCACCGGACAGGGATCGCTCCTCGAACATCAGGCGACGACGATGCCGGCAAGCAATACGAGGCCGACGACGACCGCGATGCCGATGGTGCCGAGGACGACGTTGGTGGGCTGGCTCATATCCAGGTTTCTGCGGGAGACGTGTTAAGTTCTTCAGTTTGTCCCTGGCGAATTCGCTCGAGGGAATCCGGCTGGTCTGCGCTCGGGGTCCACGCGAAGCCGAGGGGCTACGCTCGCGAGCGCTGAAGGAGGAAAAACCCCGCTTTCGGTGGCGAGACTGCGTCAGGGCGGTCCAGTTCTCACTGCCGTTGGGACGGGACCGATCTCACTGCCGTTGGGACGGGACCGATCTCACTGCCGTTGGGCCAGTACTGTTCCTCTGTTCAGTACGTCGGTATACCCAGACTGTCTCAGTTGTCGAAGCGGGCTTGAACGAACGGCTGTGCGTCCTCGAGTTGGCCGATACGGGAGTCGGAGAGGAGGACGGCCTCCGTCTCGTCGAGGGGGACCGAGAGGTTGATCTCCTTCGTCCGGCCATATCGTCCCTTCGAAACGACGATGGCGTTGACGATCCCGAGCATATCGAGTTCACTAATGAGGTCGGTGACGCGGCGCTGGGTGAGAACGTCGGCATCGATCTCTTGGCAGAGCCGTTTGTAGATGTTGAATACCTCGCCAGTGTTGATGTTGTGGACCCCGTTCTTCTCTAAGAGGATCGTCGCATAGAGGACGAGTTTCGACTGCGTGGGGAGCGTCCGGACGACCTCGACGACCCGATCGAGTTCGATCTTCTCTTGGGCTTTGCGGACGTGTTTTTCCTCGACGGTCTCGGTTCGGTCGCGTTCGGCGAGTTCGCCCGCCGTTCGGAGGAGATCGAGCGCTCGTCGGGCGTCGCCGTGTTCCTGGGCGGCGAAGGCAGCACACAGCGGGATGACGTCCTCCGAGAGGATAGCCGACTTGAACGCGATCTCGGCGCGGTGTTGGAGGATGTCCCGGAGTTGGGTCGCATCGTAGGGCGGGAAGACGATCTCCTCCTCGCCGAGACTGGATTTGACCCGCGGATCGAGGAAGTCGGTGAACTTGAGATCGTTCGAGATCCCCATGATCGAGACCCGAGAGTTCTCGAGTTCGGAGTTCATCCGCGAAAGGTTATACAGCGTGTCGTCACCGGATTTCTCGACGAGTTTGTCGATCTCGTCGAGCATGATGACGACCACGCGCTCGTGATAGTCGACGGCGTCAAAGAACGTCGAGTAGACCCGATCCGTCGGCCATCCGGTCATCGGGACGGGGTCAAACTCCTCGAGGTCAGCTTCGAGGGTAGCGATCTCGTTTTCGACGGCGGCGACGCTGCCGAAGTCGGTATCGGCGAGTTCGTTCGGGTCCTCCGCCGCCGCATCTCGGAGGTCGACGAGTTCCCCGAGACGGTTCTCGATGTAGGCTTCGTTTTGTTCGATGAACTTGTTTGCGAGCTGTGCAAGGACGCGATACTGCGTATCGGTCACCTCGCAGTTTATGTATTGGACGTCACAAGGTACTTCGTACTTTTCAGAGGTCGTTTCGAGTTCCTCGCTGACGAACTTCGCGCTGGCCGTTTTCCCGGTTCCGGTCTTGCCGTAGATCAGGATGTTCGAGGGTGTATCACCCCGGAGCGCGGTGACGAGGATCGTCGCCATGTTGTTGATTTGCTCTTCACGATGGGGAAGTTTGTGCGGCGTATAGGACGGACGGAGAACCTCTTTGTTTTCGAAGATTGGTTCCCCTTCGAGGAGATCGTCGAACAGTCCCCGAGACGCCTCGTCAGCCTCGTTGGGGTCGTCGGAGTCGTCGAGGCCGTCGGGGTCGTTATCGGGACTGTTATCGTCCCCGTCACCCGCATCGAGATCAAGGTCCTCCAAGTCTACGTCCCCGGAGAAGCCATCGATTCCGTTTGCGCCAATGGTCCCGTCTGTGTCGTTGGTCCCGTCTGTGTCGTTGGTCCCGTCTGTGTCGTTGGTCCCGTCTGTGTCGTTGGTCCCGTCTGTGTCGTTGGTCCCGTCTGTGTCGTCGGTAGCATCGACTTCCTCACCAGGATCATCGTTGCCACTCGTAGATCGGGCATACCCCTTTGTTTCAACTGGAGAATCGGACGGCTGTGGCGGTAGATCCGACGCCTCCGTCGAAGATTCCGGCTGATATGTGGTATCGTCCGTGCTCGAGTCCGAATCCGATTCTTCGGTTGGACGGTCCTCCTCGACCGGGGTTTCCGCCGTTCCGTTTCCAGTGTCGTCGTACATTATCCCGTCAAATACCCCTTCATTTCGTGTGGAACGCACCCCGCAGGGTGTGAGAAAGCGAAGGTATAGAGCCTAAGCCTCGGGGATGTATATATAGGGCGTACTCTATTGTCCACTTGATGCAGTCGAATTGATGGTCGAACAGCGCATTAAGTTTTTCTATAGTTCAGCCGAGTACACCTGTTCGTTCTTCCGTGTTCATTCCTCCGATTTCTCCGTTCATTCCTCCGATTATAATTCACGCGCATTTACACGTCTGTAGCAATCTGTAGCGATGGTCCGTAGCGATGGTCCGTAGCGATAGCCTGTAGCGATAGCCTGTAGCGATAGCCTGTAGCGATAGCCTGTAGCGACAGTCCGCCACACTGCATGTGATCACAACACCCCACCGAACGACCGGAGACGTACAATGGGTTTCGATTTTTGATTGGATCTCTACTACGGCCCGTCTCGACGTGGGGAGTCGACGCTGACGAACATCCCGACGATTCACCGACGGGTATCTCGAAGGTTGGTACGTCTTCCGCTGTATGTCTCGTGACATCCCAATCCAGCTGTCTTCATATCTTTGCAGTTGATCCACCCGAAACGGGGGTTGGTACCCCCCGACCCCTTTGTTTCGTGTGGAACAAGAAACGGGAGGGTGGGGGTGAAGGCGAGACGCCTGACTCTTGCAAGGAAACATTTATTACTAAGTGGTCGAAACCAAACCCGCACTAGAGAAGAGTAGCTAGTGTCTAACTAGATTATTCGTTCTAATAACTAGTATTAACCTAGATTAGAACTATTTTCTAGTAATCTCTAGCTTTAAACTTGACAAACCTAGTACCCCCCACCCCGCCGTTAGCGCCCGCTCGACAACCCCACCTCTCCAAACGCCTGTTCCACACGAAACAAAGGGGATGGGGGGCACGACGGACAACCGAACAAAAAGCAGAGCAAAACAGAGCCATTGAACACCGAGCCATGCGGAGCGGATCGTCCGTGAGACCGGACCGTCCGTGAGACTGGACCGGACCTCGACTGTGACTGTTGATTTACTCTCGACTGTGACTGTTGACTTTGATCGACACCCGCGATTAATTCTCGGCGACACCTTCGTCCGACGCTCGTCTGACACACAATTAAGTGTATGCGGTATGGTACTACGTGCAGAGCGACTCCGATTTCGAGTCGAAATCGGGGCCGTGGGAGGACGATATGGGATTGTTAACAAGCCTCAAGTCAAGCATTTCTCGCGCCACGTCGAGTCTCTTTGCCGGGAGCGAGCCGAAACGAATCGGCATCTATGGGCCGCCCAACGCCGGAAAAACTACCTTAGCCAACCGCATCGCTCGGGACTGGACCGGAGACGCTGTGGGGCCGGAGAGCCACGTTCCCCACGAGACCCGGCGTGCCCGCCGCAAAGAAAACGTCGAAATCAAGCGCAACGGCAAGTCGGTCACGATCGACGTCGTCGACACACCCGGCGTCACGACCAAAGTCGATTACAACGAGTTCCTCGAACACGACATCGAAAAGGAGGACGCCGTCCGCCGGTCGCGGGAGGCGACCGAGGGGGTCGCCGAAGCGATGCACTGGCTTAGAGAGGACGTCGACGGTGTGATCTACGTCCTCGACTCCGCGGATGATCCGTTCACGCAGGTCAATACGATGCTCATCGGGATCATCGAGAGCCAGAACCTCCCGGTACTCATCTTTGCGAACAAGATCGATCTGGAGGAAGCGAACGTCCAGCGGATCGCAAACGCGTTTCCACAACACGAGACGGTACCGCTGTCCGCACTCGAAGGAGACAACATGGACGAAGTATACGATAAGATCGCGGAGTACTTCGGGTGATACCATGCCCGAAATAACCGCAGACGACAACGTAGACGACCCGAACCCAGAGCAGGATCCATCCTCCGACGACAACCCGACCGACCCCGACGGAGAATCCGGTGATAACCCCAGCATCGACGGGATCCAAATCGATATGATAAGCGCCGAACGCATGGACGGGATGCGGACGATGGAAAAGATCCGCCTCATCCTCGATGGCGTCCACGACGGCAACATCGTCATCCTCGAGCAGGGTCTCGACCCCGAAGAGGAGTCCAAACTCATTGAGGTGACGATGTCCGAAATCAATCCCGACGGCTTCACAGGGATCGAAATCGAAAGCTACCCCGGCGAGGGAAGCAGTGACAGCGGCTTCCTCGGCCGGCTTATCGGTCGTGACGATCCCAACAAACTCACCGTCATCGGCCCGGCGAACCGTATCGAGACGCTCCACAAGGACGAGAAACTCATCAGCACGCTAATAACGCGGACCTGATATCCAACCCCCACCCTTACCACAATGCCACACCAGTGTACCGGCTGCGGTCACACTTTCGAGGACGGCTCGAAAAAGATGCTATCGGGCTGTCCGAACTGCGGCGGCAATACGTTCCAGTTCCGACCGTCAAAAACAGCCTCCGATAGAGCCTCTGTTGATGGATCCTCCACCGATGGGCATTCTGTCGAAGATACTTCGAGTTCCCCGGAATCGGGCTCTCCAGAATCGGACTCCCCGGAATCGGACTCCCCGGAATCGAGTCCCCCAGACCGGACCTCCTCCTCGGTCGCTGAAACCGTCGGCCGGGCGACGACCCAACTCCGTGATCTCGTCTCTTCTAATCCCGACCCACCCTCCAATACGGACCGATCAGGATCGCCCACCGACTTGGCCGACCCCGATCCGGACGCAGAGTGGCCCGACGGCTGGAGCAACGATCCACATGGACGGACGGCTAACACCACGAAGAACGACGACATCATCGATGCCGATGCCCGCCGCGATGCAAACCAAACGACCGACCGGGGCGAGGACCTCGCCCAGACGAGCGCTCGTTCGGACGTCGTCTCCCCCAAGGAACTCGACGATCGGTCAATGGATACAGCCGTCGATGCAGCCGATCCCACATCCACCACATCAGCCGACCGATCCGATCCTGCGTCCTCTCCACCGACTGATGGGGCCGATCCTGCGTCCTCTCCACCGACTGATGGGGCCGATCCTGCGTCCTCCCCTCCGACTGACGGGGCCGATCCTGCGTCCTCCCCTCCGACTGACGGAGCAGAACTGGCCTCGGGCTCCCACTCGACGGAAACACCGAGGTCTTCCGCAGACGGCGAGGTCGTCAGCGAACCGACCGGTGATGACCCCGATCTCGCCGATCTTCGCGAACAGCTGAACGATCAATTCGAATCGATCAAGATTCTCGAACCCGGTCAGTACGAACTCAATCTGATGGAGCTCTACGACCGTGAGGAATACATCATCGCCCTCCAAGAGAACGGGCGATACGTTATTCAGGTCCCCGAGCAGTGGATCGGCGAGGACCCGGATGACCGGTGATTTCTCGATTCGCTCACTCGAATCCGTTATTTTCCACCGACCAACCGTTTTGCTGTCCTCTGATTCATCGGATCCCACCTCCACCGATCACCCCTCACCTCCGCCGATCACTCCTCATCGAGCCGATCACTCCTCATCGAGCCGATCCAGCACTGCGTCGGCATCGTAGGACAACGACAATGCACGCGACCGTCCCCGGCCATCGACTTCCGTGTACTCCGTATCGATAAGTCCGAGCTGTTCGAGCTTATTCACGATTTCCGAGTACCTCGTATACCCGAGCCCTGTCGCGTCGCTGAACGCGTCGTAGACTTTCCCCGCCCGCTCGCCGCCGTGGTCCGCAAGCACCCTGATCAGTGCCGATTCGGACTCGGAGAGTCCCCCGAGATGTCTGGAGAGGTGGACGTATTTCGACTTCTCGTATGCGGAATCGACATCTTCGACGCCGACCTCGATCGATCCGCGCATTTCAGCGTTCAGCCCGGCCCGCCGGAGGAGGTCGATCCCGACCCGGAGATCCCCCCCGCTGTCGGCGGTATAGCCCGCCACCCGATCGAGTACTTGCGTCCCGACAGCCTCCTCGCGGAATCCACGTTCGACCCGTTCAGTGAGGATATCGACGATCTCCCGCTCCCCGTAGGCGGAAAAGTACACGTCTTCGGGTCGGAACACGGACTGTACCCGGGTATCGAGTTCCTCGATCACGTCCAGATCGAGATCCGAAGAGACGACGATGACGCCGATTCTCGCCCCCGAGTGGGCCTCGTGGGCTCGCAATAACGAGTACAGCGTGTCCGACGCCTCGCTTTCATAAAAGAGGTAGTTCACGTCGTCCAAGGCAACGATCAACACCTCGTCTCTTTCCACCAGCCGATCCGTGATCTGTCCGAACAGCTTCTTAAACGAGATCCCCGATGCTGGCGGTTCGTACTCGAAGAGCCCCTCGAAGAGCCGCGAAAAGACCGCGTATCGGGTCGAGTCGACCTGACAGTTCACCCGGACGACCTCGATGTCCCCGACGTTTCTCAACTCGGTGAACAGCTTTTGTACCGCAGTCGTCTTGCCGGTCCCCGGCGGTCCTCTGGCCATAACGTTGAGCGGCCGCGACCCACGAACTGCCGGTCTGAGCGCGTACTTCAGCGTCTCCATTTGCTCGTCACGATGATGGAACGCGTCCGGCAAATAATCGAGTTCGAGGACGTGCTCGTCGCGGAACACCGACTCGTCCCACGAGAGCATGTCGTCGTCGGCCATTTCACTTTCACCACGCTGCGCACCATGTTAAGCCTTCGGGCGTGAAGACGTCACGCTCGTATGAACCCACGCTCGTATGAACCCACGCTCGTATGAACCCACGCTCGTATGAACCCACGCTCGTATGAACCCACGCTCGTATGAACCCACGCTCGTATGAACCGGCACAATATATCCCGATGCCGGCGTCGGTATACGGACCGAATCAGCCGCTATCCTCCTCGAACTTCTCCAACAGTGCCGAGTAGAACTCTCCATCGTTCTCCCCTTCATCGGCCAACTTCTCGACGATGAGCTCCGGTGTCGATCGCGCCAGATGGTCCTTGACCGGCGATCGGTTCACCTGCAACTCCCCGTCGACTAACCCGACGGCCTCGATCCCGTCGACACTCACGTCCGCGTCCGCGTCGGTCGCGTCGAGTATCTCCCTCGCCAAGTGCGAAACGAACACCGCCGTCGAGTCGCTCTCGGCCATCGCCTCCAAGATCCCAGCTACGATGACCGCGCTCGCACCCGGTTCGGTGATCGACTCCAACTCGTCGACTAACACCAGCCGTCCCTCGGCCCCCTCGACCAGCGATCCGAACTCCCGCAGCGTCGACTCGAAGGCCCCGGCATCGAGAGTTCCTTGCGTCTTCGCCTGGTAGTGTAACGCCTCGAACCGGCGGGTTCGAACCGAGTCGGCCGGAACCGGCAGTCCCATTTGAGCCGCGATGACGACCGTCCCGACCAGATCGAGTGTCGATGTCTTCCCCCCGCTGTTGACGCCGGACAGAAGCGAGACGCCCTCGATCCCGTAGTCGACCGGCTCGACGTCCTCGAAGCCGATGTCGAGGATCGGGGATCGTCCCCCCTCGATCACAACCCCACTTCCCTCGAAGGTAGGGAACGTGCAGTCGAACTCCCGGGCGAACCGCGAGACCGCGAGTTCGACGTCGAGCTCCAAAGCGGCGTCGACAAGCGCCTCAGCCGGCCTGCGTAACCCATCTAACTCCTCGGCCATCTCGCGTTTCAGGCGCGTTGCCCGCCGGTCGCGGTCGGCGCTCAACTCCTCTCGGAGCCGGTCGATCACCCGCTCGTCGTGCTCGACCGGAAACGTCGGTTCCTCGGGGAACGCCCCCCGCGCCAGCGACTCGTAGTCGTCGACTCCGACCGCGTCGACGAGCCGTTCGCGGGCCGCCTCGATCGCCTCGGCGAACTCCTCGGAGAGTTCGCGTTTCAAAAGCGAGTCGACCCCTGCTCCGCGTTCGACAAGCGAGAGCAGGTCCGCCCCCTCGATCGTCACGTCCCGCTCCTCGATCGCCGCCCGGAGGCGGTCGTTGGCGACCCCTTCGGCCATCGAGACGGCGGCATCCAGGTCGTCGATCGCAGTCTCAAGCGCACACAACCGCTCGTCATCGTCGACACCGCCCTCCTCGGTCAGCCGCTCCAGCGCACGTTCGAGCGCTTCGACGTCGAGCGACGTCCCGTGATCGCTTCCCAATAGGCCGTCGCCCGCCGACCCTTTGGTGTCACTCGCCGATCCTTTGATGTCACTCGCCGGCGTTCCAGTGTCGTCCACCGGCGCTGCGGTATCGTTTCTCGGTCCCTCGGTATTACCCCCCGCTGACACCGTCCGGTGAACCGCCGCCGCCGCGAGCAACCGACCCCTGTTCCGGGCGAAAAACGAGAGCGTCCGCTCGGGTACGACGGCCGCCGGCTCCGAGAGCGCGTCCGGCTCCACCCGCACGTCGGCGTCACCCTCGAGTTCGATCCCGGCGAAGGCCTCGTCGAGTACCACGACTGTCGAGTACCCGCGGGCGAGATCCGAGACGTCCCGGGTATCGTCGACCAACTCGACGCTCAGCTCCGGCATCTCGTCGGTCGCCTCGGCGTACGTCTCTGCGTTACTCGTCGCCAGACACCGGTCTCTGACGCGGACTACCTCCGGCGATTCCAGCGGTTCGACGTCCGAGAGAGCTTCCAGCAGTTCCGGGGTCGGCTCCCGCTCGACCGCGTCCTTCGCGAACGACCGAACCTCCTCGATCCGAGAGGCCGATGCGCTGGGGTACAGCGTTTCGAGCCGCTTTCGCCCGTACGACGTGACCGCCCGCTCTTGTAACAGCCCGAGAATCGACTCGTACAGCTCCTCGGCACGATCGGTTGCGAGAAACGTCCCCGAGTCCCCGTGACGCTGGCGAATCGAAGCCCGGGCGATTCGGGCGGCCCGCCCCTCCGAGATCCCCGGTGCGCGGGCGATCCGTGCGACGTCACCCTCCGACACCGCCCCGACCGGGTCGTCGAGTTCGGCCAGCCGATCGGCCGTCTTTGCGCCCACGCCGGGGATCGACTCCAATCCCTCGAACTCCATCTACCGCCCTCTGTGTCTCCCTGTGGCAAAACCCCATCGCTCGTCTTCGCGCTCGATTCAGTCGGCTCCCATACGGTCCGTCTCTGTCGGATTTCGTTCTCCACACGGTCCGTCTCTGTCGGATTTCGTTCTCCACACGGTCCGTCTCTGTCGGATTTCGTTCTCCACACGGTCCGTCTCTGTCGGATTCCATCTCGCACGCACGCGAATCGCGAGTCCCAGACACTACTGGGACCGTCATCTCAGACACTACTGGGACCGTCGTATCCCGGTCCGACAGCTACACTATGTGTTGCAGCCCGATCCGATGGCTACATGAAGTCCGCGATCCCGCTCTGTTTGTTCGTGTCGTCCTCGAACACCGACTCGACGGCCCGATCCAAGATCTGGAGCCGCTGTTTCGTGTACTCCCGACAGCCGTACTCCTCCGCGACCTGGATCGCAGTATCGATGTACTTCTTCACCGATCCCTCGTGAACTGTGAGATTCACTCGTCCACCGCACGCCCGGCAATCCCCCGTCAGCGGCACCCGACGGAACTTCTCGCCACAGTCGAGACACCGCGTTTCCTGTCTCGAGAACGCCCGTAGATTCCCGATGATGTCGGGCAAAAAGTGGTACTCGATGACCCGTTCGGCTACGTCGGTCTCGTCGACCGACCGAAGCTTCCGGGAGAGTTCCAGTTGGGCGTTCATCTTCTCCATCATATCACCCAGCGTCTTGTACGCCGACAGATCCGGCCCCGCCGCGATGTCGACGGTGTCGTGGGTGTGCTCGAACCCGCGGTACTGCTCGTCTGTCCCCAGCGTGTCCTCGCCGATCCGGATCAGGTCTTCGACCTCGCCCGGGTCGGCCATCTCCCGTGTCGCCTCGTAGAACTCGCGGGGGTACTCCGAGACGATGTCCATGTTGTGGGCCTCGTCGTCGATCTCCGCCGGGTCGATGCGGGAGGACATGACCAGGGGCGCGTCCATGGAGTTGTGTGCGTACAGCCAGTTCGCAGTGAAGATCGGCTCGCCACCGACTTGAAGATCGTACAGCATCCCGTCGTAGTCGATCTCCTCGATGTCCGTAATCCGGAGGTACGAGAGATCTCCGTCGACGAGCGGACGAATCTCGTCCAGCTTCTCCCTGGCTTCCGGTGGAAGATCGAGTGAATCGATCTCCGCCACCATCTCGCCGAGTTTCTCCTGGGAGACGTTCTCTCTCCGCTTGAGATACTTCGGAATCAGTTGTCTTATCCCTTCGATATCCATCTTGCGGATCTCCATCAACGCGTCCGGGATACGCACGACGAGGCTCTTCGGATGATACGGATCGTCGCCATTCAAAACACGGCGGAGGGGATTATCGGACGCGCCGCCGGAGACGGAAACATCGAATATCGGCTGTCTGGATTCGTCCCGCTCCCGACGCGAGACGTTTGCAACGAGACCGAACCGATGCAACAGGAAAACGAAACCGTCTTTGACCTGTTCGCTGGTCGTGTGAAAGCGGATGCCTGTGTAGTTATCGTCCGACGACTCGCTCCCGTCACCGGAAACGAACCCGCGTACGAAGGCGAGCGCGATTTCTTCCGGCGCTCGGAGGATCACATCCGGGATTATTTTCTCGCTCGAGCTGTACGATTCACGATCTTCGAACCCGAGTTCGTACAACACTTCCCGGAACACCGAGGGGAACGTCACCCGATAGGATTCGTTCGACCACTTGACTGTTGGTTCGATACCGAGGCTCGCCTCTGTCGCACTGACCACACGGTCGATGAGTGATCTATCGGAATTGAAAAGGGTCGGATTCACCCCTGAAAGCGATCCTTCGGCGACGAACATCCCCAAAAGCCACGCGAACTCCTCGTCGATCGATATCCTTCGCTGGATACCGTCCGTAGCACCCCATAATGCGATCTCGATATCCTCCGAAAGCGTGAACCCAGCCTTTTCGAGGATTCCAACGAGCCGGTCGAACGGGATCTTGTTCTTGGAGAGTCGATGTGAAAGCCCGTTGTAGAACGCTTTGTGCGTCGGGCTCCCATTATTCGTCGATTCCCATGCGGTTCTAAGCAGGTCTTCGATGTGGTCGTCGATGACGACGTACGGATCGTCGAGACAGTCGACGACGTCGATCGTCCGTTCGGTCTCCTCAACGCCGAGTTCACGGGGTGCGAGGATTAGATCTCCGGGTTCAAGTTCGCCCCCGGCGACTTCTTCGATGCTGTTCTCATATCTAAAGAGACTGTGATGTTCGGTGATCTCCAACGATCGGCCGAACTGCGTCGAGATCCGTAGGAGTGTTTCCCCGTCGTCCGCTCCGTATCTGATCGCCCGTTCTATCGGTTTCAACCCGGATCGATGCGTTTCGTCGAACACATACGTCTGCCAGCCCGAATCTTCAACGAGTTTCTTTTCGAACTTCCCGTCGTGGTGGACGGGTGTCTCCAGTTCGTCCCAGAACTCGTCGAACGTGAGGAATTGGATCTCGTTGTCGGGATCGACGGCGACAAGCCGGGAATCCTCCGTGACGCTGCCTCCCCGTTGATTCGGTAGATACGTCTTCGAAAAGTTAAGTATCCCGTCCATGAGCAGCATCACGCAATCCTCGTCTCCATCGCACTGCTTTGTCCCCACGTCATTCGCGATTAATGCGTTGGTCTCGGTGACGGTAAGACAGTACACGGCATCTAGATCTGCCTGTTCGTACTCGACCGTATCAATGCTCTCAACGAAGACATCGTCTGAACCACCGTCGAAAACACGTTGGCTACGAGCTGGAATGTTTTCCACTTGTGTCGATAGGGCGATTTGTTTCCGAGTAAGGTGGAACCCAATGTCATTATAAAATTTGACCGTATCATCTGAAGAGATCGTCAACACGTAATGGACTGCGGATCTAGTTTCATCATCCTCGTCATAGTACTCGGGGAAGTTCTTTTTGAGTCGAATCGGGGTTTGCGTATCGACCCGTGCTTTAATCCCCAATCGTGTGAGCGCTCCGAACAGGTCTTCTTTTAATTCTTGACTGACCGTCGTCGCGTTAATCACGAGTCTTCCGTCTTCAACGCTACCGTCCCCGCTGAAGTATCCACTGAGATACGCGCTCAGGATACCACTATCTCCTCGAAGTATGCACTCCGGAATTCGTTTATTCGCTGCACCAGCCCCAGCGTTAAGTACATCCTCGAAGAAGATCCGTAGCAGTCGACCGGATACGGTGATCTTCGCGTCGTTTTCGACGTACGGTTCGACACCGAACGCCAATTCGAGCGATTCGAGATAGAACTCCCGGGCTTGCGCTTCTGTCCCGCATATCGTCGTCTGCTGAATTGTTCCCTTAGGAGTTTCTTGTTCCCGTGTAAACCCTTCGGCAGCATAGTATCCCAAGAGCGTTGCAACTCGCTCGTTTAGTTCGACAGTCCGATCGATCGAAGTTGAATCACGACGAAGACCGAGCGAGACAGTCTCCGGAAGCGTTTCAAGGAGATCACTCACGTCATCGAAGATCTCCAGTAACAACGTGACCGGGATCCGTTCTCTGTACAGATAGTTACTTAAAGACTTTTTACTTATTCCAAGATACTCAGCAGTGCTTTTCAACGGATAGAATCGACCATCCCAGTCGTTACTGAGCACTTCTTCGAATATGTCGTAGAGTTCCGACTTCGACATCCCTTCGATCATCAGCCGATCAGTCGGTACTGAATCGAGGTGGAGAAACTCCTCTAACAAATCGAAGGTGGCCGGTTTGGAGTCGATTACATCGAGATGTCGGGGCGTCACCAAATGATCCTCTTCGGACAACTCCGAGGCACGCTTCCCAACTACTGTTTCCGTATCGGTGTCGTAAACCTGCATCTCGTGATCCGGCGTTATGATCATTTCGCGCCCGCTCCGCGTCTCTACCCGGACCATATGTTCCGGGGCCGCATGTTTGGATACTGCAGTAACCGATTTCTGAACTAGCTCACCATCTTCGGTCAGTGAGGGAACCGATACCTCGCCATCCAATTCCTGTATTAGCGTCCCGAAATCATCCGATTCGGGATCCTCGAGTCGCGATTCGACCAGCGTCTCGACCCGCCGATGATGCCAGCCGTCGTCGTCCTCGTACCAGAGTTTCGTCTCTGGATGGAAGCAATTCCGACGTTTCGCGGCGTGAAAGTACGGATGTGCGTATCCGACGGCGGCCGACGTGAACCCGATCACTCTCCCGACGACCGCGGCGGAGGTGTGGGGGGCCATCCCGAAGACCAACTCGCCGATCAGGTCCTCGCGGGTCTCGACCTCGTAGTATCGCTCCATCCCGTAGTACTGCTCCAGGAGGTCGTCGACAAAGTCGGCGGTCCGGAGCATGTGTTCTGCCGCCCCATCGGAGAGCACCACGTCCTGGACGCGTAGCTCGATCAGCTGTTCTTCGTGGGTCAGCGGCTGGCCGTGGACGTCCTCCTCGTAGCCCAGCGATTTCAACTGGCCGACCGAGACGTCCAGTTCGGCGGGCCGAACCGACGTGACCGGTAGATCCGTCATGTCGTAGCGGACGGTCCCGTCCTTGAACGAGGAGACGCCGTTCTTCGCCCGCAGAATGCCCTTCTCGATCGGTTCGGGGACCTTGTGCTCCGAGGAGAGCCCCTGGACTCCCTTCAGCACGTCGAAGGCGTTCTCGCGCTCGCCGACGTTCTCGAGCGCTGATCGGTACTCCTCGTCGATATCGATCGTCGTCCGCTGGACGGCGTCGGCTTCGCTCTCGCAGTTCGGACAGATCGCCCGTCCGGCCTCGTCCGGTTCGACGTCGATGCCGCAATTGTAACAGACGTAGTGCGGTTCAGTGACGGTGTTACACTCGGGACACCGTGCCCGGAAGGTCGACCCCGAACAGGCGGGACATCGCCGTCGGCCGACCTGCGCTTCGAACTCGCCGGGGGTGTCCTGCATCGAATCGGCGTGTTTGGCGGCCTCGGCGACGTTCCGCTGTGGGCCGCCCGTCTCGCCGATCGGAAACAGGCTGTGGACGGCCGGCGAGAGGTCGCGCTTTTCGGACTTCTCGGGCCGGCCCATCCGGCAGCCGATCCGGGTCGGAGCCCGCTCTTTGATTTCGAAGGGTGCGACCGCGTTGACGGCCTTCATCGCGTTTTCCCCGCCGTCCCACCGCCGGGCTGCCACCGGGAGTTCCGTCCACGTCCGTTCGAGGTCGTCAGTCAACCCGAGCGACCGGACGAACGGGACCGCGTCCGGGATCGTCAGCGTCCCCTCGCCCTGTTCGTGTTCGACGAGCAGGACCTCGAGCGCCTCCCGGACTGGCTCGGTGTGTTCGACTACGAGCGTTCGATCGCTGCCGCTTCGCCGTGTCCCCATCGTCGCCCCGTCGGCTTCCGCCCAACTGCCGGCGCTCGCCGCCTCGACGAGCGCCTCGAACCGATCGACGTCGAGATCGTGCCACAGATACGTGTACTCGGGATGCAACGGCGCACCGTACGCCTCGACCCACTCAAGCGCTTGCCCGGCATCGGGGTGTTCGAGATCGACGCGCGGAGAGTCCGAAAGCGCCTGGACGTCCGCCCCCGCGGCTTCGAGGTCACGCTTCCACCACTCCGGGGCGTACCCTGCCGGTGAGAGCGGGTGGTTGTTCTCGACGAACTCGCCGTAGTTGACGAGGTACTCACCGAGGTCGAGGATCTCCTCGACGCCGTTTCTGATTTCCAACGCTTCCGCCGGGTCGTCGATCCGACGGACGTCACCGTTCGCAAGCCGGACCGTCGGCCCCTCTATCGTATCGACCGGGATCACCCCGGCGGCCTTACCGGGGCGTTCGGTCTTGATCTGGGTACCGGTCGCGAGGAAGTCGTCGACGAGATGCATCGTCGCCGGATGGACACCCGCGGTCGCGAAGCCGTGGTTTCGTGCCCGGCCATACCGGAGCCGGAAGCCGCCCTCCTCGGAGGGATGGCCGAACACCGGGCGGCCGGCGATGAGGTCCCTGAGGAACTTCTCTTTCGGTTCGGGTCTGGGTGGGCCTTTGCGGTCATTCTCCGCTATCCCCGCTCCGTCCGCCCCGTCGGGGCTGC
>NZ_JACDNQ010000006.1:0-174586 GCF_013839515.1 Natronomonas salinimetallica | reverse complement strand
CGTCCTCGCCTCATCGCCCCCCGCCGTCCCGTCGCCGGTGTTCGTCCTCGCCTCATCGCCCCCCGCCGTCCCGTCGCCGGTGTTCGTCCTCGCCTCCTCGTCTTCCGCCGTCCCGTCGCCACTGTCCGCCGCTTTCTCTCCGTCTCCTGTACCTGCGCCCCCGCCGTAGTTTCCATCGATGAGATCCTGAAGCCACGGCCAGTCTACCTCGTCCAGCTGTGACGTGTACCGCTGGATCTTCGGAGCCTTCTGGGCGATCCCCTCGCCCAACACGAGACACATCCCGCCACGGGCGTTGTTCGTGTCGACCCGTTCGAGATCCCGAAACCCGGAGACCTCCTCATCGCCCGTTGCCTCGCCGTCGAGCATAACGGGCATGTGTTTTGCGATGAACTTCGCCTCCTTGTCCTTGGGGGCGTACTGCAGCCCCGTTTCGCTGTCGTACAGCGACAGCTCCTCGGCGTAGCGTTCGACCTCGTCGCTCCGGGCGCTGTACTGCTCGGCCCCCAGGAGCGTCCGGGCGTAGTCGGCGACGAGTACCGACAGCGCCTGTGCGGTCCCGCCCGCCGACCGAATCGGCCCGGCGTAGTAGATGTTGACGAACTCGCTCCCGTCGTCGTTTTCGAGGAGTTCGACGCGGTCGATCCCCTCGATCGGGGCGGCGACGACCCCTTCTGTCAACAGCGCGACGGCGGTCCGGACCGCCCCTTCGATCTTCCCGGCGCGGGTCTCGTAGTCGCCGACGGAGCCCTCGGCGAAATCCGCCGCGAGCTCCAGCGCCGCCTCCTCGCGGGAGAGTTCGGGGTCGTCCTCCATCTCGCGGACACGCGCTGCGACCCCGTCGATTCCGAGGATGTTCTCGACGCGGTCGGCCATGTCCTTCGCGATCGGGATCTCGACGTCCTCGGTCGGATCACCGCCGCGGCGTCGCGCCTCACGTGCGACAGAAAGCGCGTCGTCGAGGCCCTCTTCCAGCCGTTCGAAGTACCGTTCGTCGTCCGGTCGCATCTACAGTGGCCACAGATCCAGATCGGTAACTTCGTCGTGCTCCCGTTCGAGCCGTGTGTCGAGCTCGCGGACGTACACCTCGCCCGCAAAGACCGTTCCCGAATCGAGATGTCCGCCGACCATCGTACCGTCGGGCCTCGAAAACGTCGCGTGTGTGTGGGCGAACCGATCCCCGTCGAGATGCGAGACGTTGCCGAGCGCCGTCGTCACTTCGAGCGGTTCGTCGAACTCGACGGGGTAATACTCCTGCTCGTCCTGGCCGTAGAAGTGAACCGTCGCGTCCTGGACCGCGCCCAGTCCGAAAAAGAACGCGGCGTCGATCCCCTCCTCCTCGGCGAACGCTTCGATCTGTCCCCGCCAGTCCCCACCGTGTTCGAGCCGAGCGACGTACTCGCGGTCACCTTCGACGCGTCGATAATCCATACCGTCTCCAACGCCCCCGGACGACAAAAAGCTGTCCGCATCGCCTCCCACGACCAGCCGTCCGTATCGCCTCCCACGACCGTCACGATACGTTCGGAACGTCACAGCACGTTCGGAACGTCACAGCACGTTCGGAACGTCACAGCACGTTCGGAACGTCACGACACGTTCGGAACGTCACGGCACGTTCGGAACATCACGGCACGTCTGATACGTCGTCACACCCACTACCCACCCCCCTACCGAGGGCGGCTATCGCCACTCGTCGACGGTGACTGTCGTCTCCGTCGACATCGTGAGATAGGCCTCCTCCCGACAAAGCTCCGCGATCACGAGCTGCTCGCCCGAATCGTCTCGGTCCACCGCGGCCATGACATCACAGTCGGAAGCCGGCATCGGAGCCGCCTGGTTCTGCGACATATATGCTAATAGTTCACAGAGAGTATATAACGGTGACGATGTCACTACGTCTCATACCTGACGGTGGCGGTCGGATCGTCGCGGTCTGTCGAGTAATTAAATGCTCTCAAATGGACCGACGAGTCAACGGACGCAGAACGTCTTGTAGTACTATATTGGGACGCAGAACGTCCCGTGGTACCGCGTTGGCACGCAGAACGTCCACAGCATTCCGTCAGGAAGCGGGGACCACGGTCCACGTCCGGAGGTGGCTACGAGAACTTATGAACGGTCATCTCGAGCGTATCGAGGTCGATGACCGGAGCGAAGCCGGCGTCGGGATCGATGTTCACGCTCCGCTGGAAATCCGTCTGAGCCTGCCAGCAACCGGAGTTGACCGCCATCACGTTCCGGTATTTACCCCAGCCGAGCTTGTGAACGTGACCGGTGTGAAAAATATCGGGCACATCGTCCATGACGAGGTAGTCTTTGTCCTCGGGGGCAACCCGGGTGTGAGCGCCGAACTGCGGGGCGACGTGACGTTTTTTAAGTAGTTGGTACATCGCCCGGTGTGGCTCGTCGTAGTTGGCTTTCTCCTCGGGGAGTTCGGCGATGACCTCGTCCAGGGAGACGCCGTGGTACATCAACACCGAAACGCCTTCGATCGTGACGACCGCCGGATTCGAGACGATCCGGGCGTCGTGGGCGGTCATGATAGACCGGAGTTCCTCGTCGAACCCCGGCTGTGGCTCGGCGAGGCGGACCGCATCGTGGTTGCCGGGGATCATCACGATCTCTAGATCGCCCGGCACCTCCTTGAGATACTCCGAAAAGCGTCGATACTGGTCGAAGATATCGATGATATCCAGTTCCTCGTCTTGGTCGGGGTAGACGCCGACGCCTTCGACCATATCGCCCGCGATGAGCAGGTACTCGATCCGTTCGGCCTCCTCGGTGTGGAGCCAGGAGGTGAACCGGCTCCAGGCATCGGCCATGAACTCCTGGCTGCCGACGTGGACGTCGCTTATGAGGGCGGCCTTGACGTGTCTGTCGGCCGTCGAGGGCTCGTAGGTCCGCGGAACGTCGGGGAAATACAGGTCGTCGACGAACAGAATTTCGCCGTCGCCCGACACCGTCCCCTCGACGGCGATCACCTCGTCGTACAGCAACTCCTCGACTAACCCGGCGATCGCCTTGTCTTTCATCACCAGACACGGAAAAACGCCCGTCGTGTCCTCCAACTCGACGAGCCAGTGGCCCGAGGCCGTCGAGCGGATGTCCGACACCATCCCGACCATGCCGGCGTCGCCGCCGCCGGGACCGGCCTGGATCGCCGTCGCGTTGCGGTGATTGACTCGCCCTTTGAGTTTCCCGGCGAGGCGTTCGTAGCGGTCCCGAAACGTCGCTACGAAATCGTCGTACTCGCCGGTTCCCGTCGAGTAGCCGGTCATGTCGTTGCCGATCTCCAGGGAGCGAAGCGACCGATCGGCGTTTCGGCCGCTGTCCGGCTTTCCCGTCCGATCGTCCCCGTCCGCTATGGCTCGATCCGTACTCTTCCGGACCGCTCCCGTCCCGTCGTCCGTTCCCGTCGCTCCGTTTTCGTCGTTTGCTTTCGTCTCCCCGTCGTCCGTTCCCGTCGCTCCGTTTTCGTCGTTTGCTTTCGTCTCCCCGTCGTCCGCTCTCATCACGCCGTCATTTGCTCCCGCCACGCCGTCTCCCGACCCCTCCGTTTCCACTGGAGACGATACGGTACCACCTCCCGTGTTAGAGTCTCCGGTTCCACCCGAAACGGGGGGGTCGGATCCGGCGGAGCCACCCGCTTCGTCGGGGGAAGCCGCCCCCCCCTGGGACCGACCGACCGAGGCCGATTCGTCCGTCCCTCCGGTCGGCGTGGCGTCCTCGGCTATCGGATCTCGTCGCCCCTGCGGACGGTCACCGAGGACCGCCTGAACGTCCTCGGAGGTGAGTTTCAACGCGTCCTCAGGTGTCGCCTCGACGGCGAGCGCGAGCGCTTCGGCAGTGTCCCCAGCCCCCGC
Source organism: Natronomonas salinimetallica (assembly GCF_013839515.1). GTDB lineage: Archaea > Halobacteriota > Halobacteria > Halobacteriales > Haloarculaceae > Natronomonas. Next base: position 170,720 of record NZ_JACDNQ010000006.1, on the reverse strand, counting down.
CAGAAGCGTGATCGCTTCCCTATCGGCGGCGTAGCCGTGGCTCGCGAGTTCGCGTGCGATGCGCGCCGGCTTCTCCAGTGGCACAGCCACACGTCGGTTCCGTCGGGCAAAAACGTAGCGAACCGGCCGTCGACGGCTCCGTTCGTCTCGATCATCGTCTACGATCGAATCGGCTTCAATCGTTGTCTACGATCGAATCGGCTTCAATCGTCGTCTACGATCGAATCGGCTTCAATCGTCGTCTACGATCGAATCGGCTTCAATTGTCGTCTACGATCGAATCGGCTTCAATCGTCGCCCGCGGCCCGCTGTTCGCTCGCCCGCGGGCCCTCGATATCGACCGCTGGGAGATGGTCACGGAGGTACCGCCCGGTGTGGGATTCCTCGACCCGCGCGACCGACTCCGGTGTCCCCTCGGCGACGAGCTCGCCGCCACCTTCCCCGCCCTCGGGACCGAGGTCGACGATGTGGTCGGCGTTCTTTACGAGGTCGAGTTCGTGCTCGACGACGACGACGGTGTTGCCGTCGTCGGTGAGACGATGTAGCACGTCGATCAGTTTACGCTCGTCCTCGCTGTGGAGGCCCGTCGTCGGCTCATCGAGCAGATATAGCGTCTCTCCGGTGTCGCGTTTGCCGAGTTCCTCGGCGAGTTTGACCCGCTGTGCCTCCCCGCCAGACAGCGTCGTCGAGGGCTGGCCCAGTCGCATGTAGCCCAGGCCGACGTCCGCCAACAGCTCCAGGCGGCGTCGGATCCCGCTGTGGCCCTCGAAGAACTCGTAGGCCTCGTCGACCTCCATATCGAGCACGTCCGAGATCGTCGCGCCTTTGTACGTGACCTCCAGGGTCTCGTCGTTGTAGCGATCGCCCCCACACTCCTCGCAGGGGACGTACACGTCCGAGAGGAAGTTCATGTCGATCTTGACGGTCCCCTGGCCACCGCAAGACTCACACCGCCCGCCCTTGACGTTGAACGAGAACCGGCCACGCTCGTAGCCGCGCCGTTTCGAGCGCTTCGTCTCGGCGAACAACTCGCGGATGTGATCGAAGACGTTCGTATATGTCGCGGGGTTCGACCGCGGCGTCCGGCCGATCGGCGACTGGTCGATGAGCCGGACTGTCTCGATCCCATCGATCCCCTCGATGTCGTCGTGCTCGCCCGGGAACACGTCGGTGTCGTTCATCCGCCTGACGAGGCCCTTATAGATGATTTCGTGGAGTAGCGTCGACTTCCCCGACCCGGAGACGCCGGTGATCGCGGTAAAACAGCCGAGCGGGAGCGAGACGTCGATATCTTTGAGGTTGTGCTGGCGGGCCCCCCGGACCGTCAGGTAACCTTCCGGGCCGCGGCTTACGGGTCGTTCGTCCCCACTCGTCCGTTTGGAGTCCCGCCAAGGGCCGGGTTCGCGACGCTCCTCGGGAACCGGGATCGCCCGCTCGCCCGAGAGGTACTCGCCGGTAACGGACTCCTCGGCGGCCATCACGTCCTCGACGCTCCCGTTGGCGACGACCTCGCCGCCGCGTTTGCCGGGACCGGGTCCCATGTCGATGACGTTGTCCGCACGCCACATCGTCTCCTCGTCGTGTTCGACGACGACGAGGGTGTTTCCGAGGTCCCGTAGGCCTTCGAGGGTATCCAACAGGCGGTCGTTGTCGCGCTGGTGGAGCCCGATCGAGGGCTCATCGAGAACGTAGAGGACGCCGACGAGCCCCGACCCGACCTGCGTGGCGAGTCGGATCCGCTGGCTCTCGCCGCCCGATAGCGTCGATGCCTCCCGATCGAGCGTCAGATACTCCAGGCCGACCTCCTGCATGAACCCGAGCCGTGCCCGTATCTCTTTGAGGATCTCCTCGGCGATCGTCCGCTCACGCTCGCCGAGGTCGGCTTCGAGGCCCTCGAAGTGGTCCAGCGCATCGCCGATCGAGAGCCGGTTGACCTCGGTAATCGAGGTCCCATCGACCAGCACGGCGCGCGATTCGGCCTTCAGCCGCGTGCCCTCACAGGACGGACACGTCGTCGTCGCCATGTAGTCCTCGATGTGTTCGCGCGTGCTCTCCGAGTCCGTCTCGACGTAGCGACGATCGAGGTTCGGGATGACCCCCTCGAAGCGCTTTTCTTTCCGTCGGGTGCCGTTTTTCGTCCGTCGCTCGAAGACGACTTCCCCGTCCGTTCCGTAGAGGAACTGCCGTCGGACGTCGTCCGGAAGATCCGAAAAGGGCGTCTCGACACTCACGCCGAAGTGCGCCGCGACGCTGTCGAGCCGCGTCCGGTAGTACGACCGGCTGTAGCTCCAGGGCTGGAAGACCTCTTTGATGGGCTCGTCGGGATCCGTGACGACGAGGCTCTCGTCGACCTCTTTGGTCTCGCCGATCCCGTCGCAGTCCGGACAGGCACCGTGTGGCGAATTAAACGAGAACGAACGGGTCTCGATCTCCGGGAGGTCGATCCCACAGTGGGTACAGGCCAACTCCTCGGAGAACTCGACGACGAGGCGATCGTCCGCGTCTCCGGCTAGATCGCCTGTACGCCGGCTTTCGGAACCGATATCGGCTCCCTCGGGCGGGTCCGGAACGATCACTTTTAGGACACCGTCCGCCTCCTCCAGGGCCGTCTCGACGGAGTCGGTGATCCGCGAGCGGGCGTCGTCGGCCAGCTTCACCCGGTCGACGACGACGTCGACGGTGTGGTCGTAGTTCTCGTCGAGGTCGGGACGGTCGAGCGAGAGGTCGTACTCCTCGCCGTCGACCTCGACTCTGGTGTAGCCCTCGCTCACGAATCCGTCGAAGCGGTCCTCGAAGGCCCCTTTCTGATCGCGGATCACGGGCGCACAGACCTTCGCCCGTGTCCCCTCCGGAAGTTCGAGTAGCCGTCTGACCATCCGTTGGGCGCTCTGCTCGCCGACCTCCCGCTCGCACTCGGGACAGTGTGGCGTACCGACGCGGGCGTACAACAGCCGGAGGTAGTCGTGAAGCTCTGTCACCGTTCCGACCGTCGATCGGGGATTGTTGGCGGCGTTCTTCTGATCGATGGAGATCGCCGGCGACAGCCCCTCGACGTTCTCGACTTGGGGTTTGTCCATCTGCCCGAGGAAGTTGCGGGCGTAGGCACTGAGCGACTCGATGTAGCGGCGCTGACCCTCGGCGTAGACCGTCTGGAACGCGAGCGACGATTTGCCGGACCCCGAGAGCCCCGTAACCACGGTAAACTCCTCGCGCGGGATGGACACGTCGACGTCCTTTAAGTTGTGTTCGGCGGCACCGCGGACGACGATGTCGTCAGTCATTATCGACAGAAGGGTCCGGCGGCGTGAAATCCTGTCGGTTGCGGCGACAGCGGGGGACGCCACGGGGCAGTCCGCCGGTGGGGTTACGGGGCAGTCCGCCGGTGGGGTTACGGGGTAGCGAGGATGGCCCGATACGGTACGTGAGTTGACGTCGACAACTTCGACGGAACGTTGAAAATTCGGGTAGACGGCCGCTGTAGGGCGTGTACAGGCGAACGGCTCACGGAGAAAAAAGACAAGAGTTAATCGGCTTCCACGCTCGTTTGTGAACGATCATGACTAAAGTTAGCATTATCGGTGCCGCGGGCACCGTTGGTGCCGCAGCGGGGTACAACATCGCACTACGCGACGTCGCTGACGAACTCGTCTTCGTCGACATCCCGGACCAGCGTGAGACGACTATCGGACAGGCGGCCGACACGAACCACGGTGTCGCCTACGACTCCAACACGACGGTCGTACAGGGAGAATACGAGGACACCGCCGGCTCGGACGTCGTCGTCATCACCGCCGGGATCCCCCGCCAGCCGGGACAGACCCGGATCGACCTCGCCGGCGACAACGCGCCGATCATGGAAGACATCGGCTCCTCTATCGACGAGTACAACGACGAGTACGTCTCGGTCACGACGTCGAACCCCGTCGACCTCCTGAACCGTCACCTCTACGAGTCGGGCGATCGGGACCGACACGCGGTCGTCGGTTTCGGTGGCCGCCTCGACTCCGCGCGCTTCCGGTACGTTCTCTCGGAGCGCTTCGACGTGCCGGTGAAAAACGTCGAAGCGACGATCCTCGGCGAGCACGGTGACGCACAGGTTCCCGTCTTCTCGAAGGTCCGCGTCGACGGTACCGATCCCGACTTCGAGGGCGAGCGCGAGGAGATCCTCGGCGACCTCCAGGAGTCCGCGATGGATGTCATCGAACGCAAGGGCGCGACCCAGTGGGGTCCGGCGACGGGCGTCGCACACATGGTCGAGGCCATAATCAACGACACCGGCGAGGTGCTACCGGGTTCGATCGTCCTCGACGGCGAGTACGGCTACGAGGACACCGCGTTCGGCGTCCCGGTCAAACTCGGATCGAACGGCGTCGAGGAAGTCGTCGAGTGGGACCTCGAGGCGTACGAGGCCGAACTGATGGACGAGGCGGCCGAGAAACTCCAGGAGCAGTACGACAAGATCACCTGATCGCCGCGGTATTCATATCACGGTCGCAACTGGTGCCCTATACGATCTGCTCGCCGTCGTCGTCGTAGACCTCGATGGCGTCGACGGGGCAGACCCGCGCGGCGAACTTGGCGTCGAGTTCGGCGTCATCGGGGACCTCGCGCTCGAAGATATCCGGTTCGATCTCATCGGCGCTGTCGAGGTCGGCTTTCCCCTCGTCCTCGTCTTTCTCGAATGCGTCCCACTCCGCGACGCACTGGAACATCCCGATACAGGTCTCACGGTCGAATCTGACCTTCATACCATCGGTTCGGCCGATGGGAACAAAGGCGTGACGGCGTCCCGACTCGTGGACGCACGCCATCGGACGACAACCCGACTCGTGGACGCACGTCGTCGGACGACAACCCGACTCGTGGACGCACGTCGTCGGACGACAACCCGACTCGTGGACGCACGCCGTCGGATAGCGTCCCGACCCGTGGACACCGCCGGGTGCCGATCCGACTTGTGGGCACACATCGCCGGACGACGGCTCCCGGACGACGGCTCCCGGACGACGGCTCCCGGACGACGGCCACGATCCGTTCGACGTCCGACGTTCAGCGGCGATACGACACTTTACATTCGGTGACGCACAATCGGAACCCAATGGACGTCGCCGACGTTTCCGGGGTGCCGCTGTGGGTCACAGAGCACCTCCGGGAGGAGGGCATCGAGTCGCTGTATCCGCCGCAGGCCGCCGCCGTCGAGGCGGGGGTCGCCGACGGGGACAGCATAGTCGCGTCGATCCCGACCGCAAGCGGTAAGACCCTCATCGCGCAACTCGCGATGCTGTCGGCGGTCGATCGGGGTGGGAAGGCGCTGTATATCGTTCCGCTACGGGCGCTCGCGAGCGAAAAGCGCGAGGAGTTCGCTGCCTTCGAGGCGTACGACGTCTCGGTCGGCGTCGCCACCGGCAACTACGAGGATTCCGGCGAGTGGCTCGCCGGGAAGGACGTTATCGTCGCCACCAGCGAGAAGGTCGACTCGCTCGTGCGAAACGGCGCGCCGTGGGTCGACGACCTCGACTGTGTCGTGAGCGACGAGGTACACCTCGTCGACGACCCAAACCGGGGGCCGACCCTGGAGGTGACGATCGCGAAACTCCGGCGAATCAACCCGAACCTCCAGGTCGTCGCGCTGTCGGCGACCGTCGGCAACGCCGGGGAGATGGCCGGGTGGCTCGACGCCGAGTTAGTCGATTCCTCGTGGCGGCCGATCGAACTCAAGACGGGCGTACAGTACGGACAAGCGTTGCACTTCGGCGATGGCTCCCAACGCGAACTCCGCGTCGGGTCGAACGAGAAGCCGACCGAGGCGATCGTCCGCGATACGCTCGCCGAGGACGGTTCGACGCTCGTGTTCGTCAATTCCCGGCGGAACGCCGAGGGGGCGGCAAAGCGGTTGGCGAATACGAGCCGCGACGGACTGGACGACGACGAGCGCCGGCAACTGGCAGATCTCGCCGAGGAGATCCGCGGCGTCTCCGATACCGAGACGAGCGAGGACCTCGCGGCGTGTGTACACAAGGGTGCTGCCTTCCACCACGCGGGATGTTCGAGTGACCACCGCTCGATCATCGAGGACGCCTTCCGGGATCGGCTGATAAAGGTCGTCGCCGCGACGCCGACGCTCGCCGCGGGCGTGAATACCCCCTCGAGACGCGTCGTCGTCCGGGACTGGCGTCGCTACTCCGGGGACGCCGGCGGGATGAAACCGCTCTCCGTACTGGAGGTCCACCAGATGATGGGCCGGGCCGGCCGCCCGGGGCGGGATCCATACGGGGAGGCGCTATTGCTCGCGAAGAGCCACGACGAACTCGACGAGTTGCTCGACCGCTACGTCTGGGCTGACCCCGAACCGGTCGAATCGAAACTCGCGCGGGAGCCCTCGATGCGGACCCACCTGCTCGCGACGGTCGCCTCCGGCTTCGCGGATTCGCGGGCGGCGCTCCTCGAGTTCCTCGATCAGACGCTGTACGCGAGCCAGTACCGACACGGCCCGGACGGCGGCGAGGACAACCTCGAACGGGTCGTGGACGCGACGCTCGCTTACCTGGAGACGAACGACTTCATCGATCGCGGGGAGACGGTCGAGGCGACGAACCTCGGACACACCGTCTCGCGGCTGTATCTCGATCCGATGAGCGCCGCGGAGATCATCGACGGCTTCGAGGACGCGACGACACCGACCGTACTGGGGCTGTATCACCTCGTTTCCCGTACCCCGGATATGTACGAACTGTACCTCCGCTCGGGCGACCGCGAGGAGTACACGATGTTGGCCTACGAGCGCGAATCGGAGTTTCTCGGCTCGATGCCCAGCGAGTTCGAGGAGGAGCGCTTCGAGGACTGGCTCTCGGCGATGAAGACTGCCCGGATGCTCGAAGACTGGGCGAGCGAACTCGATGAGGACGAGATCGCCGAACGCTACGGCGTCGGCCCGGGCGACATCCGTGGCAAGGTCGACACCGCCGAGTGGCTGCTCGGGGCGGCCGAGTCGCTGGCGGGCGAACTCGGCCTCGAGAGCGTGGGCGCGATACGCAACGCACGCAAGCGGGTCCAACACGGCGTCGGCGAGGAGTTGATCGATCTCGCGGGGGTCCGTGGCGTCGGCCGCAAGCGGGCCCGGCGGCTCTACGATGCCGGCGTCGAGACCCGGGCGGATCTCCGGGAGGCCGACAAGGCGGTCGTTCTGGGCGCGCTCCGCGGGCGCGCCAAGACCGCCGAGAACGTCCTCGAAGCCGCTGGCCACCGGGACCCGGATATGGACGATGTCACTCCGGACGCGACGGCCGTCCCCGATACGGGAGCGGACGGCGAAAGCACCGAAAGCACCGAAAGCGGAGGGAGCGGCGGCGAGGCGGCCCTCGACGGCCAGGACCAATCCAACCTGGGTGATTTTTGATGGGCGGTGTCCGCTGATGCGGGTCGCCGAGGGAATCGTCGATATCGGTGGCGACCGATTCGGAAGCCTCGAGGCCTTCCTCGAACGAACGGGTGAGATCGCAGCGACCCACGGGGTGACAGTGCAGGCCTTCGACGCCCGCTACGTCCTCTCCCGTCGCCATCTCGAACGCGCCGTCGAGTTCGCCGACAGGGCTCGCGCGCGCGGACAGGCGATCGCTCGCGACCGAGGTGTCGAGATCGCGCTGTATGCGGCCGGCCGACGACAGATCGACCGGGCTTTCGAGATGGGCGTTTCGGCGGGCGAGACCCCGGCCGTCGTCCTCGTCGACGGCCCTGGGGACGAACCGGCCGCCACCGAGGCCATCCAGGCTCTCCTCTCCCCGGCCGAGACGCTCGGTAACTACGATACGGACCGGGTTCGGACGTTTTACGACATCGGCGCGGCCGAACTCGGCGCGACCGATGCGGGGCTCGAGGCGCTCGTCGCGGAGCGGGTGGCGCTCCTCGTGGTCGAGCGATAGGTCACAACAAAAAGACGTCGGCGGAATCGAACTCGCGGGAGCAGTTCCGACACTGGTAGTTCATCCCACCGTCGTTCGATCGTAGTCGACCGCCACACTCCGGACAGTCCGATCCGGCTCGTCCTGACATACGCCTCCATGCGCGACGCCATCACATAGCTCTTTCGTGGGGGCCGCCCCGCCGCAACGTCCGCCTGGATCGGGCTTTCTCGCCTGCTATCGGCGTCGGCTTTCTCGCCCGTTATCGGCGTCGGCTCCGCCTTTCGTGTCGTACCGTCCGACGATCCGTCATCATGTCGTGCCGTCCGACGATCCGTTTTCGCGCCGTTTCCCGGGTTCAACGTTCGATTTTCATTTTTATTCTCCATTCTTCGTTCTTCATTTTTGATTTTCGCGTCGTCTCCTTCGGCCTTCCTTCCGTACTGACGCACGTTTGCTCCCTTCTCCCGCCACCCTTTCCGGTCGAAATATACGTTCCGGCTTGGACAGGATTTATTTCCTCTGCCGGCATCTATCACGATATGTATGATCTCGACTCGATGACGTTCACACAGCGAATCGCCCTCTGCTGTCTGGTTGATATGGCCGATTCGGACCGCACACCGGCTCACGCAGCCGAAATCAAGTCCGAAGCGAAGCAACGTCTGGAGGACGCGGAGGGACAGCCGGTCAGAAGCCTCTCGGATGCCGACGTGATCCGGGCGCTCAACGCGCTGGCCGATACGGACCTGGTCGACGAACGGCGTCCCGAGGACCGATCGCCGGTCGGAAAGGGCCGTCCACAGTACGCACTCGAGATCGAGGGTTCTCGGCTTCGGGAGACGCTGAAGGACGACGACGACCTCGGCTCCGTACTGGGCTGATACGGACCGTCATCGTCGGGACCTGACCCTTTCGCCGACTCGTCCAGTACTCGCTTTCGTCGCTGATATCGGATCCGGATCCCGCTCCCGTGGCGGCCATCGGCTTACCCGGACGTAGAGGAGAGAGCCTCGCGTTTCAGCACGGGACGAACGTCGAGTAGAACGGGACACACACGAGACCTTCGGCTGTATCCTCTGAAGCCCCCGCCCCAGAATATAGCTACGCGGAGACAGCGGACGACATCACTCGTCCGCCGGCGGTTCGTCGATGAGGACGACGGCCTCGCCCTCGATGACCGCGTCCTCGTCTTTCATCACGGTCGTCTGGATCCGGTATTGGTCGCCGCCGAGGTCCTCGACGATCTCGACCGTGGCGGTGACCTCATCCCCGATTCGGACCGGGGCACGGAACTCGAGGTCCTGTGAGAGATAGACGACGCTTCCCGGCAGGCGGGCCAGTGCGGCGCTTATCAGCCCCGAAACCAAAATACCGTGTGCGATGCGCCCGTTGAATCGGGTTCCCTCGGCGAACTCGTCGTCGAGGTGGATCGGGTTCGTGTCGCCCGAGGCGGCCGCGAACCGCCTGATGTCGTCCTGTGCGATCGTCTTCGTGAACCGAACAGAATCGCCCACCGAGAGCTCTCCCTCGATCAGCCGCTCCGTCTCCCACTCGACCAGATCCTCGCCCGGTTCGAGCAGCTGTTCTTCCGATCGATCGGCGCCAGCGGGTTCGCTGTCCCCGTTTCGGATCGAGTTGGAACCGAACGCGGAGAAGGCAGCCTTGTTGGCCGCACGATTGGCCTCGAGAAACGTATTAAGTACGTGTGAGGACGTCTCAGCCCACGCGTTGAACGGCGTCGGATACGAGTTGTTGCCCATGTTTTAAGACATACGGGCCTGCACTACTAAAATCTGGTGCTCTACCAGGAGATGAATTACATTCAATGGTTTTGAATGGTTTTCAAAGCCATCCACCGGAAGCTTTATCCCGCTGAGAACACGTATAGTACATAATGACCGATGGAAGCGAAAGCCAAAACGGCGCGATGTGGCCACCGAACGTGATAAAAGCGATACAGGAAACGTCCGAGCAGGCCACGCGAAAACAGCAGGAAGCCCTCCAGAACCTCTTTTTGGGGGCTGGAACGGGAACGGGAGCGGGAGCGGGGGCTGGGACCGGGGCACCGGACCTCGGCGACATCTCCGAGCAGCTCGGGACGATGACGCAGATGGCGACGTTCAAAACCCGGATCCAGAGCGGCGGCCGGATCTCGATTCCGGACGCTGAACGCGAGGCGCTCGATATCGGCGAGGGTGACATCGTCCAGACGGTCGTCGTGCCCGTCAAACGCAACCGAGGTGAGGACGATGAGTGAGCGTCCGAACCCGATCGAGGCCGCCTTCGAACTCCAGCGAACGAGCATCGAACAGAGTCGGCGGGCGATGGAGGACGGCATCGAGCTCCAACAGCGAATGAGCGAGGCGCTCCTCGAGGGCGTCGACGCGACCGAAGACACCCAACAACGCGGCGTCGAGCTGACGAAAGAGGGGCTTCACAGCTACCTCGACGCGGTCGAGTCGACGATCCCGGGTGCCGACGAGGCGGTCGAGGAGATCCGCTCGACCGTCGACGAACAGTTCGAGGACCTCGAAGCCAGCCACGCAGACGCTTTCGAATCTGTCAGCGAGGAGGCGGCGGACAGCGCCGACGCATACGAAGAGCTGACCGCCGACTCGCTCGAGGCGCTCAACGAACAGCTCGATGCGGTCCTCGACGCACACAGCGAGATCGAATCGCAGACGCTCGAGGCCTTCGAGGAGGCCGAGACACACTTCGAGGAACTGCAGGCCCAACTGGAGGCCGGCGATGCCGACTTTTCCGACCTCGAAGCACAGACCGAGGCGTTTTCCGAGCAGTTCGAGACCCAACTCGAACAGTTCAGGACCCGACTCGAGGAGACGCTCGATCGCTTCGAGTCGACACGACCCGACGGCACGGACGAGTGATGGAGGACCGATCGAGATGACGAACGCAATGCACCGGACTTTTGTGGTCGAACCGCGGACATACACACAATGAGTGATACTAACAAACAGATGCAAGCCGAGTGGAACGAACTAGTCGAAAACATGAACAACGCAGTCGCCCAGTCGATGGAGCAGAACATGGAGGCCAGCGCGGCGTTCATGGAGTCGTGGGCCGACGCCATGGAGGATTCGATGCCGGCCGAACAGGACGTACAGAACGGCGTCGAGGGGTACAACGACGCCTACGAGGTATGGATGGACGCCGCCGAGGAGATGTTCGGACGGACCACCGCGGCCGCCGAGGGCGAGGACGTCGAGATCGCCGAGTTCCGCGACATCTGGCTCCAGAGCGCCAACGAGGCGTTCAAAGAGGTCATGGGTACGTCGGCCTTCGCGGCCGCAAACGGCCAACTCGTCAACGCGATGATGGACATGCGCGAGGAGGTCGACGCGATGGGCGAGGACACCCTCGAACAGTTCGGTATGCCGACCCAGTCGGACATAGACGAAGTCGGCGAACGGCTCATCGAACTGGAGCGACGCCAACACAACGTCGAAAAGAAACTCGATCGAATCCTCGAGGAACTCGAATGAGCGCCAACAATCCGTTCTCGATCGCGCTAAACGTCCAGCGCGAACTGCTCGATACGACCGTCGAATCGGTCGAGAGCGCGTCGATAGCCGACGAACAGGCCGAACGGATCGAGAGCGTCGAGGTCGGACAGACCCCGAGCGAGGTCGTTTACGAGGAGAACAAACTCGAACTTCTCCACTACGAACCGGAGGTCGAAGACCCCCACGGGACGCCGATCCTCGTCGTCTACGCGTTGATCAACAAGCCGTTCATTCTCGACCTCCAGCCGGATCGGAGCGTCGTCCGCCGCCTGCTCGAGGCGGGCCACGACGTCTATCTCATCGACTGGAACGAACCCTCGCGGCTGGATCAACACCTCACACTGGACGACTACGTCAACCGATACATCGACAACTGCGTCGATGTCGTCCGCGAACGCTCCGGAGCCGAGAAGACCAACATCCTCGGGTACTGCATGGGCGGGACGATGACGTCGATTTATACCGCCCTCCACCAGGAGAAAGTCAACGCGCTCGGCCTCATGGCTGCGGGGCTGTGTTTCGAGGGAACCGGCGGCGTACTCGAGTTGTGGGGCGACGAGGAGTACTACGATCCACAGGACGTCGTCGACGTGTTCGGCAACGTCCCGGCGGACATGCTCGATGTCGGCTTCGCGCTCATGGATCCGGTCGCAAACTACGTCTCGAAGTACATCCGTCTCTTCGAGAACCTCGACAACGACGAGTTCGTCGAGAACTTCGCCCGGATGGAACGGTGGCTCGACGAGGGAATCGACCTCGCCGGCGAGACGTACATCCAGTTCCTGGAGGACATCTACCAGGACAACAAACTCTACAACAACGAAATGTACGTCGGCGGCGAACACGTCGACGTCACGTCGATCGATGTCCCGATCTTGCAGATCATCGGCGAGTACGACCACCTCATCCCGCCGGAGACGAGCAAGCCGTTCAACGACGTCGTTGGCAGCGACGACGTCGAGACCATCGAGTATCCGACCGGTCACATCGGGCTTGCGGTCTCGGGTTCGAGCCACAGCGACGTCTGGCCCGAGGTGGCCGAGTGGTACTTCGAGAAATCATCCGACGAGCCGACCGACGAGGATTCCGCGGAGCCCTCCGAGGCGGCCGTCGAGATCGAGATCGACGAGCGTGGATCCGATACCGACGCGGACGATGTCGAAGCGGACGCCGAAGCGGACGCCGACGCCGAAGCGGACGTCGATGCTGATGCCGACGCTGACGCTGAGGCGGATGTCGACGCCGAGGCCGACGCGGACGCCGAGACAGACGTCGAGGCGGTGATCGACGGTGTCGGCCCGACGTACGCCGAACGGCTTCGGGATGCGGACCTCGGAAGCGTCGATGCCTTGCTCGACGCCGACGCGGAGACGATCGCCGAGGTCGCAGACGTCGGTCTCACGCAGGCTGAAGACTGGCTCGACCAGATACGCTCGCGGACGGCGTAGCGTCCCGAACGGCCCTTTCACTCGCCCCGTCCACCGACGTACCCGTCCGTTGTTGTCCGGGTTCCGAACCCACCGCAGTATCGGTCGGCATCACCGTCGCGCCCGAAAACAGAAGCCGGACGTGTCCGAGATACGGAACCCGGAGCTCTGCGGTGCCGACAATCCATGCCGGGCGGACCGGCGCTGACAGCCGGGAGGCCTGATCGTAGTTCGCGTTCGTCAGTTCGTTGTCGCCTTTCGTGATGAAGCCGGCGTGTGGTGCCGGACAGTGCTCCAACGTCTCGCAGTTGTCCGCCCCGCCGACCGCGTCGGGGTCGGCCCGATCGTACCAGTTTTCGCCCCCTTCGACCCACAGCATCGCCCGGTGGATGATCGGGGTCTGTCCGGCGTTACCGTTGGGTCGAAAAACGATGACGTCACCGTGGCGGCCAAACGTGGTTCGGCCGCGCTCCTCGGCGACGCTGGCCGGGACGACGCCCGTCGATCCCCCCGTGGACTCGACTGCCCCGTCGGGGACGAACCGCCCGTTGTCCACGATGAATACCAGATCCCCACGCTCCATGTTGGGCTCCATACTCCCGGACTCGACGGCCACCATCGGCGGCCAAACGCCGCTGATGGCGAACAGGAGTATCCCGATGGCGACGACGATCAGGACACTCGTCAGGACGTCGCGGAGATAGACCAACGACCCCGCCTCGCCGGTCCAGAACCACCGGAGCCAGCCGACCACCCCCTCCGGCGATTCGTCGCCGTCCCCGGTGTGTTCGGTGGATCTCCCCCCGGATGACGTACCGTGAGGGGTCTGAGACGACGCCTCCGAGGGACCTTCGGACGATGCGTCTGACAGGGTCTCGGGCGACGTATCGGACGAGCCGTTGTGACGACGGTCGTCCGTCCTGTCGGTCATTGCCCCTCCGTAGCGGGGCGACAAACGTGAACGTTCTGGGTTCCCGCCGAACATCCGGGGTACGGGGGTATCGAACGCTGAGTCCGACCGCGGTTTGACGTACACCCGGCCGCTATCCGGGGACGATCACCAATGCCGTCGTGTCGAAACTGCGGCCGGGACCTCGATGGGTCCTGTAACTTCTGTCCGACGTGTGCCACCCCGCAGACCGACGAGGCCGCCAGACGGCTCGAAGACTACATCGAGGGGAGAGCGCGAGCGGCCGGCAGCGGGGCCGTTGAAGGAGGCCCACTCCGGTCCCGAGCGCAGTACGCCCTCGGCTATCTCGGCATCGTTGCCGGATTGGCGACGCTGACCGCCGGCGCGGGGCCGTTTTTTTTCCTCGCGGGGGTCTTCGTCCTCCCGCCGGTACAGGGTCTGATAGAGTCCCGCCTCGGGCGATCGATCGGGGCCCGTCCGACGGCGGCGGCCACCGCGGTGCTCTTTGCGGCCGGTGCCGCGGCGTTTGTCGTGGTGTGACGCGGGATGGGGTTCGGTATCGACGTCGTGGTGTGGGCCGACGTTCGGGTCCCGTATCCGCTCCGCCCAGCCCAGCCCCACACCGCCCAGCCCAGCCCCACACCGCCCAGCCCAGCCCCACACCGCCCAGCCCAGCCCCACACCGCCCAGCCCAGCCCCGCTCCGCCCAGCCCTCGACGACCCCATTCCAGTCACAACTGGGACGATCGTTTTTTGTTCCGCCGGCGGGGGATACCTCTATGGCGATCACGAACACCGACGCGCTGGCGATGGCGCTCGGTGCCGTCGCCGTCGTCGTTTCGGGGTTCGTCCTCGCATACTCGGCGTGGGGCGGGATCGCGTTCCTCGTCGCCGGAGCGCTCGCGCTGTCGATCGCCCCGCTTCGGGCACGGCTGCCGGCCGCCGGTCCGGCGGTCCTGCTCGCCTTTTTCGTCCTCTGTTCGGTCGGCACCGCGGGCTTTCTCGTCGGCTTCGGGGTCTTCGATTCGCCCGAAATCGACCACGACGCGGAGGCGACGCTGCACGACGCCGGGACCGACAGCGCGACCGTCGTCCTCACGGGAACGGTCCGAAACGTCGGTGACGGGCCGGCGGAGGCCGTCTCGGTGTCCGTAACGCTCTATGACGCCGACGGCGACACGCTGGCCGACGAGACGGTTCGCCTCCGGGCCGTCCGTCCCGGCACGCGACAGCAGTTCTTCGTCCGGTTCGGCCCCGACGAGGCGCTATCGGCGTTTGCGGCGTCCGAGGTCGACGTGAGCGTCGATCCGTAGGGGCCGACCCGGCTCCGCGTCCGGTGTGTCGTCCCCGGTGGCCTCCACACTTATTCCGGTGGCCTCCACACTTATTCCGGTGGCCGATGAGAGGCCGGTATGGAACTCGTAGACGTCGGCCTGCTGTTGGCTGGGTTCGTGCTCGTCTTCTTTGGCGCGGCGCTGTCGGTGTATGCGGCCGCGCTGTTGGGCTTTCTGATCGGTGCCGGCGGCGGGTATGTCCTCGCGCCGCAGCTTTTCGGCGCTCTCGGCACCGGCGGCGTGGTCGGCCTCGCCGTCGCCGTCGTCGTCGGGGGCGCGTTGGGGGCTGCCCTCGCTTACGTTGCTCTCTCGGTCGCGACGGCGATCCCGTCGTTCGTGGTCGGAGCCTACATCGGCCTCTACGTCATCACGCCGATCTTCACCGAGGGCGGCCTCGTCCGGTATCTCGTGATGATCGTCGCCGGCGTCGTCGGCGCGTTCGTCGGCTTCACGCTCACGAAGTTCGCGCTGATGTTCGTCACCGCCTTCGTCGGGGCGGCGTTCGCCTCCGGATCGATCGCCGCCGCGGATCTCACTGCCGTCCGCGACGGCTTCTCGCCGGATCCGATCCTCTTCGATCCCCTTGCGACGACGCCGGTCGCCGGAGTCGAACTCCCGGCCTTCGGCGCGCTGTTCGTCCTCGGCCTCCTCACCCAGATCGGGCTGTTCCGTCTGGGGTGGGTCACGCGGCTCGCGGCCGTCGTCCCCGGAATCGGTCGGGTACTCGGGAACGGCGAGTAACGGCGTTCGGCTCCACAGGGATCTCCGGTTCGTACGTTTTGGTTCGGTCCCGATCCGTCGGACGAGACGCTTTTTCATCCGTCTCGCAAGCCCCCGCCTGCTCGGTTCGGGGGGCTCGCTGTGATCCTCGTCGCTCCCGTCGGTCACTCCTGCGGTTCTTGCGTCGCCCGCCGTCCCCGAGCAGGCGGCCCCTTGCAGTCCCACCCGAACACACAGCACCACGCGGCACCGTACCGTACAGCACCGTACCGTACAGCACCGTACCGTACAGCACCGTACCGTACAGCACCGTACCGTACAGCACCGCCCCGAGACCGCCTCCGCAGGCCACACGCCTCCCCAACCGATTGCGCTGCTCGCTTGCTCCCTGCGGTCGCGGCGCTGTGCTGCTCATCCCTCGCACGCAGGTTCGTGGCCGGCCCGCGCTTTCTCACGGCTCGCGGTGCTCGCCGTTCGCGCGCGTCGGGCACGGCCGCAAGCGCGCGCCACAGCAGGCGACCGAACCACGTCATCTTTGTCAGTGACGCGTGGAGTTCGTCTTTGTCAGTGACGCGTGGAGTTCGTCTTCGCCGGTGACGCGTGGAGCCGTTCAAGCGTATCCCGACAGCGGTGGAGTGATTCGTCCTGGACGTCTGTGACGGTGGATATTTGCCCGTCGACCGCCGAAACGGTGGTATGTACGACGCCGTCGTCGTCGGTGCGGGTCCCGCCGGCTCGCGTTTCGCGCGCTCGGCCGCCGAGCGGGGCTGGGACGTGTTGGTCCTCGAGGCCGGCGAGATCGGTCGCCCGCTCGCCTGTTCGGGCCACGTCAGCCTCGACGTCTGGGAGTTCGTCCCCGACTCCGCCCGCGAGGAACTCCGCCAAAACGAGATCCACGGCGCGCGTTTTCACCTCGGGGGGGCCGACAGCCCCGCCCACACGTTTTATAAACAAGGCGTCGTCTCGAACGCGATCGACCGCGTCGGCCTCGATCGGACGCTGGCCGACCGCGCCCGTGATTTCGGTGCCGAGATCCGGACAGACCACCAGGTCACGCGGGTACGAGAACGCCCCGACCGCGTCGAGGTCGACGCCAGCGGCCCCGACGGGGTCGAGACGTTCGAGACCCGGCTGGTCTGTGGGGCCGATGGCCCCCGATCGAAGGTCCGAACCGAGGTCGGACTGCCCGAACCCGAGGAGCTGTTACACGGCGTATTGGGCTTCTCCGGGGAGGCCGACGACGACGACTTCGTCGACGTCCACCTGACCGTGCCCCGCTTTTTCGCCTGGCGCATCCCGCGCCAGGCGGCGGGCGTCGAGTACGGTCTCGCGGTCGCGCCGGGCGACGACGCCCCGGGGCGCTTCGAGGCCTTCGTCGACGACTACGGCGTCGAGATCGATCGGCGGTGTTCGGGGGCGATCCCGATCGGCCCACCGCCCCGGACGGTCGGAACTCGGAGCTTTCTGGTCGGCGACGCGGCCGGCCAGACGAAGCCCTTCACCGGCGGCGGCATCCTCTACGGCATGCGCGCGGCCGACATCGCCGCCCGCGAGATCGACCCTGATCATCCCGCGACCGTCCACGAGTACGAGCACGCCTGGCGATCGGCGCTGGGCGGCGACCAGACGCTCGGGAGAGCCATCCGGGCGGGCTACTCGCTGCCGCGCCCGATCCAGCGTGCCGGCCTGCGCGCGCTGTCGGGCGAGATCGGCGTCCACATGGACCGGCCGAGTTCGCTCTTTTCGCGGGCGCAACTCCGGGCGATGCTGCCGTGGAAGTGATCCGCCGCCGGTCTGGGGTCTACACGGACGTCGAGTCGCCAGTATGACCTGCCCGGACCGCCTACCCCGACCATGACGCGCTACACCGAGGGGCCGTTTCGGGTGCTTGCGGGCCGGCACGACGACGAGTGGCTCCTCCTCGATGTCAACTCCGCGGACCCGGTGTACGTCCCCCGGTCGTCGTTGCCCGACGCCGTGGCCGGCAACCGGATAAACGGCGACCTCCAGTGGGACGGCGACGTCCCGACGCTCTCCGATGCGACAGTCGAGACCGAGACCCGGTTTCGTTTCCGCCGCACCGACGAACCGATCTTCGAGGCCGCACAGACCTGTTTCGAGACCGCCCGCGCCGGCAACGAGGCGATGAACTCGCGAGTGACCTACGACACCGACCGCAACCCGAACGGGATCGTCTACACCTTCGCCGAGCAGCCCGGTCGCCGCGATCTGTTCACCGAGTTCCGCGACGGGACCAAGCCGCTCGACCCGCTTTGTGCCCGTGCTGCGGAGGGGACCGATCCGCCGTTTTCGGTGTGGGTACTCGACAGCGACGAGCCGTTCGTCGTCGTCTACCTCGTCCTCGATCCCGACGGCCTGTTGGAGCGGACGATGCGGGATACCTACGAGTGATACGGACGGTTGCCGTCGGATCCCGGCGAGCGCCGGACACGACGCGGCCCGAGCGCTCGCGTCGCCGCGATCCGCTTATACCGGCAGCGAAATCCGTTCGATTACCTCGTTGTATTCGGCCGACCAAAGCGAGAGCGACTCGATCCGCCAGGTCCGGCGATCGACGGTTCGGCCCGCCAGCCGGCCGGCGTCGCCGCCGCGGGCGATCGTGACGTGTGGGTCGTACTCATCGCCCTCTAGGCCCTCGACGGGATCGGACACCGCACAGAGCTTGCGGTGTATCTCGAGAAGCGGCTCGGAGTCGACCCGGAGATACGCCACCGGACCGCGACCGACCGGCGGATCCCTGAAGAGTTCGATCCTCGAAATCCGCGCCTCGAAGGGCTCGGTTCCGGACAACGCCTCGCGGACCCGCCGCGCGAGCGTGGACGGACGGCCGTCGCCGAGCCGTTTGACCAGCAGGCTGTGTCGATCCCGTGGCGTCGCCTCGAAACAGTCGCTTGCCAGCCCGCGAGCCAGCCGTGAGAGGTCGGGCGGCACCGTGACGTTACAGCTGTACACTATACGTAGTCGAGGAAGTACGCGATAATGAGTACGACGATGACGACCGCGACGATGGGACCGATCGATGCGAGCATCTCGACGAACAGGCCGACGATCTCGAGAACGAGCAGCGCGATCACGAGCAGGAGGACGATCTTGAGCAGGTCCTCCACGTCGAGCGCGCCCCTATCGAGCATGCGTGGAACTGCGGCCGGCCGGGTGAAAAGGACTACGGCCGACCGCGGTGGTCTCCGGGCGTAGCGGGGAATCCGACGGCGTGTGTCGCCACCGGGAGTCATACCGCCGGCAGTATCACAGACGTCCGCGGCAGCGGCCGTCCGAACAGCGAACGTCGAAGCCGAGCGACGAGTAGAAGGGCCGAACCGGCGGCTCGAAGCCGGCCGAAATCGAGGGGCGGCGGGCGGCGGCCGCCTCGATCAGCGCCGTCCCGATCCCCTGCCCGCGGCGGTTCGGACGGACGGCGACCGCCTCGACCTCCGTTCCCCGGAGGACGAGCGCCCCGAGAATACGTCCCTCCTCGGCGGCGACGAGCACGGCCGACCGGGCGAGCAGGCCTGCTTCGACCCTCAACAGCGCCCCTTCGAGGATCGAGCGGACGCTCACGTACTCCGCCGGTGTGGCCGCCCGAACGTCGGGGGACGCCCCGGAACCGCTCATCCGCCTTTTATAAGCCGGAGCACCCGAACCGAGTCGGTCTCGACCGGGCGATCCTCCGGAACGGGGCTGTCGTCGACGAGTACCGATGCCTCCTGGGTCGAGAGCCCGACGGCTTCGAGGACGTCGCCGTAGGTCGCATCGGCGTCGAGTTCGAGTTCGTGGCTCCCCCCACCGAGGACTTCACACGTCACGTCCATGCGCCGCTGTACGGCGTCGAGCGGTTTTACTGTGCTGTTTCGGGTGTCGGCGTGCTCCCAGCATGCGCCGCGTCGATCATATGTCCGCGAGTCCGCCCGGCCGGTCGGTCACGAGCCGCCACAGCGAGTGTCCCCCGAGCGCGACGACGCCCGCACCGAGGCCGAAGACGACGACCGAGACGGCCGCCCCGAGATACGGGACGATCCCGAGGACCGTTACCCCGAGGACGCCGACGAGAAGGGCGAGATACCGGTTCCCGTAGGCGGTCAACGAGAGCACGATCGCCCCGACGACGTACTGTCCGTAGACGCGGGCGACCCACGCCAACAGGAGCGACGACGCGAGCGCGCCGACGGCGAGCGGGAGGCCGACGATCGTCACCGCGAGGACGGCGATCACGGCGAGGGTCCCGACCGTCGCCGCCAGGCCGACGGCGAGAGTATAGACCGGCTCCGTCCGAACGGTATCGGTCGCCGAATCGGCGAACCGCGGCGAGACCCGTACGAGAACGGCTCCGAGGAGCAGATCCCCGACCACGGCGGCGACGGCGAGGAGGGCGGTCACGATCTCCGTCGGCGGACCGAGCGCGAGGTCGCTGCCGTCCTGAACAACGCCCTCGACGGTGCCGCCCTCCTCACGCAGGTCGCCGAAGTGATTGAGACTCCCCTCGACGAGCGCGGTCTCGGCGAGCGTTATCTCCCCGGCGACCGCGGCCACGTCGCCGCCGATCCGTCCCTCGAGCGTCACGTCCCCGGCGACCGCGCCGAAGGATCGGTCGATCTCGGCCGTCTCGCCGACCCGGACCGATCCGCCGTAGGCGAGGACGTTGCCGCCGACGGAGCCGTCGACCGTGACAGTACCGCCGTAGGCGCGGACGATCCCCGTCACCTCGCCCCCCTCCGCGACGTGGACGGATCCGCCGTACGCCTTCAGATCCCCGTCGACGGTCCCCTCGACGACGACGGTGCCGCCGGTCGCGGACGTGTCCCCAACGGTTTCGTCGGCGTCGACGACGACCGATCCACCGACGAGCGTCTCGGCGGCGGCGATCCCCGGTACGAGGGCGACCGCGACCACGAAACTGAGTCCCAACAGGAGGGCCGATTGGCGGCGCATGGCCCTGTTCTGATCGCCGCCGCGTATATTTTTTCCGCGTTTCGTCGGGGTCGCCTCCGGCCGTCCCGGCGACGTCTGCTCCCCTCGTCTCGGGGACTTTATGGCCGACGGGGACGACGTCTGGATATGATCGAGGCCGCTGCCGAGGACCGCGGGCGGGAGATCTGGATCGAGAAGTATCGTCCGCAGGCGCTCGACGAGATCGTCGGCCACGAGGGCATCACAGAACGGCTCAAGCAGTACATCGACCAACGGGATCTGCCGCATATTCTCATGGCCGGCCCGGCCGGCGTCGGCAAGACGACCTCGGCCATCGCCGTCGCCAAGGAGCTCTACGGCGACGACTGGCGGGAGAACTTCCTCGAACTCAACGCCTCGGACCAGCGCGGGATCGACGTGGTTCGCGACCGGATCAAGAGCTTCGCACGGGCCTCCTTCGGCGGCTACGACCATCGCATCATCTTCCTCGACGAAGCGGACGCGCTGACTTCTGCGGCCCAGTCCGCGCTCCGGCGGACGATGGAGCAGTTCTCCGACAATACCCGATTTATCCTCTCGTGTAACTACTCCTCGCAGATCATCGATCCGATCCAATCGCGGTGTGCGGTGTTTCGGTTCTCGCCGCTCGGCGACGAGGCGATCGAAGCACAGATCGACGCCATCGCCGAGGCCGAGGACATCGAGATCACCGACGGGGGGATGGACGCGCTGGTGTACGCCGCCGCCGGCGACATGCGGAAGGCGATAAACGGGCTGCAGGCCGCCGCCGTCATGGGCGGCGTCGTCGACGAGGAGGCCGTCTACACGATCACCTCGACGGCCCGCCCCGAGGAGATCGAGGAGATGGTCACCGAGGCAATGGACGGCGACTTTACGGCCGCACGCGCCCAGCTCGATACGTTATTGACTGACGTCGGGATCGCCGGCGGGGACATCATCGACCAGATGCACCGCTCGGTCTGGGAGTTCGACCTCGGGGAACGCGAGGCCGTCCGGCTGATGGAGCGGGTCGGCGAGGCCGACTACCGGATCACGGCCGGCGCGAACGAGCAGATCCAACTGGAAGCGCTTCTGGCGTCGCTGGCGCTCGAGGCGGAGTAGCGTCGCCACCGGTTCGGCCCCCACGACGCCGATCGGGCCTGATGACCGAGGACGTCCGTTCGGAGGATCGAGGACGTCCGTTCGGAGGATCGAGCCATTTAGGACTGTGCCGCCCCTCGATCGGCCGTGGATCCCTCGCGCATCGTCTCGGAGTTTCCGGCACCGTCGTTCCGTGGCACCCAACGGCAGGCCCTCCGCGATATCCGCGACGCGTTCGCGGCCGGCAACGACGTCGTCCTCGTGCGGGCACCGACCGGGAGCGGTAAATCCCTTCTGGCCCGTGCCATTGCGGGGTGTGCCAGGCGTGACGGCGAGGACGCGCCCAGCCTCCCCACGGGGGCGTACTACACGACGCCGCAGGTCTCCCAACTCGACGACGTCGCGGGCGATGAGTTGCTGTCGGACCTCTCGATCATCCGCGGTAAGTCGAACTACTCGTGTATTCTGCCGGGCGAGACCTCGACGCCGGTCGATCGGGCACCTTGTGCGCGCGAACGCGGTTTCGATTGTCCGGTCCAACACCGCTGTCCGTACTTCGCCGACCGGGCGAACGCCTCGGACAGTCCGATCGCGGCGATGACGCTCGCGTACTTCATGCAGACCGCGGGCAGCGAGGTGTTCGGCGAGCGCGACGTCGTCGTGATCGACGAGGCCCACGGGCTGGCCGAGTGGGCCGAGATGTACGCGACGATCGAGCTGTCGCCGGCCACGGTTCCGGTCTGGGAGAGCTGTCGGCCGCCCGATATCGAGGCGCTCTCCGACGTCGAACCCTACGCCGAACGGCTGCTCGACGTGTGCGGCCGGCGACAGGAGGAGCTTCGTGGGTTCGTCGAGTTGAGCGAAGCCCAAGTCGAAGAGCGCGACGCCCTCGCGGAGTTGGTCCGGGATCTGGGATGGTTCCTCGAAGACCTCCGTGATCACGACAGTCCGACCGTCTGGGTAGCCGACCAGTCCGACCGGGGAACCCGTGAGGACCCCCGCGGCGGCGCGATTTCGATCAAGCCGCTCGATCCGGCCCGGTATCTCCACCACACCGTCTGGAACCGCGGCCACACGTTTGCGCTGTTGTCGGCGACGATGCTCGACAAGGACGCGTTCTGTCGGAGTGCCGGCCTCGATCCGGGCACCGTTGCGATGGTGGACGTCCCCCACACGTTCCCGGTCGAGAACCGCCCGCTATACGACGTGACCCAGGGGAAGATGACCTACGAGCACCGCGAGGAGACGCTGCCGGAGGTGGCCCGTGTCGTCGTCCGCCTGATGGCGGCCCACGACGACGAGAAGGGGTTGATCCACGCACACTCTTATGCCATCGCCGAGCGGCTCACGGAGCTGCTCCGGGAGTTCGGCGTCGGAAGCCGGGTCCGCAGCCACGACTCCGGAACCCGCGACGCCGCCCTCTCGGGGTGGAAACGGAGCGACGATCCGGACGTGTTCGTCTCGGTGAAGATGGAGGAGGCGCTGAACCTCCGGGGCGACCTCTGCCGGTGGCAGGTGTTGTGTAAGGCCCCCTACCCGAACACCAACGACTCCCGCGTCGCCCGTCGTCTCGAAGACGGTCAGTGGGCGTGGTATTACCGCACGGCGCTGCGGACGGTGATTCAGGCCTGCGGTCGGGTCGTCCGCGCGCCGGACGACTACGGGGCGACGTATCTCGCCGATAGCTCGCTTCTCGACCTGTTCGAGCGGGCACGCAGCGACATGCCGCCGTGGTTCGACGCGCAGGTCGATCGGGTTTCGCGTCCCGAACTACCGCCGTTCGACCCCGCCAGCGCCGTCGATACCGCCGACCGACCCGCCGGCCGCCGATCGAACCCCGCGGGGAGCATCGACGACCACCCGCTCTCGGACGTGTGGGGCGACGGATGACACGGTCGCGTTCCGCCGCGTTGTGGTTTTATAGGAATTCGAGGAGAATACCCCGAGGTGATTCACTTCGATCGTCGTTCCCTATGAGCCAAGTAGCGGGCAGTCCTAACCGGTCCTGTGAGTCGATCCGAGCGAGCCCGTCTGTCGGCTGTCGTGTTCGTCGTCCTCTTTACCCAACTGCTGGTGTATCCGGGCGTCGACCGACTCGTCGCCTCGCTCGGTGGCACCCCGACGATCGACGCCGGAACCGCCTTTTTGGCCGTTCAACTCCTCGCGTTCGTCCTGTTTTCGGCCGTCTGGGGGGCGATTTCGGACCGGGCCGGTCGGCGAATCCCGTTCGTGGTCGTCGGCGCGCTCGGCGGGACGGTCGCCTATCTCGCCCTCGCCGCGCTCGTTCTCTCCGGCGGCGGCGACTTCGGGATCGCGCTCGTACTCCGGTTCTTCGAGGGGGCGTTCACCATCGGTGCCTTTTCGCTCGCCATCACGATGCTCATGGATCTCGACGGGGGCCACGGCAAGAACATGGGCGCGGCGGGCATCGCGATCGGCGGGGGAGCAGCACTCGGTGCCCCGGTCGGCGGACAGCTATATACGTTCGGCCCGCTGGCACCGATCCTCACCTCGGCGGCCCTGCTTTCGGCCGTCGCGGTCGTGCTGTCGACGGTTCCGGATCGGGCTACGGGACAGCGTCGAAGCCTCGGAGACGCACTCGGAAGCTTCCGGGGAACGCCGGAACTGCTCGTCCCGTTCGCGTTCGGGTTCGCCGACCGGTTCGCCGCCGGGTTCTTCGGGCTCGTCGGGACGTTCTACTTCAGGGACGCGTTCGGACTCGCCCCATCCGGGATCGGACTGTTGCTCGCGTGTTTTTTCGTCCCGTTTGCGCTGTTGCAGTATCCCTTCGGGACGCTGTCCGACCGGATCGGGCGTGTGATCCCCATCGCCGCCGGGTCGGCCGGGTTCGGCACGGCAATCCTCGCCGTCAGCCTGGCCTCGACCGTTCCGGCGGCGGCACTCGGGATGGTGCTCGTCGGGATACTCGGGGCGCTCGTCGCACCCGCGACGATGGCGCTCGTGACCGATCTGGTCGCCCCGCACGAACGCGGTGCCGCCATGGGTGGGTTCAACATCTTCGGCAGTCTCGGCTTCCTCGGCGGGATCCTCGTCGGTGGCTGGCTCGCAACCCGCTACGGCTATTTCGGTGCTTTCGCCGTCGCGGGCGGCCTCGAGATCACCATCGCGATACTCACGCTCCCGGTGCTTTTCAGGATTAGTCCCATCCGTCCGTGACCGTATCAAACGAATCAGTCCCATCCGTCCATGACCGTATCAAAACTACCATGCACACCCACCCCGATACGCCACGTATCAGGTGATCCCCGTGAGCAAGAAACGCGAGTACACCGGCGACTACCCGGACAAGACGCTGTACATCCCCGGCCCGACCGAGGTCCCCGACGACGTCATCGACGCGATGGCCGAACCGATGTTCGGCCACCGCATGGACCGGATGACCGACCTCTATACGACTATCGTCGAGGACACCAAGACGTTCCTCGGAACCGACAACGACGTCATCATCCTCACAGCCTCCGGGACCGAGTTCTGGGAGGCCTCGACGCTCAACCTCGTCGACGAGAACATCCTCGTACCGACCTGTGGAAGTTTCAGCGAGCGACACGCCAACGTCGCCGAACGGCTCGGTAAGGACGTGGATCGATTGGAGTACGAGTGGGGCGAGGCAGTCAAACCCGAGGACGTTCGCGGGGCGATCGAATCGAGCGACAAACACTACGACGTCGTCGCCTGCGTGATGAACGAGAGCTCGACTGGCGTCCGGAACCCGATCGAGGAGATCGGCGACGTCGTCGACGAGTACCCGGACACCTACTTCGTCGTCGACGCGGTCTCGTCGCTCGGCGGTGACCTCGTCGACATCGACGAACACGGCATCGACGTGATCTTCGCCTCCACACAGAAGGCGTTCGCCATGCCGCCTGGGCTGGCGGTCTGTGTCGTCAGCGAGGCGGCCTACGACCGCGAACTGGAGAAAGACGAAACGTCGTGGTACGGTGGCTTCCAGCGGTGTCTCGATTACTACGACCGGAAGGGACAGACCCACTCGACGCCGGCGATCCCGATCATGCTCGCCTACCGAAAGCAGATGAAACACATGCTCGAAGAGACACACGAGGGACGCGACGAGCGTCACCGCGAGATGGCCGAGTATACCCGCGAGTGGGCCCGCGAGCACTTCGGTCTCTATCCCGAGGTGGGGTATGAATCCCAGACTGTGACCTGCATCGAGAACACGCAAGGGATCGACGTCGCCGAAACGATCGAGGCCGTGAGCGAGGAGTACGACATGGTCTTTTCGAACGGCTACGGCGACATCGGCGAAGAGACGTTCCGGATCGGTCACATGGGCGAACACACGGTCGAGAGCATCGAGGCCCTGACCGACGCGATCGAGGACGTCGCCGGGCTGTAACGGCCGGCCGTCCCGAACGCGGGGTGATCGCCACCGCCACCGACCGGGTGGCCGTCGACGATCCGATGGTTGACCGTTTTTTATCACCGACGCCGAACCCGAGGTAATGGACGAACCAGAGGACAACCCCTACGTCCGGGACCCGCCGCTCTCCTTCGAGACGGTATCGGATCTCGATCCCGAGACAGCCGAACGGCAAGCCGAGCAACTCCGGGAAGCGATCCGGTATCACGACCACCGGTACTACGATCTCGCGGATCCGGTGGTCTCCGACCGGGCCTACGACGTGCTCTTCGATCGGCTACTCGAACTCGAGGAGACGTTCGACCTGCGCTCGGAGACGAGCCCGACGCGTCGAGTCGGCGGGCAGCCGCTCGAGGAACTCGACACCGCAGAGCACGTCGCCCCGATGCGCTCGATCGACTCCTCGGTCGAGGAAGCCGACCTCCGGACGTTCGACGAGCGGGTCCGTGCCCGGCTGACCGAATCCGACTACGGGGGTCCGATCGAGTATCTCTGCGAACCGAAGTTCGACGGCCTCTCCGTCGAGTTGGTCTACGAGAACGGTCGGCTGGAGCGGGCGGTCACCCGCGGTGACGGCTTCGAAGGCGACGACGTGACGGCGAACGTCCGTACCATCCGGTCGGTCCCTCTCGAACTCCAGGGCGACCCTCCGGAGTTCCTCGCAGCCAGGGGCGAGGTCTATATGCCGAAGGAGGCGTTCCAGACGTACAACCGCGAGCGGCTCGAACGCGGTGAGGATGCCTTTGCGAATCCGCGAAACGCCGCCGCTGGGACGCTCAGACAGCTTGACCCCTCCGTTACCGCCGAACGACCGCTCGAATGTTTCGTCTTTGATATCCTCGACGATGGGGCCCGGGACTTCGATACGCGCCGGGAACACCGGGCGGCCATCGAGGAATGGGGCTTTTCGACCGACGAGCACACGCGGCTCGTCGAAGACATCAACGGAGCCATCGCGTTCCGTGAGGAGATGCTCGATCGCCGCAACGACCTCGATTACGAGATCGACGGTACCGTGATCAAACTCGATCGGATCGATGCCTGCGAGCTGCTTGGGGCGACCGCTCGGGCCCCCCGGTGGGCGTTCGCCTACAAGTTCCCGGCCCGATCGGAGGTGACGACCGTTCGGGACATCGTCGTCCAGGTCGGACGAACCGGTCGGCTAACACCGGTCGCACTGTTGGATCCGATCGACGTCTCCGGCGTCGAGGTGTCACGGGCGACGCTGCACAACCCACAGCAGATCGCTGAACTCGGCGTCGACGTTGGTGATACCGTTCGGGTCAAACGGGCCGGTGACGTGATCCCGTACGTCGAGTCGGTACTCGACGGCGGCGAGGGATCCTTCGAGTTTCCTGACTCGTGTCCGGTCTGTGAGAGTCCGATCGAGCGTGACGGGCCGATCGCGTTCTGTACCGGCGGGGTCGGCTGTCCGGCACAGCTTCGCCGGGCCATCCAACATTACGCCTCCCGATCCGGTCTCGACATCGAGGGCCTCGGCGAGAAAGCGGTCGATCAGCTGATCGACGCGGGGCTCGTCGAACGACTGCCCGATCTGTATGAGCTTTCGGCCGACGCCCTCGTCGACCTCGACGGATGGGGTGAGACGAGCGCAGAGAACCTGCTCGCGGCGATCGACGAGAGTCGGGAGCCGGAGCTCGGGGCGTTTCTCTCCGCGCTCGGCGTTCCGAACGTGGGGCGGACGACCGCCGCTGATATCGCCCGCCACTTCGGAACGCTCGATGCGGTCGTGGCTGCCGATGAGGCCGAGTTACGCGCCGTCGATGGGGTCGGCCCGACCGTCGCAAGCGAGATCTCCGCGTTCTTCGACAGCGAACGGAACCTGGAGATCATCGAGGACCTCCGCGCCGCGGGCGTCGGTCCACAACCCGCAAAAACCGCCGAGGAGTCCCTCGAGGGGCTTACCTTCGTTTTCACCGGTTCGATCGAGGGGCTAACCCGCAGCGAGCTACGGGCACTGATCGAGAAACACGGCGGATCGGCGACGTCGAGCGTATCGGGTAACACGGACTATCTCGTCGTAGGCGAGGATCCCGGTCAGAGCAAGCGCGAGGCGGCCGAGGAGCACGGGGTCCCGATGCTCGACCGGTCCGAGTTCGAGTCGCTGCTCGTCGATCACGGTATCGAGCTGTAGCGAACAGGCGGAACGGGTCGGTCGGTGATCCGTGTTCCGCGGCCACGCGGGCGCGCTATCGCCTCGGCGGACCACCGGTGATCGCTCAGGACATACCGGCGGTGGCCGCGTCCTCGTATATAAATAACCGGGCCGGCGAAACGCCGATCTGGGAACGCGGGAATACGGACGATAACAACGCCTATGGCCGTCGCGCCCCCGCATAGGGATACATGGGTGTTCTCGATTCGATTCGGCAAGCGCTCGGGCTCAGTGCGGAGGCTGATGCGACCCGCGAGGCGGATCCCGAGGACCTCTTCGGGATGTCGACGGCGCATCTGACGATGGAGGCCGACCTCGGGTTCGTCCCTACCGGGGATGCAGCGCTCTGTTTTGCGAACGTCGACAGTACCGACTTTCGGGACGCACGCGAGGAGGTCGAAGCCGTGCTGGAACTCGGCGAGGCAGAGACGGGGACGTCGGCGTCGTTCATTGAGGATAGCCACGGCTACAGTTGGGTTGTCCTGCAGGATTCGGACTTCGAGAACCTCGTGACGAGCATCCATTTCGCTGCTGACACGCTCATCGAAGAGGGGTTCGGTTCGCGGCTGTTGGCGTCGCTGTTTTCTTTCGAACGGGCAGGGACGACGGCCTACTGGGTGTACTCGTTCCGCCGTGGGGCGTACTACCCGTTCGTTCCCACTGGCGGCCGCGAGCGCGACGGAACGCTCGAGTTCAAACTGGAAAGCAACTTCGATGGGGAACTCGAAATCGAGGACGACACCTCGTATTGGTATCCCATGTGGCCCGAGGGCGACGCCCACCCGTGGGGGTGACCGACGACGTGTGGTCCCGCCACTATCGCACCTAAACCTTCGGCTTGGACCGAGACCGATCCGCCTTCTGTCCCTCATTTTTACTTTCACTTAGCTGTTGACGAGGCTTTATGTATCGGGCGGCCGGAAAAACGGATATGGCAGCAAGCGGCGAAGACCTAGAGGAACTTCCGGGAGTCGGTCCCGCGACAGCTGATAAACTCCGCGAGAGCGGCTACGACTCCTATCAGAGCATCGCCGTCGCCGGGCCGGCGGAGCTTTCGAACACCGCCGACGTCGGCGAATCGAACGCCAACGATATCATTCAGGCGGCTAGAAACGCCGCCGACATCGGCGGCTTCGAGACGGGCGCGGACGTGCTCGAACGGCGCGAACAGATCGGAAAGCTGGAGTGGCTCATCCCGGAGGTCGACGACATGCTCGGCGGCGGCGTCGAGACCCAATCGATCACCGAAGTGTATGGCGAGTTCGGGGCCGGGAAGTCACAGATCACCCACCAACTCGCGGTCAACGTCCAGCTTCCGAGCGAGGCCGGCGGCCTCGGCGGCCGCTGTATCTTCGTCGACAGCGAGGACACGTTCCGCCCCGAACGGATCGAAGAGATGGTGCGCGGGCTCTCCGAGGACGTCCTCGAGGCGGCGATGGAGGACCAAGAGATCGACGGTACTCCCGCCGACGAGGACGCGATGGGGGAACTCATCCAGGCATTTCTCGACAAGATCCACGTCGCCAAGGCGTTCAACTCGAACCACCAGATCCTCCTCGCGGAGAAGGCAAAAGAGATCGCCGCCGAGTACGAGGACGACGAGTTCCCCGTACGGCTGGTCTGTATCGACTCGTTGACTGCGCACTTCCGCGCCGAATACGTCGGCCGGGGGGAACTCGCCAACCGCCAACAGAAACTCAACAAACACCTCCACGACATCGAACGGGTCGGCAACCTCTATAACGCCGCGACGGTCGTCACGAACCAGGTCCAGTCGAACCCCGACGCCTTTTTCGGCGATCCGACGAAGCCGATCGGCGGGAACATCCTCGGACACAAATCCACCTTCCGGATGTATCTGAAGAAGTCCAAAGGCAACAAACGGATCGTCAAGCTCGTCGACGCGCCGAATCTCCCGGACGGCGAAGCGGTAATGCGGGTCGAAGGCGAGGGGCTCAAACCCGAATAGTGAGTTCGGCCGGGGACCGGCTGTCGGTGTGCATGTGAAACCACGCCGGGGCGTCGGCCTTTGGAAAGCCTTAAGATGCAAAGCCGGCTATAGATGCGTGTAGGAAGCCCGGGTGGTGTAGTGGCCCATCATACGACCCTGTCACGGTCGTGACGCGGGTTCAAATCCCGCCTCGGGCGTTTTCTGTCGATGCCAACGGCGAGCGAAGCGAGCCCTGGCGTCAGCAAGCGAAAAAACGGGATTTGAACACGAACAGTCGCAGCCCCGGAACGGTCGAACGCAGTGAGACCGCACGCCCGGAACGTCTGTGAACGGGTTCAAATCCCGCCTCGGGCGCTTTTGTGAACTGTGTCGTGAGCCCCGGCCGTCCACACGGAGCAGTCAAACGGGGAGACACGGTCTCGATACCGTTCGGAGATAGCGGTCCGTCCGATCCCGTCGTCGACAGCGTGGACGGACGCTACCGGGCACGGATCGAAACGCGGGAACCGAGGACGGTGGTCTCCGGTTCAAGCCAGGATCGGAGACGACGGAGGACGGAGGGGTCCCCCGTCGACGCCGCGCTACCGACGCTATCCCCCGTCGCCAATTAGTTAACCGGCGGACGCCTACTGTGCGTATGTCCACGTGGACCGGCGTGTGGTCGGCGAGTGAGGCCGAATCCTATCTCCGGGATCGGACGATCCCGATCCGACTCGCCTGTCGGACGCCCGCCGGCGGGCTTTGGATGCTGTCGCTTTGGTATCGATACCGCGACGGCGCGTTTCATTGCGCGACGGGGGCGGACGCCGACGTCGTCCAGTATCTCGACGCCGATCCCGCCGTCACCTTCGAAATCTCGGACAACGAACCGCCGTATAAGGGTGTTCGGGGGGCGGGGACGGCCACGATCGACCACGACGACGACAAAGAACAGCTCAGGGACCTGCTGAAACGGTATCTCGGTGGGACGGACAACGAACTGGCCGACGGACTCCTCGACGCCGACCGCGAGGAGGTCCGGATCCGGATCGAGCCGACGAAGCTCTATACGTGGGACTTTAGCGACCGAATGTCCGATATCGAGTAGGGGCGGGCAAACGAGGCGATCTACCGTCTGACGGTTACTCTACCGTCGTTGGTAACGGTCACCGTGATGTCGCGTTGTACCGCCCGCCCCTGTACCGCATCGCCGGCCGCATCACCGATGAGCTTCATGAGTTCCGGGGCCGTCCGGCTCACCTTCACGTCGGCGTCATCACAGGCCGAGTACACCCGGTTCGGGACGTCGTAGAGGTCCGATCCCTCCGCTATGGTCAACCGAACCGGAGCCGTCAGCGCGTCGGCGAACGCGACGGTCTCGTTCGCCTTCGAGATGTTCTCGCGTGCGCTCGATTCGATGCTCGAGACGTTCGCCCGCGACGTCCCGAGGGAGTCGGCGATTTCGGCCTGCGGGACGTCCCGTTCGCGGAGCGCGAGCACTTCGGCCTGTCGACGGGTCAGTACGTTCGTCTCCGCGTCGAAGCCCGCCCGTTCGAGCAGTTCGTCGGCGTCTGGGAGTGTCATCCGTGTACGTGTCGTGTATGGGTCGTTCGGCCACGGCGGCTCTCGGGGAGTGGATGTCTCACTAGTTGCCCCAGAAGTTTTCACGGCTGCCCAGCCGTCCACGGTCGAGTGCCTTCTCGCGGTCGCTGCGGTCGTCCGCCGTCTCGTCGCCGTCGTCGTCAGCCTCGGCGTCGGCCTCGTCGGCCTCGTCCTCCATCGGGAGCCGTTCGATCTCGTCGGCCCGGGCGTGGTTCGATCGGACCTCGGTGATCTTGACTTTCGCTCGCGCGTCCGGCAACACGCCGTCGACCATGACGATGAAGCCGTCCTCGGTTCTGCCGACCCCCGCTCCGGACTCGTGGATGTCCTCGACGTCGACGACGACCTCCTCGCCGAGTTTGACCGGCTGCTGTTTGAGATCCCGGATCGGCTGGCTATAGTGGGAGCACCACTCGGCACCGCCTCGGTCGCCGTAGTGTTGACAGCCCATGCCTTCGATGCGTTCGGAGAAACTTGGGCACTCGTCCGCGAGTGGGCATTCGGGCATACCGTGTTTTGCCCCGCGGCCGATTAAACGCTTGTGGGTCGGGTGACGGTACCGAATCGGTGACCGAGACGGGGGGTTCGCCGGCTCGGGTGACGATCTCCCCCGACTCAGAGCTCCATGGCGACCACCAAAACGGCGAGAAAGACGTGTTCGCCGTCGATGACGAACCCATAGAACAGCGCCCCCCGACCGCGGGTCGCAAACGGGATGTAGGCGGCAACGTAGGCGAGAAACCCGAGCAGGACGAGAAACCGCCGCGGGACGATACCGACGGTGACGGCCGCGACGACACCGACGGCGACGGCGGCGGTCGTCACCAGTGCCCCGAGCCGTGTCGCGTGGACGCCGAAGACGATCGGCGCGGTTCGGATCCCCTCCGCTCTGTCCCCCTCGATGTCCTTGATGTCGAAGATCGCCGCCGCGACGGTCAACATAACGGTGAAAAACGCCGATAAAACGAGGATATCGGCCCGCGGACCGGTCCCGTAGTAGACGCCGACTCCGAGGGGGATGATCCCCCACGAGACGCCGACGATCAGGTTCTTTACGAGGAGGAGCTGTTTGACCCGAAACAGCGAGTACAGGGCGGCCACGGCTGCGGGCAGGACGAGAAACGGAGCGCCGGGGAGTCCGAAGGCGATCGCGCCGGCGATCGCAACGAGGTACAGCGTCACGCCCGCGGCGAAGAGTACGCGTCCGTATCGGTCCGTGAAAGCTGCACGTCCGGGGACGTTCTCGCGGTCCTCCTCGATGTCGGTGATCCGGTTGAGGCTGTACACGAAAAGCGTCGCGGCGAAGACGATGAACAGCGCGAGCGGATCCGGGTCGAGTTCGGCGAGCAGCATCGTCGAGAGGGCGACGCCCGTGGCGGCGGCGGAAATAAAGAGGTTGCTGTGGACGAGAAGCGCGAGCACGGCTCCGATTGCCGCTGTCACCGGGTGGCCGTCGGTACTGACCCCTCGCATTCGATGTCTAACGTCCGGGGGTACGTGGTCGAGCCCGTTGACTCTTCGTGTCGCCCGGGTCCGAAACGACGACAGTGGCCCGCATCAAATGATACTGGTGGACGAAATCGAATGAAACCGACTCACGAGTGATCCGCCGTTCGCTCCGTCGAACGGCGTGATCCTCGTGCGTCGTGTGTACATTCTTTTGTCCGTCAGTATGAACAGCGATCGTATCCCGACGGGGGCCGACCCCGGTGGTGTGTCCGTCGGCGATGTGTCACGACAACCAGTCGAAGCGCTGATTACACGGCCGCCCGAGATACGACCGAATGCTGTCGCCCTCGTGGAAACGTGACATCGCAAGCGGCCTCATCGTTCTCGTTCCGCTACTCGTCACCGCTTACGTCGTCGCGTTTATTTATCAAGCTATCGCCAATTTCCCGCTTTTGGAGACGACGCTCGAAGGGCTCCCGGTGGTCGTTCGCGTGTTCATCACGCTCCTCCTCTTCGGCCTGCTCGTGCTCGCTGTCGGTTACCTGATGCGGACGACGGTCGGCGATATCCTCGAGGAAGCGCTCGACGGGATCATGAACCGACTTCCCGGACTCCGGGTCGTCTACAACGCCTCGAAGATGGCCGTCGAGACCGCCGTTAGCGGTCCCGACGAACTCCAGACGCCCGTCAAACTCGAAACGTGGAACGGGATGCGGATGACGGCCTTCAAAACCGGAAAATCGACCGACGACGGCCGGGACGTACTCTTTTTGCCGACCGCGCCGAACATCACGACCGGCTTCGTCGTCGAAGTGGATCCGGACGCCTACCGCGAGATCGACGAGACCGTCGAGGACTCCCTGACCCGGATCCTGAGCGCCGGGTTCGGCGAGAACGACGACCGGGGGATCGACATCGACGTTAGCCAGGAGTCGCTGCTGGCCGACGATGGGTCGGAGGACGGAGAGCAGTGATCCCGTGACCGGACAGACCACGGAGGGATCGGGACGACGGTAGCCGACAGTGCGGGACGAACCGACGTCGCCTCCCGGCGAGCGGCCTCCGTCCCCCGAACCACGCTTTTTATACTACGGCCGCTCGCAGACGCGGTATGGTAGTCGAAACCGTCGTGGTGGCGATATGGGCCATGCTCCCCGCCTATATCCCGAACAACGTCGCCGTGCTCGCCGGCGGCGGCCGCCCCATCGACGACGGCCGGACCCTCGACGACGGGCGACGGGTCCTCGGAGACGGCAAAACCTGGCGTGGAACGGCCGTCGGCACCGCGGCCGGCGTCGCCGTCGCGCTCGTTCTCAACCGACTCCACCCGTTCGTCAGCGGCGTCGTCGTCGCCGACCCGTTTCCGATCGCCGCCGCCGTCTCCCTGGCGTTCGGTGCGATGCTCGGCGACATCGCGGCGTCGTTTCTGAAGCGCCGAACCGGTCTGGAGCGTGGCGCGGCTTTCCCCGGCATCGACCAACTCGATTTCGTCGCCGGGGCATTGCTTTCGACCGCCGTCGTCGCGACCGGGTGGTTTCTCGATACGTTCACCCTCCCCGTCGTCGTCGCGATCGTCGTGTTGACGCCGCTGTTACACGTTCTGACGAACGCGCTCGCGTACGCTGTCGGGCTGAAAGACGAGCCGTGGTGACCCTCGCCGTCCCCCGGGGGCGCTGCTCTCGCCTCGCCCCGCCTTCGAAGCGTTTTTCTCCCATACCGTCCCATCCGTGGGTATGGATCGGGACGCCGCCGTCGAAGCCATCCTCGCGCTCGCCGGCGTCGGGACGCTCGCCACGATTGTCATATGGATCGGTTCTACCTACGGCGACGGCATGCTGACGGGTGAAGGCGGCCTCGCGCTCGTCGGCGCGATCGCGTTTTTCGTCGTCTTCATGTCCGCGATCGGCGTGAGCCTTTCGCGGCGGTACTGATTCGGTGCCGATCCCGATAGAACTGGGCCGGGACCGGCGGTTACGACGCCTCCGAACCGCCGCGTCGCCAGTCAGTGATCCGGTCGTCCGGCGTCTGTCGTAGCTTCGTCTCGTAGTACGACAGCGGATGTCTGATGCTCTCACACGTTCCGTCCTTGTCGACGCAGTCGCCGTACTCGTCCATCACGGCACACGACGGGGGCGCGGCGACCGGCCCGTCCTCGTCGGCGAGGCGTTCGATCTGGGTCCGTATCGCCTCGGTCGAGGCCTCGGGGACGTCACACAGGTCGATGACGCCGTCCGCGTCGAGTCCGCTCGCCAACAGAAACGAGACGAGCGAGAACCGCGAGTGATCGGGGAGCCCCCGAAGGCCCTCCTCACTCCGTGCCCGGGACAGAAGCGAGCGCATACAGGGTGGGAACAGTTCCGGCGAGACCACCTCGAAGTCGGTCGGCGGATCGAGGTCCGCAATCGAGCGCCGGATCGATGCCAACTCCGCCGACAGCGGTGCCTCGATGGCCTCGGGGACCGACAGCGGGAGCCCCTCTCGGACCCGGCGTCCGACCGCCTCCCGGAGCAGCGTGTACAACTCCGGGCGGTCGATGGGGACCGTCCCCTCCGAGAGGGGGCGGCGCGCGAGATGCCAGCGGTGATCGTCTAGCTCCGCCGTGAGTCCGAGGTACGCGGTCACGTCGAGTTCGAAGCGGCCGTCGCCGACCGGTTCGACGCCGCCGGCCAACTCGAAGTCGGCGAGCAGCCGATCGAGCGTCAGCCGACCTCCCTCGGCGCTCTTCAATTCGAGGTCGGCCTCGAAGTCCTCGACGAACCGCTCGCGGGCCGTCGCCGCCTCCGCGGCGGCGTACTTCTCGGTCGCTCCGGGTACGTCGAGGAGAGACACGAGTACGCGGGCGATCGGATACGACAGCAGCTCCGCGCGGGTGCTCCAGATCCGCGGCTCCTCGGGGTCGGTCGTCCCGTCGAGGAGAGCCCGCTGGACGCGCTCGTGGCCGCGCTCGACGGCCGGGCCGCCCTCCGCGACCAGCGAGGCGAGGTCGATGCCCGCGGCCTCGACGGCCGCCCGTGAGGCGTCCAAAAACGGGTATCGGGCGTGGAGCCGCTCCATGCCCTCGGGTATCGTCGCAGCGCCGATAAACGCACCGACCTGTCCGGCCGTCCTCGGGCGGACACGGACGTGATTCCCCGGAGCGTGGGGAGCGATACGCCTTTGAGTGCCCGCTCCAACCAACGAACAACCGTGCGTCTCAGGTACCGCTGTCCCGGCTGTCGGACGACGAGCAACCTCCACGACCCGGGCTGTGCGTTCGAGGGGACCGACCGACACCACATCGAGAAGGCCTACACCGATCTCCTCGGCCCGCTGTCGGCCCGTGCGTACCCCGACGAGGACGCGCTTCGCGAGGACGTCTCAGACCGGTGGAGCGGCCTCCACGCAGCCGTCTTCGGCCGCCTCCGGAGCGACCAGCGGGTCGTAGAGGAGGACGGGACGATCCGTCTGTTGCCGCCGGCGGAGTACAAAGACCGCGTCTCCCGACCGACGTTCGAGCCGCTGCAGACGATCTACGAGAAGGGGAGCGTTTCGGGGGCTCACGACCACTCGGTGTTCGCTATGGTCGCGTTCTACGAGATGGTCGGTCTCTCCTGGGCGGAAACCCGCGAAAACACGATCGAGTGGCTTCGGGAGTCCGGAACGTGGGCCCGCGGCGGGTTCGACGAGTCCTCGCCCGAGGAACTCGTCGACTCGAAGCGCCACGTCTACGAGCAGGGCTACGGCTGGAAACAGGCCGCGACCGAGGCGAAGGCGGTCATCGATCGGCGGGTCTCGGCCACCGAGCCGTGATCGCCCTCCCGGCCGACGGACGCCGTGGGGAATCGACGCAAACACTATGCCGACGGCACCGAACGGTTAGCGTATGCGAGGGAGGCACCCATGAGCACACATCGTGATCCGCGGGACCGAGTTCAGGTGCTCGACGAGGACGGAGGGGTTCGTGAGGGGGCAACGGTGCCCGATATCGACGAGGACTCCCTCACCGAGATGTACCGCGAGATGCGATTGGCCCGCCACTTCGATCGGCGCGCAGTCAGCCTCCAACGGCAGGGCCGGATGGGGACGTACCCGCCGCTGTCGGGTCAGGAGGCCGCACAGGTGGGGAGCGCAATGGCGCTCGCGGACGAGGATTGGATCTTCCCGAGTTACCGCGAACACGCGGCCGCCCACGTCCGTGGCGTCGGCCTCGATTCGACGCTCCGCTACTGGATGGGCGACGAGCGGGGCAACGATCCCGACGACGCGAACGTCTTCCCGGTCGCCGTCCCGATCGCGACGCAGATCCTACATGCGACGGGGGCGGCGTGGGCCGCCGACCTGACCGGGGACGACGCGGCGTTCCTCTGTTATTTCGGTGACGGCGCGACGAGTGAGGGTGATTTCCACGAGGGGCTCAACTTCGCGGGCGTCTTCGACGTGCCCGCCGTCTTCTTTTGTAACAACAACCAGTGGGCGATTTCGGTCCCCCGCGAGCGGCAGTCGGCCTCGGCGACCCTGGCACAGAAGGCCCACGCCTACGGCTTCGAGGGGGTCCTCGTGGACGGGATGGACCCGCTGGCGGTATATCAGGTCACGAGCGATGCGGTCTCGAAGGCGAAAGACCCCGGTCCGGCGGGCGACGACGCCCCCGGTCGGGCCACGCGGCCGACGCTCATCGAAGCGATCCAATACCGCTTCGGGGCCCACACGACCGCGGACGATCCCTCCGTCTACCGCGACGACGACGAGGTCGAGCGCTGGAAGCGCAAGGACCCGATCCCGCGGCTCGAGGCGTACCTCCGCGAGCGGGGGATCCTCGACGACGAATCCGTCGATGCGATCGGGGAGTCGGTCGAATCCGAGGTCGCGTCGGCGATCGACGCCGCCGAGCGCACCGAGCGTCCCGCCCCGGCGGAGATGTTCGACCACGTCCACGCCGAACGGACCGAACGGCTCGACGAACAGGCGGCACACCTCGAACGGTTGCGCGAACGCTACGGGGACGAGGAGCTACTGGAATGAGTACACAGGAATCGAACACCCAGAACCTGACGCTGGTACAGGCCGTCCGCGACGGACTGAAAAGCGAGATGGAGCGCGACGACGACGTGATCGTCCTCGGCGAGGACGTCGGCAAGAACGGCGGCGTCTTCCGCGCGACGGAGGGGCTCTACGACGCGTTCGGCGGGGATCGGGTCATCGATACGCCGCTGGCGGAATCGGGGATCATCGGTACGTCGATCGGGATGGCCGCCTACGGTCTCCGGCCGGTGCCGGAGATGCAGTTTTCCGGGTTCATGTACCCCGCGTTCGACCAGCTCGTCTCCCACGCCGCGCGCCTCCGGACCCGGTCGCGGGGACGGTTCACCTGCCCGATGGTCGTCCGTGCCCCCTACGGCGGCGGCATCCGAGCCCCTGAACACCACTCCGAGTCGAAGGAAGCCATCTATACCCACGAGGCCGGCCTGAAGGTCGTCGTCCCCTCGACACCGTACGACACGAAGGGATTGCTCGCGGCGGCGATCCGCGATCCCGATCCGGTCGTGTTCCTCGAGCCGAAGCTCATCTACCGGGCGTTTCGAGAGGACGTACCCGAGGAGCCGTACACGGTCGAACTCGGCGAGGCCGCCGTCCGACGCGAGGGCGAGGACCTCTCGGTGTTCACCTGGGGCGCGATGACTCGGCCGACGTTGGAAGCCGCCGAATCGGCCGCCGAGGACGGCATCGACGCCGAAGTCATCGACCTGCGGACGCTATCACCGATGGATACCGACGCGATCGTCGAGTCGTTCAAAAAGACCGGTCGGGCCGTCGTCGTCCACGAGGCACCGAAGACGGGCGGTCTCGCCGGGGAGATCACGGCGACGATCCAAACGGAGGCGCTGTACTACCAGGAGGCACCGATCGCCCGCGTGACGGGCTTCGATGTGCCGTATCCGCTGTACGCCCTGGAGGACTATTATATGCCCGAGGACACGCGAATCGAGGACGCGATCAGGGAGACCTACGGGGCCTAAAATGGTCCGCGAGTTCGAACTCCCCGACGTCGGCGAAGGACTGACCGAGGCCGAGATCGTCGCGTGGCTCGTCGAACCGGGCGAGTCCGTCTCGGAGGATCAGCCGGTCGCCGAGGTCGAAACGGACAAGGCGGTCGTCGAGGTCCCCTCGCCGGTGAACGGGACGGTCCGGGAGATCCTCGTCGAGGCGGGCGAAATGGTGCCCGTGGGGACGGTCATCATCACCTTCGATGACGACGCGGACGGGGCCGATACCGAGGCGTCGTCACCGGGGCGGGCCGATACCGAGGCGTCGTCACCGGGGCGGGCCGACACCGAGGCGTCGTCACCGGGGCGGGCCGACACCGAGGCGTCGTCACCGGGGCGGGCCGACACCGAGGCGGACGCGGACGCCGCCGGGACGGGGGACCGGACGTTCGCCTCGCCGACGACCCGGCGGCGTGCCCGCGAACTCGGCGTCGACATCGGGACCGTCGAGGGAAGCGGCCCCGGCGGCCGGATCACCGACGCCGACGTGCGCGCGGCGGCCGAGGCCGAGTCGACCGGAGAAACGGCGACAGCGGAGGCAGCGTCGACAACGGAGAAAGCAACGACAGCGGAATCGCCCGGCGGCACGGAGGGGACCCCGAGCGACGCCGGTCCGACGTCGGCGACGCGCCGGGTCGATGACGGGGCGTCCCGCGCCGCCGACACCGCTTCGGGCGGCGACGGCGAGCGTGGCGATGCCGTGACGGACGCACCGGCGGCCGCCGACCGCGACCGGACGCTCGCGGCCCCCGCGACCCGACGGCACGCGGCGGAGGCCGGCGTCGACGTCGACGCGGTCCCGACGGATCGGACGAGAGACGGCGAGGCGTTCCTCACGCCGGCGGAGGTCGACGCCTACGCCGAGGCCCAACGGCGCGCACAGCGGGCCGACGCCGAGACCGTCCCGGCGGGGGAGGCCGACGAACGGCCGTCCGCCGCCGACGGTCAGGCGACCGGGGCGGACGAACGCATCCCCTACCGGGGGGTCCGCCGGACGATCGGCGAGCAGATGGAACGCTCGAAGTACACCGCCCCACACGTCACCCACCACGACGAGGCCGACGTGACCGAGTTGGTCGAGACTCGGGACCGACTCGGTGAGCGCGCCGCCGAACGCGGGAGCCGGCTGTCGTATCTCCCGTTCGTGATCAAAGCCGTCGTCGCCGGACTCGAGGAGTATCCGACCCTCAACTCCCGACTCGACGAGGAGGCCGAGGAGATCGTCCTCCGCGGCGAGTACCACGTCGGGATCGCAACGGCGACCGACGCGGGGCTGATGGTCCCGGTGTTAAGAGACGTCGATCGGAAGGGACTCCTGGGGATCGCAGACGAGATGAACGACCTCGTCGAGCGGGCGCGGGACCGCTCGATCGCCCCCGAGGAGATGCGGGGCGGCACCTTCTCCGTCACGAACTTCGGGGCGATCGGCGGCGAGTACGCCACACCGATCATCAACTACCCGGAGACGGCGATCCTCGGGCTGGGTGCGATCAAGGAGAAACCGCGCGTGGTTTCGGGCGAGGTCGTCCCCCGAAAGGTGATGACGCTCTCGCTCTCGATCGACCATCGCGTCGTCGACGGAGCCGAGGCCGCACGGTTTACGAACACCGTCATCGAGTATCTGGAGTCGCCGGAGTTGCTCCTCTTGGAGTGACGACGCCCCGCCTCTGTCTCCGTCTCCGCCGCCGTCGCCGTCTCCGCTCCCGCCGCCGTCGCCGTCTCCGCTCCCGCCGCCGTCGCCGTCTCCGCTCCCGCCGCCGTCGCCGTCTCCGCTCCCGCCGCCGTCGCCGTCTCCGTCTCCGTCTCCGTCTCCGCTTCCGCCGCCGTCTCCGTCTCCGCTTCCGCCGCCGTCGCCGTCTCCGCTTCCGCCGCCGTCTCCGTCTCCGCTTCCGCCGCCGTCTGTATCGCCCCGGAGCGACCGGATTCCGGTCGCGCACGGCGGCCAATCAATGGGACGATTTTTTAGGGGTCGGGCAGTAGAGGGCGTATATGTTCAAGGCTATCGTGAGCGCGGACACGCTCGGGGCGGCGCTCGACTCCGTTGGCGTGCTGGTCGATGAGTGCAAGATTCGCCTCGAGGACGAGGCCCTCACGATCCGTGCGGTCGATCCGGCGAACGTCGGCATGGTCGATCTGGAGCTATCGGCGAACGCCTTCGAGTCCTACGAGACCGACGGCGGTGTCATCGGGGTCAACCTCGATCGGCTCGACGACATCGTCGGGATGGCCGACTCGGGCCAACTCGTCCACCTCGAACTCGACGAGGAGACCCGTAAACTCCACATCTCGCTGGACGGACTGGAGTACACGCTCGCGCTCATCGATCCCGACTCGATCAGACAAGAACCCGATCTCCCCGATCTCGATCTCGCCTCGGAGGTCGTCATCGAGGGCGCGGACATCGACCGATCGGTCACGGCCGCCGACATGGTCTCCGATCACATCGCGTTGGGCGTCGACCCCGACGCGGAGCAGTTCTACGTCGACGCCGAGGGCGACACCGACGACGTCCACCTCGAACTCGGCCGCGAGGATCTCATCGATCTGACGCCCGGCGAGGCGCGCTCGCTTTTCTCCCTGGACTATCTCAAGGACATGAACAAAGCGATCGATACGGACGCCGAGGTGACGATGGAACTCGGCGAGGAGTTCCCGATCAAGATGCACTTCGGCTTCGCCGAGGGCGACGGCCACGTCACGTTCATGCTCGCCCCCCGGATCCAGAGCGAGTAAATCGCCTCGGGGCTTCGGGGCTTGCCCCCGAGTCGATTCACGCAAAGCGCCGTTCGACGATCCTCACAGACGACATTCTCGCGCCGTGGTCTATGTGAAAAACCCGCATACGAGGGGCTGCTCCGTTACAGAAAGCATTTATACCCTCCGATGCGACAACTGACCGTACCCCTACCCAGGTCTACGAGCAGTCGGCCTAGTACGCACGTGGGGTTCGACGGTGATCCACGATGGACGACACGACACACCGCGGCGCTCGTGGCGTCGGCGTGAATCCGGTCGATTATCCATCCCGGGTGGATGGAGACACCCCGGCGGAATCGGGCCACGTAGGCGACTGCGATGCGATGCAGTGCGATGCAGTACGAAACAACACATGACACGAAACTATAACAACAAGAAACTGCGCGCCGTCTTCCTGGCAGCGCTCATGTTCCTGTGGGTCTTCGCAGGGACAGTAGCGTTTGCTGGAGGCGCGGCGGCAGCAAGTGCTCCATCTAACTTCCAGATTGATGGGGCAAACAGTATAGATGTACCGCGCGACACAGCTGACGCTGGAGAACCGTCAATATCCTTTGAGCAGACTGGCGTCTTCGATCAAGGCGCTACGGACATAGATACGGCTACGATTGTTATTGAAGCAAGTGATAGCGTGAACTTTGCTGACGGTGATGGCAATATTGCCGTTTCTCTTGGGAACAACGCACCGTTCGCGAACAATGGTCAAGTAGCGATAAATAGTAACAACAACATCGAAATCACCCTCACCGCGGACGGGTCCCAGAATGATGTTGACCCAGGGACAGTGACTGTCACCGGGGCTGAAATTGACACTGCCGCAAACACAGTGGCTGATGTTAACGCTGATGTTACTATCACAACGACCGGAACTGGGACGACCCAGGCATCAGATACGTTCGCCGATGTGATCAATGTTCAGACCGCCTCGCCTGGCACTCTTGACGGCTCATCCGTCAGCGTGAACCCTGACACAGAAGGTCAGAACTCTGAGTTCACTGCTACGGCAACTGTCGATAGCATCCCTGGCTCATCGATCGCCCAGCAGGGTGGCAACTTCCAGCGGATGACCGTTACGTTCGACAGCGTTAATTTCCCGAACGCAAACGGTGACCTCAGCGGCGCAACGGTCGACACTGTGGAGGTTGGCACTACGGACATCACCTCCGGTGTCGCCATCACTCAATCACAAAATGAGATCGAAATCACGGATAACGGTGCCGCACAGGCACTTACTGCAGGCGATCAAGTTTCGGTGACTGTTTCGCCCGCAGTTAATCCTGATGCGGCTACCTATACTGCAGACATCGATCTCGCAGACTCGAACGGCAATGTTGACGAAGACACTGCTGACCTGACGACGACCGGCACCACTACCGGCGCTAACGTCAACTTCGATAACGGCCCGAGCTCGTCCATCTACCAAGGACAGGACGTCGTCATCACTGGCAGCGACATCTCCAGCGGTAACGACTATGTCCTTCGCGAGGTCGACTCCTTCGACACTGGGACGGTCGAATCCAGCTCACAGGTCGAAGATCTGACCCTCTACCAGGCTGACGGTACTGGCAGCAGCGCTGAGCTTCCGGCCTTCGCGGACGGGACGCTCAACAGCAACGAGTACTTCCTCGTCGCTGACACGGACGACCTTGACGAAGGCGACTACTTCGTCCGTGGCGGCAACCTCCCGACCAACCCTGACGAGGGCGACACCTTCGAAGTCGTCCTGCAGGACCTCTCGATCGAGTTCAACGAGGACGACACCCCCGTCACTGACGAGGGTGACGACGCCATCGCAGAACTCGAGATCGACTCCAACCGGAACAACTACGACGCCAACATTTCGGCTGATGGCGATCTCGACGAGGGCGAACTCGCACAGGTCTTCATCACGTCGGCAAACATCCAAAACTCCAACGTTGACAGCATCGCGACTGACAGCGCTGGTAACCAAGACTTCACCGCTGCTGCCGTTACTGACGCGATCGTCAAC
Organism: Natronomonas salinimetallica; assembly: GCF_013839515.1. Taxonomy (GTDB): domain Archaea; phylum Halobacteriota; class Halobacteria; order Halobacteriales; family Haloarculaceae; genus Natronomonas. The sequence continues at coordinate 126,551 of NZ_JACDNQ010000006.1, read as the reverse complement.
AACGCCACCAGCGCGGTCACAACCAACCGCGACGACAATCTCCAAGTCAGCACCGGAACGCTGGTTACTGTCTCCGACAACAGCGGAACCAACCGGCAGGTGTCGGTCGGAAACCTGCTCGGTAGTGCGCTGAATCCGTTCAACGCCCTTGTCTACGACTCCGACGAGGAAGACGCCGGCGAGAAGATTGTCCTGCGACAGATCAGCAACCCCGAACACGATGTGAGCTTCGCTGACATCGACGACGCCGAGTACAACGTCACCGTTGACGGTGACGACACGGAAGCGACCGACTCGACGACCATCCAAGTCAACGAGCAGGATGCCTCCGTCGACTTCGGCGACAGCACACTCACCCAGACCGCCGGTGACGTCGTTCGCGTCTCCGCCGATCTGGAGGATACTGACGGAACCTACGTCCAGTTCGGCAGTGAGAGCTCCGACTTCGTCGACATCCTCTACCTCGAGGATGACGACGACGACAACAACGTCGAGTTCTATCTCAACACTCGGACGATCGGCACCGACGCGCCGACCGAACAGGTGCTGTACTCCGAGGACGACATCGCCGAGAGTCTCATCACCAGCGGCTTCGACAACACCGGTGGCTTCACCGGTCCGTTCGATGGTAGTGAGGAACTCGACGCGCCGCGGTTCACTGACGGCGACAGCACGAGCGATAGTCTGTTCAGTCCGAACCAGAATCCGACCGACAAAGAGCGCTTCCAGGCCTACCTGGAGGAGCTCGACACGCTGGATCAGGCCAGTGACGATCCGAAGGATCAGCTGATCCGTCCGATCCAGCCGACGGACTACGACATGACCGCGACGACGAACGATTACTTCTACGCTGACAGCGGCGAATCCAGCGTGGAGGACGAGGACGGCTTCTCGACGCTCAACCTCGAGCAGCCGACCCTCGGCGAGACCAACGTCTGGGTTGGTCCCGAGGAGAACGCTGACGAATACGACACGATCCAAGAGCTCGTCGAGGAGTCCCCGCTCACGCAGAGCGAGGAGGTCGCCCTTGACGACAAACTCGTCGTCCAGATCGAGGCCTCCGGCCTCTACGGCCACATGGTGGCCCTCAACGACGGCGACTTCGATCCGGTCATCCCGGACGAAGAGGAGAACTTCGATGGCGACATTCTCGACCAGCTCGCGCTCAACGCTGAGGGCGGACAGGCTGGCGAGGGTATCACGCTGACCTTCGAGAACGAGGACGACATCGGCAACCAAGGCGCAAACGAGATCGACCTCACGCAGAGCTCGAGTGACGTGAACGTGCTCGTCGACAACGAGAACGGCGAGCTCTACATCATCGCTGATACGGACTCCGAGCCGTTCACCGGTGACCTGAACGCGGGCGACACCTACGAAGTCAGCCTCGAATACGAGACTGACGGCGAGGATCGCTTCGAGTTCGCCGGTGACAGTGGCGGTGTCAACAGCAACACTGACACCCAGTTCGGTCCGTTCGGCTCCGCCGCTGACGGGACTCTGACCGACGGCGACGAAGCCTACCCGTACTTCGCAGCTGATGGCGGCGCCATCACGAGCGCTTCCTTCAACTTCGAGGCACGCTCGGCTACGTTCGACAACCTGAACGAGGACGACGAAGTCGTCATCTCGGCGGCTAACGAGACGACGATCACGGGAACGACGAACGTCGCCCCCGGCTCCGACGCGACGGTTCGCGTCCGCCAGCGCGGCGAGACCGAGAGCTTCCTGAACACGCAGGACGTCGACATCAGTGAGGACGGCACCTTCGAGGCCACGATGGACTTCAGTGACCGCGAAGAGGGCGACCTCGCAGAGGTCGACTTCCGAGTCAGCGGAAGCTCGATCCAGTCCGCCGACGGTGTCTTCGGCGAGATGGCCGAGGAAACGCCGGAACCGACGGCGACGCCGGAACCGACGCCGGAACCGACGCCGGAACCGACGCCGGAACCGACGCCCGAGCCGACTGAAGAGCCGACGCCCGAGCCGACCGAGGAACCCGAAGGTCAGCCCGGCTTCGGCGCTGTCATCGCGCTCGTTGCGCTCCTCGGCGCTGCACTGCTGGCAGCCCGACGGAACGCATAACTCGGACACCGCGTCTGACAACTAACTGAATCCGGGCACACGCCCGATTTCAGTCCCCTTTGCGGTGCGGTGCTGTGCGGTGCTGTGCGGTGCTGTGCTGTGCTGTGCTGTGCGGTTTCGCGGTGCGGCTTTCATTTTTCACGACGCGACGTCCCGAGAGCGCCAGCGCCGGCGCTTGATGGCCCGGAAACATACCTCACCACGTCACCAGTGCCAGCGCGCTCCGCTCCCGACGTCTCTTTATACTGTCGGACGTAACTACTTGAATCGAAAATCTCTGAGCGTCGTGTTACAGTACGGTTTCGTCTATCTAAACGATTCAGGTATTCACGAAATTACGTCCGACAGTATTAGAAGGGCTTCTCCAGCGAATCCACAGCCCGCCCGATCAGTCCGTCTGACGCTCGATCGATCGGATGTGTATCTCAAGCGACGCGAGTACGAGCAGTTCCCAGCCGTAGTTTTTGAAATTGAGCGGGCGTCGATGTCGGGGCAGCAGCCGGTCGATGTCGACCCACTTGACGAGTCCGCGCCGATCCAACGACGCGAGTAACTCCTCGACTAACGACCGGAGCTGGGGGTTGTGCCGGAGTGCGTTGTTCTTATCGAAGTGCATCAGTGCCGGGTGCCGGAGGTCGACGCTGAGCTGTTGGATGCCATAGGGAAGGACGACCTTCCTGAGCCACTGGAGTTTCTGTCGCCACGCCGGGGCGGTGATCGGCAGGCCGTTGGTCCGCGCCGTCGGCAACTCGAACAGCGATGGATGCCTCTCGAGGAGGAGACGCTCGTAGACGTCCTGGCCGACCCGCATTTCGTCGGGGATGTTGAACGCGAAGTGTAGCCACGCTGGATCGGTGAAGGGCGTCTTCTCGTGGGGGTCGGTGTGGGTATCGATGTAGTGTTGTTGTCGGATGCCGTAATCGAGTTGCTCCTCGTAGCGGAGCGTCGCGGGGTCACACAGCGGCTCGTCGGGGAGGACGGATCGGGGGTCGAACTCGGGGGCGGTGAGGTTGTCGTGTTGGTAGTTCAATTCGAGAAACGAGTCGATGGCGTCGGCCCACGACTCGACCGAGGGGTCGAGGTGTGCGCCACCGCTTTCGCCACCGAGGTAGCCACTCCAGAGATAGCAGGGCGTCTCGGTGGCGGCGTCGACCTCCTCGAAGAACGACTGGAGGACGCCGTTGTCGCCGAACAGTGACGACGGGGTGGCCTGCGTTCGAGCCTCTCGGATCAGCCCGTCGACGGTCCAGTCGTACTCCCCCGGCGTGAGATCGATCCGGTGGTGGTCGACGCCCGCGGCCTTGGCGACCCGTGGAGCGATCTCGTAATTGAATCCACCTGGCGTTCCATAGGTGACACACCGGATGTCTGCGGGGTCGACGCGCTCTATCAACTCCGCGAGGATCGTTCTGGAGTCGTAGCCGGCGGATAGCGGGACGACGTGAACCGCATCGGGTTCGACATCGGCGAGCGAGCGGTCGAACGCCGTCTCCAGTGCTTGTTTTCCCCGCGAGAGCAGCGCCGCTGTGGACGCGACGTCGATAGAATCGCCCGTGACCGCGTAGATCCACTCCGGGATGTCGACCCCGTCGATGACGTACCGATAGCCCAGAAACGAGTTGCGTTTGGTGTCGTCGGTGTACCACCGGTCAGCGGAATCCATTGTGCGACGCTCCGGCGTGGGGCCACTAATGCGTTGTCTAATCCGGCCATTCGAGCCAGCTTCACCCAGTACACGCCGAGCGGCTCTCTCCGATCGCTCCGGCGCAGCCGCTGCTTGGGGCACTCGAGGCGGCGGGCTTCGAGACGTGAGGTGAACGCGGAGGACTCCCGAGCGTTGGCGTCACTTCGTCGGGGGCCGAACGGACGCCTCCGAGTCCGCCTGTGCCCGCCACAGCGCCGCGTACTCGCCGTCGGCGTCGAGCAACTCCCCGTGGGTCCCCGACTCGACGATCTCGCCGTCGTCCATGACGACGATCCTATCGGCGTCCCTGATCGTCGAGAGCCGGTGGGCGATGACGAAGGCGGTCCGGTCGGCGATGAGCCGATCCAGGCTCGTTTGGATGAGTTCCTCCGTCTCGGTGTCCACGTCGGAGGTCGCCTCGTCGAAGACGATGATCGAGGGGTCATTGAGCAGCGCGCGGGCGATGGCGAGCCGCTGACGCTGGCCGCCGGAGAGTTTCACGCCGCGCTCGCCGACGAGCGTGTCGTAGCCCTCCGGCAGTTCGTCGATGAACTCGTGGGCTTCGGCCGCCTGTGCGGCCCTGACGATCCGATCGCGGGCGTCCCCGTCGGGGACGCGTTCGCCCTTCCACTCGGCCTCCAGTACCTCGTGGTCGCCGTAGGCGATGTTCTCGGCGACGGTCCCCGAGAACAGATAGGGGTTCTGTTCGACGATCGCGATCCCCTCTCTGAGCGCCCGGAGGCTGTATTCGCGGACGTCGACGCCGTCGACGCGAACGGCTCCCGAGTCGACGTCGTGAAACCGGGCCAACAGTTTCAACAGCGTCGATTTCCCCGCGCCGGTCGGCCCCGCCAGCCCGACCGTCGTCCCCGCGGGCACGTCGAGTGAGACGTCCCGGATTACGGGCTCGCGGTCGCCGTAGCCGAAGGTCACGTCCTCGAAGGCGACGTCGCCGCGTACGCGCTCTGGAGCGTGTGGGTCCGCCAGTTCGGTCACCGTCGGCTCCTCGCCGAGCAGCCCGAAGACGCGCTCGGCGCTCGATTTCGCGAGCTGGTATTTGTTCGCCGACTTTCCGACCCGGCGCATCGGCGAGTACAGCCGGCGGAGATACAAAAAAAACAGCGCGAACGCGCCGGCCGACAGGGCACCGGGATCGCCGAGGATGATGTCCGTCCCGCCGATGAAGAGCGCGAGCACGAAGACGATCCCGGTCGTCAGCCGCAGGGACGCAAAGAACGCCCGCCGGATGCGCAGCGCCGCCACCTTCTCGTCGTGGTAGGTCTGGCTGTGTTCTGCGACCCGGTCGCGCTCGAAGGCGTGGCGGTTGAACGCCTTGATGACCGCGGTGCCGCCGAGGTTGTTTTCGAGGCGCGTGTTCAGCCGAGCCACCGTCTCCCGGATGGATTTGTATCGCGGTTCGATCCACCTGAGAAAGAGCCCGCTCGCGAGGCCGATGATCGGGACCGGCGCGAGCGCGACGAGCGCGAGTTTCGGCGAGTACGTCCAGAGGACGACGGAGATCCCGCCGACGGTCGCGATGACACGGATCAACTGACGGAATTCGGTGTTGAGAAACTGCTCCAGGCGGTTGATGTCGCTGTTGAGGATCGACATCATCCCGCCGGTCTGATGTGAGACGAAAAAGTCCATCGAGAGGTGCTGGAGGTGGTCGTAGGTGTCGTTGCGGAGGTCCCGTTGAACCTTCTGGGCGGTGGACTGGAGGAGGTATCGGGAGGCAAACCGGGTCACAGAGCGGAGGAGATACGCCACCACCGCGATGACGACGAGCCGCTCTAAAAGCGCGATCCGGGCGGCCTCGCCGGCGATCTCTCCGCCGGGGACGATCCCCGCGTTGGCCAGGAGCCCCGGCTCACCGGACTGTAACACGACCCGGTCGATCGCCGTTGCGACGATGATGGGCGGCACGAGGCGGGCGAACCGCGTCAGAAAGGAGGTACACACGCCGACGCTCAATCGCAGCCAGTAGGGCCGCGCGTAGGCCAGAAGGCTCCGGATCGGGTGTCCATCGAGGCTCTCGCGGATGTCCTCGAAGCCCCCCTGGTCGTCGGACATACCGATCGTTATCGGCGCGCCCACAAATGTTCCCTGTTCGCGGCCGGTGCTGTCGAGTCTCGGCGTCTGGATGCCGCCCGAGGCCGTCTTCGCCTCCATGCACCCGGCGATACCGACGTCGAGCGATTCGCACGCCGGTGTTGCGATCGCGTCACGAGCGGATAGCCGGCAGCATCAGTCCCGACCCGACACCGCGTCTTCGACGTGTGCGACGGCTTCCGCCGGCGTCGAGACGCGCTCGAACCCGTCGAGGCCGGGATCGCCCGCTTTCAGGCCCGCGACCGGCCGGCCGAAATCCAGCGCGTGGCCGATCTCCGAGAGGGTCCCGGCCGCACCGTCGATCGCGATCGCGGCCTCACCGTTGCGGACCACGAGGACGTTTCGAGCGTTGCCGAGGCCGGTGGCTATCGGCGTCGTCACCCACTCGTTGGCCGCCTCGGGGTCCCCGCCCGGAAGGATCCCGATCGTCTCCGCGCCGGACGCCGCCGCGCCCTCACAGGCCGCCGCCATGACGCCACCCAATCCGCCGCAGACGACGGTATGGCCGCGCTCGCCGAGCAGACGACCGACCCGGTGTGCGTGTTCGTGCGTCCGTGTACCGACGCTCGATCCGCCGATGACGGCGACTCGCATGGCCGGAGATCACGCCCGCCGAAAGATAAAACGGCCGTTCACACCGCATCCTGGATGATTCCGAGGGCCTCCTCGCGCTCGTCCCACTCGAGGAACACCGCGATCGACGTCGCGCTCGTGATCAAATCCTGGACGTTGATGTGCTTGTCCGCGAGCGGGGCGATGATCTCCTGGAGGATCCCGGACTGGTTGGGGAGTTCGCCGCCGGTGATCCGGATGACGGCGATGTCGTCGTCGACGGTCACGCTCGAAAGTTCGTCGAGGTCGATGACCGCCTGGTGGAGGACGGTCTCGGCGCGCTCGGCGACGTCCGAGTCGACGTAAAACGACACCGAGTCCATCCCGCTTGCGACGGCGTCGACGTTGATATCGGCGTCGGCGAGGACGGCGGAGAGATCCGAGAGGACGCCGGGGGAGTTCCTGATCGCCCGTCCGGCGGCGGTCAGACACGCCAGCGGCTCCTCGCGCATGTCGATGAGGTTCTCGAACTGTCCCTCTATCGTGGTGCCGCCGTGCAGCAAGTCGCCGTGTTGGTAGTGGGCGACCCGGACGGTCATCTCTCCGGTCTTGTAGGAGAGCGCCGACGGCGCGACGACCTCCGCTCCGCGGAACGAGAGGTTCCGGAGTTCGTCGACGGTGATCTCACCGACGTTGCGCGCACCCTCGACGACCCGTGGGTCGCCGGTCATGACGCCCTCGACGTCGGTGATGATGACGACCTCGTCGGCGCTCATGTAGTTGCCGAGCATGACGGCCGTCGTATCGGATCCGCCACGGCCGAGCGTCGTCACGTTGCCCGCGTGATCCTGTGCGAGAAAGCCGGTGAGAACGGGGACGTACCCCTCGGCGGCCATGTCCGCGGCGAGTTGTTTCGCGCGCCGTTGGGTCTCCTCGACGTCGACTTGACCGTGTTCGTCGGTGATGACGGGCCACTCCTCGGTACCGGGTTCGAGGAACTTCGCGTCGATCCCGCGGGCCCCGAGGGCGGCTTTCAGCATCCGGACGGAGGTCCGCTCGCCCATCGAGACGATCTCCGCCTCGTCGGCCTCGTCGGCTTCGAAGGTGATCGCATCGAGCAGGAAGTCGGTCGTCGATCCCATCGCGCTCGCGACGACGGCGACCTCGTGGCCCTCGTTGACCGCGGCCGCGATCGAGTCGGCGGCCCGGTTGACCCGGTCGCCGTTCCCGAGGCTCGTTCCACCGAACTTGGCGACTACGCGCATTCTCTCACCTGCTGACCCGTGTGGTAGCTCATACCCCCCGTTGCCGGTCGTGGGAAATAACGGTGTTCATATCCCCCGCAGGACGGATCATCGTTCCCTCCCTGAGTTTCTCGGGACCGAAACCGGTTCGAGTCCGTCTCTCACCAAACGTTAATTGTCCCGAGCGCGTTACGATGTCGCATGAACGTACGGGACGCCGTCGAGGCCGACGCCGAGCGGCTGGCGGCGCTGACCGGGTCGCCGACGGACGTAATGCGGAATCTCATCCACGACCGGACCGTCCGCGTCGCCGACGACGACGGGGCGGTCGAGGGGTTCGTCAGCTATGACGCCGAGAGCTCGACGGTTCACGTGACACAACTGGAGGGCGACGCCGAGCTGTGTGAGACGCTGCTCTCGGAGCCGACGCGGTTCGCCGCCCGCGAGGACATGAACGTCGAACTGTTGGCGATGGAGGCCGACGACGTGACGCAGGCGGCCGCCGAACGCGCGGCGTTCGAGCGCTGTGGTCCGGGGCCGCGGTTCGACGGAACGCCGACGATCCGGTATCGGTGGAAACCGGGGTCCGAACCGGGGACGAGGGCCTGATCCGATCGCGGCTTGCGGCGACGGAAACGCCTATACGGTCGGCACTCTCCCGTTCGCCCGTGGCAGGTCGCACGGAATACGAGGCGGGGGTCGCCGTCGCGGACGTGCTGCCGGCGTTCGCTGACGCGTTCCCCTTCGAGTCGTTCAACCGGATGCAAGCGGAGGCGTTGCCCGCGATCGTCGAACGCGACGACAACGTCGTCATCAGTGCGCCGACCGCGAGCGGAAAGACGGCGCTCGCGGAAGCGGCCATCTCCCGAACGCTCGATGCCGGCGGTACCGCGCTGTTTTTGGCACCGCTTCGGGCGCTGACCAACGAGAAGGAGGCCGAGTGGGACCGCTTCGAGGCGTTGGGATACTCCGTCTACGTCGTCACCGGCGAGCGGGATCTCAATCCCCGGCGTGCCGAGGGGGCCGATATCCTCGTGATGACGCCCGAGAAAGCCGACTCGGCGACGCGAAAGCACGATTCGCCGCGGTACGCCTTCGTCACCGACGTCGACTGCTGTGTCATCGACGAGGTCCACTTGCTCGACTCCGATCGCCGGGGGGCGGTTCTGGAAGTGACGATCTCGCGGCTCAGGCGGCTCTGTGGCCCCCGTATCGTCGCGCTCTCGGCGACGATGCGGAACGTCGGCGACGTGGCCGGGTGGCTCGACGCCCCCGAGGCGTGCACCTTCCGGTTCGGCGAGGAGTACCGACCCGTCCCGCTGTCGGCGACGGTCGAAACCTATACCCACGGTGACAACGCCTTCGCCGACAAGTACCGCCGGCTCTATCGGGCCCTGGATCTCGCCCAGCCGCACGTCGAGGACGGCGGGCAGGCGCTCGTGTTCGTCGCCTCGCGACAGGACACGGTACGGGCCGCCGAGAAGGCCAGGGACGTGATCGCCGAACGCGACGTCGAGATCGGATCACGGGGGGAGTACGACTTTCACACCGACGCCCAGGAACTGAAAAACGACACGCTCCGCCAGTCAGTCGTCGACGGCGTCGGCTTTCACCACGCCGGGCTCTCCAAGGAGGACAAAGACCGTGTCGAGGACTGGTTTAAATCCGGCGAGATACAGCTGCTGTTTTCGACGTCGACGCTGGCGTGGGGCGTCAACCTCCCGGCGCGATGTGTCGTCATTCGGGATACCAAACTTCACGATCCGTTGGAGGGCGAGGTCGATATGAGCCCCCTCGATATCCTCCAGATGCTCGGCCGGGCGGGGCGGCCGGGCTACGACGACGCCGGATACGCCCACGTCGTCTGCGACGGGGCGGACGCCGATCGCTACCGCCAACTGCTCGCGGACGGCAAGCCGATCGAATCGCGGCTGGCCGGGGAACTCGACTCGCATCTGAACGCCGAGATCGCCCTCGGCGTGGTCGACGACATCGAGGACGTGATGGGATGGCTCGAGACGACGTTCTATTATGCACGCGCGGCGAGCGCCCCCGAGCAGTACGACGACGCGGAGTCGCTCAGGGAGCGGGTCTCGGCCACCCTCGAACGGCTCGTCGACGGCGGGTTCGTCGACCAGTCGGGGTTCGATATCGAGCCGACCCAACTCGGCCGTCTCACCTCGCAGTTCTATCTCCGCCTCGACACGGCGGCGTCGTTTCACGCGCTGTGTGAGCGCGCCGCCGCCGACGACGCCCCCGCCATCGACGAGTCGGCGATCCTCCGGACCGTCGCCGACGCCGCGGCGTTCGATAGCGTCTCGGCGCGGCGGGACGAACGCGAGACGTTCGGCGCGGTCCTCGGAGCCGAGGGCGACGAGCTAGAGCCCGGTAACCGGAAGGTGCTCGCCATTCTCCGGGCCGGGATGTCGGGGACGACGCCCGCCGAACTCCAGAGCGACGCGTGGGTCATCAGACAGAACGGCCTGCGGTTTCTAGCGGCGCTTCGGGCCTTCTGTGAACGCTTCGGATCCCCCCAGGATGCGAACCTCGTACGTCGGATCGAGGCCCGCGTCGAACACGGTATCAGCGCCGAGGCGGTCGGCCTCGTCGCGATCGGCGGCGTCGGCTCGGGCCGGGCGAGCAAACTCGCGGCGGCGGGGCTCGTCGATCCGACCGACGTCAGACGCGTCGGCGTCGAGGGGCTCGTCGACGCCGGGCTCTCGGCGGGGGTCGCAGAGCGGGTCGTCGAGCAAGCGATGGACCTCCCCGACGTCACAGTCGAGTGGGAGGGGATCCCCGAGTCCATCGCCTCCGGCGAGAACGCGATGGCCGAGGTGACCGTCAGAAACGAGGGGGACGGGACCCCGGTCGGGATCCGCGTGACGGTGAACGGAATCGAGATGTCGGAGACGACCCGGTATCTCGGCGAGACGACGGTCCCCGTCGGCGTCTTCGGCGGCGACGCCGAGGAACTCACCTACGAGGTAACGGTCAGCTTCTCCGAGTTGCCGCTTCGGCCCGTGAGCGACAGCCGCGTCGTCGACGTCGAGTGACGCCGTCGGCGACGGTGGCGGCATCGGTGGAGCCTGCCGGGAGGCGGCCCCAAACGATATGTAACCCCTTCGCTTCCGGTCGAGCGGACTCGTGTGGATCTTTCCCACACGACTACTTCCCCTAAAACGGGCGTTAGCAGCTGTTTCAGCCGAACTATGCCGGATACGGAACGAACGGCTGTGTCCGACGTTTCCACCCGAAACGGGGGTTTTGGGTGCCGGCACGTGCCTGATCGACGCCGGGTGGGCGGGGGTTCAACTGACGCCGGGTGGGCGGCGATTTATATACTCGCGCGACACAGGTCCCGACATGGGAACGGAGACGATCGAGACCAACGACGCCCCGCCCGCCGCCGGGGCGTACAGCCAGGCGACGACCGACGGTGACCTCGTCTTTACCGCCGGACAGATCGCGTTGACCCCCGACGGCGACTCCCTGTCGGAGGAGTCGATCGCGGTCCAGACCGAACGGGCGCTCGACAACCTCGCCGCCGTCCTGGCGGCGGCCGGAACGGACCTCGAGCACGTACTCAAGACTACCGTCTACCTCGCCGACATCGATGACTTCGAGGCGATGAACGAGGTATACGCCGACTACTTCGATGGGGAGCCGCCGGCCCGGTCGGCCCTCCAGGCGGGCGCGCTCCCGCTCGGGATGGCCGTCGAAATCGAGGCGGTCGCGACGCGGCCGTGAGCCGGCGGGGCGCTGACCCGATCCGATGCCGTTCGTGACGCCTCGCCGTCGCTCGGCGCTGCTTTGGGGCCTCGTCGGCGCGTTCTCGTTTCTCGTCGCCCACGGGGCGTACCTCCTCCTCGGCGGGACGTTCCTGGGCGTCGCCCCGATAGCGGCCGTGACCCTCGCGGTCTTTCTCGGGGCGGCCGCGAGCAGCGGCTACGCCGAGCGGTGCCTCGGTGTCGCGGGCCGGCCGATCGATGCGGGCGAGTGACACGCTCCCGCCGAACGCGAAGCCTTTAAACCGCCGACTCCGGTACGTTCTGGTGAGCCGGGATGGCCGAGTGGTAAGGCGCACGCCTGGAAAGCGTGTTCCCTCAGGGATCCGGGGTTCAAATCCCCGTCCCGGCGTTTCTGTGGTGAGACTGCTATAGTTGAATCGCGGGCCACTCGATACGCACTCTACCGGCGGTTTGGACGTGTACCGATTCAGCTGTTCACGAACGGACGTCCGGCAGTATGATACTGACGGACAAAAGAATGTACACACGACGCATGACACGCCGTTCGACGGAGCAAACGGCGGATCACTCGTGAGTCGGTTTCATTTGATTTCGTCCACCAGTATGAGCCATCGGCGAGCGATGCGTTTGTGTGGCGAGCGATGAAACGGGAGGGGGGCTACGGAAGGCGTTCCTCGAGGGAGACTTTCACGATCGACTTCGCAATCGCGAGGCCGCCCTCGATGGGATCGAGTTTCGTCTCGCCGGCGCGCTCGCGGTAGGCGATCGGATGCTCACGGACGTCGTAGCCGCGCATCAGCGGCCGGATCAGAAGCTCCGCCGAAAGCCCGGTGTTCTCGGTCCACTCGATCGATTCGACGACCTCCCGGCGGTAGGCGCGCATTCCGGTCGTGGTGTCGTGGACGCGCTCGCCCATCAGGGCGCTCGCCAACAGCGCGAAGAGGTGGTTCCCGAGCCGGTTGAACGCCGGCATCGCCTCGGCCCCGTGATAGAGCCGATCGCCGCTGACGACGTCGTGGCCGGCGTTGATGGCTTCGAGGAACTCCGGCAGCTGTTCCATCGGGTAGGTGTCGTCGCAGTCGGTAGTGACGACGACGGGCCGGTCGGGGGCGAGGATCGCCTCCCGGACCGCGACCCCGTAGCCCTGCGGAGCCTGTTCGATGACGCGGGCACCGTGCTCGCGGGCGATCTCGGGGGTCCGATCCGAGGAGCCGTCGACACAGACGACCTCGGCCTTCCCGTCGGTGATGGCCTCGATGTCGTCGAGGACCGTTCCGATCGCCGCCGCCTCGTTGTAGGTCCCCATCACGACGCTGACGTCCTCGAAGGTGTACTCGCTCGCGTCACTGGCCGAATCGACCCCAGTCGAGTCGGCCGTTTCGGCCTCGATCCCGTTCGTCGGCGGCTGTATCGAACTCATTACCACGTTTCTCTCCCGTGGGTGCTTAAGTTTTTAGGTTGACCTAAAAGACGGCTCAAAGCGACGTTCGGACGTCCTTGGCCGCCCGCAGCGCGAGCGCGGCGATCGTAAGCGTCGGGTTCACCGCGCCGCCGGTCGGGAACGCGCCGCTGGTGACGAGCCAGCAGTTCCCGAGGTCGTGGGTTCGGAGACGGGGATCGACGACGCTCTCCTCGGGGTCGGTACCCATCCGGGTGGTTCCCATGTGGTGATACGCCGGGCCGGTATCGTCGGGGCCGACCTGCCAGGTGATCTCCGCGCCGAGTTCCGAGAGGATCGCCTCCTGGACCTCGTTGGCCCGCTCGATCGTTCGCAGAGCCCGGTCGCCGACGGTCCAGTGGACGTCGGGCACGGGGTTGCCGTGGTCGTCGGTCCGGTCGGGATCGAGGCCGACGTAGCTGTCCTCGCGGGGCAGTTGCTCGACGAGCGCACCCATGCCGACGTGGGTCCCGTAGTCCTGTCTGAGCCGATCCAGCAGGTCCTCACCCCAGGTGTCGGCCGACAGCGCCGTCTCGACCGGCGAGGGGCCGCCGTAATTGAAAAATTCGAGCTTGAACGGCCCGATCTCTCCGTCGGCGTCGTCGTAGAACTGGTGGCTCTCGCTCGTGAGAAAGCCGACGTGGTTCTGTCGCGTGGGCTCCTCGAGGACGCCGCCGGTGCCGGCGAAGAGGTGATCCATGAAGTACCTGCCGACGAGGCCGCTTTCGTTCGCAAGCCCGTCGGGGTAGTGTTCGGAGTCCGAGAGCAACAACAGCCGCGGCGTCTCGACGCCACCGCAGGCGACGACGAAGGCCTCGGCCGTCTGTCTGTACTCGGTGCCGTCGGGGGTCGCGTAGACGGCCGCACGAACCCGGTCTACACCGTGTTCGAGCCGCTGGACCGGCGCGCGGTCGATCACCGTTGCGCCCTTCGATTCGGCCCGCTCGATATGGACGGTGGCGTCGTATTTCGCCCCCGCGGGACAGACCGGCTGGCAGGTCCCGTAGCCGACACAGGCCGACCGGCCGTCGTAGCGCTCGGAGTTCCGGGCGTTCGGTACCGAGTGCATGTCGATTTCGAGCGCCTCGCAGGCGTCGGCGAAGAGGCCGTCGCTGTAGGAGGGTGCGAACGCGGGCATCGGGTACGGCTCCTCGCGCGGCGGTGCGTAGGGGTTGTCGTCCGATCCGGCGACCCCGAGTTCGCGCTCGGCGGCGGCGTAGTAGGGCCGTACCTCCCCGTAGTCGATCGGCCAGTCGGGGCCGACCCCGCGTTCGCTCCCCGAGGCGAAGTCGTCCTCGTGGAGCCGCATCACCATCCCCTGCCAGTGTAGCGTCGAGCCGCCGATCCCCTTTACACGGGCGTGGTTCAGGGGATAAAACCGGTCGCCGGAGGCCGAGTGGGCGTCGCGTTCGTCGTCGCCGTCCCACACGTCCGGGCGGTCGTAGGCGGGCCGGATCGCCCGCTCTTGGCGTTCGAGGCGGTCGGCCGGATCGAACCGGGGGCCGGCGTCCAAGACGACGACCTCGTGCTCGGCCGCGAGGCGGTCGGCGACGAGCGCACCGGCCGGCCCCGCGCCGACGACACAGACGTCCGCCCCCGATACCGGTCTCCGGCCGTTCGGGGCCGAACCGCTCATTTCGGCCCCCGCCGGTAGCTCTCGGTCCCGCCGGGGTGGCCCTGGGGGTTTTCGAGGCCGACGAGTTCGCCGCCGGTCGGGGAGGCGTACAACGCGAGCAGGAGCTCGTTGACCACGTAGTATCGGACCCGTTCGGCGGTCGTTCCCTCGGGGTCCTCCTCGGCGGTATCGGCCCCGATCTCCCGGAGGAGCCGGTCGCGGTCCTCGACGGCGAGCGCGGCGAAGCGTTCGCCGTACCACGAGACGGCCCGGTCGTCGAGGGCTCCGACCGCGGCCCGGATCCCGTCGGCGTGGTCGCGGCGTCCGAGCCGTCCCTCGAGAAACCCCTCGACGAAGCCCCCGATCCCCGATACCTCGCTCGGATAGAGGACTTCCGCGGCCGCGACGAACGTCTCCCGGAGCCGCGCCTCGGCCGGCGGATCCTGCCCGGAGGCGTCCGGGCCGTCCGAACCATCCCCCCGAAGCCGGTCGACCCCGAACGCGACCGCTCCGCCGGCCCCGACCGCCGCCAGGGCGGCCGCCGCGTCCCGCCTCGTCAGTTCCATATACGTTTTAGGCAAACCTAAAGTCTTATATCCGTTGGTCCGATTCGATCGACATAAGGGCGAGAGGGACGTCCCGCCAGACGATACCAACACGCCATGGAACGAGAGAACGATCCCGCCGAACGATCGGTGAACCTCCCACTGTCGCCCGGACTGACGGCGCTCTGTGGCGCGATCGCGGTGGCGTTGATTCTCCCACTGGCGTGGCTGCTGCTCGAAGTCGTGACCGTGGATCCCGTCCGCGCCCGTGAACTCGTCTTCAGCGCCGGGACCGCGGACGTCCTCCTCAACAGCCTTCTGTTGATGATCGGCGTGACCCTCTGTTCGATCCTCCTCGGGGTTCCGCTGGCGTATCTGACCGTCCGGACCGACCTCCCGTTCCGGCGCTTTTGGTCGATCGCGGTTGCGCTCCCCCTCGTCGTACCGAGTTACGTCGGCGCGTTCGCGTTCGTCTCCGCGTTCGGCCCCCAAGGGGAGTTCCACTCGCTTTTGGCCCCGCTCGGTGTCGGACGCCTGCCGGAGATCTACGGGCTCCCCGGGTCGATATTCGTCATTACCCTCTATACGTACCCCTACGTCTACCTGACGACCCGGGCCGCTCTCGTCTCCTTCGACACGCGGTTGATCGACGCCGCCCGGACGCTCAACTACGGCTCCTGGGGTGCCTTCCGCCGGGTGACGCTGCCGCAGATCCGGCCCGCGATCGCCGCCGGCGGGCTCTTGACTGCGCTATATGCGATCTCGGACTTCGGCACACCGGCGATCATGCGCCTGTCGGTGTTCACCAGACAGATCTACGTCGAGTACAACACCTTCGGCCGCGAGTACGCCGCGTTGCTCTCGATTCAGCTCCTGTTGCTCGTTCTCGTCGTGTTGACCCTCGAATGGGCGATCCGCCCCGACCAGACCGTCCGCGGCGACGACGCCGACCGCGTCGGAAGCCAGGTCCGGCTGGGACGGTGGCGCTGGCCCGCGACGCTGCTCCCCGCCGGCGTCACCGCGACGACGCTCGCCGTCCCGGTCTGGATCCTGCTGTTGTGGCTGTGGCGAACGGACGTGAGCCGACGGCCGTCGATGGCGTTCGAGTGGACGCAGGCGGTTAACTCCGTGACCGTCGCCGCCGCCGCCGCCGCCGTCGCCACGCTGGTCGCGCTCCCGGTAGCGTATCTCGCCGGGACGAGCGACTCACGGCTGGCGACGCTGTTCGAGCGGGCGACGTACGTCGGCTTCGCCGTCCCGGGCGTCGTGTTGGGGCTCGCGTTGGTCTTTTTCGGCTCGGGCTACGTCCCCTGGCTCTATCAGACGCTGCCGCTTTTGATCTTCGCGTACGTCGTTCGCTTCGTGCCGCAGGCGGTCGGGACGACCCGGACCTCGATCCTACAGGTCGACTCGAAACTCGTCGAGGCCGGCCGGACCCTCGGGGAGTCTCCGATCGGCGCGTTCCGGCGAATCACGCTGCCACACATCCGCTCTGGGCTCGTCGCGGGGGCCGCGCTCGTCTTCTTGACGACGATGAAGGAGCTGCCGGTGACGCTCATCCTCCGACCGTCCGGCTTCGAGACGATCGTCACCCAGATCTGGCGGGCCCAAGAGTCCGCGCTCTATCAGTACGCCGCGGTGCCCGCGCTCATTTTGATCCTCATTTCGGGCCTTTCGATGGTCGTGATGCTCTCTCAGGAGGGCGAGGGCAGCGGGCTGTGATTCGAGCGCGAGGAGCCGAAAAGATTTGTCCCGGCGGCCCGTCCGTGGAGGTATGCGCGCAGTCGTACTCGCCGCGGGAGAGGGAACCCGTCTCCGCCCGCTGACCGAGGACAAACCGAAGGCACTCGTCGACGTCGATGGCCAACCCATCCTGAGTCACTGCTTCGACCGACTCATCGAACTGGACGCCGAGGAACTGCTCGTCGTCGTCGGGTACAAAAAAGAGCGGATCATCGACCACTACGGTGACGCCTACGAGGGCGTTCCGATCACCTACACTCACCAGCGCGAGCAGCGTGGGCTCGCCCACGCGCTGTTGTGCGTCGAAGAGCATATCGACGACGATTTCATGTTGATGCTCGGGGACAACGTCTTCGAGGCGAACCTCGCCGACGTCGTCAACCGTCAGCGGGAGGCGCGCGCCGACGCCGCCTTTCTGGTCGAGGAGGTGCCCTGGGAGGAGGCTTCCCGCTATGGGGTCTGTGACACCAACAAGTACGGCGAGATAACGGACGTCGTCGAAAAGCCCGACGACCCGCCGTCGAACCTGGTGATGACCGGTTTTTATACGTTTTCGCCCGCGATTTTTCACGCCTGTCATCTGGTCCAGCCCTCCGACCGCGGCGAGTACGAGATCTCCGATGCGATCGACCTGTTGATCCAGTCGGGTCGCACCATCGACGCGATCGGGCTCGAGGGCTGGCGGATCGACGTGGGGTATCCCGAGGACCGCGAGGAGGCCGAACGGCGGCTTCAGGAGGGATACGAGGCCGACGACGTGACGAGCGCGACGACGGAGTGATCGACACAAAGGAGATCCGAACGAAAGACGAGCCCGAAGGGGGCGACAGGCGTCGGCGTCAGACGCCTTGACCGTTGCCTTCGCCCTCCTCGATCTCCGGCGGTTCGCGTATCTTCCCGAACGCCCAGATAAACGCGATCATGACGACGAGCGTCATCACGACGCCGACGACGACGACGGCCATCGTCGGATTCGAAATCGTCTGTAGGGGGATCATATCCGGCGGTTCTATATCATCGTATAAAAATACCGATGGTTCCGGGCGACGCGTTCGACCGACAACGCGGCGGCTACAGGTTCTCGATCGCTGCGACCGCGTCCTCGATCGGTGGTGCGTCGAAGAGATCGCGCCCGAGATAGGCGTTCGTTCCCGCCGTGTACATCTCGCGGGCGGCATCGACGACGTGGTCCGCGAGCGGGTCGGGGTCGACGGCACAGAGTTCGCGCCAGTCGGCGACGTCCTCGGCTTTCGCTTCCGCTTTCGCCTCGGAGACCGCTTCGACCCACTCGGGTTGGGTTCGCTTGTGATACTGCCTGAGGACCTCCTTCGAGAGCTGTTGGCCGTCGTAGGAAAAACGGTTCTCGTCGAAGGTACCGACCACGTCGGCGACCCGGATCTCGCCGTCGTAGTAGAGACACTCGATCTTGCCGTCCTCGTGCGTCAGCCCGGCGTCCGCAGCCGTCTCCGTGACGATCCGGTTGACCTCGCGGGCGATGGCTTCGAGGTCGTCGACGTCGGCCTCGCCCGCGATGTAGTCGGCGTTCTCCCGCGAGAGATACCGATCCGACTCCTCGTATTTCGTCGAGAACTCGACGACGGGAGCGGGCAGGTCGACCGGTTCGTCGGGCCACGCCTCGTACCCGAGGTCGAACTCGCCCGGCTCGGCACGCGAGCGAAGCGACGACCCCACCGGAACGGTGTTTCTGAAGACGATCTCCAGCGGGATCAGGTAGTTCTCACCCCCCGCCTCGTGGTAGGCGCTGTAGTTGTACTCCCGCCCCTCGTGGGGGAGGTCCGGCACCCGGGTCAACTCGATCGCCATCTCCCGGGGCGGGGCGGCGACCGAGTCGAGGTCGACGACCTCGCCGCCGCTCACGACGCCACGGTAATGCGTCGTGATCCCCTCGGACTCGAGCCGTTCGAAGTTCGCCGCACCCATCGCACAGAGGGAGGCCCCCTTGTTCGGGATCGCATCGGGCATCTTGCCCCAGTCGAACACCGAGTAGTCGTCGGTGAAGACGAACGCACCGGTTCCGAGCGAATCGGCCGTCGCCGGCTCCTCGACCCGGAACCCTTTGACGCTGGTCATTACCGGAGGGGAATCCGTGAAGCCGGAAAGGCGTTTCTATCGGCGCAAGCGGGAGCGGTTCCATCGGCGCAAGCGGGAGCGGTTCCATCGGCGGAAGTGAGGTTCCATCGGCGCAAGCGAGGGAGAAAGAGCCCCTTCGGGCGTCGACAGCTTCAAAATCGCAGCGGTGATCGTAGCGATATGAGGGATCGTAGCGATATGAAGAACCGACGCGTGCTCGTCACGGGCGGTGCGGGGTTCATCGGCGCGAACATCGCAAACCACCTCGCCGCGGCCAACGACGTGATCGCCGTCGACGACTGCTCGCTGGGGACGCCCGAGAACCTCGATACGGCGGTCCAGTTCCGGAATCGGTCCGTCCTGGAGTCCGACCTGCCGACGGACGTGGACGTGGTTTTTCACCTGGCAGCGCTGTCCTCCTACGCGATGCACGAGGCCGATC
Source organism: Natronomonas salinimetallica (assembly GCF_013839515.1). Classification (GTDB taxonomy): domain Archaea; phylum Halobacteriota; class Halobacteria; order Halobacteriales; family Haloarculaceae; genus Natronomonas. Next base: position 107,251 of record NZ_JACDNQ010000006.1, on the reverse strand, counting down.
CACAGCGTGGCGTCCGGGTGAACGTCGAGGGGTTCGTCAACGTCGTCGAACAGGCCCGCCGGGACGGCTGTGAGACCGTCGTCTACGCCTCGACGTCGTCCGTCTACGGCGATCGGACGGAGCCGTCCCCCGAGGTGGCGGACGTGACGGCGAACACCGGATACGAGGCCTCGAAGCTGGCCCGCGAGCGGTACGCGGAGTACTTTCGGGCCCATCACGGGATGTCGGTGGCCGGGTTACGGCTGTTCTCGGTGTATCAGGGCTACGGCGGTGCCGAGCGACACAAGGAGGAATACGCGAACGTCATCGCGCAGTTCGCCGACGACATCGCACGCGGGGCGTCCCCGGTGCTGTACGGCGACGGGACCCAGACACGGGATTTCACCCACGTTTCGGACGTCGTCGACGGCGCGGTACTCGCCGCCGAACATCGGCTCGACGGCGTCTACAACGTCGGAACCGGCGATCGACACTCGTTCAATACTGTCGTCGAATCGATCGCCGAGACGCTCGGGGTGGACGTCGCCCCCGAGTACGTCGAGAACCCGATCCCGGAGGCGATATACGTCCACGACACCTGCGCGGATCCCTCGAAACTGCGGGCCGAAACCGGATGGGAACCGGACGTCGGGTTCGAGGCGGGAATCGAGCGCGTCTGTTCGGCGTACCGGTGAGCATCGCCCCACCGGGAGCGGTCCGCAGCTACGGCACAGCTACGGGACGTGTGGCGGTTCACAGCGGGCGCTTCCGTGCCGACGTCCGGGCCGACGCGATCGATGTGCCCTCCGGTGACCCGTACGCGGCCGTCTCGCTCCCCGCAGTCCGGGGGCTCGATTATCGCCGTCGTGTGAGAAGCACCGCGATCAGCGCGATCCACACGACGGCCTCGAGGTAGAACGACGGCGTTCCGACGTAGTACCGGACGAACTCACCGGGCGGGATCGCAAGCGGATCCGTCGATTCGAGCAGCGGCCACAGGAGCGAAAACGCGTGGCCTGGTCGTCCGTTGACCACGACGTGTACGGTGTCGAGGAGGAGATGCGACGCCCACCCGACCCCGGCCGCCACCCCGACCCGGCCGTACAGCGCGACCGGGACGAACACCAGGAGCGAAAGCGCGCTGTGGCCGACCGAGTGGTACAACTCGAAGACGCCCGCCATCGCGAGGGGTTTATCGACGGCGTCGGGACCCGCCGCGCCGACGACTAACCACACCGTCGACAGCCGCGATGTCCTGGCGAGGAGCGCGGCCGCGGCGAGGTGGGTGAAAAAGAGCATGCGTGTCGGTACGGTCTCGCTGGTATGTCATACTGACGAACAAAAGAATGTACACACGACGCACGAGGATCACGCCGTTCGACGGAGCGAACGGCGGATCACTCGTGAGTCGGTTTCATTTGATTTCGTCCACCAGTATCAGTCTTGGCCGGGGATCCGACCGCTGACGGCGAGGTAATCGCGGCCGAACACGGCCAGCGACGGCGCGAGGACGACGGGCGCGACAGTCCGGACGAGGCCGGTCGGAGCCGCGGGGACGAGCGCGACGGTCACGAACGCCATCTGGACGCCCGCGAGGTACTTTCCGAGGTCGCTGTCGGGCCGATCGAACACCGGCAGGCCGCGAGTGCGTCGCCACCGGATGCCGGCGAGAAAGACGTACCGAGCGGCCGAGATCGAGAGATACCAGGCCGGCAACAGCCCCCACAGCACCGCTACGAGGGGGGCGGCGACGAACCCGAAGGTGTCGAAGGCCGTATCCAGATGCTCGCCGAGATCGGTCTCTCGCCCCACGCTCCGGGCCACGGTGCCGTCGAGTTTGTCGAGGACGGCCCCGACGCCGTAACACAACGCCGGCACCCACGCGAGATCGGTCCCCGAGGGGACGACGACGAAGCCGGCCACGACCGCGTAGAGCGCCCCCCGGAGCAGCGTCAACGCGTTCGCCAGGCCGAGGAGTCGTCGCCAGGGGCCGTCGCCCACCGGCGCGGGATCGAGGCTGTAGCCGACGTACCAGAGTTGCCCGGCCCAACAGAGTCCGGCGACGACCGCCGGGGAGAACGCCGACCGACCCGCCGACTCGACCGGAAGCAGGTGCTGGAGGACGGACGCGAGCGCGAGCGCGGCGAGCAGCGGCAGTCCGACCCCGAGACCGAAAGATACCGGCCGATCACGCCGGAGTTCGGCCATTGACGCCCCCCTGCTCGTGGTCTCTGTTTCGCGGCCGTCGTCCTCCCGTGAACGCGGGAGCGGACGGGGGCCGGGGCATCGGTACCGCCCCCGACGCGTCGGTTCTACACGGAGCGTTCATACTGGGGTACCCGAGACACGGTCGGACGGATAATAAAACGCGAGCGAGGCGGCAAGACACCGATCCGGCGGACGCGGCAGCCATCGACTTCGGAGGCTGCAGTCACGCCTCAAGGGCGAGAACGTCGACGGAGCAAGACGACGAGGACGGCGATGAGGACGACCTGTGCGGCCTTATCGATAGCGCCGAGCGTCCCCACGTCGGCCGGGAACGACTTCGATCCGGCGGCGAAGTTGACGTAGTACCACAGGACGACCTGGACGATGGTAAACGGAATACCGACGGCGTAGACCGCCCGTCGGCGGTAGTCGATCAACACGAGGCCGATCGCCCCCAGAAATCCCATCCCGGCGAGGACGAAGCTGATTCCCATCCCCGAGGGAAGCATTCTGCCCCCGAGGAGGAGATGGACGGCGGCCGAGACGAGCGCGGCGAGGATACCGATCCAGTGGAGGCGGCGCAGGGAGTCCGTGCGGAGTTCGAGCAGTCCGGGTTCACTCGTTGCCATACCGACTGTATGGTACTCGGTCTCATAGTTGTACTGCTCCCGGACGCGCTATCGCTCGAAGTCCGGCCGCCGAAGGGATCCGATCCGGGCGCACTCCTCGGCGGTCAACCGGGTCGCGGCCGCGGCCAGGTTCGCGACGACGTGTTCGGGCGTGGTACTGGATGGGATCGGGACGACGCCGCTCGTGACGTTCCACGCGAGGACGACCCCAGCGGGGGAGAGCCCGTGGTCGGCCCCGATCTCCGCGAGAACGGGCTCCTCGAGCAGGCCGGGAGCCGACAGCGGCGAGTGGGCGACGACCCGGATGCCGCGGTCGTGACAGAACGAGACCAGGCCCTGTCGTGGCCGGTAGGGGTGGCGCTCGATCTGGACGAGCGCCGGTGGGACGGTCCCGGCGTCGAGGACGGTCTCCAGTTGCGCCTCGGAGACGTTACAAACGCCGAGGCTCCGCGCCCACCCGCGCTCGTACGCCGCCTCGAGGTTTTGCCAGGCCCTCGACAGCGGTATCTCCGCGGTTTCGATACTCCCGTCGTCGGCCTCGGGAAAGGTGAGCGCCTCCCGGCGATCGACCGGCGTTTCGGCCAGTCGGGACAGTTCCCCCCGGTGGGCGAACGCCGACGGCCAGTGCAGCGTATAACAGTCGAAGGCGTCGATACCGAGTTCGGATCGGCTGCCGGCGCACGCCTCGAGCAGGTGCTCTCGGCGGTGGTTCGTCCGCCAGACCTTGCCGAGGACGAAGACGCTCTCGCGGCCCGGCGCGCCGGGCGCTGCGAGGAGGTCGCCGATCCGGTGTTCGTTGCCGTACAGTTCCGCGCTGTCGAGGAGACGGTAGCCGGCGTCGAGGGCGGTCGCGATGGAGTCGGATCGGTCGACGTACTCGCCGTCCCGGTAGCGCGAGCAGCCGAACCCGATCGGCGGGAGCCGAAGCGAACGCGTCCCGGGCTTCGGATCCGTTCTCGGGTGCAGAGTCGTCCTCGGTTCCACATCCGGCCCCGAATCCGGCCGTACCGGTGTCTCCGTCGGGTGCCAGCCCCGGTCCGGCGGACCGACGACCGGTTCGGGAACGGGCTCACACATCGCCCCGCAGTCGAGGACTTCGATCGGCCCGCCGGTCTCCGCGGCCGCCTCGATCGCGTTGCAGACGGCGACGACGTGGGCCCCCCGGCGACCGCCCGATCGCGACGGCGTCCCGGCAGCGACGCTCGCAGCGAGGCGCTCCAAGGCGTCGGCGTACGCGTAGGGCGTGGGCGGCGACTGCGGCGGTGCGTTCGTGTACCCGCGGCCCACGCGGCCGAACCGGACGTCGTCGGGGTCGGTCCCCATCGCGCCGCTCCCCCGCAGATACAGCGATCCGTCGTCGCCGTGGAGTTCCAGCCCGTAGAACTCCCGGCTGCGGTGTGGCGCATAGAGGCTGGCGGTGAGCCGCACCGTGGGTCCCGAGGCGAAAGCGAGCGTCGCCTCGACGTGGCTCGGTGCCGTCGGTCGTTTCGTCTCGCGATCGGGCCAGACGTCGAGCGCGTCGGCGACGCGGACGTGCGAGACGGGGCCGAACCACGAAACGAGCAACGCCAGCGGGTAGACGCCGCCGTCGTACAACGGGCCGACATCGAGAAACGATCCGGGATGGTCGTGCCAGTCCGTGACGCGGCCGACGTGGGCGTGGGCATAGCCCAGCCGGACGGGACCGAGCCGTCCGTCGGCCAGCAGTCGCCCCGCCCGCCGCTGTGCGGGAGCCCGCGGGGTTCCGGGGGCACAGCCGAGCGCCAGGTCGCGTCGTCGCGCAATCTCCAGCAGTTTCTCGGCGGCTTCGGCGTCGAGCGCCAGCGGCTTTTGGGAGTAGACGTGGCGGCCCGCCGATAGCGCCGCCTCCGTCACCGGCGCGTGGGCGGCGTGGCTCGTCAGGTTCACTACGAGCGCCGCGTCGACCACGTCGAGCGCCGTCTCCAGGTCGGTAAACGCCGGACAGCCGCACTCCTCGGCGAGGGCTACCGCGCGCTCGCCGTCGAGATCGCAGACGCCGGCCACCGACAGCGTGTTCGCTTCGAGGCCAGCCGCATACTCGGGGGCGATCGCGCCGGCCCCGACGAACAGACAGTTCACGGTCGTATCGGCGGTGCGGGGATATATATGCGTCCCGGCGGTGTCGTGTCCCTTCCCGCCGACGTGTGGACCGTTTCATTGGTGTCGTCGGTCGTCGGCAAGCGACGATTCGGTCCGGTGCTCGTCGGCAAGCGACGATCCGGTCCGGCGCTCGTCGGGAACCCCGTACGCCGATCCGTATCAACAGCTACTATAGGTATTCGAAGCCGAACCATCGGTGTGACAGAACCGGGGATGAGCCGACTCGGAACCGCCTACTTGCGGAGCATTCAGGCGGTGGGACGGCGATTGAGCTACGGGGAAAACGTCTTCGAGCGCTCCTGGGACGTCCTCGTCGTCCTCGACGCCTGTCGGGCGGACCTGTTGAGCGCGGTCGCCCCCGACGTCGGGTTCCTCGGCGACGTACGGACCGTCCGGTCGGTCGGCAGTTCCTCCTCCGAGTGGCTCGAGAACACCTTCGGCGGCCGCGAAGAGACCGCACGGACGGCGATGGTCACCGCCAACACCTGGACGGATCGGTATCTCGACGCCGACGCCTTCGCCGCCCTCGACGAGGTCTGGAAGTACGCCTGGGACGACGACCTCGGCACCGTCCCCGCGGCGGCGGTCACGGACCGTGCGGTCGCGCTCGCCCGCGATCACGACCCCGACCGACTGGTCGTCCACTACATGCAGCCGCATCACCCCTTCGTCACGGATCCGCTCGCGGGCGACGACGGGATGGCCCGGACGAGCCGCCACAGCAGCGCGTCGAACCCGTGGGTGTTGCTCCGCCGCGGCGACGTGTCGATCGAGCGCGTCGAGGCGGCCTACGAGGCGAACCTTCGGTACGTCCTCCCCGAGGTGGCGACGCTCGTCGAGAACGTCTCCGGCCGCGTCGCGGTCACCGCCGACCACGGTAACCTTCTCGGGGAGTGGGGACTCTACGGCCACCCGATGCACACCCCGCTTCGGGCCCTGCTCGCGGTCCCGTGGGCGGAGACGGACGGCGAGGGGACAGAGCGTCACACCCCGACACTCGAGCCGCCGGAGCCGCTCCCGGTAACGCACGTATACGGGGCCGACACGGACCGGGAGCGACTGGACGCGCTCGGATATCTGTGATTCGGGTGGCGAGCGATCCCCGGCTGGTCGTGGTCGGTGCCCACGGGGCCGGTACGCGTAGTTTTTAGTCCGGTAATCCCTATATAGAGCGCGTGAATAACCAGGCGAAGCGCCGAGGAGACCGTTCGCACGCCCCCGTCGCGCCGACCGCTCCACAGACGGCCCCGAGGCGGCGTGACGGGCGATGACCGGCCGGGCGGTGTATTTTACCGGCCCGAGGTCGGTCGAGGTTCGTACGGAACCGGTGTCCGACCCGGAGCCGAACGAGGTCTTGGTTCTGACGGAGCGCTCCGGCGTCAGTCCGGGCACCGAGATGCTCGTCTATCGCGACGAGGTGTCCTCGGAGCTGGCGACCGACGAGACGATACAAGCGCTCGACGGCACGTTTTCGTACCCCTTGCAGTACGGCTACGCCGCGGTCGGCCGCGTGAGAGCCGTCGGCGACGCGGTCGACGAGGCGTGGCTCGACCGCCGGGTGTTCGCGTTTAACCCCCACGAGAGCCACTTCAGAGCCGATCCGGAGGCGCTCATCCCGACGACGCTCACGCCCGAGCAGGCGCTTTTCATTCCGAACGTGGAGACGGCGGTCAACTTCGTCATGGACGCGCGGCCGCGGATCGGCGCCCGCGTCGTCGTGTTCGGCCAGGGACCGGTCGGCCTGTTGACGACGGCCCTGCTCGCGGAGTTCCCGCTCGGGGAACTCATCACGGTCGATTATCACGGATCCCGGCGGGCGCTCTCGGAGTCGCTCGGCGCGGACCGGTCGGTCGCTCCCGACGAACTCGACGCGGCGCTCGGGGCGGGTGCCGACGTCACGTTCGAGCTCTCGGGAAACCCGGAGGCGCTCTCGGAGGCCATCGACGCCACCGGCTACGCGGGAGAGGTCGTCGTCGGATCGTGGTACGGTACGAAGGACGTGACGCTCGATCTCGGCGAGACCTACCACCGAAGCCACGTCCGGATCCGAAGCAGCCAGGTGAGCCGTGTCGACCCGGACCACGCCGACCGGTGGGACAAGGACCGGCGGCTGGACGTCGTCCGCTCGTGGTTGCACGATAACGACCTCTCGGCGCTTCTCACCCACGAGTTCGACGTCGAACGCGCGCCCGACGCCTATCGGTTGCTCGACGAGCGACAGAACGAAGCCGTACAGATCGCGTTCAGATACGGAGCCGATTGAGACGGGGGCGGATCCGGCTCCCGCGGCAGTCTGTCACCTCGGCTCCGCTACCGGCCTCCGGATTTAGGTGCCTCCCGCTCGTTGTCGGGGACATGTATTCGACGACGGTGCTGACGGACTTCGTCGCACAGCATTATCTCACCGTCCCGAATCCGGGACCCGAGGGGGAGCCACACTCTCACCATTTCGAGGTGGAGTTGACCTTTCGCGGGCCGGCGTTGAACGAGTACGACTATCTCGTAGATATCGACGACGCCGACGCGGCGCTCGCCGCCTTGGCCGACCGCTACCGCGATGTGCTGCTCAACGACATGCCCGGGTTCGAGGGACGGAACCCGAGTATCGAACGGTTCGCACGCATCGTCTTCGAGCGCGTGACCGATACCGTGACCGACGATACCGTGACCGAACTGGCCGTGACCGTCTGGGAGGACGACGTCGCCGCCGCTACCTACGATGCCTCCGTATGAAGATCGGACTGACGCTGTACGGCGACATCGACGGGCGTTCGGGGGGGTTCCGGTACGACCGAAAGCTCGTGGAGGGACTCCGGCGGGCCGGCGACACCGTCGACCTCGTCGAACTCCCCTGGCGGGACTACGGTCGGGGGCTGCTCGACAACGCCTCCCGTCGGCTCCGGGACCGGCTCCGGATCGACGTCGACGTCATGCTGCAGGACGAACTCGCCCATCCGTCGTTGGTCCGGACGAACCGACACCTGCCGTACCCGATCGTCAGTATCGTTCACCACCTGCGTGCGAGCGAATCACGCCGGCTCTCGCCGCTGTATCGGGCCATCGAGCGCCGGTATCTGGACACCGTCGACGGCGTGGTATGTAACAGTGCAGTCACCCGCGACGTCGTCACCGATCTCGGTGTCGATCCGGAGCGGACCGCCGTCGCGCCGCCGGCCGGAGACCGCTTCGATCCCACGATCGGAGCGGAGGCCATCGATCGGCGAGCACGGAAACGACCCTTACGGGTCGTCTTCGTCGGGAACGTCACGCCACGGAAGGGGTTACGGACGCTCGTCGAGGGGCTGGCCGCCGCCGAATCCGAGGCCGAGCTGATCGTCGTCGGCCGGCCGGTCGACGATGGGTACGTCGCTGCCGTCCGGCGTTGCGTCCGGCGGAACGGCCTCGAAAAACGGGTCCGGATGGCCGGCGAACTATCCGATACGGAACTGGCGGCGACGCTCCGATCGGCCCACCTCCTCGCGGTTCCGTCCCGGTATGAGGGGTTCGGCATCGCGTACCTGGAGGGGATGAGTTTCGGCCTCCCGGCACTCGCCTCCCGGGCCGGCGGGGCGAGAGAGACCGTCACCGACGGCGAGAACGGCGTGCTCGTGGATCCGGACGATCCCGGGGCGATCGCGGCGGCGATAACGCGGTTTGCGGCGGATCCCGGCCGGATCGCCGAGATGGGGCGGGCGGCCAGGCGGCGATACGAGCGCCACCCGGACTGGACGGAGACGACGGCGCGCGTCCGCCGGCTCCTCGGCGCGACCGTTTCCGAGGACGGGGTGACGGCATGAAGGGGGCGTTCCAGCGGTACCTCCGGGCGAAACGCACCGTCGACGACCGGGCGCTCGATCGACGCCTCCTCGAAACGCTCCGCGGGCGGCTGGCTGATCGGGCCGAGGCTACGGACGGGCCCCTCCGCGTCCTCGAGGTCGGTGCGGGCATCGGAACGATGCTCACTCGTTGTCTCGGCTGGAACGTGCTCCCCCCGGGCGAGATCGAATATACCGCCGTCGACGTCGACGCCGACACCGTCGCCGGCGTGGCGCCGTATCTTCGGACGTGGGCGGCGGACCGGCCCGTTTCGCTGTCCGGATCGGCGTCCGTCGCCCCCACGTCAGATCCGGATCTCGACGCCGCGACGATCACGCTCGAATCCGCGGAACGGCGTCTCGAGGTCGATCCGGTCGCCGCGGAAGCCGTCTCCTACGCGGACCGGACGGCGGGGGGGTTCGACCTCCTCGTCGGCGCGGCGCTGCTCGACGTCCTCGGGTTGGACGGGCTGGAGCCGCTGCTCGGCGCGCTCGCCCCCGGCGGACTCTGTTATTTCCCGATCGTCTTCGATGGGGCGACCCGGTTCCGGCCGAACCACCCGATGGACCGGGCGGTCGAACGTCGCTACCACGACCACATGGACGCCAAGCCGGGGGGCAACAGTCGGGCCGGCGGTGCCGTCCTTGACCGACTCCGGCGGCGGGGCGACGTGCGCCTGCTCGGTGTGGCCGGTTCGGACTGGATCGTCCGCCCGGTCGACGGCACCTACCCCGCCGACGAGGCCTACTTCCTCCGATGTATCCTCGATACCGTCGGGTCGGCCGTCGACGAGGTGACGGACGACGCGTTCGCGGACGACCTCGGCGGGTGGATGCGTCAACGCCGCGAACAGCTCGACGACCGCGTGCTGGTGTATATGACCCACCAACTCGACGTGCTGGGCCGCGTCGGTGCCGAGGAGCCGGCGTAGACGGGGTCGGCTTCGATACGGCTACCGGCGGACCCACCGCAACACCAAGAGCGTCGCCTCGAAGAGCCCGATCATCGTCCCGGCGACCAGTATCGGGGCCATCCCGGTCGGATCCGGGCTGAAGAGGAACGCGATCCCGAGGAACGCACCCCAAAAGTACAGCCGCTTCGCGGCCAGCCACGCACGGGTAGTCAGCCCCATCATGATCGCGAGCATGACGAAAAGCGGGATCTGGAAGACCGCGGCGAAAAGCCCCATCATCAACACGATGAGATCGAACGTCTCGATCAGGCCGAAGGCGATGACCGCGGCGTCCTGTGAGTACGTCAAGAAGTACGTGAAGATCGCGGGCAGGATGAGAAAGTACGCAAAGAGCACGCCGAAGACGCCCAACACGAGACTCGCCGGCACGGACGCGAGGTAGTACCGGCGCTCCTGTGGGAAAAGTCCCGGACGCATGAACAGATACGTCTGGTAGACGAAAACCGGGAGTCCGATGACGAACCCCGCAAGCGTCGCGACCTTCAGCCGCGAGAGGATGAGCCCGAGGGGGTGATACACCCGCGGGCGAGCGATGTCGCCACCCGGCAGCACGGAGTACCACAGGAAGTTGATGATGCGTTCGCCGAAGGGAAAGACGACACCGGAAACGATCGCGATGACGACGAGGACGACCCCGAGCCGATAGACCATCTCCTCGATGTGGTCCGCGAGCGGCATTTCTTCGTCGCTTTCGGGTCCCTCACCGACGATCCCGTCGTCGGCATCGTAGCTCCCGTCGGCGGTCTCTGCCATTGGCGTCGTTCGGGTCTCGGCGTTTGTAAGCTTTCTCTCTCGGCCGACCGGAGGGTGTTCACGAGGTGACGGACGCGGCCTCGCGTGCCGACTGAACGGAAAAGGTTGATAACCGCGAGCCAAATACCTTCTACCGTGTCTAGCGCCGTAGACGACGATGTCGCCCGGACGGTTTCGCAGGGCCGCGCACAGCTCGGTGTCTTGCTTCGAGCCGCCCAGAAACATCTCCAGAAGGTGTTCATCGTCTTCTTGGTCGGCTTTCTCGGGATATTCACCGTACTGCGGCTCTACGTCTGGGACATCCTCAAACAGGATCTGAACGCCCATCCCGACATCGTCGTCGTCGCCATCACCCCCTTCGAGGTCATCCTCCTGCAGGCGAAGATCGGGCTGATCTCGGGGGTCATCATCATGCTGCCGGCGCTCGCTTACTTCGCTCGCGACTCGCTGAAAAAGCGCGGCCGATGGCCGAGGAACCTGCCGCGCTGGAAGGGGGCCGGGTTCGGCCTCGTCAGCGCGGGACTTTTCCTCGGCGGCATCGCGTACGCATACCACCTCTTCTTCCCGATCATGTTCGCCTTCCTCGCCGACAACGCCGTCGGCGCGGGCTTTCAGCCCACCTACTCCATCTCGATGTGGGCGCAGTTCATCTTCCTCTTGTCGCTGTCGTTTGGGCTGGCGGCGCAGCTTCCGCTGTTTATGAGCACGCTCTCGTACACCGAGATCCTCCCCTACGAGACGTTCCGTGACAAATGGAAGCACGCCGTCGTCGCCATCTTCGGGTTCGGTGCGCTGTTTTCGCCGCCGGATCCCTTCACGCAGATCATGTGGGCCGTGCCCCTCGTGGTGCTCTACGGCGTGTCGCTGTATCTCTCGAAGATCGTCGTCACCACCAAGCGCTCCCGGGGTTCGATCGACGCCCGGGGGACGGCGCGCGAGCGCTGGAACGTCCTGTTGGGACTTTTCGCCGTCGGCCTCGGCCTGATCTACGCCTTCTATACGTACGGCGGGTACGTCGCCGTCAACGACGTGCTCGTCGCTATCGATTCGCGGTACCGGTTTTTGGCCCCCGGAGCGGGCTACGGGATCGCCGGGACGGCGTATATCGCGGCGATCGGATCGGTCTACGGGCTCGCGTTCGCCCTGGTCGGGTTCGCCTACTTCGTCTACGACGGCCTCGAGGAACCGGAGCCCGACTTCGTCGGCGCTGATCCCGACGAGATCGACGTCGCCGCCCTCGATCTCGAGGGCATCCGGGCGGCTCCCGAGGCGGTCTTCGCCGGAATGGACGAAGAGCGGGCGGTCAGCCTCGCGGGAGCCGCGATGGAAGAGGACGATCCCGACCGCGCACAGGCGATCCTCGATCGGTTCGACGCGGCCGAGGCCGAGGCCGAGGCGGCGGCCGGGACGGAAGCCAAACGGCCCGACGGGATCGAGCGTGCCGCGGGGGCGGGGACCGCCGCCGGAACGGCCGAACCCGCCGGAACGGCTGAATCCACCGGAACGGCCGAACGCGACGCCGGAGGCGGTCGAACCCTCACCGCCCGGAGCGCGGACGCGCTCGACGTCTTCAGCGAGGACGACGTCGACGAGGACGACATCGGCGGCTACGCCTACGACATCACGTTCGTTCTCGACAGCATCACGTCGAAGTCGTTCCGGCTCGTCGGGCTGTTCGCGGTCGTGATGGCCGGCACCTTCTTCGCGCTGTATCGGGGCGGGATCGGGATGCTTCACGAGCAGTTCGTCAGCGGGATGCCCTCCCAGTTCGCGGCCGAGCAGGTCTCGATCGTCACGCTGCACCCGGTCGAGGCGCTCATTTTCATGATCAAGGTGTCCGTGATTTTCGGGGCCGTCGCGACCCTGCCGTTGCTTCTGTACTACGCGTGGCCGGCGCTGAAACAGCGTGGTATCGCCCGCGGTGATCGGCGCGTCCTCCTCGTGTGGGGCGGCAGCCTGGTGACCACGATGGCGGTCGGAAGCCTGCTCGGATTCATATACGTCGCGCCGGCGGCCATCTCGTGGCTGGCCTCGGACGTCCTCCGCGCCGAGATGGTGATCGCCTACCGGATCAGCAACTACGGCTGGATGATCTTCTTCCTCACCGTCGGCATCGGTATCCTGGTGATGGTGCCCGTCACGATGATACTGTTTCACCGCGGTCGGATCATCCCGTATCGAATCTTCCGGTCGCGGTGGCGGGAGTTCGCCATCGCCGTCCTCGCCGTGGGGGCGTTTTTCTCGCCGCGCGGCATCTTCACGATGTTCTTGCTCGGGCTGCCGGTCATCGCCGCCTACGGACTCGGTCTCGGCTCGCTTTGGCTCTACACGCTCGGCGGCCGACGGGTGGCCGATGCCCCCGAACCGGCCGACTGAGCGGGGATCGTACGGTCGGGTGCCCCCCACGTTATCGAGTGGCCGGTCCGGGCCGACGGCGCTGACGGAGGGGGTCGGGCGGTAACGGGGTGACGGAGGGGGTCGGGCGGTAACGGGGTGACACCGGGGTAACCGGGTACTTTTGTCGATCGGACGTGAACCCCGGATGGTATGAAAGAAACTGACACGGACGTACTCGTCGTGGGCGGCGGGCCCGCCGGCCTGAGCGCCGCGCTCTTCGCCCAAAAAAACGGTCTGGAGACCGTCTGTTTCGATACCGACGAGACCTGGATGCACAAAGCGCATCTCTTCAATTACCTCGGCGTCGGATCGGTCGATGGGTCGGCGTTCATGGAGACCGCCAGATCACAGACCGATAGCTTCGGCGTCGACCGCGTCGGGGCGGACGTAACCGACGTGAGCCGGACCGATGAGGGGTTTCTCGCCGAGACCGAGGACGGACCGTACGCCGGGCGCTACGTCGTGTTGGCAACGGGGGCGAACCGGGATCTCGCCGAGTCACTCGGCTGCGCGTTCGACGGCGACCTCGTCGACGTCGACGTCACGATGGAGACGAGCGTCGAGGACGCCTATGCGACGGGCGCGATGGTACGAAACGAGGAGTGGCAGGCGATTATCTCGGCCGGCGACGGTGCCGCGGCCGCGTTGAACGTCCTCTCGAAGGAGAAGGGCGAACACTTCCACGACTTCGATGTGCCCGCCGACGCCGACGCGGTCTTTGCGTCGATGTCCGAGGAGTAGCGTGTCACAGACTCCGGCAATATTGTGCCAGCTGCACAAACATTTATCAGTGTCCGGCGGCTATCGACGGTAGATATGGCGGACGCAATGAGCGAATATCTCAAACAGGACATGCAGTGTGAGGGCCTCCTCGAGTGCATCCACGGGCTGAAGGGGCTCGACAAGGAGATCTTCCGGGTGTTGACAGAGCGCTCGGAGCCGCTCACCGTCGACCAGATCGCCGAGGAGGTCGATCGCGAACGGTCGACCGCCTACCGATCGGTGCAGCGACTCCTCCAGAGCGGGTTCGTACAAAAGGATCAGGTCAACTACGACCAGGGCGGCTACTACCACGTTTTCCGGCCGACCGACCCCGACGAGATCGCCGACGACATGCAACGGATGCTCAACGACTGGTACGCCAAGATGGGCCAACTGATCGGGGAGTTCCGCGAGAAGTACGAGGAGACGCTCGAGGGGCCGCAGGCCGAATCGGCCGAGAACTGATGCCGTCGTGGGCCGTCATAGACCCGCTATCGCGAGGATTCGGATGTACGGGTCGACCGCTGTGGCCCCGCCGGACCGTACTCACAGCCGCTATCGCGGGGATTCGATAGCCACGCCGGCCGCTTATATTGTGTTCCAAGTACAATATACTATATCCGCCACGATACACCCGGCCACCCAAACCGGCTGTGGAATCGGCTCAAACCGGCTGTGGAATCGGCTCAAACGGACGTTTTCGCCCGGTCGGCGTCCCTCGGAGGCGGTCGGGCGGTCGTTCCGCCGGTGGCCCTCGTCGCTTCGAGTCCCCTCGCTATCGCTCGGCGTTTCGTACCCAAAGGAACAAGAATTTAAACACTGCGACGGAAGGGACCTCTACTATGAGCAAGAAGTCGAAGGCCAAAAAAAAGCGGCTGGCGAAACTGGAGCGACAGAACAGCCGCGTCCCCGCGTGGGTCATTATGAAGACCGACCGCGACACGCTGCGCAACCACAAGCGCCGAAACTGGCGTCGGAGTGACACGGACGAATGAGCGCTGAATTCGACGAGCGCGTCATGACCATCCCGCTCCGGGATGTCCTCGCCGGCTCGAACACCGACCGCGCGGACAAAGCGATGAGTCTCGTCCGCTCACACCTCGCACAGCACTTCAACGTCGAGGAGGAGTCGGTTCGGCTGGACCCCTCGATCAACGAGACCGTCTGGGAGCGCGGCCGATCGAAACCGCCGCGAAAGCTTCGTGTTCGGGCGGCCCGCTTCGAGGAAGAGGGCGAGGCCGTCGTCGAAGCAGAGACCGCATAACGTGCTCCGCGCGGCGATCTCCGGATCCGCCTACGTTGGCGTCTTCGGGCGTGCGACCGACGAGTGTTTGCTCGTCCGTCCGGACATCGAGGAGTCGCTTCGCTCCGAGTTCGAGGCCGAACTCGACGTGCCGGCCGTACCGACGACCGTCGCCGGCTCGGGTACCGTCGGCGCGTTGGCGGTCGGCAACGGGAACGGACTGCTCGTCAGCGAACGCGTCACCGACCGCGAACGCGACCGGATCGAGGGCGAGACGGGGCTCCCGGTCGGGGAACTCCCCGGCCGGATCAACGCCGCCGGCAACGTCGTTCTCGCGAACGACCACGGGGCGTACGTCCACCCCGATCTCCCCCGAAACGCCGTGCGCGCGGTGGCCGATACCCTCGACGTTCCGGTCGAGCGCGGGGCGATCGCGGACGTTCGAACGGTCGGAACCGCGGCCGTCGTGACGGACGACGGTGTCCTCTGTCACCCGAAGACGACCGACGAGACGCTCGATTTCTTGGAGGACCTCTTCGGCGTCTACGCCGACATCGGGACGATAAATTACGGCGGCCCCCTCGTCGGCTCGGGGCTAATCGCCAACGCCAACGGCTACGTCGCGGGCGATGAGACGACCGGCCCCGAACTGGGCCGCATCGAGGACGCGCTCGGATACATCGAGTAGGCGTCCAGGAACGCCGACGGGTCGTCGGCTGCGTTTGTCGGCATTTTGTTCTCGAAGCCACCGGATCCGTTCCGCAACTACCAAATAGCCGCTTTCCGAAGCGACATTTGATATAATTATGGCCAGGCCAGAGGTTCTTGACCGAATCAAGGGGGCCGAGGATGAGGCCGACGACATCGTCGCCGAGGCTGAAGCCGAGCGCGAAGAGCGCATTGCCGAGGCACGAGAGGAGGCCGACCGCATCCGGGAAAATGCCCGAGAGGAGGCGAAAGCGCTCAAAGAAGAGCGCCTCGAGGAAGCACACGAAGAGATCGACGAGGAACGCGAAGAGATCCTCGCCGAGGGCGAATCGGAGCGCGAACGCCTCGAGGCGCACGCCGCGGAGAACCGCGAGAAAGCCGTCGAGTACACGGTCGATCTGTTCACGGAGGCGGTGAATGTCCAGTCTCAGACCTAAACGGATGAGCCGGGTCTCGGTAACGGGATCCAAACGCGTGATGGACGACGCCATCGAGGCCGTCCACGAGTTGAACCTGGTCCACGTCACCGACTACGACGGCACCTGGGAGGGGTTCTCCCCTGGCGACCCGATCGAGGGCGCAGAGGACGCCGCGAGCAAACTCGTTACCGTCCGCGCGCTCGAAAGCACCCTCGGCGTCACCGAGGAGGACGCGGGCCGGGCCCGGATCATCGACGACGAGGAACTCGAATCCGAACTCGAAGACGTCCGGACACGCGTCAACGAACTCGACGACCAGCGCTCGGAGCTTCGAGCCGAAATACGGGAGATCGACGAGAAAGTCGACGCCGCACGCCCGTTCGCCGCCCTGGGGATCGATCTCGATTTGCTTTCGGGCTACGATTCGCTGACCGTGGCGGTCGGCGAGGGCGACAGCGTGGAGATCGAATCGGCGCTCGAGGATGCCGACGCGGTCGAGGGGTACGAACTGTACGCGGACGGCGACTACCTCGCCGTCTTCGTCTACCCCGACGTCGACCTCGAGGACGCCCTCGTCGGGTCGGCGTTCACCGAGTACGAGATCCCGGACCTCGGCGACGGCGGCGACGCCACGAGCCCGGAGGGGTACATCGAGGATCTGAGCCACCGCCGCGGGCAGCTCGAATCGAACCTCGGGACGGTCGAAAGCCAACTCGAAGACCTCAGACACGAGGTCTCGGGCTTTCTGCTCGCCGCGGAGGAGAAGCTCTCGGTCGAGGTGCAAAAGCGGGAAGCGCCGCTGACGTTCGCGACGACCGAGAACGCCTTCGTCTCCGAGGGGTGGATCCCGACCGAACGGGTCGAGGAACTCGCCGCCGCCCTCGAAGAGCGCGTCGGCGATCACGTCGAAGTCGAGGAACTCGAACGGGCCTCCTACGAGGAGGGGCACGCACACGAGCCCGCGGAACTCGACGACCCCGACCGGGGGCACGGCTCCGACGGACACGCCGAGGACGAAGTGGTCGCCGACGGCGGCCACGCGATGAGCGGCGGAAAACCCCCGGTCGTACAGAACAGCCCGGCGATCGCGAAACCATTCGAGATGCTCGTCGGCGTCATCAACCGGCCGAAGTACACGGAAATCGACCCGACGCTCATCCTGTTTTTGACCTTCCCGGCCTTCTTCGGGTTCATGATCGGGGATCTGGGCTACGGGATCCTGTACGTCGCGCTCGGATACGTCCTGATGCGGCGTTTCGACTCGCCGGGCATCCGGTCGCTCGGCGGCGTCGGCATCGCCGCGGGGATCTTCACCGCGATCTTCGGGGTCCTGTACGGTGAGGTGTTCGGTCTCCACCAGCTCGGCGAGATCGTCTGGGGCGGCTCCCCGCCGATCCACAAGGGGCTCACGCCCGAACACGGCGCGTACGCGCTCGGATGGCTCGTCGTGAGCCTGTTCGTCGGTGTGATCCACCTCGCGATCGGGTGGGCCATCGACTTCTATCAGAACCTCTCACACGGCATCGGCGACGCGATGACCGAAAGCGGATCGTGGCTGTTGATGCTGTTCGGCTTCTGGGCATGGGTGTTCGCGGACGCGCCGCCGAGCGGAGCCGCACCCGACCTGCTCGTCTCGGCCGACAGCGCGGTCTTCGCCGGCCATCCGTTCTCGCTCGGCTTCGCGGGACTCCCCACTACGGTCGGTCTCGTCGGCCTCGGGCTCTTCGCCGTCGGACTCGTCTTGCTCGTCGTCGGTGATCCCGTCGAGGGGGTCGAGTTCCTCAACGTCCTCGTGAACGTGCTCTCGTATACCCGACTCGCGGCCGTGTTGCTCGCGAAGGCGGGGATGGCGTTCGTGGTCAACCTGCTCGTCTTCGGCGTCTACGTCACCGAGGAGAGCCACGGCGGCGAGACGGTCGACGCCTGGCACTTCGGTATCACCGAAATGCCCGCCGAATCCGGCGTGATGTTCCACGGCCACGAGGTCGTCGAGATCATGTCCCCCGGACTGGTCCACGGCGGCGTCGCCGCCGCGCTCGTCGGCGTGCTCGTCCTCGTGATCGGCCACCTGCTCGTGCTCGCGCTTGGCGTCACGAGCGCCGGGCTTCAGGGAATCCGTCTCGAGTACGTGGAGTTCTTCGGGAAGTTCTACGAGGGCGGCGGAAAGCCCTACGAGCCGTTCGGCCACGAGCGGCGCTTCACCACCGAGGACTGATCTCGACCGCGGTCGCGTTTTTTTCGCCCCCACAGAGCCTTGCGACCCACGACCCCTCCCCGAGGCTGCTACTGACGGCGTTTGGGAAGTTTTATGAACTCTGTACGAACATAACCGACTGTTCGGATAGCAGTTAATCCACACCAACGGAACACAAACCATGTTTGAACTTGCTACTGTCGCCAGCAGTGTTGCACCGGTACTCCAGAACGGCGTCGAAGCGGGTGGCCCCGCTATCGAGCCCGCCGCTGCCGCGGCGCTTGCGGTCGGCCTCGCCGCGTTCGGTGCGGGATATGCGGAACGTGGCATCGGCGCCGCGGCCGTCGGCGCGATGGCCGAAAACGAAGACCTCTTCGGTCGAGGGCTGATCCTGACAGTCCTGCCGGAGACGCTCGTTATCCTGGCGCTGGTCGTCGTCTTCGTGGTCTAAACCACACGGGATTTTTCCAAACAATGAGCCTTGATACGGTCGTAGAGGACATCCGAGACGAAGCCCGCGCGCGTGCAGAAGAGATACGCGAGACGGGGGAAGAGCGTGCCGATGAGATCGTCTCCGAGGCCGAACACGAGGCCGAGGATATCCGTTCCGAGGCCGAGCGTGAGGTCGAGCGGACGATCGAACAGGAACGCGAACAGAAGCTTTCGAGCGCGAAACTCGAGGCGAAACAGGCCCGTCTCGAAGCGCGTCGTGAGGTTCTCGAGGAGGTCCGCGACGACGTCGAAGCACAGATCGCCGACATCAGCGGCGAGGAGCGTGAGACGCTGACCCGGTCGCTTCTGGACGCCGCAAGCGAGGAGTTCGACGCGGAATCGGTCCGCGTCCGCGGCAACGAGGACGACGGGGAGCTGTTGGCATCGATCGTCGCCGACTACGACGGCTTCGAGGTCGGCGAGCCGATCGACTGTCTCGGAGGCGTGGTCGTCGAGTCCGACGACTCCCGCGTCCGAGTGAACAACACGTTCGACTCCGTCCTCGGCGACGTCTGGGAGGAGAACCTGCGCGAAATCAGCGCGCGCCTCTTCGAAGAATGAGCGTCAACACCGAAGGGAGTTCGAACTACGAATACGTCACGGCGAGGGTTCGATCTCGGCGGGCGAAGCTGTTCGATGCCGACGACTACCGGAAGATGGTCCGGATGGGTCCGGGCGAAATCGCCCGTTTCATGGAGGACTCGGAGTACGAAACCGAGATGAACGCCCTCGGGAGCCGGCACACGGGCGTCGACCTCGTCGAGTACGCGCTGAACCGGAACCTCTCGAAACACTTCGATGACCTGTTGACGTGGGCTGACGGATCGCTCTATGAGTACGTCGCGAACTACCTCCGGAAGTTCGACGCCTGGAACGTCAAGACGGTTATCCGCGGCATCTACACGGACGCCGGCCGCGAGGAGATCGAAGACGACCTGATCCGGACGGGGGAGTTCTCCGAGCGGACGCTCGATCGGCTGGTCGACGCGACGAGCGTCGAGGACGCGGTCGAGACGCTGTCGGGGACGATCTTCGGCGAGCCGCTCGAGGACGCCTACGAGGACTTCGAGAGCTCCGACGTGCTCGTACCGCTCGAAAACGCGGTCGACCGGGCGTTCTTCGGTCACCTGCTCGACGACATCGGGCAGCCGGAACCGGACGCGCCGACCGCGCTGTACCGGGAGTTCCTCGAGGCGGAGATCGACTTCCGGAACCTCCGAAACGGGCTGCGGATCGCCCGAAGCGGCGCGGAAATCAGCCCGGAGGAGTACTTCATCGAGGGCGGCCGGCTCTTCGACGGCGAGGAGCTTCGACAGCTCGCCTCGAACACCGACGAGCTGGTGACCGCGATCAGAGAGAGCACCTACGGCGGTGACCTCTCGGAGGCGCTGGACGAACTCGAGTCCGCGGAGAGCCTCATCGGCTTCGAGCACGCGCTGAATACGGCGTTGCTCGAGTACTCCGAGAAACTCTCGAACCGGCATCCGCTGTCGATCTGTCCGGTGCTCTCGTATATCCTCGCGAAGGAACGCGAAATCGAGAACATCCGGGCGATCGCCCGGGGTCGGGAGGCGGGTCTCTCCGTCGAAGAGATCGAAGAGGAGTTGATACAATGAGCCAAGAAATCGCCGTCGTCGGCAGTCCCGATTTCACGGCCGGCTTCCGTCTCGCGGGCGTTCGACGGTTCGAGAACGTCCAGGACGGCGAACGAGCGGAGCGACTCGACGACGCCGTCACGTCGGTGTTGGATGATGCGGGTGTCGGAATCGTCGTCATGCACGACGAGGACATCGAGTACCTCTCACGTACAGTTCGACAGCGAGTCGAAACGAGTGTCGAACCAGTCGTCGTCACGCTGGGTGGCGGGACCGGTTCGGGCAATCTGCGCGAGCAGATCAAACGCGCCATCGGCATCGACCTGATGGAGGAGTAATCATGAGTCAAGCAACTGCAAGCGAAACCACAGACGAGGGCGTGATCGAGAGCGTCAGCGGTCCGGTCGTGACCGCGACCGATCTCGGTGCCCGGATGAACGACGTCGTCTACGTCGGCGAGGAAGGGCTGATGGGCGAGGTCATCGAGATAGAAGGAAACATAACCACCATCCAGGTGTACGAGGAGACCTCCGACGTCGCCCCCGGCGAACCCGTCGAGAACACGGGCGAGCCGCTCTCGGTCGATCTCGGCCCGGGCATGTTGGACAGTATCTACGACGGCGTCCAGCGGCCGCTGGACGTCCTCGAAGAAAAGATGGGTGCGTTCCTCGATCGCGGGGTCGACGCCCCCGGCATCGACCTGGAGAAGACCTGGGAGTTCAACCCCGACGTCGAGGTCGGAGACGAGGTCACGCCCGGCGACGTCGTCGGGATCGTCCCCGAAACCGAGAGCATCGACCACAAGGTGTTGGTGCCGCCGGGCTACGAGGGCGGCGCGGTCGCCGCCGTCGAGTCGGGGTCGTTCACCGTCGACGAAGCGGTCGTCGAACTCGAAAACGGCGAGGAGATCGCGATGCGCCAGGAGTGGCCCGTCCGCGAGCCGCGTCCGACGGTGGAAAAAGAGACGCCGACGACGCCGCTGATCTCCGGGCAGCGTATTCTCGACGGCCTCTTCCCGATCGCGAAGGGCGGGACGGCCGCCATTCCGGGCCCGTTCGGCTCCGGGAAGACGGTCACCCAACACCAACTCGCCAAGTGGGCCGACGCGGACATCGTCGTCTACGTCGGCTGTGGCGAGCGCGGCAACGAGATGACCGAGGTCATCGAGGACTTCCCCGAACTGGAGGACCCCAAGACCGGTAAGCCGCTCATGTCCCGGACGTGTCTCATCGCGAATACGTCCAACATGCCGGTCGCGGCGCGTGAATCCTGCGTGTACACGGGGATCACGATCGCCGAGTACTACCGCGATATGGGCTACGACGTGGCGCTCATGGCCGACTCCACCTCGCGGTGGGCCGAGGCCATGCGCGAGATCTCCTCGCGGCTCGAGGAGATGCCCGGCGAGGAGGGCTACCCGGCGTACCTGGCGGCCCGCCTCTCGGAGTTCTACGAGCGTGCCGGCAAGTTCCAGAACCTCAACGGCAGCGAGGGCTCGATCTCGGCGATCGGGGCCGTCTCGCCGCCCGGCGGGGACTTCTCGGAGCCGGTGACCCAGAACACGCTGCGTATCGTCAAATGCTTCTGGGCGCTCGATGCGGACCTGGCCGAACGGCGGCACTTCCCGTCGATCAACTGGAACGAGTCCTACTCGCTGTACACGGAGCAACTCGACCCGTGGTGGCGCGAGAACGTCGACGAGGAGTACCCCGAGGTACGACAGTGGGCCGTCGACGTCCTCGACGAGGAGAGCGAACTCCAAGAGATCGTCCAGCTCGTCGGCAAGGACGCCCTGCCGGACGACCAGCAGTTGACCCTCGAGGTCGCCCGCTACATCCGCGAGGGATGGCTCCAGCAGAACGCCTTCCACGACGTGGATACCTACTGTGAGCCCGAAAAGACCTACCTGATGCTGACGGCCATCCAGCACTTCAACGAGGAGGCCTTCGAGGCGCTCGAAGCCGGCGTCCCCGTCGAGGAGATCGTCGACGTCGAGGCCATCCCGCGGCTCAACCGGATGAACACGCAGGAGGACTACGAAGCGTATATTGAGGAGCTGAAAGACGACGTCGCAGAACAGCTCCGGGAGCGCTACTGATCATGCAAAAAGAATACAAAACTATAACGGAGATCAGCGGCCCGCTGGTGTTCGCCGACATCGACGAGCCGGTCGGCTACGACGAGATGGTCGAAATCGAGACACCGAACGGCGACGTTCGCCGCGGACAGGTGCTCGAATCGACCTCGGAGTTCGTCGCGATCCAGGTGTTCGAGGGAACCTCTGGCATCGACCGCGACTCGTCGGTCCGGTTCCTCGGCGAGACGCTGCAGATGCCGCTGACGGAGGAGTTGCTCGGACGCGTCCTCTCGGGATCGGGCGAGCCGATCGACGGCGGCCCCGAGATCGAACCCGACGAGGAACGCGAGATCGTCGGCGCGGCGATCAACCCGACCGCCCGCGAGTATCCCCAGGAGTTCATCCAGACCGGCGTCTCCGCCATCGATGGCATGAACACCCTGATCCGCGGTCAGAAGCTCCCGATCTTCTCGGGATCGGGGCTTCCGCACAACGATCTGGCGCTCCAGATCGCCCGACAGGCCTCGGTGCCCGAGGAAGAACAAGAGGGCGAGGAGGGCTCCGAGTTCGCCGTCATCTTCGGCGCGATGGGCATTACTCAAGAGGAGGCCAACGAGTTCATGGACGACTTCGAGCGCACCGGCGCGCTCGAACGCTCGGTCGTCTTCATGAACCTCGCGGACGATCCCGCCGTCGAGCGGACGGTCACGCCGCGGATGGCGCTGACGACCGCCGAGTACCTCGCCTTCGAGGAGGATTACCACGTGCTGGTCATCCTCACCGACATGACCAACTACTGCGAGGCGCTGCGTGAGATCGGTGCCGCCCGAGAGGAGGTTCCGGGTCGGCGTGGCTATCCCGGTTACATGTACACCGACCTCGCACAGCTGTACGAGCGTGCCGGCCGGATCGAGGGCCGGGAGGGATCCGTCACGCAGATCCCGATCCTCACAATGCCGGGCGACGACGATACGCACCCGATCCCGGACCTGACGGGCTACATCACGGAGGGCCAGATCTACATCGATCGGGACCTCAACAGCCAGGGCATCGAGC
The DNA here is from genome assembly GCF_013839515.1 of Natronomonas salinimetallica. Lineage (GTDB taxonomy): Archaea > Halobacteriota > Halobacteria > Halobacteriales > Haloarculaceae > Natronomonas. The sequence goes on along the minus strand of NZ_JACDNQ010000006.1, from coordinate 83,829 downwards.
CGCCGGTCAACGTCCTGCCGAGCCTCTCGCGGCTGATGGACGACGGGATCGGCGAGGGCTTTACCCGCGAGGACCACGCCGACGTGTCCGATCAGGCGTACGCGGCCTACGCGGAGGGCGAGGACCTCCGTGACCTGGTGAACATCGTCGGCCGCGAGGCGCTCTCCGAACTCGACAACAAGTATCTCGACTTCGCGGACGCCTTCGAGGAGGAGTTCGTCCAGCAGGGCCACGACACGAACCGGAGCGTCGACGAGACGCTCGATATCGGGTGGGAACTGCTGAGCGGGCTGCCCAAGGAGGCACTCAACCGGATCGACGAGGACCTCATCGAGGAGTACTACGTCGAAGACGAGAGCGAAGAAGTCGCCCAGACCGCGGACTGATCCCGCTCGGGCGGCCGATCCGGTATTTTTCTCGACCGCACACGGCGGCGTGACGAACGTTTTATTCAGAGCAGACGTTTCCTTCGAGTATGGACGGATGGAAACGCCGCGCCGCCGGATACCTGTTCTTCGTGGTCGTGGCGCTCGTCGTGACCGCGGTCGGGTACCAGTGGGGAATGCGGGTACACGAGGGGCGGCCCCAGACGTTTCTCGATTCGTTGCAGTTCGCCGTCGAGATGTTCACGACGACCGGCTTCGGCGGGGACGCGCCCTGGGAGAGCGCCGAGATGCAGGCGTTCATCACGATAACGGACCTGCTCGGGATGGCGGTGCTCGTCGGCGCGCTCCCGGTGTTCGTGGGGCCGCTTTTGGAGAACGCGCTCTCGACGACGGCACCGTCGCGACTGGAGGCGGCACTCGACGACCACGTCGTGATCTGTTCGTACACGACGCGGGCCGAAGCCCTGATCGAGGAACTCGACTCCAACGGCGTCCCGTACGTGATCGTCGAACCCGACCGCGAGCGGGCGGACACGCTGTACGAGGCGGACCACCGGGTGATCTGTGCGGACCCCGAATCGATGGACGGGCTGGATGCCGCCCGGCTGTCGGCCGCACGGGCGTTGTTCGCGGACGTCTCCGATCAGGTCGATGCGAGCATCGTCCTCGCCGCGAAGGAACTCGCCGAGGACGTGCCGGTCGTCAGCGTCGTCGAGGATCCGGATCGGGCGAAGTACCACCGGTTGGCCGGTGCCGACTACGCCCTCTCGCCGCGACAGCTGCTCGGCGAGAGCCTCGCCCAGAAGGTCACGACGGCGCTGCGCTCGGAGATCGGGGAGGCCGTCGAGATCGACGAGGACTTAGAACTCGCGGAGGTGTCGATCCGCCACGGAAGCACGTTGGCCGGGACGACGCTGGCCGACAGCGAGATCCGCCAGCGCTCGGGCGTCAACGTCATCGGCGTCTGGTTCGCCGGCCGCTTCGACGCCTCCCCCGCCCCCGACGCGACACTCACGGGCGGGACCGTGCTGCTCGTCTCGGGCCGTCCGGCCCAACTCGAACGGCTCGTCGAGATGAGCCACTCCCCGGTCCGGCAGTTCGGAGCCGGCGAGACCGTGGTCGTCGGATATGGGGCGGTCGGACGGACCGTCGCGACCGAACTCGCGGACGCCGACATCCCGTATACGGTCGTCGACCAGGTCGACATCGACGGTGTCGACCTCGTCGGCGATGCGACCCAGACGGAGACGCTCGTCGCGGCCGGCATAGAGGACGCGCGGACGGTCGTCCTCGCGTTGCCCGACGACACCACGACGGAGTTCGCCACCCTCGTGATCCGGGATCTGGCTCCCGACACGGAGATCATCACCCGGGTCGAGGAGAACTCGAACGTCTCGAAGACGTACCGCGCCGGTGCCGACTACGTGTTGTCGCTGGCGACGGTCGCCGGGCGGATGTCCGCGTCGTACCTCCTGGAGGATCGCGACGTACTCTCGGTGAATCAGCAAGTGGAGGTCATGCGGACGAGCGCGCCGGGTGCGGTCGGACAAACCATCCGCGAGGCGAACATCCGGGAGGAGACGGGCTGTACCGTCATCGCCATCCGTCGGGACTCCGACGTCATCACGAACGTCCACCCGGAGACGGTGATCGACGACGACGACGAACTCGTGATCGTCGGTACCGACGACGACGTCCGCGCGTTCGAACGGCAGTTCACGTGACCGGGGAGACAGCCCACAGTGGCGAAAGCGGAGGGGACCGACGGAAGTACGAACGTCGTATGCCTCCCGGAGGGGCGTTCGTTGGAAAACATTAACCCGATAGAGGTGTAATCCCCGCCAAGAATGAGCAAGGACGTCAAACCGACTCGGAAGAACCTGATGGCGATCGAGGACCGCATCGAGCTCTCCGAGCGGGGCCACGATACCCTCGAAAAGAAGCGCGACGGCCTCATCATGGAGTTCATGGACATCCTCGATCAGGCCCAGGACGTCCGGTCGGATCTGGACGACAACTACGAGCGTGCCCAGCGAAACATCAACATGGCGCGGGCGATGGAGGGTGACGTCGCCGTCCGCGGGGCCGCCGCCGCGCTGAAAGAACATCCCGAGATCACGAGTCAATCGAAGAACATCATGGGCGTGGTCGTCCCCCAGATCGAATCGACGAAGGTCAAAAAGTCGCTGGATCAACGCGGCTACGGACTCGTCGGCACGTCGGCACGCATCGACGAGGCCGCCGACGCCTACGAGCAGTTGCTCGAGACGATCATCCTCGCCGCCGAGGTCGAGACGGCGATGAAAAAGATGCTCGACGAGATCGAGAAGACGAAACGCCGGGTCAATGCCCTCGAGTTCAAACTCCTTCCCGAACTACACGGAGCCCAAGAGTACATCGAACAGAAACTCGAAGAGCAAGAGCGTGAGGAGATCTTCCGGATGAAGAAAATCAAAGCGAAAAAAGAAGAAGACGAAGCGGCCGAGAACGCCCAAGAGGCCGCCGAGGCCGAGGTCGAGACGGTCCCGGCCGACGGCTGAACGCGGTCCCGGCCGACGGCTGAACGCGGTCCCGGCCGACGGCTGAACGCGGTCCCGGCCGACGGCTGAACGCGGTCCCGGCCGTCCCGTTCTCGTCGGCGTTTGATTCCGTTCTCGTCGGCGTTTCGTTTTTGTTTCCGTCGGCGTTTGATTCCGTTCTCGTCGGCGTTTCGTTTTTGTTTCCGTCGGCGTTTGATTCCGTTCTCGTCGGCGTTTCGTCCCGTTCATACGTTCCGGACCGGTTAGGTCCCGTATGGAGTGTCCGAACTGCGGTGCCCGAGCAGTCGTCTTCGAGGTTTCCCCCGAGTATCGCCCTCACGTCCCCGAGGAGTCCGAGCGCGCGGCGCTGTGTCCGGAGTGTCTCACGCTTTCCGGGACCGACGCGCCCCCGGAACCGCGCTTCGATCTGATCTCCAGTGCCTTCCCGACCGACGCCGAGGCGGCGGTTCCTCTCGCCATCGCGATCGGACTCCTCGATTCGCTGGCGTTACACCGGCGCGCGTTGCAGGAGTTGATCCCGGCGGCGGAGGCCGCGGGCGCGGACCCCCTGTTGCTCCTCGATCGGCTTCACGTCCAAGGCGGCGTCGATCCCTCCTTCGACATCGACCGGCGTCGCCACCAACTCGAACAGTTGCTCGGGTGAGCCGCCCGGATCGGCGGGATTTATAATCGTCCTGCCGTACGGTTCGATATGGAGACCGCTGATTCGACTGACAAAGGTGTCGGCTTTCCGGTGCTTTTCGCCATCGTCGCTATGCTCGGCGCGGTCGGACTCGCAGTGTTCGGGTTCACCGGGAACCAACTCGCCGCAGGCGGGGCCTTCGCCCTGGCGATGGCCGCCGGAGGGCTCTCGGTCGCCGCCTACCAGGCGTACGCGTAGCCGACGGGGGATCCGGAAGGAACGGTCTTAAATCGTTCGCCGCCATAGCCTCAGGTATGGGCGAACTGAGCGACGAAGACGAGCGCATCCTCGCGTACCTCCGAGAGCGCGCCAAGAGCGGCGAACAGTACCTCCGTTCGAAGCACATCGCCGATGCGATCGATCTGACGGCCAAGCAGGTCGGTACTCGGCTTCCGCGGCTGGCCGAGCACTCCGAGGACGTCGACATCGAAAAGTGGTCCCGGGCCCGCTCGACCACGTGGCGTGTCACCCCGGAATAAGCTATCGGTCGGCCGGCCGCGACCGGAACGCCTGTTATTATGTTCGTACCTCCCAATCGAAACGTATGACCGCCCGCATTGAACGCGTATTCGACATCCCGGCGTCCCCCGAAACCGTGTGGGACGTCATCTCGGATCCCGAGACCCGGGCCCGATCGATAAGCGTCGTTACCGACTTCGAGACGACCGGCGACCGGACCGCGATCTGGCACGTCTCGCTTCCGATCCCGAGGATTAATCGGACGATCGAGGTCGAAACCGAGGACGTCGAGGTGGACGAACCGGCCTACGTCCGGTTCGTCGGGCGATCGAGGGCGATGAACGTCCAGGGCGAACACGTCCTGGAGCCGACAGAGGCCGGGACCAGAGTCACGAACCGGTTTCGGGTCGAGGGCCGGCTTCCGGGGGTCGAGACCTACTTCAAGCGGAAGCTCGACGACGAACTGACCAGCCTCGAGACGACCGTCCGCGAGCGAACCGACACATGAACCTCGCGCTCGCACAGGTCGGGATCGAACCGGCCAAGCGGGACCGAAACGTCCGGCGGGCGGTCGGGGCGATCGAGTCGGCCGCGGCCGAGGGGGCAGACTGCGTTGCGTTGCCGGAGATCTTCAACGCCGGGTACTTCGCGTTCGACGCCTACGAACGCCTCGCGGAGCCGATCGGCGGTGAGACCCACCGACGGATCCGGGCGGCCGCGGTCGAACACGACGTCGCGGTCCTCGCCGGGACGGTCGTCGAGGACCTCGCCGCCTCCGCCGCCGCGGGCGAGTCCGTTCCGGCGACGGCGGGCCTCTCGAATACCGCCGTGCTGTTCGATAGCGACGGTGACCGGCGGCTGGTATACCGGAAACGTCACCTGTTCGGCTACGACTCCGCGGAGGCCGAACTGCTCGTCCCCGGTGAGCGGCTCCCGACGGCCGAACTGGGGGGACACACCGTTGCCGTCACCACCTGTTATGACCTCCGGTTTCCGGAGCTGTACCGTCGGCTGGTCGAGTCGGGGACGACGATGGTGCTCGTCCCGAGCGCCTGGCCTTACCCCCGTGTCGAACACTGGCGGCTCCTGCCGCGCGCACGGGCCGTCGAGAACCTGCTGTACGTCGGCGCGGTCAACGGGTCCGGGTCGTTCGAGACGGCCGACCTCGTGGGTCGCTCGACGGTCTACGATCCGTGGGGAACCCCGGTCGCCGCCTCCGACGAGGGGGCGACGGTCGTCCAGGCCAACTGCCCGCCCGAACGCGTCACCGAGGTCCGCGAGGAGTTCCCGGCGCTCGACGACCGCCGGTGATACGGACCGTTGTCGTCTGGGTGGCGGCCACCGCCCTACCGTTCCGGCGGTGACCGCTCCATCGGTACGGCGATTCGTATGAGGGCGTCCTCCGGCGTGGGCACGGTCCGCCCCGGTACACGAGGGTTTATACGTGATCGCGGCGTACCCGTGAATGCCCGAACGACGCTTTTCTCGTCGTGACGGCAAGAACGCTCCGACGCCCGCCTCGCACGTCCGCCCGCGTCGGGTCCGCCCGGTGCCCGACGCATCCACTCCCGTCCCGTTCCGTCTTCGGTTCTACGCCTCGCGAGCGAACCGTTTAGGTCCAACGCCCACCGACGTCGACCGTGAAGGAGTTCGGCTTCGAGTTACGGGTGTGTGCGTGGGCCGAGAGAAACTGGCCACCCGGCGTGGCCGGCGGAACGGATCCCGTCGTCGCCAGACAGCTCGGAACCACACGCCGGCGCTGGGATACGATCGTCATCGAGCCCACGTCGGGCGGGCTCACGGAGCGGGCACCGTTCGGCGAGACGCGTCTGGGGTCGGATCTGTTGTCTCTCGTCCGGCACGCGCCGGCGTCGTGGACGTACTACCGCGAGTGTCTCCCGGACCCCGGCTATCCCTGGCGATACGTCCGGGAGGCGATCCACGAGGCCGACGACCGGGGAATCATCGAGACGCGCCGGGACGGAAACCGCATCGAGATCAGACGGCGATACCGCTACCCGGCGTGGGTCGATCGGGTCGTCGCGATCGAGAACAAACCGGACCTGAACGCGGCGGCGGCGAGACGGCTCGGCGAGCAACTGGAACACGACGTAGCGCTCGGGCTCGCGGACGAAGTATGGCTGGCGACGGAGGCGTCGGACGGCGGCGTCGAACCCGCGCTGTTGGAGGCGATGCCGGTCGAAGTCGGCATTCTGGCGGTTTCGACGGCGTCGGGAGCGTACTCGTGTGAGCCGGTCTGGCAGCCCCGAACGCTGACCGTCACCGATCCGGGGACCCGGATCCTCGATCGGCCCTCGGGCGGGTCCGAGGACGCTTCGGCCGCCCGTTTCGAGTACGCCGATCCCGAGTGGAAACGCCGAAAACGCACCGAGATAGCCGAACGGGCGTACGAGCGCGGCTGGCGCTCCTACGCGGGGACGATGCGGCCCGACTGCCGATACTTCGACCTCGAGGATCCGAGCGGGCCGTTTCCGCGGTGCGCGGCGAAAGGCCGCCCACAGACCGCCGCGGAGTGTTCGGGATCGTGTCCGTCCTTCGAGCCGGAGCCCCCGGCCTGGCGTACCGGCGGCTGGCCGATCGAGGGCGGCCCGGGACGGGCGACGAAACGGCTCCTCGATCGGAAACGTCGTCGCCGACGCGGCAGGGACCCGTGAACCGCCTCGGGGTCAAGTGGTTCGAGGGACCGACGATCGGCGGCTTGCTGCTGGCCGTCCCCGCCAGGGGGCGGCCAAACCGCCCTACTGGCTCCGGGACGTCTCCTCCCCCGGTCCCTCGAGGACCTCGACCTCGATGGACGCCCGATCGAGAGCGAGCCGAAACGTCGGCACGGTCTTTCGGACGATCTCGACGATACCCTTGTCGGCCAGGCTGCGGAGCGCCGAGCGGACCGAATCGACGTCCGCCTCGACGCCACGCTCTCGGAGGTCGTGTAACGTCGACACGACGCTCTGTGGGTCCTCGTCGGGACCGGCGAGCGTGTCGACGATCTCGCCCTGCAGCGGCGGCACCTGGACGACGTCGTCGTCGAGTTCGATCCCGACGAGATCGGCCGCCTCGGGCGTCGCCCGGATCAGACTGTTCTCGTCGCGGTAGTAGTACTGTTTTAGCTCCGATTCGAGGTAGGTGTGTACGTCGCTACCGCTTTCGAGCCCCCATCGGTCCTGCAGTTCGCTGTTTTTCGTCGGCTGGAGCGTGACGACGTCCGCCAGGCGGGATCTCGCTTCCTCGGAGAGCGTCATTACGTGCCGATACGCGCGGTCGGATACAAAAAGGGTCGTCTCCGCGACGGCTCGAAACGGGTGGTTCCCGGCCGTGTTACATCATGCCGCCCATGCCGCCGCCCATGCCACCCATGCCGCCGGGGGCACCGCCGGGGCCGCCTTCGGGTTCCTCGCCCTCCGTCGAGAGATCACCGGCGGCGATGATGTCGTCGATCTTGAGTACGAGGTTCGCGGCCTCGGTGGCCGAGGAGATGCCCTGCTGTTTGGCGTGGGCCGGCTCGACGACGCCGGCCTCGAAGGTATCGACGACGTCGCCGCTGAAGACGTTGAGTCCGGCCGTCTCGTCACCGTCGTCGTGAGCCGCACGCAGGTCGACGAGGGTATCGATCGAGTCGAGGCCGGCGTTCTCGGCGAGGACGCGGGGGACGAGTTCCAGTGCGTCGGCGAAGGCCTCGACGGCGAGTTGCTCGCGGCCGGAGACGCTGTCGGCGTACTCCCGGACGCGGCGGGCGACTTCGACTTCGACCGCGCCGCCGCCGGCCAGCACGCGGCCGTCGGAGACGGTCTGGGCGACGACGTCGAGGGCGTCGCCGATACCGCGTTCGAGTTCGTCGACGACGTGTTCTGTCGACCCGCGGAGCAAGAGCGTCACGCCGTGGGTGTGGTCGTCGAGCCCCTCGACGTAGAACAGTTCGTCCGCGTCGTCGTACTCGACGTTCGCGGAACCGAGCGTCGCCTCCTCGATGGCGTCGATATCGGAGACGACGTCGCCGCCCGTGACCTCACGCAGGAAGGAGAGATCGCTCTTTTTCACCCGGGAGGCCGCGAGGATGCCCTCCTTGGCGAGGAAGTGCTCGGCGAGGTCGTCGATGCCCTTCTGACAGAGAACGACGTCCGCGCCGGCCTCGGCGATGGCATCGACCTTCTCTTTGAGCTGTTCTTCTTCCTTGTCGATGAACGTCTGGAGCTGATCGGGGCTGTCGAGTTGGAGGCTGGCGTCGGCGTCGGTATCCTCGATCTCGATCGCCTCGTTGATGAGGAGTACGTTCGCGTCCTCGACCGCTCGGGGCATCTCCTCGTGGGCGGGGCTCTTGTCGACGACCGCGCCGTTGAGCAGTTCGGACTCGCCCGCAGAGCGGCCGGTCTGGGTCTCGGTGTTGACGTACTCGAGGTCGACGATCGTCTCGCCCGACTCGGCGTCGACGGTGACCGCTTGGACCGCGTCGACGACGAGTTGGGCGAGGACGTCCTTTTCGAGTTCCGCGCCCTTGCCGGTCATCGACGTCTCGGCGACCTGCTTGAGGAGTTCGGTGTCCTCGGAATCGACGTCGTAGGCGACGTTGTCGATCTCCTCGCGGGCGCGATCGCTCGCGAGGTGGAAGCCCTTGATCATCGCCGTCGGGTGGATGTCCTGCTCGAGGAGGTCCTCGGCGTTCTTTAGCAGTTCCCCGGCGACGGAGACGGCGGTCGTCGTGCCGTCGCCCGCTTCGTCCTCCTGTGTCTCCGCGACCTGGACGATCATCTCGGCGGTCGGGTTGTCGATGTCCATCTCCTGGAGGATGGTGACGCCGTCGTTCGTGACGGTGATGTCACCCATCGAGGAGACGAGCATCTTGTCCATCCCCTTGGGGCCGAGCGTCGAGCGTACCGATTCGGCGACCGCTTTCGCCGCCGCGATGTTGTGCGATTGGGCGTCACGGTCTTTCATCCGCTGGGAATCCTCACCGAGAATGATCATCGGCTGTCCTCCCATCTGTTGCTGTTGGCTCATAGTCGTCCGAATGATTGTCTGTGGTTCTATATAAATGTACCTGATATCGGACGGGCGGCGCAGGCCGGATTTCGACCGGTGCTCTGGGTGAAACACACAGACTGCGGCGCTGTGCTAACGGTTGTCTCGATAAGAGACGCCGACGGACTATGGATCAATTTCGAGGATTCTGGCAGGGGTTTATCAAGCGAAACGGAACGCGAGGCCGTCCGGTACGATGCGGTGTCTCCCGTACGTGCCCGCGACGTTCAATCGCCGCCGACGCGCTCGGTTCCGTTCATCGCCGCAGACGCGCTCGGTTCCGTTCATCGCCGCAGACGCGCTCGGTTCCGTTCACGGCTCTCGCGGCTCCAGACGCGTCTCGAAGGAGACGCCCGCCCGGTGGGCGTCCGAATCGTCGGGGAGGTACGTCCCCTCGTTACCGCAGTCGGTGACGAGCGGACAGACGGAGCGCTCCGGCGGCCAGACTACCTCGACGCCGTCGATGCCGGTTCTGACGGTCGCTTCCTGGCGGTACGTGAGCGTTCCGCCGTCGGGCTGTGTGAGCGTGACCGTCAGGACGACGGTGTCGGCCCCACCCACCCGAACCGACGGCGCTGAGTCGGCCGCCAACAACCGCGCGGCGTCGCGATCGATCGACCACGGCACGGTGATCGAGCCGTCGGGATCGGCCACCGCGTACTCGGCGGTACCGCCCGTCTCGCTTTCGAGTCGGACCCTGGCGTGGGCGACGCGGGACGGGACGCCGACGACGGCCTCTCCATCGAGCGTCGCGCCGCGACGGACGTCCAGCGGCTCGAGCTTCGGGGTGACGTGTCGATCCGCACTCGGCGTCCACTCGCCCCGATAGGCATACCGGTAGTGCGTCCGGTTCGGGTAGGCATCGAGGACCGCGAAGTCGTCACCCGGGCCGCGATCGAGCGCGTAGACGACGGGGCCGTCCAGCCCGCCGTCGTTGCGGAGATACTGGAACGGGTGGTTCTGCCAGTCGCCGTACGGCGTCGGCAAAAATACCACCGCGCTTTCGGGGTCGGCCGTCTCGATCGGCCCGTAGGCGACCTCGTATTTCTCCGTGTGAGCCGCGTTCCGGTCGAGCGGACCCGAGACGGCCGCGACCGCGGCGGCCGACGCGCCGACGAGGCTCGCAACGAGGAGGAGCGCGACCGCGACCCGCGCGGCCCGCCGGGAGCGGCGGCGTTCGATCACCGACCGGACGGCCGGAACCCCCCGGTCCCAGCCGACGACGACGGCGAGGGCTGCGAACACCGAAAGGGGAACCAGCAGGTCGAAGTGATAGAACGGGCCGAACTGCGAGACGAGGCCGTCGGTCGGATCCGACAGCGTCGCGAGGACGTTGTAGTTGCCCCAGAAGGCGACGTTGCCGGCCGTAACGGTCACGAAGAGCCCGGCGAGCACGAGGCCCGCCCGTCGCTCGAAGGCCGCCGAACCGTCGGCGGCAGTCCGCTCACCGATCCATCGGCGGACGGCGAGCGCGAGGCCCGCGACCGCGGCCGCCGTCCCGATCGGTCCCGCGACGAACCACCGCGTGAGGAGATACCGGATGGCGTACCCGTTGGCCTCCAGCGCCAACGCGGGGGTGTACGTGACCGAGTGGTCGAGGATCCGCCGGGTGCCGAACCCGGGACCGTCCGCGGGGGCGAACGCCTCGTAGGGGAACACGAGTGGCGAACCGGTCATCCGGGCGTTGTACGCGAGCGTCACGCCGACGAACGCGAGGCCAAACACCGCCGTCACGCCCTGTCTACGGACCGGTTCGGCGGTCGAAATACCGCCGTCCGACACCGAGTTGACGACCGAAACGAGCGCGTGACACATAAACGGGATCGCGAACAGCACCGCCGTGTAGGGGCGGGCGAAGAAGGCGACCCCGATCGCGATCCCGGCGACCGCGGCGGCGGGGATCGAGCCGTCCCGGACGCCCCGCAGATACGCGACGGCGAACAACAGATTCAGCGCCGTCGTCGGCGCATAGGGGAGGAACGCGGACGTCGTCACGACCGCGAGCGGCGACGCGGCGAACAGCGCCGCCGCGACGACGCCGACCCGGCGATCGAAGAGCATCGACCCCAACACGTACACGAGCGCGGCGTTCGCCGCGGCGACGGCGGCGAGCGTCATCCGCGGCTCGCCGAAAAGCGCCATCGAGGCCGCGAACATCGCCGCCGGAACGGGGGTGTATTTCGGGTAGAGCCGCCCCCCGTCCTCGACGAAGAACCACGGCCGGAACGCGCCGGCCAACTCCCCGGCCCGGAGTTCGAGTTGACCGTCGAGAAGCAGCGCCGCCTGGAGCAGATATACCCCCTCGTCGTGGTTGCTCGAGTGGTACGCAAAGACCGTACTGGAGACGACGAAGACCGCGATAGCGGCCCCGGCGGCGGTCGCGATGGCCGCCACCCGTGGGGCGTCGAGGCGGCGAAACGCTTCACTGACGGCCTTCGATACCCGCCGTCGGAGCCGGTCTCGAGGAGATGTCACGTCGGTGGGAACCGTTCAGAGCGCGCCGACGTCACGCATGAGATCGACCGTCGGCTCGAGTTCGGAGAGCCGCGCGAGATCGATATCGGGAACGTCGAGTTCGTCGATCGAGGGGAGGTCGCCGACCGGGTCGACGTCCGGGACGAGCGGGTACTCGAACGTCGACGTAGCGAAGTAGTTTTGTGCCTCCGCCGACAGCAGGTGTCGGATGAAGTTGCTCGCGAGGGACTCGTCGTCGGCCGTATCGACGACCGCCGCGCCGGCGACGTTGAAGACGGCACCGGCGTCACCCTGCGTGAAGGCGGTCGCGATCGAGGCCTCCGGGTTCCCGTCGAGTACGCGCTGGACGTAGTAGTGATTCGTGAACGCGGCGTCGATCTCGCCGTCGGCGACCGCCTCACAGGCGGCGAACTCGTCCGGATAGTCGGTGATACCGCTCTCAATGACGGCGTTGAGCCACTCGCGGGTCGCTTCCTCGCCCTCGATGAGCCGCATGGCGGTGACGAACGCCTGACAGGAGCCGTAGGAGGGTGCCCATCCGAGATCGCCGTCGAACGCCTCGGGATAGGCCATGATATCGTTCGGCATGTCGTCGGCCGCGTACGCGTCGGTGTTGTACGGGATCGTCCGCGCCCGGCCGGACGTCCCCATCCAGGCGTCGGTACGGAACTCCGAGCGGACCATCTCGAGGACCGACTCGTCGATCGATCCCGCTCGTCCCTCGTCGGCCAACGCCCCGAGGGACCCGGCGTTCACCGAGTAGAACACGTCGGCGGGCGAGCCGTCGCCCTCGTTGACGATCTGGTTGACGAGATCGGTCGACCCGCCGTACCGGACGGTCAACTCGAAGTCCTCGTATTGATCGTCGATGAAGCCGACGAGCTCGCCGACGAGGAACTCACCGCGGCCCGAGTAGACTGTGAGTTCGCCCTGTAGATCCGGCATCTCGCTCATCGGGGTCCCACCGGGAGCATCGCGGCCCTCCCGCCCCGATCCGATCTGGCCGACCGGCGAGTCCGAGCCATCGGTGCCGTCGTCCGATCCGTTCCCGCCGAGCATCCCCGAACAGCCGGCGAGTCCGGCCGCCCCGGCCGCGCCCGCGGCCGCGAGAAAGCGCCGGCGGTCTGTCGTTCGTCCGTGGATTCGTTCGTCAGTCATGGTTTTTAGGTCCACCTAAATACATATATATTCGTCGCTTCAGTCGTCCGCCGCGACGGGCGTTTCGACCGCCCCGGCCGCTCCGAGTTCGTCGAGACACTCGAGCCACCCGAGCATGTGCTCGCCGACGTGAGTGAGGAACGCGCCGTTGCGGTACTCGTCGAACTCGCCCTCGGCGAGTCGCCGTGCCATCGCCTCGAAGACCGCCGCGTAGCCGTCGGCCGCGTCGCTGGAGCGCAGCGGTCCCGGTTCGACCTCGTCGACGAGCTCCCAGAGGTGTTCGTTGAGCTCCAAGCCCGCGACCTCGTTGTGGAGGTCGTCGAACGTCGACCGCGGGGCCTTGTTGTGTTCACACAGCGGCCGGCCGTTGTAGATCCGCGCGCCGAGGAAATCGCAGGCCCGCTTGAGGAAGACGCCGCTCCAGATGTCGTCGAAGCGCCCGACGTCCCACTCGTTGTCGTCCATCGGGAGCTGATAGAACGCGGGAATGATTTCCCGCCGGAACGCGAGATTCATCGAACAGACCGTGAGATAGTTTCCGTCCGCGGCGACGAAGTCCCGATCGAAATCCTCGAGCGTCGTCCGGGTTTGGGCCTGCCCCTCCAGGTCACCGTCCATCAGGATCCGGACGGCATCGAGATCCGGGACGTTTGTCCACAGCCCCTGCGAGGCGACTATTTCGCCGGATCCGACTTCGACAGTATCCGTCTCGACGGTTTCGTCCATCGCCGAGTAGGGGTAGCCTCGCGGATAGAGACCGTGTTCGTCGGCCCGTTGATACAGCACGTTGACCCACTGTTCGTCCGAACGAACTCGCTCGATGTCTCCCCCAAAGGCGAGATTCCGCATGTGTCGACCGAAAAAGTCCCCATTGTGTGGGAGCGTGTCGTCGTCGATGAAGACGCCGTACTCGAACGTATCGTTGGCCCACATGTAGAGGAGTCCGAAGCTCGTTTCGGCGTGACTCGCCGCCGGTACGAGGTGTGCGTACTCGGTGATCCCGTGACGCTCGTACCACTCCTCGCGGTCGCTTCCGTCGAAGACCGCACCGTCGACGCCGAGATCATCGAGCATCGCTCGCATCTCGTCGGTATCACAGAAGTCCTCGGTGACGAGGACGAAGTGTAGTCGATCGGTGTCAAAGTCGTGCGCTCGGGCGTTCTCGATGTACGCGCGAACGCAGTCGTATTCCCGGATTGTGGGGACGATGACGCAGATATCGCAGTCTTTGTCCGCGCTCTGTGGCTTGTCCGTACCTCCAGAGCCGCTCGTCGTCCCGGATCGGTCGGTATACTCGTCCATTGCTACACTGTTTTAGGTGAACCTAAAAAATCTACCGGTCCGGTGAGGGGCGACACGGCCGCGGTTTGGCCCCGTCCGCGAGGCACTTCCCTGGTGATGCTCTGATTTAGGCATACCTAAAACCACCGCTCCCGGGACGGTCGATCGCCTACGTTCTCGCTCTTCTTTCGGGACCCCCACTCCCGAAAGATCCAAATCAACTGGTTGAAAAAACGCCGAGTATGTCACGAGACGACGAGTCGACAGACAGCCTCGACGCCGAGTACCTCTACCCATCCGACGCGGACGTCCTCGATATCTCGAACGACGACGGGGAGATCCGTGTGCGGTTTGTCGTTCCTGACCCCGAAACCGGCGATGGACTCGTCCTCGAGGCCGTCGTCGAATCGATCGAGGAGGCCGACTTCGAGTTGCCGCTGGACGACGAGTATTACGACTAGGCCAACTCGTCGATCCGGCCAACTCGGTGGTCGCCGACGACACAACACCCCCGGCGTCCGTGGCCGTGGCGCTCGACGTGGGCGGCCTCGAGGCCCGCGTTCCACGCCGCACCGACGTCCCCCGGCGTGTCGCCAACGAGGACCCCACGGCCAGACTCGGCTCCTGCCGCCGACAGCGCCGTCCGGACCGGTTCGGGGTCGGGTTTCCAGCCCGTTTCGGCGCTACAGCAGACGATCGAATCGAACCAATCGCCGATGTCCAACGACGCCAACACCGGATCCGTCAGGTATCGCTGACAGTGGGTGACGAGTACGGTCGGCGCGTCGAGTTCGCCGACGACGGCGGCGTCATCGTATAAGAAGGTGGCCCCGGCACGCGCGGCCGCGTCCTCCTCGTCGTGGAAGACCGTCCAGAACCGTTCGGGATCGATTCCCCACGCGCGGAGGTGATCGCCCCGTTCCCCACCGAAGCCGTGCCAGAGGGTCTCGGCCTGTCGATCGGTGAAACCATAGCCCAGTCGGTCACCGATCCGGCCCATCACCTCGTGGACGTAGTCGGGTTCGACGTCGACCAGCGTCCCGTCGAGGTCGAAGACCCACCGGTCGTACGCGGCGCGGCTCATCGATGTCCGCCTACGTGACTCGTGGTCAAATGCGTTGTGGGCCGGTCCGTGGCGGTATCGTACGCTGTGCGTCGGCGCAACGGCGACGTCGCGCGGGGAGCGGGTGACGTCGGGCGGGCCGGACCGACAGCGTTCACCCGATCTCGACCGTCCGAACGTCGCTTTCGGCCCCTCCAACGACGACGTCACCCTCGCTTTCGGGACCGACGGCGAGGTGTGCGCCGGCGAGGATGGGGGCGACGAGTCCGGCGACGGCGACGGTCGGAGTCGAAAACGAGCCGCGGACGGCCACGACGCTGTCGGGGCCGATCTCGTATTCCTCGACGATCGTCCCCGCTGTCCGCAAGACGTCGCCGTGGCTGTACTCCGCCCCGTCGGCCCGGAGCAGCGGATCCCCGGGATCGACGTGATCCGGCGGTTCGGTCGGGTTCTCACTCCAGACGTCCCGTTCGAAGTACGACACCGACGGATCGGACGGCGGATCGCCGTAGACGACCCGCTTCGTCGCCGGTCCCACGGCGTACTCCTCGAGATCGGCCGCGGGGACGACGAGCGCACGCGTGTCGTCACCGACCTCCCGAGGCGGGTCGAAGCGGACGACCGCCCCGAGCGAGGCCGCCCCATAGAGGGTCAACACCGGTTCCGCGGTCGGATCGTCGGCGAGATCGACGCCGACCCCCTCGCGTACGCCAAGCAGTCTGAGGAAGTTCCCGGCCTTCCAGGCGCTCGTACAGAACCGGCGGTAGTCGTAGCGGCGGCCGACGGCCGGCACGGAGAGCGCGGGCCGATCGGAGCGACGATCGCGGGCGATCACGTCGCCGATTACGTCCATGCGGAGGGGTATGCGTCCCGATGGTTTATATTCGTCCTCGTATTCCGCCCGACGGGTTCGGTCCCCCGATTACAGAAAATCCGAGGGTCCGAACGGCACTAGTGCCGATAAAAATATCCGCGGCGATAGAGGGCCGTCCGCCGAACGAAAGCCCGGGTGCATCCCCACGCTATCGAAGCGCCACCAGGAACCTACCCCTGTTCACCGGATCTCCACCTGGAGGTAATATCCGGTTGTATAAAAATCAAGGCACTATTATAATAGCATCGTTGGGAGGCAGCGAAACGAGACGGTCGGACCGAAACGGCCGGCTCCAGACCCGGATTTATAATAATTCGGCCCGACTCCGGGATACGGGGGAGTATGCATGACAGAGCGGATCGATGCGAACACGTCGGGGAGTACGGAGTTCGATTTATTCGCGGAGGGCCCAGTCGTCGTGTTTACGTGGCACAACGAGTCGGGGTGGCCGGTCGAGTACGTCTCACCGAACGTCGATCGGCTCTTCGGATACTCGCCGACCGAGTTGTGCGACGGCGACCCCGCGTATATCGATTTGGTTCACGAGGACGACCGAGAGCGGGTCACCCAAGAGGTCAAAGACCACAGTAACGGGACGACCGAGCGGTTCCATCACGAGCCATACCGGATGGTGACGAAGGGCGGGGAGGTCCGCTGGGTACTCGACCATACCCGGATCGTTCGCGAGGACGGAGAAATCACCGGTTACATGGGATACATCGTCGATATCACGGAGCGGAAAAAGCGACTCGAGTACGTCACCGAGCTGAACGAGACGATCCGGTCGTTACACGAGATACTGATCGACGTCCGCTCCCGCGAACGCATCCACCAGGCGGTCTGTCGTTCGATCGCCGACCTCGAGGGATTTGGCGGGGTGTGGATCGGCACCGTCGGCCCCTCAGCGGAAGCGCTCGTGCCGGTCGCGCGGTGTGACGTCCCCGATTCCCGCCTGGAGGACATACCGCTCTCGCTTGGTTTCGAGTCCCCGGTTCCGGCCGTCCGGGTCGCAGACGAACGGCCGACCACCGGCGAACACCGCGTTCCGGAGCGGCTTCCCGAGGGACCCTGGCGGGCGGCGATGCTGGCGGAGGGCTACCGGTCGGTGTTCGCGGTCCCGATCCACCACGAAGGTATCCACCACGGCGTGTTGACAATCTACGGAACGACCGTCGATACCTTCGACGGCCGGATTCGGGACATCCTGACAGAACTCGGAGCGCTCGTCGGCTACGCTGTCACCGCACTCGAGCGCCGAAACGCGCTGCATACCGACGGGAGCAGGGACCTCGTCCTCGGGGTAGCGATCGAACAGGACGAGCCGCTCCGGGTGCTTGCCCGCCGGCTGTCGAGAACCGTCGAGGTCCGGAGCGTGAGCAGGCGAACGGAGGACGAGTTCCTCCTCTACTGTCTGCTCTCCGATGTCACCCCCGAGCGCGTCGTCGATGCCGCCGACACCGCCCCCGAGATTCGATCGGTCGAGTGTCTCCCGGGGACCGGTACCTCGATCTATGAGGTCCTCGTGGAGGAACCGTGTGTCGCCTCGGTGGTGACTACCCTTGGAGCGAGTTTCCGCTCACTCCGGGTCTCCGAGCACGACTGCGAACTCGCCGTCTCGATTTGCCGCGAGCGCGACGAACACCGTCTCATCGGGCAGGCACAGGAACTGTTCGGCGACGCGGAACTGAAAGCCGAGCGGGCCGCAGCCCCGACCGAAGCGACGCCGTGGCCGACCCTTCTGGCCGGCGTGCTCACGGCACGACAGCGGGACGTGTTGCGGACGGCGTATCACGCCGGCTACTTCGACGAGACCCGAAAGCGGACCGGCGCGGAAATCGCCGACTCCCTGGGGATCGCCCAGCCGACGTTCTCGACGCATGTCCGCGCCGCACAGCGGAACCTGTTATCGGCGATCTGGGACGACCCCGGGGACGGGTGACCCCCCGTGTGACCTTCCAATCCCGCAAGCGGTTTGTTCGATCGGCCGCTACCGCCGTACGATGGCTACCCGACGTGCTGTCGCCCCGATCGAGGATGTGCCTGACGAGACGACGTATCTGTTCACACTCCGGGAGACGGAGTCCGGCGAGGAACGCGAGGCTATTTTGGTCCGGGCCGACGGCGAACTCCACGCGTGGCTCAACTACTGCCAGCATTACACGCACATCAAGATCGACAAGGGGTCCGGCGCGGAGATGCGAGGGGAGGAGCTCATCTGTGAGAACCACGGTGCGTACTTCGAGTCCGAGAGCGGCTTCTGTACGTTCGGCCCCTGTGAGGGGGCGTATCTCAACGAAATCGAGATCGCCGTCGAGAACGGAACGGTGTTCCTGAGCGACGAGGACTACGAATTCGTCCGTGAGGGGGCGATCGAGGGCGATGGGACGGATCTCGAATCGAAATCGAACTACAAGTTCTGATACCGCCGACGATACGCCCCCGAGGAGTGTCCACGGGATGCGAGCCGCACCGTCCGCCGGCCGCAGCAGTTCCGTAGTAGCGCTGCGGCCCTATCACGTCTCGTAACAGCGCCGGTCGACGAGTTCGTCGTACGCCTCCCGGAGCCGGTCCGTCACGGGGCCGCCGCCGATCGCGGCCCCGTCGAGGCGGCCGATCGGTCGTATCTCCCATGTCGTGTTCGTCAAAAACGCCTCCGTCGAACCGCGGACGTCGTCGATGGTGTAGCGGCCGACCTCGGCCGGAACGCCGATTCGCTCGGCCGCCTCGAGGACGGCCCCACGGGTAATCCCCGGCAGGATCGTCCCGCGCTCGGGGGTTTTCAGCGTCCCCCGATCGACGAAAAAGACGTTGCTCGTTGCCCCTTCGGCGACGTATCCGTCGGTGTCACACATGAGCGATTCGTCGGCCGCACCGCTCCCGTGCAACCCGAGTCGGGCGAGGATCCCGTTGAGATAGTTGTGCGTCTTCGCCCCGGCGGGGAGAGCGTCGTCGGGGATCCGCCGGGTCTCGACTGACTGGACGGTCGCGGGACCGTCCCAGACCGGATCCCCGTCGGTCCCACCCGACGGGAGCGGTTTGACATAGACGACGACGGTCGGGTCGACGTCTTCGGCGGGCGTGAGGGTTCCGGGCTGGATGCCTCGGGTCACGGAAACCCGGACGTAGGCCTCCGAGAGGCCGTTGGCCTCGAGCGTCTCGTCGACGCGCGCACGGAGGTCCCCGGGGATGGCCTCGGCCATCCCGAGGACCGCACAGGTGGCTTCGAGCCGATCGAGGTGGCGATCCCACAGGAACACCTCGCCGCCGTAGGCCCGACAGGTCTCGAAGGCCGCGTCGCCGTAGCGAAACCCCCGGTCGTCGACGTGGACGGTCGCGTCGGCCCGATCGACCAACGCACCGTCGACGTGGTACAGGAGTGTCACCTCAGGCCACCCGACAGCGACGACAAAAAGTCTCTATCATCCGTTCACCGACGTCCGTGAGAATACTCTCGGGGTGAAACTGAACGCCCTCGTGGGGCTTCTCGCGGTGACGAACACCCATGAGAACGCCGCGGTCGTCCCCGGTTCGGGCCGTCTCGACCAACTCGGCCGGCAACGCCCCAGGCTGGGCGGCCAGCGAGTGGTACCGACCCACCTCGAAGGCGTCGGGTAGCCCCTCGAAGACGCCCGATCCGTCGTGAGTGACGACGGACGGCTTCCCGTGGACGACGTCGGGTGCGTGGCCGACCGGGACGCCGTTGGCGGCACACAACGCCTGATGGCCCAGACAGACGCCGAGCGTCGGATACGACAGCGACTCGAAGACCGGAACCGAGACGCCCGCCTCCCTCGGCGTCCCCGGCCCCGGTGAAACGACGATCGCCTCGGGGTCGAGCCGCCTGATCCCGTCCACGTCGATCTCGTCGTTGCGACGGACGACGACGTCGGCGTGGGTTCCGACGTACTGGACGAGGTTGTAGACGAACGAGTCGTAGTTGTCGACGACGAGGACGGTCGGTCGGGTCATCGATCGGCCACCTCGAGCGAGAACGCCGCCCGATCAGCCAGGGCGGTATCGATCGCAGTGACGAGCGCACGGGCCTTATCTAGCGTCTCCTCGTACTCGCGCTCAGGATCCGAGTCGTGGACGATTCCGGCACCGACCCGCAGGTGATACCGGTCGGCGTGTCGCACGAGCGTCCGGATGACGATGTTGAGCGTCGCCCGGCCATCGAAGCCGAAGATCCCGATACTGCCGGTGTAGGGACCCCGACGGGTCCGTTCGACGTCGTCGATGATCCCCATCGTCTTCGGTTTGGGCGCGCCGGTGATCGTGCCGCCGGGAAACGTCGCCGAGACGGCGTCGGTGACCGAGCGATCCGGGCGCAGTCGGCCCTCGATCAGGCTGACCAGGTGCATCACCTCGGCATAGCGATCGATCCGGCGGTACTCCCGGACGTCGACGCTGCCGTACTCGCTCACCTTCCCGAGGTCGTTGCGCTCTAAGTCGACCAACATCGCGTGTTCGGCGCGTTCTTTCGCATCCGACCGGAGGTCGGCTCCGAGTTCGCGGTCCGTCCGGGGCGTCTCCCCTCGGGGACGGGTGCCGGCGATCGGTTCCGTCAGGAGCCGATCGCCCTCAACGTCCAAGAGGAGTTCGGGACTCGCACTCACGAGGTCGACACCCGGGAACTCCACGAGCGCGGCGTACGGCGCTGGGTTCACGCGGCGGAGCGCGGCGTAGGCCTCGACCGGATGGACGGCAGCGGGCGCCGAAAGCCGCTGTGAGACGTTCGTCTGGAAGGTATCACCCGCCCGTATGGCGGCCTGGACACACCGGACGCGGTTTATAAACGCCGCTTGCCCACACTCGCTTTCGAACGTTGCCCGCTCGCCCGCAGCGGGGGCACGGCCGACCGATCGGTCACCGGCGACGGTTCGGGCGAGAAGCGAGCGGGCGTGTGCGACTGCCCACTCGTAGGCGGCGTCGACCGACCCGTGCTCGTCGAGCCGCGGGCAGGCAGTGATCCGGAGTTCGACCCCGTTGGCGTGTGGTTCCCGCCAGGCGACTATCCGGTCGTACTTCGCGACCTGGAGACGCGGCAGGCCCCGATCGTCGTCGGTCCCGTTCGGGATCGATTCGAGCTCCCGAGCGATGTCATAGGAGAGCCAGCCGATCAGCCCACAGGGAAACGGCGTCTCGCAGTCGCCCCGTTCGAGCGTCTCGGTGCTCAACTCGGTATCGAGTGCCGAAAGTGACGGGGACGTCGGCGTCCGATCCGAGCCCTCATCGGGGATCGGCTCCGCTTCGGCCGAGACTGTGAGCCGCTCGATCGGCTCCGTCGCGAAGTAGCCCCACCCCGACTGGCCGCCCGTCGTTTCGAGGAAGACGTCGCCGCCGTCGCCGCGGCGTGCCCGTCGGTAGGCCTCGAACGGATCGGCGGCGGAAAGCCGGATTTCGACCGGCACCCGTGCCGCCCCGGCAGCCCCGGCGGCGACGGATCGGAACGCCTGCCGGTCGGTGATGACTCGCATGTCGTATCGAGGGGGGCCGGAGAATAACGGTTTTGCGGTCGGGGAGACGACGTCGCGCGGCCGAGGGCGGCTTCGGGCCGCAGACGAGGGTCGGAATCGCCCGGCTGGAAGGCCGTCACCGAGAGACATACGGCCCAGGAGGCACGTCGGGGGCGGTTCATACGGATCGTGGCCGTGCCCGCATCGACCTGTAGCGAACAGACGGGGATCGTTCCGGTCGGCCCGTCCCCGTGCTCCCGCCTTGGGGGCCGACCGCGGCTCGTCAGATCACGGGCGGTCTGGTCGCGTCTCCGTATATAAATCGTCGCCCGGAGCGGGCGTTCGAGCGAGAATATAACCGATTTTACTATAGCGTGTTCGAACACTACCGGATCGATACGGGCCGTTGTACCGATGGAGCGGCCACCGCCCGCCCCGCTCCGGCGGTGACCGCTACCAGTCGACAACTGTCCGCATGGGAGGGGCGAAGGCCCTCCGATCACTCCGCTGCGCGCTCCCGCCAGCCGTTGATTCGCTTTTCGGAGATACCGGTCGCCTCGGCGAGTTCCCCGGCATCGGCGTCGAGCAGCTCCGGAACCGTCTCGACGTTGGCATTCGCCAGCCGTTCGCTATAGGCCGGGCCGATCCCGTTGATCGTCTCGACGGGGTCACCTGCGGTGTCGTCCGACTCCTCGGAGCCACCCGTATCGCCGGTCTCCGGCATCCCGTCTGTCCCTCCGGATTCGCCCGAGGCATCGGCCCCGTCGGGCACTGGTCCGGCCGCCTCGGCGGGTTCAGCCGCGGGCGTGTCGGTACCGCTGTGTTCCGTCACACCGGCCCCGGCTTCGGCGGGCTCGGCGGCCGTCTCGGGATCCGATGTCGGCATCTCGACCATCGAATCGGTCGAGGCGGCCGCGTCCGTTCCCGCGGCCACGGCGTCCTCAACGTCAGCTGGCTCGTCGTCGACGTCGATGGATTCAGCCCCGGATCCGTCCGTCTCGGCCGACTCGACGTCGTTTCTCCCCTCCGAATCGTGAGTGGCTGTAGCGTCCGTCGGTTCGGGTCCTTCGGAGCCCTCAGAGCCGCCGAGACCCAACACCGTCCGGATCAGATCGAACATACCCATGCGTCCGATACGGGGGCGTACCGTTAAAAATAACCGGCCGGGGGCGGTCGCCCGGCGGGCCGTTTATAAATCGAGCGGCCGATTACCCGGGTATGGAAAGCCTCGAAGCCGAATTGGACCGAGCACGGGGCGTCTCGGTCGAGGAGCTGGCCGACGCTATCGAATCGATCGGCTTCGAGTGTACCCGATGTGGTGGGTGTTGTACGGCGGTCGAGTCGGGCGGGTGCGGTAGCGATAACGCGGACGACGCCGCGAGCGAGCCACACACTGCGACGGTGTTCCCCGACGAGGTCCGCCGACTGCAGGCGGCCGCAGCCGACAGCGGCGAGGAGCCCTACGACTGGCGCGACGTCGCTCGTCCGATGCCGTATGGGATCGAGGAAGCCGACGACGGATCCGAGGGCGAGACCTTCGAGTGGGCGCTTCAGACCGACGGCTGTGGGGACTGCGTTTTTTATGCCGAAGCCGACGACGGTACCGGCGCGTGTACCGTTCACGGGGATCGACCGCTCGTTTGTCGGACATACCCGTTTAGTCTGGCATTGGGCGGGGCGGCCGAGCCGATGGGAGCGGCCGTCGACCGGGCTGGCCTCGTCCGTGCCCACGAGTGTGAGGGACTCGGACGCGACATCGCGCGCGAGGACGCGGCAGAGCTCGCGGCGGCGCTCAAAGAACGGACGATCAGAGACCTCGAAGAGGCGATCGGCGTCCGCGACAACTACGAGCCGACTGATGTCGACGGCGTGGTGGTCCACGACTCCGAGGGACAAAAGCGGCCGGATGGGACGGCACTCCTAGGGAGCGACGGTCGGGGAAGCGATCGGACGGGTCCGGACAGGCGATAGCTTCTATACGTGCGCCGCACATGTCGGAAGCGAAGCTCTATGGAAATCTCCGATAAGCTCCTGTGTCTGTTCAGCGCCGAGGTCGAGGAGACCGAGGACCGGTTTGTCGTCGAGGTACCGCGCCGTGAGATCGAGAACGGCCCCGTCGGGCCGGAAACTACCTACCGTGTCGCGCTCATTTCGGATAGCGGCGAGGCCGGCACCGAGGCATCGGAGGGGACGACGCCGCCGGACGAACCCCAACCGCCCGTCGAACCCGGCGAAATCAGATACGTCGAGATCGAGGATCTGGGCAAGCAAGGCGACGGGATCGCCCGAGTCGAGCGCGGCTACGTCATCATCGTTCCCGGCGCAGAGGTCGGCGAGCGTGTTAAAATCGAGATCTCGGAAGTCAAATCCAACTTCGCCGTCGGCGAAGTCATCGAATAGCCGGCCGTTCGATCCGTCTGTCGAGCGGTGACCTTCGATCGCCGCGATCGGACGCTCCGGCCCGGGAGGGGACAACGTGTCGTTCGGCCCCGCCTGTCGGCAACCCATCGGCGTGTGGACGCCCAGCAAGAGCCGTGTTAATTCGGCTTAATCCTGGCTAATCGTACGTGATTCAGGGGTACGGCCGTCTATTTATATAGGTCTGTCCGCCCAAACAGGAACCGTGATGAAACGGACCAGCCTGCTCGTAGCGCTGTTCGTCGTCGTCGGGACGCTCGTCGTCCCGGTGGCTGGCGTCCTCGCACAGGAGACCGAAGACGAACCGGACGGTGCGGACGTGAAACCCGGCGAACGTCTCTCCGGCGTCGTGGGCGTCCAGAGCGCCGAGATCGACGGCGAAATCGAGCGAAACGCGTTCAGGATCGGGCTCGAACGTGCCGACGACAACGCCACAAAGGCGAGACACATCGCGGAGAAACTCAACGAGACGGAGACCCGTCTGGCGGCGTTAGAAGAGCGGAAAGCCGAGCTACAAGCGCAGCGAGAACGCGGCGAGATAACGGACGGGCAGTACCGCGCGCGGACGGCGCGGCTGGCGACGGAGGTCGAAACGGCCAGACAGCAACTGAATCAAAGCAACGCGACCGCCGCCGACATCCCTGGGGAGACGCTCGAACGAAACAACGTGAACACGACGGCGATCCGGACGTTAATGCGTGATGCCGACCAACTGCGTGGCGGTGAGGTCTCCGAGATCGCCCGGAGCATCGCCGGCAACCGCAGCGGCATGGTCGAACGTGGCCCCAGGGGCGACCGCGGTCCCGATACGGGACCCGGACCCGGCGACGAGCGCGCCCCTGATACGGGACCCGGACCCGGCGACGAGCGCGGCCCAGGTGACCGTGACACCACCGAGGACGGCAAGACAATCGAGATCACACGCAACGACTGATACGGTACCGAAAGAGAAACGCACAATCGAACGAGACTGCATGGGTGCGGCAAGACAATCGAGATCACGGTCTACGAGGACGACACATACGAGGGAGGCCACTACTTCGGCGAGTTCACCGAACGCACCACTTGGTGCAGAATAAAGAACAGGAATCTGATATGAACTGTTCCTGAGACCGGCGACACCCCCGAAAGAATGACGCCGCCGGATTCGCGGTCGCTGCCGCAGCCGTCGCGCTCCTCGGAGCGGCGCTCTTGGCGATCCGTCGATAGGGGCCGTGATAGGGGACGGTGAGCCGGGGACAAGGACGCTGATCGCACGCGGCCGGAGCCCGCCCTACTGTGAATCGTCGTCCGGACCCGAATCGTCCTCGGGCAACGAGAGGACGTTCTCGCGGCCCAAGCGGAACCCCTCCAGAGAGCCCTCCTCGCGGAGTTTCTTCGTGACTTGGCTGGTCTTGGCGTCGGTCCATTCGAGCTGTTCGGCGATCGCCTGCTGTTTCATCCGGCCCCCCTCGCGTTCGATGAGTTCCAACACCCGCTCTTCGTTGCTCAGGAGTTCGGGATCCGTCGGCCCGCCGGAGGCCGTATCCGCCGCCGTCGCGTCTTCGCCCGCCGCAGTGTCGTCGCTGCTCGGACCAGTAGGTACCCGCGTGGACGTGTCGGATCGCTTCCGATAGGCGACTATCGCACCAGCGGTGATCGCCAGGAGCACCCCGACGAGCGCGACCGCGACCGGCAGCGAAACCGGGGACGACGGGCCGGTTCCGGTGGGGGCCGTCGTGCCCGATGGAGCGAGCTCGATCCGGGGTTCGCCGCCCGCGAACTCCCTCGGCCCCTCGTAGACCACGGATCCGGACCGCGTCTCGGAGGGGGACGGGGATGCGGAGCGGAGTTCGCGCCCCTCCGTCCACGATATCAGGAGGGCAGTCTCCTCGTCGAGAAACAGGCCATCGATCGCGTCACCGACGAGCAGCCGATCGTCCTCGGTCTCGGCGAAGTTCGACCAGTGGAACTCATACCGCAACACGCCGTACTCCTGGGGGAGCTCGCGCTTGTCCGCTGAAACGGACATCTCGGTGATCGTCATCTCCCGGCCGGTCGCGTTCTCGGCGCTCGCCGCGGTTCCGTCCATCCGCTCTCGAAACCGATCGGCGTACGGGTCGGGGTCGGCCTCGATGGCGCGTCGGAGTTCCTCG
Source organism: Natronomonas salinimetallica (assembly GCF_013839515.1). Classification (GTDB taxonomy): domain Archaea; phylum Halobacteriota; class Halobacteria; order Halobacteriales; family Haloarculaceae; genus Natronomonas. Next base: position 57,868 of record NZ_JACDNQ010000006.1, on the reverse strand, counting down.
AAGGCCGCGTCGTCCGCGTCGGTTTCGAGCCGTGTCCGATACTCGATCGTCCAGCGCGCGTCACCATCGTCCTCGACGGTAATGGACAACAGCACGTCGTCAGTATCGATGTCCTGCTGGGCGAGCGGGGATCCCGGCGCCGCGCCCGCCACGGATCCGAGAGAAACTGCGGTCCCGAGAGCGACGACGGCGACACACGCCGACAGCGCGAGGAGACGTCTCCGGTTCACAGCCGTCGGGACGGGCGGGCTATATAAATGGGTTGTTGCCGACGACTGCCGTTCGAGGGACCGGGACCGCGGCCCGCCGGGATCGTTCTCGCGATCGCTTCGAGGCGGCACTACCGGAGTCCTTTCGGACGTACAAACGGACGTTATTCGGATTAATTCGGACTGAGAGGGCTTTAACCGGCTAAATTCGGCATCAAGACGTTCCCCCGTTAAGTAGCTGCCGGGGCATCGATCAGACGCAATGAGAGCAAAACGACTCGTCACGATCGCAGTCGTATCGACACTCCTGGTCGGCGGCGTGGCGGCGCTCGGTGCCGCCAGCCCTGCCGACCAGGCGAGCGACAACGCCCCGGACGTGGATGCGCCCGGGAACGCACCGAATGTAGCCGGTACCGCTGCCGACGACCGCGCCGGCACCGCTGCTGACGACCGCGCCGGCACCGCTGCCGACGACCGCGCCGGCACCGCTGACGGTGTCGGCCCGAGCGACGGTCTGCCGGAACAGGTCCCCGACCACGTGGGTGAGATCCACGACCGGATCGACTCGTTCCTGAATGGATCCATCGACGACCTCGGCGGTTCACTTGACGACCTCCTTGGCGAGGATGAGTCCGACGATGTGGACGACAGCGAGTCCGACGATGTGGACGACAGCGAGTCCGACGATGTGGACGACAGCGAGTCCGACGATGTGGACGACGGTTCGGACAGCTAGACGAATGGTCATGGGATGGCCGGGTGACATGTGCCAGGCGGCGGGCAACGCCGGTTTCTCTCCCGTACCAACCGTCGCTGTTTTCCCCGCCTTACCGCACGGACTGATTACCCAAAACCACCTGAGTGCGGCGTCTTAACCGACCGTACCAAACCACCTTTTGAGGCGTGGACGCATCGGATAGATATGAGCGCGACCGCCGTCGGGCCGACTTCGGAACTCACGGACAAACAACAACGCATCCTCGCGTACCTCCGCGAGCGGGGCCGGATGAAGACCTACTTCAAATCCCGGCTCATCGGCGAGGAACTCGGGCTGTCGGCCAAGGAGGTCGGCTCGAACATGACCGCGATCTGTGAGGGGGAGTTCGACGTCGATGTCGAAAAGTGGGGCTACTCCTCGGGGACGACCTGGAAGGTCACCGTATAGGGCGTAGCGGCGCTCCGACCGCCGCTCGGGCACCGTCGCGTGTGCTCGCCGGGACACGGCAGCACCGATCCGCCTCAAGGATCGGACGACGGAACGTCGCCCGCACGCTCTTCGGTCCAGGGATTCGTTCCCTCGATCGGTTCGTGTGTGAGGATGTATTTTCCGTCCGTCTCGCGGACCGCCGACGCGACGTAGAATCGGATCGACGTCTCCTGTTTCGTAACGACGGGAAAACCGTAGTGATCGGCTTGGTACTTGAACTCCTTTCCGTCCGCGAGACGCCCTTCGACAAACGCCTCGTGTCCCTCCAAGCGCCGTTCGACGACGTCGCGGGAGTACTCGGGGACGTCCCCGACCGCTTCCCCGAACAGCCGTGCAAACTCCGACTCCAGTTCGTACCCGACGGAGTTCCGAGCGGCGACCATCGCCGCGAGCGACGTCGTGCCCGTTCCCCAAAACGGGTCGAGGACCGTATCCCCGTAGACGGAGTACATGTTGATCAGACGGTGTGGGATCTCGAACGGATACGCCGCCGAGCGCTCCCGCAGGTCGCCGTCGCCGAGCGCTTGGGCTTCGCCGTTGATGTCGGTCCAGACGTCCGAAAACCACCGGTTCCGCTCCTCCCAGAAGTACGCCGAACTGTATCGACGCTCCGATCTCGGCTCGAAGCTCCGGCTTTCCTCCCCGTTCCGGAACACGAGAACGTACTCGTGTTCGAGCGTGGCGTAGGCGTTCGGCGGGAGCATTCCCGACCCCATGAACTTGGTCCCGGAGTTGACCGGCTTCCGCCAGAGGATCTCCGGGAGTGGCTCGAATCCGAGCCCCTCGAAGGCGTCGATGACCCGCGAGTGGTTCTGAAAGACCCGAAAGCTTCCATCCACAGTCCGCGTCGCATCACCGACGTTGACACAGGCGATACCGCCGTCGACGAGCACCCGCTTGATCTCTCTCCAGACCGCCTCGAGTTCCTCGTGCATTCGGGCGAACGCGGCCTGCCCGTCGCCGTCCGCGAGACGCTCCCCGATCTCCGGATCGAGCCCCGAAAAGAGGTCGTCCCACATCTCGACCATCGGGTACGGCGGGGACGTGACGACTAGCTCGACGGAGCAGTCGTCGATCTCCGAGAGCGAGCGCGCGTCCCCGGTGACGACGCGGTGTGTGGTCTCCATCGATTCCCGGTTCCCGGCACGGCTCCCTTAACGTTTCGTCGGCGACGCGGGACGCGGACGGTGTCGGGTGTTCCAGTGCGACGGTTCGCCCCGCTTCGCTCGGTCTGGTGTGGTTCAAATCCCGATGCCGTTACAGTGTGTCCGCGATCCTCGGGGCCACGCTGACCGTCGAGACCGCCCGCTCGATCGTGTCGGTGCCGTACACCGCCTCGACGCCGGCGGTCGCCAGTTTGGTCCGGGCGTTGGCGGCGAGCATCGGATGGACGCAGGTAACGAAGACGCGGTCCGGATCCGAAAGCTGGTCGATCGCGGTGCTCATCGTCGATCCGGTCGAGACGATGTCGTCGACTAATACCACGTCTCGGCCGGTGGTCGACGCGTCTCTCGGCCGTACGTCGACGTCGGTGTCGGAGTGACGGACCTTCTCGAAGTAGTCCGTGTCCCCGCCGCCGTGGGCGTCGCGGACGGTCTCGGCGAGGCCGATCGCACCGGCGTCCGGGGACAGAAACAGCGGGTCGGAGAGTTCGGGAAGCGGGTCGGCCAGCAGGCCGGCGGCGTCGACGGCCACACACGGGACGTCGAAGAAGTCGGTGATCGACCCCTCGTGTGGATTGACCGTCACCACGCGGTCGGTCCCCGTCGAGATCGCCCGCGCCATCGCGCGCGCCGAGACGGGCTGGCCGGGGGCGAAGGACTCGTCCTGTCTGCCGTAGCCCATGTACGGCAGGACGGTGATCACCTCGTCGGCGCGCTGGCCGGCGGCGTCCTGCAACTGGAGCAACTCGACGTGGGCGTTGTCGGAGATCGTCGAGGCGACGACGACCGCGCGGTCGTCGGTCTCCGGAACGCGGACGAGCGTCTCGCCGTCGGCAAACCAGTCGTACTCGACGGCCGCGAGCGACTCGCCGAGTTCGCTCGCAAGCGCCGCTGCGACCTCCTGTGAGGCGGATCCCGGGACTATCATACGCGGCTGTGGGTCCCGCGGGGCTAAACGCGTTTTCGTTCACTCCGATCGGGACGTACGGTCGTTTCCCGCTCGCCGTCCCGGGACGTGTACGGTCAGCGCTCCCGGACGACGACGAACTCCGCGAGGTCCTGGAGGTAACCGACGGCGGGCGAATCGCCGGGGTCGGCCGCCGACAGCGCCGACAGCGCGGCGTCGGACTCCTCGCGGGCGCGACCGTTTATCTCCTCGGGCGAGAGTTCGGTGATCCGGACCAGCGAGGGCCGCTCCATGGCCTCGTCGCGGCCGGCCGGCTTTCCCAGTTCCTCGGCTTCGGCCGTCGCGTCGAGGACGTCGTCGCGGATCTGGAAGGCGACCCCGACGCGCTCGGCGTAGCCGCCGAACGATTCGGTCGTGTAGGTGTCGGCGTTCGCGGCGATGGCCCCGAGTTCGGCGGCCGCCCGGAACAGCGCGCCGGTCTTCCGGCGGGCCAACTCCATGTACTCCGTCTCGGTCGTCGGGGCCGCAACGAGTTCGATCGCCTCGCCCTCACCGAGTTCGACCATCGCCTCGGCGACGGTCCGCATCGCGCGGTCGTCGCTGCCGAACAGCGAGAACGCCTCCCCGAGCAGTCCGTCGCTCGTGGCCATCGCGGGGCCGTATCCGAACGCCGCCCAGGCGCTTTCGACGCCGCGGCGGAGGTCCGACTCGTCGATGATGTCGTCGACGACCAGGGAGGCGTTGTGGACCAACTCGATCCCGACGGCGAAGTCGACGGCTTCCGCCGAGGCCGCCGATCCGCGGCCGTCCTCGCCGACCAACTCCCCGCCCGCCGCCTCGAAGGCGAGAAGCGTCACCATCGGTCGGACTCGCTTGCCGCCGGACAGCGAGACGTGCTCTACCCGCTCCGTCATCGCCTCCGGTTCGGCCGCGTCGAGCACGGCCGAGAGCCGCGACTCGACAAGCGCCCGACGGCGCTCGAGATACTCCATAACCACCGTAGGAACGGTGTTCGGAAGTACGTGACGGATACGTCGAACCGTAGGGTGGTCACCCGAAGTACGCCGCCAGGCGCTCTGCGGCCTCCTCCGCCCGCGGGGTCACCACGGCGAAACGGAGCCACTCCGCCCGCGACTCCCCGAAGGCGTCCCCCGGCATTCCGGCGACGCCGGCCTCGTCGATCAGCCGTTCGGTGTTTTCGAGCGTCCCCGGGTAGCCCTCGAAGCGAGCCATCACGTAAAATCCGCCCTGCGGGCGAGTGTACGCCGCCCCGGCCGCCTCGAGAGCCGCACAGAACGTCTCGATCCGCTCTTCGAGCAGTTTCCGGTTGCGCTCGTAGTACGACTCGGGGGTTTGCTCGAGGGCGTCGAGCACCGCCCGCTGGGCGGGCCGCGATCCGGCGACGTTGACGAGCATGTGACGAGTCCGGACCGCCTCGGCCAGCCGCGGGGGAAAGATCCCGTAGCCGACCCGAAATCCCGTGATCGCCATGGACTTCGAGAAGGCGTTCGTGACGACGACACGGTCGGAATCGGCGGCGAGGGCGGTCTCGAAGGCCCCCTCGTCGTAGACGAACCGTTCGTAGACCTCATCGGAGATCAACAGGGCGTCGTTCGCGTCGGCGACGGCGGCGATGTCGCGTTTCGTCTCGCCGCCGTAGACGCCCCCGGTCGGGTTGTTCGGTGAGTTGACGACGATCGCGGCGGTGTCCTCGCTCGCCGCCCGGCGGACGGCGGCCGGATCGAGCGTCCCGTCCGGTTCGCTCGGAACGAAGCGAGGTGTCCCGCCGAGCATCCGGGCCCGTTTGTGGTAGTAGGGGTACACCGGGTCGGCCATGAGGACCCCGTCGGCGGGACCCGCCTCGAGCGCCGTCGCCATCGCCAGGTAGTTCGCCTCGCCCGCCCCGTTCGTGACGACGACGCGGTCGACGTCGACGCCGTGTCGGTCTGCGACCGCCGCCCGAAGGTCGGAGAGCCCGTCGCTGGGCGGGTACTGGAAGGCGTCGACGCCGCTGTCGGCGTACCGCTTCAGCCCGGTTCGGATCGCCTCCGGTGGCTCCCAGTCGGGGTTGCCCGACACCATATCGACGACGTCGCCGTCGGCCTCGGCCGCGTACTCCATCAGGTGGAAAAAAAGCGGCCGTTCGTAGTCGTCCATACCCCGGCTCCGGACGGGGGCTACGTCGGTCTGTCGTTTCGTCCCCGGAGGTCGCGTTCAGAACGTGTAGGCGAGCATGACCTCGTCGACGTAACTGTCGTCGATGGTGTAGTGATCCTTCCGGACACCCTCGGTCTCCCACCCCCGGCTCTTCAGGAAGGCGAGCGCCTCGTCGTTCGTGATCGGGACGCTGTTGTACACCTTCCGGTAGCCGTTGGCCTCGGCCCACTCCAGGGCACGGTCGACGAGACGGCCGCCGATGCCGTGCTGTTGGTAGTCCCCGCGGACGCCGACGGTCAGTTGTGCGGTGCTCTGGAGTTTGTCCAGTTGCGGTAGGTCGAGGTGTGACCACCCGATGACCTGCCCTTCGACCGTCGCGACGAAGAAGACGCGCGATTCGGCGGTGTTGTGGCGGTTGACGGCGTCCTCATAGAGGAGCTGTTCGGCGATCGATTCGGCGACGATGTACGTGTCCTCCGCGGTCACGTCCCGGATCGTGTCGATGAGCCCCTCGAAGTCCGACTGTCTCGCCGGGCGGATGACGTATTCGACGTCGTCGGTCGAGTACGCCTCGACCGAGCCGACATCGAGGGCGATCTGTAGCGTCCCGCCGTCGTCCTCGAGGTAGCCGCGATCCTTCAGCTCCCCGAGGGCGTCCTGGAACTCCTCGGGCGGCAGCGACGTCACCTCTCGGACCCGGTGACGGGCCGCCGTCCCGTGCCGCTCGACGTAGCGGTAGATCTCCTCGCCCGCCTCGGTCTCGAAGGTCGGCCGTTCGGACGTCTCCATACCTGGGACACACGTCGAGTGGGCTCTTATAGGTTTTCGCGGGACCCTCGGCGGCGTTTCGGTCGTACTGTCGGCGATACGCTCGTGACGACCTCGCGTTGTCGGCGATACGCTCGTGACGACCTTGCGTCACCGACGCGAACATCCAGAGGTCGGTATCGACGACGGTACCATACGGATCGGTGTGCCGAGAAAGCGAACGGTGCAGGGGGAGAGCAGTCACCACCGGAACGGTGCAGGGAGGAAGCGGTCACCACCGGAACGGTGCAGGCGGTGACCACGTCCGGACGACGCCGGTCCGTATCAGTCGCCGGCCGCCGGGCGTCCGTCGGCCGTCCCGCCCGATAACGGCGTCCGTTCGACGACCGTCCCGTCGTAGGTCGGATACTGCTCGACGATCTCGCCCGTTTCGACGTCGCCCGCCTCGACCATCTCCTCCAGGAGCCACCACGCCAACTCGATGTGGTCGGATTTGACCGAGTAGAACTCCTCGGCCACGCCGAGATCCGCCAGTCTGGCTTCCGTCTCCCAGGTCTTCCCGTAGACGAGCGTTCCGTCGTCGGTGATCTCGTCGAACTCCCGGCGGACGGTCCGGGCCATCCGTTTCAGCCGTGATCGGTGCTGGGCGGCGTCCTTGAAAACGCTCGTACAGAAATACACCTTTTCGTGGTCGCCCATCTCCGCCAGGATGTCGTGAGAGCCCTCGACGGCGCTCATGTGGTCTTCTTTCAGCTCGAAGCCCTTCTCCTGCATCCGGCGGTAGTTGCCGTCGGACATCTCGAACTCGTTGATGTTACAGAAGTCGGCGGCCCCCGCATCGAGAAACTCCAAGAACTCGGGTTCCGCGCGGATGCCGGGGATCTCGAAGGCGGGCGTGAGGCCCTCCTCGCGGGCGATATAAAGGATATCCTCCCACTCGGTGCCGTGTAGGTCACCCCACAGCTCGAGCGGCGGGTGAAACCGGATCTCGTCGAGGCCGGCCTCCGAGAGCCGGCGCATGTTCTCGCGACCGCCCGTGATGCCGGTGTATAGATGCGTGTGGTGATCCTCGCCGAACTCCTCTTTGAGGAGGTTCAGGTACCGACACGTCCGGTCCATCGCCTCCTGGGGCTCGCCACCGGTGATCGATGTTCCGAGCGCATCCATCCGCTTGGCCTCCGTTATGACGTCCTCGTCGCTCTCGACGGGGCGTTCGTTGGCGTAGACCTGGGTGACGTTCTTTCGGTTCTCGCCGAGCGGACAGTAAAAACAGTCGCGCTGGTCGCAGTAGCCGTAGACGAAAAGCACCATCTTGCCGCCGGCGGCACACTGTTCACAGCCCTTCGAGATCATTCGTTACCGCTCGTAGGCCGCCAAGACCCAAAAGTCGTGTGTTCCGTCAGGACGGACAGCGTGGCTGCCGCCGGTTCGGTCGCCGGCCCGGCCGTCGGGGCGGTCACAGGTCCTCGAAGAACTGCTCGGTCAACTCGCCGGTGTCCTCGACGATCGACGCCCAGGCGTCGTTGTCGGGCGCGATCCCGACGAGCCGGGCGATCCTCATGATCGAGACGTGATACACGCGCTGGCGGCCCGGCTCCTCCTCCCGGATCACGAAGTTGCAGGGAAACAACGCCCCCTGCTTGAGGGTCTCTTCGAGCGCCCGGTTGGCTACCGAAGGGTTGCACGCGCCCAACACGTAGTAGGGGTCACGATTCGCGTCGACCTTCTCGTTGAGCATCTCCGAGGGTGAGAACTCGACGGGGACGCCGAAGCCGGCCGCCTCGGCCGTTTCACGGACGTGTTCGATGGCCGATTCGTGGTCCATCTCCAGGGTAGCCTGTTTTTCGCCGATGTCGTCCGGGTCGATCTCCGCCGGATCGAATCCAAGGCTCATACGGTCAGGAGGGGCCGAGACCGGAAAAACGGCGTGGTCACGTCGGCCGTGTCGCCTCGGTGGTCGAGCGTCGTTGTCGGGATCAAAAAAGGGACCGTATCAGACGTCGTCGGGCGTCTCGGCATCGTCCTCGACGGCGCGTTTCATCGACTCGCGGCGCGATTTCGCATCGCGGCCGGTACACTCGAGCAGGAAGTCGTTTTTCGCGTTGTTCGCGTCGCCGGCGGCGTCGACGTCGCCGGACTCCATCAGCGATTCGAGGTCGCGCTCCTCGAAGTGGACGGCGAGTCTGTCCTTCTTGCCGGAGTACGATACTGCCCCCGCGACGATCCGCGTAAAGACCGGGTTGTCCGGGTCGTCCACGACGTAGAGGTCGCTGTCTTTGAACCCCTCGGTGTCGGTTATCGGGCCGAAATACTCCTCGATGGTGGCTTCCAGATCGGGGACGCGCTCCTCGAGATACTCCCCGCGTCTCATCTTGTACTCTTCCATACCGATGGGTATCGGAATCCGACGGTTTACTGGTTTCGTTCGGCTTCGAGCCACGCGTTACACTCCGGGCAGGGATCGCCCGCCCGGTACCCGGAGTTGGCGTCGATCCGGAAGGGGCACTCCGGACACACGATCTCGCCCTCCGGGACCGTGATCCCCGACAGGGACTCCTCGACGGAGCCGGGGGGTTCGTCCTCGGGACGGTCCGTCAGTTCGTCACCTGCGCCCGGAACCGAGTCGTCACCTGCGCCCGGAACCGAGTCGTCGCCTGCGCCCGGAACCGAGTCGTCGCCTGCGCCCGGAACCGGATCGCCCGCCGTCGACCGTTCCGATTCCTCCGGCCACTGACCGGGGTTCCGCCCCTGCTCGTCCGTCTCGTCGGTGAGGATTTCGGCGTCCTCCTCGGCTGGATCCGGCGGTTCCTCGGAGCCGATCGAACCGTCCCCCTGTTCCGGAACGTCCGGCGTCTGCGACGATGCCGCCGGTTCCGGAACGTCCGGCGTCTGCGACGATGCCGCCGGTTCCGTACCGACGCCGGCTCCGCTCTCTTCGGGGTCCGAATCCGTGTCAGCGACGCCGCTGCGCTCGACTGCGCTGGCGATTCCGCCGCCCGCTCCGCTGTCCGTCGTACTCGGGGCGTCCGAGCCGACGCCGTCGTGGTCACCCTCGAGCCCGACGTCGGACGCATCGACGACGGCGGCGACCTCCGTGCTCTCGGAGACGACGCGCTCCGTGCCACAGCGCCGACACCGCTCGATCTCGCGCTCGGTCGTGATCACCTCGCTGCCCTGTTCTTCGCGTTCACGCTCTACCCCGGCGTCCTCGAAGGCGTGGCCGAGTATCGAACACTGTAGTCCCATTACCGACACGTGGCCGTGACGAAGGTATAAAACTTGAGTCCGGACGGCGTTTCTGCCCCGGCGAACGGGCCGGTTGGGGTATCCCGTCCCGACTGGCAACCGGGCCGTTTTTGGCCCCCGGCGGTGACCCTCCGGGCATGCATACCGTCGTACGACTCCTCGCCGCCCTCTGTATCGCGGCCCTCGCACTCTCCGGGGCCGCCGGCACTGCCGCCGCCCAGTCGGCCGCGGACGGCCAGTTCGTCGTCGAACTCGACGCCGACGGCGACGCCGACGCCGCGTTCACCGAGGAGTTCGATCTCACAGCCCCCGAAGACCGGGAGATATTCGAGGAAGTCCAGGCGGACGCGGACCTCAGAGCGGCCGTCGCCGAGCGCTTCGGCGAGGAGATGCGGTTCGTCTCCGGGACGGCGAACGAGGGTATCGATCGGGAGCTCCGCGTCGGTGAGGTCACCGTCGAAACGGCCGCCGTCGGCGAGACGGGGATCGTCGTCTACGAGTTCCGATGGGAGAACCTCGCAGCCGTCGACGACGACCGCGTGGTCCTCGCCGAACCGTTCTCGCTGTTCGAGACGCTCGATCGCGAGTTGGTGGTCGTCGCGCCGGAGGGCTACGAGATCGAGAGCGCCTCGCCGGAACCGGAGCGTGACGACGGTGACACCGTTGCCTGGCCGGGGATGACGACGTTCGGCGAGGGCTTCGAGGTCGTCGCGGCCCCCGCCTCGGGCGGCGAGATGGCCCCGATCGAGCACTCGCCGGAGAGGCCTGTCACACACGGCGGCGCTCCCCTTGCGCTGGGTATCTCGGCGCTGATTCTCGTCTCGCTGTTGGTCGGCCGAAAGCGGTAGTCCGGCCGGTGTCTTCGTACTGCCGGCGATAGGTGGAAGGATAGGTGCGTGTATGCGTTATCAGGCGTCCTCTTCACGCTCGTCGTCTTCATCGCCCTCTTCGCGCTCGTCGTCTTCATCGCCCTCTTCGCGCTCGTCTTCCTCATCGCCCTCTTCGCGCTCGTCGTCTTCATCGCCCTCTTCGCGCTCGTCGTCCTCATCGCCCTCTTCGCGCTCGTCGTCTTCATCGCCCTCTTCGCGCTCGTCTTCCTCATCGCCCTCTTCGCGCTCGTCTCCCCGTTCGTCTACGTCGTACTCGTATTTCTCTTCGGCGAGGGTGAGCGAGTTGTCCTCGACGACGTACTCCAGTTTGCCTTCCGCGTGGTCGGATTCGTACTCGACTTCGAGTTCCTCGAGCGACTCGCCGTCCTCGCTGAGCGCCGAGCGATTGACCGTCGCGGTTCCATCCGCGCTGGTGGTGACGGTTCTCTCTTTTTCACCTTCGACGGTGATCGAGGCGTTCTCTACGGGCGCACCGCCGTCCGTCATCGTTACCGTAACGGTCCCGTTGTCGAGCGTCGCGTCCATATCGAGGTCGGACACGGGAGCTGTCGACGCGCTGGTGTCCGTCTGTGCCAGGCCCGTTACTGCGGCACCGCTTCCAGCGACGAGCAATACTGCCAGCACCGCCACGACGGTTTTTGAGATTGACATTACAGTCGGTACGACGGGTGTAAAACGGATAAATCGGGAACACAGTCGTACGGAGTTCCCCCGAGTTTAAGACGGTTTAAGCGGCCCGAAATGCGCTTTTTTCGAGCTTGTAAGCCAGTGAACGGTTATAGTAGAGATCGGAGCTATGTACACATCGATCGCACTGCCGCCGTGCGGTCGAGTGTGTCTTGTCTTCCGATTTCTACTATACTTCATGGGACACCGGTAGTGGCTGATTCGGGGAGGTGAGATTCTGTATTTGGGGAGGTGGGATTCTGTATTTGGGGGACGAAAATCCGTATTCGAAGAAGTGAGAATCCGTGCTCGGGGAGGCGAAAATCCACACGGGATGCGCACCCCGCGTCTTGCACGCCGATCCGTGGCGGCGTCTCCGGCCGGAGGGGCTCTCTCGTACGGATCGGTGTCCCGATGTGCCGGCCACCGTCGGCACCGTGCCAGCGGTGGCCGCTCCCGGACGACAGCAGTCCGAATCGGACAGTCAGATACGGGCCTCCAGGCCCTCGGTCGGCGTGTACATGGTCCGCCGGATCACAGCCACACGAACACGAATCCGGCGAGCATCGATAGCGTCAACACCGCCTGCATTGCGCTCGAGGCGAGCATCCCGACGGCCGTGATGGCCGCGGTGTGCGCCCCCTGTCGGACGTCGCCGTGGCGTCGGTACTCCAGGGCGAACACCGACCCGACGACGCCGAGGAGCGCCCCGAACGGGCCGAGGACCGAGAGCAACACGATGGCCGCGACCGCGGCGGCAGCCGTCGTCCGTGCCGACGCACCGCCGGCCCTCGCCGAGACGGCCCCACCGAGGAGGTCGACGGCGACGGTGAGGCCGCCCAACGCGACGAAACCGAGCAACGCGAGCGTTCCGGGGTCGCCCGTCACCGCCCAGTAGTACCCGACGCCGAGTGTCGACAGGACGCCGCCCGGTACCAGGGGCACGAAGCTCGCGAGGACGCCGGCCGAAAGCAGCGCGAACGCGACGACCGCCGGATCGAGGGGAGGCATCGGCCGGACCGACGGCGCGGACCGCCGAAACGCTGTCGGAGATCGGTACGGCCTCACATACGCCGACGGTTCCGCAAGCGTTTAATACCGCTCTGCGGATAGAGACGAGTACATGACGCGATTCCACCGCACCGACGCGATCGCTCTCAGCGGTGGATCCTTCCTTCTCTCGCGACCGCGACGGGCCGGTAGGCCCGAATAGTACCCACCTCCCTCGTCGCGTTCGCCTCGATTCCCAACGGTGACCGTCCGGCCGACGGTCCAGCCATACCACATCACACAACACAATGTCAGAAACCGACCGCGTCGCGCTCGCCTTCTCCGGCGGGCTCGACACCACCGTCTGTGTACCGCTGCTCGAAGAGGAGTACGACTACGACGAGGTCATCGGCGTCACCGTCGACGTCGGCCAGCCCGAATCGGAGTTCGAGGAGGCCGAGAAGACGGCCGAGGCGCTCGATCTCGACCACTACGTCGTCGACGCGACCGAGGAGTTCGCCGAGCTGTGTTTCGACGCCGTCCGCGCGAACGCCTCCTATCAGGGCTACCCCCTCGGGACCGCCCTCGCGCGCCCGGTGATCGCACAGGCGATCCTCGACGTCGCGGAAGAACAGGACTGTACGGGCCTCGCCCACGGCTCGACGGGCAAGGGCAACGACCAGCTCCGCTTCGAGGCCGTCTGGCGTGATTCGGATCTGGAGGTCATCGCGCCGGTCCGGGAACTCGGCTTGACGCGGGAGTTCGAACAGTCCTACGCCGAGGAGCGCGACCTCCCGATCGAGGGCGGCGACGAGGGGAAATACAGCATCGATACGAACCTCTGGAGCCGCTCGATAGAGGGATCCGAACTCGAGGAGCCGGGATACGTCCCGCCAGAGGACATCTACGAGTGGACGAGCACTCCGACCGAGGAGACGCTGGAGATCGAGGTCGGCTTCGAGAACGGCTACCCCGTTAGCCTCGACGGCGAGGCGACGTCGCCGGTCGAACTGATCGAGGAGCTCAACGATCTCGCTGGCGACTACGGGGTCGGACGCTCCGACATCATGGAGGACCGCATGCTCGGGCTGAAAGTCCGCGAGAACTACGAGCATCCGGCGGCGACGGTGCTTCTCAACGCCCACGCGGCGCTGGAGGACCTCGTGTTGACGAAAGAGGAGCGCGATTTCAAAAAGCACGTCGACCACGAGTGGTCCGAGAAGGGGTATCAAGGCCTCGTGAACGCGCCGTTGATCGACGCTCTGGAGGGGTTCATCGCCGAAACCCAGACCCGTGTGACGGGGACCGTTACGGTCCGCCTCGAGGGCGGGCAGGCCCGCCCCGTCGGCCGCGAGTCGACGTACGCCGTCTACTCCGCGGAGGCCGCCTCGTTCAACACCGAGGACGTTACCGGGAGCATCGAACAGGGCGACGCGACGGGCGTCGCGAAGTACCACGGCTTCCAAGAGCGCCTGGCGAACCGCGTCATCGACGGACACGACGAGTGAACCGATGACCGACGAGGACGCCGACGGACCCACGGAGTCCGGGAGCAATGACGCCGACGGACACACCGAATCCGGGAGCAATGACGCCGACGGACACACCGAATCCGGGAGCAATGACGCCGACGGACACACCGAATCCGGGAGCGACGGCCCCGGCGACGTCGTCCGCCGAGAGCGCTTCAGCGGCGGTCCCGCCCGCGGATTCATGTCGAGTCTCGCGGCCGACGAGCGGATCTTCGCGGCCGACGTCGCGGTCGACCGCGCCCACGTCGTGATGCTCGACGAGCAGGACATCATCGCCCGCGAGGACGCGGCGGCGGTCCTCGGGGCGCTCGCCGAAATCGAGGCCGCCGGACACGCGGCTCTCCCGGACGGCGAGGACGTCCACGCGGCCATCGAAACGGCCGTCATCGACTGTGTCGGCGAGCGCGGCGGGCGGATGCACACCGCCCGGTCCAGAAACGACGAGGTCGCGACCTGCATCCGGTATCGGCTTCGCGAGGACGTCCTCGACGCCGCGACGGCGACGGTCGGGGCCCGAGAGGCCCTCGCCGACGCCGCCGAGGCACACACCGAGACCGTCATGCCGGGCTTTACGCATCTCCAGCCGGCGCAGCCGACGACCGTGGGCCACTACCTGGCCTCCTACGAGTCGGCGCTCGCCCGTGATACCGAACGGCTGCTCGACGCCTACGGGCGGATCAACCGCTCGCCGCTCGGCGCGGCGGCGTTCGCGGGCACGCCGTTCGACATCGATCGGGAGCGGACCGCCGAGCTGCTCGGCTTCGAGGGGGTCGTCGGGAACTCGATGGACGCCGTCTCCGCTCGCGACTTCCTCGTCGAGACGACCGCCGCCGTCGCTGCGCTGTCGACGACGCTGTCGGGGCTCGCGGAGGACCTCGTCGTCTTCTCGAACCGTGGATACGTCGAGCTGGACGACGCTTACGCATCGACCTCCTCGATCATGCCACAGAAAAAGAACCCCGACACGATGGAGCTCGTTCGGGGGTCGGCCGGCGATGCGGCCGCCGGGCTGAACGCGCTGTTGTCGATCCTGAAAGGACTCCCGCGGGCGTACAACCGCGATCTTCAGCGCGCCCACCCGCACGCCTTCGAGGCGATCGACGCGGTCGAAGCGGCAACCGAGGTCGCCGCGGGCGCGGTCGCGACGGCCGAGTGGGACGAGCCGGCGCTCGGGGCGGCCGCATCGGAGGGCTTCTCGACGGCGACCGGGGTGGCGGATCTGCTCGCGATGGAGGGGCTTCCGTTCCGGACCGCCCACGAGCTGGTCGCGTTCGCGGCCGAACGGACCGACGGGGATAACGTCGCGGCGACGTACGCGGCGCTCGAATCGGCCGCGAGGGAGGTCCTCGACGAGCCACTGGAGACGCACGTCGACCGGGCGGCCGTCGAGGCGGCGCTCGATCCGACCTCGAGCGTCGTATCGCGGGACTCGACCGGCGGGCCCGCCCCCGCGGCCGTCGACGCCGACCGTGCGCGGGCACGCGAGGCGCTCGATGCCCACCGGGATACGATCGGATCGCGCCGGGCGGTGCTCGAACGTGCCGAGCGGCGACTCGAAAAGGAGGTCACCCGCCGTGTGTAAGCGGCGACCGGGACGGGGCGGCCCGCAGGGGCGACGACGGCCGCGCTGTGAACCGCGCGCCCGCCCGAGCCAATATTAACAAATACCTGATACTAAATATAGGCGGGCGCTGTTTGAACGCGTTTAGGCCGTCAGATAGTCATATCGGTCATTGTATTGTTCTGATAAGTTCGAAGCTTTTAAGTGGTTTGCCGGCCGACTAGACGGCACGATGTCAGAAGAGACGATCACCGCGGAAGATCCCATCACAGGCGAAGCGATCGAAATCCCCGCCGACGTCGAGGTCGGCGAGATCATTGACAGCCCCATCACGGGTGCCGAACTCGAGGTCGTCGCCGTCGACCCCGTCGCCCTCGAGGAAGCCCCGGAGTTAGAAGAGGACTGGGGGGAGTAAGGCGATGGACGTCGGTGCGAACCGCCGTTCGGACGCCCGGTCGCCCGTGGACGGTGAGACGTCGTGAACGTCGGCGTCCTCTACTCGCGGATCCGTCGCGACGAGAAGCTCCTGTTGAGCGAGCTGCGCGACCGCGGCCACGAGGTGACCAAAATCGACGTCCGCACGGAGCGCTTCGGCGTTCACGGGCGGCCGGAGACCTTCGAGGGCCTCGACATCGTCGTCGATCGCTGTCTCGCGACCAGCCGGTCGCGCTACATCACCCGGTTCGTCGATGCCTACGACGTGCCGGTCGTGAACGATCCGGAGACGGCGGCGGTCTGTGCCGACAAAGCCAGGAACAGCCTCGCGCTCGCGGAGGCGGACGTGCCGACGCCAGCGACCGAGGTCACGTTCACCAAGGAGGCGGCGATGGAGTCGATCGAGGAGTTCGGATACCCCTGCGTGTTGAAGCCCGTCATCGGGTCGTGGGGCCGGCTGATGGCGAAGATCGATTCGAGGGACGCCGCGGAGGCGATCCTCGAACACAAGGAGACGCTCGGCCACTACGAGCACAAGGTGTTCTACATCCAGGAGTTCGTCGAGAAGCCGGGCCGGGACATCCGCGTCGTCGCCACCGACGGCGAGCCGATCGCGGCGATGGCCCGCTCCTCGGAGCACTGGCTGACGAACGCCGCCCGAGGGGCCGAAACCGAGTCGATCGAGATCACCGAGGAGATGGCCGATCTCGTCGAGCGCGCCTCGGAGGCGGTCGGCGGCGGCCTGCTCGGCGTCGACCTCATGGAGATGGGTGACGCCTACACCGTCCACGAGGTCAACCACACCGTCGAGTTCAAGGCGCTGAACGAGGTCACGGAGATCGACGTCCCCGCGGCGGTCGTCGACTGGCTCGAAGCCCGCGTCCGGAACGTCGAGGTGACGGCATGAGCGAGGAGGCGACGGCCGACGGCACGAGCGGGGAGGCGACGGCCGACGGGCAATATACCGCAAGCGTCGTCGGCGGCAGCGGCTTCACCGGCGGCGAACTGCTGCGGCTCCTCTTCGGCCACCCGAACTTCGATGTCGTCCAGGCGACGAGTCGGAGCTACGGAAACAAGACGGTCGGCTCCGTCCACCCGAACCTGCGGGGGACGGAGCTGCGGTTTTCGGACCCCGAGGATCTCGAGTCCGTCGACGTCCTCTTTTCGTGTACGCCCCACGGCGTCTCGATGGAGCACATCGACGCCTTTCGGGCGGCGGCCGACACGGTCGTCGATCTGAGCGCGGACTTCAGACTCGACACCGAGGCCGAGTACGACGAGTGGTACGACGGCCACGACCGGCCCGAACTGCTCGCCGAATCCGAGTACGCCCTGCCGGAGCTCAACCGCGAGAGCCTCCCCGGCGCGGAGTTGATCGCCTCGGGCGGCTGCAACGCCACCGCGGCGATCCTCGGGCTGAAGCCCCTTTTCGACGCCGGCGTCCTCTCGGGCGACGAGCGCATCGTTGTCGACGTGAAGGTCGGCTCCTCGGAGGGCGGCGCGGGCGGCGGCGAGGCCTCCTCACACCCCGAACGGTCGGGGGTCGTCAGGCCCTACGCGCCGACGGGTCACCGCCACGAGGCCGAGATAGAGGCGTTCCTCGGAACGCAGGTCTCCTTCAGCGCCCACGCGGTCGATATGACTCGCGGTGCCTCGGCGACCTGTCACGTCTACCCCGACGGCCCCGTCTCGAAGGCCGACCTCTGGAAGGCGTATCGTGGCAGCTACGCCGAGGAGCCGTTCGTCCGGATCGTCTCGGGCGGTTCCGGGGTATACCGGTATCCCGAACCCAAGTCGGTCGCGGGCTCGAACTACGCCGAGGTCGGCTTCGAACTCGACCCGCGAAACGGCCGGGTCGTCGTCTTCTCGGCGATAGATAACATGATGAAAGGCTCCGCGGGGCAGGCCGTCCACGCGGCCAACGTCGCGCTGGAACTCGAGGAGACGGCCGGCCTCCAGTTCACCGGTATGCACCCGGTGGGTGCGCCATGACGGTCGTCGTCAAGATCGGCGGTGCCCGCGCGGTCGAACCCGAGGGGGCCCTGGCGGACGTCGCGGACGTGAGGGCCGCCGGGACCGACGTCGCCGTCGTCCACGGCGGCTCGACGGCCGTCGACGACGCCTTAGAACGGATGGGGATCGATCCCGAATACGTCGAGACACCCTCGGGGGTCGTCGGCCGCTTCACCGACGAGGAGACGATGGACGTGTTCAAGATGGCGCTGGCCGGACGGGTCAACACCGACCTCGTGACCGGCCTCAGAGCACAGGGCGTCGACGCCGTCGGGCTCTCGGGCATCGACGGCGGCTTGCTTACCGGGTCGCGCAAGTCCGCGATCCGGGTCGTCGAGGACGGCACGAAAAAGATCCGTCGTGGCGATCACTCCGGGACGATCGAGTCGGTCAACGGCGATCTGCTGGAGACGCTCCTCGACGACGGCTACACGCCCGTCGCGTCGCCGCCGATGCTGGCCGACGACGGGACCGCAGTCAACACCGACGCCGACCGCGCCGCCGCGGCGGTCGCCGCGGCGCTCGGCGGGACGCTCGTCTCGTTGACCGACGTGGCCGGCGTCTACCGCGATCCCGACGACGCCTCGACGGTCATCGACCGCGTCGAGACTCCCGAGGCGTACGCGGAACTGAAGACGGCCGCCGAGGGCTTTATGAGCCGAAAGGTGATGGCGGCGACGGAGGCCCTCGAGGGCGGTGCCGAGCGGGTCGTCGTCGCGGACGCGAACGCCGAGTCCCCGATCCGGTCGGCGATAGACGGCGGCGGCACGCACGTCTTGCCCGGCGCGCTCGAATGACACTACACCAACCATGAGCGGCTTCATTTTTTCGGAAAAACCGATCCGAATCGACCGTGGCGAGGGAGTCTATCTCTACGACACGAACGGCAACGAGTATCTGGACTTCGGCGCGAGCTACGCGTGTACACCGGCCGGTCACTGCCATCCGGAGGTCGTCGACGCGACGACCACACAACTGGAGGAGCTGTGCTACGTACAGGCGTCGTATCCCCACGCGGCCCGGACAGCGTTATACGAGCGGCTCGCCGACGTCGGTCCGGTCGACGTCGACAACGTCTGGCTCTGTAACTCCGGGACGGAGGCCAACGAGGCGGCGCTGAAGTTTGCCCGTCACGCGACGGGGCGCTCGAAGATCGTCGCCACGAAGCGGGGCTTTCACGGCCGGACGATGGGGTCGCTCGCGGCGACGTGGAAGGACAAATACAAACAGGGGTTCGGCCCCCTCGCCGGGGGCGTCGAGTTCGTCGAGTACGGCGACAGCGAGGCGATGGCCGAGGCGATCGACGAGGACACCGCCGCGGTCATCCTCGAACCCCTGCAGGGGGAGGGCGGGATCAACCCCGTCCCGAAGGGGTACCTCCAGTCGGTGCGCGTCGAGACGGCGACCTCGGGTGCCGCGTTGATCCTCGATGAGATCCAGACCGGCCTCGGCCGTACGGGCGAGTTGTGGGCCGCCGAGAAGTACGACGTCGTCCCGGACGTCCTGACGACCGCGAAGGGGCTCGCGAACGGTCTCCCGATGGGCGCGACGCTGTGTCGCGACTGGATCGCCGAGGACGCCGGCAATCACGGCTCGACGTTCAGCGGTGGCCCGGTCGTCTCGGCCGCGGCGGGGGCGACACTCGACGTGATCGAACGCGAGTCACTTCCGAGCCACGCGGCGGATGTGGGCGGGTACCTCCGCGGAGAGATCGAGTCCCGGCTCGGCGACGATGTCCGGGACGTCCGCGGCCACGGCCTCATGATCGGCATCGAGGTCAAGCGCGGCTCGAACCGGCTGTTGCGGGATCTGGCGATCGATCACGGCGTGTTGGCGCTGCCGGCCGGCCGCACCGTGTTGCGGCTCCTGCCGCCGTTGACCGTCGAGCGCGAGCACGCGGACGAGTTCCTCGAGGCGCTGGAGGCGGTCATCGCGTGAGCGGGACGTCCCAGGACGCCGACGTCGACACCGAGGCCCGCGAGTTGCTCGAGAAGCTCGTTTCGATTCCCTCGCCGACGCCCGAGGAGGACGAGTGTGCGGCGGCGCTGGCCGCCTTTTTCGAGGCGCACGGCCGCGACGTGTTCATCGACGACGTCGGGAACGTCCGTGCGCCGGCCGACGACAGCGTCCTCTACACCTCACACGTCGATACGGTCCCGGGAGACATCCCGGTCCGGATCGAGGAGGGCGAACGCGGCCCCGAACTGTGGGGCCGCGGCTCCGTCGACGCGAAGGGGCCGCTCACGGCGCTCGCCGTCGCGGCCGTCCGGACCGGGATGTCGTTCGTCGGCGTCGTCGGCGAGGAGGTCGACTCCCGCGGCGCACGATACCTCGTCGAAGAGCGCAACGCTCCGGCGGCGGTCGTCAACGGCGAACCCTCGGGCTCGGACGGGATCACGCTCGGCTACCGGGGCATACTCAGCGGTACCTACCGCTGTACCTCGGAGTCGGGCCACACGTCCCGGCCGGAAAACAACGCGATCCAGGAGGCGATCGCGTGGTGGTCGGCGGTCGAGGACCGTTTCGGCGACGGCGGTGAGGACGTCCCGATATTCGAACAGGTCACGCCGAAGCCGGTTTCGGTCGAAGGCGGCGTGACGGCGGACGGCCTGGCGGTCGAGACGACGCTGGACGTCCAGTTGCGGGTCCCGCCGCGGTACTCGACCGGGGACGTCAAAGCGCTGGCCGACGCCGAACTCGAGGCCGGGACCGTCACCTGGACCGACGCGGTCGAGCCGACGATGCAGAGCCCCCGGACCCCCGTGGCGCGGGCGTTTCGGGTCGCCATCCGCGAGGCCGGCGGCGACCCCCGGCTCCTCAGAAAGACCGGAACGGCCGACATGAACGTCTACGCCGGGGCGTGGGACTGCCCGATGGCGACGTACGGCCCCGGTAACTCGGATCTCGATCACGCGCCGAACGAACGCCTCGAACTACAGGAACTGGACCGCGCGGTCGCCGTGTTGGAGACCGTCGCGGAGGAGCTTAGCTGACCGGAGTACCATGAATTTCTTGAACATCGACGACCTGACGCGCGACGAACTCGACGACGTACTGACGCGGGCGAGTGACCTCAAGGAGCGAACCGCCCGCGGGAAGACAGCAGAGGCGATGAACGGCAAGACCCTCGGGATGATCTTCGAGAAGCCCTCGACCCGGACGCGGGTCTCCTTCGAGACGGGCGCGACACAGCTCGGCGGACACGCGATCTTTCTAGGCCCCGACGACATCCACTTGGGCCACGGCGAACCGGTCAGGGACACGGCGCGGGCGCTGAGCCGCTACGTCGACGTCATCATGGCGCGCGTCTTCGATCACGCCGACGTGGTCGAACTCGGCGAGTACGCGACCGTACCCGTCGTCAACGGGCTGACCGACGACGCCCACCCCTGCCAGACGCTCGCCGATCTGTTGACGATCAAAGAACGCTTCGACGGCTTCGACGCCCGCGTCGCGTGGGTCGGCGACGGGAACAACGTCTGTCAGTCGTTCGTCCTCGGAGCGGCGATGGTCGGCCTCGACCTCGTCGTCGCCACGCCCGAGGGATACGGCGTCGACGACGCGGTGCTCGACCGGGCCGCCGAACTCGGGAGCGCCCCGGACGTCGTCAGCGACCCCGAAACGGCCCTCGAGGGGGCCGACGTGCTCTATACGGACGTGTGGGTGAGCATGGGCGAGGAGTCCGAACGGGCCGAAAAGCTCGACGCATTCTCGACGGCCGGCTTCCAGGTGACAGAGGAGTTACTCGGCGACCGGCTGCTCATGCACTGTCTGCCCGCCCACCGCAGCGAGGAAGTGACCGATTCGGCCCTGGAGAGCGAGAACTCCATCGTGTGGGATCAAGCCGAGAACCGCCTGCACGCACAGAAGGGGCTGTTGGCGTCGTTGCTGTAGGAGGCTGCCGAAGGACGTCGACGACGGTGTCGGCCGGCCTTCGGGACGGGGGATCGCGCGGACGGTACGCGCCGGGGGGACGGAATACGCCGGGCGGTCAGGCACCCGCCTCGGCGAGCGCGGATTCGAGGTCGTCCCGTTGGGTGACCCCGACGAACCGCTCGACGACGCCCCCCTCGTTCTCCACGATGAGCGTCGGGAGCGACCGGACTTGGTATTCGTTCGCGACGTCCTGTTCGTCGTCGACGTCGACTTTCTCGAACTCGACGTCGGGAAAGTCCTCGGCGAGCTCTTCGAGGATCGGATCCTGGGTCTTACACGGGCCACACCAGTCCGCGTAAAAGTCCTTGAGCGTAACGGACATGGCTACCGATACCCCAGCCGAGCGCATAAGAGTTTTCCAAACGGCACGGGCCGGTGCCGAAACGCTTAGGGTCTCTGGGGCGAACCATGGGGTATGAGCAGCGGTGAAAACTCCGGCGGTCTGATGTCCAGCGCCGGACTCGTCCGGTATTTCGACTCCGAGGACAGTAACACGCCGACCATGGACCCGCGGACGGTCGTCGCGTTTGGGGTCCTGTTGGGCGTGTTCGTGCTGATGTTGAACGCGCTCGCCTGAGGCGGGACTATAGTAGAGATCGGAAGACAAGACACACTCGATCGCACGGCGGCAGTGCGATCGATGTGTACATAGTTGCGATGTTCACTATAGCGTCGTTTTTCGCGGCGTTCGACGGCTCGTCACCGGCCGGTCTGTGACGCTCGACGGCGTCCAACCCCTCCTGTACGACTCCGGTCCAGTTACCGGCCTATTTTATACGGCTCCGACCCAGTAGTACCCGTGCGCGTCGTCCACGAAGCCGCCGAGGGAACGCGAGCGCTCGCGACCGACGTCGAGGTCGCCGAGGGGATCGTCTCCCAGGGGATCGGCCTGATGGGTCGCCGATCGATCCCGGAGGGGTACGCGCTCGTCTTTCCGTTTTCGGGCGTCTCGGCGCGCGGACTTCACATGGTGTTCGTTCCCTTCGACGTCGACGCGGTCTGGCTTGTCGACGGGAAGGTCCGGGCGGTAAAGCGGCTGTCGGCGTGGACCGGCTACGGCCGGGCCGACGCCGACACCGTGATCGAACTTCCGGGCGGGGCGGCCGCCGACGTCTCCGTCGGCGACGCCGTCCGGGTCGAGTCACCGTGAGGAGAGCCGAGTCACCGTGAAGAGAGCCGAGTCACCGTGAGGAGAGCCGAGTCACCGTGAGGAGAGCCGAAAGAAACGAGAGGGAGAACGAGCCGGGGCTGCGGCAACCAGTAGCTTAATCAACGTCCGTGACGATCGTTGATGCACACCATGCCGAACTCCGAGACGGCAGAGGATAGAGTAAGTCGCCGCGAGGCGGCTGGTCGAGAAATTCGACCGCTCGCCACATAACGAGGTTTCTACCGTGAGGACACTGTTCGGGGATCACCCAGCGACTGCTCCCCTCGACGGCCGTGACGTACAGTTTTTGGACACCACACTCCGGGACGGCGAACAAGCCCCCGGAATCTCGCTGACGCCCGACGAAAAAGCCGAGATCGCACTGGCGCTCGACGAGGCGGACGTCGCCATCGTCGAGGCCGGCAGCGCCTGTACCGGGGCGGGCGAGCGCGAGACGATCGCCCGCGTCACCGAACTCGGCCTCGACGCGCGGGTGACGAGTTTCGCCCGCGGCGTCAAAGACGATATCGATCTCGCGCTCGACTGCGGCGTCGACGGGGTCAACCTCGTCGTGCCGGCCAGCGACCGCCACGTCGAGGAGAAAGTCGACAGCACCCGCGGGGCGGTCATCGAGGAGACCGTCGAGTTGGTCGAGTACGCCAAAGAACACGGCCTTTGGGTCGAAGTCCTCGGCGAGGACGGCTCCCGGGCCGACCTCGGGTTCTTGAGCGAACTCATGGACGCGTCGATCGAGGCCGGGGCCGACCGGATCTGTGCGCCCGACACCGTCGGCCACGCCACGCCCGACCGGATGTTCGAGATCTACGCCGAACTCTCCGAACTCGGGCCGACCTCGATGCACACCCACGACGACCTCGGACTCGCCGTGATGAACGCCCTCGTCGGCGTCGCTGCGGGCGCGGACCTCGTTCACGGGACCATAAACGGTATCGGCGAACGGGCCGGTAACGTGGCCATCGAGGAGGTCGCGATCGCCCTCGATCACGGCTACGGCGTCGAGACGGTCGACACAGAAATGCTGTACGACCTCGGCCAACTCGTCGCCTCGAAGACGGGCGTCCCCCTCGCGCCCAACAAGGCCGTCGTCGGCGAGAACGCCTTCACCCACGAGTCGGGCATTCACACCGACGGCACGCTGAAAGACGACGCGATGTACGAGCCGTATCCCCCGGAGAAGGTCGGCCGAACCCGCCGGCTCGTCCTCGGCAAACACGCCGGGCGCGCCGGCGTCGAGGCCGCCCTCGCCGAACACGGCATCGATGTCTCCGGGGAGGACCTCGGCGAGATCGTCGGCCGGGTCAAACGCCTCGGCGACCGCGGCAAGCGCGTCACCGATGCCGATCTACTCACCATCGCCGAGGAGGTACAGGGCCACGAGCGCGAACGCCGCGTCGAGTTGCTCGATCTCACGGCAGCCTCGGGGAGCGGGACGCCGACCGCCTCCGTCCGCCTCGAAGTCGACGGCGAGGAGCGCGTCGCCTCCGGCACCGGTAGCGGTCCCGTCGACGCCGCTATCGCCGCCGTCAAGTCGGCGCTCGGATCGGCCTCGAGCGCCCAACTGGAGTCGTATCACGTCGACGCCATTACCGGTGGCACCGACGCCGTCGTCACCGTCGAAGTGGAGATGTCCCGCGGCGACCGGACGGTCACCGTCGCGGCATCCGATTCGGACATCACGACCGCCTCCGTGCGGGCGATGGTCGATTCGCTCGATCGCCTCCTGGCGGACGCCGACACGCCGGTATTGGCCGACGACTGATGGGATCGTGACACGTATGGTACCCACGAACGTGGCCCGCGTCCGGTCGGTCGCGCCGGCAGCACGGACCCCACCGTTTCGGGGGGCGCGCGGACACGAACTGCGCGCGACGGTAGCGCTACGCTGACACGACGGTAGCGCTACGCTGACGCGACGGTAGCGCTACGCTGACGCGGCGGCTCGTGAGTGGTCCCGCCCATCCCCGAACGCTCCGGTATCTCCCCGGACGGCGTGCCCAGCGGCGCACCGGACGGCGTGCCCGGCGGGGCATTCGTTCACACCGTCTATCGGCTTTTCACCCACCCCAACCAATATGTGCCACCTCGGCGATCCTCCGGTATGGCCCTCCACGCAGTCGACGCCGTCAGTGACGCGTTCGGTGTAACCAGGGAGTTCCTCCTTCCGTTCGAACCCCGTCGGTGGGCGAAACTCGCGGTCGTCGTGCTATTCGTCGGCGGGGGGTTGAGCCTTCCGAGCGTACAGTCCAACGCGTCCGGGGGTATCGACGAGTCCGTCGGTACCGACCTCCCGAGCCTCGCTCCCGACGCGATGGCGGTCGTCGGGGCGGTCGTCGCCGTAATCGTCCTGGTGGGGATAGCATACAGCGTCGTCGGCGCGGTCATGGAGTTCGTCCTCGTCGAGTCGCTCCGGACGGGCGATGTTTCGATCCGTCGTCACTGGCGGCGGCGGTGGCGACAGGGGCTTCGACTGTTCGGGTTTCGGATCGCGATCGGGCTGCCGGTGCTCGCGCTCGTCGTCGGCTGGATCGGGTTGTTGATCGCCCCGGGGATCGGCGGTGGCGGTCCGATCGTCCCCGCCGCGACGCTGTTTTTCGTCGGGCTCCCGGTCGTGTTCCTCGTCGGCCTGCTGTACGCGCTCGTCGCGTCGTTCACGACCGTTTTCGTCGTCCCCATCATGATCGAAACGGACAGCGGCGTCCTCGCGGCGTGGCGTCGGCTCTGGGGATCGGTTAGGGCCCACCCGAAGCAGTATCTCGCCTACGTCGTCATCGGGTTCGTATTGACGGTCGCGGCGGGACTCCTCGCGTCCGTGACCGTCGGTATCGCCGGAATCACGCTGTTGATCCCGTTTGTCCTCATCGGTGCGGTGGTCTATCTCACCGTCTCGTTGTCCTCGGCGGCCGGGCTCGTGGTCCTCGGTGGAATCGGGGCGTTGTTCGTGGTGGGACTCGTCGTCCTGTGGCTGTTCGTCCGGGTCCCGGTAGTGACGTACCTCAGGTACTACGCGTTGTTGGTGCTCGGGGACGTGGATGACTCGCTGGATCTCGTTCCCGACCGGCGGGCGGCCGTCCGGGAGTGATACCGGGTAGTTCCCGCGACACCCCTGGGCGTATCAGGCCCTTTTTACACCCACATCCGATACGAACACCCAATGACTCGAATCGTCGTGGTCGACAACCACGGGCAGTTCACCCACCTCGAACACCGCGCGCTGCGTGATCTCGGCGTCGACACCGAGATCCTCGACAACGAGACGCCGCCCGGCGAGATCGACGCCGACGGGATCGTCCTCTCGGGCGGCCCCGACATGGATCGGATCGGCCGCTCGGTCGAGTATCTCGACCTCGATATCCCGGTGTTCGGTATCTGTCTCGGGATGCAACTCATCGCCGCGGAGCTCGGGGGCGAGGTCGGCCCGGGCGAGTACGGCGGCTACGCCGACGTGACGGTCACCATCGAGGACGGGACGGACCCACTCGTCGGGTCCCTCGCCCCCGAAACCCGAGTCTGGGCGAGCCACGCCGACGAGGTCAAGACGGTCCCCGACGGGTTCGTTCGTACCGCCACGAGCGACGTCTGTCCCACGGAGGCGATGAGCGACACCGACCGGGAGTTGTACGGCGTCCAGTGGCACCCCGAAGTCGCCCACACCGAGGAGGGCGAAGCGGTCTTCGAGAACTTCCTCGCGATCTGTGAACACCCCAATACAGTATAAAATTCCCTCGCGGCCGTGCATCCGGCGACCCGATCGCACAACGTTGAATCGGACGCACGGGGAATCGGGGACGACGCACCGATGACTTCGGAACTCACGCGACGAGGACTGCTCGATACGGCCGGTATCGCACTCCTGGCCGGTTGTTCGGGATCCGGTACCGACCCGACCGGGGCGGACGGCGGGAACGGCGGGGACGACACCGAGACGCCCGACCCCGACCTCCGGGTCGGCGAGCGATATCTTAGTTCCGCGTTCCCGATCGAATTCGTCGAACCGGACTTCGAGGCGTCGAGCGGCTTCGCCGACGACGCCCGCCTCGCGTACATTCACTGGCACGGCGCGGACGTTTCCCACTGGCATCAGTCCCCGGTCAGCATCGCCGTCGGCGGGAGACGGGCGGGGCGGACCCGGTTTCTGCTCGAAGGGGCGGAAGTGATTCCGCTCGGCCCGGAGACGGAGTTCTCACAGGCCGTTTTGCCGGTCACCGGGGACGACGCTCCGCTGCGGACGGCGGTCGACGGGGCTCACGTCGAGATATTCGGCGAGGAGGCCGGCGACGCCGAGCTGTGCTTCGAGTTGCGGGCCGACGGCGGGACCCGGTGGCGGTCCCCTCCGCTTCCGGTGGAGATCAGGCGATCGGAATCCGGGTGATCGGGCGTCCTCACGGTTCGTCCGACCCACGCCCGGTTCGTCCGATCACCGCCGTTCCGCCCGGTTCGTGTGGCGGTACGGATCCGTGAGCGATGGCCGGCGTTTATAACCCACCTGGACGCAGTACTCGTCGTGTTCACGTCGCCGCTCTCCGGAATCGGATCGGGCCCCGACCTGTTGCGCCTGCTCGCCGTCCCCGTCTTCGCGTGGGCCGCCTATCGGGACGTCCGGACACGTCGGGTACCGAACCGGACCTGGCTCCCGCTCGTGGCCGTCGGGGTGCTCGCGCTCGCGTGGGACCTGCTCGCGCTCACGGCGCTCGGGACCGGACGACAGCTGTTTTTGATACAGTCGGCCATCTCACTCGGGTTCGTCGCACCGCTCGGGTACGTCTTCTGGCGTATCGGCGGGTTCGGCGGTGCGGACGCGAAGGCGATTATTACCCTCGCGGTCGTGTTTCCCGTCTACCCGGCGTACGACGTCTTCGGTGCCACGTATCCGATCCACGACGCCCCGCTCGGCGTCCTCTCGTTCACCATCCTCTCGAACGCCGTGTTGATCGGCCTTCTGTATCCGCTCGCGCTCGCGGTCCGGAACCTCCCCCGTGGCGAACTCACACCGGCGATGCTCATCGGCCGTCCCGTTCCGATCGAGGAGATACCGACGGAGTACGGCCGGCTGCTCGAAACACCGGGCGGATTCACGCGCCGCGGGCTGGATATCGACGCGTTTCGGATGTATCTCCGGTGGCGCGGAATCACGTTCTCCGACCTCCGGAACGATCCCGACCGGTTTCGGAACTCGGTCCCGACCGACCCGAACGAGCCCGGAGACGGAGCGATCGAGGGCGCTGAAAGCGGGGAAGCCGGGGACGATCCGGGAGCCCTCGAAGCGGCCGAGGACGACCCCTGGGGTGCCGACGCGTTCCTCACGGAGTATGCCGCCTACGGCACCACGCCGGCGGGGCTGCGCGCGGGGCTCCGTGTGCTCTCGGAGCCGGACCGAACGTCCGTCTGGATCAGCCCCGGGATCCCGTTCATCGTCCCGATACTCGTCGGCCTCCTCGTCTCGTTGACCGCTGGCGACGTGCTGTTTTGGCTCCTCTCTGCGGTCGGACTCTGAACGGGGGACGTGTGAGGTCGGGTCCTACGCCTCCGCGGGGATCTCCTCGTCGGCGGCGGCCTCGAGATCCTCCAGCGCGGAGATGACGCCGTCGCGGTACGTCGACAGTTCCGAGCCGTACTGCGTTTCGGCCATCGTCGCGTACTCGTTGGTCCCGTCGAACGCCTCGATCCGATCGAGCGTCCGGTCGGCCGTCTCGACGACCCAACGGTTGCGGGTCGTATCGTCGACGACGGAGATCGATTCGGGACGCAACGAGACGTTCACGTCGCCCTCGTCGGTCTCGTAGGTCCGGGGCTTGCCGACGACCGTGACGTAGGCTGGCGTCTCGGTCTCTCTGAGTACCGACGTGGCCTCCGGTTGGTACTGTCCGGCATAGGTGAAGAACGTGCCCGTCGGATCGACGATCCGGCCGCGCCAGTACTCCGAGTCGTCGCCGACGTCCTCGGTTTCGGTCAGCGTGCCGGCGACGAAGACCCGGTTCGCCCGCTGGCCGGTCGGCAACAGCGAGTAGACCGGGGCCCGGTCGTCATCGGACTCTTTGAACGTGTACGTTGCGTCGTTGAACTCTGTCGCGAAGGCGCGTCGGGCGACCTCGCGGGTGGGGACGGATGCACTCATTTACATAGACCTCGCTCTGATGAGCACGCGTTCGGCGTCGGTCGGCGCGCCGAGGCGCTCGATGTCGTTCGCCAGCACGTATCTACCGAGCGTCGGACCGGCGACGCGGTAGTACCGACCCAACACCGTTTCCCGCATCTCCTCGACGACGACCTCGGTATCGAGGGCGTCCATCGCCATCTGTTGGGCTTCCTCGAGGGTAATGCCGGTCAGTTCCTCCGTGGATTCCTGGTTGAAGATCGTCTCGTGGATCTCGACCCCATCGTCGAGGACGCCCTTGATCCGGAGGTCGAACTCGCCCTCGACGTCGCCGTGTTCCGAGCAGCGACCGTTCTGGAGGACGCGGGTACAGTCCTCGGCGGGGCAGCGCTTGATCAGCCCCGAGCCGGACTGGATGTCGACGAGCGCGCCCTCGACGTCGGTGGCGTCGTCGCCGACTTCGAGGTCGGTATCGAGCGCCTCGATCGTCGTCGCGGAGTTGAGTTTCACGGAAAAGCGGCCCTGATACTCGTCGGTGACGACGCCCTCGAGGTCGTACACCGACCCCTCCTCGAGTTCGGGCAACTCGCTTTTGGCCCACTTGGTGAATTTCACCGTACCGGTCTCGTCACCGAGCAGACCGACCTGTGCGATCGAGTCCGAACCCGGTTCCCAGAGGTCGACGATCTTGACCGTCAGATCGAGCCACTCCTCGGGGGTATCGATGTCGGCGACGGTCGCCGACTGGCTCGTCCCGCCGGAGAGGTCCTCGCGGTCCATGTCGGCCTCGTCGAGGTACGTCGAGACGATGCTGCGTCTGGCCTCGTCGACCGGAACGCGGTACTCGGAGACGAGCGTCTCGAGGCGCGATTCGATCTCGTCGACGCCGACGTCGAGGCTGTCGGAGAACTGTTCGTGTATGTCCACTGCGTGCTCTCGCAGGTCTGTCATGGGTGGGTTCCGTCTCCGCGTGTTTTCAGTGGGAGACGTACGCCGTTTGGTTCCCAATGGTATAAAAACCGTCGGTAGCATGGTGAAAGTGATACGCCCGGACGTCCCCCTGCGGGCGCGGTACGTCTCACGGACGCCCGTCCGACAGCACGAAGCCCAGCACGATGAGCCCCGAGCGGTCGCGGCCGATCCGCCGACGGCTCTTTTATCCTGGCGCTCGTATCACCCCGTGTGAGCAACCGTCGTCGGCTCGAACGGCTCCTCCGGACGAAGCTCAACGCGGTCGGCAGACGCTACGAGGAGACGAAACGCGCCTACACCGATGCGAAGACGGCGAGGCTCTCGAACCTCCCGACCGACGAAGAGGGGCGGGCGCGGATCGTCTGTCGCCGCCACGCAGAAAAGCGGGCAGTCCCCGTCGACGAGGACGGCCGCCCGGCGTGTTACGACCCGGACCATCCGGACTGTCGGGGCTGTGTCGATGACGTTCGGGCCGATCGGATCGAAACGTGGTAGCGTGCCGCATCGGTCGGCCGCCTCGGATTGGGGCGTCACCTCGTATCGGCGGACGGTCCCATATCAGATTCCGCGCATCGATCCGCCATCGACCGGGACCGCAACGCCGTTGATATACGATGCTCGGTCGCTCGAGAGCCAGGCGACGGTATCGCCCAACTCGCGTGGGTCGCCGACGCGCGCGAGCGGAACCCCCTCGGACCACTCCGCTAAGCCGTCCTCGTAGTGTTCGTACTCTCCGCGGTCGACGCTCGCTTCGATGAGTTCCTCGATACGACTCGTCTCGTGTGCCCCTGGCAACACCGTGTTGACGCGGATCGCCGGCGCGAACTCGTCGGCGAGGCTCTTCGTGAGGCCGAGTACCGCCCGCCGGACGGCGTTCGAGAGGACGAGGTCGTCCAGGATTTCCCTGACCGTCCGGGAGGTGATCGTCACGACGGTACCGCCGCCATCGGCGGATAGCGTCGGGTGGGCCGCCCGAACGGTCCGGACGACGCTCATCACGAGCATGTCGTAGGCGTCGTACCAGTCCTCGTCGTCGGTGTCCAGAAACGACCCTGGCGGCGGCCCGCCGGCACTCGTGACGACGTGATCGAGCCGTCCAAACGTCCCGACCGTGGTGTCGACGAACGCCTCGACGTCGTCGGGGTCGGTGATGTCCGCCCGAACCGCGAGTACGTCGCCGTCGCCCGCGGTCCCGAGTCGCGCCTCGGCCCGGTCGAGTCGATCCTCGTCCCGGCCACAGACGGCGACGTCGGCACCCGCCTCGGCGAGCGCTTCGGCGCTGGCAAGCCCGAGTCCCGCGGTACCGGCGGTGACGAGCGCCGCGTTCCCGTCGATTCCGAGATCCATACCGGCGTGACGGCCGCCGGTAGGATAAAAGAGTCCGTCCGGACGCCGATCCACAGGGTTCCTCTCGGCGACCGTCGGACCGCCCGTCCCGCGCACGGCAAGCGGGGTTCGCTCGAACACGGATGACGGACTCACGGTCCGACGGTCCCTGGGACCTTCGATACCCCCGTTCCGTTTATTTCTGAGGGGGGATGTCAGACCGTGTATCCGGGACCGTCAGACCGTGTATCCGGGACCGTCAGACCGTGTATCCGGGACCGTCAGACCGTGTACTCGGCGTCCTCGTGATCGTCGACGACCTCGATTCCGCGGTTGTTGACGGCGTGGGGATCGAGACCGACCTCCTCTAGGAAGTCCTTGTAGATCCGCTCGCACGTCTCGCCGTCTTTTTGTTTGTCGCTGGCGTGATCGCAGAGGTCGGCGACGCCCTCCGGTACGTCGTTCGTGTGGATGATCCAGTGGTTGACGAGATCGGAGAGCCGCCGAATCGGCGAGGTGAAGTGGCCGTAGATCTCGAAGTTCAGCGCGTGGTGGCCACCGAAGGGGTCGGACATGTACTTCGCCCGGGGCATCACCTTCATAACGGCCCACTGGATCTTGTTGAGCTGTCGCCCCGGGGCCTCCTCGAGGGTCGCGTTGACGGCTTTCCGTGGGTCGTCCCAGGCGTCGCCGGGGATCGAGACGCCGTCGAGTTCCTGGATCTCCTGGAGCGCTTCGTCCCACTCCTGTGGCGTCGGCTGGGGGTGAACCCGGAACATCGCTTCGAGTCCGCGGTTCCACTGGAGTTCGTGGGTGACGGCCTTGTTGGCCTTGAGCATGCACTCCTCGATGATGGTGTGTGCGCGGTCGCGTTTGGGGTTGAGGACGAGCGAGCCGTCCTCTTTGCGCTGCTCGTGGAGCTTCTCGGCGAGTTCGTACGCCAGGGCGTTCTCCTCGTGGAGCGGGGCGTCGGGCTCCTCGAGCCGGTCCTCACAGTCGTTGTAGGTCTGGCGGGCGTCGGAGTGGATGACCGATTTGTAGATGTCGATCGACTCGTGTGAGAGGGTCTCTTCGTTGATGTGCATCTCGACGGTGTGGGCGAGTCGGTCCTCGTTCGGCACGAGAGAACACACCGTCTCCGCCAGAACCGGCGGGAGCATATGGATCGTGTAGGCGGGGAGATAGACGGTGTTGCCACGCTTTTGTGCTTCCTCCCACATCGCGGTCTCGGGGGTAACGTAGTGGCTCACGTCGGCGATGTGGACCCACAGGCGGTACCCTTCGTCGGTGCGCTCGATAGAGATCGCATCGTCGAAGTCCTGTGCGTCGGCGGGATCGGTCGTCCACGTCGTCAGCTCCCGGAGATCGCGGCGCTCCTCGAGCTGCTCGACGATGTCGCCTTCGGGATCTTTCGCGCGGGTTTTCGCCTCCTCGATCACGTCCCGTGGAAACTCGTCGCGGATCTCGAACTCCTC
This sequence comes from Natronomonas salinimetallica, assembly GCF_013839515.1. GTDB lineage: Archaea > Halobacteriota > Halobacteria > Halobacteriales > Haloarculaceae > Natronomonas. Next base: position 25,153 of record NZ_JACDNQ010000006.1, on the reverse strand, counting down.
GAAGAGCTCCTCGCGTTTGTTCGCGAGGTGGTGGGCGAGATCCTCATCGATCCTGACGGGACCTTGCCCCTCCGCAGTTCCAGCGTACGCCTGCTCGTCGCGCTCTGTCATACCGGACCGTAGTGCGCTGGGACAGTTAGGCGTTGCGAGGGGCTCACCGACGGCTCCCGATCAGGAATCTCTGCTCCGTTCGCTTTCGCCCTCGGCTTCCGATCCGCCTTCGAGGGCCTCGTAGTAGCGTTCGACGAACCGGCGGTCGGGAACCGATCCGTCTTCGATGCCCACGAGCAGCGATTCGAGCCCTCGCCGGGGCTTGTGACACAGCTCCCGGTGGCACGGCTTACAGAGGTACTCGAACTCCTTTTGTCGGCGATCCCACCGATCGCCGTGCTTGTCGTACTCGCGGGCGTCGGGGCGTTCGAGCGACTCGCCGCAGGCGATGCAGGTGACGTCGGTTCGGTCCTGCCGGCCCCACATGCCGTCGCCTTCGCGGAGCCGTAACTTAGGCGTATCCCCCGCTCGGGGGTGTTCCGACGTGTATGCCGAGGGACGACGTGTATGCCGAGGGACGACGTGTATGCCGAGGGACAACTGTAGCCACCACAAGCGTATAGACGCCCGCGCCATCAGTGTCGGGCATGGATCCGCGAATCCGTGAACACGCCGAGACCGTCGTCGACCACTCCACCAGCGTCGAGGCCGGCGACAACGTCGTCATCAGCGCGCCGAGCGCCGCCGAGGACCTCGCCGTCGCCCTCCACGAGGTCGTCGGGGACCGGGGAGCGACACCGGTTCACCTCGCAAACGATGGCCGCGCCCAGCGGGCGTACCTGCGGGCCGTCGACGACGAGAACCTCGAGACGCCGACGCACGTGGAGGCGCTCTACGAGGAGAGTGACGTCCTGATACGTGTCCGTGCGGAGGCGAACGCGAGCGAACAAAGCGACGTCTCGCCGGAAACACAGGCGGCCCATTCGAGGGCCCGCCAGCCAGTTCAGGAGGTCGCCCTCTCGAAGCGGTGGTGTCTCACGCAGTTTCCCTCGCAGGCGAACGCCCAACTCGCCGAAATGAGCACGGAGGGCTACGAGAACTTCGTATGGGACGCGATCAACAAAGACTGGGCGGCCCAACGCGAACACCAATCGCGGATGGTCGACGTCCTCGATCCCGCGAGCGAGGTCCGGATCAAAAGCGGCGATACGACGGACGTGACGATGTCGGTCGACGGGATGAAAACCCTCAACGACTACGCGGAAAAGAACCTCCCGGGCGGGGAGGTGTTTACCGCACCCGTCGTCGACAGCGTCGAGGGCGAGGTGCTCTTCGATATGCCGCTGTATCACCAGGGTCGCGAGATCACCGACGCCCACCTCGTCTTCGAGGACGGCGAGGTCGTCGAACACGCCGCCGCCGATAACGAGGGGCTGTTGACGGAGGTCTTGAACACGGATCCGGGCGCGAGCCGGCTCGGCGAGCTCGGAATCGGCATGAACCGGGACATCGACCAGTTCACCTACAACATGCTCTTCGACGAGAAGATGGGCGATACTGTCCACATGGCGGTCGGACGCGCCTACGACGAGTGTGTCGGCGAGAACCGGGAGGCAAACGAATCCGCGGTTCACGTGGACATGATCGTCGATATGGCCGAGGAGTCGTTCATCGAAGTCGACGGGAAAACCGTCCAGCGTAACGGGACGTTTCGGTTCGAGGACGGGTTCGAAGCATGACATCCTCCTCGGCGTGAACAGGGCGGGATCGAAGATCCCGCAGGCAGTCGGGCGAAGTCGTTCGAAAGAGCGTCGCTCTTTCGTGATGACGAGAGAACTCCGTTCTCTCGAACCACCCGACGACGCCGAGGGTTCCGCTCGCCCAGGGTCGGGCGGTCCGGGAGATCCGGATGACGACGGATGCTGCCGCCAGCCCGGTATCCGTCCGGGTCGGGTTCGGCGTCGGCGATCGCCGCCGAAAACAGGCCGCGAGATAGCAGGTGTCTGAGCCGGTGGCTGTGGCGTCGCTATCGCGCGTGACAACACCCCCGCTCTGGATGGTTCGCTTCGGGATGTCCGCGCGTTCCGTTCCGTCCAGTTCGAACCGAACACGTTGAACGCGCGTCACTTCTCCCGTACATTACAGTCACGAATATAGCCCTAAACGGTATAAAACTTTCGCATCCTGAAGAACTGCCACGGCATACCTGATGCACGTCCGACTATCCGCTGCGGAGATGGCTGATCGTCCATCGAACCCACGGCGACCGGCGGCCGAGTCCGGGACGCCGGTCACAGCGTGCCCACCTCGGTAGATTTCTGCACGGGTTATTTATTGGTCGAACGCGTATTTATCCGACACTGAGCGACGAACGCCCGTCCAACCAATGAGTATCATCAGACCCGCCCAGCAGACGAGCACGCGATCGGAACGAACAGGATCGACTCCCCGCGGACAACGCGGCCGCAGTCCGAACCCCATCCAATGAGCCGTGCGCTACCGGACGAGCTATCCGAACCGGATTACGCGTGGTGTCACGAGTCGGTACAACGGGTTTCTCGGACGTTCGCCCTGACGGTGGACGTCCTGGAGGATCCGATGTCGAGACACATCTGTCTCGGCTACCTGCTCTGTCGCGTCGCCGACACCATCGAGGACGCATCCCACATCGACCCGCGAACGCAGGCGGAGCTGCTGTATACCTACGACTCGGCGCTTTCTCCCGATGCGGAGACGACGATCGGGGAGTTTCGCGCCGCCGTCGAGCCCCACCTTCCGCCGGTCGAGGACCGAAACGCCGACTGGGACGTCGTCGCCGGGGCTCCGACCGTCGTTGCGACGTTCGCCGACCTCCCGCCGGACGTTCGGGACGCGGTCCGTCCCCCGGTCCACGAGATGATCGAGGGGATGGCGATGTTCGTCGAGCGATACGCCGACGAGGGCGGACTCAGGATCCGCGACCGCGAGGAACTCGAAGAGTACTGCTATTACGCCGCCGGGACCGTCGGAACGCTGATAACGAACCTGCTTGCCCGCGGCGACATCCCCGAGAGCCGGGCTCGAACCATGCGGAACACCGCGGAGGAGTTTGGCCTGTTGCTCCAGCTCGTCAACGTCTCGAAGGACGTCTACGACGACTACAGCGAGGAAAACAACGTCTACCTTCCCGCCGAGTGGCTCGAGGCGGAGGGCATCCCACAGGAGGCCGTCACCGATCCCGAACACCGGAGCGGGTCGGCACGCGTCGTCTCCCGAACCGCCGACCTCGCGCGGTCGTGTCTCGACGAAGCACAGACGTATCTCGAAGCGATGCCGCTGCGGGAGGGCAACACGCTCTCGGCGTGGCTCGTCCCGTACGTCCTCGCGGTCGGGACGCTCCGGGAGCTCGACGACCGACCCGAGGACGCGCTCACCGAAACGGGGGTGAAAGTCTCCCGTCAGGAGGTTTTTGCGGTGCTGGAGGCGGCGTCGTCGGCTAGCCGTGATACCGTCTCAGAGTTCAGAGAGATCGTCGCCAGCATGCCGTTTCACCGCGCCGGTAGCGTAGAGTGACCCCGTCGACGTCCGTCTTCTCCCGTATAGCTGGGTACGATAGAACGGTTCGGCGACGACAGAGCGGTTCGGCGACGACAGAGCGGTTCGGCGACGACAGAGCGGTTCGGCGACGACAGAGCGGTTCGGCGACGACAGAGCGGTTCGGCGGCGAACTCGTACGGGTCGTCCGGTCCCAGTGTCGGCGGGTGCCTCATCCGGGGGCGTCACCCGCCGGGATGCGACGACCTGAAGACGTATCAGGGGTCGTACCGAACGAGTCCGTCCGCCTCGCCAGCGAGTTCGACCGCCTCGGGACCGAACGAATCGGCGTACCGGACGACGAGCGTCAACAGCGTCTCCGGCCGTTCGACGCTGTAGCCATCGGCCCGCGACAACAGCTCGGCGGCATCGAGTTCCCCGGCGTACTTCGAGACCGCCGACCGGGACACGCCAACGGCGGCGGCGATCTCGCGGCCGGACGCCTCGGGGTCCCGGAGCAAGGCGACGAGCATCCGGCGCGGCGTCTCCCGGCGGAGATAGCCGAGCGCCCGCTGTTCGAACGCCGAGAACCGTCCCGCCGGAAAATACCGCTTGTACTCGCCGTCCTTTCGGTGTTCGATGGCTCCGTCGTCCTCGAGCCGCCGGAGGTGGTGTTGGGTCTCGCCGGTCCCGAGTTTGAGATCGTCCCGCAGTTTCGAAAAGTGTGCACCCGGGGTCCCGGCGAGATAGCCGACGATGGCCTCGCGGACTTCGCTTCCGTCGTCGCTCGAGAGCCGGACAAGCGGCGTCGCCGCTCCCAAAGCAGCGAAGCGCTTGAGCGTTGCCCGTTTTCCCTCGTCGACCCCCCGGTCAGTCATACGTGGTGCTACGCGAGACCAGGATAAAACAGCTTCGGGAACGACGGTCGACAAACCCCCGTCGGGCGCTAGTTCGTTTCGGTCTCTAGGTCCCCGTCGGCCTCGGCATCCGGCGGTTCTTCGTCGGCCTCGGCATCCGGCAGTTCTTCGTCGACATCGGCATCCGGCGTGTCCCCGTCGACATCGGCATCCGGCATTTCTTCGTCCATCTCGGCGATGACCTCGTCGGGGTCTTTGATCCCCGTCGGGTCGGCACCGGTCTTGATCGCCTCGGCTTCGGCCTCCATTTCCTCGACGTCCATCTCGGCTTCCTCGTCGATCTGGCCGAGGATCTCCTCGATGTCGTCGAGGCCGAGCATCTCTCTGGTCTCTTCGTCGAAATCGAGGCCCTCGAGGACGTCCGTCTGCGTCGCCACGTCGCTGCCGGTCAGGTGTTGACCGTAGCGACTGAGCAGCGAGGTCATCTCCTGCGGGAGGACGAACGTCGTCGATTCGCCCGTCCCGATCTCCTCGAGCGTCTCCATACCGCGTTCGATGATCGCGCGTTCGCCCATCGACTCGGCCGACTTCGCCCGGAGGACGGTCGAGATCGCATCACCCTGGGCTTCGAGGATCTGGCTCTGTTTTTCACCCTGTGCGCGGATGATGTTGGACTGTTTGTCACCTTCGGCCGTTTCGATGGCCGAACGGCGTTCACCCTGGGCCTCCAGGATCATCGCGCGGCGTTTCCGCTCGGCGGAGGTCTGTTGTTCCATCGCCTGCTGGACGTCCTTCGAGGGATTGACCTCCCGGACCTCGACGGACTCGACTCTGATTCCCCACTCGTCGGTGGGTTCGTCGAGCTCTTTGCGGATCTTCGCGTTGATCTCCTGGCGTTTGTTCAGCGTATCGTCGAGTTCCATATCACCCAGTACGGCCCGAAGCGTCGTCTGGGCGAGATTCGAGACGGCCTTCTTGTAGTCGTCCACTTCGAGGAACGCCTTCCGGGCGTTCATGACCTTGATATAGACGACCGCGTCGGCGGTCACCGGCGAGTTGTCGCGGGTGATCGCCTCCTGGCGTGGCACGTCGAGCGTCTGCGTCCGCATGTCGAAGGTGTACGTCCGGGAGACGAACGGCGGAATGAAGCTGATCCCCGGTTCGAGTAGTCGGCGGTACTCGCCGAACACCGTCAGCGCACGCTTCTCGTAGGCGTTGACGATCTCGACGGCCTGATACACCGCGACGATCGCAATCACGAGCAACAGGAGGGCAACGACTGGGAGCACCGACCCCCCCAGTTGGAGCGGAGCGAACATACCCTGAATTGGGGCGAACCGTCCATAAGGGTTCGGCCGTCCACGCCCGAAACCCGCTACTCGATCGGCCGTCCGTCCTCGGTCGGCGGCGCGATGTGATCGACGAACGACTCGACGTCGGGTTCGTTCACCCGGACCCGGACGCGTATCTCGCCCAGTTCGCTTTCGCCGCCGACGGCGAAGTTGACGACGCCGCGAAGCGCCGCCTGCTTTTTGAGGCCGAAGCTGAGCGTCTCGCCCTCTTGCCCCCCGAAAAACGCGCCTCGGGCGGTATCGAGGATTGCCTGCTCGTGGAGGAGTTCCGAGAAGTGCTCCATCGAGTGCGCCGTCGCCCGTAGCTCCCCCGGATGGCGTTCGATTTCGGCCTCCGGAAAGAGGTTTCTGACGGCGTCTTCGACGCGACCGGTGACCTCGGTGTCGTTGACCGGCGCGGTGATCCGGACGTCGGCCCGGTAGATCACTCGTCTAACACCCCCCGGACGCGCTCGCGAAACGCCCCGAGCGAGCCGGTGTTCTCGATCGTGACGTCGGCCCGGTCGAGCGCATCGCCGAGGCCGAAGCCCAGTTCCCGTTCGTCCCGAGCGACGAGGTCTTCGCCGTTCTCGACGTCGTCCCTTCCCCGTTCGTCGATTCGCGTCCGACGGATCTCGAAGGGCGCTTCGATCCCGACGAGCGTGAACGAGTCGTCGAAGCGGTGCTCGAAAACGTCGGCCTCGGTGTCCGATCGGATCCCGTCGACGACGACGGTATCGGCGTCCTCGAGCGCCGATTCGACGTGGGGTAAAGAGGCCTCGGCGACCGCCGCTGGACCGTTCTCCTCGCGGAGCGTGCTCGCCACCTCACCGTGCCGTTCGGCCGGGTCCAGCCCGCGTTTACGACACTCAGCGCGGATCACGTCGCCCATCGTCACGACCGGCACGCCCGCTCGCTCGGCGACGGCCGCGAACTCGCCTTTGCCGCTGCCGGCCAATCCGACGGTTGCGATGACTCGCATTCACTGTCAGTACGGCGAGCGAGCGTTTGAAGCCTTTGTTGTGTCTGCGCCCCGGAGGACTCCCCCGACACAACCCGTGTCGTTTTTGAGGGGTCCACGACTACCCTCCTTCGAGGGCACGTAGCTCAGCTAGGACAGAGCGTCGGACTTCTAACCGCGCCGGTGTTCCGGTGTGGGGAGATATCCGATGGTCGTGGGTTCAAATCCCACCGTGCTCGTTATTTGCGAACGACAGTAAGCAGTGACTTCTCCCACGACTAAAGTCGCGGGCTTTCTCCTCGATTCTGTTTGTAAGCCGCCGTTTCGGCGCTCTCTCAGCGTCGCCCCGAGGCCGCAAGCGCGACGAGCAAGGCGAGGAGGGCCACGCCCGGGCCGAATCCGGGCTGGTCGCCGACCGCCGGTGGATCCCGGCCGGACGATCCAGCCTCGCCACCGTCGACGGTCACCGTCGTCGATCGTCCCCCCGCCGAGACCGCGTACGTGCCGGGTTCGTCGAGCCCGATAGCCGCCTCGACGGACGTCGTACCCTCACCGACCCGAACGGACTCGGTCGCCACCGCCGCCCCGTCGACGGCGAACGTGACGGTGCCCTTTCCGGGCCGATCGGCCGCGGCGGCGACCGTCGCACGGAGCGTGATGGGTTCGCCCGGTGTCGCCGCCGCCGGCTCCGCCTCGAGTGCGACCACCTCGACGCCGGCCGGCTCCCGGACGGACACCGTCGCCCGTTCGCTGCCGACCGCGAGTTCGAACTCGCCCGCCGAGTCGAACCCGTGGGCGAACCGCAACGTCGTCGACTCGCCGACGCCGATCCGTCCGTCCTCGACCGCGACGGCTTCGCCGTCGATCCGGAACTCGGCCTCGAACGATCCGGCCTCGGTGCCGACGTTTTCGGCTTCGACGGCCACGCCGAGCGTCTCGCCGACGACGAGCGTCGGCGGGTCGACCGCTCCCGTCCGGTACGGCCCCGAAACCGTCGTTTCGTCGATCGAGTAGCGGACGTCCGGACCGCCGAACGCCGCGACGTGGTCGCTTCGGGACGCGATCGGCGGCGTCTCGGTCGTCTCGGTGTAGCGTTCGGCAGCCGTCCGAACGGCAGCGCCGCCGGCGGTTTCGATCGCCCGGAGGAACCGCCGCTGTGTCAGCGCTCGTTCGGGATCGTTTACGCCGGCGACGACGGCGTCCAGTGAGGTATCGGCTTCGGCCCGCAGCCGTCGATCGAGGTATGCGAAGGCCGCCGCTCCCCGATCGTAATCGGCCCTGGTCTCCGCCCACGTCTCCGGTTCGGCGAGGCGGACGTCGTCGTACTCGGGGTCGTCGCCGGCTTCCAGTCGGTCCCGAAACGTCTCGTACGTGACGTCGCCGGCCTCGTAGGCCAGGAGGGCAGCGTAGTAGTCGGCCATCCCCTCGATCGTCCAGCGGGTGGCGTCGGTCGCCGCGTAGCGCTGTCGGGTGTGGACGTACTCGTGGACCCAGGTGTTCCGTACCGTCCCGAGCCGCTCGGTGTCTCTGACCCACATGTCGCCGCCAGCCCCGAGCTGTAGGCCGGCCGGTGCCCACGTGTGATCGGCCGTCGGCGCGGCGACGACGAAGACGTCGGGATCGCGCTCGCCGATCACGAGCCGTCCGGCGGCCTCCTCGATCGCGGCGAGGACGTCGTCGGGCTCCTCACGGAGGTCGGCCGCTTCGGGCACGACGAGCCGGAACGCCTGCCCCGACGCCGTGCTCGTGTGTTCGGTGTAGGGCCCGAGATACGCCATGTGTGTGCTCGCGATCCCGTCGCCGTCGACGGCGTTGCTCCGAACGAGTTCGGACTCGGGATCGGTGCTCCGCCAGGAGACGCCGACCGACGGCGTCCGGACGAGCGCCCACTCCTCCGCCACGACGAACGAGAGCCCCTCGCGACCGCGGTGGGTCCCGTGAACGGTCCCCTCGTACTCGTATTCGAGGCTCGGGTCGGCCCGTCTCCCCGTCCACTCGTAGGTCCGGTCGTCGATCCGCTCGAACCCGGTTCCTCCGTGGACGTCGGCCCCGTCGGGAAGTCTGACCTCCAACTCCACGGTCGACTCGGGGATCGAGAACCGCGTCTCGACGTCGATCCGGTCCGCCGACGCCGACTGCGAGAGCGAGTGTTCGAGTTCGATCGGCTCTTCGGCCGCCGCCACCGGACCGGTCGCAACGAGGCCGAGGAGACAGCCGACGAGGAGGCTATACGCGAGGACGGACCGCGCGTTCATCACCGCTCGGAGACGGCCTCGATCGAAATGTCCATCTCGACGGACTCGACGTCCCAGACGCGCTCGTGGCCGTCCTCGACCGCTCCGAACTCGGCGGCCCGAACCTCGTCGGCGATAAGGTCACGGTGGCGATCGACCAGATCCGCGACCCGGTCGTCGCGGATATCGAGGTCGACCCGGATCTCGGCCTCGATATCGAGGTCCAGTTCCTTTCGCATCTCCTGGATCCGACGAACGACTTCGCGGGCGTACCCCTCACTCTCGATGTCCTCGGTGAGCGTCGTGTCGACGTAGACGACACCGCGGTCGTCGCCGTCCACGTCGAAGGCGGTTCCCTCGATCCCCGCTGGCGTCTCGGTGTTGAACGAGATCATCTCCTCGGTCAACTCGACGTCACGGCCGAGCTCCTCGGCGACGGCCGCCGACAGCGCCGACAGCGTCGGCTCGGCCACCGAGACCGCGTTAATCGCGTTCATGATCTCGCCGGCCTCGTCGCCGAACGTCGGCCCCAGTACCGACATGTCCGCGCGGGCGGTGTAGGCGAGTTCCCCCCAGTCGGTGTCGGGACCGATCAATTCGATCTCCCGGGCGTTGAGCCGGTCGCGAAGCAACCCGCGGTGGCGATCGACCGCTTCCGCCGAGCGCGCGTCGTCGGCCGCGACGACGACCCGCTTGACGGGCCATCTGAGCTTCCGTTCGGCCTGCTGGCGGGCGTTCGAACCGGCCTCCTCGACTGCGGCGACGATCCCGACGTCCGCTTCGAGCTCGGGATCGCGGAACCGCTCGTCGACCTCGGGCCACTCGCACATGTGTACGGTGTCGTAGCCGGCCTCGCCGGTCAGCGTGCCGTAGATCTCCTCGGAGACGAACGGCGCGTAGGGCGCGAGCAGCTTCGTCGTCTCGACGAGGACGCGATACAGCGTCGCGTAGGCGGCCTCCTTGCTCGCCGAATCGGCCTCCTCCCACATCCGCTCGCGGACGACCTGAATATAGAAACGCGAGATGTCCTCGACGACGAAGCCGAGAAGGGCGTCGAGGGCCTTGTCCTGTCGGTACGCGTCCCACTCGTCGGTCATCTCGGCCGTGACCGACTGGAGCCGCGAGAGGATCCACTCGTCGACGGTCTCGAGTTCGGCCCCGTCGAGCGTGACGGCCCCCGGATCGAATCCGTCCAGCCGCATGTACGGCAGCGGGAACCGGAAGACGTTCCAGAGGATGTTGAGATCTCGCTCGCGGTTCTCCATCTCGTCCCACGAAAAGCGCATATCGTCGCCCTGTGGGTTCTGTCCGAGCAAGAACAGCCGCATCGGGTCGGCCCCATGGCGTTCGATCGCCTCCCGGGGCGCGACGATGTTGCCGATCGATTTCGACATCTTGCGGCCGTCCTCGGCGAGCGCCCAGCCGTGCATGAGGACCTCCTTGTACGGGACCTGATCGAGCGCGGCGCTGCCCATGCCGAGTTGGGACCAGAACCACCCGCGGGTCTGATCGTGGGCTTCCATGATGAGGTCGGCGGGCCACAGCCGCTCGAATGCCGCCTCGTTTTTCGGATAGCCGATGGTTCCCCAGGAGGCGACCGAGGAGTCGAGCCAGACGTCGAAGACGTCGGGGACGCGGGTGTAGGTGACGTCCCCTTCGGTGATCGTGAGGTCGTCGACGGTGTCTTTGTGGACGTCGACCGACTCGGGGTCGATCGACTGATCGACGCGCTCTGCGAGTTCCTCGCGGGTGCCGACGACGATGGCGTCGTCGACGTCGCCGTCCCAGCCCTCGACGTCGCCGTCGCTGGCCTCGGCGTCGGGCGTCCAAATCGGGATCGGAATCCCCCAGTAGCGCTGTCTGGAGACGTTCCAGTCCGGCGAGTCCTCGATGAAGTCTCGAAAGCGGTTGTCCCGCGCTTCCGAGGGATACCACTCGCTGTCCTCCATGTTCGCGAGCAGTTCCGCTTTGATGTCGGTGACGGTGATGAACCACTGGTCCGTGACCATCTGGATGATCGGCGTGTCACAGCGCCAACAGTGGCCGTAGTCGTGGTGGTACTCCTCGCTCGCCAACAGCAGACCGGCCCGGTCCAGGTCCGCGATGATCCCGTCGTCGGCGTCCTTGACGAACTCGCCGGCGTACTCGCCGGCGGCGTCCTCGAAGACGCCGTCCGGCCCGACGGGACAAAAGACATCGAGACCGAGCTCCTGGCCGCGCTCGAAGTCCACCTCACCGTGGCCCGGCGCGGAGTGAACCAGCCCGGTCCGGTCGGCCTCGACGTAGTCGGCATCGTACACTTCGAGCGCCCCCTCGAAGTCGGGGGCGTCGGGGACTTCCTCGTGGAGTGGGTGCTCGTAGCGTCGACCGACGAGTTCCTCGCCGGGGAGCTCCTCTCCGAGCTCGTAGCCGTCGTAGCCGCCGCGCTCGACGACGTCCTCGACGCACGACTCCTCCAGATAGAGGATCTCGGTGTCCCCGTCGCGCTCGGCCGCGACCGCCCGATAGGTCGCCTCGGGGTCGACGGCGACGAACGTGTTCGCGGGGATCGTCCACGGCGTCGTCGTCCAGATGACGAGATACGAGGGTTCGTCGTGCTCGTCCTCGCCCTCGCCCAGTTCGAACTTCACGTAGATCGAGGGATCGTCGACGTGTTCGTACTCGACCTCGTTGTTGGCGATCGCCGTCTCACACCGGGGACACTGGCTGATAGAGCGTTTGCCCTGCTCTACGAGCCCGCGGTCGTGTGCCTTCGAGAAGCCCCACCAGGCGGCCTCCATGTACTCGGGGTCGACCGTTTTGTAGGGATCGTCCCAGTCCATCCAGACGCCGAAAGACTGAAAATCGCTCTGGAGCCCCTCGAGTTGCTCCTCGGCGAAGGACTTACACTCGTCGATGAAGTTCTCCTCGCCGAAGGCCTCGATGTCCTTTTTGTTCTCGAAACCGAGTTTCTCCTCGACTTTCGTTTCGATCGGCAGCCCGTGCATGTCGTAGCCCGGACGGTCGGTCACGTCGTAGCCACACATCCGTTTATATCGGATGTAGGCGTCCTTCAGCGTCTTGTTCCACGTCGTACCCATGTGGGCGGCCCCGGAGGTGTACGGCGGGCCGTCGACGAAAAAGAACTCCTCGCCGTCCGACCGGTGGCGTTTCGCTTTTTCGTAGGCGTCGGCCTCGTCCCAGTACTCGAAGACACGCGATTCGACCGTGTCCGGCTCGTACTGGTCGTCGACCTCGGCGAACCTGCTCATATCGGGACAATCAGCCGCCGCTGTTAAATGAGACTCGGTACCGTCCGGGCCTACCGTCGGTGACGTGATCGCGTCACCGGCGCGCGAATCGCGTGACACCGGGATCGCCGGCAGTGTCAAACGAGCGGTTCGAGCAGCGTGACCCCGGCCGACAACAACGCCTCGACCCGGTCCTCGCGTCCGGCCTCGGCGTAGACGCGGAGTTTCGGCTCGGTCCCGCTCGGACGGACGAGCAGCCACGAGCCGTCGGATAAAAAGAGCTTGAAGCCGTCGGTTCGGCCGACGCGTTCGATTTCGCTGCCGGCGACCGATCCGGGGAGCGCCTCGCCGAGCTCGTCCAGGACGGCCGCCTTCCTGTCGTCGGGGCAATCAATGCTACGACGGTCCTGGACGATGTCGCCGTACTCGGCGCGAAGCCGGTCGAGCCGGTCGTCGATGGGCTCTTGGACGTGGGCCGCGGCGACGGCGAGGGCGACGAGGACGCCGTCCTTGTTCCGGAGGTGTTCCGTGATCCCGAAGCCGCCGGACTCCTCGCCGCCGACGAGCGCGCCGGCGTCGGCCATCGCCTCGGCGACCCACTTGAAGCCGACCGGTGTCTCGTGGGCGGTGTGGCCGTGTGCCCCGGCGATCCGATCCACGAGCGCCGTCGTCGAGACCGTCCGGACGGCGTCGCCGGCCTCCGTTTCCAGGCGGTACTCGTACAGCGCCGCGAGGACCCAGTTCGGGTCGACGACGCCGCGGCCGGGCGTGACGACCGCGAGGCGATCCGAGTCGCCGTCGTTCGCGAACCCCAACGCGGCGTCGTCCCCGTCGACGACGCCCGCGAGCGCGGTGAGGTGTTCGGCCGTCGGTTCGGGGGCCGCCCCGCCGAAATCGGGGTCACGATCGTCGCGCAGACGGGTGACGGTCGCCCCCGCACGCGAGAGGAGTTCGTCGGTGACGCCGCGGCCGCTGCCGTGCATCGCGTCGTGTGCGACCGCGAGCCCGCCGAGGTCCGACCCGACGAACGACAGCGCGTGATCGAGGTACGGCTCGACGAAGTCGACCTCCCTGAGCGACCCCCACCGGTCCTCGGCGATCGGCTCCGGTGGCTTCAGTTCCGCCGCCAGCCGGTCTGTCACCTCCGGCAGGGCGGGCGCGCCGTCGGCGGGGACGAACTTGATGCCGTTGTACGTCGGCGGATTGTGGCTCGCGGTCACTTGAAGTGCGCCCGAGAGTCCCCGATCGAGGACCGACCACGCGATCACCGGCGTCGGGGTGTCGCGCTCGGCCACGAGGGCATCGAAGCCGTTCACACAGAGCACCCGGGCGAGCTCCTCGGCGGCGTCCCGCGAGTCCGCCCGTGGATCGTAGCCGACGGCGACGGGGGCGTCCTCGCCCGCCGTACGCAGGTGGTCCGCGACCGCCTGTCCGACGGCCCGGATCCGCGGTTCGGTGAACTCCGTCGTGGTCGTCCGCCAGCCGTCGGTACCGAATTCGACGTCCATACGGCCGGATCGACGCCGGGGCGCAAAAAAACGGTGGACACGTCTCCGGCCCGGGGTTTAACTCGGAGAACGAGCAACGTCCCTACATGGCCGCCGCTGACGCCCCCGTTCCCGAGTTGCAGGCCCGCGCCGACGCCTGTGCGGCACGGCTGTGTGCCGCCGACCGCGTGTTGCTCGCCTCCCACATCGACGCCGACGGGCTGACGAGCGCCGCGATCTCCGCGACCGCGCTCGAACGGGCCGCTATCCCGTTCGAGGTGGTCTTCGAGAAGCAACTCGATGCCGACTCGATCGCGGCCATCGCCGGCCGGGAGTACGGAACGGTGCTGTTTACCGACTTCGGCAGCGGCCAACTCGATATCGTCGCCGAGCACGAACGCGATGGCGATTTCGTCCCGGTCATCGCCGACCACCACCAGCCCGCCGAGGCCGACACGGAGTGTCACCTCAATCCCCTGCTCGAGGGGATCGATGGGGCCTCGGAGCTGTCGGGGGCGGGGGCGAGTTACGTCCTCGCACGGGCGCTCGCCGCGCGTTCGACGGCGGACGAACGGCTCGACAACCGCGACCTCGCGGCGCTCGCTGTCGTCGGCGCGGTCGGCGACATGCAGGCCTCCGAGGGGGCGCTACACGGCGCGAACGAGGCAATCGTCGCGGAGGGGATCGAAGCGGGCGCTCTCGAGGAGACGACGGACCTCGCGATCTACGGCAAACAGACCCGCCCGCTGCCGAAGCTGCTCGAATACGCCTCCGACGTTCGGATTCCGGGGATCACGAACGACGAACGTGGCGTCGTTTCGTTTCTCGACGGGGTCGACGTGTCCTGTCGGTCCGGGGGCGAGTGGCGGCGGTGGGTCGACCTCTCCGAGGGGGAAAAACGGACGCTCGCGAGCGCGCTCGTCAAACGCGCCGTCTCCCGCGGCGTCCCGGCGTTCAAGATCGACCGGCTGGTCGGCACGAGCTACCTCCTCTCCGAGGAGCCCGTCGGCACCGAACTCCGGGACGCCAGCGAGTTCTCGACGCTTTTGAACGCGACGGCCCGATACGACCGGGCCGACGTCGGCCTCGCGGTCTGTCTGGGCGACCGCGAAGCGGCCTTCGAGCGGGCCAAACGATTACTCACGAACCACCGTCGGAACCTCTCGGAGGGGATCCAGTGGGTCGAAGAACGCGGCGTTACCCGCGAGGACACCCTCCAGTGGTTCGATGCCGGAGACGAGATCCGGGAGACGATCGTGGGCATCATCGCGGGGATGTCGATGGGGGCCGACGGCGTCTCCCGGGACGTTCCTATCGTCGCCTTCGCCGAAAAGAGCGACACGGAGACGAAGGTCTCCGCCCGCGGGACCGGACCGCTCGTCGGGAGGGGCCTCGACCTGTCGGCCGCGGTGGGCGAGGCCGCCCGCGCGGTCGGCGGCGACGGCGGCGGCCACGACGTCGCTGCCGGCGCGACGATCCCCACGGGCACCGAGTCCGAATTCATCGAACGCGCCGACTCGATCGTCGGCGACCAACTCGGGTGATCGGTCCGCCGGTCCCGCTACCGCTTCGAGCCGAACGGACCGGGCCCCTCCGTCCACTCCCAACCGGGCAGACGCGTCTGAAACCCCGCCGCGAGCGCGGCATCGAGGTCGTCAGCCCCGGCTGGATCGCCCGGATCGCCGTGGGTGTGTACGTCCGCGAAATGAAACGTCGCCTCCGCCAGGAGCGCGAACGGCTCCCCGCCGGCGATGGTGGCGGCGAGCTTCCGGCCCAGGAACTCGTCGACGACGAAGCCGGGGTAATCACCGTCGCAATCGAGATCGCGGAGCAGGCCACATAGCGCGGCGACGTTGACCGCGCGGTCGCCGTCGGCGAACAGGTCGTCGACCTCGGTTCGGTATCCTTCGGCCGTGACGTGGTCGACGGTGACGCCGAAGCACGACCCGAGTCTGTCCCGGGTCTCGTTTATCAGCACGGGGATCGAATCCCGCCCTCTGAGCCGCTCGTGTTCCTCCGCGACGGTCGCCGGCGTGATCTCCATACGTCCCTTTGCGAAGGGTTTTATATTAGTAGTGGGTTAGACACGACTACGAGCGGGTTTTCCGGTACCTCCCGCGGCCGTCGTTCGACGACAGCCACCGCCGATCCGAATCCATGACACTTGTCACCGACGCAGTCGGCGAACCAGTCCGCCACCACCGAACGCAACGCGCCGAGCTACCGGAGCCCGATTCAAGGAATTTCTAACGCATGAGTGCAGTAGAGCGGAAACTCGATGATATCAAGGCGACGATCGTTAGCGAAGTACCGAACGACATCTCCGTGTCGGACGTGAAATACGAGGGCCCCGAGTTGGTCGTCTATACCCGCGATCCGAAGAAGTTCGCGAGCGACGGCGATCTGATCCGGCGGCTCGCCTCGAAGCTCCGAAAACGGATCACCGTCCGGCCCGACCCGAACGTCTTGGCCCGACCGAACGAGGCCCGCGAGACGATCGGCGAGGTGATCCCGGATGAGGCGGGCGTCACCGACCTCGATTTCCACGCCGATACCGGCGAGGTCGTTATCGAGGCCGAAAAGCCGGGGATGGTCATCGGCCGCCACGGCTCGACGCTCAGAGAGATCACCCAACAGGTCGGCTGGACGCCCGAGGTCGTCCGGACGCCCCCGATCGAGTCCTCGACGGTCTCGAACGTCCGGAACTTCCTCAAACAGGAACGCGAGGAGCGCCGCGACATCCTCGAACGTATCGGCCGACAGATACACCGCGAGGAGATGTCCGACGACGAGTGGGTCCGGATCACGACGCTCGGATGCTGTCGGGAGGTCGGCCGCGCCGCCTTCATCCTCAACACGCCGGAGACGCGCGTCCTCATCGACTGCGGGGACAAACCCGGAGCCGAAGGCGAGGTCCCGTATCTGCAGGTGCCCGAGGCGCTCGGTGCCGGAGCCTCGAACATCGACGCCGTCGTATTGACCCACGCCCACCTCGACCACTCCGCGCTGGTGCCGCTTTTGTTCAAGTACGGCTACGACGGCCCGATCTACTGTACCGAGCCGACGCGGGACCTGATGGGGCTTTTGACCCTCGATTACCTCGACGTCGCCGCCAAGGAGGGACGGACACCCCCCTACGACTCCGCACAGGTCCGGGAGGCGATCAAACACTGTATCCCGGTCGAGTACGGCGACGTAACCGACATCGCGCCGGACCTGAAACTCACCTTCCACAACGCCGGCCACATCCTCGGGTCGGCCGTCACGCACTTCCACGTCGGCGACGGCCTCTACAACGTCGCCTTCTCGGGCGATATCCACTACGACGACACCCGCCTTTTCAACGGCGCGGTCAACGACTTCCCGCGCGTCGAGACGCTCGTCATGGAGTCGACCTACGGCGGACGAAACGACTACCAGACCGACCAGGAGGACTCCGAGGAGAAACTCAAAGAGGTGATCCGCGAGACGACGACCGAGGGCGGAAAGGTCCTCATCCCCGCCTTCGCCGTCGGCCGCTCCCAGGAGATCATGCTCGTCCTAGAGGAGGCGATGCGGAAGGGCGAGATCCCCGAGGTGCCCGTCCACCTCGACGGGATGATCTGGGAGGCGACCGCGATCCACACCACCTATCCGGAGTACCTCCGGGACGACCTCCGGGACCGGATCTTCCACGACGACGAGAACCCGTTTCTCGCCGATCAGTTCAACCACATCGACGGCGGCGAGGACGAACGCCAGGAGATCGCCGACGGCGGCCCCTGTATCGTCCTCTCGACGTCGGGCATGATCGAGGGCGGCCCGATCATGTCGTGGCTCACCCACGTCGGCAGCGAACCGGAATCGAAACTCGTCTTCGTCGGCTACCAGGCCCAGGGAACGCTCGGCCGCCGGATTCAGAACGGCTGGGACGAGATCCCGATGAACGACCGCTCGAACAGCCGCGGAACGCTCACGCTGAACATGGACATCGAGACGGTCGACGGCTTCTCGGGGCACGCCGACCGCCAGGGGCTCATGAACTTCGTCCGGACGATGAATCCCCGCCCGGAGAAGGTCCTCTGTGTCCACGGCGACGAGTCCTCCGTACAGGACCTCTCCTCGGCACTGTATCACGACTTCAATATGCGGACGTTCGCGCCGAAGAACCTCGAGACGTTCCGATTCAAATAGCTTATACTGACGGACAAAAGAATGTACACACGACTCACGAGGATCACGCCGTTCGACGGAGCGAACGGCGGATCACTCGTGAGTCGGTTTCATTTGATTTCGTCCACCAGTATTACTTCCGGGTCTTTGCCCACACCGTCACCGCCGTCGCCGCGCGACTCGTTCCTCGGCGGTCTCCGTCGTAACGACCTCGTACAGAATGGCTCTGCCGGCCCGGGACCGCGTCGTATCGGCGTCGGGGTCGGTAGCCCCGCCGTCTTTCGGACGCAGCACCCGGCCGAGCCGCTGGGTGAACTCCCGTTCGGAGCCGCTCCCCGACAGCACGACCGCGACGTTCGCGTCGGGCACGTCGACGCCCTCGTCGAGGACGTTCGCGGCGACGACGCGGGAGTACGCCCCGCGACGGAACCGATCGAGGATCTCACGACGCTCGTCGGCCGGCGTCTCGTTGGTGATCGGCGGGAGCAGAAACCGCGAGGCCAGTTCGTAGACGAGCTCGGTGTAGGCGGTGAAGACGATGACCCGATCCTCGCGGTGACGGTCGAGGACGTCGGCGAGCGCGTCGACCTTCCGATCGGCGTTCATCATCACCTCGCGTGCGCGCTGTTTGGCGAGCAGTGCCTCGCGGGCCTCGGGGTCCGATCCCGAGCGCTTGACGAGTTCTTGGTAGTCGCTCCCGGAGCGAAGCTGGAGCCCCGACCGCGCGAGGTAATCCGTGAACGTCCCCTGGTGGGCCTCGTAGGTCTCGCGCTCCTCGGGGGTCAACTCGACGTCGATCCGCTTGATGTCGTAGTCGGCGAGGTGTTCGCCCGCGAGGTCGTCCGCGGAACGCCGGTAGACGACGGGACCGAGGAGCTTCTCGACCGCCTCGTGGGCACCGTCGGGGCGCTCGAAGGTCGCCGTGAGCCCGAGTCGGGCCGGTGCGGCCGAGAGCCGCGCGACGTCGCGATACCCCTCGCCGCCGAGATGGTGGACCTCGTCGAAGACGACCAGGCCGAAGCGGTTTCCCACCTCGTCGGCCCGGAGGTACGCCGAATCGTAGGTCGCGACGGTGATCGGTTCGAGGCGCTGTTCGCCCCCGCCGAGGCGACCGATCGCGACCCTGTCGCCGAACTCCGATTCGAGTTCGTCGGACCACTGTTCGAGGAGGTCGATCGTGGGTACGACGACGAGCGTCGGGGTCGAAAGCGCCGCCATGGCCCCGATCGCGACGACGGTCTTGCCGCTGCCGGTCGGCAGTTCGATCACGCCCCGGTCGCCGGCGTCACGCCAGGCGTCGAGCGCCTCGGTCTGGTACCCCCGAAGGTCGTAGTCCGTCGAGAGACCGTCGAGCGGGGGGCAATCGAGGACACGGTCCTCGGGGTGAAGCCCCCGGTCGGTACACGTCCGCCGCACGAACGGATAGCGGTGGGCGGGCGCGCGGTGCGTCTTCGATCGAGGGTCGGCCTCGACGAACGACAGTCGGGCGAGCTCGTCGGGGGCGTCTTCGATTCGGATCGTCCCCCCGTCGTATCGGAGCGTGACCACGTCCGAGTTCGGCGTGGCTGCGGTTTAATTCCAGCGGGCGAGTCTGTTTGTGAATCCTTATTGCCGCCGACGGGTACGTCCACACATGAGCGACGAGCAGGCGAACGCCGTCGACGCGGACGCAGACGGCGAGGAGCCGTCGGTGGATCCGACCGGAACCGAAGGGGAACCGACCGGAACCGAAGGGGAACCGACCGGAACCGAAGGGGAACCGACCGGAACCGAAGGGGAACCGACCGGAGACGACGGAGCGGCCGGCGGGCCGCCGATAGAGGAGATCACAGACCGGATCACGGAGGATCCCCCCGAGTCGATCGCCGAGGAAATCGCGACGCTTCGGGAGGAAGCCGCCGCCCTCCGGGCCGAGCGCGAGGACCTCGAATCCAGGCTCAAGCGCAAGCAGGCGGAGTTCCAAAACTACAAGAAACGTCAAAAACGGCTGCGTGAACAAGAACAGGCCCGCGCGACGGAGTCCCTCGTCGAGGACCTCCTGGAGGTCAGAGACAACCTCTCGCGGGCGCTCGAACAGGACGCGGACGCGGACATCCGTGAGGGTGTCGAGGCGACCTTCCGGAGCTTCGATGAGGTCCTCACCGACGAGGGCGTCGAACCGATCGAACCCGACTCCGGGACCGAGACGGACCCGAAACGACACGAAGTGCTTCTCCGCGTCGAGAGCGAGGCCCCCGAGGGCACCGTGGCCGAACTCCACCGCCCCGGCTACGAGATGGCCGAGAAGGTGCTCCGGACGGCACAGGTGACGGTGTCGGACGGGACTGACGGGAGTCCGGACGAATAGCGGTTCTGTTTATATCTCCCGGTCGTGGAAACGCCGGATTTCGAAAACCACTGGACGGGGCGCGGATCGCCTCACAGCCGCCTCGCCGCGTCTAGCAACTTTTAACCGATTCAGACCGGTAGTTGCGTCCAACATGGCGAGCAACAAGATCCTCGGTATCGACCTCGGTACCACCAACTCCGCGTTTGCGGTCATGGAGGGTGGCGACCCCGAGATCATCGTCAACGGCGAGGGCGAACGGACGACACCGTCGATCGTCGCCTTCAGCGACGACGACGAACGCCTCGTCGGGAAACCGGCGAAAAACCAGGCCGTCCAGAACCCCGACGGGACGATCGCTTCGATCAAACGCCACATGGGCGACGACGACTACACCGTCGAGGCCGCCGGCGAGGAGTACACGCCCGAGCAGATTTCGGCGATGATCCTCCAGAAGATCAAACGCGACGCCGAGGAGTACCTCGGCGACGAGATCGAGAAGGCGGTCATCACCGTTCCGGCGTACTTCAACGACCGTCAGCGACAGGCGACGAAGGACGCCGGCGAGATCGCCGGCTTCGAGGTCGAACGCATCGTCAACGAACCGACGGCGGCGGCGATGGCCTACGGCCTCGACGACGACGCCGATCAGACGGTCCTCGTCTACGACCTCGGTGGCGGTACCTTCGACGTCTCGATCCTCGATCTCGGCGGCGGCGTCTACGAGGTCGTCGCGACGAACGGCGACAACGACCTCGGCGGTGACGACTGGGACGAGGCGATCATCGACTATCTGGCCGACTCCTTCGCCTCCGAACACGGGATCGATCTGCGTGACGACCGACAGGCCCTCCAGCGGCTGACCGAGGCCGCCGAGGAGGCCAAGATCGAACTCTCCTCCCGGAAGGAGACGACGATCAACCTTCCTTTCATCGCCGCGACCGACGAGGGGCCGCTCAACCTGGAGGAGAAACTCTCGCGGGCGAAGTTCGAATCGCTCACCTCCGGTCTCCTCGAGCGGACCGTCGCTCCGACCGAGCAGGCGCTTTCCGACGCCGGCTACTCGAAGGGCGACATCGACGAGGTCATTCTCGTCGGCGGGTCGACGCGGATGCCGCAGGTCCAAGAGAACGTCGAGGAACTCACGGGGCAAGAGCCCAAAAAGAACGTCAACCCCGACGAAGCGGTCGCGCTGGGCGCGGCGATCCAGGGCGGTGTCCTCGCGGGCGACGTCGACGACATCGTCCTGCTCGACGTGACGCCGCTCAGCCTCGGGATCGAGGTCAAAGGCGGCCTCTTCGAGCGACTCATCGACAAGAACACCACGATTCCGACCGAGGCCTCGAAGGTCTTTACGACGGCGGCACCGAATCAGACATCCGTCAACATCCGCGTCTTCCAGGGCGAACGCGAGATCGCCGAGGAGAACGAACTGCTCGGTGCCTTCCAGCTGACCGGCATCCCGCCGGCTCCGGCCGGGACGCCACAGATTGAGGTGTCGTTCGACATCGACGAGAACGGCATCGTCAACGTCTCCGCGGAGGATCAAGGCTCCGGCAACAGCGAGGACATCACTATCGAGGGCGGTGCCGGCCTCTCCGAGGAGGAGATCGATCGGATGCAGGAGGAAGCCGAAGAACACGCCGAAGAGGACGAGAAACGCCGCGAGCGCATCGAGGCCCGCAACGACGCCGAGTCGACGATCCAGCGCGCAGAGACCCTACTCGAGGAAAACGAAGCGGAGATCGACGACGAGATCCGCGCCGACATCGAGGCCTCGATCGAGGACCTCGAGGCCGTCGTCGAGGACGAGGAGGCCACGACCGAGGAGCTCACCGAGGCCACCGAAGCGCTCGCCGAGGAACTCCAAGAGGTCGGCAAGCAAATGTACCAACAGCAGGCCGCGGGGGCTGAAGGTGCCGGTGCTGGCGGTATGGGTGGCGCTGGCGGTATGGGTGCCGGCGGTCCCGGTGGGATGGGTGGTGCCGGCGGTCCCGGCGGTATGGGTGCCGGCGGTCCCGGCGGTATGGGTGCCGGTGGTGGCCCTGACGCCGACGGTGAGGAGTTCGTCGATGCGGACTTCGAGGACGTCGACGAAGACGGCGAGGACGACGAGAAGTAGCGCCTCCGAGCAGCCGTTTGATTCGCCTCCGAGCACGGCGTCCGTCTGTCGGCTCCCGAGCACGGATACGTCTACAGCACGGAGTGGACACCATGACCGACGTGGGTCACGCGAACGCCGGGTATCGGCGGCTCTTCGGTGGCTCTGGACTCTCGTTTGGCGTCGGGTTGCCACTCACCGACGTGCGAGAATCGACGCCGCCGATCGAGGCGGAAGTCCGTCTCGCAACGCACGCCGAGTCGCTCGGTTTCGACGGGCTGTGGGCGAGAGACGTGCCGACGTACTGGCCGCGTTTCGGCGATGCCGGCGGGGCGTTCGACACGTGGCCGTTTCTCTCATATATCGCTGCCCACACGGAGACGATCGCGCTCGGGACCTCGAGTGTCGTTCTCCCGCTGCGTCATCCGATCCACGTCGCGAAGGCCGCCGCGACCGTCGATCGGCTCTCCGACGGCCGGCTCGTGCTCGGGGTCGCCTCCGGGGACCGCGATCCGGAATACCCCGCCTTCGACGTCGATCCCGACGACAGGGGCCGGCTGGTCCGCGAAAGCATCGACGCGATCAGCCGGGCGTCCTCGGGCAGACGAACACCGGGACCGAACTGTGTCGGAGAATCGAGTCGGCCGTACTCCCGAGGAGGACCCGGAGGTTTTCCGATCGGCCGCGGCGTCCGACCACGATCACGCTTACGTCGTTTTCCTCGACGTAGGTGAGTACCGCATCGAAGGGCTCGCCTTCGAGGAGCGTCGTCTCCAGTTCGACGTCGTGGGCCGCCGCGACCTCGGCTACCGCTTCGAGAGCCGTCTCCCCGTGCTCTTCGAGCTCCGCCCGGATGGCGTCCGTCTCGACGGCGTCGCCGAGATCCGGGTTTTCGGTATCCATCGCAAAGACCGCATGCAGTGTCGCATCGTGACGCCTCGCGAGGTCACAGGCGTGAGACGCGGCGTCGGTCGCTTGCTCGCTTCCGTCCGTCGCGATCAGCACGCTATCATACTGCATACCACGCGTACGCGTCCCGACGTGGAAAATATACCGGTGAAGCGTCCGTTCGAGTCCGGACGAGCCCCCGTCCTCGACGCCCGCGCGGACCTCGCCGCCGTGTGGCTCCTCCACCCATCCACTCTGACGCGGACCGGCGTCGCCGGTACGCAACGACGACGATCCGTCTGAAGGGAGTGATCGTCGCTACGGTCGGAGTGGGGCTGGACGGTAGAGTGGGAACAGTAACTCAACTTTCGTGGACACGTTGGGATGGCGGAGTCACGTTGCTGTGATCGTACGTTTGCGGGAGCCACCCGCACCCAGGGCGTGCCGACACCGACTGTCCCCGCCTCGTGGATGTTCGGCTGTCGTTGAGTACTTTTTCATTTATTTTCGCCACTCTTCGGGAGTTGTGAAGCGGTATACCCTCTCGTGGGAAAACGAATGATCACATTTCGACGACTCTCGTAGCTCGTCCGATCCTGGGGGCTCTGTCTGCCGGGGTATCGGTCGTTTGGTATCGATCGTCGAGTATCGATCACCGACTCTCTGGGACCGCCGCCTTGGTCGCGTTCGATCCAGCTACTATCTTCAGAAATTGTCATATGTGGCCGTGTCGTTGACAGCCGTTATGGCGTTCCAAATCGGCCAGAAGAGATATACTATCAGATCTACTTCATTTGGTATGGAACGCCGACAGTATCTCGGAGGGCTCGGAGCAGTCGTTGCGACCGGTTCGTTGGCCGGATGTGCGGGCAGCGGATCGGGGACGGATGGGGACATTACCGACGGGGAAAACGACGAGCGCACGGGAGACGACGGTGTCGAAACGAACCAGTACGGCTTCCTTTCGACGAGCGTCACTGACCAGCCGAACGATATCGGAGACTTCGAATCGCTCGTCGTCACGCTCGATGGGATCTGGGTCAAGCCGGGGGATACGAGTGAGGACGGGTCCGACGACGAGGGGACTGTCGCCGGGGGCGATGAGGACGACGGGGGGACTGTCGCCGGGGGCGATGAGGACGACGGGGGGACTGTCGCCGGGGGCGATGAGGACGACGAGGGGACTGTCGCCGGGGGCGATGAGGACGACGACGGGGAAGACGGTGGCCGCTACTACATCGAGTTCGACGAGCCTCAGGAGGCCGACCTCGTCCAGTTACAGGGAGAGGAGACCGAACTCATCGACGAGACCGAACTCGAGACCGGCGAGTATCAGTTCCTCCAGCTAGACGTGCGCGAGGCGAACGGTGTCCTCGAATCGAACGGTGAGGATGCCGTCGTCGAGACGCCCGGCAACGCACCGTTGAAATTCAACCAGGCCTTCGAGATCCGTGCGGGGGAACGAACGAGATTTATCGCCGATTTCGCGCCGTTCCAGCGCGGAAACGGGGAGTATCTCGTCCGCCCGGTCGCCGGCGGGACGCAGGTCATCTACGATGATGGAGGGGAGACGGAGACCGACACCACCGACACCGACACCGACACCACCGACACCGACACCGACACCACCGACACCGACACCGACACCACCGACACCGACACCACCGACACCGACACCACCGACACCGACACCGACACCGACACCGACACCGACGCCAATAGCACAGATAGCGGCGGCACTACCGAATCGGGAACCGACGCGGCCGATTCCAAGAACTAGGGCGGCCACGCTCGATCGTATTCACGTATTTTGTCGTATTTTCGTCGTACTCTGGTCGTATTTTCGTCGTACTACTTTTGTCGTACCCCACCGATCAAGCCGTCATGGGACGACTCGACGATGAGACGGTGATCGTGACCGGCGCGAGCCGGGGTCTGGGCGCGTCGATGGCGAAACGCTTCGCCCGCGAGGGCGCAACCACCGTCGTGAACTACCCCTGCCTACTCGCCCGCTGTCGCGGACTCGTTGAGGCAGGGGCTTCCTGTTTCGACGACGTTGTCAGACTGCGTCTGACAGCCTGT
>NZ_JACDNQ010000005.1:149669-209187 GCF_013839515.1 Natronomonas salinimetallica | reverse complement strand
GGCGGGGTTCATCGAACCGATCACCGAGGAGTTGCCGATCGAATACGCGGTCGAACTCAACCGGCTGATCGAACTCGAAATGGAGGGCTCGCTCGGATAACATGTCTACACAAATACACGCATCCATCGACGAAGCGACGGTCAGACAGATCTCAGAAGAACTCGACGAGCCCGAATGGCTCCTCGAAACGCGTCTCGACGCGCTCGACGCGCTCGAGGATCTGGCGTTCCCGGACGTCATCCAGACGCCCGGACGTACGTGGACGAACCTCGAAGAACTCGACTACGACAGTCTCGTCGATCCGCTCGACGCGGCCGAGGAGAAAGACCAACTCGGTCCGGACGAGGCCGACGTCCTGTCGTTCTCCGAGGCGGTCGACGAACACGGCGCTCTCTTAGAGGAGTACTTCGGAAGCATCGTCGACCCCGAATCGAACTACCTGACGGCACTATCGACGGCGCTGTTTACGACCGGGACGGTCATCCACGTACCGGAAGGCGTCGACGCCGAGGACGTAACGATCAGGACGACGATGAACTCCCGATCGCTGTTCAACTACACCCTCGTCGTGGCCGAGGAGTCGTCGTCGGTGACGATCCTCGAACGGCAGGAGACGGGCGACGGCGATGCGTCGGAGGCCCCCTCGGGCGACGGCGAAGCCGCCGGAACGGCCGAGGGCAACCGCTATTACAGCGGGATCACGGAGATCGCCGCCCACGAGAACAGCTACGTCCAGTTCGGAAACCTTCAGGATCTCGATGAGACGACGTACGTGTACTCGCTGCGGGAGGCCGACATCGATACCTACGCGGCGGCCAACTGGATCGAGTGCAACGTCGGCTCACACCTGAGCAAGGCCACAGTCGAGAGTCACCTCAACGGTGACGCCTCGGAGTCGAAGATCGTCGGTGCCTTCTATGGCCACAACGACCAGCACTTCGACATCGATGCCCGCGTGTGGCACAACGCCGAGCACACGACGGCCGACCTCGTTACGCGCGGGGTCGTCGACGACGTGGCCCGCTCGGTCTACGAGGGCGTCCAACACGTCGGCGCTGACGCGTGGGATACGAGTTCCTACCAGCGCGAGAACACGCTGATGCTCTCCGACGAGAGCGAGGCCGACGCGTCGCCGAAACTCATCATCAACAATCACGATACCGAGGCCTCCCACAGTGCGACCGTCGGGCAGGTTTCGGCGGAGGACATGTTCTATATGACCTCCCGCGGGCTCGGAGAACGGCTCGCGCGGAACATGCTCGTCGAGGGGTTCTACGTCCCCGTCTTCGAGGAGATCGAAGTCGAGGAGCTCAGAGACGACCTTCGAAGTCGTATTCAGGACCGCCTCCAGTCGCGGGAGTAGCTCACCGAACCTCCCCGTTCACCGACGGCCCCACGTCACCGGTTCGCGGTCACACAGCGCCGTGCCCGACGGGCATATTTATATTCGTGGCTCCCCGAGGAATGGGTATGGACGTTTTGGAGGGACAGACGCAGTGAGCCTCACACACCCGGTCGCGTCGGATCACCAGCTCGCTCGGCTCCTCCAGATCGGAATGGTTCTCGAGGAGGTCGTCGAAGCTCGTGCGCACAAACACCACGAAACGCTCGGTGAGGAGGTCCTCGACAGTGACGTCGTCGACTTACTCGAGGGGGCTGCCCAGGAGTCCGCCGAGCACCGACGCCGTCTCGAGTCGCTCGTCGACGGACTCGATGCCGATCCGGTCGCCTACGAGGAGATCGAGACGCTCGTCGCCGCCCGATACGAGTCCGATACCGACTTCGACGGGGTACTGTACGATCAGCTGTGTAACGAGGAGACGGCGTACAAGTTCTATGACGACTTGATAGCCGCTATCGAGGGATCCGACGTGGAGTTTAGCATCGATCGTGATCGACTCCTCGCCGTCCTTCGGGGGATCAGAGCCGACGAACGAGACGGTGTCGAGGAAGTGACAGCACATATGGAGCGACGAGAATGAACACGCAGGCACAGTATCTCAAGACGATCTATCTCGTCCAAGAGGAGGCCGACGGCCCGGCCTCGACGGGTGCGATCGCCGACAACCTCGGGGTGAGTCCGGCGAGCGCGAACGAGATGATCGGTAAACTCGAATCACGCGGGCTCGCCGAACACGAGAAGTACAAAGGCGTTTCGCTGACCGACGAGGGGATCGGGCAAGCCCGTGACGCGCTCCAGACGTACTGTATCATCGAACGGTTCCTTTGGGAGGTACTCGAAGTCGAGGACTTTCAAACGGAGGCCCGCCAACTCGAAAGCGTCATCGACGAGACGGTCGCAGAACGGCTCGATACGATCATCGATCGACAGGACTGCTGTCCGGATTGCTTTGACGCCGAGACTGACGCGTGTGAGCTACTCGAACTCGAGGCATCTACCGGACCCGCTGACTGATATTGCGTACGCTCGTCTCGGAGCGCCACGCGCCGTCAGCGGGGGTGGCGCTCTGTGGGACACCGTGAGCGTACTCTGTATGAGCGGCGACAAAGAGTAAGCCTATTGTGCCGGAGGGGCCTACCGGCAGATGAAGTCCCGTGGTGTAGTGGCCAATCATAGCGGCCTTTGGAGCCGTTGACGGCGGTTCGAATCCGCCCGGGACTATCCTGCGACGAACGGACGTGAGGAGCGGATAGTCTCCGGCGGATTCGAGCCCAGAGGGCGAGCGAAGCGAGTCCTCGCGGTTCGAATCCGGTTGGTTCGGGATCGATGTTCGGGTGCGACGAACGGACGTGAGGAGCGGATAGTCTCCGGCGGATTCGAGCCCAGAGGGCGAGCGAAGCGAGTCCTCGCGGTTCGAATCCGGTTGGTTCGGGATCGATGTTCGGGTGCGACGAACGGACGTGAGGAGCGGATAGTCTCCGGCGGATTCGAGCCCAGAGGGCGAGCGGAGCGAGTCCTCGCGGTTCGAATCCGGTTGGTTCGGGATCGATGTTCGGGTGCGACGAACGGACGTGAGGAGCGGATGGACAGCGCTGTCGGGGATCAGTTGTCCCGGAGCGCGCCCTCGCGCTCGGTCGCTTCGAGCGTCTCCGCTTCGACGTCGGTAGCGACGACGGCGGGTTTGTACGCGCCGCCGTCGAAGAGGTCGTGGTCGCCGATGCCGGACTCGACGAACCGGCTGAAGGCCCGCCGCTCCGGGGGGAGTTCGCCGTAGATGATCTCCTCTTCGACGAGGTCGTAGACGGGGATTCGGGGGGTCAACAGCGTGTTCTCGCCGACGACACTGCCCTCGCCGACGACGAACCCGCTCGTGACGCGACAGCCGGCTCCGAGGGAGACGTCGTCCTCGACGACGACCGGTGCGGCCTCGACAGGCTCCAGCACGCCGCCGATCAGCGTGTTCGCGCCCAGTTTGACGTTGTCGCCGATCTGGGCCGCCGATCCGACGGTGTCACAGGAATCGACGAGCGTGCCGTCGCCGACGTACGCGCCGATATTGACGAACGCGGGGCTCATCAAAATGGCGTCGCCGCCGACGTAGGCACCCCGACGGATGACGGTGCCGTTCGGCGTGTTCCGGGTGCCGCGCTCCCGGAGGTCGTCGGTCTCTCGAAGCGGGAGGACGTCGTGGTAGGCGACCCCGCCGTGGGTGTGTGTCTCGATGGACCGGAGCCCGAAATTGAGCAGGATGCCCTGTTTGACCCAGCCGTTGGCGACCCACTCGCCGTCTTCCTTTTCGGCGGCACGGATCTCGCCGGCCTCGAGTGCGGTCAGGAACTCCCCGAGGAGGGCGCGTTCGTCGTCGCCGACGTCCTCGGTACTCAGCCCCTCGTCGTAGCGTCGCTGCAGGTCCTCGATGTCCGCACGGAGTGTACTCATCGTATCGAGGGAGGGAAACGACGAACTTGGCTCTGTTGGAATCGCGGCTCGGCCCCGGCGTTCGGAGCCCCCGCGTCGGCCCTCACGCGTCGGATTCGAGCCGGTTCCGGGCGCGCTCGAGCGCCTCGTAGTAGGTCGCGGCGTCGGCCTCGTAGATGAACTGCGCCAACTCCTCGTGGCCGAGATCCTGTGCTGCGAACCCGGCCCCCATGTGATTGTGCTCGTCGTCGAGGAGGTCGGCCTCGAGGACGTCTCGGAGCTGTTCGACGACGTCGTCGGTGACCGGTACGCGTGTCATCCGATGTACCTCAAATCTTCTTCGCTCGGCGTCGTTCCCTGTTCCATCTGGCGGATCCGTTTGACAACGTCCTCCATCTCCTCGGCGCGCTCCGAGAGGGAGCCGTATTCGATCTCGAAGGGAACGACGGTCTCGAGGGTCTCGAGGACGACGCGGGCGCTTTTGGGATCGACGAGATAGCCGCTCGTCTCGCCCATCAGGCAGGCGGCCTCGAAGCCGCGCCGCTGGCCAAGCCCGAGTAAGAGTCCGGAGACGCCGACGATACCGCCGGCCGGTTCGTTCTCGCGGAACTCGACGCCCGTCGCCTCCAACGATTCGATGAGGCCGTCGGTCGTTGCCGCGCCGACGACGTCCGGTTCATCGACCAGTTCGCCGGTCGGAATCCCGCCGAGGGCGTACAGCCGATCCACGTCGAAGGAAGCCGCCACGTCGAGGATCGTCTCCGTCAGCCGGTAGTGTCCCGGCCCGTCGCCGGCCTGGTGATCGCCGGTCAACACGAGCAGGTCGCACTCGGCGTCGCGGACCGCGTACACCTCCGCGCTGGCCAGTTGTGTCCGCCCCTCCTCGACGGTGACCTGCGGTGGAAAGTGCTCCGAGTGGATCCGCCGGACCAGCTCCGTGTCGAACTCCTCGAGTACGTGTTCTGCGGCCAGTTTCCCGACGTGGCCGACGCCTGGCAACCCCTCGATCAACACGGGGTCGTCGAGATCGGGATCGGCTAACCGATCGATATCGAACTCGTCCATACGAGTGACTGGGCGGCCATCGCCTTAAGAACACGGCGATCTCACGCTGTTGGACGCCATTCGGCGGCGCGTCCCGCATCCACGGGGATGCGGAACCCACACGATAGATCCCTTCGACGGTAGTCGGACCGTACGACAACGTGTCGTCAGCAACGGTCCAAATCAGTCCCGGCGTCGGGCCCGGCGTCGATACTCGCCGTAGGGATCGGCGGGGTTGAACGGCGCTGGAGCGCTGTTGTTTGCTTTGCTACCACACGCTGGACACCGCTCGGAGAGGGTATATACCGGTTCGTCGTGTTCGGTCTCCCACGCCGAACAGACGCGGATGTCCGATTTCGCCATCCGGCTACTCCTCGTCGGTTCGGCGCTCCCGATGGAAGTCCGCCGAGCCGCCGAGCGATTCGATCGACTCGCGGGCGCGGCCGGCGCTCGCCTCCAGTTGATCCTCTGCGGTCTTGTAGTTCGGGGCTTGTACCCGGATCCGGTATTCGGGTGATCCGACGTACGTCACGTCGAGGTCGACCTCGTCGGGGATCTCGCCGTTGCCCTCGGCGGCCGACAGCGCCTCGCGGACGTCCTCGACGCCGTTGCCACCCGGTGCCTCCAGATCGACGTAGCCGGTCACGGTGACGTAGGGGACGGAGACGTTTTCACGCGCCGTCCCGACGATCGCGTCGACCTCCTCGTCGTCGAGATCGGTGTTTTCGAGCGCTTCGGGGCCGTGGATGGCCGCTTGCTCGAATCCGGCGTAGAGCGATCCGTGCTTCTCGATCAGTTCGTTCGCGATCCGGCGGAAGTCGTCGTCCCCGAGCTCCTCGCCGAACGCGATCTCCATCCACTTATCGGCTTTTTGATCGTTCTTCCACTCTTGGATCTTGTCGGACCGCTGGTGGTCGTTGACGTCCTTGATGGAGAGATCGACCTGCTGGGCGCTCTCGTCGACGTCGAGCACCTTGCAGACGACCATCTGATCGGTGTTGACGTGATCGCGGACGTTCTTGATCCACCCGGAGGCGACCTCGCTGACGTGGACCAGCCCGCGTTTGTTCTCGTACTCCTCTAGATCGACGAAGACACCGAAATCCTCGATCTCGTCGACGCGTCCGACGACGAGTTCACCGGGGGTGGGCCAGCCGCTGTATTTCATATCCGGAACTACCCGTCTGATGAGAATAAAAGCACCGTTGTCGCCCGCCGGCCGAACGTACCGCACATCGACGGGGTCGAGAGCGTTATCGCGCTTCGACGGTTTCGACGACCTCGACGTGGACGTCGGCTTCGCCACCCGTCGGCGTCGCGAGCGTCGATCCACAGACCGCACAGTCGACCGTGTTCGCCGCCTTTCCGAACAGTACTTGCTCGTTCTCGCAGTCCTCACAGCGGACGCGAATGAAGTTTCCCGCCATCGTTACTCCTGGAAGGTGAGTCGCCCGGCACGCCATCCCTCTCGGAGGTGGGCCTTACCGCAGTCACCACAGCGGTATTTGAGGTCCGTCTTCTTGGTCGGTTTGTCGCCACCGGGCACCTTCGAGAACCGGCCGGCGTTTCCGATCACCGCCTTTCCGCGGCGGGTTCGGCGAGCGTCCCACTTCGTACCCGAGGATCGGCCCGTCCGGACCTTCTCGACCTCGTGCTCGTGGTGGGTATGACAGTGCGGGCAGTACGTGTTGAACCGGCGTGGCATTTCCATAGGTACCGATCGGTAGTGGGCGGTGGGTTAAAACGGGTTTGGTTTTTTCCTCGTCGACGCCCCGTGGGTGCGAAGCGCTTAACCCGGATTCGGACGAACGCCGCGTATGAAGAAACTCATCATCCGCGGCGACCCGGGAATCCGAAAGGACGCCGTCATCGAGGTCGGCGGCGAGGAGTACGTCTGCTTCGGGATCTCCAGACAGGGCGAGTGGCACGGTCCCGAAGACGTACAGCTGTGGTGTACGGTCGGATCGGCGGACGAGCGCGAGGATTTCGAGCGCCGAAACTTCATTCCGATGCGTCTCGACGCCGAGGCGGTCGACGCCGCGGACGTCACCGTACTCAAAGCGAAGGGCGATCCGGCGACCGCCTGAGGGTCCTCGAATCGGGGGCGAAGCGGCTACTCGTGGATGTCGGGGGCGTCGGGGGACCCGTCGCCCGCATCGTGGCCGTCCGCCTCGATCGTGGCCTCGTCGGTACCGTCGTCGCCGTCCGGATCCGTTTTCGGGAGCAGTACCTCAAGCGTTCCGTTTCGGGTGAGCGTCGCCGTCGCCCGGTCGGCGTCGACCGACGCGCCCTCCGGAAGCGAGACCTCGCCGCCGAGGGCGAGCCCACGCCCGGGAAACCGCATCTCGTATCCCTCGTAGAACTCCCGAAACCGGTCGATCCTGACCGAGAGGGTGTTCGCCTCGAAGTGAACCGAGACGTCGTCGGCGATCGCCCCCGGTCCGTCGAAGACGGCGAGGTAGGCGTCATCGCTCTCGAGGAGGTCGGCGGGCAGCGATTTGCGCTCGTGTAGCCGGCTCGTGGCGCGGCCGATCCCGTCCAGTACGGCCTGTCCGATGGATGCCCCCACGTCCCGGATCATGCGTCCAACTCCTCCAGCCCATCGCTTTCCCCACAGTAGGGGCAACTGAACGCTTCCGCCCCCGTTCCATCGGGCATCGAGTACCGGTAGTGCAGTTCGACCATGTCGAGATCACAGTCGTCGCGTGTGCAGACGACCTCCAGAGTTTTCGGCATGGTGCCGTCTACGGGCGAGACGCTAATCAATTCCCCGGCAGCGGACTGTCCGGTTTCCGGGCGGTTTTGTCCCCGTCTGCCCTACGTTCTCCGCATGGAGATCCGCGGGATCGACTTCAGCGGTGGCCGGAAGCCGGGCGACGATATCTGGATCGCCGAGGGGCGACTCGAGGGGGGCGAGTTGCGGATCGACCGCTGTCGGTCGGCGGCCGATCGGTTCGGCGAGACGAAGCGCGGGGCGATCCTCCGGAGCCTCCAGGAGACGCTCGGACGATCCGAGGGAACGACCGGGATCGACGCCTCGTTCGGGCTTCCGGCCGAACTGCTCCCCGATGGGGTCGAGACGTGGACCGGCGCGACGCGCTGGTTTGCGGACTCGTTCGCCGACGCCGCCGCGACCGGAATGCGTGAGCGGTGTACGTCCCTCGCCCGGTCGCGACCGGGGGAAGGGGTCGAACTGAAGCGACGGACCGACCGGACCGTCGGTGCGAGTTCACCGTACAGTTTCATCACGTATTACCAGACGCTTCACGCGATCCGGGACGTGCTCGCCCCGCTCGTCGATTCGGGATCGATCGCGGTCCCGCCGGTTCGGACGGGGCGTCCGATACCGCCCGACAGAGATCCGTCCCGGACCGACAGTACCAACGCCTCTATCCGACGGCATATCAACGGACCGGAGGTCGCCGAGGGGGATCGGCCCTCGCCGCCCCCCGACGACGATGGCCCGTACCGGAGCGCCGGGTCCCGAAACGTGATCGAGGTCTATCCGGCCGGGACGCTCCGACGGCTCGGAACGGTCGATACGGGGTACAAAGACGGGGCTGATGGAGCGCGTGACGGGCGGCGGCGAATCCTGAACCGGCTGTCATCGACCGACCCCGGTGACACGGCCGGCCCCGATCGTGTGTCACTCGAACTCCCCGCGTCAGTTCGAGAAACCGCCCTCGAGGAACCCGGAGGCGACGCCCTCGACAGCGTCGTCGCGGCCGTCGCGACGGCGCGAGCGGTCGAGCGGGAGTTCGTGACTGACCGTCCGTTCGACGACCGGGAGGGCCATATATACGTCTGAGCGGCGTGGGTACGGTATCTCGGCGCCGGGGTGGACTCCGGCGGGTGACGGCCGCAGGTGTGGGGTGGACTCCGGCGGGTGACGGCCGCAGGTGTGGGGTGGACTCCGGCGGGTGACGGCCGCAGGTGTGCCGTTCACCGTCGGGCGAAGCGGGCGTGGCCGTGGGACGAGACGAAATCTATATTAAACGACCGCCGAAATCCCGCATATGGTCAAGATACTCGAAGTGGCGGGCGGCCTCGGATTCGGACTGTTCATCGGCGCGTTCTTCGGCTTCGTACTGTCCCGTGGCGACGTCGTTTCCGCGGGCATCGGTGCCGTCGCACTCGCCGTCGTCGCGTTGATATACACGTTCACGCTCGGACAGACCGGCGGCCTCGACCCGGTTACGTCGGGATCGCACTGACCGCGTTCGGACCGGCCGCACCTGACCGGCCGTGACCGCGGATTGGCCGATTCACGGCCGCTTCGGCGCGGCCCATCCGCATCCGTTTTATCCGTCGATGCCCTGGACCGTGGTATGAAGGATCCGTCGGATCTCGACGTGACGATCGTCGACGGCTACGTCGACGAGCCGGCGCACTTCGGCGTCCCACCGTACATCTCGACGTACCCCCGGTTCGCCGCCGGTGCCGCCGTCGACGCCGGTGTCCCCGCGGGCGCGATCACGTATCACACGATCGACGAGCTCCGCGAGGACCGCGCCACGTGGCGCGACGTCGTCGACGCCGATCTGTTCGTCTACGTCGGCGGCATGACCGTCCCCGGCAAATACGTCGGGGGCACGCCCGCCGAACCCGACGAGGTGAAAGAACTCGCCTGGGCCGCCGAGGGGACGAGCGTGATGGGCGGGCCGGTCCGTTTCGGCGTCGGGGAGGCCAACGAGGGGGCCTCGGAGACCGAACGGCAGAACCTCGACTACGATTTTCTCGCGATGGCAGACGTCGAGGCCGCCGTCTACGACCTCGTTCACGGCGGCCTAGAGGGCTTCGAGGACCGATACCGCGACAACGCCGAACTGGACCGGTGGGCCTCGAAGGGCGCGTTCGTCATCGAACAGCACCCGGACCATCCCGAGTATCTCATCTGTGAGATGGAGACCTCTCGCGGGTGTCCCTACCGGTGTTCGTTCTGTACGGAGCCGATGTACGGCGACCCGAGTTTCAGGACCCCCGGCTCCGTCGTCGGGGAGGTCGAACGCCTCGCCGAGCACGGTGCGCGTCACTTCCGGCTCGGACGCCAGGCCGACATCCTCGCCTACGGCGGCGACGGGGAGGCCCCGAACCCCGAAGCACTGGAGGCGCTCTACGGTGGCATCCGTAAAGCGGTCCCGGACCTCGGAACGCTCCATCTCGACAATATGAACCCCGTGACGATCACGGACTATCCCGAGCGGTCGCGGGAGGGCATCCGGATCATCGCCGAACACAACACCCCCGGTGATACCGCCGCTTTCGGCCTCGAATCGGCGGACCCGCTCGTCCAAGCGAAGAACAACCTGCTCGTCACCGCCGAGGAGTGTCTCGAGGCGGTCCGGATCGTCAACGAGGAGGGCGGATGGCGGCCCGGCGAGGCGGGCGACGGCGGGCGGGCGTCGGGGCCCTCTCTCGACCCGAACGCCGACCGCCTGCCGAAGCTGTTGCCTGGTATCAACCTCGTTCACGGCCTCGCCGGCGAACGGCGGGAGACGTTCGAGCACAACAAGCAGTTCCTCCGGGACGTCTACGAGGCGGGGTTGATGGTCCGCCGGATCAACATTCGGCAGGTGATGGCCTTCGAAGGGACCGAGATGGCCGAGACGGGCGCGGAGATCGCTAACGATCACAAACAGCTGTTCAAGACGTACAAACGCGAGGTCCGCGAGGAGATCGACAACCCGATGTTACAGCGGGTCGCGCCGCCGGGGACCGTCCTGCCGAACGTCTATCTCGAGTACCACCAAGACGGCAAGACGTTCGGCCGCCAACTCGGCACCTACGCCCTGCTCGTCGGCCTGCCGGGGGAGCGCGAACTCGGCCGGACGATCGACGTCGCGGTCACGGATCACGGCTTCCGGTCGGTCTCGGGCGTCCCGTACCCCCTCGATGTCAACGCGGCCTCGATGGACGAACTCCGGATGATTCCGGGCGTCGGCAGACAGCGCGCCGGCAACATCGTCGTCGGCCGCCCCTACGAGCACGCGGCCGAGGCGGCCGACGACCTCGATCTCTCTCGGTTCTGTACGGCCGGACGGCCCGAGCACGCCGGCTGATACGGAGTCGGTCCCGCGAGGTTCAAGTCGCTGCGATCGGTACGGCTTCCTAATGGCAGTCTCGTTCGATCTCTTCGGTACGCTCGTCGTCACGGAGACGCCCGACGATCCCGCGACCGCGGTCGCCGAGGCGCTCTCCGAGCGCGGCGTATCGGTCCCGCCGGATTTCGGTGATGCTTACCGCGAGGTCCACATCGACGCCCCGGCGGGTGCGGAAGTACCGCTTCCGGCCCACGTCGCGGCGGCGCTGTCCTCCCGCGGCGTCGATGCCCCGAACAACGCGGCCCGGCGGGCCGTCGTCGCCGCCTTCGACCCGGCCGTCAGCCGGCGGGCGGGCGCGCTGTCGGCGATCGAGGCCGCGGCCGAGCGGGGGCCGGTCGGGCTCTGTTCGAACTGCAGCGTTCCGGAGCTCGTCGGCCGGACGCTCGTCCGTGCGGAGCTTCGCGACGCCTTCGACGCCGTCGTCGCGAGCGTCGGTTGTGGGTGGCGGAAGCCGGACTCTCGGGCCTTCGAGACGGTCGCCGATCGACTCGGCGTCGGGACGGATGCCCTCCTCCACGTCGGTGACGACCCCGGAACGGACGGCGGAATCGAGGCGGTCGGCGGTCGGTTCGTCGACGTCGCAGACGTCCCGCTCCCGGAGCTCCCCGGTCTACTGGAGTCCGAGCAGTGATCGATTCCGGGGGTGCTCTCGTCGTCTCGGTCGGGGTCGCCGCCGGCCTCGAGGCCACCGTCGGCGAGCCACCCGCCGACGGACACCCGGTCGCGCTCCTCGGCCGGGTGATCGGACGGCTAGAACGGAGGCGATCTCCGGTCCCGAGGCTCGCCGGGGCCGTCTACGCGCTCGCGGTCCCGACCGGCTGTGCGCTCGTCGCCTACGGGCTCGTCGGCCTCGCCGAGGCGGGGTCGACCACGCTTTCGGCGGCGATCGTCGCGGGACTCGTCCTCTGGATCGCCTCCAGCGTCCGGATGCTCACGGGGAGCGCCCGGCGAGTCGTCGAATCGAGCGACACCGACCTCGACGCCGCCCGGGAGGCGCTTTTGGCGCTCGTCGGCCGAGACGCCGCCGAACTGTCGTCCGACCTCGTCCGGAGCGCGGCCGTCGAGAGCCTCGCGGAGAACTTCTCGGACGGCTTTCTCGCGCCGCTTTCGGCGTTCGTCGCGCTCTCGTTCGTCTCGATCCCCGCGGCGGCCGCCGGCGCGGCATTTATCAAGGGGGCGAACACGATGGATTCCATGCTCGGCTATCCCGGCCCGTTCGGGTGGGGGAGCGCCAGACTCGACGACCTCGTCATGTTCGTTCCCGCTCGGCTCTCGGCACCGTTTTTGGCCCTGGGAGCCGGTGACCCCGACGCACCGCTCCGCGCCCGCCGATACGTCCACAATCCGGCGTCCCCGAACGCCGGCTGGCCGATGGGCACCCTCGCGGCGGCGTTGAACGTCCGACTCGAAAAGCCCGGCGTCTACACGCTCAACGGCGTCGCCAGCCATCCGACCGTCCCGGACGGCCGGGACGCGATCGACGCGATCCGGCGGGCCGCGGTCCTCGTGTATGCGAGCGCCGCCCTCGTGGGGGTGGTTCGGTGGCTCTGAGCGCGATCGTCGGTGGGGTTCGCGGCGGCGTCGCGTTTCTCACCCGACTCCCGGTCGGATCCGGCGAGGACGACTGGGACCGGTTCCGGTCGTTTCCGGCCGCGTTCCCGCTGGTTGCGTATCTCGTCGGCGCGGTCGCGGCGCTTCCGTTCCTCGTTGCGGGAGCCGCGCCCGCACCGACGGTCGCGTTCGGCTATCTCCTCACGCTCGTCGTCTTGGTCGGGATCCCACACTTCGATGGCGTCGCAGACCTCGGTGACGCGATGGCGGCACACGGCGATGGGGTCAGCAGGGAGGCGCTGAAAGACACCGCGACCGGCGTCGGCGCGATCGTCGCCGTCGGGGTCGTCATCGGTGGACTCGTCCTCGGTGCGCTGGCGCTCGCTGCCGGACCGCCGCTCGTCGCCGTCGGGATCGTCGTCGCCGCAGAGGTTGGCGCGAAACTCGGGATGGCGACCGTCGCCTGCCTCGCGAGTGCGGCCCACGAAGGGCTCGGATCGGCGTTCACGGGGCGTTCGGAGCCGGCGTTACTCCTCGGGCCGGCCCTCGCCGCGCTCCCGGCGGCGTTGTTTTTCGCTCCCGTCGCCGCCGGACTCGTCGCCGTCGCCGCCGGCCCGCTCGTCGCCGTCGGTCTCATCCGGTGGGCCGACGGGACACTGGGCGGCGTCAACGGCGATGTCTTCGGCGCGACGAACGAACTCGCCCGCGTTATCGGGATCCATCTGGGGGTGATCGCGTGGACGCTCTCGTGATGTGCGGCGGGGCCGGAACGCGGCTCGACCGCGGCGAGAAGCCGCTTTTCGAGGTCGACGGCGATCCGATGGTCTCGCGAGTCCTCGATGCGCTCCGTGCGAGCCGCGTCGACACGGTATACGCCGTCACGTCACCGCACACACCCGAGACCGCCCGCCGCCTCCGCGGGCGGGTCCCGGTCGTCGAGGCGGCCGGTGAGGGATACGTCGCCGACCTGACCGAGGCGCTCGGACGCGTGGACCGGCCGGCCCTGACCGTCGCCGCCGACCTCCCGCTTTTGTGCGCCGATCCGGTCGATCGGGCGATCGAGGCCCACGACGGCGGCGCGCTGACGGTCTGTGTGCCGGAGGCTCTCAAGCGCCGCCTCGGTGTCAGCGTCGACACGACCCGAACCCACGACGGCCGGACGCTCGTCCCGACGGGACTGAACGTCGTCGGCGAGCGCGACGCGGAGACGATCTCGGTGCGGGCCGACGCCCGCCTCGCAGTCAACGTCAACCGGCCGGCCGACGCGGCCGTCGCCGAGGCGCTCGACGGCGGGGCTCGCGGATGCGTGGCCGGTGGCGTCGACGACGGTGCCGAGACGGCCGGCCGGACCGGCGACGGATCGGCCGAGGAAGCGATGCTGGAGGGGGGAGCCACCGATGGATCCTGACAGCGTCGACGGCGTCGGGCGCGTCCCGCACGGCTCCAGCGACGATCCCGACGTCCTCGATCTGAGCGCGAACATCAATCCCCGCACGCCGGACGGCACGCGGGCGGTCTACCGGGATGCCTTCGAGGCCGCCCGGTCGTATCCGAACGACGGCTACCACGAGTTCCGGGCGGCGGCGGCCGACTACGTCGGCTGTCGACCGGGATCGGTCGTCCCGCTTTCGGGTGGGCTGGCGGCGATCCGGCTGGCGATCGGCGTGACCGTCTCGCCGGGCGATCGCGTTCTCCTTCCGGCCCCGTCGTTCGGGGAGTACGCCCGCGAAGTCCGGCTGGCGGGCGGTGAGGCGGTCGTCGTCCCCCACGATGCGATCCTCGAACGCGATCCCTCGGGGTACGCGATGGCGATCGTCTGTACGCCGAACAACCCGACCGGCGAGTGCCCCCCGGAGCCGGCACTCCGGTCGTTCGCCGACCGCTGTGAGGCCTCAGGAACGGTGCTGTTGGCCGACGAGGCGTTCTTGGGGTTCACCGATCGGCGGTCACTCGCCGGCCACCCCGCCGTCGTCGTCGCCCGCTCGCTCACGAAGCTGTTCGGACTCCCCGGTCTCCGGGCGGGCTTTGCGGTCGCCGACGGCGAGGTCGGCGAACGGCTCCGAGCGGCCCGGCCGGCGTGGTCGGTCGGCGGGCCCGCGGCGGCCGTCGGCGCCCACGTCATGCGGGATTCGTCGTTCGTCGAGGCGACCCGACGGCGGGTCGAGACGGAACGCGACCGCCTCCGGGCGGGGCTCGAGGCCCGTGGGTTCGACGTCCATCCCTCGATCGCCCCGTTCGTCCTCTGTGACGTCGGCAAAGCGCCCGCGGGAGTGCTTTCGGCCTGTCGTGACCGGGGGGTCGTCCTCCGGGATGCGACCACGTTCCGGGGACTCGATCGTCACGTCCGGATCGCGGTTCGGAGCCGCGAGGCGACAGAACGGCTGCTCTCGGTGCTCGATGGGGTGCGGTGATGTTCGCCTACGAGCGGAGCGACGGACGCCTGACGCTCCGTCGGCCGGGGACGAGATGGCTCTCGAACGGCTTCGACGGCGGCTACGCGACGGCCCCGGCCGCCCACAACCTCACCGTCCCCGAGGGGTTCGAGCGGACGGATCTCGCGGCGTATACGGCCGAGCGACTGGGTACGACCCCGACGGGCCCGACGCTTTTGACCGGCGTCCGGCAGACGGACGCCCGGGGGGCCGAACGCGGGGCGATCGAGGCGGCCGTGACGGCGGGGCTGTCGAATCCGGCGTTGTTGCCCCCGCGTGAGCGCTCCGATGGCGCGGGGCGGGGTGACGGTGACGCGGGGACGTTCGCCGCCGAGGGAGACGCGTTCCACCCCGGAACGGTCAACGTCTTCGTCGGATCGAGCGAGCCGCTGACCGACGGTGGGTTGGCCGGGCTCCTCGCGACGGCTGTCGAGGCGAAGGCGGCGACCCTCCTCGACCGCGCCGGCTGTACCGGGACGACGAGCGACGCGGTCGTCGTCGGCTGTCCGGACGTCGACGAGGGGGCGGCGTTCGCCGGAAGTGCGACCGCCGTCGGCAACGCGGCGCGCGTCTGTGTCCGGGACGCGCTCGCCGCCGCCCTCGCCGCCCGATACGGTGGCGACCTGCCGGATCCCCGTGAGGCCGAACACGCGACTGTCACGTCCGGCTCTTCGGCCGTCTTCCGGCCGTAGCGTCGCCGGCTTTCCTCGGCGGGTCGGCTCCGACGCGTACGCCGGCGGCGACAGGACTGTATTCCCCCGAACAAAATACCCGATATGTCCTCCGCGTACACGTGTGACGGCTGCGGGGCGAGGCTGGGTGCGGTCGAGGACCTCCAGCGGGAGCCGACGACGACGGGGCGAACGTGGTACTGTCGGTACTGTCGGACTCGGGTCCCGTCGGTCGTCGCCGAACGGCTCTCACATCGCCGCGACGGATCGCCGACGGATCGGTGAAACGTCCCTCGACGCGTACGCCGGTTCCCCATCAGTCGTCGATCGGCTCCACGTCGGGGCGATACTCCCGGCTGATGCGCTTCCAGACGCCGGATCGGAACCGGTAGTAGTTGAGTACGGCCGGGACGGACGTCTCCGCGAAGAAGGCGAGATACAGCCCATAGAGCCCCAATGGCGTCGTCGCACCGAGGTAGACGAGCGGGATCGAGACGCCGAAGACGCCGACGGTCTGGCTCATGAACGGCCAGCGGGTATCGCCGGCGGCGTCGAGGGGACCGGCCGCGCCGCCGGAGACGCCCCGAA
Organism: Natronomonas salinimetallica; assembly: GCF_013839515.1. GTDB lineage: Archaea > Halobacteriota > Halobacteria > Halobacteriales > Haloarculaceae > Natronomonas. The sequence continues at coordinate 192,979 of NZ_JACDNQ010000005.1, read as the reverse complement.
ACACGATCGCGGCGCTTGCGACCCGGACGAGATCGGTCGCGATCGGGACGGCGGCCGCGGTCGGGTCGTCGACGAAGAGCACCACGATCGGGTCCGCGAAGGCGAACACGAGCGCTCCGGAGACGGCGTACACCGCGACCGAAAAGCCGATGATCTCGCGGCCATACCCCGCCGCGGCGTCCTCCGATCCGACGCCGAGCTCCTGGCCAACCAGACTCGAGGAGGCGAGGCCGAAGCCCCAGCCGGGGGTGTTCATCAACCCCCAGATGCGGCGGGTGATGACGAACGCGGAGACGACGTCGCGCCCGAAGACGTCGAGAATGGCGAACATCGGGAACTCCGCGACGGTCCAGACCAGGTTTCGACCCATGACCGGCAGGCCGATCGCGACGAGATCCGAGACCGTTGAGGGGTCGAGGTACGTTCCGGTCGGATCGACGGTGACCGGGAACGTCCCCGCACCGGGGAACCGGCCCACGGTGAGTCCGATCGCGAAGGCGGCCGTCACGGCGACGTTCGACAGCACCGTCCCGAGGGCCGCGCCGACGACACCCAGCCCGACCCCGAAGATCAACACGGCGTTCACTGCGACGTTCAACGCGGCCCCGCCGCCCCGAAGCACCATCGCGGTGTAGGCGTCGTCCGACCCGACGAGCGTCCGGCTTCCGACCAGGTTCAACCCCGCAAAGGGGATCCCGAAGGCGACGATTCGGAGGTACTCGCCGCCGAGTTCGACGGCGCGGGGATCGCTGCTCAGGAGGCCGATAAGCTCGGGTCCGAACAGCCGAAACACCGCCGTGATCGGCACCGCCACGACGACGACGAGGAGCGCGCTCGATCGGACCGCGAGGCCGAGGTCCTCGTACGCGTCGGCACCGTACCGCTGGCTGACGAGAGCGATCGTCCCGCCGGCGACCCCGCCGCCGACCGCGAAGGCCAGCCCCCAGAACGGACCCGCGATACCGACACCCGCGATTGCCGCCGAGCCGACGGCGGTTCCCACCATCGCGACGTCGACGGCGTTTTTCGACATCCGGGCGATCCCGGTGAGGATCCGTGGCCAGGCCAGCGCCGTCGTCTCGCGGGCGTGCGCCTCGGTGATGAGCCCGACACGCGCGAGCGCGAGACCGATCGCGAGGATACCGAGACGGATCGGGTTCGGAATCGGGGACACGTCGTAGCCGTAACTGACCGGCCTCCCGGAGAAAACTCTTCCCGTCCGGCCCGAACGGAGGCCGGTCGAGGGCGCTCGTACGGGCCGTCGTCGGGTCCCGGCGAGGGCCGATCCGCCCCGGTGCTCACCGGCGATCCGTGACAGCGGCCCGTCTTTTTCATCCCTCGTGGTCGGTGATCAACGAGAGCCGGTATGGCTCCCCCCGAAACCGAACGTCGGCCTCGACGTCCGAGGGAAGATCGCTCCCGGTGTGGGCTTCGATCGACTCGCCGACCTCCGCCAGTCCGGGCGAGGGTCCGGTTTCGTCCGGATCCGGATCCCACGACACACAGTGTTCGACGTGCTCGGATCCGATCGCGGTCTCGATGACGGCGACGGCCTCCGCCGAGAGTCGTTCGGTGTCGAACACGAGGGGCGTCTCGACCGAGTCCACGGAGCGCAACGATAGCCGGACCGTCGCCCCCCGGCAGTCGGCACCGGGATCGGAGACGCATCCGGCGATCGGGAGGGTCAAAGCGAGGAGACAGACCCCGCGGCGGGTCGATCGCGCATCCGACGGTGGCTCCATACCGAACCGTGGACGGCCGGGAGGAAAGTACGTTCTGATCCCCGCTGTCGGGCGATCGAGCCGCCGTTTCGAGCCGTGAACCCGATCGGGACGCTATGTGCTCGGCGTGCGATTCGGGCCACATGCAGACTCGGTTGATCGGGGTGACCGTGGTGTTCGTGGCGATCGCCGGCTGTTCGGCCGTCCCGCTCGGCGGTGACGGTCTCGCCTTCGAGTCCGGCGCGACCGTGATCGAAAACGAGTCGCTCGCCGACGAGGGATACGAACTCCATTACGAGGAGACGCGGACGTTCAACGAGACGGTGAGCGCGAGCGGCGGGGGCGACGGAAACGAAACGCGGATCGTTATCAGCAACCACGTCGCTCAGTACGGCGGCCAAAGCGACCTGCCGGCCGGGGTCGGTACGGTACGGCTCGGCGTGGTGACGACGCCGGAGGTGAGCGTCGCCGGGCGACGCCTCAATCCGCTGTTGACCGGCGACCACGACCGGGTCTTTCGGTATCTCCCCGAAACCGACTCCCAGGGGTTCGAGCAGTACGGCAACTACACCATCGAGCCGTTCGGGGAGCCGGTGAACGTCACCGTGTTGGCGACCGAGACCGACGGGGATGAGGTTCCCACGGCCTTCGTTCATTTGATGCGAGCGCCACGGCCGGACACCGGTGACACGGTCGTCGCCTACGGGGCGTATCCGGCCGAGGCGGACGAGGCGAACTCGATCGCCCGACTGTTTTTGTCGCTCGAATACACGCCGCCGTCCGACGTGAACGATAGCGTGGAGGGCGGTGCGGATGCCGGGTCGGACGCCGACACGGGATCCAACGGAGGATTTGGCCCGGAAATCCCCTTCTCGACGCGGGCGGAACGTTCCGGAACGAACGGCTGACCGGAGCGGACGGAACGTCCCGGAACGAACGGCTGCCTACCCGAGCAGGCGCTTGAGCCGACCCAACACGCCGCCCAGCGTCCCGCTCCCGCCGGCGAGCGATCGGAGGACCGCGTCGGTGCTGTTCGCGACCGGGTCGGGATCGCTTCCGGCCGCTGCCGCCGCGTCGGGGTCTTTCAACAGGTGGCCGGTCGTGAGACAGACGACGTCCTCGCCGCTTCCGACGACGCCCGATTCGCGAAGCTTTCGGAGGCCGGCGACCGACGCCGCGGAGGCCGGTTCGACGCCGATGCCTTCCTCGGCGATCGCCCGCTGTGCGTCGGTGATCTCCGAGTCGGAGACGGCGACCGCCGTTCCACCCGTTTCGCGGATGCCGGGGAGCGCTTTCGGGGCGTTGACCGGGTTCCCGATCCGGATCGCCGTCGCGACCGTCTCGACGTCCTCCCAGCGGCGGGTGTCGTCGAGGCCCTCCTCGATCGCCTCGACCATCGGGGCGGCCCCCTCCGCTTGGACGCCCGTGAGCTTCGGTACGTCGCCCGGGGCGAGATCGCCGCTTGCGACCATCTCGCGGAAGCATTTATACAGAGCGGCGGTGTTGCCGGCGTTCCCGACGGGGAGGACGATCCGATCCGGGAACCGGCCGTGCTCGTCGTAGAACGATTCCAGGATCTCGAGGCCGATCGTCTTTTGGCCCTCCAATCGGAACGGGTTCAGCGAGTTGAGCAGGTACGCCTCCCCGCGGTCGGCGAGGTCCTGGACGATGTCGAGACACGAATCGAAGTTGCCGTCGACTTCGAGGATCCGCGCGTCGTGAAGGCTCGCCTGGGCGATCTTGCCCGCGGCGACCTTGCCCGCGGGCAACAACACGAGCGTCTGGAGGTCCGCGCGGGCACCGTAGGCGGCCAGCGCCGCCGACGTGTTCCCGGTCGAGGCACACGCCAGCCGACCGACGTCGAGTTTCTCTGCGACCCGGACGCCGACGGTCATACCGCGGTCTTTGAACGATCCGGTCGGGTTCATCCCCTCGTGTTTGATCCGGAGGTTGCGAACGCCGATCTCCTTGCGGAGTCGCGGGGCCCGGTGAAGCGGCGTGTTCCCCTCCGGGAGGGTGACGCCCTCCTCGAACGGTAACGCGGCGTTGTACCGCCAGACGCCGGTTCCCTCGAACTCGTCGAACGTCGGGTACCGGTCGTATCGGACCTCGAGGAGTCCACCGCACTCGGTGCAGGTGTAGATGATGTCCTCGAAGGGGGCGTGTTCGTGACCGCACTCGATACAGTGGAGCCAGACGCCGTCGTCGGCGACCTCGGGGGCGTCGGGACGGTCGGGGAGCGCGAGATCTGCCATTACCGGGAGTGGGACGCGGAGTCGCAAAAAGGGGCCGCTTTCGCCCGGCCGTCGACGGGGGGGTGGCCGGCGAGGGTGTTCGCTTCGCGTATCCGACTCGGCGTCTCTATTCGCCCGATCCGGCGTACAGATACAGCGCGCAGGCGGCGAGTATCGCCTCTGCGGCCTTCGTGATGACGATGATCGGGTTGATGCTGCCCTCCATGTAGAACGCTTCGAGGCCCCACCCGCGTTCGGGGAACAACGCCAGAATCGTCACGACCGCGTACGCCGCCGCGACGAGAAACAGCGGTCGCCGCCAGTACCGCGAGAGGTACACGACGATCCCCCCGAGGAAGCCGAGACCGTTGAGCGCAAAGAGGATCGCGAGCGTTTGATCGAACTGAATCGCGTTCATCACCGCGAGGAGGTGTAACACGCCCGTCACGGTGGCCATGACGACGGCGACGATCCCGACGGGGCTGGAGGGCTTCGAGAACAGCGGTTCCGAGCCTGCTGTATGTGTCGAGGACATATTCGATCGGTTTTGAGGGGAGGGTGAAAACCTGTGTGGTACGGTCATCGAAACGTATCGGCGAAGCCGTTGTGTACCACCGGAGGGGCCCTCACGGACTGTCGGGGAGATCAGCCCGAACCCCGGAACGGGTCACTCGTCCCCTCGGGTAAAGCCGAGGTCCTCGATGCATTCACGCATCTCGTCGGCGTCGGTGTGTTTGTGCAGTATCGTCGGCGAGTCGCAGTAGTAGATCTCCCCGTCGAACCGCAGCGTCAGTTCCTCGATCGATCCCAACACCTCGGTCCGGACGACGAACCGCTCACCGTTTTCCAGTCCCGAAAGGAGTTCCTCCGCGGTTCGTTCGCCGGGCTCTATGACTGTCGAGTCGGACATACGTCCCCAAAGACACCGCCCACACTTTAGTTAACGGACACGGCCGCCGATCCCCCCGTGACGCGGACACAGGGGTCGCGTGTCCGCGCTACGGGAACTCGTCGATCCGTTCGTGGACGTATGCCGCCCACTCGTCGAGCGTCTCGTGCATCAGTTCGCGGGCCTCCAACGGCGGTGTCGCGCGGTACTGATATACGTGGCCGCCGCTGTCGAGGAGCCGACGACGGCGCTCGGCGAGGTTCTTTTCCATCAGCGTCGTCAGTCCACGATTGACGTTGCTTCGATCACGATCGACCGTCTCGGCGAGTTCCGCCACCGTGCTGTCAGGTGCTTCGAGAAGCTCCAGATAGAGGCGTGCTTCGTGGTCCTGTATCCCGAAGACACACCGGAGAACCTCCTCGAATCCCGGTTCGCCATCGAGCATGAGATCACGAAAACGCGCCGGATCCGGGTCGGATTCCATACGGGCCTTCGTCGCTCGGCGTCGATAAATCCCGTTGATCCCGCCGGCGTCCACGGGGGAATAATCGGCGGGTCGGCAGCGTTGGCGGCGTCGACGGGGTCGGCAGCGTTGGCGGCGTCGACGGGGTCGGCAGCGTCGGCGGAGCCATAGGGGGTGAGTCGAGTCAGTGCGGACGGACCATCCGCCCACGTCAGTACCGCCCCCCGTGTCAGTACCGCCCCGCCAGCCATCCGAGGACGTCCGAGAGTTCCTCTGGAGTCGTCCCGTGGCCGACGTCGTACCGCTCGAACCGGACGTCGACACCGCCCTCGGCGAGCGTCTCGGCGGCGCGCTCGGCACGCTCGGGCGGGATGACCTGATCCATCGATCCACAGCCGACGAAGGCCGGTTTGCCGGCCGCCTCTTCGGCCCGATACGCGTGTGAGTCGGCCAGATAGCCGTTCAGCGCGACGACCCACCGGTAGGCGTCCGGCCGCTCCAACAGCGCGGCCATGCTCGTGATCGCGCCCTGGCTGAAACCGAGCAGGCCGATCCGGTCGGGGTCGAGGTCGTAGCGGTCGATCGCCGCCTCGACGAACCCGTGGATCGAATCGAGGCTCCGCCGGAACCCCTCGGCGTCGGGTTGGCTGCCGTGGAGACCGCCCGCCGAGAGGTCCAACTCATACCAGGTGTAGCTGTCGGGACCGCCCATCGGCTCTGGGGCGCGGACGCTCAGGACGTGGAGTTCCTCGGGGAGCTGTGCTCCGATGGGGAGCAGATCGCGTTCGTTCGTGCCCCGGCCGTGGATCAAGACGACTGCTGGGGCGTCCGAATCGGTGGTTCCGGGACGACTGACGTGAGCGAGCGGGAGATCCTCGTCGACATCCATATACCCCGTAGGGCGCGATCCAATAAAAAGCGCGCGCGGTCGCACAGAAACGCGTGCCGATCCCCCGAGCGCCACGGCATCGTCCCTCGTGCTAAGAACCACCACAGCGTTTATTATCGATGTCGTCTAAGGGTGACCCGTATGGCGACCGCAAACGACGTGTTCGACGAATTCCTCGAGGACCGTGGCCACGAAACCGAGACGCCCGGCTGGGAGCGCGATTATAACAAAAAGCGCTGTCCCGACTGCGGCGGCCTTCACGCCCTCGATGCGTCGAACTGCTCGGTCTGCGGCTGGCGACCGAACTGATACCGCCCTCTTTTCGCCCCGCCCTCTTTTCGTCCCGTACGCGTCGCGTCGGTGTGCTACCCGTATGAGCGCCCGATGGCCGGGGGTCGTTCGCACCGTCCTCGAAAACAAACATGCTGTTTATACTTGTGGGCGGCATTACGCGAGTAATGGCGACATCCACGCACGTGACACGGCTTTTTGGGGGACCGGGAAGCGGGAAGACGACGGCGTTACTCGACCGCGTCGACGACATGCTGGACGACGGAGTCGACATAAACGACATACTCGTGGTGTCGTACACACGGGCCGCGGCGGCCGAGGTGCGCGAGCGCCTCGGCGAACGGCTCGACCGCTCGCCGAAGTCGCTCCGGGGAAACGTCTGTACGATGCACGCGAAGGCCTACGAACTCTTGAATCTCTCTCGGGGCGACGTGGTCGGTGAGAAACACAAAGAGGAGTTCTGTGAGGAGTTCGGCATCGAGTTCGAGGACGAGAACAAATCCGCCCGCCGTCGGTCGGCGCGCTCGACGACGCTCGGTAACAAGATCATCGCCACGTCCCAGTGGCTCCAGCGGACCGAACGTGACGTCGCCGACTGGTACGACGTCCCGTTTAAATGGGACGAGGAGGAGGTCCGGCTCCCGCCGGGGATCGACGAGAACGCCCAGACGGGGAACAAATATACCCCGACGTGGCCGAGCGACGACGACCGCCTCGACATCCCCGAGGCGATCCGCGGGTGGCGAGCGTACAAAGGCGAGGAAGGGGTCGTCGGCTTCGCAGACATGCTCGAACGCGTCCAGCAGCGCTCGCTGCTCCCGGCCGTCGACCACCTCGTCATCGACGAGTTCCAGGACATCACGACCCTGCAGTACGGCGTCTACGACGAGTGGAAACCGCACATGAACTCGGTGCTCATCGCGGGCGACGACGACCAGGTCGTCTACGCCTGGCAGGGCGCGGACCCGAACCTCCTGCTCGACGAGGACGTCGACGACGACGTCGTGCTCCCGAACAGCTACCGGCTTCCCTCCCGAATCTTGAACGTCGTCAACACCCAGATCAGCCACATCGAAAAGCGCCAAGAGAAAGACCTCAAACCGCGCAAGGAGGGCGGATCGGTCGAGGCGGTCCGCTCGCCCTCCGTGCTCGATTTGGTTCGTAACGTCCGAATGACGATGGAAGAGGACGACGACGGCAGCATCATGTGTCTGTTCCGAGCGCGTTATCAGATGTTCCAGTTCATGGACGAGTTCATCGGCGAGGGGATCCCGTTTACCGCCCTGACCGACCAGCGGATGTGGACCGACCGCCTGCAGGACTACGTCGGCGCGATCGAGTCCCTGGAGAACGACGATGCGATCGGCGGCCTTCAGGCCAAGCGTCTCGGCGAGATGCTCGCCGACAGCGCCTTCGGAACCGGCGAGCGAGACGACTACTTCGACGCGCTCGACGCGCTCGAAGATCGAGAGGGCGTCGACGACCTCGCCGATATGGAGGTCGCCCCCGACTTCGTCGACGAACACGCCCCGTTCGCCCCCGGACCGCGCTCGGCCGCCGATATGCTCACCCGGGTATCGAACTTCCAGGAGCGGTCGGTCGACGCTTACTTCAGCGGCAGCTACCGCGGTACCGACCCGAATCGCGTCCGCGTCGGCACGATCCACTCGGCGAAGGGGCGCGAGGCCGATCACGTCTTCGTCGCCACCGACCTCACCGAGAAGGTCGTCGAGCAGATGGCGGCTTCCGTCGAGGACCCCGGGTCGGTGCCGGGGGACGAGCCGTTCACGAAACGCTCCGATCCGATCCCGATGATGACCGACAACGAACGGCGGGTCTTCTACGTCGGCATGTCGCGGGCCCGCGAACGGCTCGTCCTGATGGAGGATCTCATCGACGGCGCACCGACGCTACCGATCGACGTCCTCCTGTACAACGAGCCGGTCGGGAAGTCCCTCGAGGACGTGCTCTCCGACGCCCAAAGACAGGGCGCGGAGTTGAAAGTCGAGTAGCCGCGCGCGACGACAACCCATATTAAATCGGCGGTCGAAACCGGGGGTATGTACGACGGCCCTGTCCTCGATAACCACCTCCATATCGACCCGGTCAACGGCCGCGGGGCCGAGGCGGCCGAGGCGTTCGAACGCGCCGGCGGGACGCACCTGCACGTCCTCAACAAACCCTCTTGGAACCTCGTCGGCGAGGTCGACGACGAGGGGGGTTTCCGGGAGACGTTCGATCTCACCGTCGAGGTGACGGCGCGCGCCGACGGGATACTCCCCGGACGGGCCCGTCCCGTCCTCGGCGTTCATCCGGCCTTGATCTCTCGGCTCCTCGATCGGGGGTACGAGCCCCGAGAGGCCGCCGATCTGATGAAAGCCGGCCTCGACGTCGCGGCCGAGTACGTCGCTTCGGGCCCGGCGCTCGCCATCAAATCCGGACGTCCACACTACGACGTCGAGGAGGCGACGTGGGAAGCATCCAACGAGGTCATGCGATACGCCTTCGCCCGCGCCGCCGAGGTCGGCTGTGCCGTCCAACTCCACACGGAGGGCGGCGAGTCGTTCGAGGCGGTCGTCGAGTGGGCGGAATCCGAGGGCCTCCCGCGAGAGCGCGTCGTCAAACACTACTCGGGCGGCTCCGTCGAGGGACCGATCCCGAGCGTCATCTCCCACAAGGAGGAACTCGAACGGGCCTGCGGCGGCGAGTGGCCCTTCCTCATGGAGACGGACTTCATCGACGACCCGGATCGCCCCGGCGCGGTCCTCGGTCCCAAGACCGTCCCCAAACGGACCGCCTGGCTCGCCGAGGCGGGGCACGAGGCGGCGCTTCGGCGCGCCCACGTCGAAACGCCAGCCCGCGTCTACGGCATCGATACGGCGGCGGACCTGGAGTGAGACGGGCTGTGCCGTCAAATCACCGGTGAGTGCCCGCCGAGCCACAAGCTACTTTCATCCTCCGTGTCTCGGTAGAGGACGAGATGTCCCCGAATACCGGGCGCGAAAGTCTCCCGTTCGTCGAGGGTGCTATCGCCGGTGCCGCCGCGTGGATCGTCGGCTACGTGCTGACCGCGCTCGTCGTACTCACCCGCATCGACCGTTCGGAACTCGGGGAGATATCGCGGAACGTCGAGGGCGACGGTAGCAGCATCGACTTCGTCGGGTGGGTCTTTTTCAACAGCCACTTCGTCGACACCGTCCTGGAAGCCGGGATCTTGGGCATCGGCGGAACCCGGACGGTTTCGTTCGTCGGTGGCGACGGGTTCACGCCGCTTTTGCATCTCGTTCCGGTCGCTCTCCTCGTCGCCGCCGGGATCGCCGTCGGCCGCTCGCAGGGCGTCACCGATACGGCTGGGGGTGCCATCGCGGGCGTGCTCGTCGTTCCCCCGTATCTGGCGCTGTCGGCCGCCGGCGCGGTCGTGTTCAGGGTGTCGACGGAGGCGCTCGGCGCTTCTTTCAGCGGCGAGCCCGAGTTGCTTCCGGCGGTCGTTCTCGCCGGAGTCGTCCTCCCCGCCGTCTTCGGCTCCCTCGGCGGGATCGCCGCCGCGGTGACCCACTCGGGCCGGCGCTCTTGATATATTCTATCTTTCTTCGAGGAGAGCATCCCGCCGTGAACAGTAGCTGCCGAATCAATGCTCTCCGCGATTACGCCGGGACGGATGTCACACCTCCCGCGCGATGATCCCACCCCACGGCTCGAAGCCGTACCGGTCGTAGAACCGCCGGGCGCGGTCGTTCTCCGGATCGACGTCGAGCAGGAGCCGATCGATCGGCAGCGCCTGCTCCTCGGCGACCGCGATCGCCCGCTCGAAGAGCGCGTCGGCGACCCCGTCGCCACGGGCCTCCGGGACGACGTAGAGTTCGTTGACGACGGCCGCATCCCAGATGAAAGACAGCCGTTCGGGGAGTACGAAGACGTAGCCGGCCACGCCCGCTCCGGCGTCAGCGAGCGAGAGACAGCGGCCGTCGTCGTCGACGCACCGTTCGACCCAGGCCAGCCACCGTCGTTTGTATTCGTCCGTTAGCTTCGAGTCGTATCGGCTCGACTTCTCCGCACCGCCGGTCGTCTCGCCGATCTCGGTCTCGAAGTCGACTTTGCGCGCCCAGAGCGCCTGCCGGTCGCGCTCGGAGCTAGGGTCGTACGCGCGGACCGTTGTCTCAGTCATGAGAGACACCGTCGGAGTCGCTGTCGGTCATCGGATATACCGCGGGAATCGCGCGGTCACGGATTAAGTCGATCGGATTGGAGGTGCGTTGCGAGCACGGTGAACGCGCCGACGAGGACGACGTATGAGACCACGCTTATACCGATGGCGGACGACTATCCGGTATGCGCGACCCGCGTGCGGAACTGGCCGAGCGCATCGCCGGGGAGGTGGCGCTGTCGGAGGATCCGGGCGCGACGCTCCGGAAGTGGCGCGAGGAGTTCGACGTGGCACAGACGGCGCTCGCCGACGAACTCGACGTCTCCGCGTCCGTCGTCTCCGATTACGAGAGCGGCCGCCGTGAGAACCCCGGCATCAAGGTCGTCAGCCGGGTCGTCCGTGCGCTACTCGACATCGACGAGCGCCGGGGCGGGGACCGCGTCCGTCAACACGCCCGCGTCGTGTCCTCGGGGTTCGATCGGGACGTCGTCTACGATCTCCGGGAGTATCCCGCGACGGTGCCGCTATCGCGGTTTTATGCCGCGATCGGTGCTGACCCCGTGATCGCCGGCAGCGCCGAGACGATCGCCGGCCACACCGTCATCAACAGCGTCGAGGCGATCAAACGGCTCTCCAGTGAGGAGTTCTACCGCCTGTACGGCCAATCGACCAACCGCGCGCTCGTCTTCACTGACGTGACCCGCGGGGAGTCGCCGCTCGTCGCTCTGCGGGTCGTGACGCCGACACCCTCGGCGGTCGTCCTCCACGGCCTCGACCGCGAGGACCTCTGGGAGCACGCGCCCGCGCTGGCCCGGGCCGACGGCGTCTCGCTCGCGACGACGACGGAGCCGATCGAGACGCTTTTGGATTCGCTGCGGGAGTTTCCCTAGCGGCCGTTTCCTACCGCGGCCGATACCGTGAGGAGTTATCCGACCCGCGCCCGTAGGGGAGGTATGCACACGACGACGGCCGGCGGCGTCGACGTCCCCCCGGTCGGCCTCGGGACGTGGCGGCTGACCGGCGAGCAGTGTCGGAACGCGGTTCGGACGGCTCTGGAACTCGGCTATCGCCACCTCGACACCGCACAGGAGTACGGCAACGAACGACAGGTCGGGAGCGCCCTCCGGAACAGCGACGTCGACCGCGAGGAGGTGTTCGTGACCACGAAGCTCGGAGGCGACAGCCGCGGCTACGACGACGTGCGCCGCTCGACCGAGGAGAGTCTCGCAAAACTCGGGACGTCCTACGTCGATCTGCTGTTGATTCATTGGCCCAACGTTCGGACCCCGCTTCGGGAGACACTAGCCGCGATGAACGAACTCGTCGACGAGGGGCGCGTGCGACACGTCGGCGTCTCAAACTTCGGCGTCGACCAGTTGGCGCGTGCGCGGACGCTCTCCGAGCACGGTATCCTGACCGATCAGGTCCAGTACAACCCCTACTGGTCGCAGACGGAGCTTCTCGACTACTGTCGGATCCACGACGTCGTGTTGACCGCCTATTCGCCGCTGGCCCACGGCGGCGTGCTCCGAGATCCCGTGTTGGAGTCCATCGGGAGCCGATACGACAAGAGCCCGGCACAAATCGCGCTCCGGTGGCTCCTCCAGCAGCCAAACGTCGTCACGGTGCCGAAAGCGACGGGACGCGAACACCTGGCCGCGAACGTCGACGTCTTCGACTTCACGCTCACCGACGGGGAGATGGCTCGGATCCGACAGCCCTCGAAGCCGCGGGCGATCGCCGGGTTCGTCCGGAGTCGGCTGGGCGAACTCGGCTGTCGGTAACGCGTTCTCGTAGGATCGATGAACAAGCACCTCGCTTATTACCCGGACGGGCGAACCGAATAGACATGACTGGAAGCGACGATCGAGCGTCAGCGTCCGATCAGAACCTCTTCGTGACCGTCTCCGGCCCGCCGGGCTGTGGCGCGACGGCGTTGTGTACCCGTCTCTCGGAGGCGATGAACTGTCCGTACGTCTCCGGTGGGGACATCTTCCGGGACCTCGCCGAGGACCGCGACATGACGCTGACCCAACTGACGGCGAAGGCCCAAGAGTCCGACGAGATCGACCGGGCGCTCGACCGTCGGCTGCTCTCGATCGCGGAAAAGTGGGGTGCGGCCAACAAGCCGTTCGTTCTCGAATCGCGGCTGTCGGGATGGCTCGCTGGGAACCGTGCCGATCTCCGGATCTGGCTCGACGCGCCCGAAGAGGTACGCAAGGGACGTATCAGCGACAGAGAGGAGACGACCGCCGAGATGGGCGTCCGCGAGGTCAACGAGGCCGGCCGATACCGATCCTATTACGACATCGACATCGACGACCGGACCTTTTATGATCTGCAGTTGAACACCGCACGCTGGAGCAAAGCCGGCGTTCTCGAAGTCGTTTTGACGGCCATTGACGAGTACGATCCCGAGATGGACGAGGGGGCCTTCGAGACGCCCCCTATCGGAATACAAAAGTAGCGTCGTCGGCCCGAGACCGATCCGCGAAGCGTCGTCGGCCCGAGACGGTGATACGTGCCGATAGGAGCCATCTACGCCATGTGTTTGCCACGGATCGGTATCTATCGATGAGTATTCGCTCGGATCGGCGCTCGCCGGTCCCCGCGTAGAACGGTCCGTCTCGAGCGTTGCTGATACTGGTGGACGAAATCAAATGAAACCGACTCACGAGTGATCCGCCGTTCGCTCCGTCGAACGGCGTGATCCTCGTGCGTCGTGTGTACATTCTTTTGTCCGTCAGTATGAATCGCGGGCCACTCGACACGCACTCGCTACCGGCGGTTTGGACGTGTACCGATTCAGCCGTTCACGAACGTACGTCCGGCAGTATCAGTCCTGACAGCAACCGCCCGCCGCCTGTCCGAACTCGACTTCGAGCGGTTCGGAGATGATGTGGTCGATCTCCTGGAGACGTAGTTCGATGTCGGATTTGGCCTCCAGATACGCCGACATCTTCGGCCGGCCGTGGAGCTCCTCTTGGGCGGCCTGCAGTTCCAGAAGGTCGTCGTTCGACGCGGTGCCGGCCTCCCGGGCCATCAGGAACTCCTCGCGGAGGCGTTCGAACGCCTCCATCTCGCGTTGGAGTTCGGGATCGGTCTGGATCGCCTCCTTCGTCTCCAAGAACGCCTGATAGGCCGGCAGTTCGGTGATCGCCTCGCCGAGTTCCGTCGCGAGTTCCGTCGCGCGCACGTCCGCGGTCGGTTCGACACTCATTGGGCGTTTTTCGGATCGGCGCGGTATATTTGTGCCGAATGGGGAAGCAAACAGGCGCTCGATGAAAGAAGACGGAGCCGACAGTACCCCGAAACGCGGCTGTTTTACGCCGTCGCCCACAACCGAACGCAATGAGTCGAGAATCGGACGCCGAACGAACGGCGGGCGACCTCCGGAACACCGGAATGGCGCTCAAACACGAGCGGACATGGGACTACGAACTCGACCGGATCGTCGAGGCCGTCGAGGAACGCGGCGCAGAGAAGGTGGGACTGCAGTTTCCGGAGGGGCTGAAACGGCGTGCGGGCCGGGTCGCGGACGACCTCCGGGAGTTGCTGCCCGACGGGACGAACGTCCTCATTTCGGGACAGCCCTGCTACGGTGCCTGCGACCTCGATACGTACATGATGCGGCGGACGGACGTCTTCGTCCACTTCGGGCACTCCCCGATGAAGGAATCGGAGAAGATCATCTACGTACCGCTGTTTTCGAACGTCGACGTGACGCCGATCATGGAGCAGTCCCTCGAGGAGTTGACCACCCCCGAAGAGGACGACACCGTCGGCCTCGTGACGACGGCCCAGCATATGAACCAGTTCGAGGAGATGCGCTCGTGGCTCGAAGAGCGCGGCTACACCGTCGAGACCCGACGCGGCGACGAACGGCTGACCAACGAGGGACAGGTGCTCGGCTGTAACTACGCCTCGGCGGACGTCGACGCCGAGCAGATCCTCTACGTCGGGGGCGGGAAGTTCCACCCCCTCGGGCTGGCGATGGAACACCCCGAAAAGAACGTCATCATCGCGGACCCGGTCAACAACGTGGTCACGATCGCCGATACCGAGACGTTCCTGAAACAACGCTACGGCGCGGTCCACCGGGCGATGGATGCCGAGGAGTGGGGCGTCATCTTCTGTACGAAGATCGGGCAGGGGCGCTGGGAGATCGCCGAGGAGATCGTCGAGAACAACGACGACGCGTACATGTTGACGATGGACGAGGTGACGCCCGACCGGCTCACGAACTTCGGGTTCGACGCCTACGTCAACACCGGCTGTCCGCGGATCACGACCGACGACGGCCCGCAGTTCAAACAGCCGATGTTGACTCCGGGCGAGTACAAGATCGCGATCGGCGAGGAACCGCTCGACAGCCTCTCGTTCGATACGTTCCACGGCACCTGGTAACGACGTCTCTCGGGGCACAACCGTCGCACCGGCTGCCGTGGGGACCGCGCTTATCACCGGTGACGCCGTACAGACCGTATGCCGATGAAAGCGTCCGGTTCGGGCGAGTTGACGGTTATCGACCGGTACGACGGGGGCGTCGGGTGGATCGCCCACCCGGACGAGACGATGCGGCGTGCCTCCCACGCCGTGGAAGGCGACGGCGGACTGTGGGTCGTCGACCCCGTCGACGCCGATGGACTCGACGACTTGCTGGCGGAGTACGGTGACCCCGAGGGCGTCGTCGTATTGCTCGACCGACACAAACGCGATGCGGCGGCCGTCGCGGCTCGCCACGATGTCGCCGTACACGTCCCCGAGTGGATGGACGGCGTCGTAAGCGAGATCGACGCGCCGACGCGACGGTTCGGAGACGAGCTCGGTGGCTTTCACGCCAGCCGTCTCGTCGACAACCCGCTGTGGCAGGAGGCGACGCTCTTCGACGGCGAGACGCTCATCGTCCCCGAAGCGCTCGGGACCGTCGAGTACTTCCGGGCGTCGGGCGAGGAGCTCGGCGTCCATCCCATGTTGCGCGTTCTGCCGCCGACGGAGCTCCGACACCACGACCCAGAGCGCCTCCTCGTCGGCCACGGGGAGGGGATCTTCGAGGACGTCGGCCGCACGATCAGGCGGGCCGTCGACGGGAGCAGGCGGCGCGCGATTTCGCTGTACGCGAAGAACGTCCGCGGACTGTTGGGGCTCCGATGACGCCGGCATGGACGAATCCGACGGCGTGGATAGCCTCGATGGGATCCACGCCGGCCGTCGATGAGCTTTTTCACCCCGCGCCCTCAGGAACCGTATGAATATTTTACTCACGAACGACGACGGGATCGACGCGGTCGGCATCCGCACGCTCTATGACCGTCTCTCGGCGGTCGCGGACGTGACGGCGGTCGCGCCGGCGGACGATCAAAGCGCCGTCGGCAGACAGCTCTCCGGGACGGTCGAGCTGTACGAACACGAACTCGGATACGCGGTCGAGGGAACCCCCGGAGACTGCGTTATCGCTGCGCTCGGGTCGCTCGATTTCGATCCGGACGTCGTCGTCGCCGGCGTCAACCGGGGGGCGAACCTCGGCGCGTACGTGCTCGGTCGGTCGGGCACCGTCTCGGCGGCCGTCGAAGCCGCCTTTTTCAACGTCCCGGCGATCGCGGCCTCGGTATACTTTCCGGCTGGCGAGTTCGCCTTCGAGGAGGGCTCCCCCGATCCGGAGCACTTCCGCGAGGCGACCCGCGCCGTCGAGTATCTCGTCGAGCACGCCCCCAACGTCGGCGTCTTCGAGTCGGCGGATTATCTCAACGTCAACGCGCCGCTGCCCCCGGAGAGTGGATCCGCGCCGATGGAGATCACCCGGCCGTCTCACGTCTACGAGATGGACGCCGAACACGACGGCAACGGGACGGTCACACTCCACGACCGGATCTGGGAGCTGATGGCCAGTGGGACGGTCCCGGACCCCGTCGGAAGCGACCGCCGGGCCGTTCTCGAGGGGCACGTCAGCGTTTCGCCGCTGACGGCCCCGCATACGACGACTGACAACGAGGCGCTCTCGGGGATCGCGGAAACCTACTGATCGAGGGCGTACAGCCCGGACGTGCGGTCGCCGGCCGGAGGCAGCACTCGTCTCGTCGGGACAGCCGGCGGGATGTCCGATCGGCGCTATTCGGACTCCCCGTTGGAGCGCTTTCGTCCGCGGACGTCGGGTGCAACCGCCCACGCGAGCAACACGCCGACCATGGCTGCAGCGAGCAGCCCCGTCTCCGTGACCGACATCTCGACGCCGAGGTGGACGAGCACGGTCCGAAGCTCGACGACGATCGGTACCAACACCGCGATAGCGACGAGCAGTCCCGCCCGGCTGATTCGCATCAGCCGCTCACCCCGGCGGTCGAACGCATCAGCGGATCACTCCGACGGCCGAGTCGACGATGGCCTGTCCGGTGAACACGAGGGTATCGATAAACTGCGGCGAGGGACTCCCGCCCGGCCCGAAGAGCCCACGGCGGCCGATGATCGATGCCAACGGCAGCGCGTACGCCAACACGACGAGCACGACCGCGATGGCGGTCCACAGCTTCAAGTTATCGAGGACGAGCGGGGCGTCCTCGGGACCGGAGAGCGTTTCGGCGTAACCGTTCGCGGGCAGGGTATCGACCTTGCTGCCCCAGACCGTCATCACCACGACGGTCAAAAACAGCAGCGTCGAGATGAAAAGCAACGTCCCACCGATGGCGACCTGCATGTTGAGTTCGGCCATCGATCCAGCGGCGACCTCGTAGTCGAAGCCGCTGTACTGCGGTTCGGCGGTCCGCCGCGGGACGCCGACGAGCCCGGATCGGTGCATCGCGTTCGACATGAGGGTCATGCCGACGAACCAAAGTAGCACCTGCGCCAGCCCGACCGATTTGCTCCAGATCTCCTTGTTCGTCAACTGCGGGAGGAACCAGTACGTGGTGGCCATGAACGTCAACGCGACGGCGGTCCCGATGGTGAGATGGAAGTGGCCGACGATCCACCAGGTGTTGTGGACGAGGTAGTTGATGTTCATCCCGGCGTTTATCATCCCGGAGAAGCCGGCGGCGGCGAACATCAGCCCAGCGAGCGCCATGCCGGCGAACACCGGGTCCCGCCACGGGAGCGCGCGCAGCCACCCGAAGTACCCGGTCCCGCCGCGCTGGCGTGCGCCGTGTTCCATGCTCGCAACGACGGTGAAGGCGGTCAACAGACTCGGTAACAGGAGGAACATCGTGTTGACCATCACGATGAACTTGAACCCTTCTGCGATCCCAGGGTCGAGATACTGGTGGTGGATCCCGGTCGGGGTCGAAAGGATCAAGAAGAGAACGAAGACGACGCGGGCGAGGGGGTCGCTGAACAGCTTTCCGCCGGAGATCTTCGGCAACATAACGTACCAGAGCATGTAGGCCGGCATCAACCAGAAGTAGACGACCGCGTGGCCGAAGAACCAAAACAGCGTCCGGGTCAAAAGCGCGTCCACCTGGCCGATGAGCCCGAGCGACCACGGCAACAGGAAGACGACGACGGAGATCGCGACGCCCATGCTCGAGATGATCCAAAACAGCGTCGTCGTCAGCGCCATGAACGTCGGCAGCGGGATCCGCTCGTCGGGGTTCTCGCTCCGCCAGGCCCACCACGAACGGAACCAATCGAGGCCGGCGAGCCACGAGCCGACGATGAACAGCGCGAGACCGAGATAGAACAGCGGGTGTGCCTGCAGCGGCGCGTAGAACGTATACAGAACGGCCGCGCTCATGGGAATCGAATCGAAGAAGCCGCCGATGATGGCCACGCCGGCCATCAGCGTGCCGACCGCCATGAGCCCGTACCAACCCCAGGTGTACCGGAGGTCCTCGAGGCCGCGATCGAGACTCGTCGTCACGGCCCAGGTAAACACACCGACCAGGAAGAATATCGAGAAGGTCAACACCAACAGGACGGCGTGTAGCGTGAGATACGAGTAGTAATCCTCCGAGGGGATGAGCCGGAGGATATCGAGCCGGTGGAACACCTGTAGCAGCCCCATCAGCGCGCCGATCCCGAGGGCGATGAACGAGCTATAAAACGCCGTACGGATCACTTTCGCCTCGCCGGGGAACTGATCGAGATACGTCCCGGAGTTGGCACCGAGGCTCATTGTTCTTCCTCCAGTTCGAACTCGTCCTCGGGGACGATGATGAGTTTGCCCGCCATGTTGTGATGGCCGGAGCCGCAGTACTCGGTACAGATGATGCCGTGTTCGCCCGGCTCTTCGGTCTCGACGGTTATCGTCGCGACCTCACCGGGGATGACCATCGTGTTCGCGTTCGTCCCGACGACGCTGTAACTGTGGATGACGTCGCTGCTCGTGACGTGGAACGTCACCGTGCTGTTGGCGGGAACTTCGACATCGCCAGGAATGAACGCGAACTGCAGCGCACGGACGTACACGTCGTACTCGTTCTCGCCGACCTGCTCGACGCCCGGATCGGAGAATTTCGGGTGGTCGCCGAGGTTGTCCGGATCGACGGTGTCCGCGGAGTCGTCGACCATCGCGATTCCGATCCCGACCGTTCCGTACGTGATCGTCAGAATGAAGCCGACGATGAGCAGCATCGACGCGGCGAGCCAGAACTTCTCGTACGTGTGGATTTTCATGCTATCGCCCCGACGACCGTTAAGTCATTCCCGAGGAACTCGACGAAGTACATGAAGATCCAGAGGACGCTTATGATAACGAAATATATAGTTATCAACGCCAGCGTCCCCTTTGGATCGAACTCGTCGTGCCCGATCTCCCGTTGTAACTTCGAACTCATGTGTGACACTGTATATTGGCACTATATATTTATTGTCCTTAGGAATCCAACCCGTTGGGACACGGGCGATGATTTTTTATTCGATAGGACGAAACGAGCAGTATGTCAGATGGTTCGCTTTCGCCGCGGGTGTCGGTCGTACTCGGTACACTCGCGCTCGCGCCGGTCGTATGGTACGGGATTACGAGTTCGAACACCGCGGGGGCCGTCGCGGCGGTCAACGTCGCTTTGATCATCGGCACGCTGCTCGTCGCGACCGGGCCGACCGCGGGACCGGGCGCACACGGCGGCCCCTCGGCGTGATCGATGGACCGTCCGCGATCGATGGACTGTCCGCGTGACTCGCGGACGCGCGATCCGCGGACCGAGGACCACGCGGTTTACGTATACCGCGTGATTCACGCGTCGGGGACGGCGAGCCGTCCCGTGTCATCGCCCGTCGTACGCCAGACCGATGGGTGCTGAGGACACCGGCGGCTCGACGGCTTCGGACGGCTCGACGGCCGATGAATCACGCTGTCGGCTCTGTGGTCTGTCGACGCCCGCGACCCCGATAACGGCTCCCGACGTCGAGGGAGAGTTCTGTTGTCGTGGCTGTCTCGAAGTACAGCGATCGCTCGGCGACCTCGAAGAGGCGGAGGCGGAGGCCGTCCGTGAGGCGATCGACGACGACGGCACAACGACGCCGGACGACGCGGACGCGGGCGAGTCGGCGTTCTTCTCCGTCGAGGGGATGCACTGTACGACGTGTGAGGCGTTCCTCGAGGGGCGAGCGGGAGCCGAGGACGGCGTCCACACGGTCGAGGCGAGCTACGCGACGGACACCGTTCGCGTCCAGTACGACCCGGACACCGTCGACGAGGAGCGGCTCCCGGAACTCCTGTCGGGATACGGCTACACCGCGGGACGGCGCGAGGACGGCCGGCCGCGCGAGGACACGAGCGAGACCGCGAAGTTCCTCGTCGGCGGGGGGCTGTTCGGTATGATGGTCATGATGTGGTACGCGCTGTTTTTGTACCCGACGTACTTCGGCTACCGGCCGCTCGCCGATTTCGGCGGCTACGATGGGTTGTACGTCCTCGCGAACATCTGGCTCATGACGACGTTCGTCCTCTTTTATACCGGCTGGCCGATCCTCCGGGGGGCGGTCGTCAGCCTCCGGGCCGGCGTGCCGAACATGGACCTCCTGGTCGCGTTGGCCGCCTGTAGCGCCTACGCCTACAGCACGCTCGCGATGGGGCTCGGCCGGACCGATCTCTACTTCGACGTGACGGTCGCGATCATCCTCGTCGTGACCGGCGGCAATTACTACGAAAGTAAGATCAAACAGCGTGCGGTCGGGCGGCTCTCGGAGCTGACCGAACAGGCAATCGAGGACGCCAGACTCGCCTCCAGCGGCGAGACGGTACCGGTCGACGAGGTCGCCCCCGGCGATCGGCTCCTCGTCCGCCCCGGTGAGCGGGTCCCCCTCGACGGTGAGGTTCGTGAGGGCTCTGCGGCGGTCGACGAATCACTGATCACGGGCGAGTCGAAGCCGGTCAGTAAGCGTCCGGGCGATCCGGTGGCGGGCGGCACGACCGTTACCGACGCACCGCTCGTCGTGGCGGTCGACGATACCGCGACGAGTACGCTCGATCGGCTCGTTGAACTGCTCTGGGAGATCCAAAGTTCGACGCCGGGGATACAGCGGCTCGCCGACCGACTCGCAACCGTCTTCGTCCCGCTCGTTATCCTCGTTGCGGCGGCGGTCGCAGGATGGACGTTGGTCTCCGGTGGCGGCGTTACCGCCGCGATGTTGCTCGGGTTGACGGTCCTCATCGTCTCCTGTCCGTGTGCGCTCGGGCTGGCAACGCCGCTTGCCATCGCCGCCGGGATCCGAACGGCCACCGACCGTGGGATCATCGTGACCGCGGAGGCAGTCTTCGAGGACGCCTCCGACATCGGAACCGTCGTCCTCGATAAGACCGGGACGCTGACCGAAGGGTCGATGTCCGTCGTCTCGGTCCACGCCAGCGCACCCGAGGACGTCCTCGCCAGGGCGGCTGCCGTCGAGTCGCTCTCGGAGCACCCGATCGCGGCGGCGATCGTCGACCACGCGGGAAAAGGGGAGCCGAACCGACCGGGCGGGACGGCGGCCGACGGCGCGAGTGACGCCGAAAAAACGGCGACCGATGGCGGGTCGATGGCGGTCGATCCGGGCGAGTTCGACCGGACGCCACGCGGCGTCAGCGCCCCGATCGAGGGGGCCCAAACCGTCGTCGGCCACCCGGATCTCCTCCGTGAGCGGGGGCTCACGATCGACGACGATCAAAACGCCCTGATCGCGGACGCCAGAGCGGACGGCGACGTCCCGGTCGCCGTTGGATGGGACGGCCGGACCCGAGGGATCATCGTGGTGGGCGATACACCACGGACCGAGTGGCGCGAGGCCGTCGGGACGCTTTCGCGCGAGCGGTCCGTCGTCGTGTTGACCGGCGACGAGGGGGCCGCCGCGGATCGGTTCCGGACGGTCGAGGGCGTCTCCGAGGTGTTTGCCGGCGTCCCGCCGGAGGCGAAAGCCGAGACGATCCGACGGCTCCGAACGCGGGGGCCGGTCGCGATGGTCGGCGACGGGAGCAACGACGCCCCCGCGCTCGCGGCGGCGGATCTCGGGATCGCGCTCGGGAGCGGGACGCAACTCGCGAGTGACGCCGCCGACGCGGTCATCGTCGACGACGACCTCCGCTCCGTCGCCGACACGTTCCGGATCGCCGAAGGGACCAACGGCCGGATCAAACAGAACCTCGGGTGGGCGTTTCTTTATAACGGCCTCGCGATCCCGATGGCCGCTCTCGGGCTGTTGAACCCGCTCTTGGCCGCCGTCGCGATGGCGGCTTCGAGCACGCTCGTCGTCGCGAACTCCTCGCGGTCGCTCGGCCCCTTCGAGACGGACGGTTGATACTGCCGGCTGTCCGTCGCGACCGCACTCGCACCCCAGGGTCGCGACTCGCGTGCGATGGGGACAGCCAGCAGTATGCTCACGCCAGTCGGCGACCGGCCCCACCGTCGCCTTTAAGTCGTGAACTACCAAATTATACGTTATGTCATCGATCGAACTTACCCCCAGCCAGAAAACGATCCTTCAGGAGCTCATCAACCTCTTCCGTGAGTCCGAGACCGCGGTCAAAGGCGAAGACATCGCCGACGAGGTGGACCGGAATCCGGGGACGATCCGAAATCAGATGCAGAGCCTCAAAGCGCTACAGCTCGTCGAGGGCGTACCCGGGCCGAAGGGGGGGTACAAACCGACCGCGACGGCGTACGACGCGCTGAAGATCCAAGAGATGGACCAGGCGGCCGACGTACCGTTCCGGCACGAAGGGGAGTTAGTAGTGGAGGCGAACGTCCAGGAGATCGACCTGACGAGCGTCCACCATCCCGAACTCTGTCGGGCCGAAATCAAACTCCAGGGGTCGATGTCCGAGTTCGACGAGGGCGACGACATCACCGTCGGGCCGACCCCGCTGTCGAAACTCCTCATCGAGGGGGAACTCGAAGGGAAAGACGACACGAACAACCGCCTCATCCTCACCATCGACAACATGGAGGCACCGGCAGGCGACGAGGAGCCACTCCACTGATACAGTAAACATCGCAATTATGTACACATCGATCGCACTGCCACCGTGCGATCGAATGTGTATTGTCTTCCGATCTCTACTATACTGTCGGCTATGCTCCTGTAGCGGGTACCACGCACGCCGTCCGTTTGTCGGACGCCCGATCGCACGCCGTCCGTTTGTCGGACGCCCGATCGTACGTCGTCCCGGCCGGATCGGTTTCAACAGCTTTGTATCGGTGGACATCACATGTAGTTCCATGACAGACGATGTCGTCGTGCTCGGATCCGGCTACGCCGGTGCCGGCGCGATAAAGCGGCTCGAATCGGAACTCGATGGCGAAGCGGATCTGACGTGGATCTCGGACGTAGATCACCACCTCGTCCTCCACGAGTCCCACCGCTGCATCCGTAATCCGGACATCAAAGAGAAGATCACGTTCGACGTCTCCGAGATCAAATCGCCCGCGACGCGGTTCGTCCAGAGCCGCGTCGAGGCGATCGATACCGACGAGCGCGTGCTCACGCTCGCGGACGGTTCGGCCGTCGAGTACGACTACCTGCTCGTCGGCATCGGCTCGAAGACGGCGTTCTTCGGCATCGACGGGCTCAAAGAGCACTCGCTCACGCTGAAAAATCTCGCGGACGCCCTCGAGATCCACGACGCGGTCACCGAGGCCGCCAGCGAGGCGTCCCGAAACGACCCCGCACAGGTCATCGTCGGTGGGGCCGGGCTCTCCGGCATCCAGTCGGCGGGCGAGATAGCGGAGTTCCGCGACAAACACCGCGCACCGATCGATATCCACCTCGTCGAAGGGCTGGACAACGTCTTCCCGAACAACGATCCCGTCGTGCAGGCGAAGCTCAGAAAGCTGCTCGAGGAGAAAGACGTCGAAATCCACACCGGCGAGTTCATCGGAGAGGTCGACGATGAGACCGTCTACGTCGGCGAGGAAACGGAACTCGACTACGACGTGTTGCTCTGGACCGGCGGCATCACGGGACAGGACGCGGCCGAAACCGCCGACGTGGACAAAGACGAGCGAAGCAACCGCATCGAGGCGGCGTCGAACTTCCAGACGTCCGACGAGCGGGTCTTCGCGCTCGGCGACGCCGCGCTCGTCGATCAGCCGGGACAGGACAACCCCGCCCCGCCGACCGCACAGGCCGCCTGGCAGGCCGCGGAGGTCGCGGGCGAAAACATCGCCCGTGCGATCCGTGGGGAGCCACTCAAGGAGTGGGAACACGACGACAAGGGGACGCTCATTTCCGTCGGTAGCAAGGCCGTCGCCCACGACGTCAAGGGGCTCCCGATCGATACGTTCGGCGGACCGGCGGCAAAGGCGCTCAAAAAGACCGTCGCCGCCCGCTGGATCAATACCGTCACCGGATTCGGAGACGCAGCGAAGGCGTTCCCCGACATGTAGGCCTCCGCGCGAGGACGGGTCGACGCTTCCCGGACGCGGGCCGACCGAGGGCGGTCGGCCGGCCTCCGACCGCGTGTATCACCCGTCAGACGTCGATCGGCCCCCGTTTCCATCGCCGGCTGGCCGTCCCCGGCGGGTCTCGTCCACCGAGACGGACGTCTTGAAAGAGCTATGGCCGGTCATGTCAGGATCACTCATCGTCGAGCGATAGGCCGGCGTGCCAGCGATCGGCTCCGGCCTCCCGTTTTATCCGATCCATTCTCGACAGTATCGCCGCCGCCAGCGACGCGGTTTCGGCCGCCTTCCGTTGTCCCTCCGTGCGGAACTCCCCCGTTACCCGGTTGGCGTAGACGGTGCAGACGGCCCCCGCCCGGAGTCCATACAGTTCCGCGAGCGTCAAGATCGCACTCGCCTCCATCTCGAAGTTGACGACGCCCGCTTCGCGTAGCTCCTCGAGCCGGTCGTCGGCCCCGGACGCTCGAAAGCCGCCGACGCCCGGGCGAGACTGACCGGCGTAAAAGGAGTCGGTCGAGCAGGTGACACCGAGGTGATACTCGTGGCCGAGTCGCTCGGCGGCGGTCACGAGCGCGGTCACGACCTCTCCGTGGGCACTCGCCGGGTACTCCTCGCGGACGTACTCGCCGCTCGTTCCCTCCTGTCTGACCGCGCCAGTCGTGATGACGAGGTCGCCGACGTCGATTTCCCGTTGGATCGCCCCACAGGAGCCGACGCGGAGGAACGTCTCGGCGCCGACGCGTGCGAGTTCCTCGACAGCGATCGCCGCCGAGGGTGAGCCGATCCCGGTCGAGGTGACGGCGACCGATTCGCCGGCGTATTTGCCCGCGAGCGTTCGGTACTCGCGGTGGTCCGCGAGCCGTTCGGTGTCGTCCCACAGATCGCCGATGACGTCGACGCGCTCGGGGTCACCGGGAAGCAACACGGGACCGTCGATATCGCCGTCCCGTAGTTCGATGTGGTATTGCTCGTCGTCGCCGGGAGCCTCGCTGTCGTCGGTCATTCCAGATGCGACCCCGTGATGGTATCCGGCAGGAGTTCCCCGAGCGTGTGGCTCGTCGGCGTACCGGAGCCCTCACAGACGATCCGGAAGTCGTCGTCACAGAACTCCGAGAGCGACTGTCGGCACGTCCCACAGGGTGTCACGCCGTCTCGGCGGTCGGAACTCACGGCGATCGCCTCGAACGTCCGGTGGCCGGCTTCGACGGCTTTCGAGAGAGCGAGTTCCTCCGCGTGGACGCTATTCGAGTAGTTGGCGTTCTCGACGTTACAGCCGGAGAACACCGTCCCGTCGTCGGTCTCGAGGGCAGCGCCGACGTAGTACTCCGAGTACGGCGCGTACGATCGCTCGACTGCCTCACGCGCCAGCGCGAGAAGATCGGTATCGTCCATACCGGACGGTCGGGGGCCGACGGCAAATAGCTGGCTCGGACCGGGGCGTCGGACGGACCATAGGTCGGCCGCGGCGGATTCCTCCACTCCGAGCTATCTCGATTCATCGATGGAACGCTCGACGATTTCCGAGACGGATCCGACGAGCGTGTCCACGTCGTCGCCTTCGGCGTAGAGCCGGAGATACGGCTCGGTCCCGCTCGGCCGGAGGAGTACCCAGGAACCGTCAGGGTACGTCAGACGAACCCCGTGTTCTGTCGTGGCGTCGGCGTCGGGAAACGCCTCCGGCAACCGGGATTCGAGACGCGACATCGCGGCCGCCTTCGCGTCGTCGGGACACTCGATGCTCGCTTTCCGATACGGACGCTCGCGTACCGGCTCCCGAAGGCTCGAAAGCCCTACCGAGGCGACCAGGCCGGTGACGACGGCTGCGCTGACGACAGCATCGATCCACGGGCCGAAGGCGGGATGGGTGTGCTTCCACGGCTCGGCGGCGAAGACCACGGTTCCGCCCGAACCCTCGGCGGCCGCGATTCCCTCGTGGAGCGCGCCGAGTCGGACCCGCTCGATCCGACCGCCAGCCGCCTCGACGCGCTCGTCGATCCGGGCAGATGCGTTCGGTGTCGTCACGACTACGGGGTCGGCGGCATCGGTGGCGTCGACGTAGTGCTCGGCAACGATAGCGAGTATCGTGTCCTCGTGGACGACGTCGCCCGCCGCGTCGACCACAACGATCCGGTCGCCGTCCCCGTCGTGACCGATACCGAGTTCGAACTCGCCGTCGGCGACGAACGTCCGGAGGTCGGCGAGGGTCTCCGGAGTCGGCTTCGACTCGCGGCCGGGGAAGTGACCGTCGACGTTGGCGTTGAGCGCGACGACGTGAGCTCCGAGGTCCCGAAGCACGTATGGCACCGCGAGACCCGCCGTACCGTTTCCGCAATCGACCGCGACGGTGACGCCGTCACAAGAGCCCACGGCGTCGTGGGCGTATTCGCTGACGGCGGTACGGTAAGCCGGTAGCACATCGAGTGTCGTCAGGGTTCCCCACCGGGACCACTCGGTCGGTGTCGAAGCCGATTCGACTCGGGATTCGATTCGGCGCTCGGCATCGCGGTCGTATTCGGTCCCATCGACGAACAGCTTTAGTCCGTTGTCCGACGGTGGGTTGTGACTCGCAGTGATCATGATCCCCCGGCGTCCGCGACTCGCATACGCGAGCGCCGGCGTCGGGACCCGGCCGACGCGGCGGACGTCCGAACCGCCACTTTCGAGCCCCGCCTCGACGGCGGCCGCGATCCCCGAACCGGTCTCACGACCGTCACGGCCGACGACGAACTCGGAGCCGTCAACGGCAGCCGCCCGTCCGACAGCCACCGCCAGCGACGGCGTCACGTTCGTCTGTACGTCCCCGCGAATACCGGCGGTCCCGAACAGTTCCATGCGAACCCATCGGTATCGGATCACTTCAAGTGTGGCGAACAGACAGCACGTCCACACGACAGCCCTCGTGCTGTACACCCGCCTCGTCGGGCTGTCGGCGATTTCTCAGGTCACAGGGGATGTGCACCCGTGTTTGTATATAAACCGTCGGACCAACGGATTCAGGCGATATCGCGGCTGGTGTCGATCTCGATCGTCTCCGCGAGATCGAGTTTGATGGCGTCGGAGAGGGCCTTCCCGCCGCGGAATTTCGGTACTGCGAGTCGGTTTTCCACACGGTCACCGTTGAGTTCCGTCTCCAACTGGAAGACGACGTCGGCCATGTGTTCGGTCGTATCCCGAAGCGCCGGAACGTCGTGACCGTCGAGACAGTGCAGAACGGCGAGGCTGCCGGTGTTGTATATGTGGTTTTGGAGTTCGTTGAGGAAGTTCCGGTATCTCGGCGGCTCCTGTCGTTCGAGTACGTCGACCGGATCGACGATGAGATTCGAAGCGTCCGGGAGTGCGGCGACGAACTTCGAGGCGTTGTCGAGGGGCGCGTCCCCGGTTACGTCCCGGACGGTCGGATCCCCGGTCGCAGTCTGCGTCGCGTCGATGCTACGTGCGACCGCGTCGCTCGTCCGGTCGAGCGTGAGATAAAGCGTCCCGCGCGCAGCCGTGAGTTCGTACAAAAACAGTTCGGCCTGACTGGCCGGAGCGGCCGTGAGTGCCACGATACTCCCGGACGGGATTCCGCCGTCGAGCTGTCTGTCGAGGGCGGAAATCCCGGTCCGGAGCCGTTCGCTCATTGTCGAGTAGTACGCCGTAATGCTGATTAAACCTTCTGGCGACTCACCCGGTGTGTCGGTGTCCGACCCGATGGGGCACGTGAGCGGAACACACACAGCCGGCCGGTCGGGAGATTCAAGACCGTTCGCATCCCCGTTTCGATAATGCGCCACGACCACCTCATCAGTGCGAAACAGCTATCGCGTGGCGACATCGACGCAGTGTTGGACCGTGCGGCCGAAATCGCCGCCGATCCCGGGGCGGTGACCGGAGCGCACGCGGATACACTGTTGGGGCTGCTCTTTTTCGAACCAAGTACCCGTACGAAGATGTCGTTCGACGCGGCGATGAAGCGACTCGGCGGGGACACCGTCGATATGGGGAGCGTCGATTCCTCGTCGGTCAAGAAAGGTGAGAGCCTCGCCGATACCGTCCGCGTCATCGAGGGCTATGCGGACGCGCTCGTCCTCAGACACCCCTCTGAGGGGTCGGCGAAGCTTGCGAGTGAGTTCGTCGATATCCCGGTCGTCAACGCCGGAGACGGGGCGGGCCAACACCCCTCCCAGACCCTCCTGGATATGTATACGATCCGGGAGAACGCCGGACTCGACGACCTCACGATCGGGATCATGGGCGATCTGAAATACGGTCGAACGGTCCACTCGCTTGCACACGCGCTGACCAACTTCGACGTGAGCCAACACTTCATTAGCCCGGAGAGCCTTCGCCTCCCCCGGGGAGTCCGATACGATCTCCACGAAGCGGGGGCACAGGTACGCGAACACACGGGGATCGAGGACGTCATCGAAACGCTCGACGTGCTGTACGTGACCCGGATCCAACGCGAGCGGTTCCCCGACGAGAACGAGTACCGACAGGTCGCCGGCGAGTATCGGATCGACGCCGGCCTCCTCGAGGCTGCAAACGATGAACTGACGGTGATGCATCCGTTACCCCGCGTCGACGAGATCGCGCCAGGTGTCGACGAGACCCGCTATGCGACGTACTTCGAACAGGCTCACAACGGCATCCCGGTTCGGATGGCGCTTTTAGACGAGATGCTATGACAGACACAGAACTCCGCGTCTCCAAGATCGAGGACGGAACCGTTATCGACCACATCGCCGGCGGACAGGCACTCAACGTGCTCGCCATCCTCGGAATCGACGGCGGTTCCGGAGAAGAGGTAAGCGTCGGTATGAACGTTCCCTCCGATCGGCTGGGGCGAAAGGACATCGTGAAGGTCGAAGGCCGGGAGCTAAGCCAGAACGAAGTCGACGTGCTGTCGCTCATCGCGCCCGCCGCGACGATCAACATCGTCCGCGGGTTCGATGTCGTCGAAAAACACCGCGTGACGCGCCCCCAGACCGTCGGCGGCGTGTTGTCGTGTCCGAACGCTAATTGTATTTCGACCGGGGACGAACCGATCGAGTCGCGCTTCGACGTCCTCGAGGAGGGCGTCCGCTGTACGTACTGCGGTACGATCATCCGGGACTCGATCGCCGCCCACATCAGCGTCGAGTAACAAGGGGTCCTCACGGAACAAGGGATCCTCACGGAACAAGGGACCCTCACGGAACAAGGGACCCTCACGGAACAAGGGACCCTCACGGAACAAGGGACCCTCACGGAACAAGGGACCCTCACGGCCTGGGGGGCCATCGCCGTGGATGGGGGGAAACCTTTATCTGTAGCTGTTGTAGAACACGCCGTATGTCTAAAAAGATACTCGCCGTCGCTCTCGTCGCGGCGGTCGTCCTGTTGTACGTATCGAAACGGTAGCCGCCGGAGCTACCGCATCACCTTCCGAACGACTTAGGCATCACGAGCACCGACCGGAGGTATGTACGGCGTCGTCACGCGAAACGAGGAGGAGGCTCGCTGGCCCGACTTCGACCGCGGCTTCTACGAGGTCAAGGACGTCTCCGGCCGCTCCGCCGAACCGGTCCCCGAAACGGTGAGTATGATCTCCTGTTTCGGCGACAACGCTGCCGTCGAGGAGAACCCCGATCTCGCCCCGGTCTCGCCGGACGGACAGCGCGCGACCCGCGAGCGAACCTACTTCGATTGGGCGTACGTCTGCCCGACCCACGACGGCTACCGCGAGGGACTGCTCGAGATCGTCGCCGACTGCGCCGATGTGACTCCGGACGTTCGACTCGACGACATCGGCTTTCCACGCCCCGAGTACTGCTACTGTGATCGCTGTAACGAGCGCTTCGAATCGTGGGTTCGAGCACGGGACGAACGCGGGGAGGGACCCCCTCCGGCGGAGACGACCGTCGAGGACCGCTACGAGTGGCGGGCGGAGGTCATTACGGACTTCGTCGAGGAGGCCGCCGAGCGGATCCCCGGTCGGACCTACATGACGCTGTATCCCGATCCCTACGACGGACACCTTTATGAGCGGGCAGGGATCGACATCGATGCCGTCGAACCGTACGTCGACGAGTTCGTCGTTCCGCTCTATGACACCAACTACGGAACGACCTACTGGCTGGAGACGATCGCCAAGGGCTTCGAGAGCCGCCTCGAGACGCCTTTTAGCGTCGAACTCTATACGGTCAACGTCGACATCGACAACCTGATCCACGCACTGGAGGTCGCGGAGGGATACGGCGAATCGGTGCTGTTCGGTTACGACGCCTCGAACGGCCGGGCCGCGTTACGGCGGCGAAAGGCGGACGAACGCGACGGCGTCGAGTGGTGACGGATTCTCGTATCCGTATCAGATGACGGTCCGGGCTGCCCGGATGAGGTCCTCCCGGTCGCGGGTATCGTCCGGGAGGGCATCGGGATCGAACCACCGGACGACGCTGATCTCGTCGTCGGGGTCCGAAACGGCGGGCGTCGTCGTCTCGGCCCTCGCACGGAAGACCGGAAGCACCCCCCAGGTCGTACACCCCCGACAGCTGATTTCGACGCGGTTCAACATCGCTAACCCGCGGTAGGCCGCTTCGATCCCGGCCTCCTCGTCGAGTTCTCGCGTTGCCGTCTCTCGAAACGACTCCGGGCCGTCGACACCGCCGCCGGGAAGGACCCACAGATCGACGCCCTCGTGACGGACCAAAAGGAGGTTGCCGTCCGCGCGGTGGACGAGCGTGTGTACCCCGTAGGGGGTTCCGCTGTCGCGGATCCGCTCCGTGAGCGTCCGGAACCGAGCACGCGATACGCGCTTTTCGTACGTCCGTTCGAGGGGTGCCTCACCGTAGGTATCGACCGCGCGGTGGTAGGCCTGTTCGGCCCGCTGGGCCGCCTCGTCGGCGAGAAACCACAGCCCGTTGACGGCGGTCATCCTCGCTCCGGGATCCGTTCGGAAGCCGTCGGCGGGCGATCGGCGTGGGGCGTGGCTGTAGATATCATACCGTGGATTCGGGGGCGCGTCCCAAAAGCCGTTCGACAGGGGGCCGGCGGAGCCGTTCGTCGATGGGACGTCTGCCCGTCCGGCGGTGGAAACGACGGGCTTTTTCCGTATCGGTGAAAAACGACGGTATGGCATTCGAGAAGGGAGATCGCGTGGTGTTCCACGATAAGCACAGCGAGTACGACGGCGAGACGGGCGAGGTCACACAGGTCTCGGAGACGATGTTCGGCGACAACACCTACATCGTCGAGTTTGAGGAGGGACAGGAAGCAGGAATCGCCGAGGAGTCGCTGGCCTCGGCTGAGGACGCCGAGGGTGAGACCGACGACGTCGAGGGTGAGACCGACGACGCGGACGACGAGTGAGACGATGAGCGCCGTCCCGTTCCACTACGTCGATCTCCGGACGTTCTGCTATGCGACGGAGGACGAAAAGCGGGTCGAGGCGGCACTCAGGACGTTTCTGCCCGAGGAGACCGAACTCGAACGCGACGTTACCGAAGGCCACAACGGCGATCGGATCGTCATCCTCTCGGTTCGGCTCGAACGCGCCGACGACGTCCGGTACGTCCTCTCGAGGCTGACCGAACTCGGCGAGTTCGACCGCCTGCTCGAGGAACTGGAGGCCCGGATCGACGACAACTGTGCGTTCTACATCGGGCTCGATAAGCAGGCTGCGTACAACGGCGACGTCGCGCTCGGCGAGGGGCTCATGCTCCGGGGAAAAGTCGAAGCCTACCCCGCGAAAAAAGCGCGCGCGGTCGAGACGGCGACCGGCGCGCTCGAGGATCTCGCGGCGCGGGCCAACGGGCCGGCGTAACGGTCCGGCTCACTCGGTGTCGTCTCGGAGCCGGTCGGTGTCGATCTCCCGACCCGGCGGTGAGACGACGAGGAACTCCCGAAAGTGCATCAGTTCGCCACCGTCGTCGCGGATCTCGCGGGCGAACCCGGCAGCGAGATCATTCAAGTCCCCCTCGACGTTCAACACCAGCACGTCGTCGTTTTGTATGTGGGTGATCCACTCCTCGGGGTCGGTCGACCCATCGAGGACCCCGAGCACGACGCGGCCCCCGTCGTCCGGTTCGTCGAGTTCGCCTTCGGCGGTCTGTAAGTCGAGTTCGAAATCGCCCATACCGACACCTCAGACGCGGATCGAAAAAGCCTGCCGGCCTGCCACGCCGCCCGGACGGCTCCCCGCCCATGGATCCGCATCGGAAGTAGACATGTTTAATTATCGATCGTGCCAAATCCGGATATGGTACGTGTCGATATCGAGTATTGCGCCCCGTGTCGGCTGGCCGGTACCGCCGTAACGACCCGTCGCGTCCTCGCCGACCGCCTCCGGGGCTACGACGAAATCGAGGGAGTCCGCGTCGAACCGACGCAGGAGGAAGTATTCGGCGTGACCGTTGCGGGCGACCGGATCTGGGCCGTCGATCCGACGGACCGGGTCGATCCGATGGAGGCGGTCGCGGCGGTTCGGACGTGGCTGCGGTCGTGAACTACCCCACCCTACTCGCTCCCGGTGGTCGCTCGTTGAGGAAGGGGCATTCTCGCCTCAATTCTGGTAACTTCGAAATTGCTGATACCGACGGCTCTCCTGACGTGAGAAGAACCGACTCCACGGGGTCGACACTGCGCACGGGCTGGGAGCCCCCATACCGCCGGCGATCCCGATGGCATGCGATTCGCGCGCCGGTGCCGCGATAGCTTCACGAAATTCTAGCCGACAGTCTCAATACGATGTCCGCCGCGCTCACACGCGGTCCGTCCGGGTCCCGTCGCGATCCGGTCGCCCGATGCGGGTCGCTTTTGCTCGTCCGCCCCGAACCGTTCGTAGTGACGGACGATCCAGTAGACACGGCGGAGCCGACGGCGGACGCCGATGGCGGAACAACCGAGGAGCGGCCGAAAAACGGCGGCGGGACGACCGAACAGGGCCCGGCTACCGACGACGGGACGGCGTTCGATGCGGGCGCGTTCTACGATGCACTCGACGACCGACGGCGGCCGGTCCTGGCGGCCGCCGAGGTCGCCGAGGCTGCCGGCTGTTCGGTCGAGGAGGCGGCCGACGCGCTCTCGGCGCTCGACGACGACGGGACGATCGCACGACTCGACGTCACGGAGGCGGATACGATCTGGTTTCCGCCACGCGGGGCTGACGCCGCCGAGCGCATCACCGTCTTCGAAACCCGACGCGACGTGATCGTCGATCAGCCCGCACAGTACACGCGGGCACTGTTGACGCAGTTCGCCCACCTGGAGGACACGAACGGGGAGGGCGGCTACGTCTACGCGGTTCGTGAGGAGGACGTCTGGAACGCGCCCTACGGAACGCTCTCGGAGCTGCTCGCGACGGTTCGATCCGCGCTCGACGGCCGATACGAGGCGCTGGAGGAGTGGATCGAGGGCCAATGGGAGCGTGCCCACAAGTTCCGGCTTGCGACCCACGAGGACGGCTACGTCGTCTTGGAGGCCAAAAGCGCAGATCTACTCGCTAACGTCGCCGAACCGCAACTCGGGGACGGCGTCCTGCGGGCGAGGATCGGCGACGAGACGGCGTGGGTGGCCGAGGACCGGACCGCCGAAGTCAAACGGACGCTATACGAGGCGGGCTATCCGGTCCAGGACGACCGGGATCTCGAGACCGGCGAGGATCTCCCGCTCGATCTCGAACTCGAGTTGCGCCCCTACCAGGCCGACTGGATCGCCCGCTTTGCGGATTCGGGCTCGGGCGTCCTCGTCGGGCCGCCGGGGTCGGGCAAGACGATCGCCGCCCTCGGGGTGATGGCCGACGTCGAAGGCGAGACGCTCGTGTTGGTACCCTCCCGGGAACTCGCGGGCCAATGGCACGACGCGATCGTAGACCACACGACGCTGTCGCCCGAACAGGTCGGTGAATATCACGGCGGAAAAAAGGAGATCCGGCCGGTAACGATCGCCACCTACCGGATCTCGGGGATGGACCGCCACAGAATGCTGTTCGACTCCCGGAAGTGGGGACTCATCGTCTTCGACGAGGTCCACCACATCCCCTCGCCGATCCACCGCCGGAGTGCGGGCCTCCAGACCAAACACCGTCTCGGGCTGACCGCCACGCCGGTCCGGGAGACGGAGGATCAAGAGGAGATCTATACGCTCGTCGGACCGCCGGTCGGCACGGACTGGGAGGCACTCTTCGAGGCCGGCTACGTCGCCGAACCGGAGGTCGAGATCCGGTTTCTCCCGTGGGCCTCGGCGTCCCACCGCGAGGAGTACGCCGCCAGCGACGGCCACGGACGCCGTCAGGCCGCGGCGACGAACCCCGCGAAGATCCGCGAAATCTCGGCGATCCTCCGGGAGCACCGCGGCTCGAAGGCGATCGTCTTCGTCGAGTACATCGATCAGGGCGACGCCATCGCCGAGGCGTTGAGCGTTCCGTTTATCAGCGGCGAGACGCCGCACGCCCGTCGGAGCCGGCTGTTCGACCGGTTCAGACGCGGGGCGGTGGACACGATCGTCGTCTCTCGGGTCGGCGACGAGGGGATCGACCTCCCCGACGCGGAGATCGCAATCGCGGCCTCGGGGCTCGGCGGCTCGCGCCGGCAGGGTGCCCAGCGGGCGGGCCGGACGATGCGCCCCGTCGGGAAGGCCCGGATGTACGTCCTCGCCACGCAGGGCACCGAAGAGGAGGACTTCGCCAGAAAGCGGACGAAACACCTCGCGGCTCGTGGCGTGCGGGTCCGGGAGGCCGAACCGGTCGCCTTCGGGGACCGGGATGAACCATCGACGATCCCGAGCGCCCGGACGGGGCCGGACGCCGGTCTCGGCCTCGACTCCGGCCGTGGCCCCGACTCGGATTCGGACTCCGACCCCGCGTCCGACTCCGACCCCGCGTCCAACTCCGACCCCGCGTCCGACTCCGACTCCGACTCCAGAACTGGCACCGGGACGGGAACCGACGGCGAGGAATGACTTAACACGGTGCCCGGCGAGTGATAGAGTGTGTACTCCGGGACAGGTAACGGGGACGAATCGGAGGGGGAGCCGAACCGAAACCGCGAGGGACCGAACCGAAACCGCGAGGGACCGAACCGTGACTCCTCCGGCGACGGCACCGTTTCGCGCCACGATCGGCTTCGCCGACATCCGACCCAGGGCCCCCGCAACTCGCTCCGGTCGTGGCCGGACGCGAAGCACCCGCTACGGATCGTCTTCAATTACGTCGTCGTCGTCCTCGCCCGCCATGCCCCGAGCCTCCGAGTAAAAAACTGGCTGCTCCGGTCGATCGGCGTCACCGTCGGGTCGGGCGTCTCGTGGGGGCTCGAGTCCACACCGGACGTGTTCTGGCCGGAGCTCGTCACTGTCGAGGCCGACGCTATCGTCGGCTACGACGCGACGCTTCTGTGTCACGAATTCCTTCAGAAGGAGTACCGAACCGGCGAAATCCGGGTCGGTGAACGGGCGATGATCGGCGCGGGGGCCGTCGTGTTGCCCGGCGTCGAGATCGGCCCCGACGCACAGGTCGCCGCGAACTCGCTCGTCGCCGAGGACGTCCCCGCAGGTGAAACGTGGGCTGGAGTCCCCGCCGAACCCCTCGGACAGGGCGGGGAAGCGATCGATCCGGACGTCGATCGGTAGCCTACTCCGCTTTCTCGTGGCCCGCGGACAGCGTTTCGAGCTCCTCGGCGAGCGCCGCGGCGTCCTCGGGGGACAGCGCGATCTGGACTTCGTCCCCGGCGGCGTCCTCGGCAACGATCTTGAGCTGGCTGTCGCCGAACGCACGGGCCTCGACGGACTCGACGTCGAAGAGTTTCGCCGTCGCCGATTTGTCCGTCGGTCCGACGTTCTTGAGACTTCCGTCTTTGAGTTCGATCATGAACGAATCGAGGGTCAGCGTCAGCATACGTGGGCAGTCGTCCGCCGGGAACCTAAAGTTATACTGTCGGACGTAATTTCGTGAATACCTGAATCGTTCAGATAGACGAAACCGTACTGTAACACGACGCTCAGAGATTTTCGATTCAAGTAGTTACGTCCGACAGTATTAGCCACGGATTCGCATCGCGCCTTCACGGAGCACCTTCCGGTTCGGAACGACGTACTCCTCGCCGTCGTCCTCGATGCAGGTAACGAAGACGTCGATCTCCTGGACGACCCCACGGTGTCCGTCGATCTCGACTTCGTCGCCGATCGCATACGGCTCGGTCATGAGGAGATAGACGCCCGCGGCCGCGGAGGCGAGCAGGTCTTTGAACGCCAGCCCGGCGAGAAAGAAGACACCGAAGGTGTAGGCGGCGAGCAAAATCAAAAGCGCCGCCGTCGCCACGCCGAGTTGCGACAGCGCGACGAGCGAAGCGACGTAGAGTATCGACAGTTTCAACAGCGTCCCAACGACCGCCACTTCGGGGAGCTTTACGCTCCGGAGTCGTTCGCTGACGACGATCTCGGCTTTGTCACCGACGACGAGGCCGACCAACACGACGACGATCGCGACGAACAGTTGCGGGAGGAACGCGCCGATCTCCTCGATCAACGCCTCCTCCGGGACCAGGCCGATGGTCCGTATCGCGTACAACCCCGCGAGAAAAAAGACGAACGCGCCGACGAGTCGCGAGAGGAACTGGACGGTCGAGCCGTCGAGTTGTCTCGCGGTCCGTTCGAAGGAGGTCCCCTCGACGGCGTCGTCGACGTCGAGTGCGAGCAACAGTCGACGGACGAGTAGGGCGGCGATGGCACCGACGGTGATCCCCAAAAAGAGGACCACGAGGGCGGTAAGCAGGTTCCGTTCGGGCGCCGAGAGTCCGCCGTACCAGCCGCGGACGACGAGCGGATACATCAGTACTCCTCCGGATCCAACTCCAGGAGTATCTCGCCGCCGGAGAACGCCCGAACGAGGCCGTCGGATTCCGAAAGCACGACCGCGACGGCGTTCGTGTCCTTGGTGATCGCGCCCGCGGCCATGTGGCGCGCCCCGAGTCCCTTCGGGATGTCGACGCCCTCGGCGGCGGGTTCGAGATACCGGTACGCCGAGACGATCTTTCCGGAATCGCTGATGACGAAGGCGCCGTCGAGCCGCGAGAACTCCTTGAGCATGACGTCGACGATCGGGTCGCCGACGTGAACGTGGCTCTTCTCGAACGGGTTGTAGCTGA
Organism: Natronomonas salinimetallica; assembly: GCF_013839515.1. Taxonomy (GTDB): domain Archaea; phylum Halobacteriota; class Halobacteria; order Halobacteriales; family Haloarculaceae; genus Natronomonas. The sequence goes on along the minus strand of NZ_JACDNQ010000005.1, from coordinate 155,446 downwards.
GCGGCCGGGATTTGTTCATCACCTTTCCGGCGTCGCCGACGACGAACAGCGCGCCGACGCGTTTGCCTTTTTGGCCCTTCTTGCCTAACTCGATAGCGACCTCCAGGACGTTCTGGATGACCTCCGGTTGCGCGCGGCTGTTGACGAAGAGGTCATAGACGCCGGAGCGCTCGAAGTCGCCCGCCCGGACGCGGGTGACCGTATCGAGGTCCTCGGAGAACAGCGCGATCGCGCAGGCGAGCTGTTGGCCCTCCTCGACGAACCCGTTTTCGAGCGCCCCCTCGACGCCGAACCGGACCCGCTCGCGGACGTCGCCGAACTCGAGGGGCAATCCGACGTACCGGTCGGCACCGACCGAGTTCGTCTTCGAGACGACGACCGGATCGTCGACCTCGGCGAAGCGCTCGTATAGTGACCCACTCGGGGAGAACAAAAGCGTCCCGTCGACGTCCGACACGATATCGTCCAGGAGATCGCCGAGTTCACTCATCGTTTGCCAGTCGAATCCGATGCAAAAAAGCGTTTCGGGGCGTCTGACGCCGTTCGACGGGACTCGTCCGCCGTACCGAGCCGTGAGACCCGAACCGCCCACCTCACCACTCGCTACCGTCGGCCAGATCGACATCGCTGTCGAGTTTCGAGGACGGACAGACGTCCTCTAGGACGCACGCCGAACAGTCGGGATTTCTCGCGGAACAGGTCTCGCGACCGTGGCTGATCAGCAGATGAGTGAACTCCTTCCAGTCGTCCTCGGGGACGATCCCCACGAGATCCGCCTCGATCTTCTCGGGGGTGTGTTCTTCGGTCAGCCCGAGTCGGCGGGAGATCCGCTGGACGTGGGTGTCGACGACGATTCCCTCGACGACCTCGTGGCCGTGCTGGAGGACGACGTTCGCCGTCTTACGCCCGACGCCCGCGAGGTCGGTCAGAGCCGACATGGTATCCGGTACCTCGCCGTCGTGGATCTCCACGACGTCCTGACAGGCCGATTTGATGTAGCCCGCCTTGCTGTTGTAGTAGGTGATCGAGTTGATCGCCTCCGCGAGTTCGGACTCGTCGGCCTCGGCGTAGGCCTCGGGGCCATCGTACGTCTCGAAGAGCTCGGCCGTCACGTCGTTGACCCGTTCGTCGGTACACTGTGCGGAGAGGACGACCGCGATGAGGAGTTCCAGTCGGTTCGAAAAATCGAGCGATATCTCGGGGTCGGGATACTGTTCGTAAAGCCGGTCCAGCACTTCGTCGACCTGCGCCTCGCGTGAATCGAGCGGCGTGCCCATACCTCGAACGCGGGCGGCCGCCCCTTGGCTATGTCGGGTCGGCCGTCGCTCAGTTATAACGATGGGACCGTGATCGGCGTCTTCCGGTTCCGCCAGGCGGCGTGCCCACGCGGCGAGCCTCCGGTCGCCGTCGTCGAGAACACCGCCGAAATCGTCCACAGTTCCTCGGTTGCGGCCTCACACTGCAGGCCGACGAGGGAGACACGATCGAGCCCCTCTATCCGGCATCGGAGGCCGGTCCACCGTTCGAGACGTTCGGCCACCGTCTCCCGGTCCGGATCGGCATCGAGTATCCCGCCCGGAAGGGTCCAGTCGTTACCGTCCGGACGCATCAAGAAGCCGTCTTCCCCCCTGATTCTGGCACGGACGGCGATCCCGTCGGGCCGCTCGGCGATGGCGTCGAACTCCTCACAGCTGACCCCTACCGTCGTCTGCTGGACGTCGAAACGCTCGTACTCCTCGTAGAGCGTATCCAGATACCGGGATGCGCCCTCCGAGAGCGAACACTCCATATCGGCCGCACGGCTGACGGATATATAAACGTAGGGTATCGTTCATCCATGATCCGATCGGTCGGTGGGACTGAGCCGGGCAGACATACATTATATCATATCAGTATAGACATCTGTTATTTTTGCCGATCCGGACCGCCAACGGGGATCGTTCCGTCGGTCCGCGGGATATCGAACGCGGCTCCCGTTGCGGCAGTGGTTATATATACGCGCCGTATGAGGCCGTCCACCGCCGTTTTGGTGTTATATGTACGCTCGTATGCGGCGGGTGCGGCCGTTCCGTCCCGCGGACGGGGACCGTATCGTCCGGTCGGGACCGATGATCGGCTGTTCGTTTTGATAGGATTCTAACAGCAACGCGATAGTACGATAAATTTGAATGAAACGGCGGCCGACACACGGCGTATATCATAACAGATTTAGCGCTGTTATGCACCACCGGCCGTTCGCGCCGTCGGATGCGCTCGCGGTTCGCCGTACGCTCCCGGTCGCGAGCCATCGGCGAGGCGGTCGGCGGCGCTGGGACAGCCCCTGGGCGTGTCGGTCCGCTTCGTTACGGTCACCTCGTACGCATTGTCACTCGTATGTACACGTCGTCACTCCGTACATTGTCACTCGTATGTACACGTCGTCACTCCGTACAGTTACAGTGGCCGCGCTCGAGCAGTTCGACGACGTCGAACTGTGTATTGCAGTCCTCACAGACGATACGGACGTCGACGAGCGTCCGAAACGCCCCGAGCTCGAGATGATCGCCCGACTGAAGCTGTTCGAGTTTTCCCTCGGTGACGGAGTCGACCCGTCCCCGGAGCTGTTGGATGTTCGAGATCTCGCGCTCGAGCGGATCGGTCTCGTCGGGGGTGTACTCGGCACCGCGGTGTTTCTGCAGGTAGGTCCGGATCGCCTGGTAGGTGACGAAATCCGATTCGAGCGCCTCGACGTCGAGGCCGTCGCGTTCGAGTCGGCGGCGGATTCGGGTTTTGTCCGCTCCCCCGGAGTCCTCGGTCAGCAGTCGGTAGGTGTTCTCGACCTCGCCGTCGAGCGGTCGAAGATCGGCGCGTTCGAGTGCGCGCCTGAGCAGCCGTTGGTTGAAATACGTCGCTAACTGCCGGAGACTGCGTCGGTCCTCCTCGGCGGTCCAGAGCCGTTCCAGTTCGGCCCCCAACTCCTCCATGTCGTACTCTTCGATGAGGCGGACGACCTTACTCCGGCGTCCCCGTCCCGAGCCGGAACTGTCCTCGTCATCTCCCATAGATACCGAAGGGCAGGTGTCTGTTAGTATCTTATGTTCGCCGGGTGTCCGAATCTGCGGACCCGAGGATCCGGAGCGAACGGCGGGCCGTGTTTCATCATACTTATTTTCCGAGGCGTAATAGGGGGACCATGAGCACGGAGCAGGCCGTAGAGAAAGCCAAACTATCCGTCCGGAACATCGGCGGAATCGACGATACGTCCGTCACGTTTACCCCAGGGGTGAGCGTCCTCGCCGGTGAGAACGCGACGAACCGAACGTCGCTGCTACAGGCGATCATGGCCGCTCTCGGAAGCGATAACGTCTCGATGAAGGGGGACGCAGACAGCGCGAGCGTCGAGATAACGATCGACGGAGAGGCGTACGCCCGGGAGTTCACGAGACAGGGAAGCACCGTCATCGCCGACGGGGAGCCGTATCTCGAGGATCCGACGCTCGCCGAGCTCTTCGCGTTTCTCCTCGAATCCAACGAGGCACGCCGCGCGGTCGCCACGAACGACGACCTGCGCGATCTGATCATGCGGCCCGTCGATACCGACGAGATACAGCGACGGATAGAGCGACACGTCCGGAAACGAAACGAGACCGAAACGGAGCTCGAAGAGCTGGACGGGCTGAAGGACCGACTGCCGTCCCTCGAGGAGGAACGGACCCGGCTCGAAGCGGCGATCGAAGAGGCGAAATCGGGGTTGGCGGACACGGAAGCGGAACTCGAGGCGAGGGACGCAAACGTCGAACAGACCCGCGAGGAGAAAGCCGAACTCGAAGAGCGGCTCACGGACCTTCGCTCGAAGCGCTCCGAACTCGAAGACATCCGGTATGAGCTCGAAACGGAGCGAGAGAGCCTCGAAGCGGCCCGGACGCGGAAGCGAGAACTCGAGGCGGAGTTCGAGGAGCTACCGGAGACCCCGATGGGCGAAATCGAGGAGCGAAAAGCGCGGATCGAGGGGCTTCGGGAGCAAAAACGCGGGCTCGAATCGGAGATCAACGAAGTCCAGAGCGTCATCCGGTTCAACCAGGACATGCTCGACGACGACGACGGGGATCTCCTCGACGCGCTCGAACCGCCGGCCGACGGCGGCGACGGTGGGGAACTGACCGACGAACTCCTGCCCGACGAGACCGTTACCTGCTGGACCTGCGGGAGCGACGTCCCCCACGAGCAGATCGAGACGACCGTCACCCGACTCCAGGAGCTCAGTCAGCGTAAACTCGGCGAGATAAACGAGATCGAGGACCGACTCGACGACCTGACGGACGAGGTCCGTGCCCTCGAAGAGCAACAGCGACGGCGCGAACGGCTGCAGCGACAGCGCTCGACCCTCGAAGCCGAACTCGCGGACAGCGAGTCGGCGATCGAACGCCTCACCGACCGGCGCGAAACGCTGCAGGCCGAGATCGAGGCCCTCGAAGCCGAGATCGAATCGCTGGAGGACGACAGCTACGAGGAGATCCTCGATATCCACAAAGAAGCCAACCAGTACGAGTACGAACTCGGCCGCCTCGAGGGGGAACTCGAAGACCTCGAATCGGAGATCGCACGGATCGAAGGACGCCTCGACGCCGAGTCGGAGCTCCGACAACGCCGCGAGGAACTGACCGCCGAGATCGGAGACCTCCGGACGAGGATCGACCGCATCGAAAAACAGGCCATCGAGGGGTTCAACGACCACATGGCGTCAGTACTCGATATCCTCGGTTACAGCAACCTCGAGCGGATCTGGCTCGAGCGCGTCGAACAGGAGGTACGCGAGGGGCGACGCAAGGTCACGAAGAGCGTCTTCGAACTCCACATCGTCCGCCAGACGGACAGCGGCGTGACCTACGAGGACACGATTGATCACCTCTCCGAGAGCGAACGGGAGGTGACGGGCCTCGTCTTCGCGCTGGCCGGCTATCTGGCCCACGAGGTCTACGAGACGGTTCCGTTCATGCTTTTGGATTCGCTCGAAGCCATCGACTCCGACCGCATCGCCGCCCTCGTCGAGTACGTCGAGGGCTTCAGCGAGTATCTCGTCGTCGCCTTGCTGCCCGAGGACGCCGCTGCGCTTTCGGAGGAGTACCCCCGGATCTCGGATATTTAAATAAACTGACAATAAGACGTTAAAGATACTGTCTAGTTCAGCACCTCGTCGACTGGCGCTCGTCCATCGAGCGATTGACGCGGTCGTTGGCGGTTATAGTAGTGTGCGAACTGTTCAAACTATTCGCGTGCGCTTGACCGACTGCCGACCCACGAGGTACGGAAGCGGTCGACCCGCCTGTTGAGTGTGTAAAACCACTTTTCGATGAGGTTTCGGTCGACGTAGTCGAGCCGACCGCTCGTCCTGATCGAGCAAGGGCAGTCTGATAGCTAAACCCGCCTCAAACGTCTCGTTGAGCAGGTCTGCGAGCCTCTTTGGACAAGCCACTCAACGGCCTGCTCACTTCTCAAACTGACTTAACTATAGTAAACATCGCAACTATGTACACATCGCAACTATGTACACATCGCAACTATGTACACATCGCAACTATGTACACATCGCAACTATGTACACATCGCAACTATGTACACATCGATCGCACGGCGGCCGTGCGATCGAATGTGTCTTGTCTTCCGGTCTCTACTATAGACAGCGCCCAATTGTATAATTTTTTGATATGATAACCATATCTATACTGAGAAGTCAGAGCTAAACGGTCCCGTTGAAACCCTTCGTAGGTACAGCCTTGGTCTGAAGGAAGTCTATAGTA
>NZ_JACDNQ010000005.1:0-149659 GCF_013839515.1 Natronomonas salinimetallica | reverse complement strand
TAACTACTTGAATCGAAAATCTCTGAGCGTCGTGTTACAGTACGGTTTCGTCTATCTAAACGATTCAGGTATTCACGAAATTACGTCCGACAGTATAAACATCGCAACGATGTACACATCGATCGCACGGCCGCCGTGCGATCGAGTGTGTCTTGTCTTCCGATCTCTACTATAGCGAGACCCCCGCTGTTCGGCCTTGTTCAGGTAGCTGAAATCTATAATACACCTGTAACCTCTACGGGGAAATCTGTGGGTAATAGTGGGCAACGCATATCAGCGGTGGGTCCGTATCGGCTGTCGATGAAAGTCGATGCGACAGACCTCAAAACGAACGAGACGGACGACCGGGGTCGAGTCTACCTCGGCACCGAGTACGCGAACAAGCGCGTAACCGTCGCTGTCGTTGAGGTCGAGTCGGACCGGCCGGACGACGACGAGCTGGCAGCCGCCTATCGGGAGGCCTCCGAGAGCGCGGAGGCACTCGCCGAGGAGTGGGGCGAAACGTCCGACGAAGCGTGGGAAAGCCTTGACGAGTGACGGCACGGACGTACGACGGGGCGATGTGGTTGTCGTTCGGCTTGACCCCGCCGAAGGACACGAGATGAAGAAGACGCGGCCGGCCGTGGTCATTCAAAACGATATCGGAAACCGGAACTCCAGTACGACCATCGTCGCGCCCGTCACGGGGACCTACGGCGAGTATCCGTTCGAGGTGTTCGTCGAGGCGGACGGGTCACCGCTCGAAAAGGACTCGTCAGTCCGGCTAGACCAGATTCGAACCGTCTCGGTTCCGGAACGGATTCACTCGGCCGTCGGTTCACTCGACGGACCCACGATGGCTGAAGTCGACGAGGCGCTACGGCTGAGTCTCGATCTCGATTGAGCTACCGGTTCTCTCTTTGCTCGTCTGGTAGTCCCGGAGGTGTTGTATGTTCTTATGAGACCTCAGCGAGTGTAAAGTGACTTCAGATTTGTTAGATTATTTTTGTAAGAGTGGTTATATAGAATGGGTGCCTTTAGTACGCACAGATGGAGTCAAAACGAGCGCACCGTTCGAGGCGGGGTATACGGGCTATTAGGGCGAGCCGTCGGCAGGTACTCACCGCAGGCGGTCTCTTGGCCGCCGGTGCGCTCAGCGGATGCCTTGGCAGCGTTGCGAGTGCGACGACCAATACCGGCGCTTCACCCGCGGCACCGTTCGCAGGTATTGGGGGATACACGGGCCCGTCACCGATTGATGAGCCAACCGTATACAAACTCACTCCAACAGTCTCCGCAGACATCGGCCCTGTCTCAGACGACATTGAACTCGAAGCGTGGGTAACTGCAACCGCTATCGGAGCTACCTGTTGCTTTGACTACAACGATGACTCTACTGGAAGCAACCGAGCCAACTACAACAACAGTCGAAGCAACAAATCGACCATCCGCGGACCCAGTGATGCAGACTCCGACGCCGACGGACTCGACGACACGGTCGAACTCCGCTCAGACGTATTAGACCTAGAGAACACACTCCTCTCCCAGACGAAAGCAGCAGCTGACTCCATCAGCAAGCGCTCCGCACGCACAGGACGGCGCGGAATCACAGACATGGGCGACACCATCGAAGACATACAAGCCACGTTAGAACGCTGCTCCGACGACGTGTGTGTAACCGTCCGAGAACACGCAGACGGCCGAAAGAAACTGACCCAGCAGGCAGCCGCACACATCGACAACGACGGGTGGGAGGCCGCTGACGAAGCCGTTCAAGATGTACGAGAAATCGTCGAAGGAGACATCAAACTTCTCGAATCATCGCTGGAAGATACCGCTGAAGAGTCACTCAGTAATTCTCACTTACAGGAACTGACTGGAGCGAGCTCCGAAGATATCGGTGCTCTCTATGAGTACCTCGCTGGTGAACCCATACTCAGCGAGCAGTTCACCATCACGGTCCCTGATGCTCGACTCTCCGCTGGAAACGTCGCACTCGTCGACGAACTCACGCCTCGCCGCATCATCGAGTACGTGACTGGAAGAGCTGATGACGATGGGCACGTCTACGCGTGGGGGGACAACAGGGTCTCCAATGAAAAAGACAATTCCAGCCCGATTTACGAAGGAGATGCGGTCGGTGGGGAAAACGTCCTCAACAGGGGTCTCATGGTCGACGATAGTTCGCTGTACAACTCGGATACGTTCCTCTCTGCTGCCTCCGGACCAGTCGACACGGGCATTCACCTCGAAGCATCAGGCAATAACGGGACAATCACCGTCACCGTACAGAACGACCCGCCACAGACCACGGAGACGACACCCACTCTCGCGGTCAGTGCTGATGGAGCGGCTCCCGAACCCGCTGACTTCGATGAGTGGGGTTTTGAAAGTGGTGAGAGCGCGGTTACGTCGACGCTTGTATGTCCGGTTATGGTCGCGCCACCGGACTGTCCGTCGCCGTTCCCTGCGTTGTTGTACGTGCGCCGCTGTAAAAACGCTGACCAGTACATCTACTCGGGTGGATGGGTTATCGACGATGGCAGCCTCTACGAGAACTCGGTCACACTCGTGGCGGTAGACGGCCCGACGGAAGTCATCGACGTTGGCGCGGGTGATTTGGATGGGGATGGGTACGGTGATGTGATGGCCCGCCACCTGTCGGGAGACCGAGAGCGACGAGGGGCTCGGGTGTTCGATGGAGCGGTCTCGGACGCAGTTGCTGAAGGTGTGCTTTCAAAATCGGATGGTGAAGACATTATCCTTCGGAAGCGGCCGGGGCGAGAGACGCGCCAAGAGGAGGGAACGAGCGACGTCCCTGTGGTGATTGCTCAGCAGGGACGACTTGTTCACTTCACAGAGGGAAACACCTCTGATACGGTGAAGTTCAAAGCTGGGGCAGAACTCTCGAAGAGCGTGAAGTGAACTACCCCTGCCTACTCAGCCGCTGACGCGGCTTCCCTAAGCCGCCTCCGCTCAGCGGTTCTCTCTTTGCTCTACCTTGTTCAACTCGATCAGCAGTCGAAAGATCGCCTTCACGAGGTTCGCATCGACGTCGAACTGTTCGGCGTTCATCCCGGCGCGTTCCATGACGGCCTCCTCTTGGGATTCGTCCGTCGTCGGCAGCCCCCGTTCGCGCTTGACCGCCGCGATGCTCTCCGCGACGTAGGTCCGCTGGGCGATCAGTTCGACGATCTCCTGATCGATAGTACGGATCTCCGTGCGGAGTTCATCGAGGTCCATCTCCGCGGGATCGCCACTCATCACCGACTCGTCGCTCCCGTCCGTTGTGTCGTTGTCAGCCATGTTTTTCCCTTGCGTTGACTCCAGACCTCCGACAGCGCTTCGAGCGCGTCGCGGTCACCGACGGCGGTATAGCTCGGCCCGGTGCCGGACAGCGAGGCGGCTGCGTCGGGCAAGGCCTCGACGATCGGCTCGGCCGAACGATCCAGCGCCGCACAGAACGCAAAGCCGTTGACGCACATCGCCCGTCGGTACTCGCCCTCGACCGCCAACTCGTAGGCGACGTCCGCCATCGGGGCGATCCGCTCACACCTCGAGACGTCCGCGTCGGCCGAAAACCCCCGCTCGTCGGGCGTGTAGACGAGGACGTCCCACTCGGGCTCCTCGCGATCGAGCAGTTCGTCCTCGGTGTTGTCGGTGACGGTGACCCCGCCGAGCATCGACGCCGAGGCGTCGTCGAAGGCGCCCGTGACGGTGACGCCGACGTCCCTGGCCGCGTCGACGCCGATCCGGCAGGCCTCCTCGCGGTCGAGGTCGACGTCGAGCGCGTCGAGCGTGGCGAGCACTGTCGCGTTCGCGGCGGCGCTCGAGCTCTTTAACCCCGATGCCATGGGGACCTCGCTTTCGGTCCGGACGTGGCCCCCCTCGCCGTCGCCGAACCGCTCCGTGACGGATTCGACACAGCGTTTTATGAGCCGCGTATCGGCGTCCGGTGCGCCATCGATCTCGCCGGTGACCGATCCCGAGCCGTCGAGTTCGACGGTCGCTTCGGTGTACGCGTCGATCGCGAACGCCGAACCGTATCCGTTCGCGAGGGCGTTCAACACGGTACCGGCCGCCGGGGCGGCTGCACGACCAACCATCGTCCTTCACTCGCCGGGGGGACTACAAAGCGGTGACGGTCGCTGTTCGGATTCGGTGCCCCCTTCGTACGGATCGGTGTCCCCTTCGTACGGATCGGTGCCCCGATGGAACGGTCACCGCCTGCCGTTCCGGCGGTGACCACGCTCGGACGACGACAGTCCGTATCAGAACGTGTCATGTGGGTTGGCGTCGTCGTATCCCGGCGAGCCCTCCCGGACCGGGTGCTCGCGGGTAGCACACGTCGAGGCGACTCACACATCGAGGCAGCTCACACGTCGAGGCGGCTCACGCCTCGAGGAGTTCCACGAGGTTCCCGTCCGGGTCGCGGACGAACACGAGCCGTGTCCCGCTCGCGGTCGTCCGCGGCTCGCTCAACGGGTCGATGCCGTCCGGAAGCGCGTCGACGAGGCCGTCGACGTTCCCGAGTGAAAAGGCCAGATGCGTCCCGCCGGGCTGTGGGAGCGTCGCCGGCTCACGGGACGCATCCGTCGGCTCGTACTCGACGAGTTCGAGCCGGCCGTCACCGACGTCGATGTGGACGAACTGCCCGGAGACGCCCTCGCTTCCGACGACCGTCTCGAAGGCCTCACCGGAGACCGAAAAGCGGCTTTCGACCGTTCCACCGATGACATCCGTATAAAATTCGACCGAGCGATCCAGGTCGGAAACGGTCAATCCGGTGTGATGCATCGTCGTCTCGACCGTGCTATCCGGGCCGGCATCACTGTCGGGATCGGCATCACCGTCGGGATCGGCATCACCGTCGGGGCGGGCGTCACTGTCGGAGTCGGCGTCGGAGTCAGAATGCGACATTGTTGGGCTTCGTAAGCGATGTGGGTCGAGTCACCGAGCGAATCGAGGAATGCTCGCTAGGGGATTTGAACCCCTGTCATCGGCTCGAAAGGCCGATATGATTGGCCGGGCTACACCAAGCGAGCGACGTATTCCCGTCGGGTACGGCGCGGTATAAAACTGTCTGTATCGATCGGAGCGATCGACTGCTTTCACGCGGTTTCGGTGTGTGATCTCACACCACGAGTGCGTTCTCGTCCTCGGATCAGACGTCGAAGACGACGTACGCCCGCCATCCGGATGCGGTTCGCTCGAGTTCCATCTCGGAGTACGTCACGGCCTTGATCTCTCTCGCGTCGACGGCCACCAGAGGAACGCCGCGTGCGGACGCCTCGAGTACCGGGTCCTCGCGGTCCTCGATAGAGACCCGATGGGCCGTCGGTAAGACGCCCTCGACGTCGCGTCGGTAGATGAGTTCGTCGAGATAATCGAACAACAGCGCGTCCTTCGACTCGGCGACGAGCGACATCGAAAACCGGTCGCCGCCCTTGGGGATCGACGCACAGTGTGCGGCCGAGAGTCCGGCCGCGGCGGCTTCGAACGTGTTCGCCAACGTTTCGCCGGTCGCCTCGACCGCGACGTCGGCGGTGTGAGCCTTGAGCTCGAAACTCATCGGGTCGGCCCACAGGGTCCGGCCGGCGGCCCGAATCGTGGTGTGGTTGCGACCGCGACCGGCCTACCGAATTCGGGGAGGCCCCCGCCTCGAAGCGTGGTCGACGTACCGTATGCGGGATCGTCCATCGGGTTCGCAGACACACCGGGCGGACGAAAGCCTTGTGTCCCCCTCGTCTCGGCGTCGGGCGGTGGAGTTATATTATATCGAATCGTACCACGCGACAGTGAGTGTCACCATCGAGCTCCGTGTGTTCGAAACCGGTGACGACAGCCTCGTCGAGAGCGCGTGGGCGCTGAAAGAACGGATCAGACGCGAGGAAGGCGTCCTCAAACAGCGCCGCGGATTTTTCTCCGATGCGTACCGTCGTTCGAAGGTGTACGCGCTGGTCGAACCGGGCTACGAGGACGAGACGCTGGTCGGGTTCGCGTCGACACGACGGGACGGCTACGTTCTCTTTTTGGCCGTCGCCCCCGAATACCGCGGGGAAGGGCTCGGCCGGCAGCTCGTCGCTGCGGTCGCCGACGATCACAGTTCGGTCACCTGTCACGCTCGGGCGACGAACGACGCCGCACTCGCGTTCTACAGACATCTCGGCTTCGAAGTCGAGCGGCGCGTCGAAAACTACTACGAGGACTCCGGCGACGCCTACTACCTCCGACTCGGTGACGGCGGTCTGGCCTCGAAGCTCTCGCGGTTCGTTCCCGGACAGTAGCCGGGGTGGAGACGACAACGCTTTCCATCCACCTGCCGAAGCCGGGATATGGACGGTCGCACTCGCGAGTACCTCAAAGGGCGGTTCGGCGACTACTACCGCCGGGCCGATATCTCGCCGCCGCCGGCCGGCAACGAGCGCGAGTGGGGGTACATCACCTGGAGCGCCGGCGGAACGACGATGGTTCGACACCACTCGCTTCTCGACCTCGCGGGTGGGGGCGATCTCGGCGGGTTCTTGGCAGCCGAGCGGCCACGCCACGTCTACTTTTCGGCGGGGCGATACGACGATCCCGGCGCGGGGACGATGGGGCAGAAGGGGTGGCGCGGCTCGGACCTCGTCTTCGATCTCGACGCCGACCACCTCCCCGGCGTCGACCCGGAAACGACGAGCTACGCCGAAATGCTCGCGTCGTGTAAGGACGCGCTGTACCGGCTGCTCGATCTGCTCGAGTCGGATTTCGGCTTCGAGGACCTCGAGGTCGTCTTCTCGGGCGGCCGCGGATATCACGTCCACGTCCGCCGGTCGGACGTCCTCGGGTTGGGACGGCGTTCGCGGCGGGAGATCGTCGAGTACGTCCTCGGCGAGGGAATCGAGTTCGACGACATCGTCACGACACGGGCGGTCACCGGCAGCGCCGGCCGACGTTCCCCGGCGCAAAAGCGGACGCTGCCCGACGGCGGCTGGGCGGAACGTACGGGAGAGCGGCTCACCGCCTTCTTGGAGGAGCTGCTCGCTATGGACGAGGCCGACGCGATCGCCCGCCTCCGGGAGTTCGACGGCATCGGCGAAGGGAAGGCGACGGCCGCACTCAACGCCGCGAGGAACAATCGGGCCGAGCTCGAAGCCGGCAACGTCGACGTACACCCGGCGGTCTACGGGCTCGCGAGGCATCTCTTCGAGGAGGTCGTCGGAGCGGAGTCGGCCCCGATCGACGAGCCGGTGACGACCGATATCAACCGTCTCATCCGACTGCCGGGGAGCCTCCACGGCGGGACCGGACTGGCCGTTCGCCGGATCGAGCGCTCGGAACTCGAGGCGTTCGATCCGCTCGTCGACGCTGTCCCCGAGACGTTTCTGGGCAACGAGATCACGGTGTATGGCCGCGAGGAGACGACGGTCGACCTCCGCGGCGAAAGCTTTAGGCTTCCGGAGGGTGTCCGTTCCGTCCCGGAGTACGTGGGCGTCTTCGCGATGGCCCGTGGACACGCGAACAAGACAGGAGAATGAATCTCGACGAACTCCAATCGGTACAGGCGCGCGAACGCCAATCGAGCGACCTCCAGCACCTGCGCTCGTCGTTTTATACGGAGGTCGGCGAGTTCATCGGCGAACTCAACGAGAAGCGTACGGAAGCCGTCGAAGCCGCGGACGATCCGTTCTCCGAACCCGAAGTCCGGCGACTCACCGACGATATCGAGACCGCCAAAGGGACCGTCGAGGCGATCTACGAACGACGCGTCGGAAAAGTCGTCAAGAAGGCCTCCATCGCCGCCGCCGGAATGCCGGTCGAGGAGGCCGGCCTGACGAACGAGGAGGAAGCGCTCTTCGAGGAGCTCGTCGGCCGCATCGAACGGAACCGTGAGACGGTGTTGTCGGTCCTCGACGGTGACGCCCCGTCGGTCTCACTTTCGGGCTCGGATCCCACCTCCGGTTCCGATCCCGCCTCTGGTCCCGATCCCGCCTCCGGTTCCGATCCCGCCTCCGGTTCCGATCCCGCCTCCGGTTCCGATCCCGCCTCCGGTTCCGATCCCGCCTCCGGTTCCGATCCCGCTTCCGGTTCGGACCGCACGTCCCCGGAACCGACCCCGGCGTCCGGCGAGGATCCGGACGGTGTTACCGCCGCCGATCTGATGGGCCGTGGGGACGACGGACGTTCGGATCCCCCGCCCGTCGGGGCCGACGGCGGGGCGGCGTCCCCGTCCGAGCCCCCCGCCGACCCGGAGGCGCCTCCCGTCGAGGCGGTACCCCCCGAGCCGTCCCCGCTCGACACACCGGCGGCGGACGCGGACCGTACCGACGGAACCTCGCCCCCAGGAGAAAGCGACGCCTCCGGAGTACCCAGAACGACGGTGCGTATCACCGCCGATGTCGGCGAGATCGTCGGGGCCGACGACCGCGATTACCATCTCGGTGCCGAGGACGTCGTCACCCTGCCGGAGCCGAACGCGGACGTCCTGGTCGGAAAGGACGCCGCAGAGCGGCTGTAGACGTGAGGGCGCTGGAGAGGGGGTGAGGGCGCTGGAGAGGGGGTGAGGGCGCTGGAGAGGGGGTGAGGGCGCTGGAGAGGGGGTGAGGGCGCTGGAGAGGGTACTGGAACGAGGACACCGGACGCGGCCGAGTGACTGTACGACCGCACGTCGTACGGTACCCACGGGATCGTACGACCACCACTTCGCCGGCGAGGACATCGAGTACGTCGACGTCACCAGTCTCGTCGACGAACGTCACCGGTCTCGTCGACGAACGTCACCGGTCTCGTCGACGAGTACCCGCACGTACCCGGCGGCGACGGCGGCCGTCTATGGATCGGAACCGCAATTCGACCGATAGTAACGTACGTATCCCCGTGGTGCGGTTTTCAAAGAAAGATTTAAGTATATCTAAACCTAACTACAGGTTAGTATGAATGAATATACCCGATCGATCCAGGGCGACGTGGACGGCGCTGTCCGTCACTACGAGTACGACGAGAGTGCCGTCATCGTGGCCGACTTCGGCCCCGTCGAGGGGGCCGTCGACGTCGTCGATGGGACGGCGATGGTCGTCGTCGACGACGACCAATACGAGTTCGACGTGCCCGAGCACGTCGACCGTGCCGTTATGAACAATGGGGTCGTCACCCTCGAAATGGAGCGATAAGCTATGAGACTGACAGTCAAACCACTGAAACAGAAGGACGCCGGACGTGGACTGGCGGCGATCGACCGCGCTGCGATGGACGAGTTGGATCTCGAAAACGGCGATTACATCGTCATCGACAGCGGGGAGTCGCGCGCCGTCGCCCGCGTGTGGCCGGGCTACCCGGAGGACCAGGGCCGCGGCGTCGTCCGGATCGACGGCCGGCTCCGCGGGGAGGCGGACGTCGGTATCGACGACAGCGTCGAGATCGAACCCGCGGACGTAAACCCCGCAAAGGAGGTCACCGTTGCACTCCCGCAGAACCTCCGGATCCGCGGCAACATCGGCCCCCACATCCGTGACAAACTCAGCGGCCAAGCCGTCACGACGGGACAAAACGTCCCCTTCTCGCTCGGCCTCGGGCCGCTCTCGACCCAGAGTGGGCAGCGCATCCCGCTTCGGATCGCCGACACCGACCCGAGCGGGACGGTCGTCGTGACCGACTCGACCGAGATCACGGTGAGCGAAAAGCCCGCCGAACAGATCGCCCAGTCGGGCGACGGCGGGGCCGGGGCCGGGGGCGGCGGTGGTACGCCCTCCGTGACCTACGAGGACATCGGCGGTCTCGACGAGGAGCTCGAACAGGTCCGCGAGATGATCGAGTTGCCGATGCGACACCCCGAGTTGTTCCAACAGCTCGGCATCGAGCCGCCGAAGGGCGTGCTGTTGCACGGCCCCCCCGGGACCGGGAAGACGCTCATGGCGAAGGCCGTCGCCAGCGAGATCGACGCCCACTTTACGAACATCTCCGGGCCCGAGATCATGTCGAAATACTACGGTGAGTCCGAAGAGCAACTGCGCGAGGTGTTCGAGGAGGCCGAGGAGAACGCCCCCGCGATCGTCTTCATCGACGAGATCGACTCGATCGCGCCCAAACGCGGCGAGACGAGCGGCGACGTCGAGCGCCGGGTCGTCGCCCAGCTGTTGAGCCTCATGGACGGCCTCGACGAGCGCGGCGACGTCATCGTCATCGGGGCGACGAACCGCGTCGACGCCCTCGATCCCGCCCTGCGGCGCGGCGGCCGCTTCGATCGGGAGATCGAGATCGGTGTCCCGGACAAGGAAGGCCGCAAGGAGATCCTCCAGGTCCACACCCGGGGAATGCCACTGGTCGACGGGATCGACCTCGATCAGTACGCCGAGAACACCCACGGCTTCGTCGGCGCCGACCTCGAAAGCCTGACCAAGGAGGCGGCGATGAACGCACTCCGCCGGATCCGCCCCGAACTCAACCTCGATCAAGAGGAGATCGACGCCGAGATCCTCGAGTCGATGTCGGTCACCGAGGCCGACCTCAAGGACGCGCTGAAAGGGATCAATCCGAGCGCGATGCGGGAGGTGTTCGTCGAGGTCCCGGACACCACCTGGGCGTCGGTCGGGGGCCTAGCGGACACCAAAGAGCGCCTCAGAGAGACGATCCAGTGGCCGCTCGAGTATCCCGAGGTCTTCGAGGCGATGGACATGGAGGCCGCGAAGGGCGTGTTATTGTACGGTCCGCCCGGGACCGGGAAGACGCTCATGGCGAAGGCCATCGCGAACGAGGCCAACTCGAATTTCATCTCGATCAAGGGTCCAGAACTCCTGAACAAATACGTCGGTGAGTCCGAGAAGGGCGTCCGGGAAGTCTTCGAGAAGGCCCGTTCGAACGCCCCGACCGTCGTGTTCTTCGACGAGATCGACTCGATCGCGGGCGAACGCGGCCGGAGTATGGGCGACAGCGGCGTCGGCGAACGCGTCGTCTCACAGCTTCTGACCGAACTGGACGGCCTCGAGGACCTCGAGGACGTCGTGGTGATCGCCACCACGAACCGACCGGATCTCATCGATCCGGCGCTGTTGCGCCCCGGCCGTCTCGACAGACACGTCCACGTCCCCGTCCCCGACGAGGACGCCCGGCGGGCGATACTCGACGTCCACACGCGGAACAAGCCGCTGGCCGATGACGTCGACCTCGACGAGCTGGCGGCCGACACTGACGGCTACGTCGGAGCCGACATCGAAGCCGTCGCCCGGGAGGCCTCGATGGCCGCGACCCGGGAGTTCGTCCGCAGCGTCGACCCCGAAGAGGCGGCAAAAAGCGTCGGCAACGTCCGGATCACCCGCGAGCACTTCGAGGAGGCCCTCGACGAGGTCGGCCCGAGCGTCGACGAGGATACCCGCGAGCGCTACGAGGAGTTGGAGGACGAACTCAGTCCCAGCGAGGAGCCGAGCGAGCCGGAGGTCAGCCGAACGTTCCAATAACCCGGCTCATTCGAGCTTTTTCACGCCGGCCTCCGTGACGACGCCGTCGAGCAGGTGCGTCGGCGTGGCGTCGTAGGCCGGGTTCGCGACCGAAAAGCCCTCGGCGGGTTCGCGCATCACTTCGGCCGGCGATCGGAACTCGTTTTCGAAGACGAACCCGTCCTCGATGAGTTTCTCGCTCGCGCCGACGACGGAGACGGGAACCGCGAGGTCGGCCGCCGTGACGGCGATCGGGAACGTTCCCACGCGGTTGTACAGCGTGTCCTCGACGATCGATGACATCCCGATGACGACCCGATCACAGCCGTCGAGGTAGTGCCCCGCCGCGCTGTCGACGATGAGAGTCACGTCGACGCGGTCGATCGCCCCGAGCGTTCGGGCGGTCCGTCGGCCCAGAAACCGCGGCCGGGCCTCGGTGACGTAGACGTCGATGTGGTGGCCCTCGCGGGCGGCGAGTTCGATCGCCTCGACGACCGTCGAGGAGTAGTCGTGAGTCAACACCGTCGCGCCGTCGGGCAGGAGGTCGACGGCGTTCGCCGCGGCCTCGTGTTTGGCGTTCTCGACTGACCCGACCACGTCGTCGATGGCCGCCTCCGTCTCGGCTTTGGCCGCCTCGACCGTGTCGTACTCACCGCCCTCGACCCGGGTGACGATCTCGTGTTGGGTGTTGTACAGCGAGGCGTGGGAGGGCTGGGCGCGCTGGAGGGCGCTGGCGTTGCGTTCGAGCGACCGGACGTACTCCTCGACGGTCGCGAACTCCCGGTCGAGGAGTTCCCGCAACGCTTTGGCCGCTTTGATGGCGACGACCGACGACGAGTGCGTCTGCATCTCACGGATCTCCTCGACTGTTTCGTCTATCATGCCCGTGGGGTCGTCCGGCGAAGTCATAGGCCTTCGGGGATTCGCCCGCCGTCGACTGTTCCGGAAGCCCTCCTCGCCGAACGGGTCGTTTATTCCGCTGGCAGCACAAACACGTTCGATGAGTAACCGCCCTCCGAACGGAACCGGAATGGATGCGTTCGCCACCCTCCATGCCGACGTTCGGGCGGCGCTGTCCGAGCGTGGGTTCACCACGCCAACGGCGCCACAGCGGAAGGCGATCCCGGCGCTCTCCGGCGGCGACCACGGCCTCGTCATCGCCCCGACCGGGTCGGGCAAGACCGAGACGGCGATGTTGCCCGTCCTCTCTGCCGTCTGTGGGCGCGACCCGCGACACGGGATCCAGGCGCTCTACATCACGCCGCTTCGGGCGCTGAACCGCGATATGCGCCAGCGACTCGATTGGTGGGGCGAAACCCTCGGCATCGAGATCGCGGTTCGGCACGGCGATACGACCGACTACGAGCGCGGCAAACAGGCCGATGACCCGCCTGACGTCCTCGTGACGACGCCGGAGACGCTGCAAGCGATGTTCACGGGAAAGAAACTCCGGCGAGCGATCGAGGACGTCGAACACGTGGTCATCGACGAGATCCACGAACTCGCCGCCTCGAAACGCGGGGCCCAGCTGACGATCGGGCTCGAACACCTCCGCGAGCACGCCGGGCCGTTCCAGCGGATCGGCCTCTCGGCGACCGTCGGCGACCCCGAGGAGGTCGGTCGGTTTCTGACCGGCGATCGCGGCTGTCGAATCGCCGAGGTCGAGGCGGGGTCGAACGTCGACGTCGCGGTCCGGACCCCCGAGATCACCCCGGCCGACCGAACCGCGGCCGGCGAGTTGCTGACCGACGCCGAGATCGCGAGCCACGTACGCGTCATCGACGGCCTCGTCGCGGCTCACGAGTCGACGCTCGTCTTCGTCAACACTCGCCAGACCGCCGAGGGGCTCGGATCGCGGCTGAAATCCTACGGGACCGACCTCGGGATCCACCACGGGTCGCTCTCGAAGTCGGCCCGGATCGAGGTCGAAGACCGGTTCAAAACCGGCGACATCGACGCGCTGTTGTGTACCTCCTCTATGGAACTCGGCATCGACGTGGGCCGGATCGACCACGTCATTCAGTACTCGAGCCCGCGGGAGGTCCGGCGGCTCCTCCAGCGCGTCGGGCGGGCGGGCCATCGTCGCGAGGAGACCTCCTCCGGAACGATCATCGCGACCGGCTCCGACGACGCCTTCGAGGCGCTCGCGATCGTCGGCCGCGCCGAACGCGGTGCCGTCGAGTCGGCGGGGATCCACCACGCCAGCCTCGATACGGTCGCAAACCAGATCCCCGGCTTGCTCATGGGATTCGAAGAACTGCCGGCGGCCCGCGCCTACGACGTCGTCACGCGAGCGTACCCCTTCCGTAACCTCCCAGAGGAGGACTTCAAATCGGTCGTTCGGGAGCTTTCGAGCAACCGGCTCCTGTGGCTCGAGGAGGACGAAGACCGCCTCGAGAAATCCGGCGGGACCTGGCAGTACTTCTACGCCAACCTCTCTATGATTCCCGACGAGGCCAACTACACCGTCAAGGACATGGCCTCCGGCGATCCCGTCGGGACGCTCGCCGAGCGGTTCGTCGTCACCTTTGCGGCCCCCGGCGAGACGTTCGTTCAGGGCGGGGAGATGTGGCGAATCACCGAGATCGACGACGAGGCCGAGGAAGTCCTCGTCTCGCCGGTCGGCGATCCAACCGGGGAGGTGCCCTCGTGGGTCGGCCAGGAGATCCCCGTCCCCTGCGACGTCGCCCAACACGTCGGACGGACCCGCGCGGAGGCGCGGGAGCGCTTCGAGGGCGGCATGGGGCGATCCCACGTCGCGCGGGCGTTCGCCGAACGGTTCCCCACCGACGAACACACAGCGAGCGAGGCGTTGAAGCCGGTCGAGCGTCACGAGGGGCCGGTCCCTTCCGACGACCGGATCGTCCTCGAAGGGTTCGGCCGCGAGATCGTCCTCAACGCCGCCTTCGGCCACACGGTAAACGAGACGCTGGGTCGGCTGCTGTCGGCGCTCGTCGGCCAGCGGACCGGCTCCTCCGTGGCGATGGAGGTCGACCCCTACCGGATCGAACTCGAAGTGCCGGCGGGGGTGACGATCGGTGACGTCGTCGAGATCGTCGAGACGACCGACCCCGACCACGTCGCGACGCTCGTCGAGTTGAGTCTCAAGAACGCCGATACGCTAAAATACACCCTCGCACAGGTCGCAGCGAAGTTCGGCGCGTTGAAACGCTGGAAGGGAAAGGGATCCAGCCAGAACCGGTTCGGAAAAGACCGATTGCTCAAAGCGCTCGAGGACACGCCGATCTACGACGAGGCCGTCCGGGTCGTCCTCCACGAGCAACTCGACGTGACGGGGGCAAGCGAGGTGCTCCGGCGGCTACAGACGGGCGATCTCTCCCTCGAGACGGTGGGCGAGCGGACGGCGCTCGGGCGGGCCGGACGCTCCTCGGGGCGGGAGCTGCTCGCTCCGGAGAACGCGGACGCCTCCGTCGTCCAGACGGTCAAAGAGCGGATCATGGAAGACCGGGTACTGCTCGCGTGTCTACA
Source organism: Natronomonas salinimetallica (assembly GCF_013839515.1). Lineage (GTDB taxonomy): Archaea > Halobacteriota > Halobacteria > Halobacteriales > Haloarculaceae > Natronomonas. The sequence continues at coordinate 134,783 of NZ_JACDNQ010000005.1, read as the reverse complement.
CTGTGAGGAGTGGGACCGACGGCAGACGGTCGAACGGGTCACAGAACGGCCCGAGTGCCCGGCGTGTGGGTCGACCCGGATCGCGGCGTTGAACCCCTGGGCCGACGAGGTGCTCGAATCGGTTCGGGCCGACACGAAGGACGACGCGCAGCGAAAACAGACCGAACGCGCCTACCGGGCCGCGAGCCTCGTCCAGAGCCACGGCAAGAAGGCAGTGATCGCACTCGCCGCACGGGGTGTCGGCCCCCGAAACGCCGCGTTGATCATCAACAACCACCGCGAGGACGAGACGGATTTCTACCGCGATATCATCGAACGCGAGCGCCAGTACGCCCGGACGAAGTCGTTCTGGGATTGATCAGAGACTGAGAAGATCGCATCCATAAACCTCCGGCTCGCGGACGAAACGGGGGCAAACCGCCTCGCTCCGGCACTCGGGTTCGTCGGGACGACGGTGGCGATTCCGGTCGTCCTCTATCACATCTATCGTACCGACGTCGGGACCTTGCTCTGGATCATCGGGATCTTCCTCACGCTCTTTTTGTTCGAGTTTCTCTATTTGGAACATAGTTCGTTCGACCCCGGTAGCGATCCGTGACGCTCGACGACCGCTGCCCCGCGTATCCACACGGACTGTCGTCGCCGTCGATCGGATGGATACGCGTCGACGGCCTCCCACGACCGCGCATGCCGTTCTCGGCACGTCAGTTCGACAGATAAAAGTCCGACCGTGATCGCCTGTGCGGGGACGACTCCCGAAGTTTTTCGATCTTTGCCGGACTCCGGTCCCGGACGATGACGACGTCGTACGCGTCGTCGGTGGCAACGGCACGTCCGACGCTGAGTGGGGTGGTGATCCGTCCCGCGTTCTCGCTTCCGATAACGACCATCGACGCGTCCTCCTCGCGGGCCAGCCGCCGAAGGCGTCGTCCGACCATCCCCTGTGAGACGAACCGGTCTACGACTTCGTGGTGAAAGTCAGCGCTCGGGGCTAGATCCGTCACCTGCGTGTGTAACTCGGAGACGATAGACTCCAGGTCGAACGCCTCGTCCTGTTCGATCCATCCCCGTTCTTTCGCATACTCCACGCCGTTCTCCGGGATGACACTCACGGCCAACACCGTCTCGTCGAGCGCGTTGGCGAACTCCGTCGCACGGACGAGTGCCGCTTCAGCGAGCTCCGATCCGTCGAACGGGACGAATATGGTCATGTAAAGCTACGCGTCCAAGGGCATCCTATATCCTGTGGAACGTTCTCACTGTTCGATAACGGTTCCCCCGGTTCGGGGGCGAACACGTCGTACGATCTCTACTATATGACCGCTCACAGGCGCTGATCCGGGAACCGATCTCATACTGACGAACAAAAGAATGTACACACGACGCACGAGGATCACGCCGTTCGACGGAGCGAACGGCGGATCACTCGTGAGTCGGTTTCATTTGATTTCGTCCACCAGTATCACTCGCCGTCGGTCGCTCCCGTCTTCGCGCCGGTCGGTTCGACCTTTTTTCCGGTCGCCTTCGGGATCACCCGATGTGTCCCGTCCCGCCACTCGCGATCTAGCTCCCGGCCCTCGAAGAGCCGGTCGAGAAAGACCGCCAGGCCGGCGACCTCCGAGTGCGGCTGGTTCGTCACGCCGACGTTGTAGTCGGCCCGCTCGTAGACGTCGAAGGGGACTTTTTCGGCACCGACGACCACCAGAACCGGTCCGTCCTCGTGCTCGGTTCGGATCTCGGATTCGACCGCCTGGATCGGGAGCCCGTACATCGTCAGGTGGACGACGATGCCGTCCCACGCCCGGATGACCGCCCGAGGTTCCTCCGTCAACTCGACGTCGAAGGGGCCGCCGAACCGATCTGTGATGTCGGCGATCGTCTCTTTCGATCCCGAGGCGGCACCGGCGATCGTGACCCTGTCGGCGCCGAGCGCCCGGGCGGTCAGGCCCACGTGCGTCGTCATCCGGTTGTCCCGCCCCGGCCGGTGGCCGAGTCGGAGGACGACGACCTCGCGATCTGTGTGCATACGATTTCCGTTTCCCGCGGGCGTGTTAGCTTCTGCGGTGCAGGACGCTCATCGGCGAGGAGCGCCGTCCGCGAACTCGGACAGCGCGATACGCGGGGGACAAGCGTCCGTCATTCCGCCTTTGCACGCCGTTCCGTGGTTTTGTCACGTACGAATGTGCGTCCGAGTGAACGCACTCCCCGCGTGACGACGGCGGTTGATATAAATCACCCAACACCGTACTGTCGAATCAGTGATCGTCGTTGCGACGTCGGATTTCGAGGTGTATCACGACGTAGTCGGCGAGTTACGCGACCGAAACGTCCGGTTTCGGACGGTCGAACCCGGGGCGGACCTCCCGGAGGGGGCGACGGTCGCCGTCGTCGGCCCCGAGGACGAACACCCGCCGATCCCGACGGTTCGGGCGGACCCGGCCCGTCCCCGGCGGGCGGTCGAAGAAGCGTTGGCCACGCTCCGCGGTGCCGACGGGCGAACGACCGTGGGGATCGACCCCGGCGACCGCCCTGGGATCGCAGTCCTGTCCGGCGAGACTGTCGTCGCGGCGTTTCAGGTCCCGATCGCCGACGCCCCGACGATCGTCGAACGCGAACTCGAGGGCGCGACCGACCCGCTGATCCGGATCGGCGACGGCGCGCGACTCCGCGGTTCCCGTCTCGTCGATGCGATCGAAATCGAGGACGTTCCGATCGAACTCGTCGACGAGACGGGGACGACGCCGTATCAGGGGGTGGGCGTCCGAGGGATGGGCGACGTACTCGCGGCGGTCAACATCGCACGTATCGGCGGCGAGGAGATCGAATCGAGGGACGTCACGCCGACCCCCGGAGAGATCCGGATGATACAAAAGCGCTCCCGCGAACGCGGTGACGGCCAGCGTACGATCGACGAGGGACTCGCCCGACGGGTCGCCCTCGGTGAGTTGTCGATGGAGGAGGCGCTCCGTCGACACCGCGAGCGTTGCTGATACTGGTGGACGAAATCGAATGAAACCGACTCACGAGTGATCCGCCGTTCGCTCCGTCGAACGGCGTGATCCTCGTGCGTCGTGTGTACATTCTTTTGTCCGTCAGTATGAGCGGAACGACCGGACCGAGACGACGACCGCCGGACACGTCGCCTCCCGACGCCTTCGGATACGTCGACCCGTGGCCCTTTTGTTTCGCTCGGCTGATGGCGAGGCATGTCAGTCACCCTTCGCGTCCTCGTGTTGCCGGCGTTCGACGATATCGAGGGCGTTCCGAGCGAGGCCGAACCCTGGACACGGGCCTACGAATTCGAGCACGCGATCGACGTTCCGGGACTTTCGGCCCCGCTGCGACACACCGACCGCGGCCTCGGGCTCGTCCCGACCGGAATCGGAAAGACCGCCGCCGCGACGACGACCGCCGCGCTCTGTGCGAGCGACGACGTCGACGTCGGGTCGGCGCTCGTATGCTCTGTCGGCGTCGCCGGCGGCCCCCCCGAACTCCCGATTGGGTCGGTCGTCCTCGCCAATCACGTCGTCGACTGGGACGACAAATGCCGATTCGACCCGAGCACGGACGGGTCGGGATCGGTCGCCCACAACCCCTATACTGACGCGCAGGGCGTGTTCGACCTCGACGCCGGGCTCGTCTCGCGGGCCGAATCACTGGCCGAGGGGGTCACGCTCCGTGACGACGGGGGCGGCGAGGGTCCGGGCGTCGTCACCGGGACGAACCTCTGTGGCGACGAACTCTGGCACGGCCGCCGGCTCGCGGCGGAGGCGTCGTGGCTCGTCGACGAGTACGGCTGTCGCCCCTACCGTGCCACCGAAATGGAGGACGCCGGGACGGCACGCGCGCTCGAACGGTTCGGACACGCCGATCGGTATCTCAGCGTCCGCGGCATCTCGAATCACGACCGCCAACCGGAGGGCGAATCCGCCGAGGAGTCGTTCTTTTCGGCCGGGTTCGAGGCGGGGTTCGAGACCGGGCTCGAAAACGCCGTGGCGGTCGCACGGGCCGTCGTCGACGATCGGCTGCCGTGACGCCGCCGGCGACCGTCCGTGGCTGTGGGAGCCGTCGGTGGCGGCGGTCGGTCGCCCCGAGGACGGCTCCAACCCGAGCCATTCAAGTACGCGCCCGGACACCTCATTGGTATGAACCACGCTCGGTCCACGAAGAAGCGAACCGGCGGCCGTCGGCGAACCGTCCGAAAGAAGCGCAAACACGAACTCGGGTCAGCTCCCACGGAGACGCAACTCGGCGAACAGGAGCTACAAGTCGTCGAGACGCGCGGCGGCAACGAGAAGGTCCGCGCCGTCGAAACGGACGTCGCGAGCGTCGCCACGGACGACGGCGTCGAGCGAGCGTCGATCGAGGACGTCGTCGAGAACGCCTCGAACCCGAACTACGTCCGCCGAAACATCGTCACGAAGGGCGCGGTCATCGAGACCGACGCCGGCCGAGCGCGCGTCACCTCCCGGCCCGGACAGGACGGACAGGTCAACGCCGTTCTCCTCGAGAACTGATACTGGTGGACGAAATCAAATGAAACCGACTCACGAGTGATCCGCCGTTCGCTCCGTCGAACGGCGTGATCCTCGTGCGTCGTGTGTACATTCTTTTGTCCGTCAGTATGAGTACGGACTGTCGTCGTCCGGGCGCGGTCGCCGCCGGCACCGTGCCGGCGGTGACCGGCACATCGGGACGCCGATCCGTATGATACCGTCAGCCGGCAGTCCCGCTATCGCTCTCGGTAGCGACAGTGAAATCCAGCGACGCGTCGATAGAACGCGGGGATGACGTCGGTTCGCAGATCCGCGTCCGGTCGCTCCTCGAACGCCTCTTTGGTGAGCGAGCGTGCGTCGTCGATGGCGTACTCAACGTGGGGTGGGATCCCCCGCTCGTCGACGGAGCCGAGATACGCCCAGATAAACGCCGATTCGAGTCGGTCGTAGAACGCCTCGTCCGGGGAGAATCCGCTCCGGTCGTCGCTCTGTAGCCGGTAGTACGTACTGGTGATGAGATCGGAGCCGTCCTCGATACCGTGATCGAGAAACGATCCGGTCGTCGTACACTCGTGCGATTCGGGTCCGTCGTCCGTCATCTCGTGTTCGTACATGCCCGAAGTTTCGTGACGGCGGTACAAGAACCACGCCTGAGTGTGTGAACGAATTGCACATCGATCTCCGTCCGCCACCGCTTCATACTGACGAACAAAAGAATGTACACACGACGCACGAGGATCACGCCGTTCGACGGAGCGAACGGCGGATCACTCGTGAGTCGGTTTCATTTGATTTCGTCCACCAGTATCAACTCGGTACGTCCGGCAGTGTGACTGTCGGCGTTTGCTCCGTCGCTACCGCACGTCGGGCGAGATCCGATACCGGCCGATCGCTCCCGGCCGTCAGATCGGCCGATCGCTCCCGGCCGTCAAACCGCATCCCTCGACGGCCCAGGCGGACGTCCCGATCGGACCGCTTTTTGAGGACGGCGTCACACGTACGCCCATGACGATACACTCCGATTGGGGCGATTGGCTCCCGACGGCCGTCGCCGAGGCCGAACCGGAGGGGCTCGATCTCTGGTATCTCGGCTGTAACGGCTTCGTCCTCAAGGCCGCGGACGGCACGACCGTCTTTATCGATCCGTACCTCGGCACCGGAGACCCCCCTCGAACGGTCCGGATGATCCCGATCCCGTTCGCGCCCGAGGACGTGGATTCGGCGGACGCGGTCCTCGCGACCCACGAACACACAGATCACACCCACGGACCCTCCCAGGCACCGATCCTCACCGGAACGGACGCGACGTTCTTCGGTCCCTCCGGTTCGGTCGAGATCGCCGACGGCTGGCGTACGGCCCACGGTGTCGCGGCCGGCGATCTCACGGAGGTCTCGGAGGGCGATTCCATCGAGGTCGGATCGCTGTCGGTCCACGTCGAACCGGCCCACGACCCGGACGCCGAACACCCCGTCTCGTACGTCGTCGAACACGACGCCGGGACGTTCTTCCACGGCGGTGACGCCCGTCCGAGCGAGTCCTTCGAGGCGATCGGCTCGGCGTACGATATCGACCTCGCGGTCGCCGCGTTCGGCTCCTCCGGGATGGTTCCGGACAAACGGACCCGCGAGCCGACGTATACCGAGTGGTACTCGAACGAGAACATGGTCGCGGAGGTCGCGAGCCAACTCGAAACCGACCGGCTGCTCCCGACACACTGGGACATGTGGAAGGGTCTGACCGCCGATCCGTCCGCGATTCGGGACCACGTGCGTGGATTCGAGTACCCACGGACGGTCGACGTCCTCGAGATCGGCGACAAGACGTCGCTTTGACTCCGGTTCGGCGTCCCGATCCGTCGCGTAGATTTATCCTCCGTCGGCCACATCGGGACGTATGGCTGACGCCGATCTCTCGGAGATCATGACGACGACGAGCGATGGTGTCACGGTGGAAAAATCGTTCGAACCGGACGACTTCCCCGTGCCCGCGATCGCGTTCGATATCCGATCGGACCGGGATGAGCGCGTTCGGGTCCGGTTCGCCGAGACGGTTCCCGACCACGTCGCCCCCGAAAACGTCGGATTTCATCCGAAGTACGGGGCGGAGTTTTGGGACGTCGACGAGGGCGACGTCGTCTTCGAACGGGATTTCGCGCCGGGCGAGGAGTATACCACCGTCTACGGCCTCCGGGGGGACGGATCGGACGTTCCGGAGGCGTTCCTCGGGGAGCCCCGAATCGACGCCGTTATTTCCTCGCCCGACGGAGTCGCCGAGCCGGATGTCCCCGACGGGGTCCCGAGCGAAGCGCAGGGTGAAGGGATCGACAGCGGCGGCGATGTCGCGGATGCGGACATACCGACCGTTTCGGAGGGGACGCCGGACGCCGGCATCGAGACGGTCGCGGTCGACGCCGGGGACGACCTCGACCGAACGGGTGACGCTTCCGACGGGGGCCGCCCACCCGAACGGCCGACGCCGACCGAAGGTGACGGGTCCCTCGACGCGCTCGTCGCGGAGATCGAGGACGCCGATCCCGACGATCCTCGAATCGTCACGCTCCGGGAGGCCCTCGGCACCGAGCCGGCCGGCCCGACCGTCGAAGCACGGATCGGTCATCTCCAGTCTACGGTCTCGGACCTCGAGGCGTACATCGACGCGCTCGAAGCGTTCATCGAGGAGAACGGCGACGGCCAACGGCTGCTCGAGGAGGTCAACGAGCAATACGAGGAGACGGCAGAACGGCTGGACGAACTCGAAACGGCCGTCGAGACGGCAACCGAGTCGGTCGATGCGCTCGATAGCCGACTCGAGGCCGGGCTCGAGGAGGTTCGATCCGACGTCGCGTCGGTGGAGTCGGAGACCGAATCGCTCTCGGCGGATCTGTCGACGGTGATCGAAACCCACGATCGGCTCTCGCGGGCTCTCGGTGGCATCGGGGGCGACGACGGAGGCGACGACACGCCCAAATAAACCAGTCGGACTTTATCCTTCGAGCGAGTCCCTCCGGTAATGACGACGATCGCCGTTGCCGTTCCGCGCAAAGGACGCCCCCTCGAAGCCGTCCTCGAACGGGTCGCGGCCGTCGCGGATATCGAAACGCGGGCCGATGCGATCGCCTCGACGCTGCGGTACGAAAAGGCCGTCACGAAGGGCGATCAGCCGGCCGATGGTGACGTCTACGACCGGCTGGCTACCTACAGCGATACGGGTCGATACGACCCCGAGTACACGCTGTTGCGCGACGCTCGGCCGGAGTCCCCTCGCCGGATCGTGTTCGACTCGCTCCACGTCGACTTCGGGGCGTACGATCTCCACTTGGTCGGACGCGAAGAGCCGTTCAGGGCGCTCCGGAAACACGAGTTCCCGCTCGGGTTCGACAGCGCCGACCTCGTCCTCGAGGAGGTCGTCGGCATCGAATCCGAACCGCTCTCGTCGCTCGGAGAACTCAACGACCGGATCGATCCCCACGACACGGACGTCCGGGTCGTCGACGGACTCGGCGATACCGTCGATCACGCGCTGCTTTCGACGCCGGACGTGGCCCGCGATCCCGACCGGGAGTTCCTCTCCGAGTACGAGGGGCCGCTGTGTATCTCCCCCCGGTACGAACGACTGGTCCGGGCCATTCTGGGTACCGACGCGATGGAGGGGCTCTCGTTTCGGTATCCGGGCGACAGGGAGGAGGAAGCCGCGATCGCCTCCGTCGGTCTCGGCGTGTACCTCACGGTCACGGGCTCGACGGCCCGGGATCACGGCCTCCGCGTCGGGGAACGACTCTTTCCGAGCGAGACGGTCCTGTTGGAAAACCCCGAAGAGCGGACCGACGCGGTGAGTACGATCGCCGAGTTGCTCGTCGGCGGCGTCGAAACGACTGCGTGAAGACGGACGGCTCGTCGTATCGCCCCGCCTCGAAAAGCGGTGAATCGAACGGTTCGTCCGGGTCAGCAGTTTCGAGGCGGATCCCCCGACCGCACGTCGTGTGGGACCGGCGGTTCATACTGTCGGACGTAACTACTTGAATCGAAAATCTCTGAGCGTCGTGTCACAGTACGGTTTCGTCTATCTGAACGATTCAGGTATTCACGAAATTACGTCCGTCAGTATCACTATCGCTTTGGGATCTCTGTGATATCTGCTGTCCGGCAGCATGGGCTGGGTGTCGATCCCACGTACGGTCCCTTGATGAATTATATAGGTGCCGAACGAGAGTCGGTATGTATGTCCGACGACCGAATCTTCACAGATAGCATCCACGCCGGTCAGGAACCGGATCCAGCGACCGGGTCACGCGCACCACCGATCTACCAGACGACGTCGTACGTATTCGACGACGACGAACACGCAGCAGAGCTGTTTGCGCTCGACGCCGAACCGGCAGCGTACGCCGCGGCCTATGCGGGCAAAAACATCTACAGTCGGATTCAGAATCCGACGACGATGACCCTCGAGAACCGCCTGGCAACACTCGAAGGCGGAATCGGGGCAATCACGACCTCGAGCGGCATGGCGGCACTCGACCTCGCGATCTTCCTGTTGGCCGAAAACGGCGATAACATCGTGAGCTCCTCTGCGCTGTACGGGGGAACCTACACGTATTTCACCCACACCGTCGAGCGTCGCGGCGTCTCGACGAAGTTCGTCGACACGCTCGATTACGAGGCCTACGAGGAAGCGATCGACGAGGACACCGCCCTACTCCACGTCGAAACGATCGGGAATCCGGCGCTCGTCACCCCGGATCTCGAACGGCTCGCGGACATCGCACACGACAACGACATCCCGTTGTTCGTCGACAACACCTTCGCGACGCCGTATCTCTGCCGGCCGTTCGAGTACGGGGCGGACCTCGTCTGGCACTCCACCACCAAGTGGATCCACGGAAGCGGCTCCACCATCGGCGGCGTGCTCGTCGACTCCGGAAACTCCCCGTGGGACGAGTGGGACTACTCGGAAATCAGCGAGGAGAACCCGGCCTACCACGGCGTCAACTTCGCCGAGCGGTTCGGGGACGCCGCGTTCACGTACGCCGCCCGCGCCCGAGGGCTCCGTGATCTGGGGAACCACCAGTCCCCCTTCGATGCGTGGGTGACACTCCAGAAAGTCGAGACGCTCCCGCTGCGGGTGGAACGACACAGCGAGAACGCGATGGCCGTCGCCGAATACCTGGAGGGCCACCCCGAGGTGTCGTGGGTTAATTATCCGGGCCTCGAATCACACGAAACGCACGACAACGCGAGCAAATACCTCGACGGTGGCTACGGCGGCATGATCACGTTCGGACTCGCCGAGGGCTATGAGGCCGGTCGGCAACTGGGCAACGAGGTCGAACTCGCAAGCCTGCTCGCCAACGTCGGGGACGCGAAAACGCTGATTATCCACCCAGCGAGTACGACGCATCAACAGCTCACCGAAGAAGAACAGCAGGCGAGTGGCGTCACGGGAGACCTCGTCCGCCTCTCGGTCGGGTTGGAGGCTGTCGACGCGATCATCGAGGACCTCGATCAGGCGATCGAAGCGGCGACGAAGTAGGACTCCTCACACCGTCGAAAGGACTCCTCACACCGTCGGGGGCAGCGGAGTTCGATACTGTCTCGGGGGCGAGAATCGATTCGGCAGCCACTGCTCGACGCGGCGGAGCACTCAATCCTCGCTCAGCCGTCCGTACGTCGAGTCGAGCCGGTCGACGAGCCGATCGATGGGGAAGGGAATTCCGGCCCGGTTCGCGACGAGTGCGACCGGCCAGAGCACGATACCGAGGACGATGCTGAACTGGTACAGGACGAACACTGTCGACCGGTACAGGTGGGATGCCATCCTACTCCGAGGGGTGCGGAGTTCAGTATATATAGTTTCTGTTCGCCATCGGCCGGTACTGGCCGCAGTATCGCTTGGTTCCGGCCAGTACTGCCCGCTTCGATACCCAGGGGGGCCCAGACGGATATCACCCCGGACACCCGGACCGAAGTGGATAGCTGGGAGTGGTGGTATAGACGCTATAGATACGTTATCAGTACGTTTTGAATCACGTGCGCGGCCGCGAACCAGCGTTCAGCTGCGACGGGGCCGTCGTCATCGCCGCGGACGCGACGATCCGATACGAGACTCCCGCATCGTGGGTACGGTACGTCTGTACGGTACGTCTCCCGGACGTCTGTCCGCGGGACGACTGGACGACCCCGATGCCGTGGGCACACGGGAAACAATAGGGATATCCGTCGGGCCCCGTTTCGAACGCACATGAGCAACTATCTCGTCGCGATGGAGGCCGCGTGGTTGGTCCGTGACGTCGAAGAGATCGACGATGCGATCGGCGTCGCCGTCAGCGAGGCCGGCCGTCGACTCAACGAGGCCGACATGGACTACGTGGAAGTCGAGGTCGGATCGACGCCGTGTCCGGCGTGTGGCGAACCGTTCGACTCGGCGTTTATCGCCGCCGATACGGCCCTCGTCGGGTTGGGTCTCGAAATGAAGGTGTTTAATGCCGACAGCGAACAGCACGCCTCACGGATCGCGAAAAGCGAGATCGGCGGCGCGTTGCGGGACGTCCCGTTGAAAATCATTGACACGTTCGACACGGGGGACGAAGACGAAGACGCGTGATACGGACCGCCGTCACACGCCGTCGGTGAGCGCGGGACGGGGTCGGCGTCCGACGACCGCGGTCCGTATGAGACGGGCGGGACTACTCCCCGAAGCGTCCCGGCTCCTCGGCCGCGGCCGCCGTCTTCACCGCCGCGACGTTCTCTGCGACGTCGTGTACCCGGACGACGTCGGCCCCGCGTTCGGCCGCCAGCGCGCTCGCGGCGACGGTCGCGGCGAGTCGCTCGTCGACATCGCCTTGCTCGACGAGTCCGAACATCGACTTCCTGGAGTGGCCGACCAATACCGGACAGCCGAGCGATCGGAACTCCCCGAGGCGACCGAGCAACTCGAAGCTCTCGGCGGCGGATTTCCCGAACCCGAGGCCGGGGTCGACGATGATCTGTGATCGGTCCAACCCCGCCTTCTCGGCGAGCAGGACGCGCTCTTCGAGGGCGGCGAGCGTGTCCGAGACGACGTCGTCGTAGGCGATATCGGCGTCCGGGTCGACCGGCGTGTTGATCGAGTGCATCACGACGACCGGAACGTCGTATTCGGCGGCGACGAGCCGCATCTCGGGATCTTCGAGCCCCGAGACGTCGTTGAGGACGTCCGCACCCGCGTCGAGCGCCGCGCGTGCGACGGCCGCCTTCCGGGTGTCGACGGAGACGGCGACGTCGACGTCCGCGAGCGCTTCGACGACCGGGACGACCCGACCCAGTTCCGCCTCGACCGAGACGGGGTCGGCGTTCGGACGCGTCGACTCCCCGCCGACGTCGACGATGTCGGCCCCCGCCTCGACCAGTCGTTCGGCACGGTCGAGGGCGTCCTCGAGTGCCTCGTATCGGCCTCCATCGTAGAACGAATCCGGTGTCACGTTGAGGATTCCCATGACGGCGGTGCCATCCGCCCACGGCTGCGTTGGCTCGTTTCGGCCGGCGTCCGGATCGTCCCCGGTGTCACGTTCGCCTTCGATGCCGTCGGCGAGTTCGCCTTCGATGCCGTCGGCGAGTGCCGAGAGCGCCGGCGAACGCTCCGCGAGGACGTCGATCAGCCGATCGAACTGCGCGTGTGTCCCCATCAGAACCGCCTCGACGCGCTCGTACGGTAGCGCCTCGACCGCCGAGACCGCACACTCGCCGCCGATCGAGCGGAACGCGCTGGCGATGCGGTCGGCCCCGTGGGGGCTCACACGGACCGTCACGACCTCGTGGACGCCTTCGGCCCGGACGCGCTCGACGACCCGCGTGGCGACGTCAGCCCGTTCGAGGACGTCGCCCGCCGCCGCTGCGTCCGGAACAGCGCTCCTGACAGCCGATCCGGTCCACCGCCGCCGGGCCTCGGCGACGACGAACAACGAACCACAGACGACGACCGCATCGCCGGGGCCGGCGGCCGCGAGCGCGGACTCGACCGCGGCGGTGACGCTTCCGGCCCGCTCGATTCGGCCGGCCCGCCCATCGGCCTCCATGATGGCGGCGACCGAGTCGGCCGTCTCGGCCCGACCGATCTCGGGACGACAGGCGTAAGCGACGTCGGCGGCCGGCAGTTCGGCCACCATCGCCGGGAGGTCTTTATCCGCCATCGCGCCGAAGACGAGATGCAGATCGTCGTACTCGAACGTCGAGAGCGTCCCGGTGACGCCGGCACAGCTTCCGGGGTTGTGCGCCCCATCGAGGACGACAAGCGGGGCGCGTTCCATCACCTCGAAACGCCCCGGCCAGTGGGCGTTTCGGAGCCCTCGCTCGATATCGGCCGGCGTCGCGTCGGTGATCTGCCGACAGAGCGCCGCGGCGACGCCGGCGTTTCGACACTGGTGTTCGCCCAAAAGCGGGAGTCTAGTGTCGACACGCCACCCGTCACCGACGACAGTGACGTCCTGTTCGACGCCGGCCCGGCCGTCCGTCTCGACGGACACGTCGACGGTGTCGCCCGCTCCCGTTTCGGTGGCCGTCGTTGAACTCCCATCGCCGTCCTCCGCGATCGTGCCGACGCGGAGCGTCTCGCCCGCGACCCCGGTGATCGCCTCGAGCGCCGTCCCGTCAGCAGCCGTCACGAGCGCTCGGTCGTCGGGAGCGATCGCGGCCTTGTCGCGGGCGATCTCCTCGATCGTATCGCCGAGGAGGTCGGCGTGTTCGAGCGTGACGTTTGTGACTGCGGCGGCGTCCGGCGAAAGCGCGCTCGTCGCGTCGTGTCGGCCACCGATACCGACCTCGAGGACGGCGACGTCGACGTTTTCGCGGGCGAACGTCCGGACCGCAAGCCCCGTCACCGCCTCGAAGAACGTCGGCGGTTCGCCGTCGGGAGCCTGATCGCGGACGTACGGCCGGACGTCCGCGACGTACTCACATACGGCCCGCTTCGTGACGGGGCGGCCGTTGATTCGGATCCGCTCTCGGACGTCGTCGAGATGTGGAGACGTGTACAGTCCGACATCGTAGCCCGCCTCCCGGAGGATGGACTCGACCATGCGGGCGGTGCTTCCCTTCCCATTCGATCCCCCGACCTGGACGATTCGGAGGTCCTCGCCCGAGCCGCCGAGGTAGTCGAGCAGCCGCCGGGTCGGGGCGACCCCTGTTCGGGACGGATACCGGCGGAGATCGAACAGGAAGTTCGCCGCCTCGTGGTACTCCATACGGAACGCAGTACGGCGAGCGCTTTATCGTTTTTCGCTTCGGGCCGGCGCCGCGAAAACGCTCGGGCGGTAGCGGGGGGCCACGGGCCGCCACGAGAGACCCGAAAGCCCTCGCCCACTAACAGCCGATCTACGGGGATACGAGGGGAGTGCCCTGGGGCCGAATACGAGACGTCTCAGGATGCCGCAGGTCGGTGACGGTTCCGCGTAGTATAACAGATATATTTACATAACATTTTTTGTATAATATGCCGCCTTGTGTTCCGGGTATCACGCCGTGATCTCCGTCACCGACCGGTAGTACGGCGTATCCGAGAGGTGTCTATGTACGTGCGTATATGTGCGTTTGAGACCGTTCTCTCGGGGCTATTGAATCCGTGACTGAATAGCCATAGTACACGTGTAACTGACTACCCCCATGTATACGTCCCAATACGCACTCGGCTACTCGAACAGCCAGAAACTATTTTTAATTGAAAAAAGGTAAGAAGTGCCATAAAAATTATCAAACAGTACCGCCGGTCAGATCCGGTGAACGGGGAGAAAATAATAACAACGTTATTTTTGTTAGGTATTTCCGTGAGGACCGCACGGCCGCGTATTCGACAGCGTCGAACACTGGAAGTCCGAAAACGGGCTCGGTGGCTTCGAGGACGCCGCCGTCGGCGTCCGACGGGCGTTCCGGTGCGTCGTCTCCGATCGATCGTTCGATGCACCCGAAAGCCGACCGAACTCACGTCGTCGGGACGGCGAGGTCCCGCCGAACTCACACCGTCGAGACGGCGAGGTCCACACCGTCGAGACGGCGAAGGACGCCCCGTGGATGCGCGCCGGAGGGCCGTTTCGCAACGGACACGTCCTATACGCCCGGCATATATGTTATGCGACCAAACCGGACAGAGCTTCGGCCAGGCCGAAAGCATTAATTCGAGCCGGGACGTGGATCGTCCAATGTCCGAAGAAAAAAACCGATCCGTGACGCGCGCGTTCCGGATCGTCGACGCCCTCTCCGGAACCGACGGGATGGGCGTCTCCGAACTCGCCGACGACGTAGGGCTGCCGGTCAGTACGGTTCACGACTACCTCCAGGCGCTTCGGTCGACCGGCCACGTCCGCAAAGACGGGACCGCATACCGGACGTCGACGCGGTTCCTGGAGATCGGTCACCGGGACCGCCGCCAGCGCGAGATCTACACGGCGGTCGCCGACGAACTGTCCGCCGCGGCCGAGGAAACCGGCGAGCAGGCGACGCTGATCGTCGAGGAGGGCGGTGACGGCGTGTTGTTGGCGGTCGCGGAGGGCGAAAGCGCCGTCGATCTGCCCGCCTACCCGGGCGCTCGGGTACCGCTCTATGCGAACGCGGGGGGAAAGGCGATCCTCGCACACACCACTTCGGAACGACTCGAGGCGCTGTTGGACGAGCAGGCCTTCGAACCCATCACGAAACGGACCGTCACCGACCGGGGGGTATTGTGTGAACAACTCGAGGCCGTTCGGGAGCAGGGCTATGCGATCGACCGGGGCGAACGGATCGCGGGGTTCGTCTGCATCGCGGTTCCCGTTCTCGATCGGGGCGACACCGTCCGCGGATCGATCTGCGTCTGTGGCCCGAAAAGCCGGATGAGCGAGGACCGCCGCGGGGAGATCCTGATGACGATCCGGCGGGTGGCGAATATCACGCAGGTGAACATGGATTACGTGTGAACGGGACGGGCTGTCGCATCAAATACATGTGAACGGGACGGGCCGTCGCATCAAATCCATACGAATTATGACCGTAGACGACAACAGCGTGGTATGACGACGACCGAACGGGCGCTCATCGAGGAGACTGTTTCCGAGTTCGTCGAACGAGAGGTACGGCCCGCCGCCGCCGAGGCCGATGCGACGCAGACGTTCCCCGAGGACGTCTGGGACGGCCTCGCCGAGTTGGATCTGACGGGGCTTACCGTCTCCGAGGAGTACGGCGGTTTCAATGCCGACCAAGTGACCTACAGCGTCGTCAACGAGACGCTCGCTCGCGGCGATCTGTCCGTCGCGACCGCACTCTCCGTTCACTGTCTGGCGACCGCCTGCATCGAAACGTTCGGAACCGACGACCACAAGGAACGTTGGCTCCCCGACATGGCACGGGGACGGCCGGTCGGCGCGTTCGCGCTCTCGGAACCGGACGCGGGGTCGAACCCCGCGGAGATGACCACCGTCGCCCGGGCGGATGGCGACGAGTACGTCATCGACGGCAAGAAACAGTGGATCACGAACGGGACGCGTTCGGGGGTCGTCATCCTCTTTGCGAAGACGGACCCCGACGACCCCGACTCGGTGACGCAGTTTCTGGTCCCGAAGGACGTCGACGGCCTCGAGGTCGGTAAAAAAGAGGACAAACTCGGTCTCCGGGCCAGCGACACGACGTCGCTGCTTTTCGACGGTGCTCGGATCCCGGCGTCCAACCGGCTCACGGAGGTCGGCGAGGGGCTCAAGGCGGCCTTTTCGATCCTGACCGGCGGCCGCATCGCCATCGCAAGCCAGGCGGTCGGAGTCGCAGACGCCGCGCTCGGGGCCGCCGTCGACTACGCCCACGAGCGCGAGCAGTTCGGCAAGCCCATCGCGGACCACCAGGCGATCGCGCACAAACTCGCCGACATGGCGACGGACGTCCGGGCCGCACGGCTGTTGACGCGGGACGCCGCCGAGAAGAACGAGGGGGGCGTCGACCCGATGGCCGCGAGCATGGCGAAGTACTTCGCCAGCGAAACCGCCGTCGACGTCGCAAGCGAGGCCGTACAGGTCCACGGCGGCTACGGCTACACGAAGGACTTCGACGTCGAACGCTACTACCGGGACGCGAAGATCACGACGATCTACGAGGGGACGAGCGAGATTCAAAAAGAGATCATCGCACGACACCTCGGGGAGTGACCGTCGGTTGCGGGACCGACGCCTCAAGCTGGTGTGGTTTGGCCGGCCGTACGAGGCGGCGTGGCCGGCTCAGTCGTAGGTATAGAAGCCTTCGCCGGTCTTTTTGCCGAGGTCGCCCGCCTCGACTTTTCGCTTCAGGAGATACGCCGGGGTGTATCGGTCGCCCAACTCCTCGTGGAGCGTCTCGGTGGCGTGCAGACAGATATCGAGGCCGATGTGGTCGGCGAGTTCGAGGGGGCCCATCGGGACGTTCGTCCCGAGCGTCATTCCGCTGTCGATGTCCTCTTTGGTGGCGACTCCTTCGTCGAAGGCCCGGATTCCCTCGTTGATCCACGGCATCAAGATGCGGTTGGTGACGAAGCCGGGCTTGTCGTCGGATTCCCAGGTCTCCTTTCCGAGGTCCTCCGCGAAGTCGTGGGCGAGCGTCAGGACGTCGCCGTCGGTCTTTTCGCCGTCGACGACCTCGACGCCCTTCATGACCGGCACCGGGTTCATGAAGTGGAGGCCGACGACGGATTCGGGGCGCTCGGTCGCCGCCGCGATCGTCGTGATCGACAGCGTCGACGTGTTCGTCGCCAACACGGCGTCCTCGTCGACGACCTCATCGAGCTCCCCGAAGATGTCGCGTTTGACGTCGACGTCCTCGAGGGCGGCCTCGACGACGATGTCACAGTCGGCGAGCCCCCCGAGGTCCGTCGTGCCCTCGATCCGATCCTCGGCGGCTTCGGCCTCGGACTCGGTGATCGTTCCGCTATCGATCTGCCGCCCGAGGCTGTCGGCGATGGTCTCGAAGCCGCTCTCGACGTACTCCGGCTCGATGTCGCGCATGACGACGTCGTAGCCGGCCGTGGCAGCTACCTGTGCGATCCCGCTGCCCATCGTCCCGGCACCCACGACGCCGACGCGTTCGACCGCGTCTATCTCTCGTGTCATGGGAGAACACACGGGGAGATTTCGATTAAACGTTGCGGATCCCACCTCGCCGATTATATTCATTTTTTAACATGTATGGCAACGTTTTTGCGAGTCGGCGCAGTGTATATGAGTAATGTTCGGAAACGACGATCTAGAGGCGATCCGCGAGCGCAGGGCCCAGTGGGAGGAGGATACCCTCGAACCGTTCCTCGAGGCCGGCGAGCGGAAAGACCGGTTCGCGACCGTCTCGAACCACGAGGTCGACCGGCTCTACACCCCCGAAGACGTCGCCGACGTGGACTTCGAGGAGGACCTCGGCTTCCCCGGGGAGCCGCCCTACACCCGCGGGCCGTACCCGACGATGTACCGGGGACGGACGTGGACGATGCGGCAGTTCGCCGGGTTCGGCACCGCCGAGGAGACCAACGAGCGGTTCCACTACCTCATCGACGAGGGCCAAACCGGTCTCTCGACCGCCTTCGACATGCCGAGTCTCATGGGTATCGACTCCGATCACCCCATGAGCGAGGGCGAGGTCGGCAAGGAGGGCGTCGCCGTCGATACGCTCCGGGACATGGAGATCCTCTTCGACGGGATCGACATCGGGGAGGTCTCGACCTCCTTTACGATCAACCCCTCCGCGCCCGTCATCTACGCGATGTACATCGCCCTGGCGGACAAAAAGGGCGTCCCGCGCGAGGAGATCCGGGGGACGCTCCAAAACGACATGCTCAAGGAGTTCATCGCCCAAAAGGAGTGGGTGATCCCGCCGGAGCCGAGCCTCGACGTCGTCACGGACACCATCGAGTTCGCCGTCGAGGAAACCCCCCGCTTCCACCCCGTCTCGATTTCCGGCTACCACATCCGGGAGGCCGGATCGACTGCCGCCCAGGAGGCCGCGTTCACGCTGGCCGACGGCTTCGCCTACGTCGAGGACTGCCTCGAGCGCGGCCTCGACGTCGACGAGTTCTCACCCCTGCTGTCGTTCTTTTTCAACTCCCACAACTCGATGTTCGAGGAGATCGCGAAGTTCCGGGCCTGCCGTCGGATCTACGCGCGCGTGATGGACGAGTGGTACGGTGCCGAGGCGGACGAGTCCAAACGGCTGAAGTTCCACACCCAGACCGCCGGTCAGTCGCTGACGGCCCAACAGCCCCTCAACAACATCGTCCGGGTGACGATCCAGGCGCTGGCCGGGGTGATGGGCGGCACCCAGAGCCTCCACACCAACAGCTACGACGAGGCGCTCGCGCTGCCGAGCGAGGAGGCCGTCCGCGTGGCGTTGCGGACCCAACAAATCATCGCCGAGGAGTCGGGTGCGGCGGACATCGTCGACCCGATGGGCGGCTCCTTCGCCATCGAGAAACTCACCGACGAGATGGAGGCGGAGATCATGGGATACATCGAGGAGATCAAGGAGATGGGCGACGGCTCCGTGCGCGACGGCGTCCTGGCCGGGATCCCGGACGGCTACTTCCACCGTGAGATCCAGGAGGCCGCCTACGAGTATCAAAAACGCGTCGACAAGGGCGAGGAGGTCGTCGTCGGCGTGAACCGATACGAGATCGAAGAGGATACCGAACCGGACCTCCTCCACGTCGACCCCGAGACCCGCGATCGACAGCTCGATCGGCTCGAATCGGTCAAGGAGGAGCGCGACGACGAGACCGTCGAGGCGTGTCTCGACGCCGTCAGGGAGGCTATCGAAAGCGACGAGAACGTCATGCCGCCGATCGTGGACGCGGTGAAAGCCTACGCGACGATGGGCGAGATCATGGCCGTCTTCGAGGACCACTACGGTTCCTATCAGGAGACACTCGTCACCGCCTGAGACGGACCCTGCCGCCGGCGTCGGTTCGTATCACCCCGGCGTCGGTTCGCGTCGGCCTCGGCGTCGGTTCGTATCACCCCGGAGTCGGTTCGCGTCGGCCTCGGCGTCGGTTCGCGTCGGCGTTTCGACTGCGTCGAATGCCCGTTCCCGGTCGTCCGCGGGAGGGAGCCCTCGACCCGCCCCGAGACGGCAGTATCAAAACGGAAACAGCGACTCGGCGTCGGGATCGCGGGCCAGCAGTTCGATCTCGTGGCCGTCGGGGTCCCGCGTGAACGCGTACATGTCCTCACAGGACGCGGGGTCGCGGTAGTCGGACGCTTCCCGGAGCATCAGCCGCTCCCAGTCGTCGTGGAGGTTGTCGAGCCTGACGCAGAGGTGCCCCCAGCCGTCGCCGTCGGTGTAGCTGCGTCCATCGTAGTTGTAGGTCAACTCGACGCTCATCGCCTCCGCGGGGGCGTTCCCCGGTTCGACGAAGTAGTTCGCGAACGTGTCGGACTCCCAGCGGCCCGCCTCCTCGTAGTCGAACTTCCGGACCCAGTAGCCGAGGGCCTCGTCGGCATCCTCGACCCGGATCATCGTGTGGTCGAGACTCCACGGCGAGCCGTGATCCCGCGTCACCAACTCGACTTCGTGGCCGTCGGGGTCTTTGACGAAGGCGTAGCGGCCACCGCAGGATTCGGGATCCCGGTAGTCGTCGACACCGCCCTCCATCAGCCCCTCGTAGGCGGCTTCCAGGTCACGGACGCGCACGGCGATGTGCCCCCACGCGTCGCCGATCTCGACCTCGTCTTGGCCCTCGTTGCTCGTCAACTCCAACATCGCCTCGTCGTCGCCCATATCCTCGGGACCCAAATACACGATGGTGAACCCATCGCCCTCGTGACGGTCTTTTTCCTCGTAGTCGAGGTGCGTTCCGTACCAATCGATCGACGCCGCCATGTCCGAAACCCGCATCATCGTGTGGTCGAGTGTTCCATCCATGTTCGCCCGTTTCGTCGCCGTCGCACAAAAACGTAGTGCCACGCCGGGGGTACGGCCCTAACACGGGTAGGGTTGTTACATACTGGAGTATCGAGGCGACTGTGACGGGAGCGTCTACATATACCGATCGCGGAGTTCCACTTCCGATGCGACTGTTCAGCATACGCGAACGGGAGGCTCCCTAATCGACGTCGGTACCGGACCGAAACGGCACGATTGAGGAACAAATATAAACATACGGGCGACAACGACGGAACATGATTCGGGAATCGTCGACGAGACAGGTCAAGTCGGTCCGGACCGGATTCAGAATTATCGGTATTCTACAGAACCACGACGGCGCTGGGCTGGACGAACTGCAGCGTCGACTCGACCTGGCGAAAAGCACTGTCCACAACTACCTCGCCACGCTCGAATCGATGGGATACGTCGTCGAACAGGACGGCACCTACCATCTCGGGTTGCGGTTTCTGACACACGGGATGGCGGCCAAGAACCGCCTCCGAATCCGGGCGGCCATCGACGACGCCCTACCGGGGCTCGCCGCGACGGCGGGCCAGCCCGCGTGGTGGATCACGGAGGAACACGGACGGGGACTGTTCGTCGAGTCCGCCGTCCGGGAGGACGGAACAACCGCTTACGGACGGGTCGGCAAGCGATCCTACCTCCACACGCACGCGCCGGGAAAAGCGATTCTGGCGACGCTTCCCGAGACGTACGTCGACGACATCGTCGACTATCACGGCCTGCCGGCGCACACGAAGCGGACGATCACCGACCGTGGGACGCTCGCCGAGGAACTCGCCCGGATCCGCGATCGGGGATACGCCGTCGGGGACGGCGAGGCCGCACTCGGGATCCGGTCGGTGGGAGCGGCCTTCGAAGGCCCGGCGGGGAACGATCACGCGGTCGGCGTCTTCGGCTACTCACACGACCTCGCCACGCCGCCCGACCGCGAGCTCACGTCGGCACTCGATCGGGCCGTCGACGGGATCCGAGCCGCCGCCGAGACGGGGGGTCCCTAGCGTGGTCGCCCGTGGGCCACCCGAGGGCGTCGATACCCTCGGCGCGGCGCTCGAACGAAAGGCGTCCGAGTCCGAAGCCAAACCGTTCCTCCGGTATCGGGACGAGCGGGTCACCTACGGGGAGCTCAACCGGCGGGCCAACGCCGCCGCGAACGGCCTCCGCAGACGGGGGATCGCCCCCGACGAGACGGTCTGTCTGTTCATGTACAACTCCATCGAGTACGTCGTGTTGTACTTCGCGCTCGCGAAGCTCGGTGCCGTGGTCGCGCCGATCGACACCCGCTTTACCGGCGAGACGCTCGCCGCCGCCCTCGTGAAGTCCGACGCCGGGACCGTCTTCATCGACGAACGGACACGCGAGGCCTACGAGGCGGTTCGGGCGGACCTCCCGAACGTTACGGCCGAATACTTCGTCGGGGACGTACCGGCGGATCGGTCCTTCCGGCCGTTCGACTCACTGTCCGACGGGGATGCCGAGGCCCCCCCGGAGGGCGAACGCGGCCCGGCCGAGACGGTTTCGGTGACGTTCGTCCAACGCCGTCCGACGGAACAGCCGAAGGGGGTGTGTCTCCCACAATACTCGTACATAAACACCGGCTGGGAGGTCGCGAACGAACTGTTCGGGTTCGACGAGGACGACCGCATATTCACTACACTCCCGCTGTACAGCATCTTCACTTTTCAACTCGGCGTCGTCGGCGCGCTCTTTGCCGATGCGGAGTTCGTCCTCTCGGACCCCTTCGATCCGGACACCTACTGGCGGCAGATCGAGGACTGTGAGGCGACGGTCATGCTCTATCTCGGCCGGATGCTGTCGGTGTTACACGGCCAGCACTCGGGGTCGGAACCGATGGAGAACTCGGTGGCGTTGGCGATCGGCCACGGCTTCGGGTTCGGCCCCGACGAGACGCTCATCCGGGAGTTCGAGGACCGCTTCGACGTCACCGTTCTCGAGGGCTACGGCGTCACGCAGACGTCGACGATAGCCACGTACAATACCCCGGAGGACCGCCGGATCGGCAGTTCCGGGAAGGCGGTCCCCTACGCCGACGTCGAGATCGTAGACGGAAATGACTGGCCGGTCGATACCGGCGAGTCGGGCGAGATCGTCATCCGGCCGAAGCGGCCAAACACGATGCTACAGGGGTATCTCGGCGAACCCGAACGGACCGTCGAGGTCTGCCGAAACCAGTGGATCCACAGCGGGGACATCGGCTACAAGGACGAGGACGGCTTCGTCTATTTCATCGCCAACGAGGACAACTCCATCTACCGAGGCCGGATCGCGGGGCGGGTCTCCTCGCTGGAAATCGAGGGCGTCATCGACACGGCAGCGAACGTTCGCGAATCCGCGGTCGTCGGCGTCGAGGACCGAAGCGGCACGGAGGAGATCAAAGCCATCGTCGTCCCCGAGGAGGACGCCGAGTTGAGCCCGATCGACGTGTATCGCCACTGCAAGCAGTCGCTGCCGTACCTCAAAGTGCCGCGATACGTCGAGATCCGCGAGGAGATGCCACGGAACCCGACCGGGAAGATCAGACGCAAACGCCTCCGCGAGAGCGGGATCGAAACCGCGTGGGACCGCGAGGCCGGATACGAATTCAGCCAATAGCGCGGGCGTCAGCGGCTTTCGGGCCGCTTCAACGACAGTACCGTCCGGTCGAACGAACAGACCAGCGGCTCCTCGGGATCGTTCACTTTGAACACCTCGACACGCATCCGTACGATCCCCCGCTCGCCGTCGCTCGTCTCCCGTTTTTCCGTCACCGTCGACTGGACGCGGACGGTATCGCCGTGAAACACCGGCTCGGGGTGTTCGACGTCGTCGTATGAGAGGTTCGCGACGATGGTACCGTCGGTCGTCTCGGGGATCGTCAGCCCGACCGCGAGGCTCATCGTGTAGAGCCCGTTGACCAGCCGTTCGCCGAAGTCAGTGCCGGCGGCGAAGGCCGCATCGAGGTGCAGCGGCTGTTGGTTCATCGTCATGTCGCAAAACGCCTGGTTGTCGGCCTCCGAGATCGTCCGGCGCGTGTCGTGTTCGATAGTCTCGTCGACTTCGAAGTCCCCGTAATAACGCCCCGTCATAGGACCGTCCCGTGTTTCTTGTCGGGTCTGTCTTTCTCTATGCCCTCGTAGAACGAAAAGCGGTTCGTCAGCTCCTCGCGCAGCGTCGACGGCGGGACGACGTCGTCGATGACGACCTCGCTCGCCATCCGTCGGGCGTCGATGTCCTCGCGGAACTCCTCGCGGAGCTCCTGTTCGGTCCGTTTTCGTTCCGCCTCGTCGTCGATCTCGTCGAGCTTTCTGGCGTAGACGGCGTTGATCGCCGCTTCGGGACCCATGATCGCGATCTCGCCCGAGGGGAGCGCGATCGTCGACTCGGGGTCGTACGCCGGGCCGCTCATCGCGTAGATCCCGGCTCCGTAGGCTTTTCGAACGACGACGCACTGTTTCGGCACCGTCGCCGCGGAGGTCGCGTAGATCATCTTTTTGCCCTGCTCTAAGATGCCCTCCTTTTCGACTCCCGATCCGGCCATGAAGCCCGGCGTGTCCGCGAGATACAGGAGGGGGACGTTGTAGGCGTCACACGTCCAGACGAAGCCGGCGGCCTTCTCCGCGGCGTCCGGGAAGATCGCGCCGGCGCGGTGTGCGGGCTGGTTGGCGACGATCCCGACCGGGCGGCCGTCGATGCGGGCGAATCCGGTCAGGATCTCCTTGCCGTACTCGGGGCGGAGTTCGAACCACGAGTCCGCGTCGACGATCCGATCGATCAGGTCGGTCATGTCGTAGCCGCGGTTCGGCTCCTGCGGAATGATGCTATCGATGCCTTTGGGTGGCTTTGCGGGATCGATCGGGTCGGACGTTGGGGGTTTCTCGTCGCTGTTGTCCGGGAGGTAGCTCACGAGCTGGGCGACCAGCTCGCGGGCGTGTTCCTCGTCGTCGGCGATCAGGTCCGCGCTGCCGGAGTGTTTGGCGTGGACGTCGGGGCCACCGAGGTCCTCCAGGCTGATCTCCTCGCCGGTGACCATCTCGACCATTCGGGGGCTGGCGATCGCCATCGCACTCATCCCCCGGACCATCACCGTGAAGTCCGCGAACACCGGCGTGTAGGCCGCCCCGGCGATACAGGGGCCGTACAGGACACAGATCTGTGGCACCCGCCCCGAGAGCATCGAGTGGTTGTAATAGTACTTGCCGATCCCCTCGCGGTTGGCGAAGAAGCCGGTCTGTTGGTCGATGCGGCCGCCCGAGGAGTCCATCAGGTACAACACCGGCTGGCCGGTCTTCAGCGCCCGCTGTTGCATCCGGAGGAACTTCTCGACGCCCTTGGCGGCCATGCTTCCCCGCTTGACCGTGTAATCGTTGGCCATGAAATGGACGTTTCGGCCCTCGAACTCCGCGCCGCCGGTGATGAGGCCGTCCGCCGGGAGGACGTCGTCGGCGTCGAACTCGGCGAACTTCCCGTCCTCGAAGAGGAATCCGTCACCGCTTTCGGACTCCGTGTCGCCGTCGGCCGGATCCCCTTCGGGATTGAACCAGAGATCGATCCGATCGCGGACGAACTTCTTGCCCTGCTCGGGGAGTTGCTGTTTGTACTTTTGTTTGCCACCGGATTCGATCCGCTCGATCTCCGCTATCAGCCGCTCTTCTCGCTCCGTGGGGCCGAGATCGGAGGCCGCCCCGGCATCCGTGTCGGTGCCGCCGCCGGCTTCGGCAGTCCCGACGCCGGGCTCGCCTCCCTCGCTACCGCCGTCGCCCTCGTAGTTCGCGTGCGCGAGCTCGTCGCCCCCCGAGACGACCGTCACGTCGTCGCGGAACCGCGAGGCGAGTGCCTCGGCGACCGCACGGGCCTGTGCTACCGCCATATCGTCCGAAACGCTGACTCTCATCTGTATATCACTCCAGGAGCACCAACGTATCGCCCATATCGACGGAGTCGCCCTCCGAGACCGCGATCTCGGCGACGATACCGCCCGACGCCGCGATGACGTCGTTTTCCATCTTCATCGCTTCGAGCACGCAGACGACGTCGCCCGCGGAGACCGTCTCGCCGACCTCGACCTCGGTCGAGAGGATCGTTCCCTGCATCTCGGCGGTGATCGCGCCGGCCTCCGCGGCGGAGACGCCGCTGCCCTCACTACCGCCATCCGCGCTGTCGCCACCTGACGCCGCCTCGACGAGGCCGTCCTCGACGAGCACGTCGAACCGCCGGCCATCGACCTCGACGGTCAGTGTCTGTGCCGACGTCGTCGACGGCGCTCGGGACCCGCCGTCGGAGCCCCACCGATCGACCGCCTCGCTCAATCGCTCGGGATCGAGCTCCTCGTCGAGGTACTTCGTCGTGTGGTCGCCGCCGCGGAACGTCGCATCCGCGAGCATGAGCCGATGGAACGGGATCGTCGTGTGGACGCCCTCGACGTCGAAGTGTTTCAACGCGCGCGCAGAGCGGCGGACACAGCGCTCGCGGTCGGGTGCGTGGACGATCAGCTTCCCGATCATCGAGTCGTAGTCGCCGCCGATCTCGTCACCCTGTGCGACCGCGTGGTCCAGTCGGACGCCGACGCTGCTCGGCGGATCGTACGTCTCGAGCGGCCCGGGCGTCGGGGCGAACTCCGCGGCCGGGTTCTCGGCGTTGATCCGGAACTCGATCGCATGGCCGTCGATCTCGACGTCGTCCTGCTCGAAATCGAGCGTCTCGCCGGCGGCGACCCGGATCTGCCAGGCGACGATGTCGATCCCCGTCACCGCCTCCGTGACGGTGTGTTCGACCTGGATCCGGGTGTTGACCTCCATAAAGTAGAACTGCGGTCCGGCGGCTTCGCCGCCGCCTCCCCGGTGCGTCTCCGACGCACCGCCGTCCTCGACGAGGAACTCGACGGTTCCGGCGTTCGTATAGCCGGCTTCGCCCACGCCGCGTCTGGCCGCCTCGCCGATCTCCTCGCGGAGTTCCGCAGACAGCGCCGGGCTCGGTGCCTCCTCTATGACCTTCTGGTGTCGGCGCTGGAGCGAACAGTCCCGCTCGCCGAGGTGACGGACGGTGCCGTGTTCGTCCGCGAGCACCTGTACCTCGATGTGTTTCGGCGAATCGAGATACTTCTCGACGTAGACGGCGTCGTTGTCGAAGTACGCCTCGCCCTCCCGTTTCGCGGCGTCGAGCGCGTCGTCGACCTCCCCGGCCTCCTGGACGATCTTCATGCCGCGGCCGCCGCCGCCGCCCTCGGCTTTGATCGCGATCGGGTAGCCGTACTCCTCGCCGAGCTCTCTGACCGCATCGGCGCTCTCGACCGGTTCGTTCGTCCCCGGAACGACGGGGACGCCGGCCTCGGACATGACCGTCCGGGCTTTCGTCTTTTCACCCAGCCGCTCCATCGTCCCGCTCTCGGGGCCGACCCAGGTGATCCCGTCGGCCGCCTCGACGCGCCGGGCGAAGTCAGCGTTCTCCGCGAGGAACCCGTAGCCGGGGTGGATCGCGTCCGCACCCGCGCGTTCGGCAGCCCCGACAATCGCCTCGCCATCGAGATACGATTCGGCCGCCGGGGCGGGGCCGACGTTGTACGCCTCGTCGGCGTATTCGACGTGGCCGGCGTGGCGGTCGGCATCGCTGTAGACGGCGACGGTCTCGACGCCGAGTTCCTCACAGGCGGCCATCACGCGGACCGCGATCTCGCCGCGGTTGGCGACGAGTAGTTTCTCGAACATGGTTCAATACGACTTCGGGAAGCCGATCTCCTGGCTGATGTGGTTGTACGCCATCTGCTGGGTGACGGGGGCAAGCCGGGTGAGATTGATCTCGCGCCACCAGCGCTCGACGTCGTACTCGGTGGCGTACCCCCACCCGCCGAAGGCCTGCATCGACTGTTTGACCGTCTCGATGCCGGCCTCGACGGCCGTCGCCTTCGCGACGTTCGATTCGTATCCACAGGGCTTGTCCTGATCGTAGAGCCGCTCGGCCTTCCGTCGCATCTGGGCTGCGGCCTCCATGCGTGCGTACGGTTTCGCGACCGGGAACGAGACCGCCTGGTGGGTTCCGATCGGCTCGCCGAATACCTCCCGGTCGTTCGCGTAGTCGATAGCCGTGTGGGCGGCGAGTTTGCCGATCCCGGTCGCCGCGGCGGCGAAGCCGATCCGCTCGGGATTGAGCATGCTGACGAGCGCCCACCAGCCGTCGTCGCGCTCGCCGAGGACGTTCTCCTCCGGAACGCGGACGTCGTTCAAAAACACCTCACAGGACTTCGAGTAGTTCATCGCGTGTTTCTCGATCGGGGAGACGTCGATCCCGGACGAATCCATGTCGACGACGAACAGCGTGATCCCGTCAGTCCCGTGGTCGGCCGACTCGCGGGGCGTGGTTCGGGTGACGAGGATCATGTCGTCGGCGCGATCCGAGAAGGTGATCCAGGCTTTCTGGCCGTTGAGGACGTACTCGTCGCCGTCTTTCTCGGCTCGGGTCGCGACGTTGAGCGTGTTCGTGCCGGCTTCGGGCTCCGTGATTCCGATCGAGAAGTTCCGGTCCCCGACGGCGATGTCGGTCAGATACCGCTCTCTTTGTTCGTCCGTTCCGTGCTCGTTCAACCCGACCGTCGCCATCCCGGCCGTCAATACGAGATACCACGTGCCGGCCATCCCACAGCCCTCCGAACACAGCGTCTCCATCGCCACGCCGAGTTCGGCCATCCCCATGCCGGCTCCGCCGTACTCCTCGGGGACGAGGAGGCCATGGAAGCCGGCCTCCCCGAGCTCGTTCCAGAAGTCCTCGGCGAACTCCCCGTTTTCTTCCCGTTCTCGCCAGTATTTCGGGCCGAACTCGGTCGCGATCTCCGTCGCCGTCGAGGAGATCATCGAGTGTTCGGCACTCGTCTCGAATGTCATAGTCGTTCCTCGTCCCTATTCGGTCGTTCATTACATTAGTAGTTTGTGCCCCGGACGGTGGGAGACGGAGCGTTCCGGTCGTGGGCGAGACGACGTCGGACGGACGAGGGCCGAGACGACGTCGGACGGACGAGGGCCGAGACGACGTCGGTACGCCGTCCCGCCGCGGTGGCCGTGTTGGGTACTCCCACCCAAACAAATGATTTAAATAATATGGTATGTATGTATGGACCGTGATAGCATGAATGTAGACGACAGTGCCCCCGAATCTCCCGTCCACAGCCGACGGCGGTTCCTCGACAGAGCCGGTGGTGCCGTGGCCGCGGCGACGATGGTCACGGTCGCCGGCTGCTCCGGCGGCGGCAATGGGGACGGCGAGGACGGGATCCGGGTTCCAGCCCTCTACGATCTGAGTGGCGGAACGGCGGACGTCGGTCGTCCGACGGGAGTCGGGTCACGCGATGCGATGGCGTGGATCAACGAAAACGACGTCCTCGACGAGCCGATCGTCCACGACTGGGTGGACTACGCCTACGAGGTGCCCCAGGCCCAACAGCGCTACGACAGCTATACCTCCAACGAGAACCCGCCGATCATCATCGGCTGGGGAACCGCGGACACCGAGGCGCTCGCAAGCGACGTAGCTGCCGACGAGATCGTCTATATCTCGGCGTCGTACTCGGACGGTCTGTTGGCGGCGGAGACCGGGTACAACTTCTTCGCCAATCTCGATTACACGAGCCAGGGACGCGCCCACCTCCAGTGGATCTCGAATAACGACCCGGACGCGACGATCGCGTACATCCACAATACGACCCCCTTCGGTGAGGCACCGGTCGAGGGCGGGGAGGCCTACGCCGAGGAACTCGGCCTGGAGGTGGCCGACAACATCGCCCTCGAACTCGACGCCAACAGCGCCGGTACGCAGGTCCAGCGGGCCGAAGACAACGGCGTCGACTACCTCATCCACCAGAATACCGCCGCGCCGATGCAGGTGCTTTTGAGTTCCATCCAGGAGCGCGAGTCCGACATCACGGTGATGGGGCTGACCTGGACCGTCGACGAGTTCCGGGCACAGACCGCCCCGGAGCTGTTCGAGGGGGTCAGATACGTCAACTCGAACGTCTCGTTCGCGCAGGCGAGAGACTCCGACGCCCGCGGGTGGGAGATCATCGAGGACTCCTTCGAGCGGGAGGGCCACGAGATGGACGACCCCGAGATCGCCAACATCAATTACGTCCGCGGCGTCGTCCACGCGCTCTTGGCCGTCGAGGCGATCCAGCAGGCCCAGGAGATGGGGCTGGATCCCAACGAGGGGGCGAACGTCCGCGAGGCGCTCTTCGAGATGGACGATTTCGATGCCTGGGGGCTGTTGCCCGAGACCTACGACTACCAGGAGGGCGACCGCCGACCGACGATGAGCGGGCAGACGTACGTGATCGAGGACGGCGAGATGGTGCCCGACAAGATGATCGAACTCGAACGCCGGGAGGACTGGCTTCCCTGAGATGAGCGAGACTGGATCCCGATCGGAGGCGGCGGGTGGCGAGGACCACCCGGTCGTCGAACTCGACAACGCCGAAATCGTCTACGACCGGAACTTCCTGGCCGTCCAGGGTGTCTCGATGGAGGCGAACCGCGGCGACATCGTCGCGTTGCTCGGGCCGAACGGAGCCGGCAAGTCGACGATCCTGAAGATGATCTCCGGCATCGGGCGCAGCGAACGCGGCGAAGTGACCCGGGGTGACGTCTACTACGAGGGCGAGCGGGTCACGAACTTCCAGACGAAGGAGATGGTCGACCGGGGTATCACACACATTCTCGAGGGGCGACGGGTCTTTCCGGACCTGACCGTCGAGGAGAACCTCCGCTGTGGGCTCTATCGGGAGGGTCGGCGGATCCGTTACGATACATCCGATTACGAACTCGCGTTCGAGTACTTCCCACAACTCGAAGGGCTCCTCGACGTACAGGCGGGCTATACGAGCGGGGGCGAACAGCAGATGCTCGTCATCGCCCGCGCGCTCATTCATCGACCGAACCTGCTGTTGCTCGATGAGCCCTCGCTCGGACTCGCACCGAAGTTGGTCCAGGACATCTACGAGACGCTCCGGGAGATCAACCGCAAGGAGGACATCACGATGATCATCGCCGACCAGAACGCCAAACGGACCCTGGAGATCGCCGACTACGGCTACGTCCTCGAGAACGGGCAGATCGAACTCAACGATCCCGCGGACGTGTTGGTCGACCGCGAGGAGATCAAGGAGTTCTATCTCGGCACGTCCAGCGAGGAAAGCCGGTACTCGGATATCCGACACTACAAGATCCGCAAGCGATACACCTGAATCCATGAGCGTACCAAATCCATGTACCTGAACCTATGAGCGTACCAAATCCATGTACCTGAATCCATGAGCGCATTAAATCCATGTACCTGAATCCATGAGCGCATTAAATCCATGTACCTGAATCCATGAGCACGAAGGAGCCACAGACGCGGCTACGGGCCGGCCCCTACGTCCCCCCCGAAGAGGCCATGCTCGGGTGCCGCAACGTAACCAAGACCTTCGGCGCGATCACCGCCTGCGACGACGTCTCGATCGGTATCGACGAGGGCGAGTGGGTCTCGATCGTCGGCCCGAACGGGGCCGGCAAGACGACGCTTTTGAACGTCCTCAACGGGTTCTACGACCCCGACACCGGCGGCGAGATCTTCTTCGATGGCGAGGACGTCACCACGGACCCCGCCCACCGCCGGGCGCGAAAGGGGCTTGGGCGGACGTTTCAGGGGCTCGAACTGTTCGAGGAGGAGGACGTCCTCGAGAACGTCATGACCGTGCAGGCGGTCAAAGAGCGGCCGAGCCTCCTCTCGGCGCTCGTGTTCTACGGTGCCGGCCGCGGCATCGAAGCCGAGAACATGCGCCGCGTCGAGGAGATCATCGACTACCTCGAGCTGTGGGAGTACCGACACAGCACGGTTTCGAGCCTCCCGCTCGGCATCCAGCGGCGGGTCGACCTCGCTCGGACGCTCGCGTTGGACCCCGACGTCCTGTTGCTCGACGAGGCGATGAGCGGGCTGACCTTCGATGAAAAGTACGATATGGTCCGGTTTCTGGCGGACCTCAACGAGGCGGAGGACCTGACGCTCGTGATGATCGAACACGATCTCGAGGTCGTTACGGACGTCTCGGGACGGATGATCGTCCTCAACAAGGGCGGCGTCATCGCCCGTGGCACACCCGAGGACGTGACCGCCGATCCGGAGGTACAGAACATCTACACGGGGGTCGACTGAGATGGCGAACGCCGAAGAGGGCTTCGCCGACGCCGACGCCGACGGAGGGCCGACGGTAGAGCGGATCGCCGAACCCCCCGAGGGCGACGTCGACACCATCGAGGATACCGCGCTTCCGGAGATCCTGCTCGATCACGTCCAGGAGAACGGCGAGGACGTTGCGCTGCGGTGGAAACGCTACGGTGTCTGGCAGGAGTTCACCTGGCGGGAGTACTACGACCGGGTCAAACACGTCGCGATGGGGCTCGAAACGCTCGGCTTCGGCGAGGGCGACATCGCGTTCACCATCGGGTACAACCGCCCCCACCAACTGTGGACCTGGATGGGCGCACAGACGCTCGGCGGAATGGCCGCGCCGAACTACGAGGACATGCTGCCGGAGGCCATCGGCAACCAACTCGAACTCCTCTCGCCGAAGGTCGCCTACGCCGAGGATCAAGAGATGGTCGACAAACTCCTCGAGGTCGCCGACAGGTCGCCCTCCCTCGAGACGATCATCTACCGAGACGAGAAGGGGATGTTCCGATACGACGATACCGCGGTCCCCGTCGTGAGCTACGAGGAGATCGAAGCCCGCGGCAGGAAGCGCTTCGAGGACGGCGAGGTGACGAACGCGGACCTCGAAGCGCGGATCAGGGACGTCGACGCGGAGACCCCCGCGATGTTGTCGCCGACGTCGGGGACGACCGGGATGCCGAAGCGGGTGAAGCTGACGCACTTCA
Organism: Natronomonas salinimetallica; assembly: GCF_013839515.1. Classification (GTDB taxonomy): domain Archaea; phylum Halobacteriota; class Halobacteria; order Halobacteriales; family Haloarculaceae; genus Natronomonas. The sequence goes on along the minus strand of NZ_JACDNQ010000005.1, from coordinate 102,511 downwards.
ACTTTCTCAACCTGGCGAAGGCGGCGATCGAGATCGATCCGCTGCCGAAGGAGTCGGATTACTTCTCGTATCTCCCGATGGCGTGGGTCGGCGAGCAGATGATCCTCGTCGCGGCGGCGTTCGTCGGCGGCTGGACGGCGAACTTCCCCGAACAGCCCGAGACCGAAAGCGAGGACCTCCGCGAGATCGGCCCCGAGATCATCTTCTCGTCGCCACAGACCTACGAGAGCTGGGTCGCCGACGTCAAAGCCAAGATCGAAAACACCACGCGCCTGAAGCGGTGGGTCTACGAGAAGGCGATGGATATCGGCGAGCAGTACGCGGAGTACGTCACCGGCGACAAACGGGACCGAGAGCCCCCGGCGACGCTCCGGTTCAAACACTGGGTCGCCTACTGGAGTGCCTACCGACCGATCCTCGACAAGATCGGCCTCAAGCGGGCCAAGAACGTCTATACCGGTGGTGGCCCCCTCGGTGAGGACCACTTCCAGTACTACCACGCGCTCGGGCTACCGTTGAAACAGATCTGGGGCCAATCCGAGGTGTGCGGGTTCGTGACGATGCACCGCGGTGACGACATCCAGGTCGAGACCGTCGGCGAAGTGTTCCCGAACGTCCGCGTCGGGATCACCCCCGAGGGGGAACTTGTCGTCCGCGGGCCGGTCGTCACTTCGGGATACTACAACCAACCCGAAAAGACCGAGGAGGCCCTGGAGGGCGAGTGGCTCCACACCGACGACTTCGGCGCGATCACGGAGGACGGACACATCAAGGTCTTCGACCGGATGGACGACGTGATGGAACTGTCCGACGGCACCGCCGTTGCGCCGATCAGCGTCGAGACGAAACTCAAGTTCAACCCCTACATAAAGGAGGCGCTCATCGTCGGCGACGGCCGGGAATCACTGGCCGGCATACTGAACGTCCGCTTCGACAACGTCGCCGAGTGGGCCGACCAGCGCGACATCCAGTATGCGGGCTATAAGGACCTCACACAGAAGGAACCAGTCTTGGAGTTGATCCGCGGCGTCGTCGAGGACACCAACGAGCGACTCGAAGGCCCGAGCATCGACCGGTTCGTGATCCTGTTCAAGGAGTTCGACGCCGACGACGGCGAGTTGACCCGGACCGGCAAGATCAGACGCGAGGTCGTGACTGGCCGATATCAGGAACTGATCGAGGGGATCTACAGCGGCGCGGAAACCGTGGAGATGGACGTAACGATAACGTATCAAGACGGTCGGGAATCGCGCGAACACGGGGAGATGACGGTGGTCGAGACGGACGCGCCGGACACACCCCTCGGGGGTGAGATCGATGGTTGAAATCGCGACCCTCTTCGAGGTCACGGTAACGGGCATCGGCCTCGGCGCGGTGTACGCGCTCGTCGCCATCGGCTTCTCGCTCATTTATAAGGTGACCGGCGTGCTCAACTTCGCACAGGGGCAACTCGCGTTGCTCGGCGCGTACCTCGTCGTCGTGCTCTCGACGCCGCTTTTGATCAGCCTCGAGCTGCCGGCGTCGGTCGCGATTGTGGTGACGCTGCTTTTCGGGTTGGTGCTCGGTGTCGTCCTCGAACGCGTCATCTTCCGACACTTCATCGGCGAACCCGTGCTGTCGGTCATCATCGTCACGCTCGCGCTCGGCGGGATCATCACGGGCGGGATTCGGTTCCTGATCGGCCCCCAGTATCGGGCGTACCCGGAGGCGTTGCGGCCGGACTGGAGCCTGTCGCTCCCCTTCGGCGTCGACCTTAGTGCCTCGTTTACGCTCGGCGTGATCCTCTCGCTCGTCGTCGTGACCGCACTCATGCTCTTTTTCCGATATACCGTCATCGGATCGATACTCCGAGCGGGCGCGAGCGACCAGCAGGCGGCGATGGTCCTCGGCATCTCGATCGAGCGAACGATCCTGCTCGCGTGGGCGCTCTCGATCTCGATCACCTCGATCGGCGGGCTGCTCTTTGCGATGTCGGCCGGGGGAGCGGGGTTTACGATCGAGGCCGTCGGAATCTTGATCTTCGCCGCCGTCGTCTTCGGCGGCCTCGACAGCATTCCGGGGGCGTTCATCGGCGCACTCGTCGTCGGGCTGTTACAACAGCTGGGCGCGTTCTACGCCGAACCGATCCTCGGCCCCGGCGTCGGGCAGGTGCTGCCGATGGCGTTCTTGCTCGTCGTGATCCTGGTCAAGCCGTACGGGCTGTTCGGAACCGAACGAATAGAGAGGCTCTAACGATGTTACCCAACGAACGATCCGACCGAGACGAACCGACCGACGCCGAGCCGGCCGATGCCGAACCGGCCGACGCCGAACCGACCGACGCCGAGCCGGCCGATGCCGAACCGGCCGACGCCGAACCGACCGACGCCGAGCCGGCCGATGCCGAACCGGCCGGGGGGGGCCGTCTGATGCCCTGTGGCGAGTATTTCACCTCCTATGCGGACCGAATGGGGCTCGTCCGCTGGCGCATCGAGAAGGTCGCCCTCGTGCTCGCGATACCGATCCCGCTTCTCCTCCCGTTGCTGTTGGGCGGTGGCGCGCTCTCGATGGTCACGCGGATCTTCATCTTCATCATCGCCGTGTTGGGGTTACACGTCATCCTGGGGTACGCCGGCGAGATCGTCCTCGCACAGGGCGCGTTCATGGCGATCGGGGCATACGCTTCGACGCGGATCGTCGCCGAGACGGGGGCCGGGCTCATCCCGGGGATGCTCGTCGGCGGGCTGTTGACCGCCGCCGTGGCGGTCCTGTTCGGGCTGCCGTCGTGGCGCGTCAAGGGATTTTACATCGCCATCTCGACGCTCGCGTTGCAGTTCATCGCGCTTTGGTTCTTCGAGAACAACGAGTTGGCCTTCATCCACGGCGGCTCCCAACAGAACATCCCTCGGGACGTCGGACTCGTCGGCGAGTACGTCACGATTAGCTCCGCGACCGAACAGTACTTTTTCGTGTTCGCGGTCATGGCCCTGTTCGTGCTCTTGACGTTGAACCTCAGCCGGACGGGGATCGCCCGGATCTTCCGGGGGATCCACGAGAACGACCTCTCCTCGGCGGTGCTCGGGATCGACGTCTTCCGGAACAAACTGCTCGCGTACGCGATCGGCGGGTTCATGATCGGGGTCGCGGGCTCGCTGTATTCGCTGTATATCGGCTTTATCAGCCCCGATTACTTCACGATCGAGCTCACCCTCGAACACTACGTGATGTTGTTGCTCGGCGGGATGGGACGCGTCTGGGGCGTCGTCCTCGGCGTCAGTCTCGTGACGATCGTCCAAGACGAGATCCGCGAGCTCCTGTTGACTTACGCCGCCGACGCGACCGCGCTCGAACCGCTGTTTTTCGGCGTGCTCATCATCGTCGTCCTCGCAGTCGAGCCCAAGGGGCTGTTGGCGGGACTGGGACAGATAAAGGACTACCTGCGGAAGTGGCCCTACGCCTACTGACGCGATCGTACGGGTCCTCTGTGTATCCCGGCGCGCGCCGACGCCGCTCGGGTGTTCGCCGATATTTTCCGAGGTCCCCGATACATATATTTGTGAGGGGGGAGCATACCCGTGTATGTACACGATCGTCGCGGGAATCGATACCGACGCCGACCGCGCGACGCGGATCGCCGAAGAGATCGCCGGCCTCCCGATCGACGGGATGGACGTCATCCTCGCACACTCGTTCGGAAAAAACCCCGAGGGGGCATCGATCGACCAGATCGGATCCGCCCGCGAGGCGCGTGACATCCTCGATTCACACGACGTCGAGGTGACCTTCGAGGAGCGAAGCGGCGACTCGGCGACGGGGATCATCTCCGTCGCCGACGAGTACGACGCGGATCTGGTGTGTGTCGCCGGACGCGAACGGAGCCCCGCCGGCAAGGCGGTCTTCGGCAGCGTGACCCAGGAAGTGATTCTCAACACCCACCGACCCGTCCTCGTCTGCGGAAACTGATCGGATGTCGAACAGTACGAACACCGAACGCACCCCCGTGGCCGAGGCGGAGCCCCCGTTCGCGCCGGCGATCGACGCACACGTCCACCTCTTCCCCGAACGGCTCGCGAACGCCATCCAGCGGGCCCTCCGCGAGGAGGCCGGCTGGGCGTTCCCCCATCCACCGGCCCGTGAGACGATCGAGGCGGCCCTCGACGATGCCGGCGTCGAGCGATACGTCGCGTTGCCGTACGTCCACGAACCCGGCGGCGCGCGATCGCTCAACGCCTGGCTCGCGGAGCAAGCCGCCGAGTCAGACCGGCTGATTCCGTTCGCGAGCGTCCATCCGGACGACGAGGACGTCGGAGGGATCGTCCGGGAGGCGTTCGAGGCGGGGGCCCGTGGACTGAAGTTCCACTGTCCGGTCCAAGGGTGTGCGCCGGCCGACCCCCGGATCGAACCGGCCCTGGAGGCCGCCGCCGAGTACGACCGGCCGGTCACCTACCACGGCGGGACCGCGCCGATGTACGAGGACAGCCCCTACGTCGGTGCCGAGTTGTTCGCCGAGGCGGTCGAGTCCTATCCGGATCTCCGGGTCAACTGCGCCCACATGGGAACCTACGAGGTGTCGGCGTTCGTCGAGATGGCCCGCGAACACGACAGCGTCTATCTCGACACGACGTTCGCGATGTCGACGGAGGCCGAACGGACGATGGATTTCGATCCGTCGACGATCGCCGACGAAACGTTTATCGAACTCTCCGAGTCGATCATGTACGGGAGCGACTTCCCGAACATTCCCTATCCGTATCGGGCCGAGCGGGCGGGACTGCTCGAACGGGGGCTTCCGCCGGAGACGTACCGGGACCTCTTTTATCGGACGGCGACGACGTTTCTCGGATGATCGTGATTTGAGGCGGATTTGAGACGAATTCGAGGCGAACCGACCCCCTTCCGGTACATATTTGTGTTTTGTGGTAACATACGTCATACACATGCAAAAGAACATCGTCGTCGTCGGCGCAGGACGTGTCGGCCGTCGTGTCGTAGAGCATCTGGATTCGGGACGGCACTCGATCACGGTCGTCGAACCGGACGCCGAGACGTGCGAACAGCTGTCGACGAATCACGACCGCGTGATCCGAGGGGACGGAACGGATCCCGATACGATGGAACGGGCTGATCTGGCTGCTGCCGACGTCGTCGCCGCCCTCGCGGACGACACCGAGATCAACCTCGCCGTCTGTGAGATGGCGAGAGAGCAGGCCCCGGACGCGCGGACGATCCTCCGGATTGCCCGGGACGGCGAGCAGGACTACGGATACCGGTCGTTCGTCGACCACACCGTCTATCCGGCAGCGGCGGGCGCGGCGGTCGCCGTCGATCAGATCACCGGAACGTGATACGGGGATCCATTCGACGGTATCACACGGACCGGTGTCCCGACGCGGCGGTCACTGCCCGCGCCGTGCCGGCGGTGATCGCTCCCAGACGACAACAGTCCGTATCAGTACCGTTCGTCGAAGACGCCCGGCTCCTCGAGATCCTCGACGAGCGTGATCTCGTCGGGTGAGACCACGAGCCGTTCGGCGAGTGCCTCGGCGAGGGCGGACTCGTCGGCGGTTCCCTCACAGACGATTTCGAGGTGGTCGACCGAGTCCGGCCGCGTCACTCGGACCGCGTACTCGCCGGACAGCCCCCCGAAGGCGGCGAGCACCGCGGGGATGGCCTCCGGATACAGCTTGACGCCTTTGACTTTCAGCCGGTCGTCGGTCCGCCCGACGACGCCGTCCGGGAGGACGAGATCGCCGCCACGGCGTTCCAGTTCCGCCAGGTCCCCGGTGCGAAACCGGACCAACGGGAAGCCCTCCTTGCGGCGGTGCGTGACGACGACTTCGCCGCGCTCGCCGATCGGCAAGGGATCGCCGCTGTCGGGATCGACGATCTCGACGATCGCGTAGTCGTCCGCCACGTAGAGGCCGTCCTCCTCGGCCGTCTCGGCGGCGACCGGCATGACGTGTCGGGTACCGAAGTAATCGATCGCCGTCTCACAGCCCAGCGCCGCCTTGAGCCTCTCGCGGTAGCCGGGAATCGAGGTGAACGGCTCGCCACCGCCGACGAACGTGTCCACGGACGCGCCCGCCTCGGCGATCTTCATCGCGAAGGACGGGTTGCCGACGAGGACGTCGACGTCGAATTCCGAGATGAATCCCGCGGCCTGCTCGGAGTCGCCCGGACCGACCGGAAACACCTCGGCTCCCAGTTCCTCGAAGCCCCGCTGGAGGAGCAGCCCCGTCCCGAAGAGGGTGTAGCCGAACGTATTGAGGACGCGGTCGCCGGGGTCGATCCCCGCGGCCTCGAAGACGTCGGCGTTGACGCTCGCCTCGTAGTCGAGGTCCGCACGGGTATCGAACATCGGTGCGAGGTCCTCGCCCAGCGGCGAAAACGAGATCATCGCTCCCGGCGTGTACAGCGATCCCTCCGGACCGTGGTCTTCGAAGTCGGTTTTCAGGTCGTCGGGGTCGGTAAGCGGGATCGACTGGAACGCTTCCCAGGAGTCGACGTCGGCCGGATCGACGTTCGCGTCCTCGAACGCCTCGGCGTAGAGATCGTGTTCGGCCGCCCGCGCCAGCTGGTCTTCGAGGTCTTCGAGCACCGTGCTGTCGTACATACGGTGGGTATGCTCGCCACACCTACAAAGGAATTTCCCAGGGGCGGCCACGCGGGTCGATCCCCTCCCGTGCCCAAGATCGCGGGGATCAGAGGGACGGGAACACCGGACGCCGCGGCGAAAGGCCTTACCGCGGATCCTCGAGGTCTTCGAGCGCGTCGGGGTTTTCGATACTGCTCATGTCGCCGAGGTCTTCGCCCGTGTAGGTCGCCTCCACCGCCCGGCGGATGATCTTCCCCGACTGTGTTTTCGGGAACTCGTCGACGAACAGCACCTCCCGCGGCCGGAAGGGCTTTCCTTGTTCTTCGCCCACTAGCTCGCGGACGTCCCCGCGCAACTCGTCGGTCTCCTCGACGCCCGATTCGACGATCGCGTAGAGGACGACCGCCGTCCCCGTCGTCTCGTCCGGGACGCCGACGGCCGCCGCCTGATTGACGTCGTCGTGTTCCATCGCCGCCCCCTCGATCTCGGCGGGACCTACCTTCCGTCCCGCCACGTTCAACGCGTCGTCCGCGCGCCCGTGTAAGAACCAGAAGCCGTCCTCGTCCTTTTGAGCCCAGTCGCCGTGGTTCCACATCGGCGGGTCCTCGAACGTCGACCAGTACTCGTGGAGATACCGGTCGTCGCCGCCCCACAGCGATTTCGTCATCGCCGGGTTCGAATCCCGCGCGACCAGATAGCCGCGCTCGTGATCGTCCGTGATCGACTCGCCGGTCTCGTCGACGACGTCGACGTCCATCCCCAGTCCCGGCCCGCCGAGCGTACAGGGTTTCAGCGGCTGGGTCGGCATCGGCATCAAGAAACAGCCGAAGATTTCGGTGCCGCCGGAGATGTTGATAATCGGGGTATCGCCGCCGCCGACGTGGTCGTAGAACCACAGCCACGACTCGGGATCCCAGGGCTCGCCGGTCGAACCCAACAGCCGCAGCGAGGAGAGGTCGTAGCCCTCGACCCACTCGTCGCCCTGCTTGCGGAGCGCGCGGATGGCGGTCGGAGAGATGCCGAACTGGGTGACGCCGTGGCGGTCGATCAGTTCCCAGAACCGATCCGGCTTTGGGTAGTCGGGCGCGCCCTCGTACATGACCATGGTGGCACCGAAGGTGTGGGTACCGATGAGCGTCCAGGGGCCCATCATCCAGCCGATATCGGAGACCCAAAAGAACCGATCCGACGGCTTGAGATCGAAGCCGAAATGCAGTTCCTTGGCGGGTTGCATCTGTGCGCCGGCGTGGGTGTGGACGATGCCCTTCGGTTTGCCGGTCGTCCCCGACGAGTAGAGGAGCATACACTCTTGATCTGCGGGCAGTGATTTGGTGTCGTAGTCGTCGTCTCGCGGCTCGATAGCGTCGTGCCACCACTGGTCGCGGCCGTCCTGCCAGGGGACGTCGAGGTCGGAGCCGTCGTCACTGGCCCCGAGGCGATCGAAGACGACGGTGTGTTCGACGTGGCCGGCCTCGGCGATGGCGTCGTCGGCAGCGTCCTTGAGAGTGATCTCGGAGCCGCGGCGATAGAAGCCGTCGCCGGTAAAGAGGACGGAGCACTCGGCGTCCTCGATGCGGGTGGCGGTGGCGTCGACACCGAACCCGGAGAAGATGGGGACGACGATGGCACCGATCTTGAAACACCCATAGAGGATGGGAATGACCTCGGGGACCATGGGCATGTACAGCCCGACGGTGTCGCCGGTATCGATGCCGACGGAGTCGAGGTAGTTCGCGACCTGATTGGACTGTCGACGGAGTTCGTGGTAGGTGAGTTGGCGGACGTGGCCGTCTTCGCCCTCCCAGATGCAGGCGAGTTTGTTGCGGGTCTCGGCGTCGAGGGCACCGTGGCGGTCGACGGTGTTGTGTGCGACGTTGAGTTCGGCACCGGGATACCAGCGGGTGAACTGTGGGCCGTCGGTATCGTCTCGGACGGCATCGTAGTCCCGATAGAACTCGACGCCGAGATAGTCGGGGAGGTCACCCCAGAACCACTCGAGACCGGAGTGTTCGTGGCCGGTCTCGGTGGTGGTACGCTGGATGAGGGCGTCGTAGTCGGAGATGCCGTACTCGCGCATGAAGGCGGCGAGATTAGTGTCCTCGACGAACGAATCCGTGGGTTCGTGGACGACCTCGTCGCGAAGGGCTTCGATATCTTTTGTCATGGTTCGTGATTGTCCGGCGATTTTCTTCGAGCGTTCTTTATTCTACCGGTGGCCGCTACGGGCCGTTCCCGTCGGAGCGCGGTCACCGTCCGCACCGTTCCGGCGGTGACTGCCACGTCGGGACACCGATCCGTTCATTAGGTGGGCGACCACGAGGGTGATCGGTGGGTTTATGATATCGTAAACTGCCTAGTACAGTATGGTTTACGAGATGGGCAACCGGACGGTCGACGGAGCCGTTCGGCGCGTCCTCGACGGCGAACGGTTGGATCGGACCGACGGACTCGCACTTCTCGCCCAGCCGGTCGACGCGCTCGCCGCCGGGGCGGACCTCGTCCGACGGCACTTCTCGGACGGGACCGTCGACTCCTGTGGCATCGTCAACGCGAAGGCCGGCAACTGCGCGGAGGACTGTGGATTCTGCGCGCAGTCGGCGCACTTCGAGACGGAGACTGACACGCACGGCTTTCTCGACCCCGAGGACATCCTCGGGGCCGCAAAGCGGGCCGAAGCCGACGGGACACAGCGTTTCGGGATCGTCGTCGCCGAAAAAGGCGTCTCGAAGAAGCGCCGACCCGAGGAGTGGGCGGACGTGATCGAGGCGATCCGGTTGGTCCGCGAGGAGACGTCGATCGAGATCGACGCGTCCCTCGGCCTACTGACGCGGGCCGAAGCGGAGGAGCTCGTCGCCGAGGGACTCAATCACTACAACCACAACGTCGAGACGTCGCGGCGGTACTTCCCCGAAATCGTCTCGACACACGACTTCGAGGACCGCCTGAAGACGCTTCGTCGGGCGAAACGCGCCGGGATGGACCTCTGTTCGGGCGTCATCCTCGGGATGGGTGAATCCCCGGCAGACCGAATCGATGCGGCGATCGAACTGCAGGAAATCGGCGTCTCGTCGCTTCCGGTGAACGTCCTCAACCCGGTCGAGGGGACGCCACTCGGCGAGCGCGAGCGCGCCGCCATCTCGACGGCCGAGATCGTCAAAACCGTCGCAGTCTATCGGTTCCTCCATCCCGAGGCCAGAGTGCGGCTGACGGGCGGCCGGGAGGTCAACCTCGAACCGGACGAACAACATCTGCCCTTCGAAGCCGGTGCCGACGGCATCCTGACCGGAGACTACCTCACGACCGAGGGACAGACGCCGGCCGACGACCTCGAAATCATAGAGCGGGCCGGCCTGGAGCCGAACCGCTCGGTCAACGCGTTCGCCCCGGACGATGTGCGCTCGCGGTATCACGGACCAGACGGAGCCGACACCGGACCAGACGGAGCCGACACCGGACCAGACGGAGCCGATACCGGAACAGAACCAACGGCGACCGTGGGCGAATCCACGGGCGGCTCCGGCGGTTGATAAACTCCCTGATGGTTTATGCGTAGAACGTTCTCATGAAGCGGTCTATGGCTATATACATCGGATTACTGACAGCGTTCCTGACCCGCCGTCGGCGCAGCCGACGCGGGTCGCCGTCGACGAGACCGCTATCAAAATCAATGGAGAGTGGTCTTGGGTGTATACTGCAATAAAGATCGGGATAAAGTTGATCGTCGGCGTACAGTTGTTTGGGCGACATAGCACCGGTCCGGCGGCTGCGTTTCTGATAGGCTGCACAAGAGCTTCGCTCTTGTGAACGCCGTATTTCTCGTCGATGGCTATGGCTATCAGACTGCCCTTGCTCGATCAGGACGAGCAGTCGGCTCGACTACGTCGACCGAAACCTCATCGAAAAGTGGTTTTACACACTCAATAGGCGGGTCGACCGCTTCCGTACCTCGTGGGTCGGCAGTCGGTCAAGCGCACGCGAATGGTTTGAACGGTTCGCGCACTACTATAACCGCCAACGACCGCGTCAATCGCTCGATGGACGAGCGCCAGTCGACGAGGTGCTGAACTAGACTGTGCTTACCGTTGATACGTCTTTGCTGATTTCAAATAATTCCGATGGCGTGAGAAAAATACGCCATGGGACCGGCATGCGCCGGCCACTGCGCTACTCGCTTGTCTCCGCTGTCTCTTCTCGAACCGTTAGCACGGGAACGTCAGACATCCGGACGACTTTCTCGGCGACGCTCCCGAGCAGGTACCGATCCAGGCCGGTTCTGCCGTGTGTTCCCATGATAATCACATCGACGTCGTGTGCGTCGGCGTAGTCGAGAATGACTTCGAAGGGGTTCCCCTCCCGCACCGCAGTCTGGGTTTCGACGCCGCCGAGTCGGTCAGCCGCCTCCTCGACGAGTGTTGTCCCGTGCGCTTCGACTGCCGCTCGGATCTCCTCGTCTTTCGTCCGGTCGCCGACCATTCCCTGTCCACTGCCTTCCGGGTCGCCGACCATCCCGCCGCGTCCCATCACTTCCGTGTCACTGGCGAGGCCGTGAGGCTCCGAGCGCTCGGCCACGTAGAGAACGTGGACGGTCGCATCGTACGTCTCCGCCAGGTCACGGCAATTGTCGAGCGCTGCCTCCGCACCGTCGCTTCCGTCGGTCGGATACAGGATATCTGTATACATTGTGAACGTTCTCCCCAGGCACTGCAACCGGGTGACCTTCGGCAGGGTGGAACTAAGTTCTTGTGCACCGTTCGTATGGTACGTGGTACCAGAGAACCCAGCCGGTGGCGCGCTCGGAGAATCCGGAGACGGTGCGTATCAGCTCCCGGTGTCGTATTTGTACGTCGCCTCCTCGGGATCGATCCCGAAGTCCTCGGCCGTCTCCTCGGGCTCCGAGTCGGCGTCGGCCTCGGCCGCGGCTTTGAACCGCTCGCGGAGCCGCTCCGGCATCACGAAGTCATCGGGGTCGATCACCATCGGGACGGCATCGGGGTCGAGCTGTTCGCGTTTGGCCTCGAGTCGTTCGGCGAGGGTCCGGGGGAGTTCGGATTCGGGGACGGCCTCGAAGCCGAACTGGGCGAGATACTCGTGGGCACTCGAAAGCGAGTAGACGCGGTCGAACCCCTCGGTGTCAGCCCCATCGACGAGACGTTCGATGACGTGTGCGCCGACACCCTGGCCCTCCCAGCCGTCCAGGACGCCGATGCTCGTCAGCTCACAGAGCTCGGTTCCCGACTCGGCCCCCGTCTCCCCGCCGTCACCGATCTTGTGGAGGCGAATCCGGCCGAACCCGGCACGGGTGTTCGACTCTTCGTCGACGGCGATGACGTAATCGCGGGACCGAAACGCCGTCTCGTCCAGGTCCATCGCCTCGATGTGCTCCAATAGCCAGGCCTCATCGCGGTTCTTCGCGTCCCGGACGTACATGACACGTCATAGGAGATGCCGATTCAAAACCGTTCCCCCTCGGGACGGTCGGGGCCGTCTCCTGCTCCGCACACCCACACGGACGGGGAGCCAGTCCCCCCTACACGTTTTCCCTATATGTTTCCCCTATACGTACTCGTCGAGGAACTCGACGATGGCGGTGTAGGCCTCGATTCGGTTGTCGCGCTTCGCTATGCCGTGGCCCTCGTCCTCGAAGCCTGCGGCGTGCCGGTGGTGTTCATCCGAAATGAGAGCGTCCCGTCGGAACGGAACGACGCCCCGAAGGCGCTGCGGACGTTCAGGTAGCGCTCGATGTCGTACTCGTACACACCGGATCTGCAGGGGTCACGAGTCATATCGTTTCCCCTCACAGTCCCCGCTACGATCCGGGTCTCGTTTATAAACGTAAGCGCCGTTCCGGTGGATCGTGCGGAACGGGGGCGGACATCGTTCCTCCCACGTGTTCCGAGCCCTTTTTGACAGCGGCCGCCGTCGGCTGTCGTATGCGAATTGCGGTCGTCTTCAGGGATCCACCGCCCCAATCGGAGCGTGCCGGCGCGCGTCGGCTCCGACGGCTCGCGACGGCACTGGACGACCGCGGCCACGAGGTCACGATCTACTGTCTGCCGTGGTGGGAGACGTCGGGTCGCCGGATCGAGATCGACGGCCTCGGTCACGAGGGAGTCACCTTCGAGCACCCGGCGCTATACTACAGCCGGATACCGGGACTCCTCGTGCGCCACGATCCGGACCTCGTCGTTGCCTCGGCCGCCCCGTCGGGGGCGGTCCTCTCGGCGTGGCTCGGCGCGCGGCTGGCTCGGGTGCCGCTGTTTGTCGACTGGTACGGCGATGAACCCCGCGTGACGGAGTCGCAGTGGCTCGGACAGGCGGCGAGTCTGCCGACACGGATCGTCACCCCTTCGGAACTCCAGCGGACGCGCGTCCGTGAGTACGGGGCGAGCGAGACGAATACGACTGTCGTTCCCGACGGGATCGATTTCCCGAGGATACCGGCGACCGACCCCGCCGAGCGAATCGATATCGCCTACGCGGCCCGCCTCGATGCCGACTCGAACCTCGAGGACCTCCTGCTCGCGCTCGCGGAGCTCCGGGAGATCGAAGGATGGGAGGCCACGGTGATCGGCGACGGTCCCGAACGGACCGCCTTCGAGACGCAGACGCGGGACCTCCAGCTCGGCGATCGCATCGAGTTCGTCGGCGACATCCCCCGCGAGGAGCGGATCGCCGTCTACCGCGGGGCACACACCTTCGTCCAGACGGCCCGCCACCAGTCCTTCGCCCGGGAGTTGCTGTGGGCGCTGGCCTGCGGCTGCGTCGGCGTCGTCGAACTACAGAGCGATTCGAGTGCCCACGAACTCGTCGAGCGCCGCGAGCGAGGAATCAGGGTGACGGATCTGGACGACCTCGACGAGGCGATCGAGGCGTCCTGGACGCTCGGCTTCCGCGACCTCGACACGGCGTTCCAGGGGTTCGACCACGCCGCAGTCACCGGCAGCTACGTCGAGTTGTTCCGTGAGGTCGGGGTCGATGCGCGCTGATGCTGCCGGACGGATTTCCCCGCCGCCGACCGTACACCGGGACGCGGAACGCTGCGCTTCCGGGAGGGACGTCCGACAATGTGAAGAACACACCCGCGTCAGGAGACGTGCGCCGCGACGTCGGCCTCCGTGATTATGCCGCATAGCTGACCGTCCTCGACGACCATCACCGCGTCTTGGTGATTGAGATGAGCGTTTACTTCGTCCAGCGTCGCGTCCGGCTCGACGGTCGTGATCGCCTCCCGCATCGCGTCGGCGACCGGACGTTCGCCCGCGCTGTCCGGATCGAGTCGACGGATATCGGAGTTCGAGATGATCCCTTGCGGACGCCCGTCCCGGACGACCGGAAGCTGGGAGTATCCTTCCTTGACCATCACGTCGATCGCCTCCCGGACGCTGTCGTCCGGGGCGACGTCGACGACACCCTCGTGCATGATGTCGGCGGCATGCATCACGGCGCTTTCGGCCTCGTCGAGCGCGTTGACGATGCGTCGGAGCGTCGAGAGCCGTGGGTCTACGTCCCCGCCTTCGATGCGCGCGATCAACGGCTGGGAGACGTCGGCCCGGTCGGCGAGCTCACTCTGTGTCAGCTCCAACTCCGTCCGACGCTTTTTTAAATCGGCGTTCGTCGGCAGGTCCATCGTCATGCCGAGCAATTACTTTGAGTTATACAAAAATCTTCCCCTCGGCACGATGGTTTATATACTAGACGGTTGCCAGACGGCGTGTGCGCTGATACGTCGTGGCCGACCCCCTGGGCGGGAGTACGGGGACGGGTCGGCCCCATCCGCTCGCCCCGTCTGTTCGCTACAGTTCTAGCCCGCGGATCGAGACCCCATTACCCGACTCGACGCGACCGATGATCCGTGCGTCGTCGAGGTCGGCAGCGACCGCTTCCGCATCCGCCTCTGGAAGCGCCGCGACGAATCCCGTGCCCATGTTGAACGTCCGATGCATCTCCTCGTCGGTGATCTCCCCCTCGGTCTGGATGAACTCGAAGACCGCCTGCGGATCGAAGGCATCCTCGATCACGTAACGGTTCTCCCCCATCCGTTCGAGGTTCGTCCACCCGCCGCCGGTGATGTGGGCCGTCGCATGCGTGTCGACGGCGTGCAGTGGCTCGAGGACCTCCCGATAGATGCGCGTCGGTTCGAGCAACACCTGGCCGATCGTCCGATCCCCGTCGTGTGGGAACGGGTCGGTGTAGTCGTGGTTTCGGGTAACCGCTTCCCGCGCGAGTGTCAGCCCGTTCGAGTGAATCCCGGAGGAGGGGATGCCCACGAGGCGATCACCGATCCGCGCATCGCCGTCGAATAGCTCCGCCTCGGTCGCCAAGCCGGCACACGCCCCGGCGAGGTCCAGCCCTCGTATAACCTCGGGCATCACCGCGGTCTCGCCGCCGACGAGTGCGATATCTGCGCGCTCTGCGCCGGCGGCAAGGCCGTCTCCGACCCGCTCGGCCGTCTCGTCGTCCGGTGTTTCGACGGCGAGGTAGTCGACGAAGGCGACCGGCGTCACGCCCGCCGCGATGAGATCGTTCGCGTTCATCGCGATGCAGTCGATGCCGATCGTCGAGTAGTCGGAGAGCGCCTCGGCGACAAGCAGTTTCGTCCCGACGCCGTCGGTCGCGAGTGCCAGGTAGCGATCACCGATGTCGACGAGTCCGGCGAAGTCGCCATCGAACTCGCCGATCGCGCCGAGAAGTGCGGCGGTCGCCGCCTCGCTCTCGTCGATGTCGACGCCCGTCTCGGCGTACGTGAGCCCCTTATCGGGGTCGTCGTCGCTCATACCACAATGGCTGACCGAACGGGGCAAAAACGCGTCGGTTGGCCTCGTCGGCGATCAGAACCTCGGAAAGCCAACGAGGAGGAACGCCCCGACCGCCAACAGCACCGAGCCGGCGAAGACGACCGCGAACGCCGGTTTGCTCCACGAGAGGACTGATTTCCCGTCGAGCGGTCCGAACGGGAGCATGTTGAACGCCGCGAGGAAGGCGTTGATCAGGACGCCGAGCCCGCCGACCTCGCCGAGAAAACCGCCGACGAAGACGAGCGGGAGGAAAAGCGCCACTAGTCCGACGTTGGTCAACGGCCCGGCGACGGAGACCAGCCCACCCTGTCGCCGTGTGATCCGGCCGCGGTGATACACCGCGCCGGGTGCGGCGAACAGAAAGCCCGCGAACGCGGCACCGACACACAGCGCTAACATCCTGTAATCGGCCTTGAACGATGCGGTCTGTCCGAACCGGACCGCGACGACTTTGTGGGCAATCTCGTGGAGGAGAAAGCCGACGCCGACGGTCAACATGCTGGCGGTGAACACCCGAGCAAAGGTCGGAGAGAACACCGCGTTGGCGATATCGGGAAACACCGCTCGCCCGGTAGCGACGAGGATGAAGACGCTGAACGCGACGCCGAGTGCGGCCCACGCGACGAGGAGATCACGTATCTCGTCGGAGTAAAACCGAACACCGCTGATACGAACGGCACTCATGTGAGTCCCCCGGTCAGGATCTCCAAGCTGTTGCGTGCGGCCTCGATCATCAGCCTCGCGACGCCGCCGGCACCCTCGATTCCCGAGCCTGCGAACAGATACGGCAACAGTACCGTCGCGAAGACGACGCTCCCGACGAAGCTTCCCACGTTCGTCAGCGCGACGATCATGATGAGCTTGAACAACGGTACGGACGTGAGATCGTTCCATAGCTGCCGGAGCGGTGCCTCCTCGTCGGACATGATCTCGTTGAGCGTCGAGATATCGCCGACATTGACGTCGAGATACCGCAACTCGACGTATCCCGCGAACCATCCGGGGGCGAGAAGCGGGTTGACGCTCGTCAGCCACGCGATCGCGCCGCCGACTCCCGCCGAACGCCAGTGGGCACCGGCGAGTTTGGCGAGGCCGAACGCGAGGATCCCGTTGATCATGAACCACGCCACAAATAGCCGGAACAACAGCCCGCTGGAGGCACCCTCGACGCCGGTATACGTCGCGATCGCCAACAGCACGAAGAAGACGAGAAAGCCGAGCGTAAAGACGTAGCCGAACACCTTGTACAACGAGATCCGGCCCCCGGAAGTCCGCCCGGTGATCGACTCCATCGGCGGCAGCAACGACGGCGTTTCGAGGTAGCGCTCGATCCCCTCTCGATGTCCCGCGCCGACGACCGCGATGACGTCGTATCCCTTCTTTCGCAGCGTGACGAGCTGGTGGGCGATGTAGGCGTCGCGTTCGTCGATGAGCGCCTCCGCGCCGCCCGGGGAGAACCGGCGGAACTCCTCCATCATCGCACCGACGACGTCGGTGTCGGTCATCCGGTCGATGTCGATCTCCTGGAGGTCGTCGTCCTCGGGGGCGAGCCCCTCCAGTGCGAGAATGACGGCGACCCCGATACACAGCCCGAGACCGAGCGCGACGATGACCGTATCGAGGAGCCCGACGAGGACACTCGGAGCGAGCGACTCCGGGACGACAAACGGCCCCGCGACGGCACCGGCGAGGATCGAGAATACCAAGCCGATACCGATACCGACGCCCATTCCGATCTCTCGGGGATCGCCGAGGCCGACGGCGAGGCTGCCGCCGAGTCTTAGCTTTTCGGGGAATGACAGCCGGGCCCAGAACCGCTGTATCGTGACCTGGATGTCCCGATCGACGAGTGCGACGTCGATCCCCGCGGCTTCCGCTCGCTCGACTGCGGCCTTCATGTCCGCCCCCGGTTCGATGTCGAACCGGTCGCCGAGGCGTGCCTGCACGTACGAGAGCATCCAGTAGGCGAGGAACTGATAGACCGTATTCCCCTTCAGGAGGTCGCTTGCGTCGAGGTCTTCCGGTGCCTCACCGCGTAGTTGCCGATACCGGCCTTCGTCGAGTTCGACGGCGACGACGTCGGGTCGCTCCTCGTCGATAACCGACTCGACCTCCTCGACGCTGGCCTCCGAGACGTGGGCCGTCCCGACGACCCGTACCGACCCCGCTTCGGCGTCCCTACTCATTGTCGGAACCTGTCGGGCGAGCGGTTTACGTGTATCGGGACAGAGAAACCGGAGGGCCCGATTGGCGGCGGCGGTCCCACGCGAAATGATCGTGCGAAGCCGATGCCGGTGTCGTCGGGACGGACGCTCTATCGGACGACCGTCACCAGGACGGACGCTCTATCGGACGACCGTCACCGGGACGGGGGAGCGACGGACGACCGTCTCCGCGACACTGCCGAGCAGGATCCGTGAGATGCCGTCGCGTCCGTGGCTCCCGATGACGACGGCGTCGATCCCGTTCTCGTCGACGTATTCGATGATCGCGCGGGCGGGTGATCCGACGACCGTCTCGGTCTCGACATCGGCGTCAACCGCGTTCGCCGCCCCCTCCAGTAGCTCTTCGCTCGATTCTTCGGCCTGCTCGTACCACTCGTCCCAGTACCCGGCCATCGCCGCTTCCGGCGCGGCCCCGTAGCCCGCCTCGACGAAATCGAGTACGTGCAACAACACGACGTCGTCGTCCCCGTGTTCGGCGTTGACGTACTCGACGGCCGCCTCGGCCTGCTCGGACCCATCATATGGAACCAGCACTCTCATATCAGGTGCTATCCCGCCGTCGACTTAGCGGTGGCGATGGGGTGTCACTCCCCCGCCCTCGTGCGGACCGTCGTCGGGGCCGCTTCACCGACGATCGAGGTGGATACTCACACTGCCGGCGAGCCGTTCCTGATGCGATCGCGACACCGGCGCGCGAACGGCTCGACGTCGGGATCGCCGGCGGTATGAGTCTCTGCGGTCGGGGGTGTTGGCTGGGCGAACGTATCTGACCAGGCGGGTTTATATATGATCACGCGATAGAGAGCGGTGTGTACAGACTGTGCGTCGTCTGTCTCGTGGTGCTTGCGGGCTGTTCCGGGCTCGGCGGCGACGCCGTCGATCGGGGGTCGACCCCCACGGAAACGGTGACCCCGGTGCCGGTTCCGGAGGCAGATTCCGACGTGGCTCGGACGTCGGGTATCGACGACAGCGGGGTTTCCGATCCGACAGCGCTCGCGTCCGCACACGACGAGCGACTCGAGAATCGCTCGTACACGCTGGTGTCGAACCAGACCGTGCGATACGAAAACGGGAGCGTTCGCTCGCGCTACCGAATGGAACTTCGCCTCGCACGAAACCGGACCTACGCCTCGACCGTTCGGACCGGCGGTCCGGAGGGGCCGAAGCTGTTGGGCGAACCGCCCGCAGTCTCGGCGTTTTGGTCCGATGGGGAGACCTACGTTCGGGCGTTCGGCGAGTCGGACCCGATCTACAACCAGTTCTCGCCCACCGATTCCGGGGTCGGAACCTGGCGGTTCTGGGCGTCGACGGGGGCGTTCGACGTCTTTGCCACCCCGACCCGGGTGATCGAGCGGAGTTTCGAGGCGGTCCCGACCCGGACCGAGACGAGTCGATCCGTCGGCGGCGTCGAACGCTACCGGCTGGTCGACGCCGAGGGGCCTGATACCGAACTCCCGTTCCCGGAGGCCGATCCGGCACGGAACGTCACCCTCCTGGCGGAGGTCGACCGGACCGGACTCGTACGGCACCTCGAACTCGAGTACAGCGGTCGGATCGACGGGAGCTCCGTGGCCGTCACCCGGCGGATCTCCTATGTTGACGTCGGGACGACCGACGTCGACCGCCCGGCGTGGTTCGATCGGGCGACGTGATACGGATCGACGTCACACGCGACCGGCGATCGCCGCCCCCGGCCGGGTACTCGCCGGGAGACGGCCGCGATGCCCCGTGAGCACCGTCACCGCCATTCGCCCGGATGATACAAGTGTTTTTGACCGGGGCGCCGAGGGGCCGGTATGGAGACCGAGACCGCCGGCCCGCCCGTCGATCCGGACAGAGATCGCTCGGGACGGACGAGCCCTGAGGGAGAAGGGGTACCGAAAACGAGACACGGAGGTACCGAAAACGAGACACGGAGGTACCGATGACGAGACACGGGACGGATCGGACGGTCGAACTGGTCGAGCGCTCGCTCGATCCGGAGACCGCGACCGTGTTCGAGGACCGCCTCGACGAGCAGGCCGCGTGGCTCCGTGAGGCCATCGAGGAGGGGACGATGGACAACGCTGACTTTGCGGTCGGCCTGGAGATGGAAATCTATGCGGTGGAGAGCGGCGATGCGTCCAGTCCGGCCGACCATGCGGCCGGCACGGATGGGGCCGCTGTTCCGCGTCTGGCTCGCCTGCCGGAGGGCGTCTTCGAGACGCCGGCGGCGAACAAAGAACTCGGGCGACACAACGTCGAAATCAACACCGAGCCGACGGTGCTCGGCGAGGACGGCCTGGCGGCCCAAGCCGAGGGGATCCGCGAACGGACCCGATCGGCTCGGGCGGCCGCCCGCGACCACGGCCGCGAACTCGTTCTCGATGCGATGTGGACGCTTCCGCCGGAGGAGGGCACGCGGCCGTATCTCTCCTCGACCGCGGAACGCGACGGCGTCGTCCTCGCGGAGAACATGCGTCAGGATCCGCGGTACGTCGCCATCGACAATCACGTCCTCGAGTACACCGACGGCGGACGGATTCCGCTATCGGTTCCGGGGGTCGACACCACTTTCCCGACGATCCTCTTCGAGTCGCTCGCCACGTCGATTCAGCCCCACCTCCAGATACCGAGCGCCGACTCGTTCCCGGCGTACTACAACGCGGCGATCCGGACGCTCGGCCCCGTCCTCGCGCTGTCGGCGAACGCACCGTTCCTCCCGGCGGAACTGTACGACGGCGTCGACGATCCCGAGGCACTCGTCGAGGCGACCCCACACGAACTCCGTATCGACGTCTTCGAGCAGTCGGTCAACCGCACGCCGAACGCGAAAGTCAGGGTTCCGCACGACATCGAGACCGCCACCGACGTCGTCGACCGCGTGCTCGGGGACGACCGATACGCCCCGTTTCTCCGGGAGTGGATCGACAGCGAAACGGATCGCGAGAGCCTCTCGGAGCGCGTCTGGGAGTTCGACCACAAACGCGGGACCTACTGGCGGTGGCTGCGCTGTGTGATCGGCGGCGACCGCGTCGACGCGGCCAACGACGAGCGATCGTTACGCATCGAGTACCGCCCGATCCCGACCCAGCCGACCGTCACCGACGTCGTCGGGATGCAAGCGCTCGTCGCCGGATTGATCCGTGGACTGTGCGAGGCCGATCACCCGATCACGACGCTACCGTGGGCGGCCGCCGAGTCGAGCTTCTACGACGCCGTCGAGGAGGGACTCGACGCCGACCTTGAGTGGGTGACCGCCGAGGGCGAGCACACGACCGACCGGGCGATCATCTTCGGAGAGGTCTTCTCGCACGCACGCGAGGGACTCAGGACCGCGGGCGTACCGAGTGATGCGGTCGACCGGTATCTCTCGCCCATCGAGGGCCGCTGGACGGCTCGGACGACCCCGAGTGCCTGGAAGAAGGCTCGCGTTCGCGAGGCGCTGGCCGAGGGGGCCGATCTGGCGGACGCCATCGCCACGATGCAACGCGAGTACGTCCGCCGCAGCCTCGACGGTGACGCGTTCGTCTCCTGGCTGTGAGTCAGAAATCCGGGAGGTCCTCCGGAGCCTCGTACTCGGTCTCCCAGTCGATGTAGTCCCGTTTCAACGTCCGGCTGATCGTCTCGCCGAGTTCGGCCATCGCGGCGTTGATCCCCGAGACCGTCTCCCAGGAGGACAGTCCGGGGTGAAGGGCACGCTCCTTCCAGTCCTCGGGGATTCCGGGGGCGTGGTAGCCGACCCGATCCGCGAACGCGTCCCAGAAGAAATCGAAATGCTGTATCATATCCAACTCGGCGACGATCGCGAACTCCCGTTCGTCTAAGTCCGTGTCCTCGGTCCACTCCTCGAACGCCTGCTCCCACGCGCCCTCCCGCAGCAGCGACTCCAGCTCCTCGCGTTTGTAATCCGTATCCCCGACTACTTCGGCGTCGTCGTAGTCGTTCGGATCCGTCTCCTCCAGTTCGGGCGGGTCTGGGCGGTCGACGTCTAGGGTCATACCGTCGGATACGTCCACGCGACCCATAAGCGTAGTGTCGCGGCCCCCGACGGCGGGCCAGCGCTCGGTATATCCGGAGGGCGCTCCGATACTCGGGCCGGATCCGATGGTACTTCGATACCCGACGTGGCCCTACGCCGTTCGCTCCTCCGGGAAGCGTTCGTATCGGACCGAGAGGGTCGTACTCGAGACGGTCGAACGCTCCACGTTGAGCGTGTCGTCGAACGCGTCGCGGTCGCTACCGGGGTCGAGACCGAGCCGATCGGGGAGCGCGAACGCGATGAAACGGTACCCTTGGTTGTCGGCGGTCTCGTGACAGGGCGAACGGTATCCGATCGTACCCTCGCCGTTCGTTCCCTGTCTCGCGCCGGCCGGCGAATCGAGTCGCCCCTCGCTCGGAAGGCCGGCCGGGAGTTCGAACGGATCGGCCGCCGGGAGCCCCCAGAGCAGCCAGATCGTCTGTGGGGTGTACCCGCGGAGCCACTCGCCGACGATCGCAACCGATTCGGCCCGCTCGGGCACCCCCTCGATCCGAAGCGGCGGGGAGTCGCCCGCCCCATCGCAGGTGTACCGTTCCGGGACGGTTCTGTCCCCGTGGCCGGGCAGAGTGAGGCGAAATTCATCACCGGCCGGAACCGGCGGATCGCCACCGATGGTACAGCCAGCCGACAGGGCGGCCGGGAGAGCCGCGACCAGCTCGCGTCGTCGCATGGCCGTCGTAAGGCCTCCGAACTCAAGACCGCATCGCAATCGGACCCCGACTCGCCCGGGCGACCCGACGGCGGATAGTTGATTACGGTCGAGAACGATCCCCCGAATATGAGCGTAGAAATCGTACCGCCGACGCGACGGATCTGTGAACGCTGCGGCCGAACCGACGTCTGGGACGCCGACGCCGATAACTGGGTCATCGTCGAGGAGGACGGCGAACGAAAGACCGGCGACAGACACTGTATCCACGAGTGGGACATCAACGGCCAGTACAATCCCATCACGGGGGAACTGGATCGGGAGGGCTGATACTGCCGGCTGTCCCCGGTACACGCGAGTTGCGACCCCAGGGTGCGACAGGCGGTCGCGACGGACAGCCGGCAGTACGACCGGGGCGGACGCGCTCGGTACGTCACACCGGGCGAACCGAGACAGCGCCGACGGCCGCCGGACGTAGACCGTCGGTACGGATCGTTATCGTTCTCTCACGGGTGGCGACCAGCCGTGTCGGTCCGCGACGTAGGAGATAAATCCCGGGAACTCGTGGTCGTGGCCGAGCACCTCGATTGCGAACTCGGGTTCGGGCATGTCGGCGAACCCGCCGGACCCGACTGTCCGTCGTAACACCTCCTCTACGTCCGCCGAACTGTCCGAGAAGGCGTCGGTAAACGCCGTCGCCGGACCGCCAAAGCGGTCCTCGAAGGTGTCCTTCGCGTCCGTGTAGGCGGTCGTGAGCCACTCCTTTCGATGTGTCCCGTAGGCGTCCTCGTATACGGCGTGCAGCTTTGAGAACTCCGCCGCCGTGAGCGGGTCGGTCGCCGAGAGGAACGTCACGAACGTGAGCGCGGCCTCGCTCGTCGGTGGGTCGTCGGCGTCGGCGCTCGGGAACCGGAGTTCGTCGACCGGAGCGACCGCCGTGTTCGGCGTCGACGAGAGGGAGGCGGTGTAGGCTCCGTCCGGGCGCTCTCGTATGTAAACCGTGTACTGAAACCGGTCGTGTCGGAACTGTCTGACGACGTCGTCGGCGTGGCTGTTGCCGAGTCGGCCGTACCACCGTTCGACGCCCAGATCCGACAGCGGCGGGGTGAACGCCGTCGGCGAAAAGACGAGATGGACCAACTCGGTCCGGCTCAGCCGCGTCGTACACGGAACCGCCGCGAGATCCCGCAGGACCCGTTCGCGGTCGCCGTCGAGTCGGGCGCTCCGACCGCAGGACTCACAGACGACGCTTCGTCCCCCGGTCGGGTGTTCGGGCGTCACCGTCGGGACGTGATCGCCGACGGGAACGTCGGGGAGTTCGTATCGTCCACACGGGACCGATGCGAGTTCCTCCAGCGCCCGCCGGACCGGTCCCTCCGCGGTGACCGAGTACGGGACGGTGACCCCACAGGAGTGACATCGGAGGAACCGATCACGTGGGTGCAGCGAGGGGATGTGGTCACGAGCGGCGACGTTCGGGTCCACGTCGAAGTCCCGAAGCGTCGTCGACCGGGCATCCTGGGTTGCCATGCCGACGCGTTCGGAACCCTATTTAAAAACCGTGCGCCCGGTGTGCGCGTCTGTTTCGAGCGCCGAAACGGGGCGAATACACCGCTCGAAACCCGACCCGTATTTAAATACAGGACGGGCGAACGGACAGGAAGCATGACGGGCCGGCTGAATCCTCGCGGCGACGATCCAGGCGAGTCACACGGGACGGTCCGGGAGCCGCCACACCGGCCCGGCTCCGGGGAAGCCACAAGCGAGCGGCGGGACGGGGCGAATCCCCCCGACGGGAACCGGTCGGTTCCGGTCGAAGCGACGAGCGACACGTCGGCTCCGGGGCGAGGTGCCGGCGTCGATCCCGACCCGGCCGACACACTGGCGGGGACCGCCGAGTCCACCGAACCGCCGGCGGACGACGTCGAGTCGTATCTGCAGTCGCGGCATCGACGCCGCGATCACGGCGGGGAGCGGCCGACTCACCGGTGGGAACACAGCGGCGAAAGAGAGAGGGCGGGGCAGAGACCGTCGCCCCCCCACGATGAGCCGGCCCCGCCCCAAGCCACCGGTTCGGCACCAACTCCGGCCGCCTTCCTGGCGGAGCTCTCGGGTCCGGAGGTCTCGAGGCCGTATCTCGACCGACTCCCGGACGCGTACACCGCCCAACTGGAGGTATTCGAGTGGCTCGAAGGGCTGCTCACGGCGGGCGGCCCCGACGCGACGACGTCGGCGCTCGCGTACTACGAATCGATCGGGTGGCTCTCCGAGCGGAGCCGCGAGGAACTCGAAGACGTCGTGTCGGGGCTCTCAGCACCCGGACCGGGGGCCGCCGCCCCGTCGCTCGGGATCGACGACCACCGCGAGAGCCTCCGGTACATCGCGCGGTTGGCCCACCGACGGAACCGGTGAACGCCCTGCGAGCGGGGTCCGTCTCTACTCGCCCCTGAGGGGGCCACTGTCGAACGCATCGGCATCATTACGAACGAGTCGCTCGGTGCCATCGTGCTCCGTGAGTGCACCGTCCTCAAGCCCCTCGTTCACCGATTCAACGGTCTCGGGTGCGACCTTCTCTGTTATCGAACTCATCGAGAACGCGATCACGTTCTCGGATCGAGACGTCCCATCCGTGACGGTCGGTCTCGATACCGACGGTGAGATGGTCGCGATCCGGATTGCGGATGACGGCCCCGGCATCCCGGATATGGAGCGTCACGTACTGGTCGAGGGCGAGGATATCCAGCCGCTATACCATGGGAGCGGCTTCGGGTTGTGGCTCGTCAACGTGCTCGTACACCACTCCGGTGGAACGCTGGCCGTTACCGAGAACGATCCGCGCGGAACCATCGTGACGATGCGACTCCCGGCTAGTTGATATACTTCGAGACCCGAGAACGGCTCCAGATAGCCGACGGATGGCCGTACGTGGCCGATCACGCGTCCACAGTCGATGTCGCTCGATCAATCGGTCCGGTCTACTGGAGGGATCGAAAGGCCTCCCAGGCGGGATCCGTGCCGGGATGTGCGATCCGATCACCATCGACGGTGACACCGTTCCCCTCGGATACCTCTCCGATGACATTCACGGGAGTGTCCCGGTCTTCGAGGGCATTCACAACTGAACGGACGTGTGTCTCCGGTACCGTGATGAGGAGCGTCCCCCGCGAAGAGACTTTCCACGGATCGAGATCCACCGCCTCACAGACACGGGCGACATCTCTCTGAACGGGAAGACTGTCCCTCGAAACAGCGAGATGGAGACCGTTCACGTCTGCCATTTCGACGAGCGCACCCTGTAGCCCACATTCGGTTGCGTCGTGCATTGCCGTCACGGGCCCTGCGCTCGCAGCGGTGAGTGCATCACGAACGAGCGTTGTCTCCTCGAGTCGCGCTTCCGCCCGGTCGAGAACGTCCGCACCGACACCGAGTCGGTCGCCGGCGAGCGCCGCGAACAGCCCAGCTACCTCGATACCGGGACCGTCCGTGAGGACGATCCTGTCCCCCGGCTGTGCACCGTCGGGTCGGATAACGTGTTCTGGGCTTCCAACGCCCATTGCCGTTGCGCCACCGATCCACGGGAAGGACACGTCCTGCCGGGAAGTATGTCCGGTTACGACGCTCACCCCGAGCCGTTCGCATTCGGCGGTCATCGCCTCCCAAAGCTCCGCGAACTCGGCATCGGTCATCTCGGATGGTAGTGTGAAGTTGATAGAGAGGAAAGACGGCGAGAGACCGCTGACCGCGACGTCCGAAAGAACACTGTGCAGCGCTAACGTTCCCGCTCGTGCGAACCCGAGCTGGGGGAGAACGGAGACAGGATCGGTGGCGACGACGATACGTTGATCCCCAACCGCAAGAACGCCGAAGTCGATCCCGTGTTGAGGACCAACAGTGACCGAATCCCGATCAGCGCCGAGGGTAGCAGAGATGTGTTCTTCAAAAAAATCCGCGTCGATCTTACCGATCGTTCCAGCCATTATCGTCCACCCAATGATCCATCGGAAAACACCGGATTCCACCACGTATCGAGCCGTCGCATAACATACATTATGGTATCGGTGTTACACGTTTTTTCAAATAGAGTTTTCGTATACTGCCGGCGATCCCGATGGCACGCCATTCGCGTGGTGCCGCGATCGCGTCACGAACGTACGACCGGCAGTATCAATGAATCAGATCGCCAGCGTCGCCCGTAGCATGTCCCGAGTCCCTGGACCGAGACCGACCGCGAGGATAGCAACGAGAAGCAAGTAGGCGTACCGGGGGCTCTCCTCGAATATCTCGTCGTTGAACACCCAGACGACGAAGACGGCGGCAGCGATCTTGATGAGGAGAAACGGCCAGGCGGTGCCGACGGCCTCCGAGAGCCACGCCGGTTGGACGCTCTCCGTAATCCGGACTGTCGCCTCGTTGACGACGTGTTTCGATCCGTAGGTCACGCCGAGTCCCAGTGCCCCGGCCCAATCGAGGCTCAACACGTTCGCTACGCCATCGACCGTGTGGCCCCACACGATCAGCGCGCCGACGTATCCCGTGCCGTCGTTTATAAACGGGGCGTACCGTTGGCTCGTCCACCAAAAGATCGCGGTGACGAGCGTCGCGCCGCCGAGCGTGATGGCCGCGACCGTGGGGAAAAAGCCGATGATCTCGGCGTTCGCGGATATATAAAAGAGCCACCCGATGGCCCCCGACGCGGCGAGCACGCCGGTCCCGGCGAGATACGGCTCGTACTCCCCGATGATCCCCCGTCGCGAGAGGAGGATCCAGAACACGACCGCGCCGAGCGTGAACGCGAACATCACGAAATAAATGAACGGGCTGATGATGAGCGCGACGGGGGGGTACGGAATCAGAGTTCCGACGTCCGCCCGGAGGAAGGTGACGTTTACGTCCTCGACGACGCGGAGCGCGCCGCCGAACAGCATGAACGGGAACAGCGCGACGTAGAACCGCGACGTCATCTCCACGTCCAGCCTGCGGAGCAACAACAACACGCCGATGAGCATAAAGACCAAGACGATCGCGTAACTGACGGTCGAGACGGTCGTGTATCCGGGCGTCGCAACGACACCGTCGGCACCCGAGCAGGCGAGTTGGTCGAAGTATCGTTCGGTCGTACCGTCGGCCCGGACCGCACACGTCGCACCGTGGGCGTCGGCATCGACCGGACCCCAAAAGTATCGCCACAGGAAGCCGTCGTACACCCGTCTGGGGAACGCGATCGCACCGGCGGCGACCACGACGATCCCACCGAAGAACGCGGCGAGCCACGCACGGGCGGGGTCGACGCCATCGGGTAGCTGCATACGGACATCCCCGGCCTACCGTGATTTCAGGGTTCCGGTCTCCTGTGACGTTCCGGTCGGGACTCCTCCCCTGACCCGCGGCTCCGGTCGACGGTGGCCACGGGTAGTATCGAGAGGGATCGACGGCGACCGCGGGTACTATCGGCGGACCCGCTCGGGCACTCGGGCGGCGTCGAGAACGAGGTCGTGTGCGGCCCCGTTCGAGGCGACCAGTCCACGGCTATCGTATCGCCACGGCTCGCCGTGAACGTCGGTAACGGTCCCGCCCGCGGCCTCGACGAGGCCGGCTCCGACGACCGTATCCCAGGGATTCGCTTCGACGTTCGTCACGACGGCGTCGACGGCACCGGTCGCACACAGCGGTAACTCGAGTTGTGCGGAGCCGATCCGGCGCATGTCCCCGAATCGCTCGACGATCGCCCGGCAGGCGGCGGCGTACTCCTCGCGGCGGTCGAACCCCCACCAGATCGTCGGCACGACGGTGAACGTCTCGGGATCGGTCCGGTCGCTCACGGCGGCCGGCTCCCCGTTCACGTACGCCTCTCCGTCCCCGAGTACGAACGTATCGTCCAGCGCCGGCGCGACCGTCGCCCCCGCGACCGCCTCACCGTCAACCGTCGCCGCGACGCTCGTCGCCCACGTCGGGATTTCCCGGACGAAGTTCGCCGTCCCGTCGATCGGATCGACGATCCACGCCGGGCCGTCCTCGGGGACCGAATCCGGCGTACCGTCCTCCTCGCCGACGATCGGCTCGCCGTCGAACGACTCGTGGATCGCCTCGGCGACCCGCCGTTGTGCGTCCCGGTCGGCCTGTGTCACGACGTCGGTTTTCTCCGATTTCGTCTCGACGCGGACGTCCTCCCGGAACGACTCGGCCGCGACTGCCGCCCCGGCTTTCGCTCCCCGGAGGGCACACTCGGCGCGTGTCTGCATACCGGTTCCGGAACGCCGACGCTGAAAGCGCCATCGGTTCGCCGACATCGGCGCTCGAAACACCACCGATTTGTCCGCCCGGACGCGAGTACATCCATGCACACGCTCGCAAAGCGTATCCACAACATCACGCCGAAGGACGTCCGACTCACCTTCGAGGACGGCTCGACGGTCGTCCTGGAGATGCGTTCGGCGGAGTTCTTCCAGGAAGCGTTCCAGGCCGAAGGGAGCGATTCCGAGGGCACGACCTACCGGCTCGTGACCGACGGGGAGGACGACCCGCTCGTCGCCGGAAGGGAGGCTGACGACGGATGGGCGACCGCCGGGATCGTCGACGACGTCGAGCCGGCCGCGGAGTAGCGGTCATCGGATCGGTACTGTCGACACCGCGGTCCGACAGTTCATATACCTTGACGGGACCATCCCGTCTCAATGCGTGACCTGCTCGCTCCCGAGGGCGTC
Source organism: Natronomonas salinimetallica (assembly GCF_013839515.1). Taxonomy (GTDB): domain Archaea; phylum Halobacteriota; class Halobacteria; order Halobacteriales; family Haloarculaceae; genus Natronomonas. The sequence continues at coordinate 73,546 of NZ_JACDNQ010000005.1, read as the reverse complement.
GCTACCCTCGTCGTCGGCCCTCTCGTGCTCGCCGCTGTCGGCCTCGCCGTGCTCTCGGCTCCTGTCATCGGGAAGTCTCCGCCCGATCGAACCGCGGTTGTCGACCGCCTCGGCGACGACTATGCCGTGTTGCTCGTGGAGGCGGACGGTGAAATCGCCGAACAGCGCGTCGTCGATCCGTCGATCGTTCCGAACGGCGGTCGCTACGAGGGCGCGGTTCTCGACATCGACGGCGGGGGCTACACGTACAACGAAACGGCCACGGACGGACGCGAACGTACGCGCTCCCGTCGGTTCGACGGCCTCGCTGGGCGACTCGGAGACAGCACGCCGGACGCTCCCGGTCTGGGGACCGTCCGGTCACCAGTGGCCGTCGACCGTGACTCCCCGCGCGGTTTCACGGCGTCGTCACTCGGACGGAGTGGACAGAGATTGCGAGGGAAGGCCGCTCCGAGAGCGGTCTTCCGCATCACGGGGAAACCCCCGACGATGCGAGGGGAGGGATTTGAACCACGGTCAGAGCAACGCTCGTCCCTGATTCGAATCCCTCCTGCATTCGCTCGCGGCGCGGTGAGCGCCGCTTCGCTCATGCGAGGGGAGGGATTTGAACCCACGGACCTCTACAGGAGCGGATCTTGAGTCCGCCGCCGTTTCCGGGCTTGGCTACCCTCGCACGCAGTCTCCAGTAACGGCCTCATCCGATTTAAGTCACCGGTTTCGATCGCCGGAGACCGGAGCCTCGGGCAGCAACGTTTATATGCTGTTGTCTGAATCCTCGGGGTATGAACCTCCGTGAGGCCTTCGGGCCGGAGGGCGTCGTTTCGGTCGTCGGAGCGGGCGGCAAGAAATCGACGCTGTACGCGCTCGCGTCGGCGCTCGAACGGGCCGTCGTGACCGCGACGGTTCGGATCCCGTTCTTCGAGGACCGGGTTTCGGCGTTGCGGATAACGGACGCTCCACGGGAGGCCGTTCGGGAGACCGACGGTTGGCCACTGGGCGTCGTCCCCGGACGAGACGGGGATCGCCCCCGGTATCTCGGGTACGATCCCGAAGCGATAGACGCGCTTTCGGCGACGACCGACGTCCCGATACTGTTAAAGGCCGACGGGGCCCGGACCCGGCTTCTCAAGGCGCCGAACGACGACGAGCCACAGGTCCCGGAATCGACGGATCTGCTCGTCCCGGTCGCAAGCGTCCAGGCCGTCGGAAAGCCGCTCGATGCGGCGTACGTCCACCGCCCCGAACGGGTCGCAGCGCTCACCGGCCTGTCGCTCGGCGACCGCATCGAAGCCGGAGACGTCGTGACGGTGCTCTCACACGACCGCGGCGGATTAAAACGGCTGCCGGAGGAAGCACGCGCCGTTCCGCTTATAAACATGGTCGACGACGACGACCTCGAGGCGACGGCCCAGCCGATCGCGACGGCGCTGTGTTCCTCGCCGCGGATCGACCGGGTCGTCCTCGGACGGATGGATCAGGGACGGATCGTCGACGCCGTCGAGTAAGCCGACACCGGCGGTCGAAGCCGTCCCGTCGGGAGTCGACCCGTCCGTTGGTCTCGTCCGTTATCCTTCCAGTGTCCGCCCAGCGACGCCTATCATACTGACGAACAAAAGAATGTACACACGACGCACGAGGATCACGCCGTTCGACGGAGCGAACGGCGGATCACTCGTGAGTCGGTTTCATTTGATTTCGTCCACCAGTATCAGTCAGAGCCGGATGCCCCCGACGGATCCGTCCCCGCCGCGGTCGGCGTCTGTCGGTCGGGAAGCGACGGCTCGCTTTCGATCCGCCCGTCCGAAATTTCGATCCGGAGGCTGCGGTCGGATCAACGGCACGCTGAGGGAGGGTTGGGCAGCCGCGCCACCCCACGGCTGCCGATTCCCGGCGCGGGTTTTAGTGACTGCAACTCCTCGGGCCGGGCGTGATAGAGGTATGTGACCTCCGCAAGGAGTACGGCGGGTTCGTCGCCGTCGAAGGGAGCAGCTTTCGCGTCGACCGCGGTGAGGTGTTCGGTATCATCGGCCCGAACGGGGCGGGCAAGACAACGACCCTGAAAGCGCTCGCGGGGCTGCTCGAGCCGACGAGCGGGACGATCACGATCGACGGAAAACGCGCAGACAGCCGGGAGACGCGTCGCCTCCTGGGATTTCTCCCCGAGGAGTCGCCGTTGTACGAGGAGATGTCACCGCGGTCGTATCTCCGGTTTTTCGCGGACCTCTATGACGTCCCCCGTGACGTCGCCGACGACCGTATCGGACGGACGCTCGATCGGCTGGAGTTGGCCCACAGAGACCGCGCGCTGGGGGACATGTCCAAGGGAATGAAACGGAAGGTCGCGATCGCGAGGTCGCTCGTCAACGATCCGGACGTGTTGATCTACGACGAACCGGCCTCCGGGCTGGACCCGTTGACGACGAAGTACATCATCGAGTTCACGAGAGAACTCGCCGCGGAGGGGCGAACGATCGTCTTCTCGGCGCACAACCTATATCACGTCGAGGAGGTCTGTGACCGCATCGCGATCATGAACGAGGGACGGATCGTCACGGAAGGCTCGCTCCCGGAGCTCAAATCCACCCACGGTGAGACGGTGTACCACGTGTTTACCACCGTCGAGGTTCCCGATGCCACCGCCGAGGGCGATCGTTATCGGCGCACTGTCGAGGACATGGACGAACTCGATGCCGTCCGGGAGGCGGCGATCGATCGTGGCGGGCGTCTCGAGGACGTCCGGACGGTCGAACCCAGCCTCGAAGGGCTCTTTCTCGACGTCGCATCACCGGAGCGACCGGGCGGGGAGAAACCGCCGGGGGCGACGGAGGGGTGATGCGGCCGAGAACACTTCTGCGGATCGCGCGCTGGGAGTCGACGAAGGGTCTCGGTGGGATCGACCGGGGCGCGGTCGCCGTCGCCGTCGCCGCCGTCGCGTTCGTTCTCGCGGTCGGGGCAGTCGCGGTCACCGGCGGTGTCGCCCTCGAGGACGGTATCTATCGCGTCGGCGTCTCCGAGGACGCGGCCTATCACGACCCCGTCGCTGCCGACCCGACGTTCGCGGCCGTCGACACCGACGGCCGAAACGTTGATACGGGGCCGCCGACCCCGGCCGGGGACGGAGGAGTTGCGATCGGGGGGTTCAGGGGGGACGGCCGGATCGACCTCTACGTCGAGGAGCGGGCGGGTCGGACCGAGATCTACGTCGCCTTTTTCGACGGCGAACCGACGGAAAAAGGTCTCGCAGCGTTGGCCGCGCTCCGGACGTCGGTGGGCCGATACAACGACGCACTCATGCGAGCGGAGGACAACCGGACCGCCGCGTTTCCGGTGACGGTGTCGATTCGGTTTCTCGATCGGAGCGGAACGGTCGCCGCCGAAACGCCCGGGGACGGCGGTGGCGGCCGTTCCGGATCCGCCGTCGACGGCGGTAACGGCGGAGCCGACGCCGCCGGGGGGATCGGCGATGGGGCCACAGGGACCGGCGAAAGCGGCGGCATGGGCGGCGACACGGCGGTCGATGCGGCGTCGTTCGGCGCGTTCGATCTCTTCGGGACGTCGTCGACGACCGGATCTCCCTCGGACATTCGGCCTCCGTTTCCGTTCCAGTCTCTCGTCCTCGCGTTCCTGTTCGTGTTGCCGCTGAACTTCCTCATCCAGGCCTACGGGAGTTCGATGCTCTCGGAGCGGCTCAACCGCCGCGGCGAACTGTTGCTCGTCGCACCGGTCGGCCGCGGCGAGATCGTCGTGGGCAAGACGCTTCCGTATCTCGCGGCCGCGCTCGGGATCACTGCGGCCATCGTCGGTGGGCTGTGGCTGCTCGGAAGCGGCGGCGGCCCGCTCTCGGTACTGGCGGTCGTCCCGCTCGCGCTCTTGTTTTTCGGTACCACGTTCCTCGCGGCGATGTTCGCCCGGTCGTTCAAGGAGTTGACGTTTCTCACGGTGACGATCAGCACGCTGTTGACCACGTACGCGTTCGTTCCCGCCATCTTCGCCGAGACCAGCCAGGTGGCGTTCGTGTCGCCGCTAACGCTCGTTATCATGGATCTCACGCACGCCGAGGTCTCCGCCGGCGAGATCGCGTTTTCGCTCGGGCCGGCGACGCTCGTCGCCGTGATCTGTTTTTCGCTCGGCTTCGGAATCTACCGCGAGGAGGACCTCTTCACCCAGCGGCCGGTTCACCTGAAGACACTGGATGCGCTCGCGAGTCGGATCCATCGCCCGCGGAGCGTCGCCCTCGTGGTGGCGCTTTTGGTCCCGTTCGTCTTCGTCGCGGAACTGCTCGCGGTCGCCGTCCTGTTCGCGTTGCCGGTGACGTTTTCGATCCCCCTGATATTCGGTACGATCGCGGTCATCGAAGAACTCGCGAAGGGGATCCCGATCTATGCCGGCTACGTACACGCCCGATACGGGCGGACCCTCGCCGTGGCTGCCGCCGTCGGGTCGGCGTCCGGGATCGGCTTTTTCCTCGCCGAAAAGATGACCCTCGCGATCCAGTTCGTCGGCCTGCCCGGTCTCGCTGTCGCCGACGCCGCCTTTCAGACCGGCCTCGGAGCCGGTGATCCCGCGATCGTCGCGCTGTTGGTTCTCGCACCGCTCGCGTTGCATGTCGTCACGGCAACGTTGACGGCAATCGGCGCGTCGCGCGGCCGGCGGCTCTTCGGGATCGGTCTCGGTGCTGCGATACTGGTCCATCTCGCGTACAACGTCGCGGTGGTGAGTACCGTTGTCTAAGACGACGATCGCCGGCCGTGAGGTCCGGTCGCTCTCCCGCGAGAAGACGATCGTTCTCGCGTTGCTCATCCAGGTCGTCATCGCCGGCTTCTCGTCGTTTCTGGTCGTCGGGCTCACGTCGCTGTACGAACCGGGGGCCGCGGCGGACGATATCGTCGTCGGTGTCACCGGCGAGGAAGCCGAGGCGCTGTCGGCGGCGGCCGGCGACGTCGAGGGACTCGAGGTCAGACGGTACGACGACCGCGACGCGGCGCGGGCCGCCTTCGACGCCAACCGGGTGCAGGCCACCGCCCACGCCGAACGCGTCGGCGAGCGAACGACGGTCGACGTCGAGGCCCCGCAGGCGAGCGTCCGGAAGACGTTCATCGTCGTCCAGGTACGGGCCGTCCTCGAAGCCCTCGAACGGAGCGAGCGGGCCGACCGTGCGGCGTTCCGCTCGACCGATCCGCTCTCGATTCCGCCCTCCGTCGACGCCAGCCCCTACTTCGGGTTCTCCTATACGGTGCTCGTACCCCTGTTGGTCTTTTTGCCCGTTTTCATCGCCGGGGCGGTCGTCGTCGACTCGCTGACCGAGGAGGTCGAGCGTGGGACCCTGACGCTGCTCCGTGTGACGCCGGCGTCGCTCCTCGACGTCGTCGACGGCAAGGCGGGCGTGATGGCCGCGTTGACCCCGATACAGGTCGCGCTGTGGCTCGTGCTGTTATCGATAAACGACATCGCCGTGGCCAACGTCGCACCGATCCTGGCGATCACGACGGCGCTGGGCGCGCTCGCGGTCGCCGTCGCCGCCGGACTCGCCATTGCCGTCCCCGTCCGCCAGCGGGCACAGTTGAGCTACTCCCTCGGGATGTTGGCCGCCTTCACCGCCGCGGCGCTGTTGCCCGAACACCCGGCGACCACGGTCGCACGCTTTGCGATCGACAGCCCGACGCTCGTCACGTACGCCCACCTCGCCGGGTACGTCGCCGCCTCGGTCGCGGCCGTTGTCGCGCTCCGTCGGTGGATCCGGGGGGTCGACGCCGAAGCGCTCGGATAGCTTTTTCATCTCGCCGGCGCTCGATTCGGTATGGAGTACACGACGCTCGGTTCGACCGGCATCGAGGTCTCCCGGCTCTGTCTGGGCTGTATGAGCTTCGGCGATCCGGAGTGGCGCGAATGGGTCAAAGGCGAGGAATTCGGTCACGAACTCGTCGAACGTGCCCGCGAGTTGGGCATCAACTTCTTCGACACCGCGAACATGTACTCCCGCGGCGAGAGCGAGCGGGTCCTCGGCGAGGCGCTGGAGGGCCACCGCGAGGAGTCCGTGATCGCGACGAAAGTATACTTCCCGATGCGCGAGGACGATCCGAACTCCGGGGGGCTCTCCCGGAAGACGATAGAACAGGAGCTGTCGGCCTCGCTCGATCGACTCGGCGTCGACACCGTCGATCTATACCAGACCCACCGGTGGGACTACGACACGCCGATCGAGCAGACGCTCCGGGCGCTTTCGGACGCCGTCCGCCGCGGGCGGGTCCGACACGTCGGTGCCTCGTCGATGTGGGCCCACCAGCTCGCCGAGGCGCTCGCTACGAGCGACCGACTCGGCCTCGAACGGTTCGCGACGATGCAGAATCACTACAACCTCGCCTACCGGGAAGAAGAACGCGAGACGCTGCCGCTGTGTGAACGCGAGGGCCTCGGTGTCGTCCCCTGGAGCCCGATGGCGCGTGGGTATCTCACCCGCCCCCACGAGGAGTACATGTCGACGAAGCGCGCCGAGACGGACGACTACGCCCAAGAGCACCCCTACGCGGACAACGGGGGCAGAGAGATCAACGAGCGCGTCGGGGAACTGGCGGCCGACCGGGGCGTCTCGATGGCCCAGATCGCGCTGGCGTGGCTGCTCCACAAGGAGTGGGTCGATGCGCCGATCGTCGGAGCATCGAGGATCGAACACCTCGAAGAGGCCGTCGAAGCCCTGGAGATCGCCCTCTCGGAGAGCGACCTCGCCTACCTCGAAGAGCCCTACGAACCGGTCCCGGTGTCGGGCCACGAGTGACGGCCGGTACATAAAGGGGTGATCGACGATCGGACGGCCCCGAATCCGCCGGGCGTCCCGTTCACCGGCCGCGGAGTCCCATCGGCTGAGAACGGACGGGCCGACTATGCGGCTCCGCTAGTGACGTCAGTATATGACGGTGGATGAACTCGAAGCCTACGGCACGGAGCGGATGGACGGGGCGGAGATCGACCGCCTCCTCTCGAACGAGAGCATGGCCGTCCTGGCGCTCCCGACGGACGGCGCACCCAGCATGCGCCCGCTGTCGTTTCATTTCGACGGCGAGTCGGGGCTCTATTTTGTATACGTGCTCGGCGAGGAGAGCCGCAAGGCCGAACTGAGCGAGCGGGCGGACGCCGCCCGGCTACTCGTATATCGCATGGAGACGGCGTTCAACTGGCGGAGCGTCCTGCTCACGGGGACGATCAGCCGGGTTCCGGAGGGCGAGGCGGACGAGCTGGACGAGGTGATAGAGACGAGGCGACCGAACCTGTTCGAACGGGCGATCGCTTCCGAGCATACGGAACTGTACCGCTTCGAGATCGAGGACCGATCGGGGATCGAACACCTCGGCCTTCCGCCCGGCTTCGAAGGTGACGGGGAAACGCGGAAGTGACGGGGAAACGCGGAAGTGACGGGGAAACGCGGAGACGACGGGGGAACGCGGAGACGACGGGGAAACGCGGAGACGACGGGGAAACGCGGAAGTGACGGGGGACGTACCACGAAGTGATATCGCAGCGGATCCACCTCACGTTCCGGACCGGAACGCGGTGGTCGCGTCCCGAACCGTCTCGAACTCCGCGTCGTCGTAGGCGATGAAGCGAACGTCAGAGAGCGTCCCGGGTATGTATCCGGCGATCGTCTCGCCGATGATTCGCGCCCCGACCTCGAGGTCGAATCCGGCGACGCCACAGCCGAGCGCCGGGATCACGAGCGAGCGACAGCCGTGTTTGTCGGCGGCATCGAGGGCGTTTCGGGTCGCATCCCGGATGCTCTCCTCGGTCGCCCTACCGTCGCCGTAGTGTGGCATCGCGGCCGCGTGGATGACGTACTCGGCGTCGAGGTCGTAGGCGTCGGTAACGGCGACCTCGCCGAGGTCGACCGGTCCCTTCGAGACGGCGGCCTCGTTGAGGCCGGGGCCGGCAGCCTGGCTGAGTGCTCCGGCGACACCCGATCCCATCCGGAGACTCGTCCCGGCGGCGTTGACGAGCGCGTCGGCGGACTGTGCCGCGATGTCGCCTTGGATGACGCTGAAATCCATGCCCTGGTATCGTCCACCGAGTCACCTAATACTGCCGGCTATGGCTCGTTCGAGCCACCGCGGTCGCGTCCGACATCACCCCCTGGTTGTCGCGTCCGACGCCACCTCGCGGCTGTCGCGTCCGACGCCACCTCGCGGCTGTCGCGTCCGGAACCGACACGTCGACTACACGTCGGGCCCAAACGCGGGCATGTACTCGCTCCTGTCGATGCGGTGGCGGGACCTGCTTTTCGCCCACTGGGCCGTCGATCCGGAAACGGTCGACCGGGCGCTCCCCGACGGCCTCTCGGTCGACACCCACGGCGGCGATGCCTACCTCGGGGTCGTCCCGTTCGTCATGGCCGACATCAGACCGACGGGGTCGCCGATCGGCCTCGAATTCGACGAGTTGAACCTCCGGACCTACGTCACGGTCGAGGGACGCCCGGGCGTCTACTTTTTCGCCCTCGACGCCGACGACCGGGTCGGGGTCGGCCTCGCCCGACGGCTGTTTCGGCTCCCGTACTACCGCGCGTCGATGGCCGTCGAAACGCGGGGAGAGGGTCGCTCCCGCGAGGTCTCGTTTCGGAGCCGACGGCTGACGCGGAACGCGCCGCCGGCGCGGTTCGATGGCGTGTACGGCCCCGACGAACCGTTCTCGAAGCCGGATCCGGGGTCGATCGAGGCGTTTCTCACCGAGCGTTATCGGTTCTACACCGCTACCGACGACGGGCGAATCTACCACGGCGACATCGATCACGAACCGTGGCGACTCGCGTCAGCGTGGGCGGAACTCCACGAGAACACGCTGTTCGACGCCAACGGATTCGATCGCCCCGAATCGGGGCCGACGCTGCACTTCGCCGCGCCCATCGACGTCTCCGCGGGCCGGCTCCGACGGTTCGACGGGGGCACGTCGTGTGGTTCTCGGTGACACACACGCACTCGACACGTCCTTCTAAATACGTCGCGCTCTCATCGGCTAGTGATGGACGACACGGACGGCGAGCGGACGACGGCAGCGAGCCCGTTCGGCGAGGAGACTACGCCGGCGATCCGGCGTGTCGGGGACGGATCCGACGCCGAGTCCACGGTCCCGGACGTCGAGGCGTTGACCGGAGAACCCCAAACGCTCGAGCCGGCTATACGGGGTGTGTGGGTGATCCAGTCGGCGATCTCGGCGGCCGTCCTCGGCGTCGTCGCGGCGGTCGCCTTCTCGGTCGTCTCGCCGGGCGGGGCCTGGATCGGCGGCGTCGTGTTCGGCCTGGTATTCGTCATCGGAGTCGTGTTTTCACTCCTCAGATACCGGATCTGGATGTACCAGGTGCGCGAGGACTCGCTGTATCTCAGACGCGGCGTCCTGACCCGAGTCAATACGGTCGCGCCGTACGTCCGGATCCAACACGTCGACACCCGTCGTGGCCCCGTCGAGCGCGTCTTCGGGCTCGCGACGACGGTCGTCTACACGGCCGGCTCGCGCGGCGCGGACGTATCGATTCCCGGGCTGACGCCCGAGCGGGCCGACGACCTCCAGGCCCGGCTGAAACACCTCGCGATCGCCGCGGAGGGTGAAGACGCAGTCTGATGAAGCTCGATCCGCTGTCGATCCCGTTTCGCGCCGGCGAGTCCGTCGTCAGGCTCGCGTGGCTTCTCGTCTTCGCCCTCGTCGGATCGCCGGCGATCGGCGGAGCCTCCGGGATCGGCCTGGCCGTCGTCGGATGGTTCGTGGTCGCGCTCGCATACCAGCTCGTCTACTATCAGCGCTTCGAGTACGAACTCTCGGGTGACACGCTCGATATCGCCTCGGGCGTCGTCTCCCGGCGCAACCGGGAGATCCCGGTCGGCCGGGTCCAGAACGTCGACATCAGCCGGAACGTCGTCCAGCGCGCGCTCGGGATCGCCCAGATCAACCTCGAAACCGCGGGCGGATCCTCGACGGAAGCCTCGCTGCGATACGTGAGCTTCGAGGAGGCAAAACGGCTCCAATCGGAGATCGGCCGGCTGAAACGCGGTCGTCAGAGCGGGAACTCGACCCGCTCGGGGTCGGTCGATGCCGACCCCGAGCGGGAGCTGTTCGCGGTGACGCGAAAGGAGCTCGTCCTTTTGGGGATCGTCGGAATCGACCTCCGGTTGTTGTCGATCGTCACCGTCGTATTGCCCGTCGTCGCGCCGTCGCTCCGCGAGCGGTTCGCGGATCCGCTCGTGGGACTCGCCGTGACGGCACCGCTTGCGGCCGTCGCCGTCGTCGCGGTCGCGGCGTTGATAAGCGGTGCGCTCGCGTTGACCAGTTATTATGGGTTCCGTCTCGCCAGACAGAACGACGAACTCCTCTATGAGCGCGGCCTACTCCAGCGCTTCAGCGGAACCATCCCCCTGGAGAAGGTACAGACGCTGACCATCTCGGAGAACGTTATCGCCCGTCGGCTCGGATACGCCTCGCTGGCGGTCGAGACGGCCGGCTACGCGCCGAACGACGCCGGATCGCAGTCCGCGGTTCCGCTGGCCGACAAACACCGCGTCGTCGATCTGGCGCGGTCGATCGAGGGATTCGACGACATCGACTTCGATCGGCCGCCGAGACGTGCCAGAGAGCGATACGTCGTCCGCTACAGCATCGTCGCGGCGGTCGCCATCGCCGCCGCCTTCGCCGCCGACCGCTACTCCGGGCTCACGTTCGCGTGGTACGTGACGCTCGTGTTGTTGCCGGTCGCTGCCGTTGGGGCTCATCTCAAGTGGCTAAACCTCGGCTACGACGTCCAATCGGAGTACGTCGTGCTCCGGCAGGGCTTTTGGACCCGGACGACGACGGTCATACCGTACTACCGGGTCCAGACCGTAATGGACGTACAGACGGTCTTCCAGCGGCGGCGGCGACTCGCCTCGCTCATCGTCGATACCGCCGGATCGAGTGGGCTGACGAGCAGACAGCCACGGGCGCTCGATGTGGACGAAGCGCGGGCCGCCGAACTCCGCGAGACGGTCGCCGACCGGCTTCAGCAGGCGGTCCAGCGCCGTCGGACGAAACGACACCGCGAGCGGCTTCGTTCGATCGAGGCCGACCTCCCCGACCTCCCGGATCCGGCCACGGACCGCCGTGATCGACGGGGGGCGTAAGCACCCGCATACGAGCCGCGTCCGACGCTTCCGACCGGGACGTCGGTCGGCGACCCCGATGGCGAGCCGTGGGCCACCGACCGGACGGACGCTTAATACTGGTGGACGAAATCAAATGAAACCGACTCACGAGTGATCCGCCGTTCGACGGAGCGAACGGCGGGATCCTCGTGCGTCGTGTGTACATTTTTTTGTCCGTCAGTATAAGAACCCTCGACGCCTACGTCGGACATGAACTACGAGGGCGCGGTGTTGGACCTCGACGGAACCGTCTACCGGGGCGAGCGGTTGCTCCCCGGATCGGTCGAGGCGGTCGAACGGATTCGGGCCGCTGGGATCGGGCCGCTGTTTTTTTCGAACAACCCGACGAAGTCCCGCGCGGCGTACGTCGAACGCCTGCGCGGGTTCGGGATCGACGCCGACCCCGAGGAGGTCCTCTCCGCCGGAACGGTCACGACGCGGTATCTCGGGGCCGAACACGCCGACGACACCGTCTACGTGATCGGCGACGCCGGCCTGAAATCACAGTTCGAGGCCGCGGACGTCGACCTCGTCGGCGAGCCATCCGAGGCGGACGTCCTCGTCGCCTCCTGGACGCGCGAGTTCGAGTACGGCGACATGCTGGCCGGGTACCGAGCGATCGAGGCCGGGGCGACGTTCTACGGGACCGACCCCGATCGCCTGATCCCCGCCGCCGAGGGCATGGTTCCCGGATCCGGCGCGATCGTCAACGCCGTCAGCGGCGTGGCCGGCCGCGATCCCCGAAAGACGCTGGGCAAGCCCTCGGCGGAGGCGCGGCGGGCCGCCCTCGATGCGCTCGGGTGTCCGGCCGAGCGCTGTTTCGTCGTCGGCGACCGACTGAACACTGACGTCGAACTCGGCGACCGGGCGGGAATGACGACCGTGTTGGTCCGGACGGGCGTCGCGACCGACGAGGACGTCGCAGCGAGCGACGTCGAACCGGATCACGTCGTCGACTCGCTCGCGGACGTCCCGGACGCGCTCGGGCTCGACGGAAGATAGCACGCGATCAGAGAACGCCCATCTCGCCAAGCCGCTCCGGGAGGTACGTTTCGGTGACGAAATCCAGCCCTCGGGAGGCCAGCGCCTGCTGTTCGGCCTTTGTCCCGATGTCGAGTTGGAGTTCGATCTGTTCGGTCCAGTAGTCGTCCTGGAACCGTGGGTCCTCGAGTTCGCTCTCCAGGGCGTTGATATCCGAGTCGCCGAGCGGATCGGTCGGCAGGTCGTACTCGACGATGTCCACGGGCTGGATGCCGACGTACGCCGCGTCGGGCGTCGCCAGGTACTCCGAGAGATGCGCGGATTTGATCGACCCGTAGGCGACGGAGGCGTAGATCCGATACGACCACGGGTCGCCGTCACAGAAGACGACGGTCGGGAGGCCGAGTTCGCCGTTGAGCCGCTTCGTGATGCGACGGGTCGCCCGGGCGGGCTGGCCCTTTAAGTGGACGACGATGACGTTGTACTCCTCGTCGAACCCGTTTTCGACGAGCCGATCGCGCATTCCGCCGGTTTCGACACAGAGGACGAAATCAGCGTCGTGATCGAGAAACTCGATCGTATCGGGGTTGTTCGGGATCTGGTAGCCGCCCTCGCCGACGTCCTTTTGACAGTGTATCTTCCGTTCGCCCCGGCGGGTCTGCTCGCGGAGATACAGCGGCCCCATGATCGTCGCACCAGACTCCTCGGGCCGCATGTGGAAGTCCTCGCGGGTGACGTCGCTGACGATCTCTAGATCCTCGACGAGCTGGTTCGATTCGTCCTGTCCGGAGAACTGCGCGCGTTCTTCGTCCCACGACTCCGAGAGGTAATACAGTTCCCGCAGCGTCGAGGAGCGGTCCTGTTCGAGTTGGTCGGCGAGGAACTCGATCGTGTAGATCGCCTTCAGGAGCTTCTGTGCACCCCGGACGCTGTTGGCCGACCGGGTTGACGTGCGATCGCCGTACACCCAGACGTCCTTTTCGTCGTCGAAGACGATGTTGTTCTTCGTCCGGGTCGGGATCTCCATCTCGGGGACGCTCCCGTCGGCGAACTGGTCGTAGAACTCGCCCGCGAGATCGATGAGCCGCTCGCGTGCGAGGGCGTCGTTCATGTCGGGATCGGAGTCTGATTCGCTGCTCATGTTAGGCGTTGATGGTGAGTTTTTCGGCCTCGATGCCGTCGACGGAGACGTCGAAGGTCGCCTCCTCGTCGACGTCGTATTCGAGCGTGGCGCTCGTACCGCTTTCGACCGTCGGGGACCACTTCAGGAACCACTCGCCGTCCATCTCGACGACCGTCGCGCCGTCGGGGTCGCCGGGGTCCGCCGTGACGATCTCCGTTATGTCGGGGTCGACGTTCGTCCCGCCGTGGTTGTGAACCGACAGCCGGACCGTGGAGTCCTCTATCGTCCGCTCGACGAGGACGTTGTTCATAATCCGGGCCAGCGAGTCGTCGACGTCGAGGGAGTCGCGGCCGGTCACCTCCGAGAGCTTTTCGGCCATCTCGGGGAGGATGTCCGCGATGACGTCCTGTTTCCGTCGCCGTTTCCGTAGCGAGCGCTGCTTTTTGACGTGTGATTTGAGGTTACGGCCGGCCTCCTGGAGGGCGAGTCTGAGTTCGTCCTCGATCTCGGGGATGTTCGCAACGGCGTCTTTCGACTCGCTCGTGAAGGGAACGCTCGTCGAGGCGACGTGGACCATGATAACCGCCGCCCCGCTCGGCATTCCGCTGCCGCCCGGCTGATCGAGGCCGTAGTTGCGCCAGTTGACGTTTTTCAAGACGTCGACGGTCGCACACGCACCGCGCTGGTAGACGAGGGGGACGCGGTTCGCGAACCGGAGCACCTCGGCGCTTCCCTCCGCCCCGATGTCGCCGCCGTAGGCGATGCCGACTTCCACGACGAAGGGGTCGCCGCCGTGGACCGCCGCGTCCCGCGTCACTGACGTATAGAACTCGGCGTCGTACTCCTTTTGTAAGCCGGCGAGGACGAGCGCCTCGGAGATCGGCGCGAGACAGTCCGTCGGCGGCGCGAGGATGTCGGTCTCGCGCATCGCTTCCAGCAGGCGGGCGGCGGTATCGCGGTCCTCGGCGACGGCTCCGACTCCCGGTGGCTCCTCGGCGACGGTCACCGACCGCGACCAGACCGCGTCGACGACGTTCTCGCGGGCCGTCTCCCCGAACGTCGCGTCGTCGTACTCCTCGGTCGCATCGGCGGCCCGATCGACGAACACCCGGAGCCCGTCCCGCGTGATCCGGTTGCGTGCGTCGTCCTGGTCGTCGAATTTGTCCGCCAGCCGGCCGGCGAGCCCCTCGATGGCGGCATCGTCCTTTCGGCTCGTTGTCGCTTCGTCGACGAGCACGTAACAGTCCGTCGACCGATCGGCCGTTATTTCGCCCCACGCGGCGTCGACGGCGTTCTCCTGGACGGTCGAGCCGAACGTCTCTCCGAACTCGTCTCCGACGTCGTCGGCGCGTTCGTCGACGAGTGCCACGAGTTCGCCGTAGGCGATCCGATCCCGGTCTGCGATGTCGTCGGCGAGCCGTTCCGCGAACGCGGTCGTCGCGGCCGCCGTCTTGTTCGCGACGGCGGCCTCTATCGCCGACTCGAGGCCGGCATCGGCGTCCTCTTCCGGCGGCAGCCAGGCGACGCCCCGACCGAAGTGTCTGTCACGGAAGTTGTCGATGACGCTCTTCGTGGTCTTCGCGCCCACGCGAGTGAACGCCCCCTGGAGGAACCCCGACAGCGAGTACGACTCCGTCGAGTCGAGCATCTTCAATAGTGTCCCGAGTTCGACGCCGTGGGGGTGGGGTCTGATCTCCTCCGTCTCGGGCGGCAACTCGTCCGTCGCTCGCTCGGATTTGAACGACTCGTCGGGCTCGTGGAACTCGATCCTGGCGTGGGGGTTGACGACCGCCGTGTATTTGATATAGCTGTGGAGCTGTTTTCGCGCCCGCATGTTCCCCTCCATCTCCAGTTCGATGCGGGTGCCGTGGGGGCGCTCCCACGTCGTCGCGGATTCGACGTCGATCTCCGGCTCGTTCGTATCCGTATCGATCGTGAGCTCGAAATAACGCGCGCCGTCGCCGTTTTCGGTCTTCGAGGTGATCTTCGCCGGCTTTCCGGACGTGAGCTGTGCGTACAGTACGGCGGCTGAAATGCCGATCCCCTGCTGCCCACGGCTGTTTTTGACACTCATCGCGCCGTCGTTCACAACGACGAAGTTCTCGTCGTCTCCGCGTGCGCCCGGGACGGAGATGTCGTAGACGTGCTCCGGCGGCTCGGTTTCTTCGACGTCCCGAACCGATAGCAGGCACATGTCCGTGTCCGTGAGGCCCTGGAGGTTCCGAACCGTCCTCCAGAGGGTTTCCAGCCGATCGGTCGGACGGTGATCCCCGTCGAGCAACCCGTCCGCTTCGAGCCTGCGGGCATACCGAGGCTTCCCTACGCGTTCCCCCGAAAGGGCCTGCTCGATGAGCGCTCGATACGTCGCCGCGTGCTCGCGGCTGGAGCCGAGCCCCGCACCCATCAACAGACCGGGAACGGTGTCGGGAACCGTCTCGTAGGGCGTATCGGCCACCCGGACGTCATCGAGGAGCGCGGTTGGCACCTGTTCGTATGGCCGTGATCGGGCACCGTCCGGGTCGAGCGAACCGTCGATTTCCGCGTCCCCGCCGTCCCCGCCGTCCACCGCCGTGAGATATCGCTCGCTCGGCCCGTCGGCGTCCCCGTCCGACGTTCGAGACGCCGTACGCGCGAGCACGCCCTGCATGTTCCACAGGACGGACAGCTGCCGGGCGAGGGTCTCGCTCTCCGTCGTGTATGCGCGTTCGCCCCCCTCCGACCCATCACCTCGGTACAACGCCCCGAGAAGCCGCCGCTGGTGGGCGGACGACATCCGGAAGACGAACGCCGGGAGGCGTCTGTCCTCGGCCGTATCACCACACGTCGACTGCAAGAACAGCGCCAGCGGGGAACCGAGCATCTTTCGCCGGGTCGCGTCACGGTCCCGCTCGCATGATGCCGAAGAGCCATCGGCCGCCGAGACGGCCACTTCGGCCGAGTCGGTCGGCTCGGATTCAGGCGGGCCGGACGTCCGTCCGGCCCGTCCCGTACCGGCGCGTCCTTCCGAAAGGTAGTGTGCGAGTAGGTCGAGAAACGACTCGTCGATCGGAGCCGTGACCGGGACGTCCGTCCCCTCGTCTCCTGTTCGGGACGTCCCGAAGTAACATCCCGTGGCCTTCTCCTCCCAGCCGAGTTCGATCACCGTTTCCGCGGGGAGATACCCCTCTTCGACGTAGTCGGCTTCGAAACTGTCTCGGGGAACATCGACGCCGTTGTATCGGTAATAATACCTTTCCCCGGATTCCGCCTCGGAGGGCATCTTCCGGATCGTCTCGCCGGACCGGATCTCCGAGAGCGTCCGTTCGTCGAACCCGTATACCCGGAGCCGTCGTTCTTCGAGTTCGTGGGTCGGGACGTGTTCGAGAAGGTTGATCCGTGTTATCGGCTTCTCGGAGGACGGAAGCGTTCGGGGCGCGAGAACGGTATCTCCCGGAGTGAGATCCCCGGCGTCGATCTCTTTCGTGTCACCCTCCCGTGTCACGCCGAAGAGGCTATGATTTCCGGTCACTTCGACAGTCCGCCCCCGCTCCGTGGTGATCCGGTACGTTCGTTCCCGTGTCCGGTGGCGAATCGCGTGTGTCGCCTCCTGCCACGTCATCTCGTGTGTCTCCCTGTCGAACGACGGGACCTCGATGCCGCCCGGGAGCGGTTCCGTCGCGTCGGCTTCGTCGGACGGGAGATACGCATCACACAACACGCCGATCGGCACCGTCTCGACCTCGCCATCACGTCGGACGAGCAGCCGCTGGTTCGGTGTCAGCGACTGCTTGCGAGCGTGAAATCGGGACCCATACAGCAGTTTACCGAACACCTTCGGAACCTGTTCTTTCGTGATCCCGGGGCCGTTGTCCTCGACGACGAGCCGGTAGTAGCCGCCGACCTCCTCGATTTCGACGTAGACGTCGGGAAGAATGCCGGCTTCTTCGGTCGCATCCAATGCGTTATCCGTCGCCTCTTTGACGGCGGTAACGAGCGCTTTCGCGTCGCTGTCGAAGCCGAGCATCTGTTTGTTCTTCTCGAAGAACTCGGCGATGGAGATAGCGCGTTGGTTCTCGGCGAGCTCCTCGGCGACTGCGCCGCCGCCCTCGCCGAGTTCCGACTGATACGAAGTCATCTACCGGGAGCTAAACTCCCCGGAACGTAAAACCCCGTCGGGACCACGGTGAAAGTGAAACGGCCTCCCGAATCAGTATCCGCCCGACTCGGGGTCGTCACCGGAGCGTGACCGAAGTCCCGTCCCCTGGATCCCTACCGTCCGAGCCCGTATTTCGTATAGCAGCATATGATTTATATATTCGAGGGCGAACGGATCAATCCACCACCCGGTAGATGTTCGCCTCGTACACCGTCCGGACTCGATCGCCCCAGTTGTGCGTGTACGTATCGATAACGTCCGTCGCGACGTCCCCACGGAGATACTTGACGATGCCGCGATCCCCCGTCCGGTCTCTCAGGTGTGTCGTAAAGAAGTGCCGGAAGTAATGAGGTGTGACGTTTTCCTCGGCGCTTCCCCCCGTGCGGTACCAGCCGTTTTCTCTCGCGTACGTTTCGACGATGTGATGGACCGCATCGGGGGAGATCCGCTTCCCCCATTTTTTCGACGTGTGGGTGAAGAGGGGCTTGGCAGGCGAGTCCGTGTCAGGACGAACCGCAAGCCACCGGAGAAGAACGTTCCGTAACTCCCCGTCGATCGGAATGACCGTCTGGCGTTTTCGCTTGTTCGAGGCGTTCCGTCGTTCGCCTTCGGAACGTTCGCCGTGTGATCGATCGGGGGAGACGAACAGCGAATTTCCCTTCTGCTCCAGTTGTGGCCTCGGATCGTGGTCGAGGACCCCAATCGAGAGGTCACGTACGTCGAGATTGGCGAGTTCCCCCGCCCGTATCCCCGTTTTTAATAACGTGACGACTACGGCCTTATGAAGGGGGTGTTCGATCAGCCCCACGAACTCCCGCATGGCGGGCACCGAAACGTCACGCCTGGTCGGGTTCGCGTCGATCGTTTCGTCCATCTCCTCTATGACGAGGGCCATGGGGTTCTCGTCGAGTACGCCCACCTGCGTCATGTACACGTAAAACCGATTCAGGTACGAAGCGTACGATGCGACGGTACTTTCGGCGTTTTCCTGTCGGATCGTATTGATCCAGGCAGTACAATCGCGATACGATGCTCCAGCGGGGGTCGTATCGAACGCCGCGTCCACGTATCGTTCGAATTCCTTGAGGACACGCCCGTAGGCGTCGATAGTTCGTTGTGAACGGCCGTGTTGTTCCATGTCTTCGAGGAAGTACCCGATCGGATCGATCGATCTATCCGTCATGCTCCTCGCAGATGAGATATCCGCCGTGGCGACCGCTGTATCTGACTACGTTGTCCTGTTGGAGTTCCTCTAGGGTCTGGTCTAGTTCCGCTTCTAGCTCTTCGGTCAGTGCAGCAACGAGTTCGTCCCAGTCTCTGGGGGTCTCGGGGGACAGTATTTCCAGGACGCGTTTTCGGAACACGCCTTCCCCGTCCCGCGCCGGCGGTGGCCGGTTCACATCCGCGGAACGCCCGTTCGATTCGTGCGATGGGGGCAGTTCGAACTCGCTTCGTCCAGCCTGCACCATCATCCGAACGAATTCGCTCCGGGAAACACCCATCCGATCGGCATCGTCCGCCCAGAGATCCTTTTGATACGCCGGGACGTAGGTCTGTACTGCGACACGTTCGGCCTCGTCGCTCATATACGTACGCGTCGTCCGCGCGGTACTTGAATTTATGTCAGACACCCAAATAAAGGCCCTTATTTGTATTTACGATGCTACCGTACGCGGGGGATCAGCATTCTATTTGTATTTCCACATTAACTTACTCGTTAAAGCTGTACTCATACAAATACAAAACAGAGTCTTCGTCCATGCTTTCGTAGAACAGTGGTCTACGAGTACGTATATTGAGGTCGTGCAGTGATGCTTTTCGACGCTGACCCTTGGGGTTTGACCGGTATACTTGTGACCGATCTCGGACTCATCAATTCGGCAACGCTATAGTTGAGCTCGGAAGACAAGACACACTCGATCGCACGGCGGCCGTGCGATCGATGTGTACATAGTTGCGATGTTTACTATAGGAGTACCGGCGGCTTGGCACCGCCAGCAGTCCCACCCGCTATAGCCCGTGAACACCCTCCCAGACTCGGACTGGTTGGGTGTTTGGTGGGATTGTTGAACCTGAAACGCCCAACGCTGAGCAAATCGGAGATTTGCGACGTACGCGAATCTTCGATTCGCTTGACTCGGGATTCCTCCGCCTGAAGGCGGAGGAGGATGTCAATGCTTCGTTGCTCGGGGCGGGCAGACCGCCACCGTCGGACTGGCGGGAATCGCTCCGTCCACAGCCTGATTCTCCCTCTATCGTATGATAGCCCACCCCTTGAACCTGTCTCTTACCGATACGTTCACCGGTCCCAAACGAATATTTCAGGCGCTGTCGACCCCGACCTGTAATCGGACCATCAAGGTGTGGGGCGATTCGGGGGTCGCGTTAACTTAGAGGATGAGGCGGGCGAGTTCTGAGTGTCTATGACAGAATCCGACCGCCTCAGCGGATGTATCGAGTGGATCGACTTGTCATTTGTGGAGCGCAAGCGGACTCCCGAATGGGCGATTCGAGTGGGCATCCGGTGTCATCTTGCAGGTATGTCACCGCGGGATGCCAGTCAGTTTCTCGATGCGTTGGGAGCCGACCGCAGTCACGTCGCTGTTCATAACTGGGTGCAGAAGGCCGATCTACAGCCACTTTCGACGGTGACTGCGGATTACCTCGCCGTCGACGAGAAAGTGATCCGCGTCAACGGCGGCGACTACTGGCTGTACGGTGCTGTCGATTCCGAAACGAACGAAATCTCGCAGCTCAGGCTGTTTCCGACGACGAAACAGACAACGCGATGATTTCTAACCGAGTTACATCGCCGGTACCGGCTTAATGGCGTCGAATTTCTCGTTGATGATGCTGATTACTTAGTGAACGTGTTACAAGGAGGTGGGTATCGATTCCAGATGATTTCACACGGGAATCGGAATGCCATCGAACGTGTCTTTTGAGAAATAGAACAACGAACATCTTCGGTCGCAACGAGTTTCAACCATGTCAAGCCACAGACAGCAGAATCGTGGCCCCAAGCCCTCGCCGTCCACCACAACTCACGCCAAAGTTAACGCGACCGCTATCGCGTCACCGTCGCGCGAATATAGTTGAGCTCGGAAGACAAGACACACTCGATCGCACGGCGGCCGTGCGATCGATGTGTACATAGTTGCGATGTTTACTATAGCTTGAAATGGTTATCGCAAACAGTATCAGTCTGGTTCATCGATCTCGGCGACTCGACTTGTGGGTAGAGACAGCGCTTGAACCCAAAGCTGGCCGCAGCCCGTGAAATCCGATAATCCAATACGCGCCCGTATTCCCGGCGGAAAGAACCAGAGGGAGGGACATGCCTGTTTGGCCGAGTGCCGACACCAATCCGACTGTACGTATCGAGACGGACCCGCACAGTACGGAAACGGGGCTCGGGGGTGCCGTCCAGAGTCGGGGGACGACGCGGAATAGGTGATGTACGATGGAGAATACATAAATCATATACTGCTATATCAAAATTGCGGGCTGCGTTGGGACTACGGCGGGGTCACTCCGGGGCAAAACACGGGAGCGTCGATTCGACGATCGGACGACAACCGTTTTCGAGGTGTAGCGTCTGGTCTCTATCATGACGGATACTGGTTACCTGTCGACGACGCTCGACCCCTCCCTTCAGCCATGACGCTTCCGGGACTCCTCGAGCAGTACGTCAGCCTCGGAATCTTCTTCGTCGCCGGGACGCTTTGTGTGCTCAGTTACGTCGCATGGCGGCGAGAACGGGACCCCCGGATGCGGATCGTCGCGGCCGGGTACGTGATGTTCGCGGTGTACGGATTCGTCGTCTTCCTCGAGTACCCCCTGCTTCCGTACCTCGGCGCGGGGACGGTCGAGCTACTCGAACACGCGAGCGCTCTGCTCATCCTGGGTGGGCTTTTGACCTTCTTCGTCGCATTGACACGGGACTGAGCGATGTCCGAGCCACATTTCGAGTTGGATTCACGGCGGGCGATCTACCAGCGAATAGCCGACGCCCCCGGCATACACTTTCGGGCTTTGCTCGAAGACCTCGAATATGCACAGGGAACACTCCAGTACCAGCTCCGGTGGCTCGCCGACGAGGGGCTCATCGAGACATCGGACGACGGACAGTACACGCGGTACTATCCGGCCGCGGACTTCGACGCGGCGGATCAAACCGTCATGAACGCGCTTCGTCGCGAGTACAGCCGTCGGATACTCGGGCACCTGCTCGCGGACGGGCCGCTCTCGACGAGCGAGTTGAGCGACCGACTGCAGAAGGCGAACTCGACGGTCTCGTGGCACCTCTCGAAGCTCTCCGAGGCCGATCTCGTAAAAAAGCGCCGGGACGGACGGAGCGTCGTATACCGGGTCTGTGATCCCGACCGTGTCAGGTATCTATACACGGTCCACCGCCAGTCGTTTACCGATCGTGTCGTCGATCGTCTCCTCGGTCTCTGGGATAGCTACTGATCGGTGGACGTGGCCGGTACGATACGACGGAGATCCACGACGCGTAACAAAAGCACGTACACGAGAAACATCAACGACGGGATCAACACGGGACGGATAAGTCCCATCACGTCGGTACCGATCGCGGCGGCGTGGAGCGTGCCGAAGGCGAAGCCGCCGTAGGCGAACGAGTGAACGACCCGTGGCCCCCACGGCCGAGAGAACCGTCTCGCGTCGACGAATCCGAGGACGGCGACGACGAGCAAGATCAGCGCGCCGACGCCGACCGCGACGCCGCCGAGGAAGTACGGCCTCGAGTACGTCAGTGCCGAGTTCGATCCGGTGAGGACGAACCAGGTATCGAGTACCCCCAATGTCGCATGAAGCAGCGTAACGAGCATCCCGAAGACCGAGAGTTCGATGTGAACGCGCCGTGCTGCGTCGTGTAGCACGCCGAAGGACTCGGCGTTGTACAGGATGCCGGTGAGCACGGCCAGATACAGCGCGGGATACGCGACGAGAGCGGCCCCCCGATCGAGGAGCCACACGAGTTCGGACATCAGGAGGCCCCCGTCGTCTCGACGACGTCCGGACAGCCGTCCGAGTCCTGGAACCCGTTCTCCGTCTCCGGACGGGTCGGACACCGGTCGTTGCTGTCGACGATCCCATCCCCATCGTAATCACTCGGCGCCTGTCGCGCGCTGACCGTCCGGTCGGCGAGGTCGACTTGCTTTCGTTCGGTCGCCTGGGCCGTACGCACGGTCCCGAGTTGCCACAGTAGGGGAGCGGTCGCCACCAACACGACGATCGCGATCACCGTAATGCGTTGTTTATTTGTCAAAGACATGATCGTTGAATCCCGACGTTCGATGGAATACCCCCTCGTGTACGACGAGCGCCTCGAGCCCGTCCCAGTCCTCGGCGAGAGACCGTGCATCCGAGAGCGGAAGGGCCGCGAGCGTCGTCGCGAGCGCGTCGGCCTCCATGCAGTCTCGGCGTGCAACGACGGTCACGGACTCGTGGTGCGCGCCGATCCGTCCGGCCGTCGGATCGTATATATGGTCTACTCCGTCGCGGTCACGGCGGTAGCTGCCGGACGTGGCGACGGACCAGTCCGTATCGAGCGTTTTTATCGGTGCCTCGTCGCCGTAAGGGCTTTCGATAGCTATCGGCCCGGTTGGCGGTGACATGTCACCGCCGCCGCTGAGGAACCCGCGTCGGCCGAGACCCTCGAGGGCATCCGCTGCCCGATCGACGATATACCCCTTCGCGAGGCCGTTGAGATCGAGTCTGACGTCCGTCTCGACGTGGGAGCCATCGACAGCCACGGACCCGGTATCGAACCCCTCCGGGAGCGATTCGGTATCGCCACGCAAATACCGCTTTAGACCGCGTTCTACGCGGCCTTGATGAATATCGAACACGTGATCGGTTCGATCGAAATATTCGATCCCCCGGCGGACGAGGCGGGCGACGTGTTCGTTCCTGACGTGACCCGTCTCGTCGAGTCGACGCACCGCGCTCTCGGCGTCGAAAGCGTCGAGCGTCGACTCGAGCCTCTCGGCGGTGTGCTGGGCGGCGAGAGCGGCATGGTCCGCCCGGATGCCTATTACGTGGGCTCGAAACGTCGTATCGCAGCACCGAAACGTACGGCGCGTGTCGCCGAGCCGTTCGTATGCCGAGTTACGTGTCGCCATGTCGGCGTTCAGTCCTCCTCGTGTTCGTCGTCCCCGTGTTCGTCCTCCTCGTGTTCGTCCTCCTCGTATTCGTCCTCCTCGTGTTCGTCGTCCTCGTATTCGTCGTCCTCGTATTCGTCCTCCTCGTATTCGTCCTCCTCGTATTCGTCCTCCTCGTGTTCGTCGTACCCCGACTGTGTCTGAACGGCGGGGGCAAACTCCTGGTTCGGTTCGGGAGCGCCGTCGGGTATCTGTTGTGTGACATCGACACCGGCTTCGGTCGCTTCGCCGGTCGAGTCCGCCAATCCGGGGGCGAGACCGGGGAACGCGAGACCGGTAGCGACGAGCACCGTCAAGAGCCCCCCGGCGAGCGTGAACGCGACGAGTCGGTTGTTTGGAATCGGGATGCGCATGGTCAGTTCGTATGTCGACGGAGCGGTTCCCCCGTATAATGTGTTCGCGTCCAACCATCGAATCGTCGTACACGCATCGAATGCATACGGCGGCCGAACTCGCTGACGGGCGGATTATCGCTCGGCTGGCGTGGAGTCGGCCGATTCGATGTCGACCTCGACGTCGACCGCGGCGGCTTTGTATTCCGGAATTTTCGCGCGCGCGTCCAACACGTCGTTCGTCAGTCGGTTCGCCGACGCGTCGGCGAAGTGTGGCGTCGTCCAGACGACACCCTCTTTGATGTCCTCCGTTACCCGTGCGCTGAGCGTTATCTCGCCACGCCGGGACCTTACTCGTACGTCGTCCCCGTCCTCGATTCCGTACCGATCGGCGTCCTTGGGGTGGATGTCGACGAAGTTCTCGGGGCGTTGTCGCGAGAGCGTCGGCGATCGACGGCTCATCGTTCCGGTGTTGTAGTGCTCCTCGAGGCGGGCCGTCGTGAGGATCAGCGGGTACTCCTCGTCGGGGGGTTCCTTCGGCGGCTGGTGGGTAACGCCCTCGATCCGCCCGAGGCCGTTTTCGGTGTCGAAGGAGTCCTCATAGAGGAAATCATCGCCCTCCTGGCCCTCCTCATAACAGGGCCAGTGGATGCCCTCCTCACCGAGCGCGTCGTAGGTCATCCCGTGATAGCTCGGACAGACCTGTCGGAGCTCCTCGAAGACGGCCTCCTCGTCCTCGAAACGGAACGCCGCTTCGCCGAACAGCCGGCTTCCGACCTCCATGAGGATCTCGAGGTCGTGTTTCGTGTTCTCGTGGACCTTCCGGACGCCGCGCATCCGCTGTACCCTCCGGTCGGTGTTCGTGACCGTTCCGCCGCGTTCGGCCCACGTCGTCGCCGGGAGGACGACGTCCGCGAGCGCGGCCGTCTCGGTCATGAAGATGTCCTGTGCGACGACGAACTCGAGTTCCCCGAGTCGCTCCTCGACGCGGTTACCGTCCGGTTCGGACATGACGGGGTTTTCACCCATGATGTAGAGCCCCTGGATCGAGTCGCCGGCGGCGTGTGAGATCTCGACGTTCGTGAGGCCGGGTTCGTCGGGGATCGAAAAGCCCCAGACGTCCTCGACGGACTCCCTCGCCTCGTCGTCGTCGACGAGTTGGTATCCGGGCAGGACGTTCGGCATCGCACCGACGTCACAGGTTCCCTGGACGTTGTTTTGGCCCCGAAGCGGGTTCACGCCCGTACCCGGCCGGCCGACATTTCCCGTGATCAACGCGAGGTTGATCTCGTTTTGAACGTTGTCGACACCGCAGGCGTGCTGGCTCATCCCCATCCCCGTGAAGATGGCGGCGTTGTTCGCCATCGCGTACGTTTCGGCGGCGCGTTCGATGTCCTCGAGGGGGACACCGCACTCCTCGGCGGCGGCGGCCTTGTCGAAGTCCGCGAGCGTCTCTTTCAGGTGGTCGAACCCCTCGGTTCGGTCCTCGATGAACGCCTCGTCGAGCCACCCGGTGTCGGGGTCCGCTTCGTGTCTCTCCAAGAGCGTCTTGAGAACGACGTTCAAAAGCGGGATATCCGTCCCGGGTTCGAGTTGGAGGTGCATGTGGCGTTCGGTCCCGTCGATGTCGAACGACCGCGTCGTCTTGTTCATATGAGGATCGACCTGGATGACCGTGGCACCTTCGAGTACCGCCTGCCGGAAGTACTGGCTGTTCGCGATCGGGTGCTGTTCGCCCGGGTTTGCGCCCTGAATCCAGAGGACGTCGGCCGCCTCCTCTAGGTCGACCATGCTGTTGGTCATCGCGCCCGCACCGAGGCTCGTCCGCAACGCCCACACCGTCGAGGCGTGACACATCCGCGTGCAGTTGTCGACGTTGTTCGTTCCGTAGCGACGGGCGAGTTTCTGCAACAGGTAGTTCTCCTCGTTCATCGTCTTCGAGGAGCCGAAAAAGCCCATCGCATCGGGGTGGTACTCCTCACGGATCCGACGCATTTCGGAGACGATCCGATCGTACGCCTCCTCCCACGTTGCCTCACGAAACTCGCCGTCGCCGGAGTGCGTCCGGCTGCCGGAGGAGCTTTGTTTTTCGCTGTCCTCTTTGATCAGCGGTTCGGTCAGTCGGTCCTCGTGATCGACGACCTCCGTCGCTGCCCCCCCTTTGATACAGATCGACCCCTCGTTGACCGGGGCATCGCTCCAGGGCATATACTGGACGTCACCGGGGTCTTCGCCCTGTCGAACCCGGATTCCACAGCCGACCCCGCAGTACGGACAGATCGTCTTGACCGTCCTTTCGGTCTCACTGGACATTGTGTATTACTGTCGTACCCTGTGTGTGCTCATATATGTTCAGGAAAACAATCAAATCTCTGAAAGCTTCTCGGCGGGAAGGGACGACTCAAAGAACCGTGTGGCGCTTTCGGTGTATGGACCCGAAGTCGGACCGTGTCAAACCCGGAACCGGACCGTGTCAAACCCGGAACCGGACCGTGTCGAAAGACGGCCGAGGACGGTTACCCGCCGTCCGGGTCCGCGCCGCCGTCGGTCATTTTCCGCTCGCCGCGGGGGAACCACGCGAGTTCGTGATCGGCGTCGAGACTCGCGAAGACGGGGTCGTCGAGTGAGACCTTGTCCGCGTGGTTGTGCATACAGCCGACGACGTCGCCGGAATCGATCTCGACGCGATAGAGCACGGTCGGGCCCAGATACCGGCGGTGGATGACCTCGCCGTTGGCCTCCGCGGGAGCGGCGCGCCGGGCACAGACGTCGTCCGGGCGGACCATCAGATCGATCTGCGATCCGTGGTAGGCGTCGGTGAGTCCGTGGATCCGATCGAGGGGTACACAGCCGATCCCGGTCTGGACGCAGTCGTCCTTTACGTGTCCGGCGACGAACGACGCGTGGCCGAGGAACCCGGCGACGAACCGCGATTCGGGCTGTTGGAACACCTCTTCGGGCGTCCCGATCTGCTCGATACGTCCCTCGCTCATCACCGCGACCCGATCGGAGATCGACATCGCTTCCTCTTGATCGTGGGTAACCGACACGGCGGTGACGCCCGCCTCTTTGAGGATCTCCCGGACCTCCTCGCGCATCTCGACCCGGAGATCCACGTCGAGACTCGAGAAGGGTTCGTCCAACAGCAGCAATCGCGGCTCCGGGGCCAACGACCGCGCGAGGGCGACGCGCTGTTGTTGGCCCCCCGAGAGCTCCTCGGGAGATTTTTCGCCGTGGTCCGAGAGCCCCACGAGATCGAGGAGCTCGTCGATGCGCGCGTTGCGCTCCGCTTCGGGCCACTCCTCGATCCCGAACGCGATGTTCTCGCGCGCGGAGAGGTGAGGAAACAGCGCGAACTCCTGGAAGACGACGCCGACGTCGCGACGCTCGGCGGGAACGAAACCGCGTCCGCTAACGGGTGTCTCCTCGAGTCGAACGACGCCGTCATCGGGACGTTCGAGCCCGGCAATCAGTCGGAGCGTCGTCGTCTTTCCACAGCCCGACGGCCCGAGGAGCGTGAGCAACTCCCCGTCGCGGACGGTCAAAGAGAGGTCTCGGATGACCGGCGTTCCGTCGTAGGACTTCTCGATGCCGTCGAGTTCCAACACCGGCCGGGACGCGGGTGAAACCGTCCGGCTGGCCTCGTGTCCCCGAACGTCACTGGACACAGGGGTCACCTCCGGGCGTCCGACCGGGCACGTCTGGGATCATTGTTCGCCACTTTGTTTAGGCAGGCCAAAAACCCTTCCGTTCGATCCCAGCGTATCTATAGCAGACATCGCAACTATGTACACATCGATCGCACGGCCGCCGTGCAATCGAGTGTGTCTTGTCTTCCGAGCTCTACTATAGCCGTCCGGGGGCGACCGAGCGATCACCCCCAGTCAGTCGCGACCACCGGACGGCACAGCGACGTTCTGTCGGCTACGTCCCTTCATCGGGGTCGCCGGACGAGGGCGAGGTGGAGGAGGGGGACGCCGGGGGATCCCCGCCCGTGTCCGCGTCGGCCGCGGAATCGTCCTCGCCGTCGGGATCCTGATCGGCGGTTCGCTTGATCGAGGCCAGTTCCTCGTCGACGTCGATGCCGGCCGCGTCGGGGTCGGGGCCGTCCCGTCCGGCGTCGACCCCCCGATCGGCCCGGCCTCGTTCCGAGCGGGGCGTTGGCTCCTCGATCGCCTCCGCCAACCGGTCGTCGACCTCGGCTCTGAGGGCACGGGCCTCCTCGAAGAGGCCCCGAAGGTCGGGATCGGACGGATCCCCACGGGCGGCCGACTGGAGCTCGGCGAGGGCGTCGTCGAGTCGGCGGAGCGTCTCGCGACTCGTCGCCGCGAGCCGATCGCGCCCGTCCGCGGGCATCTGGCTTCGCACGTCCTCTACCGCCCCGACCGGACGGCTGTCGGCGACGCGAAGTGCCGCCCCCAAAAGCTCCAGCGACCGGATCGCCGCCTCCAGTAGCGCAACGGTCGCCGGGATGGTGTACCGTTCGGTGAACCGGAGGAGCTCCGACGGCTTCGGCGGCCGCGGAAGGCCCAATGGCCCTTCCGGCGGGCCTTCGAGCTCCCCGCGGAGTTCCTCGAGCGTCTCGGAAAGTTCGGCCGTCGCCTCGGCCAACTCGCGGTCGCGGTCCTTCATACGTCCTCTGGGGGAGCCACGGCAAAAACAGTACGGCACGACGATTTTTAGGCCGACCAAAACATTTTAGACCGGTCGGCCCCGAAATCCGGCCAATGCCAGTCTCTTCCGACGCGGACGAACCAGTCGGGCTCCGAGTACACGCGACGTCACCGAATCGGTCGGTCTTTACCGAACCGGACAACAGCGACGGATGGATCGCGACCGACTGTATCGTCGACGTACGGCGGTAGCGGCGACGGTCCGTTCCCGCTTCAGTTCGTCGCCGACTCGAGCACCAACGAATCGTCTTCGAGGTAGTGTTCGAGATGGTGGGCGTGTTCTTCGACGGTCTCGAGGGTGTCACGGAGGAGCTCCTCCGTCGCGTAGTCACCGAGCTCGTTTGTGAGCTCGATGTGGTCGCGGATCGACTCGATGATGACGCCGAAGGCCTCCATGTCGTTTTCGAGTGAGGTTCGGATCCCGTAGACGTCCTCACCCTCGGGTTCGATCGGGGCGTGTGCCTCGTACGCCGCGCCGCCCGAGAGGGGGACGCCGCCGATCGCCTGGGCGCGCTCGGCGAGCTCGTCTGCGCCGTCCTCTAGGTCCTCGGTGATCTCTCCGAGGTACTCGTGTACGTCGAGGAACTCTGCGCCCTCGACGTTCCAGTGATGCTTTTTGACCTGGTGGTACAGAACGTACGTCGCCGCGAGGTCGGCATTCAATGCGTCGACGATCTGTTTTGCCTTTTCGGGATCGATCTTGAGTGCGGTCTCCTCGACGCTTCCGGCCTGACGGCGAACGGTCTCTTGGGCGCTCATACGTATCCATATCCGTCGGCCACCAACTTAAATCCTTCCACTACGAAAAGTTTGCATTACTAATCAAAAAATTGTTTTTTCCTTTGTGTAATCCCCCACGCTCGATCCGTCCGGCGCTCCGGGGAGACAATGTGGCATCGCCGGTCGCGGCCCATCCCATCTGGGAGGATCCAGAGAGCCTGCGGCCGGTTCGCACGCCCGGACCCGTTCATAAGCGCTTTTATGCGGTGGTGCAGTACGGTGGTGTACAGCCTACGCGGGGTTGTGATGCTCCTAGCCGGACAGGACTCAACACGCACCCGATCCGGTGTGAAGAACCGACGTTCGCCGACCGGTTCGGCCGAACGGTCGCGTTCGACGGCGGGGGAGCGCGAGCCCGCGCGTAGGAGGAGTCAAAAATGTCAGTATACGTAGATTTCGACGTTCCCGCAGACCTCGAAGACGACGCCATCGAGGCGCTCGAGGTCGCCCGGGACACCGGCTCAGTAAAGAAAGGAACCAACGAAACGACGAAGGCCGTCGAGCGCGGCAACGCCGAGCTCGTCTTCATCGCCGAGGACGTCAGTCCCGAGGAGGTCGTCATGCACCTTCCCGAGATCGCCGCAGAAAAGGACGTCCCGTACGTCTTCGTCGGCACCCAAGACGACATCGGCCACGCCGCTGGACTACAGGTCGGCAGCGCTGCCGCCGCCGTCGTCGACGCCGGCGAGGCGGGCGACGACGTCGAGTCCATCGCCGAGAAGGTCGAGGAACTCCAGTAGGTGAGAGTGTATGAGTGCTGAAAACGAAGGGGACGGCGCGACCCCCGCCGAAGTGATCGAGGTCGTCGGCAAGACCGGCATGCACGGTGAAGCCATGCAGGTCAAGTGCCGGATCAAGGAGGGCGAAAACCAAGGGCGTATCATCGCCCGGAACGTCCTCGGACCGGTCCGTGTCGGCGACGTGTTACAGCTTCGCGAGACGGCCCGTGAGGCCGACTCGATCGGAGGACAATAATGGTTCAAGAACGCACCTGCGACTACAGCGGCCAGGAGATCGAACCCGGCACCGGGACGATGTACGTCAAAAACGACGGCACGGTGCTTTGGTTCGCCGACGCGAAGTGCGAGAAAAATTACCTGATGGGTCGGGAGGCCCGCGATCTCGAGTGGGTCGGCGACGAACGCGACGACACCGCCGAGAGCGACGAGGCCGAAGCCGACGTCGAGGACGACGAGGCCGGAACGGAAGCCGACGTCGAGGACGACGAGGCCGGAACGGAAGCCGACGTCGAGGACGACGAGGCCGGAACGGAAGCCGAAGATGACGAAACCGAAGACGGCGGGGACGACGTCGGCGAGTCCGAGGAGGCCGACGATGCGGACGAGGACGACGATACGGAAGACGAAGAGGAGGTCGAAGCCTGAATGGCCGACGCCGAGCGAACCTTCGTCATGGTCAAACCCGACGGGGTCCAGCGCGGCCTCATCGGCGACATCGTCTCGCGGTTCGAGGACCGTGGTCTGAAACTCGTCGCCGGGAAGTTCATGCAAATCGACGACGCGCTCGCGCGCGAACACTACGCCGAGCACGTCGACAAGCCGTTCTTCGACGAGCTCGCCGACTTCATCACCTCCGGCCCGGTCTTTGCGATGGTCTGGGAGGGCCAAGAGGCGGTCGCCCAGGTCCGGACGATGATGGGCGAAACCGATCCGGCCGACTCCGCTCCGGGCACGATCCGGGGCGACTTCGGCCTCGATCTCGGCCGGAACGTCATCCACGGTTCGGATACCGAGGAGGGCTCCGCCGGGCGCGAGATCGGGCTGTTCTTCGACGACGAGGAACTGCTCGACTACGATCGGATCGACGAAGCCTGGCTGTACGAGTAGCGTCCCGCAGGCTACTCTACCGCCGATCCGTTCGTCTTCCCCATCAGCCCGCTGACTCTATGTGAATGCTCCCCGAGCCCGGCGTGCGCTCACAGCGACTCGTTTCGCGGCATAATACTATGTCCCTCAATCACATAGTGTCAGTATGTCGACGCTCGACTCCCGTACGATCCCGTTCACGGACGGTCTGACTGTCGACGAACTCGACGGACGGATAACGGCCGCGATGAACGAGTACGGACCGCCCGTCCTTCGGTACGCGCTCGGGACCGTGTTCGTCTGGTTCGGCGCACTCAAAATTGTCGGCGTCAGTCCCGCCGGCGATCTCGTCGCCGCGACGGTGTATTTCGTTCCGGCCGAGATATTCGTCCCGCTGCTCGGGATCTGGGAGGTCACGATCGGTCTCTGTCTGTTCGTCAGACGCTTCATCAGGGCCGGCATCCTGTTGCTCGCCCTCCAGATGCCGGGGACGTTTCTCCCAGTCGTTCTGTTACCGGCGGTCGTGTTCACCGCGTTTCCCTACGGGCTGACGGTCGAGGGCCAATACATCATCAAGAACCTCGTCATCATCGGTGCGGCACTGGTCGTCAGCGGGCACGAGAGAGCGCGGATGCGCCGGGAGCGGTAGTCGAGCGGTCACCCTGGCCCGGGCGGACGAAGCGGCGATGCGACTACAGGTCGATCTCGCCGGCGTCGAGTTCCGATTCGACCTCGCGGGCCGCGGTCACCATGTTCTCCATCTTCTGGTAGGCGACCTCGCGGGGCAGCAGTTTCACGCCGCAGTCCGGAGAGACGGTGAGTCGCTCCGGCGGGACGACCTCGAAGCCCTTCAGGATGTTCTCTTTGATTTCCTCGACGGTCTCGACCTCCGTCGTGTGGACGTCGACGACGCCCAACGCGAGGTCCTTTTCGAACGCCGGTTCCGTGAAGACGTCGAGCTGTTCGTAGTCGCCGTTGGCGAGTTCGAGGTCGTACTCCTCGACCGGCATCTCGAGGATCTCGGGGTAGATCCGCGAGTAGTCGCCATAACAGACGTGGAGACCGAGTCGGACGTCATCGGGGACGCCGTCGGCG
Source organism: Natronomonas salinimetallica (assembly GCF_013839515.1). Taxonomy (GTDB): domain Archaea; phylum Halobacteriota; class Halobacteria; order Halobacteriales; family Haloarculaceae; genus Natronomonas. The sequence continues at coordinate 41,263 of NZ_JACDNQ010000005.1, read as the reverse complement.
ATGTGCTCGAGACACTCGCCGACGATGGCGTGGTCGTCGGGCGTGGTCGCAAGCGCCGGTTCGTCTATCTGGATGTAGCGCGCACCGGCGGCGACGAGGGCCTCTATCTCCTCGTTGACCAGGTCGGCGAGCTCGTAGGCGAGTTCGGCCTCGCTGTCGTAGGCCTCGTTGAACGACCACGAGGCGAGGGTGTAAGGGCCGGTGATCGGAACCTTCACGGGGCGGTCCGCGACGCCGGCCGTGAACTCGAACTCGTCGACGAGCCACGGCTCGGTGTAGGCGACCTCGTCGGCGACCGACGGCTTGTCGAAGTAGTTGTGTCCCCAGACCTTGACGGGACCGTTGAACTCGTAGCCCTCGATGCGGTCGGCGAAGTATTCGACCATCTCGTTTCGGCGCATCTCGCCGTCTGCAACGGCATCGAGGCCGGCGCGGACGTGTTCTTCGGTGATGAGACGGGCGGCGTCGTCCATCGCCTCCGCCAGGTCGTCGTCGTCGAACGCGCGGGCGTCGTCTTCGGCGAGATCCTTCGCGCGGTTGAGCCACGTGGGTTTGGGGTAGGAGCCGACGACGGTCGTCAAGAGGAAGTGCTCGGTCGGGTGGTCGTCGGGGCGGAACTGCTCGCGGGTACCGGCTGGATCGGGGCTCATCGGGACACCTCCGCGGGGGCGGCGGCGAGCGCATCCAGTTTCGCCTCGGCTTTGTTCGTGGGCAGGTAGAACAGTTCGGTGTTCGAGGTCGCGTAGATGCGCTCGAACGCCTCGTTCGGCACCTGGTCTCCGATCCACTCGATCCGTTCGGCGATCGCCTCGGGTTCTTCGACGAGCGTGTTCTGCCCGTCGACGACGCCGAGAGCGACGTCGTCCTTCGTGCCGTACTCCTGGATGTTGTAGACGCTGCCCTCGTGATCGGTAACGAAGTCGAACCCGATCGCGTCGATCTCCGCGTCCATCAGGTGCGCGTAGGGCTTTTCTGGGATCGAACCCCAGTAGGTGTGGACGACGACGTCGGCGTCGACGGCGGCGGCAACGGTGTCTATCGCCTCGCTGGCTCGTTCGTCCTCGCCGTCCTCGGGAGCGTCAGTGACGAGCGACGGCTCGAGCAGAAACAGCGTCTCGACAGGCGGGAACTCGGCTGCCTCGGCGGCCAGAAAGTCGGCGACAGCGTCGAGAAACGCCGCATCGTCGCCGTAGTGCTCGTCGGTCGCAAGTTCCGACAGCGAGTACGGGCCGGGGAGGACGGCCTGGCTCACGTCCGGGGCGGCGTCGAGTTCGGCGGCCACGTCGCCGTCGGCGGTCAGGTCACCGCGGACGACCGGCTCCCGATAGAAGTTGTTGTTGTCGTAATAGCGAACGATCCCTCGCGTCTCGACGTTGTCGTGGACACAGAGAGGGTGTGCGAGCATGTCGTCCCACCGGAGTTGGCCCTCGACGATCCGGTCGAGGCCAGCCTCGCGCTGTCGGTCGGTGACCTCCGCGCGGGCACGGTCGTACGCCTCGACGATCGCCTCCGATTCGTCACCGGCGATCAGATCGTCCTTTTGATGTCCCTTGAGATCGGAGAGCTCCTCTTTCGCCCAGTCGGGCAGCGGATACAGTCCGGGTGTCGTCGCGATCACGTCCGTCATTGCTCGTGGCTACGAGATGATGGCGTTTAATATTTCCTACTCAGCTATTCATGTGGGTAATTTCGAGGACGACGAGACGTTCGAACGGGAACGACGCATCGCCGGCTTCAGCCGTTCGAAGTCCGGTGCCCTCGGCGAGTTCGACGACCGCGTCGATGTCGGTCAGAGAGGAGACGAGGAGATACGCTCGTCCATCGGGACGGAGGACGCGACCGAGGTCCGCGAGAAACGGCCGAACGACCCGCCTGCCGTCCTCGCCGCCGGAGAGCGCGTGTTCGAGGGGGTCGTCCCACTCCTCGTCGGGCGGCGTCGGGAGGTATGGCGGATTGAATACCACGGTATCGAAGCTATCCGCGGCGAACGGACGTGTCAGGTTCGAGCGGACGGTTTCGATCCCCTCCGATCGCGCCCTCCGGCACGCCTCCGGGTTGATATCGCAGCCGACGACCGTGGCGGACGTCTCGGCGTCGATACGGCTCGCGACGTAGCCCGAACCGACGCCGACCTCCAGTACCCGTCCGCCGCCGATTCGATCGAGCGCCACCGTCGCGAGGAGCCGGGAGTCCTCGGCGGGTTCGTAGACGGTCGCCATCCCGCGCCGTTCGGCGAGTTTCATTCGACCGCGCCCCCGTTCGCGGGCGGGTCGGTATCGTGGATGCCACGCCGATACCACGGCGGTCGGGGCGAAACCGACATCCTCGCGATCACCCGCTCTCGGCCATCGCCGCCAGCCGGGCAAGCCGTGCGAACTCGCTCGGGGGGAGTTTGCCGGCTCGTTTTCCCATCAGATCCTCCCCGGCCGCCTCGATCAGCGCCTCCGGGTCGTCGATCCCGGAGATGTGGGTGGTGTTCCGGATCGCGTTGCGCATCGTCTTTCGACGCTGGGTGAACACCCCGCGTACGAGCGCCATGAACGACTCGCCGTCGGGTACCTCGTAGTCCGGCTCACGGGGAGTGATCCGAACGACTGCACTCTCGACGGCGGGCGGCGGCGAAAACGCCTCTTTCGGTACCGTCTCGACAACCTCGACGTCGGCGTAGTGGCCGGCGGTGACCGACAGCCGGCCGTACGCCTCGGTGTTCGGTTCCGCAGCCATCCGCTCGGCGAACTCCTTTTGAAACATCAACACGAGCGGTCGGCCCTCCGGAAGCAGCCGGAACGCGATCTCCGAGGAGACGCCGTACGGGAGATTCGACACCGACGCGCTAAAGGGCGGCAAGTCGACATCGAGTGCGTCACCCTCCAGGACACGCAACCGATCCTCGGCGACCGCGTCGGCGAACTCCTCGCGCAGAAACGACGCCAACGCCGGATCGCGTTCGACGACGGTCACGCGATCCGCGACCGGAAGCAACCGGGCCGTGAGGCCGCCGGTCCCGCCGCCGATCTCCAGGACGTGGCTCGTGTCGGTGCCGTCGGGGAGGCGCCCCGGAAGCCGATCGAGTACCCGGTCGTCGACCAGAAAGTGTTGGTCGCGCTCCGGGTCGCCCCGCAGGCCGGCGCGGGCGATGAGCGCATCAGGGTCGCGCATATCCGTTCGGTAACCTCCGGTTGCGTATATCCTTCGCGCTTTTGGCCGACGATGGCTGATATGGACTGTCGCCGTCGGTCTCCGGCGGTCGATCGCGGTGAGACGCTCGTGGACGTACGGCCGACAGGACGTACGGCTGACTGTATGCACAGCTGACAGGACGTACGGCTGACGGGACGTACGGCTACTCGTCCTCGCGGCGGGCGAAGAGCCGGTATTTGAGATCCTCCTCGCGCAGTTCTTCGGTGATCCGCTCGGCGAGGACTCCTTTCGGATCGTACAGTCCCGAGACCCGTTCTTCGATGTCCTCGTAGCTCTCGAAGGGTTTCTGTTTTCGAGCATCGAGGACGTTGTTCCGGAGTTTCTTGCCGATCCCCGGTAGCAGGTTCAACACGTGTAGCCGGGTCGTGATCGGCTGGGCATCGTTGTAAAACTCGACGAACCGGTCCTCGTTCGCGTCGAGTATCTCGTCGATCGCGTACTCCAGTTCGGACTCGCCGGTGCTCGAGAGGTCCTCGTAGGGGATCGTCCGGAGCTGTTTGACGTTTTCGCCGAGGGGCTCGATCCGTATCCGGTCGCCGATGTTGACGCCGGCATCGTCGGTCAAAGCCGCTTCGACGAGCCGGAAATCCGTCTCGCCGACGGCGAACGCGACCGGTGAACGCTCGTATTGGGGCCGGTCGTCGTTCGGCCGCCCCCTCGGAAGAAAGTCTACCACGACCGCAGTTCGCGATCCGGCGTCGTCCCCGTCATCACTCATACTACCGCGTACGGGGAGACGATATTTAAATCACGGGCAGATCAAGCGTACTTCACGACGACGTCCAACACGTCGTCGAGTTCCTCGCCCGAGAGGCTATAGCGACCCTGTGCGAAGACGGTCCGGAGTTCGTCGCGGTCCTCGGGCAACAGGTCGGCGATCTTGTACGCGGTCGACTCGTCGACTTTTTCCAGTTCGAGGAGCTCTTCGACCAGCTGGCGGGCCTCGTCGGCTTCGAGCGTCGAAAATCGGTTGACGTGCTCTATGGCCCGGGCGAGTTCGTATCGCATCTCCCGGTCCTCGTCGAGCGCGCGTTCGGATTCGACGTCGGCGAGTAACTCTTTGGCTTCGGGGGTCGTGAGGTACGCCTCGTCGGTGACCTTTTTGAATATCGTCATGCCTGCTGTCGTCGAAGGTGGGCGGGGGCGGAGATGAGCGTCTTCGTGACGCTACCGTCGTTGATCTCCACTTTGAACGCGCGGCCCTGCTCGCCGACGACCGTCCCGGTCCGGCCGTTGAATCGGGGGTGGAACTGTCCCTTCGGAACGGAGGGATCCAGTTTGAGGTGTACTTTTTCGCCTTCGTCGAACTGCTCGACCGAGCGCTGGGGCGGCGATGCCCCGCGATCGCGGGCGTCGTTCTTGAGCTTGTTGCGGGTTCCTTCCCGTGGACCGTTTGAACTGGGCATTCTTATACCGGTGTAAACAGGTCCGACACATAAAACGTGCGTTCCGGCGACGCCTTCGTTGTACTGCTGGCTGTCCCCAGTGCGGGCTATTCACGACTCCGGGGTACGAAATACGTTCGCGACGGACGGCCGGCAGGATTAGATGCGGCCGACTTCGTCGACGCCGACGCTCTCGACGCCGTCGACGCCGGAGAAGGCGTCCTCGATGGTCTCGGTGCCGCCCGCTTCGTCGGGGATGATGACGGTCGGGAACAGCGCGATCAGCCCGAACGCGACGTCCTCGCGGTCGACACGGCTGATCTTCGCGCCCTCCGGAAGGGCGTTTTCGAGTCGCTCCTGGAGGTCGTCGAGATCGATCTCTGGGCTCTGCGGCATGACCTTCATTTTGGCTGCGACTTTTCCCATTGTTATGGACCCGTGAACCCACACTCGGGGCACTCATAGAGGTTGCTCTGTTTGCGGCACTTCGCACAGCGATAGATCAGCGTTCCACACTCCGGGCAGTCGAACTTCGCCGCGTCCGTCCCGGAGATGTTGATCCCGCAGGAAATACAGGTGTGTTCCCTGCGTTCCTCGCTTTTGCTACTCATACGTTCGTGTCCGTCGGCGTGCCATTTAACCCTTATCAAGACACCGCCAGTGTCGGCCTCTCGAACGGTGTCGGCGCTGGCCGCCCCCAGCCCTCAACGACACCACCCCGACCGACAGAAAGCCGCTCCAGGCCGACGGTATCGACGCCGTCCGACAGCACATGACCGGTGGTGATTTCCGGTTTCGTGGCGTACGCCGAGCATGGATACGGTTCGGGAGACGGCCCGAGAACTCCGAGCCGAGGCGGCCGCCGCGAACGAGCGTCGGCTGTTGGTGTTACACGGTGATCGGGCTCTCTGTTACGATGGGGCCGAGACCGCCGTCGACGCGTTCGGCTCCGATCGGCGTGTCGCGAGCATCTCGGCACACCCCGTCGTCGGCGAATACGTCGAGACCGAGCGAACGGGGACGTTGCTCGGGACCACGTACGACTGTATCGTTCTCGACTGTCACGACACCTGCCGGCCGAACACGGTCGGGCGGGCGACCGGTGCCGTCGACGGTGGCGGCCTTCTCGTCGTATTACTCCCTCGGCCCTCCGAGTGGCTCCGGGCCGGTGGACGGTTCGAGAAGTCGCTCGCGGCACCGCCGTGGTCGATCAGCGACGTCCGCACGCGGTTCAAACGCCGGTTCCTCGAAACCCTCCGTACGCATCGGGGGATCGCGATCGTCGACGTCGATGCCGGGAGGCGAACGAAACACGGGCGTACCGACCCGCCACCCTGCCGCCCACCGGGTCGGGGCTCTTTTGAGACCGCCCACGTGTTCCCCGAGGCAGTCTACGAGGCGTGTCTGAGCGCCGACCAGCGCGCCGCGGTCTCCGACTGCGAACGGCTATACGAGCCCGGAACGGCGGTCGTTCTCGAAGCCGACCGCGGCCGCGGGAAATCGAGTGCCGCGGGACTCGCCGCCGCCGCCCTCGCCGCCGACGGCTCGACCGTGGTCGTCACGGCTCCGAGCTATCGGAACGCGGCGGAACTCTTCGAGCGCGCGGCCGAGCTGCTCGAGACGCTCGGCGTGTTATCCGAGGACGGTCGTGACGGCCGCGAAACGCCGTTTCTCCGGGCTTTCGACGCCGAGATACGGTTCGAGTCGCCGGCCGAGGCGGTCGAATCGTCGGCCGACGTACTGTTCGTCGACGAGGCCGCAGCGCTCCCAGTCCGACGGCTCGAGGAGCTTCTGTCGGTGGCCCCGGCGACCTGTCTGTCGACGACGGTCCGTGGATACGAGGGTGCCGGACGGGGATTCGACGTCCGGTTTCGGGACGCCCTCGAAGCGGCCCGCGACGTCACCGAACGGGTACTCTCGGAGCCGATCCGCTATGCCGCGGCGGACCCGATCGAGGTGTGGCTGTTCAACGCGCTGTTGTTGGATGCGACCCCACCGCCCGGGCAACTCCTCGAGGGGACGTCCTCGACGGAGGCGACCTACGAGCGGCTCGACCGGGACGACCTCGCCGACAACGAGGCGTTGCTCCGGGAGGTGTTCGGGCTACTCGTTTCGGCACACTACCGGACCCAGCCCGACGACCTCGCCCGACTACTGGACGCACCGAACGTCGCACTGCGTGCGCTCACCGTCGACGGGTACCCGGTCTCGGTCGCGATGTTGGCCGCCGAGGGCGGCCTCGACGAGGGGACGCGACGCCTCGCCTACGAGGGGGACCGCATCCGCGGCAACCTGATTCCGGACCTGTTGACGAGCCAGCTCCGGGATCCCGAGGCCGGAATCCCTACCGGCCTCCGCGTGGTACGCATCGCGACCCACCGCGACGCTCGATCAGGGGGGTTCGGATCACGGCTTCTCGCCGACGTCGAAGCCGAATACAGCAGCCCGGATTCCGGCGACGACCGGTTCGGTGACGTCGATTATCTGGGCGTAAGCTACGGTGTAACGCCACAGCTGCTCTCGTTTTGGACGGCTAACGGCTACCGGACGGTCCACCTCTCGGGGACGCGAAACGAGGCGAGCGGCGAACGGTCGGCGGTGATGTTGCGACCCGTCTCCGAGGCCGGACGCGAACTCGCGGACAGACACGTAGAGTGGTTCCGGCGACGGCTCCCGGACGTCCTCTCGGGCGCTCTCCGATCGTTGGACCCCGACGTCGTCCGTGGGGCGCTCGCATCCATCGACGGCGGAACACCGCCCGAGTTGAGCGACTTCGAGTGGCGTATCGTCGCGAGCGCCGCCGACGGCCCCGGACGGTACGACACCGCACCCGGCCCGTTCCGGCTGCTCGCGTTCCGGGCACTCGTCGACGGCGCGGTCTCCGATCCGGACCACGAGCGCCTCCTCGTGCGGAAGGTCCTACAGGAGACCCCCTGGGCGGCGGCCGCCGACGCGCTCGGCTACGACTCCGAGCGGGAGTGCAAGCGCGCGCTCGGTGACGTCTACGGACCACTGGTCGATCGGTATGGCTCCGAGCTCGCACGCGAGGAGACGGACCGGTTCCGTGACGGATGACCGTCCTTCCGGCTCCACCGTCGTCCGTGATTTGGCTCCGAGGGTGGCCGTTCGTGGTAGTCACAACCCGCTGGGGCGCTCATACTGTCGGACGTAACTACTTGAATCGAAAATCTCTGAGCGTCGTGTTACAGTACGGTTTCGTCTATCTAAACGATTCAGGTATTCACGAAATTACGTCCGACAGTATCAGAAGCGATCGGTACGCCCCGGATCGACGTCGATCGCATCGACCGGACAGACGTCCACACAGAGCATACAGTCGATACACTGCTCTTCGTGGGTCGGGTTGGCCTTGATTTCGCTCTCGGGGTGGCCGGGGGTGTCGACCCATTCGAAGACGTCGACGGGACAGTCCTCGAGACACGCCCCGTCGGACAGACAGATATCGAAATCGACGGCGACGTGGACGCCACGGATACCGAGTTGCTCCGGAGGCTCCGTCGGCCCCCAGACGTCGACACCGTGCTCTCGACCCTCCAGTTCACGGTTCTCCTCGAAGTTCGGATCGATGGCCATTGATACGTATCCGGATGTGGGCCGAGGCGTTAAACGTTCGCCGTTCGCTCATACGGGCTCGCCGTTCGCTCATACGGACTGTTGGGGTCCGGGAACGGTCACCGTCCGCACCGTTCCGGCGGTGACCGCTCCATCGGTATACTGACTTCCGGATTTGCCCCGCTGGCAACTACCGCATATCAGGGGTGAGCGAAGTATGCGACCGTCTCCTCGTCCTCGTGTCGGTCGATCCGAGCGAAGCCGATCCGCTCGAACTGGACGACGTCGTCGGAGCCGTATCCGCCGATACCGGGCTCGACGTGGCCGCTCTCGTCGCCGTCCATCGTTCGGAGTCTGAGCGGGACGTTCTCCTCGGCGGGGACCCAGTGGACGACGTCCACGTCCTCCTCGCGGACGACGTCGATTCCATCGCCGGTGAACTCGAATACACCGTCGGTATAACGGACCGGCCCGTACCCCTTCAGCCAGACCCGCTGTCCCTCGGGCGGCACGTCATCGGGTTCGACGAGTACGCCGTCACCGACGGGGATCTCACGGACGCCCCGCGCTTCGTGGTCCGGGTGGACCGGCGGCGCTGCGCTGTCGGGACCGCCGTCGAGCGTCTTTTCGACCCCGTCACGGACGAAAAACAGCCGGTCGGCTTCGTCGTCGATCAACTCGCGGTTCTCCGCGTAGACCGACGACATCGCGAGATCGACGTTCGACGTCGACGTTCCGAGCCCGACCATCGCGTTGACGATGGCTTCGCCACGGATCCCCCGACGCTGGAGGCTCGCGACCGTCGGTGCACGCGGGTCGTCCCAGCCGTCGAGTTCGCCATTCGCTATGAGTTCCTTGATCGTCGACGTCGACAGTTCGACGTCGTAGGCATCGATCTGGACGTGGCCCCAGTGGAGTACCTCGGGGTACTCCCAGCCGAAGTAGTCGTAGACGAATCCCTGTCGCTTGGCGGAATCCTGGAGGTCGATCCCGCGGACGATGTGGGTGATCTCGAATTCGTGGTCGTCGATGCCGGACTGGAAATCCAACATCGGCCAGCAACGGTACTCCTCGGCCTCGCTGCGTGGATGCGGTGTATCCACCATGCGGAACGCGACCCAATCGCGCAGTGCGGGGTTTTTGTGCTCGATGTCGGTCCGGACGCGGAGCACCATCTCGCCGGCGGCGTACTCGCCGTCTATCATCGCCTTGAACTCCGAACGCGTCGTCTCAGCGTCCTTCTCACGGTGTGGACACGGCCGTCCGTCGTTTTTCAGTGCCGAAAACGAGGCCGCATCGCAGCTGCAGGTGTAGGCACCGCCCTCGTCTATGAGCGTTCGGGCGTGTTCGTAGTACGTCTCGACACGATCGGAGGCCTTGACCACCTCGTCGGGATCGAACCCGAGATATCCGATCGACGACAAGATCTCGCCGTACGCGTTGGGATCCGGACGTTTCGTCTCCGGATCGGTGTCGTCGAACCGACACAGCATCCAGCCGTCGTACATCTGTTTGTACGTACCGATGACCGCGGGCATCCGGGCGCTCCCGAGGTGCCAGGGACCGTTCGGGTTCGGGGCTAATCGCATTCGAACGTCCTCGTAGGCGTCGACGTTGGGGAGGTCCGGAAGCGGCTGGTCGTCTTCTTCGTCCTCGGCATCTAACTCCTCGAGCCGCATCGGGGCTAGACGTTCGAGCCGCTCGCGTTTCTCCGCGGCGGAGCGTTCGTTTACGCTGTCAATGACGGGAGCGATAATCCCCGGAATCTCATCCCCATATGGCCTGAATTCGGGGTTTTCGCCCATTATCGGCCCCATGATCGCGCCGACCTGTGCGTCGCTGTCGTGTTTGAGCGCGTTGAACAACGCGGCCGTCTCGGCCTCGCGCTCGATGCGTTCGCGAAGGTCTTGTTCCATCGGCCACGACTACTGGGGGGACTACCAAAACCTCGCGGATTCGTCCGTCGCTACCGGAAAGGGCAAACAGGCGGATCCGGCTGACGACCCGACAGCGGTGACCCACGCGACCGCTGACCCCTGCTGTCGGCTTCGTATTAGCCCACGTGGGGGTCTGTCCCCGGTATCGTATATAAACAGTGGGGCCGGCCATCGGCCGGCGATCCGCGGTCAATAGGCCCGCTCGACCAGATAGTGTGCGATCTCTTCGAGCAGGTCGTGGGGTTCGTTTTCGGGTAACACGTCGAGTCGTCGTTTTCCGCTCTCGACGAGTTCCTCGGCCAACTCCCTGGCGAAGTCGATGCTCCCGGTGGCCCGAAGCTGTTCGAGCGCCGCTTCGATCTCGGCGTCGCTCGGGTTCTCGGGAACGAGGTCCTCGACGTCGAGGCCCTGGTTCCGGGCGTGGAGCGTGATCACGGTCCGTTTCCCCTCGATCAGGTCGGACCCGCGCCGCTTTCCGAGTTCCTCGCTCGGTGTCGTCAGATCCAGGAGGTCGTCCTGTATCTGGAAGGCACGCCCGATATCGAGGCCATACCCGTGGAGGGCATCGACCGTCTCCTCGTCGCTCCCGAGCAGAATAGCCGGCGTCGCCGCCGCGGCCGCGTACAGGACTGCGGTTTTATATTCAATCATTTCGAGGTACTCCTCGGTCGTCACGTCCGTTCGGCACTCGAAATCGACGTCCAGCGCCTGTCCCTCACAGATCTCAGTACAGGTGGTCGCCAGCTCCTCTAGTGCCTGAACGCTCTTATCGGCTGGCGCGCCGGTATCGAGCATGTATTCGAACGCCTTCGAATAGAGCGTGTCCCCGGCCAAGATCGCGGTTTCGAGGTCGTACTCCCGGTGGACGGCCGGCACGCCGCGACGGAGGTTGTCGTCGTCCATGATGTCGTCGTGAATCAAAGTGAACGACTGAATGACCTCGATCGAGACGGCCGCCGAAAGTACGTCTATTCGTTCCCCGTTCAACGTCGGAAACGCCCGATAGTCGTCCGCGGGGGACGCCGTCTCCGAGATCGATTCCGCGATCAAGAGGAAGATCGTCGGCCGGAGACGCTTGCCGCCCGCATCGAGCAGATACCGAGACGCCGAATAAAGCCGTTCTGGGCGCTGTATCGGCAGCTGCTCGGTGATCGCGTCGTTGACGATGGCTCTCCGGTCGGCGATAGCCGATTCCACGCGTTCTGAGGTCGTCATTCCGTGAGCTGGATGGTGTTCCCGTTCTGCGTGATGTGGAGGTCCTCTCCGACGTTGTAGCCCTGGCCTCGGGCCAAGTCGACGTACGGTGAGAAGCCCTTCATGTCTTGGTGTGCCGGGATGAGGTTCTCGGGTTGGAGGGCGTCGAGCATCTGGTAGTGGCCCTCGGTACGGAGGTGCCCGGAGACGTGGATATCGTCATAGATGCGAGCGCCCTGCATCCCGAGGAGCTTTTCAGCCTGATAGCGCTGGCCCTCGTTCGTCGGCTCGGGGATCACGCGGGCCGAAAAGACGACCTTGTCGCCGTCATCGAGTTCGTACGGCGTCTCGCCGCGGGCCATCCGGGTCAACATCGCACGGGGCTCGCCCTGGTGGCCGGTGACGACCGGCAGGTATTTTTCTTTTCCTTCGTTCATGATCCGTTTGAACGTCCGGTCGACGGATTTCCGGTGGCCGTACATCCCCAGATCGCCGGGGAAGTCGATGAAGTCGAGACGCTCTGCGGTCCCGGAGTATTTTTCCATCGAGCGGCCCAAAAGGACGGGCTGGCGTCCGATGTCCTCGGCGAACTCGACGAGTGATTTGACGCGGGCGATGTGACTCGAGAACGTGGTGGCGACGATCCCGCCGTCGTAGTCCTCCAGGGAGTACAACACGTCCTTTAGCTGTTCTCGCGCGACCGACTCGGAGGGGGTCTTGCCCTTTTTGCCGGCGTTCGTACAGTCCTCGATGTAACAGAGTACGCCCTCGCGGCCGATCTCGCGGAACCGTTCCATGTCGATCGGGTCGCCGATGACCGGGTTGTGGTCGACACGTTTGTCGAGACCGTAGACGACGGCACCTTCGGGGGTGTGGAGGACGGGGTTGATCGCGTCGATGACCGAGTGCGTCACGTTGACGAACTCGAGTTCGCAGTCCTCGCCGATGGCCATCGTCTCTCCGGGATCCATCTCGATCAAGTCGTTTTGGACGCCGAATTTCTCCTCGCTTTGGATCTCCTGTTTGACGAGTTCGAGCGTGAACGGCGTCGCCACGATCGGTGCGTCGTATCTGTGTGCCAGTTTGGAGATCGCCCCGATGTGATCGAGGTGACCGTGCGTCGGCACGATGGCCTGTACGTCGCCCTCGATATCGGACATGACGCGGTCGTCCGGGATCGCGCCCATGTCGATAAGATCGAGACTGTGCATTCGTTCGGTTTCGACGTTGTCGTGGATGAGAACCTTCGAGAGGTTCAGTCCCATGTCGAAAATAACGACGTCTTCTCCGGCCCGAACGGCCGTCATCTGTCGTCCGACTTCCTCGTAGCCGCCAATGGTTGCGATTTCGACTTCCATAGTTTACCTCCGAGAGGACGCTCGCCGGCCGGAGGGCTGGGCGACCGGCCATATACACGGCCGTCTATGACGGACGCGACACCGACGGATCGGTGCGCCGGCGGTCGGAACCGACGAGGCGTTCGATCGGTCGCATCCGATCGCATGGCCTCGAACAGCCGTCTCCCGCCCGCAACTGCCGGCCGCCCGTCCGAGTCCGGGGCGACCGTCGCTCGGTTACAGGAGGCTTCGTTCTCGGGGGTTAAAAAATAGTGGGTTGAGCGTCACGAGAGCGTTACTCGATCTCGGTCCCCGGCGTGCCGCCGGCGGCGAACGCATCCAGCCCGTCGATATCGAAGACGTACGCCGGCGCGTCGAGCGACAGCAGTTCGCGAACCTTTCCGGCCATCCCGCCGGTGACGTCCGTCGTATCGCTCGCCCCGACCGCGTCGACGACGTCCTCGAACGATTCGATCCGGCCGATGACGTCCCCCTCGGCGTCGTACACACCGGGGACGGACGAGCAGACACCGACGCGGTCGGCACCGAGTGCGCCCGCCAACGCGACGACGAGTTCGTCGCCCGAGACGATCGTGGCTCCAGTGCCGTCGTGTATCACCGTATCGCCGTGTAACACCGGAACGAACCCCGCATCGAGCATCGCCGCGACCGGATCCGTCCCCAGCCGCAGGGTCCCCTCCGCGGTCCGTACTGCCGCCGAAAACGGGTGGACGGGAACGGCCGGGACGCCCGCTTCGGCCAAGCTATCGACCACCGCCCCGTTGAGCCGTTTCATCGCGCCGTGGATCGAACGGATCGCGGCGTCCTCGTTCGTCCCCTCGGTGTTCGAGACGCCGTGTTCGGCCGCGTGGTGGTGGCCGAAGCTCCCGCCGCCGTGGACGACGACGAGCCGACCGGTGATCGTCGCGACCGACTCGGCCGCCCGACGGAGCGATGCCGGGTCGACCGTTTCCGGGCGGTCTTTCTCCGTGACGACGCTCCCGCCGAGTTTCAGTACCGTCGTCGTCGCTCGGTTCGCCGTCATCACTCGGGTCGGACCCCTTCACCGTCGAGTTCCGCCCGAAAGGCGTCCTCACATCCCGGCGTGTACTCCAGGGCCGTGTGGGTCTGTTCGGTCCGGTCGAGCGCGACGATACAGCCACCGCCGCCGGCACCGGTGAGCTTCGCGCCGAGCGCGCCGGCTTCGCGGGCCGCCCACACCATCGTATCGAGCGAGCGTGAGGAGACGCCGACCGCCGACAGGAGACCGTGGTTGAAGTCCATCAGCCGGCCGAGCTCCTCTATGTCTCCATCGCGCAGGGCTAGTTCGCCCGTCCGGACCAGATCGCCGATCGATCCGATGGTGTCGGCGGCGAACCCGTAGGTGTCTTTGAGCTTTCTAACGCCGGCGACGAGTTCCCCGGTATCCCCGGTGTTGCCGTCGTAGCCCACGACGAACGGCAGCGTCGGGACGTCCTCGATCCGCCGGCAGTCGTCGCCTCGGACGCGGACCGCCCCACCCATCGCCGAACAGAACGTGTCCGCCCGCGAGGCTTGACCGTCCTGGACGTCGTGCTCCACCTGATACGCCCGGTCGGCGAGGGACTCGGAGGACAGTTCGACGCCGAGTTCGCGCGTCGCCGCGTCGATCCCCGCGACGACGACGGCCGCCGAGGAGCCGAGGCCCGCCCCGAGCGGAATGTCGCTTTCGACCGTCACGTCGAAGCCGGCCGCCGGTTCCCCGGCCGCATCGAGGGCCTGCTCGATCGCCCCGTCGATGTAGCCCGTTGCCGCCTCCACGAGCGGCCTCGGCACGTCGACGTCCGGCCGCGTGCCTGTCTCACCGCCCCACGTGACGGCAAATCCATCGAGCGTGAGGTCGTTTGCCTGCACGCGGACCCGTTCGTCATCGCGTCGTTCGGCGGTTACTCGTGCCCGTCGCTCGATGGCACACGGAACGGCGGGTTCGCCATAGACGACGGCATGCTCGCCGAAGAGATACACCTTCCCCGGTGCGCTCGATGTGGTCATACCGGTGGATCGTGGGGGGCGGATAAAAAGGATATCCGAACGCGCCCGGGATCGGCCGTTCGATCGCCGTTCACTCCATGTCCGTGTCGCCGTTCACTCCATATCCATGTCGTCCATTCCGCCGTCACCCTCGACGTAGTCCTCCCGGTAGAACGTCGCGAGGTCTTCGTCGAACTCGTCGAATGTGATGATGTCCTCGTCGCCGTACACGTCGAACTCCTCGACGAACGCCTCGGCATCGGATCGGTCCGCGAACGGCGTCGGGTTCCGCATCATGACGTCGTCGACGTGGTCGGGATCGGTCACGCGGACGAAGTACGCGTCCGAGGCGGGGAGCAACTCGCCGGTCTCGAATCCGGTCACCCAGGCGGTCTGGAGCGTCGAATCCGGCCCGCCGAACCGGTCGGTGTAGGCCACGTACGCGGCCAGACAGCCGGACGTATCGAAGAACGCCCGGTCCCCGTTCTCGTGGGCGAGTTGGGCGTTCCACGCCGGGTACTCCGCCGGCATCATGTTGCAGACGGGACACTCGGCGTCCTCGGGGAACTCGACCGGATCGCCGAGGCTCGCTTCGGCGTCGTCGGCGCTGCCTTCGATGAGGTCCTCCCGGTAGAACGTCGCGAGGTCTTCGTCGAACTCGTCGAAGGTGATGATGTCCTCGTCGCCATACGCGTCGAACTCCTCGACGAACGCCTCGGCGCCGGACCGACCCGCGAACGGCGTCGGGTTCCGCATCATGATATCGTCGACGTGATCGGGATCGGCCACGCGGACGAAGTACGCGTCCGACGTACGGAGAAGATCGCCGGTCTCGAAGCCGGTCACCCAGGCGGTGTGGAGCGGGGAGTCCGGCCCGCCGAATCGATCGGTGTAGGCCACGTAGGCGGCCAGACAGCCGGACGAACAGAAGAACGCCCGGTCCTCGTTCTCGTGGGCGAGTTGGGCGTTCCATTCCGGATGCTCCGCCGGCATCATGTTACAGACGGGACACTCGGCGTCCTCGGGGAACTCGACCGGATCGCCGAGGCTCGCTTCGGCGTCATCTGCGGGGGTTTCGGTTCCCTCTCCGTCCCCCGCTGGGGTTTCGGTTCCTTCCCCGTCCGTCCCGTCTTCGGTGCCGTCGCCGTTTCCGGTACAGCCCGCAAGTCCTGCGAGGAGTCCGGCACCAGTCACGGAAAGCACGTCTCGACGCGTCGACACTGAGAGGTCTCGCTTACGCATGCGCGAAAAAACGGCCGGGATCACATTAGGATATATGGTGTGTTCATATAACGAACCACGTGCCGTCATCACGTTCTACACGGTACTCCGTTTCATGTTGGAGTTTCTCACGACAGCAACGCACAAGCCGCTGGCGCGCATACATCGCGCCGTGTCGATAGAACTGCGCCGTCACGTCAACGCGCTCGTCTCCGATTTCACCGCGGAGTACGGCGAGGTCGACCTCGTCAGCCGTCGCGTCGAGTGCGATCCGGGCGAGTACGACGCGCTCGTCGATTCGTTCGAATCGTTCGGCGTCGTCGGCGGGGCCGGAATCAGGATCCTCCGGGATCAAAGGGTCCTGTTGGCCCGGTATGAGAACGTCGACGGCTGGATCGAACCCGGCGCCGGCCGGCTGCCGGGTGAGTCCTACCCCGCGTGTGCAAAACGTGGCCTCCGTGAGGTGACCGACGCCGAGGCGAGCATCGATGGCCTCGCACAGATCCAGGTCGTGTATCTCGACGACTGGACCGAACGGCGGCCGATACCGAACCCGTATGTCGCCTTCCGGGGATCGGTCGCCGACGGAGCCGCGACGTCCGGCGGGACGACGACCGCGACGCTTCGGTGGGCCGCCGAGTCCCCGGACGAACTGGCCTACGAGGAGCTCTCGGAGCTGGCGCTCGGTTCGGGAGAACAGCGGATTTGATACCGGACGCCGCGGTCTCGGCTCGAAAACGCGCCGGATACCGCTTCGCTCCGAAAAGAGACTCCCGCTACGGTTCCGTCTCGAAGTCCTCGAGCGCGTACGCCGGCTCCGCGCCGCGGCGATCGAGCGTCTCGTTGGCGAGCAGCCAGTAGACCACGCTGAGGGCTTTCCGGCCTTTGTTGTTCGTCGGCACCACGAGGTCGACGTTCGACGTCGTGTTGTTCGAGTCACACATCGCGATAACTGGAATACCGACCGTGATCGCCTCCTTGACCGCCTGGGAGTCGCCGATCGGGTCGGTGACGACGACGACGTCGGGTTCGATGTAGCCGTCGTAATCCGGGTTGGTCAACGTGCCGGGAATGAACCGGCCCGTACGGGCCCGTGCGCCGACCGCGTCGGCGAACTTCTCGGCCGGGAACCGACCGTACTGTCGCGAGGACGCGATCAGGATCTGTTCGGGGTTGTAGTTCGCGAGGAACGACGCGGCCGTCCGGATACGTGTGTCGGTCTGGGAGACGTCGAGCACGTACAGCCCGTCGGTTCGGACCCGGTGGATGAACCGGTTCATCGACTTCGTCTTCTGTTGGGTCCCGATGTGGACACCAGCCGCGAGGTAGTCCTCGACCGGGATGAGGAGGTCGGCCTCGTCGTCCGGCATGACGTCCTCGTCGAGCGCCGGCTCGTCGTCGGTGTCCGTCCCGGCGGAATCGTCGTCGGTATCGTCGGTTTCGGCCGGCTCGTCCGCCTCGTCGGCGGCGGCGGCGGGCGGTTCGTCCGTCGTAGAGCCGGCCTCGTCGTCGATTTCACCCTCGAGCTCGTCTTCGAGCTCGTCGAGTTCCTCGTCGAGTTCGGTGGCTTCGACTCCCTCTTCGTTGTCGCTCATGCGTTTGCCTCGATTCTAATGAGTTCGTTCAGCTTTGCGGTTCGCTCGCCGCCGACGGCTCCCGTCTTGATGAATGGGGCGTCGGTCGCGACAGCGAGGTGTGCGATGGTCGTATCCTCGGTCTCGCCGCTTCGATGTGAGACGACCGGATCGTACCCGTTTCGGAGGGCCAACTCGATCGCATCGAAGGTGTCCGAGAGCGTCCCGATCTGGTTCGGTTTGATCAGGATGCTGTTGGCCGCGTCCATCTCGATACCGCGCTCCAAGCGGTCCGTGTTGGTCACGAACAGGTCGTCGCCACAGACGAGCGTCCGGCTCCCGGCCCGTTCGGTCAACTCGGCGAAGCCCTCGTAGTCGTCCTCGTCGAGGGGATCTTCGACGTAGACCAGATCGTACTCGTCGATCAGGCCGGCGATGTAATCGATCTGCTCGTCCGGGGTCCGAGACTCGTCACCGTAGTGGTAGACGCCGTCCTCGTAGAGTTCCGCGCCCGCCACGTCGAGGCCGAACCCGATCTCGAAGCCGACGTCGTCGGCGACCGATTCGACGGCCGCGTCGACGATCTCGAAGGCCGTTTCGTCGTCTACCGACGGTGCCCACGCGCCCTCGTCGCCCTTCGCGGCCGGGATACCCCGTTCCGCGAGGATGTCGCCGACCTCGCCGTGGACCGCCGCGTTCGCAAAGACCGCGTCGGCCACCGACGGGGCCCCGACGGGTGCCGCGAGGAACTCCTGGATGTGGGTCGCATCGGCCGCGTGTTCGCCGCCGCCGATGACGTTCCCGAGCGGGGTCGGGACGTCCCGGCCGCGGAACGCGCCGCCGAGATGCTGATACAACGGTGCGCCGAGGACGTCGGCTGCGGCCTTCGCCGCCGCCATCGAGATCGCGACGGCGCTGTTTGCGCCGATCTCCGAGAAGTCCTCGGTCCCGTCAGCCGCACGGAGTGCGCTGTCGACGCCGCGCTGGTCGCCGGCGTAGATCTGTCCCTCGATGCGTGGCACCGCGATCTCGCGCGCTGTCGCGATCGATTCGGAGGCGGGACGTTCGACCGCCTCGTACTCGCCGGTCGACGCACCGGAGGGCGCTGCCCCGCGACCGAACCCGCCGCTTTCCGTTCTGAGCTCCGCTTCGACGGTCGGGTTGCCACGGCTATCGAGGATCCGGCGGAGCCGGATCTCCGTGATGAGCGTCATTGTCTCCCCCGCCGAACCGTGAACGGGAGCGCGTCCGCGTCGTACTCCTCCGCGGCGACGAGGATCGGTTCGGTCTGGTCGGTATCGATGAGTACCGGCGCGCCGTATGACACCTGCAGGGCACGGGCCCCGAGGATACGTGCCTTCTCGTATCGGTTCGTTCCCCTCATTGGTATGGTGAGACGATATCGACGAGGTCCTTGTGTGAGACGAGCATTCGTCGACAGCACGCCCGTTCGACGCCGAGTTCGTCGAGCACTTCGGCCGGGTCCTCATCGCCCTCCCGGGCGCGTTGTTTGAATTCCTCCCAGTGTTCGCCGACGACGCTACCACACGTGAAACACCGTACCGGTACCATCATGTCCTCATCACCTCAGCGGTAGGATTTCTGGTAGCGGGCCCGTGCGCCGGGGCCGCCCCACTTTTTGGGTTCGGACTGCCGAACGTCGTTGACGAGCAACGAGCGATCGAAGGACATGAACGCGTCCCGGAGTTCGGCGTCGTTGGTGTGTTCGACGAGGCCGCGGGCGATCGCGGTTCGGATAGCGTCGGCCTGACCGGCGAAACCGCCGCCGGAGACGGTGACGTCGATGTCGACGCTACCACGCAGGTCGTCTTCGGCGATACGGAACGGTTCGAGCATCTTCAGCCGCGCCTGCTCGGGTTCGGTGAGTTCGACCGGCTCGGAGTTGATCCGAACCCGGCCGATCCCCTCGGATACCGTCGCGCGGGCGACAGCCGTCTTCTTTTTTCCTGATGTGTTCGTTACCATGTGACGTTAGCACCCAAGTTCTCGCTGATCGATCCGAGCGAGACGAATTTGATGTTCGAGAGCCGATCGAGGGACGTCCCCTCGAGCACGTCCGACTCGACACTATCGTCGTCTTCGTAGGGGTTGCCGAGATAGATCCGAACGTTCTCGAAGGCTTCGCGCCCCCGCGTGGTCTTGTACGGCAGCATGCCGCGGACCGATCGCTTGAACAGTCGGTCCGGACGGGTCGGGTAATGCGGTCCCCGATTGGATCCGACCTCGTTGCGTTTTCGGTACACGGACATGATGTCCTCTTCGCCGCCGGTGATGACGGCGTCTTCGGCGTTGACGACCGCGACCCGCTCGCCGTCGAGGGCGAGCTCGGCGATCTGCGATGCGACACGGCCGAGAATACAGTTTCGGGCGTCGACGACGACGTCCGCGTCGAATTCTGCGTAGTTCATCGGATCACCCGTACGTCGGAGCCGTCGGGGTTGTTTTCTATTGCCTGTTCGAGTTCGATCGCTTCGCCGACCTGGTCGATCTTCGTCTGGGCCGTCGACGAGAAGTCGACGGCTGCGACTGTGACCCCCTTTCGGAGGGCACCGGACCCGAGCACCTTGCCGGGCACGATAACGGTCTCGTCTTCCTGTGCGTACCGCTCGATGCGGCCCAGATTGACTTCCGCGTGCGTGCACCGGGGCTTTTCGAGGCGCTCGGCCACATCGCTCCAGACCTCGCCACCGCCGTTGCGGGCGGTCGACTTCAGGTCGGCGATGAGACTTGACAGCCTCGGGTTCGTCTTGCTACTCATCGTTATTACTCCTGAGAAGTGGATGCAGGGAGCAGGATTTGAACCTGCGGACCTCTACAGGACAGCGCCCTGAACGCTGCGCCGTTGGCCTGACTTGGCTATCCCTGCTCGCAGTGGTGTGTTCCGTATCCCCACTAAAGCCCCTTTCGGTCCGTGTGGGCACCGAACGCGCGGCTAGGCCGCCGTTCGGGACCGGACTGACCGTCGTGGTGGGGGCGTGGGGAGACATGGGTTAGAGTTGGACCGCGTCTTCGAGTTCGTCCGCCCGCGTTCGAAGCGACTCGACCGCGCTCAATACGAGATCGTCGACGGACATCGAGCCGTCCGTCTCGACGTCGAAGACGAACGCGTTCGGGACGTCCTCGACCGAGACGTTCCGGTCGGGGTATCGGTTGCCGAGATCGTTGTCGAACGACGCCGTCTCGACGAGTTCGCCGCCGTCGCCGGCCGCCCGGGACGTCTCCGACGCCCCCGCGTCCTCGATGACGCCGCGGATGATCTCCGGGTCGTCCTCGGCGAACTCGCCTCGCTCGTCACCGAGTTCGACCCGCTGGAGGTGTCTGTATCCGACGGCGACCCCGCCTTGGTGTTTGGCGTGGTCTTTCCCGTAGCCGAGTTCCGCGTCGGCTTCGAGTTCGAGCCGCTGGCCCTCCTTGAGATCGATGATCGGGACGTGCTCCTCGGCCGGCTGTACCTTCGCGTCGCTGGAGACCAGATCGCCCGAGTACGCCGTCGCCGGGCCTTCGACGTCGATCGCCAGTGTGACCGTCTCCTCGGGCCGGTAGTCGTCCGGCGTCGTCAGCGGTATCAGACCGAGCCGGAGCGCGATCTGCTCGTCGAACATCACTGACGAGTTCTCGATGACGCGGACGGTATCGACCGAAAGCGTCGGAACGTCCGCGATCATCGCCCGTCGGATCCCGTTCGCGAACGCGGGCGTGATCCCCCGGACGAGGAACTTCGCGCTTCGTTCGTCCTGCTCGATGAACGTTACGTCGTACTGGTCGGACATGTTAGAATCCGGCGTTCTTCGGGGCGCGAGTACCGTCGTGCGGGGTGGGTGTTACGTCCTCGATGCGGCCGATTTCGAGCCCGGCGCGGGCGAGCGCACGGATCGTCGCCTGCGCGCCCGGACCGGGGTTGTTCTGTTGGTTGCCGCCGGGACCGCGAACGCGGACGTGGACGCCGTCGATGCCGGCCTCCTGGACGTCCTCGGCGACGACCTCGGCCATCTGCATGGCCGCGTAGGGCGAGGCCTCGTCGCGGTTCTGTTTCACGACCGTTCCGCCGGACGATTTGACAACCGTCTCGGCACCGGTCAGGTCCGTTACCGTAATGATCGTGTTGTTGAAGGAGGCATACACGTGCGCGATGCCCCAGGTGTTGTCGTCTGCCATCGTTATTGTCCCTCCGCGCGTTCGGGATGGAGGTCGTCCGCGAGCGGGCTCGTCTCGTCGAATTCGAGGAAGTCCTCCTCGGAGACGTCGACCTTGTAGGAGGGGGCACCGATCCGGGCCCCGTCGACGGTCACGTGTCCGTGGACGATGAACTGCCGGGCCTGTTTCGGCGTGTTGCCGAGCCCCTTTCGGTAGGCGACCGTCTGGAGGCGACGCTCGAGGATGTCCGTCTCGTCGAGCGAGAGGACGTCGTCGAGGCTGTCGCCCTCGTCGAGGACGCCGATCCGTTTGAGCCTCGCGAGGAACTCGCTGCCGGCCTCGGCGGCCACCTCGGTGTCCCCCTGGGCATCGCCGATGAGGCGTCGGGCCTCGCGGCGGTAATCGCGCAGTTCGGATTGGGCCCGCCACAGTTCCTCCTTGTTCGAGAGACCGTATCGTGAGACCGTATCACCCTCGGCGGCGATTCGCTCGCCCTGGAAGGGATGATTCGGCGTCTCGTAGAATTTCGTGTTGTTTCCGAGTGCCATTATTCGCCCTCAGCCGCCTCCTCGGCTTGTTCTTCTTTGATCGCTTCGATGTTGACGCCGATCGTTCCCTCGGTTCGGCCGGTGGATTTCGTCCGCTGGCCGCGGACCTTCTGTCCGCGCTTGTGACGGACGCCCCGGTAGGTATCGACCATCTTCATCCGGTTGATATCCTGTCTGCGGCTCATCTGGAGGTCGTTGCCGACCTCGTGGGTCGTCTCACCGGTAAAGAAGTCCCGCTGGTGGTTGGTGAGCCAATCGGGGACTTCGTCGGCGTACCCCTCGACGAGTTCGACGACGTCGTCGATCCGCTCTTGGTCGAGCGCGCCGAGAACGTCCCGGCGGTCGACGTCGGCTTTGTCGGCGATAATGCGAGCGACGCGACGACCGACGCCGTTCATGTCGGTCAACGCCCGCTCGACGCTTTTCGTTCCGTCGAGGTCGGTCTGTCCGATGCGGACGAAGTACTGGATGTCTTCGCCATCCTCGTCCGCGTCTGGTTCTTCCGTGCTCATGTGTGGTTGGGTTAGCGTCGTGGCGGGGATTTGAACCCCGGAGGCTTGCGCCACAGAGTTAGCAACCCTGCGCCTTGGGCCATGCTTGGCTACCACGACTCGCGTGCGTGTATCGTCGCCCTTCCGGACTCGGGGTCGCTACCCCTGCATCTATTGCAACCGTCGATACCCGACCCCGGTACTTAAACTGCACGGAAGCTCGACCGCCGTGTCAGCCGCTCCCGTAGGGTGTCGCTGACTCGCGTCGGGTGTCGCTGACTCGCGTCGGGATCGCGTCGGGGCCGGCGAGGCGCGCGGGCGGGGGCGACGACGGGGAAGGGTCGTCTCCGCGCCTACCGGTCGGCCAGGAATCGACGGACACTTTTCAGGGGGCTGAACCCGAGCGTCGAGTGGTACGTTACCTCGAAGCCGCGACGCGCTCCGAGCCCCGTCAGCGCCCCCCGGAGCCGGGGGATCTCGACTGGAGCGTGGATCCGATAGGCGTAGGGCGGACCGGAAGCGACGTCGACGGCGAGCTTCGGCCGGCCGAAAGAACGGCCGCCATACAGGTGTACCCTCTCGACGTCGTCGTACTCGATCCGGTGGGTTCGGTTCGCCAACTCCAGGAGGCCGGCGACGCCCTCGGCACGAAACCGCTCGACCGCCGCGTCCGCTACGGACTGGCTCCCGCTGCGGGCGATACCGAAAAGCGGCGTCAGGTACCGGTACTCCGGGACGAGCAGGGTTTCGTCGGTAAACAACAGATCCGCAACGCGCAACGGAAACGCACCGCCCATGACCCGATGTACGTGGACGTGGACGGTCACTGGCCGGAGGTCGTTCACGACGATGTCTCACCCCGTCCGGTCATCGATCGGTTGAGAAACAGGAGGCCGCCACCGGTGAACAACAGCCCCGGCAGTGACCCACCCAGTGCGAGCCAGATGCCGACGACAACGCCGGCGATACCGGCGATCAACATCACGGGCCGGGCCGGACGTTCGTCCGCCTCGACCCAAAGCTCTCCGGCGTACGTGAGCACCATCACCCCGAGCAGGAGGCTCGAGAAGAATCTGCGGGACGTCGACGGTGCCGCGAGAGACCGCATGCCGAGGATCAGTGTGAGGCCCCCACAGTATATCCCCCAGCGCAGCCTGACGAGTGTCGCAAACGAGAGGATCGCGCTCATCTCATCGGAGGTACCAGGCCGACTCCTCGGCCCCTTCGACGGTGTCGTTCTTGCGACGTTTCTCGTGGACGGAGACGGCGATGACCAGTAGTTCGACGACGGCGAACGCGCCGAAGAGGAGATAGCCGCCGGTGCCGCTGTCCAACACGTTCGCGGCCGTCGCGAACGGTTCGAATCCGGCGATCCCCGACAGCCAGCGGCCGATGAGAAGGACGCTAAAGTAGCCGAAGAAGGCCGACGCCCACCACAAGGTCATCACACGGAACCAGCCCGGCTGGGTGTGTTCCGGCAATCGGGCCGTGTTGAGGACCAACAGGAGCGCCGTGTACGGCCACATCATCACGCCGGACATCGCCGCCGCGATCACGAGGAGGCCGAACGGCTGATCGATCTCGATCGGATACGAAAGGATCGCTATTCCCCAGAGGATGAACACCGTCAACAGGATCCAGAAGATGCGGGGGAGACTCCACCCGGCGTCACGGCCATGCAGTTCGTAGACGATGTCCGCGCTGTTGCGGACGAACGATTCGACGATGGCGTACTCGGTGGTCAACAGCGCGAAAAACAGCGTCGCGAAGATGAGAACTCCCCCGAGCGGACCGACCTGCGGGACGATGACGCTGGCCCACATGACGACCCCGTCGTCCGCCGTTCCGTACGCGTACTGGGCGGCGATTGCCATCATCAACGTCGCGACCACGAGGAGGCCGACCACGAAGGTCAAGAAGTGTTCGAGCTGTGCGAGTCGCCACCAGCCACGCCAGCGCAACAGGTTCTTTTTCGTCGGGCGGAAGGTAAAGCCGTCCCGGTGGAGCGGCTCCGGTTCGTCACCGATGACCGGGTTCTTGATACGCCCCTGATACCGCCCCATTCCGTAGCCCTTCTCTCGGACCCAGAGGCTCTGTGCGAGGTTTAGATACCCCCCAGCGCCAGCGTACGCGAGCCCGCCGAGGAACACGGCGATGTCACTCCCCGGCGGGATGGTCCCGATACTGACGATACCGGCGGGGACGTTCGTCAGTTCCTGGGCGGAGCCCACTGCCACGAACAGGGCGACGGCCAACAGACCACCGACCGAGACGAGGATTATCTGGATTCGCTCGACGACGTTGTACATCACCGGGCCCAGGTGATACGTCGCCCAGACCAACACCATCAACAGGATCCCGAACAGCCGCCAGGTGACCAGTTCCACGAACGGGAGGGTGATGGTCAGTTCCTCCGCCTCGAATCCGATAGCGGCGACCTTTGCGGCGCTGGCGGCCCACCCCGGCCAGCCGAGGCTGACGAACCCCAACAGGAGAAAGAAAGCCGGCCAGAATCGATGGATCCGTTCGAAGGCGCGAAACACGGACTC
The DNA here is from genome assembly GCF_013839515.1 of Natronomonas salinimetallica. Taxonomy (GTDB): domain Archaea; phylum Halobacteriota; class Halobacteria; order Halobacteriales; family Haloarculaceae; genus Natronomonas. The sequence goes on along the minus strand of NZ_JACDNQ010000005.1, from coordinate 16,088 downwards.
GCCCGTCGCGAGCGTCCAGCGCTGTATCTCCGTGTTGATAAAAAACTGCGTGAGAACCCCGAAAAAGAACGCCCAATAGAGCGCCCACCCGTGCTGGGCGACCAGGACCGGCCAAAACAGCGTCTCCCCGCTCCCGAGCGATGCGCCGAGCATGATGGCGCTCGGTCCGACGATCTGGGAGAGCTTCGGCGCTCTGGGCAGGTCGAGCAGTCGGTAGCCCCCCTCCTCACCGCCGCGGTCGGGGTAGTACTCCGAGTCCGGCGCGATATCGAGGTTGTCGTAGGCCGTCGGCATGAAGGAGCTGCCACGGTATTCGAGACTTTCCTCCGCCGACGCGTACACGTCCTCGTCCGGGACCGCCGGCTCTTCTTCAGGCGTTCGGACGTCTGGCCCTCCGTTAGCCACGGACTCGTTCACCCCGAGGCGGTGTAGGCGGCGTGATCACGTGCTGGTAGATCCATCCGTCCGAAGCAAAAGCGTTTATCCTCCCAGGAAATGCCACACGTGTTCGCGCTCTGCGGGTGGGTCGACACCGGGGAGCTTGGCCAAGGCCGGCTGGATCGCGTTCCACCACCCCTCCGCAGTCTCGTATTCGGCCGGATGCTCCGGAAACACGTCCTGAAGGAAGTCCGACTTCTTTGCCTCGGGGTACTCCTTTAAGTACTCGTACGACGCGACGAGGGCGTCCTTTCTCGCTTCCAGCGTTTTGCCCGTCCCGGGGAGGTCGATTTCCCCGACGGCCGTCTCTGGTATCGCGTCGGCGTCGCCCGGCGAACCGCCGGCAGCGGTATCGTCCGTGATCGGGATCCACCAGACCCGACTCCGGGAACCGACTTTGCGGGTTTTGAGGACGTCCTCCTCGACCAGTTCGTTGAGCTTGTTGTGAGCCGTGCGGCGCGAGCAGTCCAGCGATTCCATGACGTCGGTCGCCGTCAGCGGGCGTGCCAGGTCGTCGCGCTCGTCGAATACCGCAAGTACGGATTCGAGTGGAACCCGCCCCGGACGTGGGTCGTCTGTACCCTGCTCGCGCCGCTGCGCCATATATAACGTACACCGGGGGCCGACATAAGCATTGCCGTCCGTCCAGTCCCGGAGTGAAAAAGGGAGCTATCGGGGAGTTCACACGAGTGAACCCCTCTCGAAGGGAGGTTCATTCGAATGAGATAGCGGTTCAGTCGTGTGTTGGATACCCGCTGACGTGATGGATGTTCACGCGGGGACAGAATCGCCACGAAACGTGATTCAGAACTCCTCGCTTCGAGCCGACAAAGCCGGGTTTTCGCTGGTTTCGCGGATTCTCCCGTTCTACATATATCGCCGTTGCAAAATGTTTGTGAAGGTTAACCATAGATATAAGTAATTCCAGAAACACCGTTGTTCCATGCCAGAGCGAAGTGGCAGTCGAAAACAGGCACGGATCGGACGTCGAACGTACATAGCCGGCGCGGGCGCTGCGGCATTGACGGGCCTGAGTGGTTGTCTCGGCAATGGTGAGGGTGACGACACTGAGGGCTCCGGCGGCGACGACACGAGCGGAGGAACCACGACCGGTGAGGCCGGTGGCGGAAGCTCCTACAAGATCGGCGTCATCACCGCACGGAGCGGTTCCTACTCGTTCCTCGGGGAGGGCGAGCTTCAGGGCGCAAAGCTCGCACAGAAGGACCTCGCGGACGAACACGGCGTCGACGTCGAGATCGTCACGGCCGACACGGAGACCGACCCCAACACGGGTCTCGAACGGATGAAGCGCCTCGTCAACGAGGAGGAGGTCGACGCGGTTCTGGGCGGCGTCTCTTCCTCGGTCGCGATCAAGATGGGGAACTGGGCCTCCGACAACGGTGTCGCATACATGGCAGCCGGGTCTCACTCCGACCAGACGACCGGCGGCAAGTGCGCGGCCAACATGTTCCGACCGACGTGTTCGAACTCGATGCTGGCGAACGCGCTCGGTAGCCAGATGGCTGATTACGCCGACTCCTGGTACGTCATGTACGCCGACTACACCTGGGGCCAGACCGGACGGGACGCGATCAAGAAGTCCGTCAAGGCCCAGGGCGGGGAGATCACCGGCGAGATCGGAACGCCGTTCCCGTCACAGGACTACACGCAGTATCTCAACGAAGCCGCGAACTCCGGCGCAGAGGGCCTGGCAGTAGTGATCGCCGGGACCGACCAGCGTATCGTTACGGAGCAGTTCAACGACGCGGGCATCGATATGAAGATGGCCGGCCCGCTGTTCGAAGAGAGCGTTTTCTGGGGCGTCGGCAAGGAAGCGACCTCCAACGTCGGCGTCTGGGCGGCCCCGTGGGCCGCGTCGTCCCCCTCCACTGAAAAGGGTGAGGCGTTCAAACAGCGAATCGCCGACGAGTTCGATGCCTCGCCATTCTCGCGACACTACATGGGCTACACGTCCATGGAACAGCTCGTACTCGCGGCGGAACGCGCCGGCTCCACCGAGGGCGCGGAGATCTCCGCCGCGCTCGAAGGTCACGAGCTCGAGGCCCCGATCAAGGACGGCGACGTCTACTGGCGTGAGGGCGACCACCAGCTCATCCAGCCGGTCGACACCGTCGAAGCCCTCCCGCAAGATGAGATGCAGGACGACCCGTACAAGTCGTGGTTCAAACACACGAGCACGTCGGCCGGTGACGACGTCGCGCGATCGGTCGCCGACACGGGCTGCAGCCTGTAATCCCCGGCATTCGTCCACTACGGAATGTGTTTATATACAACCATTAAGACATGAACGAAGGTATTACGTTTCAAGAACGGATCGCGGCCACCCTGAGCGAGCAGTCCTCGCTCTCGTTGGCTGTCTGGGGCGCCGCCGTCGTACTCGGCGTCATTTCGCTCGGCTACGCCGCGGTCGACCGACCGGGTCTCGTCATCGACAACCTGATCGGCGGGTTCGTCTACGGAATGATCCTGGTATTGATCGCACTGGGGCTGGCGCTCATCCTCGGTCTCATGAATGTGGTCAACTTCGCTCACGGCGCGCTGTTCATGGCCGGGGCGTACATCGCTTACCACGTCGTCGCAGTGCTCGGGCTCTCCTTTTGGGTCGCCCTCGTCGTCGCCCCGCTCGCCGTGGGGGTCGTCGGTATACTGATGGAGGTCCTCGTCCTCCGGCGGGTATACGGCCAAGAACCCATCGTCGGATTGCTCGCGACGTTCGGCATGACGCTGATGTTTCAGGAGGCCGTCCGGGCCATCTGGGGCTCCACGCCGCTTCGGTTCGACACTCCGGCTCTCCTCGACGGGCCGCTGAGCCTCGGCGTGACGAGCGTGGGAAAGTTCAGGCTGTTCGCCGTCGCCGTCTCGGTGATCGCGGTGGTCGCGACGTACCTCATCGTCACCCGAACGACGTTCGGACTGTCGGTTCGGTCCGGCGTCCAGGACCCGGAGATGTCCGAGTTCCTCGGCATCAACATTCCGCTTCGGTTCACGGCGATGTTCTTCCTCGGAGCGACCATCGCGGGACTCGGGGGCGTCCTCCGTGGGGCGGAGGTCGGGATGCAACCGGACCTCGGCGCGTCGTTCATCATCCTGACGTTCATCGTCGTCGTCGTCGGTGGGGTCGGGAGCCTGTTCGGAAGCGTCGTCGCCGGACTACTCATCGGTGAAGCCGTGTTTCTCTTCCCGCTTATGATCCGAGCGATGGCCGACCTGACCGGACTCGAGTTTCTCGCGATACGGGGTATCGGCGGGCTCGTTCCGTACCTCGTTATGATTGTCATCCTGATGGTCAGACCGCGTGGCTTCTTCGGAACGGAGGGCTTTCTCGAATGAGCGAACAAACCGACTCCACGAAAGCTTCGGCGGTATCGTCCCCCACCGGTTGGGAGACGCTCTCGGAGTATAAGATCCCGATCGCGCTGGTACTGTTCGTCATCGTACTGCGCCCGTTCATGGCGCACGAGTGGGTCTCGGGCTACGGGCAGATCGCGACGACCATGCTGATCTTCATGCTGTTCGTCGCGGGATTCAACCTGTTGCTTGGTTTTACTGGCGTGCTCTCGTTCGGGCACGCGATGTTTTTCGGCATCGGAATGTATGCCGTCGCGATCGGCATCTCGAAGTTCCAGGCCGGGTTCGTCTTCTCGGCGATCATCGGGATCATCCTCGCGGGGCTTTTGGCCTACGGCATCGGCCGACTCATAATCGACAAGGGTGAGATATATTTCGCGATGTTGACAATCGCCTTCGGACAGGCGCTACACTTCATCGTGAACTACAACCCCTACGGGCTGACAGAAGGATCCGACGGTATCTCACAGAACGCCGTCCCGGTATGGATCGAGAGCTACCGGGGGGCGAAGACCGTCTCGTTCATGCCGGAGATGCTCAACGACTGGTACTTCTTCGTCGCGGCGGTCTTCTTGGCCGGGATGGTCATCCTCTGGCAGATAATTCGGTCGCCGTTCGGTCGAACGCTCATCGCGATCCGCGAGAACGAGGCCCTCGCGCGGGCGATGGGCGTCAACACCTCGCGATACAAGAACGTCTCGTTCACCATGAGCGCGATGTTCGCTGCTCTCGCGGGCGTGCTTCTCGAAATCAACGACTCGGGGGCCGTCCTCGAAACGTTCCACTGGACCACCAGTGGGGACGCGGTGCTCATGTCCGTCCTCGGCGGAATGAACTACTTCGCCGGCGCGATCGCCGGCGCGTTCGTCTGGTTGTTCGCAGAGGATTACCTGACGGGCATCGAAGTCCTGCAGTTGCCGCTGTCGGGGACGGAGGTCCCCGTCGGGGACGTGCTCGTCTTCTGGAAGTTCTTCCTCGGACTGCTGTTCGTGCTCATCATCATCCGATCGCCCCGCGAAGGTGTCTGGGGCTTCGCCCGACGGTTCTGGGCGATACTTGCGGCCCGCATCAAGGAGGTACGACGATGAGCTCCGAGCACGCCGCCGATGCGTCCACCACATCGAAGCCGGTGTTGGAAACGCACGACCTGACGAAGCGGTTCGGCGAACTCGTCGCCAACGACGACGTGAATCTCAGAGTCAACGACGGCGAACTGCGCGCCATTATCGGCCCGAACGGGGCCGGGAAAACGACGCTTTTCAACATGATCACCGGTGCCCTCGACGCGACGGAGGGACGGGTAACCCTCGACGGCAAAGACCTTACGGCACTCCCGGAGGAGGCGCGACCGCACGAGGGAATCGCCCGCTCGTTCCAGTCGAACCAGATGTTCGAGGACGAAACGGTCCTCGAAAACGTCCGGGTGGTCGTCCAGACCGCGCAGGCCGGGTCGTTCTCGCTCGACCTTTGGGGCAACGGACGCGACCTCGGAGTCACGACAGCGGACGAGTTCATCGAGCTGGTCGGTCTCGGTCCGATCAGAGACACGGTAGCGAAGAACCTCTCGCACGGGGACCAGCGTCGTCTCGGAATGGCGATGGCGCTGGCGACCGATCCCGAGGTGCTGTTGCTCGACGAACCGACGAGCGGGATGAGCCCCGCCGAGACGGCCGAAACCGCCGACCTAATCGAAGAGATCAAACAGGAGTACGACTTGACCGTCGTCCTGATCGAACACGACATGGACGTCGTCCTTTCGATCAGTGACCGGATCACGGTTCTCAACCGAGGATCGATCCTCGCGACCGGTTCCCCCGAGGAGATCCAGAACGACCAGGACGTTCAGGACGCCTACCTCGGTGGCGTCAAAGAGGAAATATGAGCTCCGATACTACGCGAACGACCGACACTGACGTTCCGGCTGATGAGAGTGACCCGCTGTTGAAAGTCCGCGGGCTGGAATCCGGATACGAGACCGGCAAGGTGCTGTTCGGCCTCGACCTCGACGTCTATCCCGGTGAACGCGTGTCGCTGCTCGGACGGAACGGGGCCGGCAAGTCGACGACGATGCGGTCGATCGTCGGGGCAGACGTCCCGAACGTCCTAGGCGGATCGATCACGTTCCGCGGTGAGGAACTGGTGGGTAAGCCCCCCTACGAGATCTCCAATATGGGAATCAGCTTCGTCCCCGAAGACCGGCGTTGCTTCCCGCAGCTTTCCGTAGAGGAGAACATCCGAGTCGCGATCAACCACGCTCCCGATCCGCGGGACCTCGAGGAGGTACTGGAACAGTTCCCGGAACTCGAAAAGATGCGGCCGAAGAACGCCAGCGCCATGAGCGGTGGCGAGCAACAGATGCTCGCGATCGCCCGAGGGTTGGCTGCGAATCCGGACCTGATGTTGTTGGACGAGCCCTCAGAGGGGCTTGCGCCCTTCATCGTCGAGCGCGTCGAGGAGATCATCGAGACGATCAACGAGGAGGACGGGATCACCGTCCTCTTCGTCGAACAGAACGCCGCGATGGCGATGGAGGTGGCCGACAGACACTACGTGATGGATGAAGGTCACATCGTCGGCGAGGTGACGACCGAGGAACTCCGCCAGGACGACGAACTGCGCCAGACCTACCTCGGCGTGTGAGCAAGGGCAAGACAATACTATGTACCCATCGACCGCACTGCCGTCGTGCGGTCGAATGTGTCTCGTCTTCCGATCTCTACTATAGACAGTGCGGATCGAATAAATAAACAATAAAAACGCATACACATATAGATAGTGACAGGTAGTCACCGCGTCGCGTTCTTCCACTCCCGGAACCCGACGACGTTTCCGTCGAGCGTCTCCGGATCCGCCTCGGTCGCCGCCCACCGGAACATCGGTGCGACGTCGTCGGGATCGCGCCCCTTCGCGTAGCCGGTCAGTTCGGTCTCGACCTGTCCCGGATCGACGATCGCGATCGGCCACGTCATCTCCGCGGCGAACTGGCGGACGAGAGCCTCCGTGGCCGCCTTCGAGACCGCGTAGACGCCGTAGCCGGCCATCGCCTCGCGGGCGATCCGACCGGAGGGGACGAGCACCCGAGCGTCGGGCGTCAGATGCGGGATCGCCTCGCGGACGGTGGCGAACGCCCCGCGAACGTTGGTCCGGAGCGTGTCGTCGAACGCCGAGTACGACGCCTCCTCTATCGGCGTCCCGCCCGGCGAGCCGTGATAGACCCCGGCGTTCGCGACGACGCAGTCGATGCCCCCGGCCTCGCCCGCCCGTGCGGCGGATTCCATGAGCCGTTCGACGTCGAACTCATCGCGGACGTCCGCCCGTATCGCGGTCACCGCCTCCCCGGCGGGATCGACGGCGGCGGCGACCCGGTCGAGTTCATCGCCGTCCCTGCCGCAGACGACGACGTGGGTGCCGTGTTCGACGAACGCCGCCGCGACCGCTCGGCCGATCCCGCGCGAACCGCCCGTGATGACTGCCGTCTCCATACGGCCGCTTCGTCCGGTGTCGGCAAGGTCGTTTCCCCCATCGGATCATCGGGCCGCCCGTTTCCAGTGGTATTCTCCACCACACGCGATTTAATGTGTGCGCCCGCCGTACCGTCCCGTATGTCTCAACCACCCGCAGTCGCGGTCGTCGGCTCCGGCTTCGGCGGGCTCTCCTCGGCGTGTTATCTCGCCGACGCCGGCTTCGACGTCACGGTCCTCGAAAAGAACGACTGCCTCGGGGGACGCGCCTCGGTGCTGAAAGCCGACGGATTCAAATTCGACATGGGTCCCTCGTGGTATCTGATGCCCGACGTCTTCGAGCGCTTCTTCGGCCACTTCGGCCACGAGCCGAGCGATTTCTACGAACTCGAGCGGCTCGACCCGCACTACCGGATCTTCTTCAAGGACGGCGACACCGTCGACGTCACCTCCGATCGCGAAGAGATGTACGACCTGTTTGAGTCCTACGAACCCGGGGCTGGCGACGCTTTGGACGGGTATCTCGATACCTCCGAGGAGCACTACGGGGTCGCGATGGAGCAGTTCATCTACACGGACCGCCCCCGCGTCCGCGATTGGATCGATCTCGACGTGATGCGTGCGGCGCCGATCGGCCTCCAGTTGCTCGGGACGATGGACGACTACGTCGCGGACTACTTCGATCACCCGAAGCTCCGCCAGATCATGCAGTATACCCTCGTCTTCCTCGGCGGCGCACCGAACAACACGCCCGCGATCTACAACATGATGGGCCACGTCGATTTCAACCTCGGCGTCTACTATCCCGAAAACGGGCTCCAGTCGGTCGTCGATGCCTGCGTCGAGTTGGGCGAGGACATGGGCGTCAACTACGTCACCGATGCCGAGGTGACGGAGATCCTCAACCGTCGGGGGGGATTCACCGTCGAATCCGACGCCGGCGCGTTCGAAGCGGACTACGTCGTCAGCAACGCCGACTACGCCCACACGGAGCGAGAGCTCCTCCCCGACCACGAACGGCAGTACGACGACGACTACTGGGAGTCGCGAACCTACTCCCCGTCGGCATTCCTCCTGTATCTCGGCGTCGAGGGCGACGTCGAGCCACTGGAACACCACACGCTCGTGTTGCCGACCGACTGGGACGAACACTTCGAGCAGATCTTCGACGATCCGACGTGGCCCGAGGATCCCGCCTACTACCTCTGTGTTCCCTCGAAGACCGACGACAGCGTCGCCCCCGAGGGACACTCGAACCTCTTTGCGCTCGTTCCCATTGCCCCCGGACTCGAGGACACCGAGGAGGTCCGGACGTGGTATCGCGATCTCGTCCTCGACGACGTCGCCGAACACACCGGCGTCGAGTTGCGTGACCGGATCGTCTTCGAGGAGCAGTTCTCCGTCTCGGAGTTCGCGGACCGCTACAACAGCATGCAGGGAACCGCGCTCGGGCTCGCTCACACCCTCCGACAGACCGCGCTGTTTCGGCCGTCGCGCCGCTCGGACGCCAGCCCCGGCCTCTACTACACCGGCTCCTATACCACCCCCGGGATCGGCGTCCCGATGTGTCTGATAAGCGGCGAGCATACCGCTAACGCACTCATCGACGACACCGCATGAGCCAACCCGCCCTCGATCGCCTCTTGCCGAGCGAGACGACGACCGCGGGCTATCTGCTTCGGCTCTCCAGACCCCGGTTTTGGCTCTATCTGGCCGGCCCGGTCGTGGTCGGCGTCGCGTACGCCGCTCGGACCCCCGAGGAACTGTTCGCGCCCGTCGCGGTTGCGCTGTTCGCGTACTTCGTTCTCCCCGCGAACGTGTTTCTCTACGGCATTAACGACGTCTTCGATGCCGACGTCGACGTCGAGAACCCGAAAAAGGAGGGTCGAGAGACCCGGTATCGGGGCGGCTGGTTCGTCCCCGGACTCGTCGTGCTCACGGGGCTGCTCGGGGTGGCGTTCGTCCCGTTCGTCCCCCCGGCCGGCGGTGTCGCTATGGGCGCGTTTCTCCTCCTCTCCGTAGAGTACAGCGCTCCCCCCTTCCGATTCAAGACGACGCCATTTCTCGATTCAGTCTCGAACGGGCTCTATATTCTTCCCGGCGTCGTCGCGTATGCGGCGGTCGCCGACGCGGCACCGCCGGCCGCCGCGGTCGTCGGCGGGTGGCTGTGGACGATGGGAATGCACACGTTCTCGGCGATCCCCGACATCGGTCCGGATCGGGCAGCGGGTATCGAGACGACGGCGACCGCTCTCGGCGAATCCCGGACGTACATCTACTGTGGGCTGTGTTGGCTCGCCGCGGCCGGGGTATTCGGCGTCGTCCACCCGGGGTTTGCCGCGGTTCTCGGCGTCTACCCCGTTTTCGTCGCGCTCGTCGCCGTCTCGCCCGTGGCCGTCGATCGGGCCTACTGGTGGTTTCCCGTACTCAACACGGCTTCCGGGGCGGTTCTGACGCTCGCCGCGCTGTGGGTGATGCTGTATGGCTAGCGTCGAAGTGCCGGCCCGTGCCCGCCTCGAACGCCGACTGGACGACGTCGTGGAGGAGAACCGTTTTACGATCGCTGTGGTGTTTCCGGCGGTCGGCGCGATCACGCTGTTGGCCTCCGCCGAGGCGCTGTTGCCCGGACCGTTGAACTTCAATCCCTACTTTCTGCTCTTCGGCGTCGCGGTGATGCGGCTGCCGCTCGTCGCCGGCGTCGCGCCGCTTCTCACGCGGCGGGCCGCGACAGGTCTTTTGGTTCTCTGTGGCTACACCTACGCCGTCGAGTTCGTCGGGGTCCTTACCGGCTACCCGTACGGCCACTTCGAGTACGGCGTCGACCTCGGCCCGATGATCAACGGACAGATCCCGGCCGCCCTGCCGCTTTTTTTCCTCCCGTTGGTTCTGAACGCGTACCTGTTGTGTCTGTTGCTGTTGGGCCGGCGGGCCCGGCGTCGCGCCGTCCGCCTCCCGGTCGTCATCCTCGCGGTCATCGGGATGGACCTCGCGCTCGATCCGGCGGCCGTCTCGATCGGCTTTTGGGCCTACGATGGCGGCGGGCTCTATTATGGGGTGCCGTGGATGAACTACGCCGGATGGGTGCTGTCGGCGACGGTCGCGGTCGCCCTGCTCGATCGCTCGTTCGACCGGGACGGGGTCCTCTCGCGGCTCGAACGCTGTCGGTTCATGCTCGACGACCTCGTCAGTTTCGTCGTGCTGTGGGGCGTCGTCAACGCGTACTTCGGCAACTGGATCCCGGCGTTGCTCGCGGCGGGATTCGGGTACGGCCTCTGGCGGACGGACCGGTTCGACTTTCCCGAGCGGTGAGCGCCCGGCCCGCGATCAGCCGACCGGGACCGAATCGTCGGGCCGGGTCTTCGGCGTCGGGTCGTCTTCGACCATCGGGATGTCGCTGACCCTCGCGAAGACCGCCTCCGGGTCTTTGTTCCACGCCCAGTACCACCGCGTCTTCGCGACGAGCGCGAGTTTACGGACCGTGCCGAGCGACGGCGTTTGCGTGACCGTATCGTAGCCGCACTCGCGGATGAGCCGGTGGTGGTCGGCATAGAGCACCGCCGCGGTGAGCACCGGCAACTGACAGTCCATCGGGAGGTACTTGATACCGGAGACGCCCTCCCGGTAGAGCCGTTCGGCGCGTTTCATCTCGCGTTCGATCGCGGCGGCGAGTTCGTCGGTGAACCGTCGCCGTTCGATGTCGGCCGGGTCGGCGTCGCAGGCGTCGAGAGTCGATTCCGGGACGTAGATGCGGTCGCGGTCGGCGATATCCTCACCGACGTCGCGGAGGAAGTTGCTCAACTGGAAGGCCTCACCGAGCCGACACGCCTTCGGGAGCGCCGAGTCGTCCTCATCGGTTTTCATGATGATCGTCATCATGACGCCGACGGCCGCCGCGGATCCGCGCATGTACGATTCGAGTTCCTCGTAGGTCCCGTACCGCGACGTCTCGACGTCGGTCCGCATCGCATCGATGAACCGCTCGACTTCCCGGTCGGGAATCCCGTGTTCCCGTCTGACCTCCGAAAACGCCGCCAGTACGGGATCGTCAGTCGGCTCGCGGCCGAGCGCCGCATCACGGATCTCCAGTAGCCGAGCGTGTTGCTCTTTCGGGCTCAACTCGCCGGGATCGTCGACCACTTCGTCCGCGACCCGAAAGAACGCGTACAGGACGTACGTCGGGTGCCGGACGCGCTCCGGGAGCAACCGCGTCGCGTAATAGAAGGTCTTCCCGGTCTCTCGGTGTATTGATTTGCTTTCGGCAAGCTGAGTCGAGTCGACCATTAACCAGCCGGATATAGGGCCGCAGAAGCCTTAGGTGTTTGTGCGTCGGCACAACGATACTGGTATCGATACCCATCGTACAGTCTCGATGCCCGTTGCCGGCCGGGGCGGCCGTAGATTTATATAACGATGACGACCAACTGTTGATATGGCCGCCTACCGCCGGCCGGTACTGCGGAACCTGTTCGACGAATCGCCCACGCCACACATCGCACACCCACCGCATACCCACTGTCGGGACTTTTATGTCGCGACCGACGGATCCTATCGCGCCGACAGCGACGGCGGGTTGGGCGTCGTCATCGAGACCCGCGACGGCGAGCGCGTCGCGCGCCTGTCCCTTCCCGACGCCGTTCCGAACAACAACGTCGCGGAGTACCGGGCACTCCACCTCGGATTGGACGTCCTTGCCGCCCGCGCGCCGCGGACGGCCCGCGTGGGCATCCTCGTCGACCACGACGACCTCGCGGCGAACGTCAACCGGGCTATCCTCGCCGGCCGCGGCCCCGACGCGAGGCCACCGCACCCCGTCAGTATCCCCGGCCGGACGGCACACCACTGGCGGGGAATCCGGGCCCGTATCGCCGGGTTCGACGAACTCCGGGCGGCGCGGATCGACAGCGGCGAAAACCCCGCCCACGCGCTCGCAAACGCGCCCGACCAGTACGAACACGTCAACCGGGAGGCGGATCGCTGCGTGCTCCCCCGTTCGGACGGACGAGTTCGATCGCCCGCCGAGGGGAGCTATCCGCCGCCCTCGCGGGCCGACCGGAACCGACCGGACGGCGTCGGCGGCGGCGAACCGGCGTCGGACTGACCACTCATGCGTCCGTCCCTTCGATCGCCTCGAGTCCGTCCTCGACGATCCGAAACCGCGCGGTCTCGCCGGCGGCTTTCGAGCGGTGTTTCTCGAGCGTGGCACGTCGGTTCCCCCCGCGGAACCGTTCGAGGCGGACGACGACGCCGGACCAGTGCGTCAGCGTGTGGCCGCCGAGCGGCCGGGGACGCCCCGAGTCGCTCTCCGGATCGGCGTACACCTGGTTCGTGATGAGAACCGCGATGTCGTGTCGTCGGGCCAAGGCGAGCAGATGCGTGATCTGTTCGGCGACTGCCCGCAGCGTCTCCCCGCCGTCGTCGCTGTCGCGTTCGAGCCGATAGAACCCCGTTGCGCTGTCGAGGACGATCAGATCGACCCGTTCGGCGAGGTCGCCGGCGTCCCGAACCGCCTCCCGCTGTTCCTCGAAGTCGACCGCATCGGAGATGATCACCCGACTCGTGATCGCCTCGACGTCGCCGTCGTCGGCCGAAGCGCGCGCGAGCGCCTCGAACCGGTCCAGCGAGATTCCCTCGGTGTCGATGTACAGCGCGGTCGCTCCCGAGGCGGCGGTCCGGATCGCGGACGACAGCGCGATGTTCGTCTTCCCCGACGCCGGCGCGCCGTACAACTGCGTGACGACCCCGCGTTCGAGGCCGCCGCCGAGCAGCGCGTTGACCGAGGCACACCCCGTCGGAATCGGCTCGTTCACACCGCGACGTTCGGCGCGTTCGTTTAAAAACTCACGCACCCACTCCGCAGTCGGGTACGGTCGCCCGTCCTCACCGACGGCCGGTACGCTGCCGGCGAGGTGCGACGGCTCCGTCGATCACCGTCGGGGCGGATCGGACCTCGTCGCCGGTTTCGCCCCGATACGGCCTCGAACCGGAGTCAAAGCGGCGCGTCCGGCCCGCCGATAGGGGCGGGGCGGTTTCAATACCCTTTTGCCGTCGGGTCCAGTTTCACCGGGTATGGCAGACTTTCAGGTCATCGTCGGCGACGACGACGGGGCCACCTACTCGTTCGAGGTGGACGGACAGGACGCGAACCGATTCATCGGCCGCTCGATCGGCGAGGCGGTCGACGGCGACGCCGTCGGCCTCTCGGGCTACGAGGTCGAGATCACCGGCGGCTCCGACCGCGCGGGGCGGCCCATGCACGGCGACGTCTCCGGCTCCGAGACGACCGCCATCCTCTCGACCGGCGGCGTCGGCTTCGAGCCGACCGTCGACGGGGAGAGAAGCCGGATCACCGTCCGCGGCGCGGAGGTCTCCGAGGAGACCCGACAGATCAACGCGAAGATCGTCACCCGCGGGGATGACTCCGTCGAGGAGCTGCTCGGCGACGAGGCCGACGGCGAGGACGAGTAAGCCGCTCGCTTCTATGATCGGTACGCGTTCCCACAGCGCCGCCTCCGAGCTCCGACCCCGGCCGACCGCCCGATCCGGATCCATCGGGGGGTCTCGATGAGTGCGACCGACCCCCCGGCCGAGAGCCGCTACGAGGCGTTTCTCGCTGGCGAACGCCCCGAAGACGTTCTGATCTATCTCCACGAGGAAGGCGTCGGATCGATCGGGGCGTTGGCCGATATCGGGGTCCGCGTCGACGACGGCGTCGTGTTAGTGTTGTCCGGCGAGCAGGGACGGGCGGCGTTCGAGCGCGCAACCGGCCTCGACGCGATGGATTTCGCCGGGGCGGCGATGGACACCGACGGCGCGATCGACGACGACTGTACCGGCGGTACCTGCCCCGATTCGGACGGTTCGGACGAACACGACGCCACCTTCGTCTTCGCGTTCGTCGAAGAGCAAAACGAGGCCGTCGGTGGACTTTACGCGGAGGGCGACGTGCGGCACGGCTATGCGGCCTGTTCCTGCGGGACGACGTACTCGGAGCGGTCGGTGCTCGACGGCGAGTGAGACGGTCGGACGTGTTCACCGAAGGATGAGACGGTCGGACGTGTTCACCGAACCGTCTCCGCGAGCGCGTCGGCGATCCGACCGCCGACGGCGCGTTTGTCCCCCTCGTGGACGGCCACCCTGTCCTCGAAGACGAACAGCACGCGCGTCGTCTCCGAGCCCATGACGCCGGCGTCGTTGGCGACGACGAAGGCGAGGTCGGCGCGTTCGAGTGTCTCGCGCGCCTGTTCGATCATGTGGTCGTCACCGCCCTCCGTCTCCACTTTGAAGCCGACGATCGGCAACTCGGGGTGGGCCTCGCGGACCGAATCGATGAGTTTCGGTGCCGGTTCGAGTTCGAGCGTCATCTCCTGGCCCGATCGGATCTTTTCGGGGGCGGTCTCGACGGTGTAATCACTGATGGCGGCCGCCGAGACGAGCGCGTCGGCGTCGTCCGCCACGGACCGGACGGCATCGAGCATCTCCGCCGCGCTCTCGACGGTGAGGGCATCGGCGTACGGCACCTCGGGGCCGTCGTGGACGAGCGTCACGTCCGCACCCCGGACGTAGCAGGCCTTTGCGACGGCGCGTCCGGTTCGCCCCGAGGCGCGGTTCGTCACCACCCGGACGGGATCGATCGACTCGCTCGTCCGGCCGCTCGTAACGACGACGTGGGCTCCGGCGAGAGGGCGCTCACCCGCCGCTCGCGCGACGTCGAGGACGATTGCCTCTTCGCTCGCGATCTTGGCTTTGCCCTCCTCGAGGCGCGGGTCGACGAACTCGACGCCCCACGATTCGAGCCGTCCGATGGCTTCGAGGACGCCGGGGTGATCGTACATCGGCTCGTGCATCGCCGGCGCGAGGACGGTCGGCACGTCGGCACCGAGCGCCGTCGTCGCCGTCGTCGTTACCGGCGTGTCGTCGACTGCGCTGGCGATCTTCCCGATCGTGTTCGCGGTCGAGGGCGCGAGCAACAGTACGTCGGCCCAGCCGTCGTAGCCGCACAACTCGACGTGTTCGACCGATCCGGTGATTTCGGTGACGACCGGGTTCTCGGTCGCGAACTCCAGAGACCACGGGTGGACGATCCCCCGCGCCGCGTCGGTCATCACGGCCCGGACTTCCGCGCCGTGGCGTCTGAGTTCGTGGGCCAACTCGACCGTCTTGACCGCCGCGATGGACCCCGACACACCCAGGGCGACGTTTGTGCCCGCAAGCATCGGCGGTGGTTCGTCGCGCCCGGTTAAAAACTAACCTGACTCGCGGCTGCGATCGCCCCCGTCGATGGCGGGAGGATCCTTCCGATCTCCGGTCTGGTTCAGCATCTTTCGAGGCGAAGCCTCCGGCCGCAAGTCGTGAGGGATCAGTGATCCCTCTGACCGTCCGAACGGACCTGCGGTCCGTGAGGAGAGAGCGAGGGCTTCCGACCGGTCGGAAGCCCGAAGTGAGTAGGCCGGAGAGGAAGCCGACATGGTGGGTAACAGGCAACGAGCCTTTTGCTATCTGACTCGCTACCCGATACACTTTTTTCGGGGGGCCGTCGTATCAAAGGCCGGTGATACCGCCGCACACGTCGGCGGTATCACGGGCCGCAGTAGCCCAGCCCCCGAATGGTGAGGACGCCGACCCTGAAGGTCGTTCGGTACGGGCGAGAAAAAACCTACCTCCCCGGCGATAACTGACGGCGAGTCCCACATCAAAGCCACTGAAAGGCGAAGCCTTTCAAGGCCTTGGCAGAGCGTAATGGTCAAGATAATTTTTGCAAATAGGGACCCAGGAATTTGTCGATCCAAGATTTAGCAAATCCAAGTCTCTTCGTGAACTTCT
>NZ_JACDNQ010000004.1 GCF_013839515.1 Natronomonas salinimetallica | reverse complement strand
CCCTTCATCCAGATGCCGGACAATCTCGATCCGACGATCTCCACTCATTACCTTCCAGTCTCATTCCATGCCCATAACTTCCGTCACTCATTACGCGTCTCGTTAACGCCGCACGAGTATCGAACACCGTTCTTCGCTCGGCCCACAGGCCCACGCAATCGTAACCGTTTAGTACGTGTTTTGCATAACTTATGGTGTGGCAACGCGCAAGACTATCTCTATCCGCGACGACCAAGAGGAGTGGATTCAGGAGAACCATCTGAGTCTTTCTTCGTTCGTCCAAGAGAAACTTGACGAACACATCGAAGAACGTGATAGTTGACCGATGAACTATAACTACAGGTATCGACTTCGACCGTCCAACGCTCTCGCAGAACAGTTAGCGTGGACTGTCGATACCTGTAGACAGGTCTACAACCACTTCCTTCACCGCCTCAATCGAACCGACGACACCTCGGCATATTCCGAGCAAGAGCAACTTCCCGACCTGAAAAAGTGGTGGAACGACCTAAACCAAGTCCACTCAAAGGTTCTCCAGAAAGTCGTCCAACGACTGTACGACAACCTTTCAACGCTTCGCGGTCGCAAAAAGAACGGCTACCACGTCGGGACGCTCAACTGGAAGGCACTGGGCGAGTATCGTAGTTTCACCTACAGTCAATCCGGCTTCAAGCTCAAAAACACGAGCGGTCGGACAACACTGTGGCTCTCGAAACTCGGTGAAATCCCGCTCACCTTCCACCGCGACCTGCCCGACAATGCCGACATTAAGACCGTCACCATCAAGCAGGAACCCACCGGCAAGTGGTACGCTATCCTCGGCGTCGAAACCCCCGAGGAGTCGCCGGAAAAACCCGAGAATCCCGAGAAGTGCGTTGGTATCGACGTGGGGATTCTCAAGTACGCCCACGACACCGACGAAACCGCCGTCGAATCTCTCGACCTATCCGACGAACGTGACCGCTTGGAAAGCGCACAACGCGACCTCTCGCGGAAGGAACACGGCTCAAGGAATTGGGAGAAACAACGGCAGGCCGTGGCCGAACGACACGCCGACCTCAAACGAAAGCGACGAGACTTCCTTCACAAACTCTCGAACTACTACGCCCGAGAATATGAACTCGTGGCCGTGGAGGACTTGGACGCGAAGGGGTTGGTCGAACTACCGGGTAACTCTCGAAACCGTGCTGGCGCGGCGTGGGGGACGTTCCTCTCTATGCTCGAATACAAATGTGAGCGCGAGGGAACGTACTTCGTCGCCGTGAATCCGCGCGGGACGACCAAAGAGTGTGCGTCCTGCGGCGTTTCGACTGAAAAACCGCTGTGGGTGCGGGAACACAGTTGTCCCTCGTGTGGGTTTGAGGCGAACAGGGACGCGAACGCGGCGTGGAACATTCTTTCTCGCGGTCTTGAAGATGTAGGAGTGGTTCACTCCGAACGAACGCCTGTGGAGACTGCGCTCCCTACGGATACCCGTTCGGTGTCTGCAAAGCGCGTCGTGGAAGCAGGAAGCCCCACCCTCAAGCGCGAGCCGTTAGGCGAGCGGTAGGGTGGGGTAGTTCACATCGAACGGGCACTCGCGGACCTGGAAGCCGACACCGCGCTGTACGTCGGCGATTCGAACGTCGACCTCGAAGCGGCCCACCGCGCAGGTGTCGACTCGGCGTTCGTCCGGCGACCGCACCGCGAGGGGTACGACCTGCATCGGGACCCGACCCACGAGGTGTCGACGCTGTCGGCGCTGTCCGAGTCGCTCCAGCGGGCCGGCGGCCATCGGGGGGTTTGATACCGCCGGCTGTAACTCCGTGACGAGATCACGTCATCGAAGGGCGGATCCCGGCCGAGAGCTATAGTAGCCATTGAAGATCAATGCACACCCGATCGCACGACAGTAGTGCGATCGATGTGTACATAGTTGCGATGTTCACTACATCGCCGGTGGTATCGGAGCCCGCGATAGCCCGCGACCGCAACACGTTCGTCGATACGATCGGTCGCCTCCCGGCTCTCAGGACGGTCCGTCTCCTCCTCGGCGTTCGGTCCGAACACGCGTGACGTATCCACCACACGAGCAGCGCCCCTCCTCGGCGAGTCCGGCGACAGAACCCATAGACCGGAGTTCCGAGTAGAGATACGTCGACGGGTGGCCGTGTTCGCCGTGAGTGATGAGGTCGACGAACTGACCGTCCCTGGTCTGTTCGACGGCGTCGATCGACTCCTCGACGACGAGCGACCGGTCGGTCGCGTGCGCATCGGTCTCCAGGTTGGCGGCCCACGGCCGGTGGTGGGTCCGTATCGTGACCGGCTCGCGGCTCTCGTATGTCTCCACCACGATCAATCGTCCCCCCTGCCGACGACACGGCCGTCCGTTCCGCGGATTCTCGGGGACGAAGCGGTATCGAGAAGCGAGCCGATCGCATCGAGTTCGCGGTGGTGTCGCCGTTCGATCGCCCGTTCGTCTACGAGCGCGCTGGGGGCGTCCGACGGCGGTTCGAACGCCGTTTCGATTCCGAGACGGGCGCGGCCACCCGTTTTGTCCACCAGATACCGCGTACGCATGGTCTCGAGCGGTCCGGCGACGTGTCTGTATGCGAGGACGGCCTCGTCGTCACGGACTATTTCGATCGTCAGCGTACGCCCGCCGACCGCGCTCCACCCCGATACCTCGAGGTGGACGCCGTCACGTCGCGTCTCGAACCCGGCGGCATCGAGGAATAACTCGACGTTCGCGAGGACACCCCGTAGACCGGGGACGGAGGCGTCGAATCCGCTGACGGTCCTGACTGTTCGCATACGCCAGTCTATCGGACGGAACACCGAATAAGCTGAGACGAATATATCCGCAAGAACGGTTAGGCTCGCCCGGGTGAACCACGGTATGAGGGGGGCTTTATGCCCGTTTCCGGGCGATCATCGTCGTCTATTCGGCGGAGATCACGTCGTCGATGCGGGCGATCATCGTCGCCGACTCGGTCGCCGACTCGACGGCCTCGCGCTTGACCGCGGCGGGGTCGAGGATGCCGTATTCGATGGGGTCTCCGACGTTGCCGGATTGGCCCTCGCTGATGAGGCCCGCACGGCCCTCGGAGTCGTACGTCGAACGGAGTTCGACCAGGGCGTCGATGGGGTCCATGCCGGTGTTCTCGGCGAGCGTTCGCGGCAACACGTCGACGGCGTCCGCGAAGGCCTCGATGGCGAGCTGTTTGCGCCCCTCGACGCTCGCGACGCTGGTCCGGATGTGGTCCGTGATCGCAATCTCGGTCGCGCCGGCACCGGGGACGACGCCGCCGGCGTCGAGCGCCGCGGTAACGACGTCGAGGGCGTCCTCGAGGGCACGTTCGAGTTCGTCGGCGACGTGTTCGGTGCCGCCGCGGGCGAAGACGGTGACGGTCTCGGCCGCCGCGCCGCCCTCGATGAACGCGAGGTCGTCGTCGCCGAAGGACTCGACGCGGACGGTCTCGGCGTTGCCGAGGTCGTCGGCCTCGAAGTCACTCAGCGTGCCGATCGTCCGAGCGCCGGTCGCACGAGCGATCGAGCCGGCCTCGTCGTCGTCGACGGAGTCGAACACCAGGACGTCCTCCTTGGCGAGATACGAGGCGACGAGATCGTCGACGTCGCCCGTGACGAACGCGACGTCGACGCCGGCGTCGGCCACCGTCTCGGCGTAGCCGCGGAGTTCGGACTCCTCGGCCTCGATGGCGGCGTTGAGCTGATCGACGTTGGTGATGTCGTACTCGGCGTCGATCTCGGCTTCGCGGACCTCGAGATCGACGTCGAGGACCCCGATCGAAGCGTCCTCGACGGTCGTCGGCATGTCCTCGTGGAGCGGCTCTTCTTCGCTTATGACGCCCTGAACGAGTTCGGTCGCCGAGGCACCGGCCCCGGTCTGGGTCCGGATCGTGATCGCATCGCGGTCGATGCCCGTCTCGCCTTCGACCTGTTGGACCGCGGCGACGATCGTTTCGGCGAGGGCGGCGGCGTCGATATCGCCGGTTCCCTTGCCGGTCATCGACGACTCGGCGACCGCGGTGAGCGTCTCGTGGTCGAGTTCGTCGGTGAGCGTGACGTCCACGATCGCTTCGACGGCGAGTTGGGCGGCCTCTTGATACCCCTCGACGATGGTCGTCGGGTGGATATCGTCGTCGATGAGGTCCTCGGCCTGCGCCAGCAGTTGTCCCGCGAGGACGGAGGCGGTCGTCGTGCCGTCGCCGACCTCCTCTTCTTGGGTCTCGGCGACCTCGACGATCATCTGAGCCGCCGGATGCTCGATGTCCATCTCCTGGAGGATGGTCGCGCCGTCGTTCGTGATGACGACGTCGCCCGAATCGGAGACGAGCATCTTGTCCATTCCACGCGGTCCCAGCGTCGTACGTACCGACTCGCTGACGGCCTTTCCGGCCGTGATGTTCGACGACTGGGCGTCCTTGCCACGGGTCCGTTCCGTGTCCTCGTTGAGAATGAAAAGCGGCTGTCCGCGCCGCTGACGCATTTGCTGTGACATGTTCAGTTGGTATGTCGTCAGCGGTTCTATATAAAACTACCGTATCGATCGGACGACGGGGATACGTTCGGGGGGTGGATTTCGGTGGGTTTTTACCGTCGGTCGTGGACCGCCACCGCCCGGTCGGTGCGCGTCGACAGCCCGTGTGGGTTCCGGCGGGGACGCCGGTCGGTGTACCGAGCCCGGAGTCCGTCGGCGTACCCACGGAAGCCGCCGATGACGACGTCGCGACCGCTGCCGAACCAGGTGGTCGGCTTGGCGTCGCCGCGGAGGACGTCCCGAAGCGTACCGACCGCGTCCGCGCCCGCGTGTTTGAGCGTTCGGATCGGGACGGTCGGGTGTATCCCGTGATTCTTTGCCATCCGGTAGGACAGCGATCGATACCGGGCCCGCCACTCACGCGCCGCCGTACCGCCGTCGGCGACCGCCTTCCGCGAAACACACATGCGACTCGACCAGGTGACGTCGGATCCGACCCCGGCGATCCGATGTGCGGCGTCGCGGGCCCCGCCGACGTCGAGATACTCGTCGAACCCGTCGATCGCCGTCGCGAGCTCCCTCGTGAACGCGACGTTGCCGCCGTTGAAGTAGGTGACCGTCCGATCGCGGATCCGTCTGGACTCGGCGGTATCGGTCGCTACGCCGGCGTCGAGCCGCTCGTGTGTCGGTCCGGTGACGGCGTCCGCACCCGAGAGCCCCTCCCTCGCGGAGTCGAGCCATCCGGACTCGACCGCCACCGTCGGCGCGACGAAGCCGACCGCGTCGCCGCGGATCCGATCCAGCCCGGCGTTTCGGGCGACGTTGACGTTCCGCTCGTCGATCTCGACGAGTACGTCGACGTCCGGACGATCCCGGACCATCCCGCTCGTGCCGTCGGTAGACGGTCCGTTGACCACGACGATCTCGTGGGGGGCTTCGGCGGCGATCGAATCGAGACAGCCCCGAAGCTCGTCGCGGTCGTTCAACGTCGGGACCACTACCGAGATATCCATATAAAACATAGCGGGTCCGACGGGCAAAAGTTTCGTGCTTGCCGGCCGCTATCTCGGATCAGCGAGAGGCCCCTCTCTGACCCGCGTGTCCCAATACGAGACCGAGGCGAGTCGATCGCCGATCGAGGTCCCGCCGAGCGCCGCATCGGCCGCGCGGAACGGCCGGGCGACCCATCCCGGGATCGCCCGATAGAACCCGTATGGAAGGACGAAATCGTGCTTCACATTGGCGAGTTCGAGGTCAGCATCGACGACGAGCTGTCTGGCCTCTCGCCCGGAGTACAGCCGGGACCCCATCGGAAGCGCCCAGTTGTAGAGCGACCGGGTGGAATATCGGTCGAACGTGTCGAAAAACACCTGCTCCTTTGCGACCCGGCGCATCTCCCGTATGAACCCCTCGGGGTCGGGGGCGAGATGGAAAAACCGCATCGCAAACACCGAATCGAAATGGTCGTCCGGGAACGGTAACCGCCCGGCGTCACCCTGCATGAACGATAGCGACTCCGTGACGCCGGCCGAACGGGCCTTCCGTCGTCCCTGTTCTAACATCGCCTCGGAGATGTCCATCCCGACGATGTCCGCACCGCGGCCGGCCAACAGCACGGTGAACCGGCCGGTACCGCAGGCGACTTCGAGGATCCGTCTGTCCTCGACTGGGCCGAGGGCGTCCAACACCGCCTCCTTTTCGCGCCGATCGATGAAGCGTCCGCCGCCGGAGAACCGCTTGTCCTCGTACGCCTCCGCG
This sequence comes from Natronomonas salinimetallica, assembly GCF_013839515.1. Taxonomy (GTDB): domain Archaea; phylum Halobacteriota; class Halobacteria; order Halobacteriales; family Haloarculaceae; genus Natronomonas. Next base: position 219,085 of record NZ_JACDNQ010000004.1, on the reverse strand, counting down.
ACGTCGTTTTCTTGATACCACTCCTGTCCCTTCACACTAGTCGAGTCGACCGGCCTAGGGCATAAAAGGATGTGGATACCGCGAAACACGGCACACCGACGCGGTCGCCGGATCCGGCTGTCGAACCCCGCGCCGGCCGGGCTCGGGGGCCGTTCGGCCGTCGAATATAAGGTATCCTTACACACACTTAATTATCTGTATTATATTGTCACACATATAGCGAACATTTACGGGTACGTTTGGATCACATCGTGATATGAGCACCACCACGGAGGAACGCTCACGCCAGGCCGAATCGCCACTCGCCGATCCGGAGTTCCGCGAAACGCTCCGGGAACTCCCCCCGAGCGCGAAACTCATCGCGAAAGTCCTTGAGGACACGCGCCCGCTCTCGCAGGGACAACTCGCCGAGGAGTCGTTGCTGCCCGATCGGACGGTCCGCTACGCGCTCAACCGTCTCGAAGAGGAGTCCCTCCTCGAATCGCGGTACTCCTTTCAGGACGCGCGAAAGCAGGTCTACTTCCTCGTCACGTAACCGTTCTATCACGGGGTCCGCCGCGTCTCCGGATCGCGTGGTCCCCTACTTCGGGCCACCGAACCCGACCCGCTGTGCGTCGTTTCGTGCCCGGTCGGCGGCCGCATCGACGTCGAAGGAGGCGACGACCTCGCCGCCACGGACGAGGGGTTCGAGCAGCGACTCGGCGCCGGTCGGCGGATCGGCGTCCGCCAGGCCGACGTGGTGGCCACCATCCGGCGTCCGATAGACCGATTTCTTGCCCGGAAGTTTGCCCCGTTTCGCCGTCAACTCGCCGTCGACCTCGACGATGTCGAGGGCGAAGTCGACGGCGTCGGCGCTCGTGACGTAGCTCCCGACGCCGAACCCGTCGGCGACGTCTCTGAGTTCCCGGATCGTCTCGGGGGTGATCCCGCCGCTCACGAAGACGTCGACGTCGTCGTGGTCGGCGGCATCGAGCTTCCAGCGGGTCTCACGGACGATGTGTCTGAAGTCGCCGCGTCGGGAGCCGGTGGTATCGAGTCGGACGCTGTCGAAGCCCAGTTCCGCGGCCCGAACCGCCTCGTCGACCTCGTCGTCGTAGGTGTCACACAGCGCGATACGCGGCACGTCGGGGGCGACGGCCTCGTCGAAGGCCCGCCAGGCGTCTTCCTGATTGCCCGGCCCGAAACACAGCATCAACGCGTGCGGAATCGTACCCGAGGCGGTCCGATCCATGAGGTCGCCGGCGGCGACGTGTGAGAAGCCGTCGAACCCCGCCAGGAGGGCGCTCCTGTCGACCGTGCCCGCGATCGACGGGTGGACGTGTCTGGCCCCGAAGCTCAAAAGCGACGTCTCGGGGGCCGCCCGCCGGGCCCGCAAGGCGGCCGTCGCCATCGCGGACGGCTGCGAGAGAAACCCGAGCAACGACGTTTCGAGCCGTGCGAACTCGAGATACGGGCCCTGAATCCGCATGACCGGGCCGCCGTCGAACAGCGTTCCCTCGGGAAGCGCGTCGACGGCCACGTCCAGCCCCTCGAGCAGTCGGGCGGCGTCTTTCACCCCCGCGAACAACTCGAAATCCCCCGTCGGAAACTGATCGGCGGTCACCTCCGCGACGACGTTCGGGTTCTTTCCGGCGTGCTCCAGTGCCTCCTCGGTCCGCAGAAAGTACGCGTCCGTCGCCCGCCCCTCGCGAATGGCGGCCTCGGGAACGATATCGAACATACCGATTCCTCACGTGGCAGTTCAAAAAAGCTACGCTTCTCGTTCGCCCCCACCGGAGGGATCGGGGTCTGGATCGGTGACGGCGGCGAGTAGGGCGTCCTCGTCGATCTCGAGGCCCTGTCTTCGGAAGAAGGCCGCGACGTTGTAACAGTCCCGTTCGAGGAACTCACGGCTGTTCGGGTGATGGACCGTGACGGCCTGGCCGAGGTCGAGCAGACAGAGTTCGCCCTCGTGGACGACGACGTTGTACTCCGAGAGGTCGCCGTGGATCAACCCGGCGCTGTAGAGCCGCCGCATGTACTCGCGGACGACCTCGAAGGCCGTCCGGGGGTTCTCGACGTCGACCTCGTTGAGTCGCTTCGCCCGTTGGTCCTCCCCGCCGAGGTACTCCATCACGAGGACGTTTCGCTCGATGGCGATGGGCTCCGGCACCCGAACGCCGGCGTTTCGGGCCCGATTGAGGTTTGCGAACTCCTTTTTGGTCCACGCGACGACGACCTTCTTTTTGTCCGAGCCGATCCCCTCGAAGCGCGGATCGCCGTCGAGGTACTCACGCATCTGCCGGAAGTCGGAGGCGTTGATCCGATAGACTTTGACCGCCACCTCGCCGTCGGGGGCCAACGCGGTGTAGACGTTGGCCTCCTTTCCGGTCGAGATCGGGCCGCCGAAGGCGTCGATGTGGCCGTCCTGGACGAGTTTATACAGCGCACCGAGCGTCGCGTCGTCGAACACCGACGCCTCGACCTTGAGCCGTTCGGTGTTTTTGATCCGCTTTCGGAACTCGAGGAACTCCCGGTCTTGTCTGCGGGCGATGCGGTCGGCCTCCGTATCGGCGACGTCGATGTCCTCCCACTCGTCGCCGACGGCCCCGTCCTCCCCCGCTTCGAGCAGGCCGTACTCCTCGTTCATTCGCCGACGATAGGGTCTGGCGACTGAAAGCATCACCGGTCCAACCGACGTCACGACCCTCGAGAAATAACCCCCGGCTTCAGCGTAGGGCCGACGTCAACGGTCTTCGATGGGCGTGACCGTCCGATCCTCCGGGCCGACGTACCGGGCGCGGGGCCGGATGAGCCGGTTGTCGTCGTACTGTTCGAGGACGTGGGCGATCCAGCCGCCGACGCGGCTCATCGCGAAGATGGGGGTGTAGATATCGACGGGGATGCCCATCTGGTAGTACGTCGATGCCGAGTAGAAGTCGACGTTCGGCGCGAGGCCTTTCTCGTCCGTGAGATACTCCTCGATCGCGGCCGAGTAATCGTGCCAGCGTGGCGTTCCGGCGGCCTCGCCGAGGGCCTCCGATTTCTGCGAGAGGATCTTCGCCCGGGGGTCTTTGACGTTGTAGACACGGTGGCCGAATCCGGGGACGCGATCGCCCGACTCGAGTCGGTCCTCGACCCACTCGATGGGGTCCTTGCCGGAACTATCGAGATCGAGCAGCGTCTCCATAACGTCCTGGTTTGCGCCGCCGTGGAGGCTCCCCGAGAGCGTGCCGACTGCCGACGTGACCGAGGCATGGAGATCGGCGAGCGTGGACGCCGTCACCGTCGCCGAGAACGTCGAGGCGTTCAGACCGTGGTCGGCGTGCAACACGAGTGCCATGTCGAACGTCTCCGCGAGGACCTCGTCCGGCTCCTCGCCGTTGAGCATGTACAGGAAGTTGCTTGCGTGATCGAGGTCCTCCCGGGGAGCGATCGGATCGTCGCCGTCGCGGATGCGCGAGAAGGCCGCCAGCGCGGTAGGGATCTTCGCCGTGATTCGGCGACCCTTACGGAGGTTCGCCGCCTGGTCGGTCGGTTCCGATCCGACGTCGGGGTCGTACGCCGAGAGGTTCGAGACGATGGTCCGAAGCGCCGCCATCGGCTCCTCGTCGGCCTCGGCGAGCTCCCGGACGAGCCTGTGGACGCCGTCGTCGAGCCCGCGTTCCTCGGCCATCGACGCGCTGAATTCCGCGAGCTCATCGGCCGTCGGCAGCTGGCCGTGCCACAGCAGGTACAGGACCTCCTCGAAGCTTGCGTTCCGGGCGAGATCATCGATCGTGTAGCCGCGATACACCAGCTCTCCGGCGTCACCATCGATGAAACTCAACGACGATTCAGCAACCAGAACACCCTCCAGCCCTTTTTTGAGCTCCTCGGTCATGTGATATCGGTTCCTATGCACAGGAGAAAAGGGTTATCGTTTGCATGAACGATTGTTACCATTTCGGGGACTTCGGGACGGAACCCCCGCCCCTCTCGTGTGAGGAATGTCAACATTTTCGAGAACCGCCCGGCGGATCTGTGACGGAAATACGGACGGCTATCAGTAGGCCTAATAGTCGCCACCCTTCGAATAGGAGTAATGACGACCCTCGGTACCGCGAGCGCATCGCCCGGAGAGATGGATATCGGGCGACTCCCGGTCGGCGAAGCACGCGATGGCTCCGAAGTCGGACTTCCGGTCGCGGTCATCAACGGCCGCCGCGACGGCAAGACGCTCTTCGTGCAGGCGGTCTCCGACGGGGACGAACTCAACGGACTGGGGGTTATCCGCCGGCTCGTTCCGCAGCTCGATCCCGAGGAGATCGCGGGTGAACTGCTCATCGTCGGGATCGCCAACTACTACGGGTTCCTCGTGGGCGAACACCGGAACCCGATCGACGATACCAAACTCAACCGAACCTTCCCGGGCGACGACTCCGGGACGGCCTCGGAGCGGATCGCCGACGCGATCTTCGGGGCCGTGACCCGCGCGGATCTCGCACTCGACCTCCATCAGGGGTCGACGTCGTGTATGATAAACGAGACACGGGTCCGGTGTGGCACCAGACACCGGCTCCACCGCGACTGTCTCGAACTCGCGAAGGTGTTCGGCTGTGGCTACATTCTCGATCTGAAAGGCCCGGACGGGCAACTCGCACGCGCCGGTCCCGACGAGGGCGTTCCCACGATCGATCCCGAGTTGGGCGGCGCGGTCGGGTGGGACGAGACGTCGATACGAAAGGGCGTCAAGGGCGTCTTCAACGTCCTCTATCACTACGGATTCCTCGACGGCGAGATCACGACCGCACCACAGACCCGGGCGTCGAATTTCGAACAGTACGGCTCACCCGCTGGCGGCCTCGTCAGCTTCGAGTCCGACCTCGGTGACGACGTCGAACGCGGCGACACGCTCTTTACTATCACCGACCCGTTCGGCACGGTCAAAGCGAAGATAACCGCCGACTCCAGCGGCGTCCTCTGGCGACACCGGCGGCTCCCCCAGGTCGCGACCGGCGAGTACGTCTGCTCCGTCGGGACGAACGTCGACGAGTATTGACCGTGAGATCGGGGCGAGCGGTCGCCATCCGGCGAACGTTCAAATACGAATACGCGGCCACCCAGCCGTGTGAGCTGACGAACGGCCGGCGGCCGATCGAGGCCGTAGCGTGAGACGTCGCCGCCGGTAACCGCGGTCTCGCCTGTTTGCCCCATTGAACGCCGCAGCCGGCGGTCACCGCTCCGGGTGTGTCGCCGCATCGAAGCCACCCCTGAGGAGCGGCTTGGCGATGTGTCGCCGCGCCCGCGGGGGGACTTCATACCAGCCGACGTCGAGGTCGCGCTCGATCCGGCGGCGACGCTTTCCCGTGGCCGACGTATCACAGTCCCGACAGCGATATCCCTGCCCGCTGCCCGCGGATTCCATCGTTCGGCCACACCCGGAGCAGACCGGCGTCGCCGGTTCGGTCGCGACGAGCTCGCGGGCCGCGAACTTCTCGAGTTTCAGCGTCCCGCTGCTCACCTCGCCGCAGACGGTGAGCGTGTCGCCGACGCGGAGCCCGCGGACCCGATCGCGGAACCGCTTGGTCGGTTCGAAGGCGACGCACTCGATGGCCCGATTTCCGTCGCCGAATTCGAAGAAGACGTGGCCCCCACGGCGCGTTTCGGGGGCGGTGAGGACGGTCCCGTCGAGCCGGTAGGCGTAGCCGTCACGGACGTCACCGACCACCCCGTCCCGGAGGTGACCGTCGGTGCCTTGATTCGTCACGAACGTCCTGGCACGGTCGACCGGCTCCCCCTCGATGTGCTCGGCGACGGCCCGACAGGCCACCGGATCGTCCCCACGGATACCGTAGAGGACCGGCCCCGGCGTCCGCGGGACACAGACGACCTCTCCGGTTCCGCGGTCGACGGTGTCCCAGATCGTCGGGGCGTACGCGTCCGCGGCCGCGAAAACACTCTCGGGGTCGACCGTCCGCTCCGTTCCCCACCGCGTCGGCTCCCGATAGGTGATCCGCTCGTAGGTCCACTCCCCGAGCGCCCGCCAGGCTCCGACGGCGGCGAGCGCGCCGATGAGCCCACGCCCGTTCTTCCAGCCGTGGTGTCGGTAGCCGACCCGATCGACGAGGGATCGCGCGGCGCTCCGAGCGAGGTGGTCGTCGACCGCCTCCCGTGCGAAGTCGGCGACCGACTCCGGAACGCGGCCGGGGTCGCCCGGGGCGACGACGAGGCCAGGGTTGGTCCGATCGTCGCCCGCTTTCGCGACCTCGTCGATGGTGCGGCGTGCGACGTCGAACGCCACGTTTGCCGACGCATCGGTGTGGAGCGCAAGCGCCGCGTTTCCCCGCGTTTTGTGCTCGACGGCGGGGTTACAGCGGATCAAGAGCGACCGGTCGACGGACGCACCGCGGCGCTCGAGTCGCCGCGCGACCGTGTCGGCGGCGTAGGTCGTACACATCCCCCGTTCACGGGAGTCCGTATCATCGATCCCGACGGTTGTCACGGCCTCTAGTACGCTCCCCGGGGCTAACGCCGTTTCGATCCGCCGATCCGTCTCCCGGGTCGCCGAGCCGATATCCGGGGACGGTAGGGGGAAACTGATTTAACCAGGGAAACACCTATATATCTCTATGTCCCGATCCGCACTGGTCGGCAATATCACCGCGATGCTCGAGGACGCTGGGTTTACGGTGAGTGACCGGTGTGCGATTCGACCCAAAAGCTTCGACATCGCGGCACGGCGAGGCGACGACGTGCTCCTGTTGAAACTGCTCGCGAACATCGACGCCTTCGACGGCTACACCGGAGCCGAGATGCGCCGGCTCGGCGAGTACCTCGATGCGACGCCACTCGTCATCGGTCTCCGAACGCGCGATGAGGAACTCGACCCGGGTGTCGTCTACTTCAGACACGGCGTCCCAGTGTTCTCCCCGGACACGGCGATGGACCTGTTCATCGAGGAGGTACCGCCGTTGATCTATGCGGCCCCCGGCGGGCTGTACGTCAACATCGACGGTGACCTGCTCTCGGAGATCCGTTCGGAACAGGAGATGTCGCTCGGCAAACTGGCGAACGAACTCGGTGTCTCCCGACGGACGGTCTCGAAGTACGAGGACGGCATGAACGCGAGCGTCGACGTCGCGGCCGAACTGGAGGACATCTTCGATCAGCCGCTTGCGAGCCCCGTGGACGTGTTAGAGGGTGCGGAGGACGTCCACGAGCGGGGCGACGATCCCGAAGAACCGGAAGCCGACCCCGACGATGCACACATCGTGACGGTGCTCACCCGTGTTGGCTTCGAGGTCCACCCCACGTCGCGGGCCCCCTTCAAGACGGTCAGCGAGGACGAGTCCCGCGAGCGACGGATGCTCACCGGCCACTCGAAGTTCACCCGAACAGCCGAAAAGCGTGCCCGGATCATGTCCTCGGTCGGCCGGGTAACGGAGACCAGGTCGGTCTACGTCGTCGACCACGCCAAACGGGAGTCGGTCGACGGAACCGCACTCATCGAGCGCGAGGAGTTCGAACGCATCGACGATCCCGAGGAACTCGAGAACTTGATTCGCGACCGTGGCGAACTCGGGGCCTGATATAGTAGAGATCGGAACTATGTACACATCGATCGCACGGCCGCCGTGCGGTCGAGTGTGTCTTGTCTTCCGATCTCTACTATAGGTACGGCGCAACGTCGGTGTGCGTCCGCGACGCATCGTACCCGGATACGGCGGGGGATGCGACTCACTGTACTCAAAACCCACAGTCGATCCGATCGCACACCGACGGCACTCCAGGTTTTTATCGTAGGCCACCGATGGCTCGATCGATGCAACCCGACTTCGAGGACATGACGGTCGGCCGAACCTACGAGATCGACGGCAGCTACGACGTGACGGACTCGGAAATAAAACGCTTCGCCGAACAGTACGACCCACAGCCGTTTCACCTCGACGAGGACGCCGCGGCCGAGTCGATGTTCGGCTCGCTCGCAGCGTCGGGATGGCACACCGCCTCGATGTGTATGCGCTTGCTCGTCGAGGGGTTTCTGGATCCCGAATCGTCGATGGGGGGCAAAGGGATCGACGAGCTCCGGTGGCTACAGCCCGTCTACCCCGGCGATACGCTTCGGATCGAAGTCGAGGTGCTCGAAAAACGGGTCTCCGAAAGCCGTCCGGCAATCGGACACGTCCGGACGAAACTCGTCGGCTACAACCAAGACGGAGAGGCGGTCATCGAGTGGACCGCACGGACGATGCACCGCCGTCGGGATCACGAGCACGGCCGAGAGGGGGGTCACGGCAAAGAGTAATTACATTTAATTACGTCACGCTGGAATCGGGGGGCGTGAGCGAGATACTGACGCCGAAAGCGGCGTGGTACGACGGTCTGCTGGCGGCGATGCCCGCATCCGTCGCGGGCGGGGCTGCGGTCGGGTGGCTGTCGGGCCTTCCGACGTTTGCGGGGTTGGGTATCGGCGGGATCGTCGCTGCACTCCTCGTTTCCATCTCGCTTTTCGTCGTTCCGCCGGCCTGACGCGATGCGTATCGACGCGAATACGGGGGCTCACAGGCCGTAGAGCCGGACCGACCAGAAAGCCGCGAAAGCCGCCGAAAGCGCCGCTTCCGGCTTGCCGCTCGCGTCGACAGCCGCCCTCACGTCGGCATCGAACTCGTCGATCAGCCGCCGATCGCCGACGACGTAGTGTCGGTCCGCATCCACCGATGCTAACGCGTCCGAACAGCGATCGACGTGGTCGGCGATCTGCTCATCGCGGAGTCGCTCGAAGCGTGCCTGTGAGAAGCCGCCCTTCGAGTGATCGCTTTTGACCCGGCTCTCGAAGCCCTCGTAGGAGACGCGTTCGTTGCCCTCGTAGACGCCGACCGCGAAGACGTCCGAGCGCACCAGCGCTAGCGCGAATCGCCCGGACGGGCGGAACCACGCGCGCTCGACCCGCGGCGCTGAAGCCCACTCGAGAAACGGGTCGGGGGCTACCGGCGGCCGGAGTGCAGCGGCGAGGACACCAGCATCGTCGGTACAGACCACACACGGGGCCGCACGCCCGATGAGGAGTGCCCGGTCTCCGAGAAGCTCCCGTAGCTCCGAAGGGGGGTCGTCCTCGACATACGCGGTAAGTACGGTTTCAGGGCCTCCCTCGAAGGAGCCGAGGCGGTCGATGACCGCATCCGCGCGATCACCGCGGAGCGTCTCCTCGCGTCTGAATCCGACGTCCGTCGCCCCGGTATCGGTTTCGTCGGCCGCTTCGAGCCGCCCCTCGAGGTCGGCGATCCGGTCCTCCAGACGGTTGATACGCTCCTCGGCGGCCTGCTTGGCGCTGACCGCATCCGATCGACGTTCGCTTTCGGCTTCGAGCCGGGCTTCGAGCCGGTCGCGACGCTCCTCGAGCGCATCGATTCGCTCTTTCAGTTCGGTCCGGCCGAGGAGGTCATCGAGCATCGCCGGACCGACGGTCGCCGTGGATTAAAACCCCGCGGGACCGTCCGTGCCGAACCCGAGCAGCTGTCGGGCGCGGTCGGCCTTGGCGAGGAACACTTCCCGGAGCGTCGGCGGGTTGTCGGTTCCGGTCGCCGGGATGGTCGTTTCTGGGAGGGCAACCGTCCGACCGGGGACGTCATCGGCTCCGTGGACCGCGAGGTGTGTCGAACCGATCTTCATCACGAGCGGCTCGTCGTTGGACTCATAGAGCTGCTCCGTAACCCGTTCGTGGTGCTCACGATTGATCACAGCGCGGTCGCCGCCGTAGGGCTCGACGTAGAGTCGGCCCAGGTAGTACCCGCTTGAGAACTGTTCGAACATGCAGTCATGGTATTGTTAGACACTGCCATACATAAGCGTTACCCGGAAGCGGTTCCCCAGCCACTCGGGGACGTCGAGGCTTCGAGCCCACGAGCGGCCATCATCGGACAACATAAACGGTTTCGAGCGGTCTCAGCGCGTCCGACGGCGTAGATAAACGGTTCAAACAGTACGGGGGTTTTTATCCGATATCGGGCACATCCTCACATAATGAATCGAGACACCAGTATCCGAATGCTGGTCGCACTCGCTGGTCTCGGAGTGCTCGTCCTGTCCGGAACCGCGGCCGGAACCGCCGGAGCGATCGAAGGAGAACACAACACTACGCAGGGATCGGACGGTGTCTCGCTCGGCACGGAAATCTCGTCGTTCATGCAGGCGAGCAGTGCCGAGACCGCTGGGGACGTCGAGGACGGACGGTTCAACGCGGCGATGAACCGCACCGACGACGAAGGTGAGCGCAGAGAGCGACTCGAGGAGCACCAAGCACGGCTCGAGGAACGCAACGAGCGGTTGCGTACCCAGCGTGCACAACTGGGGGAGACCCCGGACGTACGGAACCGGTCGATCGCGACGCGGATCGCGGTCGGCGCTTCGGAGGTCGAACAGTCGATCAACGAAACGAGAAGCGCCGCCGACGGATCCGGTCTCGAGACCGAACGGTTAGATGAGATACGGACGAACGCACGGACGATGAAAGGCCCCGACGTCGCCGAGTTGGCGGGGGAACTCGCGGGGCCGCCAAGCGACGTACCCGGACTCCAGGAGCCACCGGAAAGCGGGCCGGATGGAGTGTCTGGGGGGCGGTCCGATCGGACGCCGGAGGAGACGCCCGGACCGGATGGGGTGCCGGGCGGCCGGTCCGATCGGACGCCGGAGGAGACGCCCGGACCGGATGGGGTGCCGGGCGGCCGGTCCGGTGAATCACGAGACGGTGGATCGGACCGGGAATGGGACGATCGACCGGGCGAGCCGTCTTCCGATACAACGGCGGAGAACGGAACCGATCCCGCCGAAACGGACGATACCGATACGCCGGATCCGTCTTCACCCGAACCACCGGCCGAAAACGCGATGCCGGCCGACACACGCGACGCCAACCGGAGCGGGCCATCGGAGCGGAATTCCTCCGATTCAGCCTCCGATCAAGGAAACGAAAAATCGCCCGACGACCCGGATACCGGTGACGGTTCGGGAGGCGGCCCGGACACATCCACCTCCGACGACGGTTCTGGATCCGGGGACGACGGGGGAAAATCATCGGACGGTGGCTCCGAAGGCAACGCCGGGCCCGGTCCATCCGAGGGGGCTTCCGGGGAATCGGATGCCGGGAGGGGGCGTTGAGTACGGCCCCCGCTCTCGTCCCGCGGCGACGTCTCGAAACGCGACCCCGACTGCTGCCGCGAGGATTTATATACTGAGACGGGACCAGACTCCCCATGCCACCGAAGGGCCGGTTCAGCGCGGACACGCGGGGTATCGAAGGACTACCAGTCAGACTCGTCATCGCCCTGGTCGTCGGGGTAGCGAGTCTCTCGGTCATGATGAACATGCTGTCCGGGATCTCGGGTCTCGCGGTCACCGAACTGGATACACAGCCCGAACCGGAGGTGATCGGGCCGGGCGATCACGACGTCGAAATCGCCGTCGTCGATCCGGACGGCCATACGGTTTCGGACGCGACGGTCATCGCCCGTGGTGGCTCGGCGCGTCTCGGTGGCGTTGAGACGGCGACGACCGACGAGGACGGGGTCGCGGCGTTCGAGTTCTCCGCCGAACTGCGCCCGAATCAGCGGGACGGAACCGTGGAGTTCGATATCAAGCCGCCGGCGGGGGACGAGTACACTGACAAGCGAGAGAACACGGCGGTTCTCGTCGTCGCCGAATGAGCGCGGTCAGATCCGGTCCCAGTCGATCCACGTCTGCTCCCACCCCTTCCGGCGCTCGGCGGCACGGCGGGCGTGCTCGCGATCCTCGCGGCGGGTTCGGTTTCGCTCGATCGTGTCGGCCTGCTCGCCGTCGACGAGCATCGGGTGGAACGCGACGGTTCCGTGCTCGGTCCGGCCGTCGTCTCCGATCGCGACGAGCGTCTGAGTCGCACCTCCAAGCGGCATGACCAACCGACCTCCCGGTGTTAACTGATCGAGGAGGGCTCCGGGCGGCTCGATCGCGGCGGCTTCGAGCAGGATTCGATCGTAGGGGGCATACTCGGCGAGGCCGCGGGCCCCGTCACGACAGTCGACGAGCACCCCCGGATAGCCGGCCGACGAGAGGTTCGACCGGGCGTCGTAGACGAGCCGACGGGCGATGTCGATCCCGTGGACGTTGGCCTGGTCGGTGAGTTCGGCGAGCACGGCGGCGGTGTAGCCGACGCCGGCCCCGACCACGAGGATGGTATCGTCCGGCCGAGGGGTGAGGGCCTCGAACAGCCGTCCGGCCGCACTCGGCGATAGCACGCGTGTTCCGAGCCGCTCGAACGAACGATCCGCGTAGGCCGCTGCGTCGTCGTCAACGAACGGCTCACGGGGGACACTCCGCATGGCGACGCTCACTCGCTCCGATCGAACGACGGCCTTGGCGTCGTGTTCGAGGCTGTCGACCATGTCGTCCCGGAGCACCGCGGGATCCATACCTCGGCTCCGTGCCGGAGCCTCTTGAATCGCGCGGCGCAGGTGGGATAGGGTTGGCCGTCCGGTGCGGGTGGGGGGCCGACCGTCCGGTGCGGGTCGGGAATCGACCGTCCGGTGCGGGGGGCGTACCCCTATCGGCCGTCGCCGCCTTCCATCGGCACGAACAGGACTCCGCCGTGGGTCTGTCGATCGAGGCCGTCCTCGGTATTAGTGGCCTCGACGAGCGTCTGGGTCGTCGTTCCGATCGGGGCGACGATCCGGCCTCCCACGCGGAGTTGCGCCCTGACGGCCTCCGGGATCTCGGGGGCGGCGCAGGTGAGGTATAGTAGAGATCGGAAGACAAGACACACTCGATCGCACGGCGGCAGTACGATCGATGTGTACATAGTTGCGATGTCTACTATACTGACGGACAAAAGAATGTACACACGACGCACGAGGATCACGCCGCTCGACGGAGCGAACGGCGGATCACTCGTGAGTCGGTTTCATTTGATTTCGTCCACCAGTATATATGCTCCGTCGTAGGGGGCATACTCCGGCCAGCCGTTCCAGCCGTCGCCGGTTCGGACGCTGATCCCGCCGTAGCCGAGTCGGTCCAGCCGGCGGCGAGCCTCGGTGGCCAGGCTTCCGACATACTCGACGGTGTAGACGTTCTCGCTTCCGACGATCTCGGCGGTCACGGCCGCGTGGTACCCACAGCCGGCCCCGACCGAAGGGCCTCGATCGTGGCCGACCGTTCGATCCGGTCGGCAGCGGCGAGCGAGTCGACCAACCGCTCGCGGGCCTTCTTGAAGCGGCCGCTGTCCCCGTCCTCGGTGATCCTGTCGTCCGAATCACACCCGAACATCGTTTCGCTCCTACCAGCCGGACCACGCCCGAGCCTGTGCGTCCTCGTCGCGGGCGTAGAGCCGTTTGACGTCCTTTGCGAGGACCGAATCCCCCTCGAAGTCGTAGTCCTCGCGCTCGTAGTCGGTCGCGTCCTCGCGGATGAGGATCCGCTCGACGCTGAACTCCTCGCCGCCGTACTCGTGGGTCCGCCCGATGACGAACGACTCGTCGCCCGGAACCTGGATTCGAACGCTTCTGCTCTCGTCGTGCGTTCCCTCTTTGGGATGCAGCGTCAGGTTGACCGAAACGTTGCCGACGGCGCGGGCCCAGATCGTCTCGACGTCGGCCACGTCGGCCCCGTCGGATCGGGAGCCGTCGGTCCCCTCGAGGGAGGTGATGCGGGCGGTCAAGATCGCCTCGTCGGTTTCGACGAGGAACTCGTCGCCGACGACGAGGCGCTCTTCGGGCGGAATCTCGACGACGGCATCGATCGACTCCCCGTCCTGGGAGACGACGACCCGACGTTCGATCGTCGTCTCCTCCTCCAGTGTCGTCTTGTGGACGTGGTCGCATTCGCTGCACCTGACGGTGACGCCACCGCCGCGGTTCAGTACCTCGTGGATGGTCTCGGTGGCCGGCGAACAGGACGGACACCGGACCGCAACGCGCTGTTGGCTCATTGTACGGGATTGACCGTCCGGACGTATAAGCGCGTGGCTCCGAAGCGCTTCGGTTATTCCTCGGGCGTCGGTACGTCGATCGCCTCGCCGTCGACGTACACCGTCGGTTCCTTGAGGATACCGTCCATGTGGATCGGGGCCTCGGTATCGCCGCCGATGCCCGCATCGTCGCCGAAGGCGATGTGAACCGTCCCGGCCGCCTTCTCGTCCAAGAGGACGCTTCCGACGAGGTCGGTCACGCCGAGGTTCGTGCCGATCCCGAGTTCCGCCAGGTTGTACGCCGCATCGCCGGCCTCCTCGGCGGCCGCCTCGGCCTCCGACCGGAGGGCGTCGTCGGAGATGTCCGTGAGCTGGCCGTCTTCGACCTCGATCGTGACGGTGTGACCCTCCCCGAGCAGGCCGTGCGGGCGGATCGTCCCGTCGACGACGTAGGTTCCGGTCGCCGATTCGGGGCTTATGAACACCTCACCCGCGGGCAGGTTCGAGAAGGAGCCGGCCTCGTGGACGATCCCGGTGTCGTCGTTCCAGGGCCGCTCGCCGAGGTCAAAGGTGATGTCGGTCCCCTGTGGCGATGTCACGCGGATCTCGTCGGCACCCGAAACGGCGTCGAGCATCGCCGCACACTCGTCGGCGATCGCCTCGTAGTCGGCGTCGAGTCCGACGGTGAACACCTCCTCGGTGATCCCGGGAAGCGTCGCGCCGCGGGCACCGCCCGCCGTCGCCTCCGAACGCGCGCGGGTGTGCGTGATGCTCTTCGTCGTCGGCGCGAGGAAACAGTCGGCTCCCGCGATGGCGGCGGCGACCGGATCCGGGGGCTCTGCGCCGTGTTGTGGCCCCGGCGGATATCGGACGATGGTACAGTCGTCGGTCGCTTCGAGCGCGGCGGCGTAGATCGCCTCGCCGATCGGTTCGCGCGTGTCGTCGGTGACGACGACACACGTCTCGCCCGCATCGAGCGCGAGACACTGCCCGACCGCCGTCCGAGCCGCATTCGCAACGGCTTCGGGGTCCTCGATGTCGATGGCGTCGGTTTCGGCCATAACGGTCGGTTGGAACGGCGGCCGCAAAGACGTTCCCCTCCGAGAGGACGTCCGGGGGACGTTTCCGTCCGGCCCGCCGCTTCGGACCCGACGGGCGGGGAGAGAAACGGTTATTCCGATGGGATCACCACCGGTAGACATGAGCGTTCAAGTCGCGGTCAACGGCTACGGAACCATCGGCAAACGGGTCGCGGACGCCGTGACGCTCCAGCCGGACATGGAACTGATCGGCGTCGGTAAGACCCGACCCAACCACGAGGCCGAGTTGGCCGTCGAGAACGGCTACCCGCTGTATGCCGCCATCGAGGACCGGGTCGACCTGTTCGAGGATGCCGGAATCGATCTCGCCGGCACCGTCGAGGAGATGGTCGAGGCGGCGGACGTCGTCGTCGACGCCTGTCCCTCGGGGATCGGCGCGGAGAACAAATCGCTCTATGAGGCCTACGACACCCCGGCGCTGTACCAGGGTGGCGAGGACGCGGACCTCGTCGATACGTCGTTCAACGCCCGCGGAAACTTCGAGGACGCTGCCGGGGCCGACCACGTCCGGGTCGTCTCCTGTAACACGACTGGACTCTCGCGGCTGCTTGCTCCCCTTCAGGAGACCTACGGCGTCGAGAAGGCCCGCATCACGCTGGTCCGCCGCGGCGGTGACCCCGCACAGTCGGGGCGCGGCCCTATCAACGACATCCTGCCGAACCCGATCGGCCTGCCCTCACATCATGGCCCCGACGTGAACACGATCTTTCCGGGGATCGACATCGACACGCTCGGCCTGAAAGTGCCCGCGACGCTCATGCACACCCACTCGGTGAACGTGACGCTGGAGGCGACACCCGACGCCGACGAGGTCCGGGAGCTACTCGACGGACAAACACGGACGTTCTTGATCCCCGAGGGATCCGGTATCGACGGTGCCGGCGCGATCAAGGAGTTCGCGATGGACCGAAACCGCCCCCGTGCGGACGTCTGGGAGAACTGTATCTGGGGGGAGTCGGTCTCGATGGAGGGATCGGACCTGTATCTGTTCCAGGCGATCCACCAAGAATCCGACGTCGTCCCGGAAAACGTCGACGCGATCCGGGCGACCCTCGGGACGGCCGACGCCACCGAATCGATCGAGCGGACGAACGAGACGATGGGAATCGGGTTCTGATACGCGGCGGACAGCCGGCAGTATGAGACTGCTGGTCACCGTTATAGCCGCGAAAAAACGGACACGCACCCTTCCTCCGGGGGGCCGGCCCTCGCCTTCAACGGAGCAGGTGGGGTAGCTGACAAGTGACACTGACAGAAGGCTTTTGAACGTATCCGCCGTAGCGTACGTATGCGCCGAGATGACCGCGACGATCCGTTCGACGACATCTTCAACGAGATAGAGCGGATGATGGACGGTATGGGTGGTAGCCTCGATGCCGCCGATGCCGGTTTCGGCGGTGACGCCCACGTATCGGTCTATGAGACCGACGAGGAGGTCCGCGTCGTCGCGGACCTGCCCGGCGTCGAAAAGGAGTCCCTCCGGATCAAGTGTGATGGCCGACACGTCACTATTTCGGCGTCGACGGCGGCCAGCGAGTACGAAGAGCGGATCGAACTACCGGCCCGTGTCGACGAGCACTCCGCATCGGCGTCGTTCAACAACGGTGTCCTCGAGATCACGCTCGAGCGCACCGGCAGTTCGGCGAACATCGATCTGTCCTGACGACGGGGAGTTACCCCTGACGGCGACGAAACGCGACCCGTCGATGGCCGGCGTGATCGCCCGCGGGGAACGGCATCACCCGTCGACGCTCACACTTCCCTCGAGGACGGTCACGAGCGTGATCGCACGATTGGTCGCCCGGTACATCTTCCAGCGGCCGTCCTTGCGCCCCTCCACCAGCCCCGCGTCGACGAGCCCTGAGAGCGCGTGGCTGAGGCCGCTTTCGGTCACGTCGACGACGGCGTTCAGTTCACAGACGCAGAGTTCCTCGCCCGCGGCGACGAGAACCCGAACGAGCGTGTAGCGGGTCTCGTTGGCGAGCGCCGAGAGTACGTCGAGTTCGGCCTCGCCCCGTCCGGTTCCGAACGCCGCCTCGAGCGTGCCGAGTTCATCCAGCCGTCGGTCGACGTCCTCGGTGCGGCACTCGCCGAGTTCGTCGTCGAGGTAGCGACGAAGCCGCTCCGTTGCTTGTGACATCGTACGTTCGTTGAGTAGATATTCAATTAATACTTCCGATCACGAACGAACCGACAACAGCCGGAACAGCCACGCTTTCGCCCTCAAGCGGCTCTAGGCCACCATTCAGCCGTTTTCGTGCCACAAGATCGCCCTATCCGGACGTACGTATCCCGTATTGGGCTCCTTCTCGACCGGAATCTTTATTCAATTGTCTGAGCAATAGTAGTTGTCTGAGCAATAGTTCAACTGAAGCTGGCACGCAACGCAACAAACGGCACCCGAATCTGCCCGCGAGCGGCCCGAACAGCGAATCCACGTATCGCCTGTACGGCCCGGTCGATGCACCGTCCGATCAACCGACCGAAGTACGTCTTCGACGGCCGATGCACCGCCCCGACGACCGAGACACCCCGAATACCGAATGACAGAACTCACCCTATACGAAGAAGCGATGTGTTGTTCCACCGGCGTCTGTGGACCCGACCCGGACGACGAACTCGTCGAAGTCAGTGCCGCCCTCGATCAGCTCGAGGCGGCCCGCGACGCCCTCGAGATCACGAGAGCGAACATGCAACACGACATGGACCAGTTCCTCGAGACGCAGTCGGTCTACGACCTAGTCGAAGAACACGGCCCTTCGATTCTCCCGATCACCGTCGTCGACGGCGAGGTCGTCGCCGAGGGCGAGTACCTCGGCTACGACGAACTCGAAACGGTCCTCGATGACCACGTAGATACGCGAACCCAGGAGGCCTGACGGATGTCGGAACAGCCGGCACGGACGCTACCGGACGCGAGAGGGATCGTCGAACCGAGCGGCGAGGACACCGAGTTCGTCTTCTTCAGCGGGAAAGGCGGCGTCGGCAAGAGCACCGTCAGCTGTGCGACCGCGACGTGGCTCGCCGACAACGGTTACGAGACGCTTCTCGTGACGACCGATCCCGCGCCGAACCTCTCGGACATCTTCGAACAGGAGATCGGCCACGACGTCACCGCGATCGACGGGGTCGAGAACCTCTCGGCGATCGAGATCGATCCCGACGTCGCCGCCGAGGAGTACCGCCAGGAGACGATCGAGCCGATGCGGGCACTTCTCGACGACGACGAGATCCAAACCGTCGAAGAACAGCTCAACAGCCCCTGTGTCGAGGAAATAGCCGCATTCGATAACTTCGTTGAGTTCATGGATAGCCCCGAATACGACGTCGTCGTCTTCGATACCGCGCCGACGGGCCACACCATCCGGCTGATGGAGCTTCCCTCCGATTGGAACGCCGAACTCGAGAAGGGCGGTTCGACCTGCATCGGGCCGGCGGCCTCCATGGAGGGCAAAAAACAGGCGTACGAGCGCGCCATCGATACGCTTCAGGACGACGACCGCACCTCGTTCGCGTTCGTCGGCAAACCCGAAGCCTCCTCGATCGACGAGATCCAACGCAGCGCGAGCGACCTCGGAGGGCTCGGCATCGAATCGCAGCTGTTGATACTCAACGGCTACCTCCCCGAATCGGTGTGTGAGGACCCGTTCTTCGAGGGGAAACGCGCGGACGAACGGGCCGTCATCGAGCGCGCCCGCGAGGAGTTCGACGCGGACGCGATGGCGACGTATCCGCTTCAACCCGGCGAGATCGCCGGACTCGACCTGCTCGCCGACGTCGGTGGCGTCCTCTACGACGGCGCGGAAGCGACCGTCGATGTCGGCACGGCGACCGACGTGGACGCTGACGGCGCGGTCGACTTCGACGCGATGGCGGATTCGGACGCGGCCATCGAGCAACTCACGCCGAACGAGGGGACTCGATATCTCTTCTTCACCGGCAAGGGTGGCGTAGGCAAGAGTACGGTCGCCTCGACGGCGGCGACGAAACTCGCCGAGGCGGGCCACGAGACGCTCGTCGTCACGACCGACCCGGCCGCACACTTAGCGGACATCTTCGGCGAACCGGTCGGCCACGAGCCGACCTCGGTCGGGCCGGACCGCCTCGATGCGGCGCGGATCGACCAGAAGAAGGCCCTCGAGGAGTACCGCGAGGGAGTCCTCGATCACGTCAGGACGATGTATGAGGACAGAGAGGACGCCGAAATCGACGTCGACGCCGCGATCGCAAACGTTGAGGAGGAGCTGGAGTCGCCGTGCGCCGAGGAGATGGCCGCCCTCGAGAAGTTCGTGAGCTACTTCGGGGAGGACGGCTACGACGTCGTCGTCTTCGATACCGCGCCGACGGGCCACACCCTGCGGTTGCTCGAACTCCCCTCCGACTGGAAGGGGTTCATGGACCTCGGCTCGCTGACGAAGGGCGCCGCGCCAGCGAAAAGCGACCAGTACGACGAGGTCATCGAGATCATGAAAGACCCCGATCGGAGCACCTTCGCGTTCGTGATGTATCCCGAGTACACCCCGATGATGGAGGCCTACCGGGCCGCCGCCGACCTCGAGGAGCAGGTCGGTATCGAGACCTCGTTGGTCGTCGCCAACTACCTCCTCCCGGAGGCGTACGGCGATAACGCCTTCTTTTCGAACCGGCGTGCCCAGCAGGCGCAGTACCTCGAGGAGATCCGCGACCGCTTCGACGCGCCGCTGATGTTGGCCCCGCTGCGCCGTGAAGAACCGATCGGCCCCGACGAACTCAGCGGCTTCGGCGAGGACATCACGGGGCTCGCACGGCTGGCGGAGGCCGAAACCGACGGCGACGAGACGGCGGTGAAAACCCAATGAGCGAAACGCGATCCGTCGACCCGGCCGTCGAGGAGCCGCTGGACGCGTTCATCGAGACGCTTCAGGACTCGGAGACGTACCGGGCGTTCGAAGCCGCGACCGAGCAGCTCGAAGCCGACGAGGCGGCGATGGAGCTACTGGCGGCCTACCGGGAAAAACAGCGGGCGGTGCAGACCGGTGAGTTCGACTCCTCGGATATGAGCGAGCTCCGGGAGCTCAAAACCGAGCTCTCGGAGACGGAGACGTTTCGGGAACAGCAGGCGGCACAGGCCGCGCTCGTCGCCCTCCTCAAGCGGACCGATGACCGCATAAGCGACCGAATCGGTCGGCCGTTCGCCCGGTCGGACGGGGGTGGGTGCTGTTGAGCACCACCGACGAGGACGTCCTGGCCGCGGCGGAAGCGCTTGCCGAGAGCCTCAACGAGGTCGAACCGGCCTTGACCGACGAGGCGTTCACCTCGACGCTCCTCGAGTGCAACGAGGCGATCAGCCGAGCGACCGGCGTCGACTACAGCAGCGTCTGTGAAGCCGAAAGCGACTGCTGCTAGACGAAGCGACCGCTTGCGACAACGCTGTTGATACATGTGGCCGAGCCGTTGAGAAAAACGGTCGGGACTACACCCCAAGCGAGCCGTGACTCGGTCGCCACCGCGTAGTCCGGCGACCCACCGCGCTATCCCCGAGCACCGATATCTGTCCCCGCGAACGTTTGGACATGCCCTAAGCGGTCAAACGTCCGCAGCCCGCCGGATCACCCCGGCGAGCCGGTCGTAGAACCCCGGCTCGTACTTCGTAGCCGCGTCGACCGTCGGCCGGGCGTTCGTCTCGTTGACGACGGCCCGTCCGTCGGCGACGAGGACGTCGACGCCGAGCCACGCGATGTCGAGTTCCTCGGCCGCCGCCTCCACGAGTTCGCGGCGCTCCGGCGGCAGGTCGACCCCCGTCGCCGCCGCCCCGCGGTGGACGTTGTGCTTCCAGCGGCCGGCCGCCCGCTCGGCCGCCGGGAGCCGCCGCTCGACCGCCCCCACGTACTCGCCGTCGACGACCATCGCCCGGAAGTCCCTGGCCCCGGGGAGGAACTCCTGGACCAGGAACGACCGGTCGTCGACGGCCCGGTAATCGTGTACCAATGAGAGGTACTCACAGATTCCAAAAAAGGAGTCGAGGTCGTCGGCTCTCGCGATGCCGACGCCGCGGGTCGTCGAGTTCGGCTTGACCACGACGGGCTGATCGAGGCCTTCGAAGGCGGCCCGGAGTTCGGAGTCGGCGGCCGGGTTCGAAACGTAGACGCTTTCGGGGGTCGGGATCCCGGCGCGCTCGAGCCGCGCCAGCGCCCCGGCCTTGTTTCGGCTCCGGAGGATTGCCTCCCGGCCGTTGACCCAGGGAACCCCGAGGAGGGCGTCCGCGACGCCGCCTTCCATCAGCCGGGAGGGATAGACGAATCCGACGTCGACGCGCTCCTCGACGAGCGTCTCCGAAAGCGGCTGTGCGCGTCCGGTCGTCGGCACGTGACGTGCGTCGATGCCGCGTTCGGCGAGGGGACCGCGGATCCGATCGAGGGTCTCGGCGTTCGTCGCGACCGCAAGCCGGAGCATACCCGTTGCAGGGAGCCGAGGGACTTGAACACGACGGCCGCGGAACGGCGGCGGGGAGGGCCGCCGATTCCGATACGTTCGATCCTCGGTCAGCCGTCCCCGGTCTTCGTATCCGGTCAGCCGTCCCCGGTCTTCGTATCCGGTCAGCCGTCCCCGGTCTTCGTATTCGGTCAGCCGTCCCCGGTCTTCGTGCGGGCCTGTCGCTTCGCCGCGCGCTGTATGAACTCTTCGGGGAGCTCCTCGATCTCACCGGCCTGGACGCCCCACAGGTGCGCGTAGAGGCCGCCGTCCTCGAGCAGTTCACCGTGGCTTCCCCGTTCGACGATCCGGCCGTCCTCTATGACGACGGTCGTGTCGGCGTCCTTGATCGTCGAGAGGCGGTGGGCGATGGCGAAGGTGGTCCGGTCCGCGGTGAGCCGATCGAGGCTGCGCTGGATCAACATCTCGGTCTCGGTATCGACGTCGCTCGTCGCCTCGTCGAGGACGAGGACCGCGGGGTAGTTCACATATCGTTGCCCCCACCGAGCCGGCGTAAGTTAGATAGGTGTGTATGCAGTCTGTATACATATGGGCACGTCCATCCGGGTCACGGACGATACGAAAAAGATGTTAGAGAGCCTGAAGCGAGAGGACGAGACGTTTGACGAACTCCTCGAACGCCTTGTGCAGAGCGAGAAGCCCATCAACATCGGCGCGTGGAGTGAGGAGAAAGCCGACCGCGCACGGGAGGCCGTAGAGCGCTCTCGGGAGAGCTTCGAGCGGTGACGTTCCTCGATTCCTCGGTCATCATCGACATGCTCGAAGGCGTCCCTGTCGTCGTTGAGCACGTCGAAGAGTGCGGACAGCCTTACCTCACGTCCTCACTCTGCGTCTTCGAGGTCATCGATGGCGAAGTCGGCTCCGGATCCACGGACGTCGTCGCGGTCCGCCAGGAGTTTGGCGGTGTCCGCGCCCTCGACCTCAACGAACAGGTCGCCCTGGAGGCGGGGCGGATGCAGGACCAGCTGATGGACAACGGCGAACGGATGGCCGCTCGGGATCTCCTCATCGCGGCGACCGCGCGGTCCACTGGTGACGAACTTATCGTTGCAGACAGCGATTTCGAGACACAGCTCCTCACGGACCTGATGGACGTTACGAACCTCCGAAGCGACGACTGAGGCGCTACCTGATCTGATTCAGGCTCTCGCCGTTGGACCTTTCTAGATTCAGATACAACACTCAGACGCCGTAATCGGTACCGGTGCAGAACCCCAGCGGATGACCGGGGTTAACACCGCTCGGGCGATGGAGATACGCTGTCTCTGGCCCCCGGAGAGCTTGACACCGCGCTCGCCGACCATCGTCTCGTAGCCCTCGGGGAGGGTGACGTCGCGGACGTCGGTCCCGTCGATGCGGATCGCCCCCTCGCCGACGTCGTAGAGCCAAAGGAGGAGCTTGAGGACGGTCGACTTTCCGGCACCGGCCGGGCCGATCAACGCGAGTGTCTCGCCCCCTGCGACCTCGAAGTCGACGTCCTCGACGATCGGGGCATCGTCGTAGCCGAAGGTGACTGACGCATAACGAACGCGGCCGTCGGTGACGGCGAGCGGTTCGGCGTCGTCGCCGTCGTCCCCCACCGTGTCCGACATGGGCGTTATTCGGCGTTCGGCGGCGATAACGCTTGGCCTACGGGTGGTTCGACCGATCCGAGGAGGTGTACATCATAGCTCGAATCGGACCTCGTCGCCGGCTTCGATCCCCCGTTCGGCCGTCCAGCCGAGGGGGACTTCGAGGACGTACTGGCCCCTCCCGCGATACTCTTGGGCGTTCCCGTCCTCCCCGGGGGCGGGTGGGGGTGCCTCGTGGATCGTCGTGATCGTTCCGTCGTGATCCACGAAGACGATGTCGAGGCCGAACGACATGTCCCGCATCACGTAGGTGTACTCGCCGGGGCTCTCGTGGACGAACAGCATCCCGCGGTCCTCGGGGAGTTCGTCGGTCCCGCTCAGGCCGACGTAGCGTTTTATAAACGTATCCGCGACGGCCGCCTCGACGGTCCCGAGTTCCGCCCCCGTCTCGCCGTCGACGACCGTGACGGCCGTTCGCTCGTAGTCGTCCGTGACGACCTCGGGGTCGTACCCGTCACCGAGCAGCGGGGCGATGAGTCCCGTCCAGAAGGCGGCCCCCACGATGATGCCCACGACGGCGGCCACGAGGAGACCGTAGGCAATCACTCGGGAGTCCATACTCCGACCGAAGGGGGCGGGGGCGTCTAAGGGTTCCGTTCAAAAAGTAAGCGTTATCCGCCCCCGGTGGTTCTCTCGGAACGTCGGGTCCGTGGTCTAGTGGTTATGACGCGTCCCTTACAAGGACGAGATCGGTGGTTCGACTCCGCCCGGACCCATCCAGAGCTTGTACGATTCCTATAGTTGCGATGTCTACTATAGGTGCGACTGGGGCGGTTGGGACGACCTGGAGACGTTTATCGATCACTACCGAGGTAGCTACGCCCCCGACGTCCAAGCGAGAGAGCGCCAGAAAGCCGGGTGGCTATAGAGCGGATTTGTGGTCTTCGGCTAACGTTAGATCTAGGGCCTAACGACTAATACTGACGAACAAAAGAATGTACACACGACGCACGAGGATCACGCCGTTCGACGGAGCGAACGGCGGATCACTCGTGAGTCGGTTTCATTTGATTTCGTCCACCAGTATAAGACACGTTAACACCAATGTTGACGTAACAATGTCGACTGCTGATGAAAGATCCGAGTGAGCGACCGCGTGAAGCGGGAACTCAACTGTCTCCGGCGTGAAGGAGAGAGCTACAACGACGTCTTGGAGCGTGTGCTTGACGAGGACCGCGTCAGCGACTTCTACGACGGGTTCGGCCGCTGGTCCGACGAGGAAGCCAAACGCGTCCGTGAAGGGCGTCGGAAGTCGAAGAAAAAAAAACGAAAACAGCGGATGCGAGAGCGGGCTGAGGACGCTGCATGAAAGTCCTCGACGCGACGTTCCTCATCGACTACCTGGACGGCGTCGAAGCGACGAAGGAGTTCTACGAGGCGACTGGTGCCGAGAACGAACGATGGGTGATGCCCGTCCCGGCCTATGCCGAGGCACTCGTCGGCGAAGGAAACCTCCCGAACGGCGACGTCGCCGGTGCTCGTGCTGACCTCTCGTGGGGAGCGAAGTACGAGGTGAACGAGAGGACGGCCGTGACAGCCGGGGAAATCACGGACGAGATCGAGCCGTCGTTTGTGGAGCGGGACGGGACGCCGCGATGGGCGATCGAAGAGGAGAGGAATTCGCCGGCACTTGCCGATATATAGATTTCTAAGACATATGGATTATTTTATACTTATGCCCACAGGCGGCGTCACACTGCCATTCATATCCGAGTTCACAAAGCCAAGCTGCAGCCGATCCCGACCGTCTCTGCCGACACTTTGCGGGTGACAAACCCGTTATCGGGCCCCACCGTCAGCAGCTCCGATTCTACGGCGTCGTTGACCCGTATACGAATGATATTCGCCACGTAAGCCTCTATTCGACCGCAACAAAACGGACAACGCAGTGGTTTTTGACCGGGCTATACCGGCGCTACCCGCCCGGTGACACCGGGTTCCTCGCCGACGGCGCGGATCGTCCCGGTCCCGATTTTGTTGCAGGCAACTATCGATCCCGAGTAATAGGACGCGAACATCGAAACGCAGCCAAATATCTGTTTCAAAAAACAGAACGAAAAATATATACGATAATAAATGCATCTGATTGTGAATAGTTTCAGCCGTGTCGTACCCGAGACGGCCCAAGAATGCCTCGAAGCCCTCGCCGTCTGCTACAGCTCTGGCCAAAGCTAACGCGGCCGGTATCCGACCCACGGGAAGCCGACCGTGCACACGGGCTTGGAGCCGCCCGTGTCGACCGTGTACCGGGAGCGTTCGTCCCGACCGATGTTTTCGGTGCTGACGACACAACCGGAACAAATAATAACAATATTAATTTCGTTATGGAATATCCAGTACGGATTACGGCAACCGACGTGGGATAGACGACTGCTGTCCTATCGATCATCCCTGGATCGCCGACTCCCTTTTGACAATGACAACATACACCATAGACCACGTATCGGCGATGGAAAACGATCTCGATCGTATGGGACCGATAATAACCGATAGCGCCTTCGAATGATTTCTGTTCTTTGTTCTGTAGCGTCCTTTCGCCGATCACAAAACGATATGCAGATTCACCCGTATCGATCACCCTTTGTTTTCGACGTGGATGTCGAGTTCGATGGTGTTGGCGACGCTGGCGACGTCATGAGGGACTGTGTTGGTGAACTCGGAGGTCGCCATCCGGTTGGTGGGCACGGCCGCGGATATCGCTCCGATAACGTCCCCATTCTCCGCGGTTACCGCGGATCCTACTGCCCCCAACCCCGATATGTACTCTTCGTCGTTAAACGCGTAGCCTTGCTCCGAAATGTCCTCTAACTCCCCGAAGAGCGCCGACTCGTCAACGACCGTGTTTGACGTGTGCTCCGGCATTCCATGCTGTTCGACGATTTCGGATATCCGTTCGTCAGGCATCTCCGCCAACATCGCCTTCCCGGCAGCGATGACGTGGAGGTGGGTTTGGTCTCCTACTTCGTCCGGGGGCTGAATACTGCTTTGACTTCCGGCCTGAGCGATACAAACGCCCATCCCGAACTCCTCGACGTAGATCTGAACTCGGGCGTCGATCCTGCGTGCCAACTCCTCCATCTTGCTATTGGCATGTCGGAAAAAGACGTTTTCCCGGCGACGGCTTTCTCCGACACGCAAAAATTTGAAACTCGGGGAGTAGACGCCGTCCTTCTTCGTGACCAGCTGATTCTCGAACAGGGTGACGAGGTGTGGATGGACTGTTCCGGGCGTCAACCCCAGATGCTCCGAGATCTCGGTCAACGTGGCCCCCTGGAGCTCGTGAATCGTATCAAGAATTTCACAGCATTTGTCTACCGCCGCAATCCTGCGTGAACCACTCGTGTCGGCGTGGTCTGTCATACTATCGCTCGAGGGCCGCTACCACTTATTCTTTTGCACGCTGCAAAATCGATGGGAGCTGACGGCGAGAGAAACAGGATGAGCGTCCGACGACGACGGCCGGTCATGTCGCTTCAAATACCTGTAACGGCCCGGACTACGGTTCGGCAGTGTCAGCCCCTCACGGAGCATCGAGAACGTACCCCACTCCGGACGTCCTCAACGGCCCCACCCCACTCCGGACGTCCTCAACGGCCCCGACCCGCGGGAGTACACGCTTGCGTCCGGGTTGGCCGAACAGGCACGTGCTCACTCGGGGGGCGACGACGAACGAGCCGGAACGGACGGGGTCACTTGATGGGGTCGCCGTGGGACTCCCGGAGTTCGACCTTGCGGATCTTACCCGTGGAGGTCTCGGGGAGGTCCTCGACGAACTCGACGACGGTTGGGCATTTGTAGTGTGGGAGATTATCGCGGGCGAACTCGATGATCCTTTCCTCGGTGAGGTCGGCGCTGCCGGCGGGCACGGCGATTGCTTTGGGCGTCTCGCCCCACTTCTCGTGGGGGACGCCGATCACGGCGACGCGATCGATGTCTGGGTGGTCATAGAGGGCGTCTTCGACCTCGACGCTGGAGATGTTCTCGCCGCCGCTGATGATGACGTCCTTCTTGCGGTCCTTGATTGATATCATCCCGCGCTCGTCGATACTGGCGAAGTCGCCGGTGTGGAACCATCCGTCGGCCCGGCCGCTGAAGGCATCGCGAGTCCGCTCGGGTTTGTTCCAGTAGCGGTCCATGATCTGGTTGCCGCGGACGATGATCTCGCCCATCGTCTCGTCGTCGGAGGGGATGTCCTCGCCGTCCTCGTCGACGACGCGCAGTTCGGTTCCGAGCATGGCGTGGCCCTGACGAGTCTTGATCTCGAAGCGACCCTCGCTCTCGATCCGGCGCGGCGAATTGCTCGTCGTGACCAGCGGGCCGGTCTCGGTCAGCCCGTAGACGTGCAAAATGTTCCAGCCGAGTTCGTCTTCGACGGTCCGGATCGTCGCCTCGGGCGGCGGGCTGGCGGCGGTGGCGATCCTGACCGGCTTCTCGCCCGTGGCGGCGACGCCGGTGTTCTGATAGTGATCGATGAGGCTGTCCAGCACCGTCGGCGCGCCACAGAGGTAGGTCACGTCGTGGTTTCGGATGCGCTCGAAGGCGCCGGCAGCGTCGAAGTGGCGCTGGCAGACGTGTTTCCCGCCGACGCCCGTGATGACGTAGGGGTAGCCCCACCCGTTGACGTGGAACATCGGCAGCGTCCAGAGGTAAGCGTCGTCGTCGCTGATCTCGGTGTGGTGGGCGGTGATCAGCGCGTGGTAGTGTTCGGTGCGGTGGGTCCGGACTACGCCCTTCGGGTCGCCGGTCGTCCCGCTCGTGTAGTTGATCGTCGCGGGGTCGTCCTCGGAGATATCGGGGCGTTCGATCCCGTCGGGGTCGGCCTCTCCCAGGAGCGACTCGTAGTCGCGCCAGTCGCCGTCGACGCGGTCGGCCGGGTTGGCGACGAACGACGTGGCGGGGACCCGGTCGCGGATCGCCTCGACCTTTCCGGCGTACTCGTGGTCGGCGATGACCGCCTGG
The DNA here is from genome assembly GCF_013839515.1 of Natronomonas salinimetallica. Taxonomy (GTDB): domain Archaea; phylum Halobacteriota; class Halobacteria; order Halobacteriales; family Haloarculaceae; genus Natronomonas. The sequence continues at coordinate 191,033 of NZ_JACDNQ010000004.1, read as the reverse complement.
GCTCCGCAGTCGTCGAGGATGTACTCGTAGTCCCCGGCGGTGAGCCGGTAGTTAAGCGGGGCCGAGATAGCCCCGAGAGCGTTGATTGCGAACAGCGCCTCCAGAAACCAGTGTGTGTTCGGCGAGAGCAGCGCCACGCGATCGCCCTCCTCGATGCCGAGAGCCGAGAGCGCCGACGCCGCGCGGTCGACCCGCTCGCCGAACTCGGCGTAGGTGTACTCGGTGCCGTCGTGGGCGACGATGCCGACGGTATCGCCGTAGACGTCGACCCCTCTATCGAGGAAGTCGAGCGTCGTCATCTGTCGATGCATGGTATGATAAGACGTAACTGTGAGACGTAAAGCTCTTTCCAACGACGGAGCCGGACATGCGATCATCGCCCAGGGGAACCGGACGGGAGCGAGCCCCCCAGTCCGGGTTCGGGCGGTTCCCGGCACCGGCGGAACCGGTCTCCGTCGCGGGGACGGCAACACTCCGGGGCAATCGGGTATCGAACAGCCTATCGATGCCGAGGGAGGATTCTTGCGATATACGCCCTACTGACCTCTCGGTTGCGACGACCGGAGTCGAAGCCGGACGGCTTCGCAACCGAACTTTTATTATCGATGATTGACGATACATAGAGGATGTCCACAGCTCATCTCATCGCGGTCGGTTCCTCTCCGCTGGGCAAGACAGACCTGCCCGGCCGCGACCTGTTCTCGAAGGCACTGGCCGAGGCGTTCGAGGAATTACCCGATCCGGCCGACGTCGTCGACGGACTGTACGTCGGCGCACAGTCCGAACGGTACGAGAATCAGATCATGCAGGGAACGCTCATGGCCGAGTGGGCCGGCCTGCGGAACGTCCCCGCGGAGCGTGTCGAGGCGTGTGCGGCCGCCGGTGCGCTCGCGCTCAAGAACGCAGTCCGGGACGTCCGGGCGGGCGTCCACGACGCGGTGTTGGCCTGTGGCGTCGAGAAAATGACCGCCGGCGGGACCGAAGGTGCCACGAACGCGCTCGGTGCCGCCTTCGAGCGGGCCTTAGAACAGCGCTCCGGGATCACAGCACCCGCCACGTACGCCCTGCTCGCGCGGCGATATCTCCACGAAACCGACGCGACGGAGCGGGACCTGGCCCGGATCGCCGTGAAGAACCACCGGAACGCGGCGGCCAACCCGCGGGCGATGTTCCAGGAGGCGGTCGACGTCGAGACTGTCATGGACGCTCCCGACGTCGCCCCGCCGCTGAAACTGTACGACTGTGCGCCGGTTACCGACGGTGCCGCGGCCGTCGTCGTCGCGAACGACGAGGTGGCGGCCGACCTGCGGAGCCGTCCCGACGCGGTCCGCGTGGCCGGCGTCGGCTCGGCGGCCAACAACCTCGCCGTCGCCGAACGGGACCTCACGTACGTCGAGGGAGCGAACGTCGCTGCCACGACCGCTTACGAGGACGCCGGTATGGACGCCGCGGACGTCGACGTCGCGGAAGTCCACGACGCCTTCACCGTCTGTGAAGCCCTGTTGGCCGAAGCCGCCGAGTTCGCGCCCAAGGGCCACGGCATCGAGACCGTCGAGGCCCCCGAGGATCGATCGGCGGGCTGGAGCGACGTCCAGATCAACACCAGTGGCGGCCTAAAGGCCCGCGGGCACCCGATCGGTGCGACCGGGATACTGCAGGCGGTCGAAGCCTACGAACAGCTCACGGGCCGGGCGGACGACCGCCAGGTGGCGGACGCCGATACGGCCCTGCTCATCAACGAAGGTGGCGTCGCGGACGCCCATACCGTGGCTCACGTCCTGACTACACAATGACCGACGAAAGTAATTCACCGATGACAGACACCGATTCCACGACGACGGGACCGCTCCTACCGGAAGACATCACTACCGATTCGCCGTTTACGCTCCCCGGCTTCTTCGACGCGCTGGCGGAGGGCCGGCTGGTGGCCGCCCGTTGTACGGAGTGTGATACACATCTGTTGCCGCCCCGCCCCGCCTGTTACGGCTGTGGTAGCCGGGCAGTCACGGTATCGGAACAGCCCCGGACCGGCGAGGTACGCTCGTATACGTCCGTCAACCGACCCCCGTCCGCGTTCGAGCACCTGGCACCGATCACCATCGCGGTGGTCGAACTCGACTCCTCGGCTCGGCTTACAGGCCGCGTCGACGCCCCACTCGCGGACGTCACCATCGGCGACCGCGTCGAACTCCAGGTCCGTGATCCCGAGGAAGCCGGCATTGACCCGGACTTCGATCTGTCCTACGAGGAGGAGTGGCCGGTCCACGTCTTCGAACTGGTGTGAACGGATAGAACACTGGCGGTGTTCTTTCGCAGTGAACACGCGACGTGACTCTCAGCTGGGCTTCGTGGAGCGAGAAGCGACACCGTGACCGCCGCTGGAGCTCGATATGCCGCTCTATCCGGCATACCTATATTTTTTGTTTGTAGTCTTTATTTTTGAAATATTTGGCACTGAATGAGCGCATCCGACCGGTCGCAACTGGGATGCGAGAGCCGATCCACGGCCCGAACCTGATCGGGATCCGGATCACGTCGCGGTCGACGAAACGGTACGCCGACTCGACAGTGAGCGTTCTTAGTATGCGACACCGTCGACTCCAAAACGAACGAAGTGGACCATACGCTGTCCAAGCCGACTACGAACAACGTGCTCCCCGACGCGCTGTTGGTGAACTCCGCGGGAGACACGCCGGCGACGATGCCGCGTCTCTCGTTGGTTACCCGTACTCACCGAGAGACGCCCGCAACCGTCGTGGCCTCGATTTCGGATACGAACAACACGAAACTCGAAACGATGCCAAACATATACTTAGAAAAATAAAACGCAGAAATATACGTTTCTCGACTGTTTTGCCATTGTCGATGCGGTTGCCCCCACCGGGAGTGTGGCTCCAACGACCATGGTCCCGGTAGCGAATCCCCGGACTGAAAGCACATTGATTATCGAGGGGATCGACGCGGCCCGGGAACGAACCCCCATCTGTCGGGTCGCCCACGAACTCACCGTCGGGTCCGACGCCGAACCGGCGATCAATCGTCCCCTTCGGTACCCAGATACTGCCAGTTTGTCTTCACCGTTCCCTCGGGGTGGCGCTCGAGTGCGACGTGGTAGTGGCTGACGTCGCTGTCCGTCTCGATGATCAGATGAATGCCGGGGTCGTCGGTCTGTGCGATCTCGTAGTTGACTACGTCCTCCCGGCTCTCGACTTCACTCCGTACCATCCGCTTCAGTCGTTGTCCCCGCCGGGCGGAGTCGGTGGTATCCATACGTGACGGTTCGCTACCGCCCCACGTCAACGTTCGTGTGTGATACCGCCGGACCGCAGCGTCGGTGCCCTCGATTCGGAACGGCTTCCGGTCGGCGACCCCCTCGTTTCACAACTCATACTGATGAACAAAAGAATGTACACACGACGCACGAGGATCACGCCGTTCGACGGAGCGAACGGCGGATCACTCGTGAGTCGGTTTCATTTGATTTCGTCCACCAGTATCACTATACCGTCTCGCCGGGGGCGAAGGCCGTGTCGCGCCGCGTCTCCGGGCCGTGATCGACGGGCCACGTACGGGAGCCCCACGGTCCCCGACCGGAGGGCGGACGGTACGCTTTTTTATTTGATGGGGGTAAACCGGATAACACATGTATATCGTCGTCGTCGGCGCCGGGGACATCGGAACACCCCTGATCGAGATCGCGATTCGGTCGGGCAACGAGGTCGTCGTCATCGAAAAGGACGAGGCGAAAGCGGATCGGGTGGCCAGCGAACACGACTGTCTGGTGCTCCAGGCGGACGCAACAAGCAAAGGCGTTCTGGAGGACGCGGGTGCGACGCAGGCGGACGCCATCGTCTCGACCACCGACCAGGACGCGACGAACATCATGGTCTGTATGCTCGCGAAGGAACTCGAGATACCGATGATCGTATCCGTCGTCCACAATCCCGAACACATGCAGTTGTACCGGCAGATCGACGTCAACACGATGGAGAACCCCCAGCAGCTCATCGCGGAGTACCTGTATCGGTCCGTCGCCCGCCCGGCGATCGTCGATTATCTGCGGATCGGCGAGACGGCGGAGGTCTTCGAAATAACGATCACGGAGGACGCGCCGATCGCCGGCAAGACGGTCGAGCAAGCGGTCCACGAGGGGGTCCTCCCGGACGACGTCCTCATCATCGCCGTCGAACGCGCCGACCTCGAATCGCCGATCACGCCGCGAGGGAGCACCGAAATCAAGCCCGGCGATCTGGTGACGGTCTATTCGGCGTTCGGTGCGGATCCGGAACTCACGGACCTGTTCGGGCACCATGAGGACCGATGACCTACGGTATCGCCCGGTCTCCCGTCCGTTTGGCGTGTAGACCGACCCACGCACAGGGGGCCGGGAGGCCGACCCACGCACAGAGGGCCAGGAGGCCGACCCACGCACAGAGGGCCAGGAGGCCGACCCACGCACAGGGGGACGCCCTGACAGTGTCCGGATCGGCGGGCGGACGAGAGCAATGCGGGTAAACACCCGAACGGTCGGGCGGGACGTCGGTCGTATCCTTCAGGCGGTCTCGCTCATGTTGGTCGTCTCGATCGCGGTCGCCGTCGGCCACCGAGAATACTACGCGGTTCCGGCTTTCGGTATCTCGTCGCTCGTCGTGGCCGGCATCGGGACCGCCCTCGTCCGGGCCTATCGCGATGCGGAGCCGCCGGGGAAACTCGAAGCGATGGTTACCGCCGCCAGTGCGTGGGGGGCGACCGGACTGCTCGGAGGGATCCCGTTTCTGCTGGTCGCATGGACGATCGCGCTCGATCCGCTCCCGGTGTGGGCACACACGCCACCGCTGGACGAGACGACGGCGATATTTCTCCACCCGCTCGATTCGGTGTTCGAGAGCATGAGCGGCTTCACCGGGACCGGCCTGACGATGGCCGCCGTCGAGGAGAACCTCCCGCGGTCGCTTCACTGGTGGCGGTCGTTCACCGAGTGGATCGGCGGTGTGGGCGTGATCGTGTTGACAGTCGCGATCCTCGCACGTCCCGGAAGCGGGTCGTTCACGCTGTACGAGAGCGAGGCCCGCTCCGAGAAGATCCATCCGAGCATCGTCTCGACCGTCCAGGAGATCTGGAAGATCTACCTCGGTCTTACGATCGGATCCATCCTGCTGTTTTTTTCGGTCGGAATGCCGCTTTGGGACGCGATCAACCACGGCATGACCGGTATCGCGACCGGTGGATTCTCCGTTCACGCCGACTCGATCGGCCACTATAACAGTCCGCTGATAGAGTATGCGGTCGTCCCGGTCATGATCGCCGGGAGTATCGCGTTTCCGATCCACTACCTGATATTCAAAGGCGAACTGCACAACTTTTATACCGACCTGCAGACGCGGTGGGTTTTGATCTGGTTTACGGCCGGATCGCTCGTGCTGACCGGAATTCTGTACGGAAACGGACAGTACGGATCGGTCGAGGAGACGTTCCGGATCGCGCTGTTTCAGTTCGTCTCCGCCACCTCGAACGCCGGGTTCGGGACGGCGGCAGTCGGGACGGGGACGGGACGCGTCTGGAACGCCGGGGCGACGTTGTTTATGTGTCTCGGAATGCTCACCGGCGCTGCCGCCGGTTCGACGGTGAGCGGTATCAAACTCATCCGTGTGATCACACTCATCAAGGGTACGGTATGGCAGGTCGAGAGCGTGTTCGTGCCCGAAACCGCGGTCCGATATCTCCGGATCGGGGACCGACGGCTCAGCGAAAAACAACTCCAGCGTGAGTATACCGAGGCGACGGTCGTGTTCATTCTGTGGCTCGCCTTTCTCTGTCTCGGCGTCGCCGTCTTCCTGTACGCGCTACCGTCCGCCTATCCCCTGGAGTACATCGTGTTCGACGTGATGAGTGCACAGAGCAACGTCGGCCTCGACGCCGGCATCACCGGGCCCGAAATGCCGACGATCACGAAGGGGATGTTGATCCTCAATATGTGGGTCGGTCGCCTAGAGATCATACCGATCGCGGTGGTACTCGGTGCGATCCTCGGCCGCCTCGATCTGTATCGGGAGTGAACGACCCCCAGTACCTCACAACGCATCGGCAGTTCCGCCGACCTGACACTGTCGACCATCGTTTCGTGACGATCGCACGGCACCGGGACAGGGACGTCCTGACGTAGATGTCGGGGGTCAGTTCGCTATAGTAGACATCGCAACTATAGTAGACATCGCAACTATAGTAAACATCGCAACTATAGTAAACATCACAACTATAGTAAACATCACAACGATGTACACATCGATCGCACTGCCGCCGTGCGGTCGAGTGTGTCTTGTTTTCCGATCTCTGCTATAGCTCTCCATTCACGATCTTCCCGGAGGACGTACGCGGGACGCGTTCGGCCGTGACGCGGAACCCCCCGTTCAAAATCCGCTTTGCGTTTCCTGTACGACTTTTATCGGTTCGGAACCCCCTCTCTTGAGTGCTCCGTCTCAAGTGAGCTCCGTGAGCTACTGACGTCGATCTCAGTGCCGGTTGTCGAGCGCCGAAACGAAGATCGCCAAGACGGGAACGATCTCCAGCCGTCCGACCCACATGAGAAAGATCATGAGTAGTTTCGACGGGATCGAAAAGAACAGATAACTGCCGAACGGTCCCAGTCGGCCGAAGCCCGGCCCGATGTTTCCGAGCGTCGCGAGGGATGCGCTGATCGCCTCTAGTGTCGAGATCTGGATCCCGATCCGGGCCGTATCGAGCGAGAGAAACACCGCTGCGAACCCGAACAACAGGATGTACAGGACCGTAAAGACGATGATACCCCGGACCGCGTCCTCGTCGACGACACTACCGCTGAGCCGCACCGGTTTGACGGCGTCGGGGTGTGCCGTCGTGAACAGTTCACGCCGGATCGTTTTCAACACGACCAGCCACCGAACGACTTTGACCCCGCCACCGGTGGATCCGGCCGAGCCGCCGACGAACATCGCGAACAGCAAAAACACCTGTGCGTGCGTGTCCCACTGTGCGAAATCCGCCGTCGCGTACCCGGTCGAGTTCATGAGCGATGCGACCTGGAATGCGGCCTGACGGAGGGTGTTCTCCGTGAGCCCGTCCGTTACGCCACCCAGTTCGGTCGGTGGCGCGGCTCCGCGGACCAACAGAAACGTCAACACGGCGACCAAGACGGCGATCGCTCCGGCGTAAAAGCGGAATTCGGCGTTTTCGAGCATGACCTCCGCCTCACCTTTCAGGACGTGCCAAAACAGCGCGAAATTGACGCCCGCGACGATCATGAACGGGATCACGACCCACTGGACGATGGCCGAGAACGCGGCGATGCTGTCGGCCTGCGGTGAGAACCCGCCAGTCGGGAGCGTGCTAAAGCCGTGCGCGATGGCGTTGTACAGGTCCATGTTCGGTGCCAGTTCGGCCAGGTGAAGGCCGTAGAGCAAACAGATGTACACGACGGTGAACCCGAAGTAGATCAACCAGAGAACACGTGCGGTTTCCGCGATCTTGGGGGTGAGCTTTTGCAGTTCCGGCCCGGGGGCCTCCGACGCCATCAGCTGTGCGCCGTTGACGGCGACTTCGGGCAGGATCGCGATCATCAGAACGATGATCCCCATCCCGCCGAGCCACTGTGTGAGCTGTCGCCACATCAACACGGCGTGGGAGTGTCGCTCGAGGCTGATCTCCCCCATGACCGTCGCACCGGTCGTCGTAAAGCCGCTCATCGACTCGAACAGCGCGTTGACGGGATGGGCGAGCGTCGACGCGGTCCCGTACCCCGCCAACAGATACGGGACGGTGCCGACCAAAGCGGCCATGAGCCAGGCCAAGGAGACGAACAAGAGTGCCTCCCGCGGCCCGAGTTCGGGGTCGGCGTCGACCTGCTCGAGCGCGAGTCCCGCCGCCGTAACGATACCGATCGAGAGGGCGAAGACCCAGATATCTTCGGCGTACACCACGGCGACGACCAGGGGGACGAACATCGTGACTGCGAGATATTTCAATCCGGTGCCGAGAAGCCCGACACTCGCTTTCCAACGTACTCGCCACGCCATAGCGTTGTGGAATCCTGTCGGGCGTATCAAACTATCGAAAACACAACTCGCGTTGACGATAGGTCGGACGAGAGGGAGGACAGACCGTAGTCGGAGGTAGCCGCCACGGGGACGCTGTGATCCCCCCGAGTACGGCGGCAGTCGGCCTTCCCGAATACGGCGGCAGTCGGCCTTCACGAATACGGCGGCAGTGAAACCATACTAGTTAGGTGCGTTCTACATGACCAACGAGCCCATAGTACGATACGTACTCATGGCACAACCAGGCAGCGAGTCACTGTGGCTGTGGATCGGCACGGCGGGAATGTTCCTCGGCATGCTGTATTTCATCGCCCGCGGTTGGGGCGAAAAAACAGACGCCGTCAGGAGTTCTACATCGTCACGATATTTATCACCGCGATCGCGTTCGTGAACTATCTCAGTATGGCGCTCGGCTTCGGCCTAACCACGGTCGAAGTCGGCGGCGAAGAGCTCCCGATATACTGGGCCAGATACACCGACTGGCTGTTCACGACGCCGCTTTTGCTCATCGACCTCGGGTTGCTCGCCGGGGCGAATCGAAACCAGATCGCCACGCTCGTCGGTCTCGATGCGCTGATGATCGGTACCGGTGCCGTGGCGACGCTGTCGACGGCCGGTGTCATGCTCTCCCCCGTCGGGGATCGAATCATCTGGTGGGGCGTCTCCACGGGCTTTTTGCTCGTGTTGGTGTATTTCCTCTTCGGGACGCTGACCGAGGAGGCGAGCCAACTGTCAGGGGCCGCCAAATCCACGTTTACTACCCTCCGGAACCTCATCGTCGTCGTCTGGCTCGTCTATCCGGTGTGGTGGATCGTCGGGACGGAAGGGCTCGGAATCATCGGTCTCTACCCCGAAACGGCCGGGTTCATGGTACTCGACATCGTCGCGAAGGTCGGCTTCGGCATCATCCTCCTGTCGAGCCGTGACGTCCTCGACGCCGCCGGCGACGCTACGAGTGCGGCAACCGACGTGGCGGCTGGGGCCGACTGATCCCCTTCGGCAATCGCTCCGCAGCCCCGCCGATGCGGTACGCGTCGCGAACCCGCGGCCATCGGCGGCTTTCGAAACCCTTTTTGATGCCCTACGTGTCGGTTGAGGTGCGAGCCGCCTTAGCTCAGACTGGGAGAGCACTCGACTGAAGATCGAGCTGTCCCCGGTTCAAATCCGGGAGGCGGCATATTCTGTTGTGACGGGCGAAGTGACGAGCAACAGGAACGACGCCGGACGGATTTGTGCCCTGGAAGACGAACGAAGTGAGTCTTCCTCCGGTTCAAATCCGGGAGGCGGCATTACACTCACGGTTCAAATGCCTGCGAGCGTAGCGTACGCGCAGCGGGAGCCAGCCAGTTACTCTACTTCGCCGCGGAGGTGACGCGAGAAGTAGCCCTTGACCTGTTGCATTATGACCGTGATTGCCGACCCCTCACGACGTGCGGCCGTGGATTCCACCCCGAAACATGTTGAACACGGAATGATTATTAGCGCCTGGTTGATGAGGTATTACGATGGCTGAACTCGCGGACATCGAAAATCTACGAGGATTCGGTCCGTCTAAGATAGAGAATTTCAGAGATGCAGGCTACGAAGAACTCGAAGATCTTCGAGGTATCACGTGGGAGGAACTGGGGGACATTCGCGGCATCAAATCACCCGCTAAACGACGGACACTGCTGACATTTTTGGAAGAACACGACCTGAGAACGAAGCCGGAACGAACGGAGAAATACGAACGGTTCCGCGAACTTCTCGAGAAACTCTTCCAGTTCGAGAGCGCCGATCTCGATTTCGGTATCTACCGGATCATGAACGAGAAACGCGACGAAATCAGCGCGTTTCTCGACGAGGGCCTTCCCGAACGCGTCGAGACCGAATTAGCGGCGTCCCAATCCGCCAAAGGACGGAAAGCGGAACGCCGGCTCGACGAAGTCAAAGCCCAAATCCGAGACGAATTCCCGAACTGGATCGACGACCACGGAAATATCGACGAAGAGGCGATCCCAGAGGACGCCCAAGGAATCGTCAAAGACCGAGCGAAGGCCTACTACGACGCCAAACAAGAGGTAGAACAAGCGGAGATCACAGAACGCACCGAGGCGGCCATCTACCAAGACCTGTACCGATTCTTTACGCGTTACTACAAGGACGGCGACTTCGTTCCACAGCGTCGAGCGGCCAACCAAGAAAAATACGCGATCCCGTACAACGGTGAGGAGGTCAAACTCCACTGGGCTAACCGACAGCAGTATTTCGTCAAAACGAGTGAGGCGTTCAACGATTACACCTTCCGTAAGGACGCCTACGATATCACGTTCAGACTTCACGACGCCCAGATCAAGCGAAACGACCGCAAGGACGACGGGAAATATTTCGTGCTCCGGGAGTCCGACCCAGTCAGCCAAGACGGTCGTGATGTCGCTGTACACTTCGAATATAGAGCACTCACACCCGAGGACTACGACACGTACGACCTGTCGGAAGGCTCCCGAACGAAAGGACGAGACATCCAGGGCGTAATCGAGGATCGGATTCTTTCCCACGCAAGCACCCAGCTCGAGGAGACACTCCGACAAGATTCTGACGTCGACCGGAGTGACAGCACGGTCCTCCAGCGCCACCTGCGGAACTACCGGACGAAAAACGAGAGTGACTACTTCATCCACAAGGACCTGAAAGGGTTCCTCCAGCGGGAACTCGAATTCTACCTGAAAAATGAGGTCTTCTCCTGGAAGGAGATCACCAACGAGCGCGGTGAAATTCCCTTTCACGTCCGCGCACGGCTCAACGCCGTCGAGCACATCGCCACAGAGATCATCGACCTCGTCTCCGAAATCGAGGATTTCCAGAAACGCCTATTCGAGAAACAGAAGTTCGTCGTCGATAGTGACTACTGTATCACATTAGACCACATCCCCGAGGAGTATTACCCGCGGATTCTCGACAACGACGAACAGATCGCAGCGTGGAAGGATCTGTACGCGATCGACGACAGCGAGGGCGAAGGCTTATCCAGATTCACCGAAGGAGAGGTTATCGACGGGACGTTCCTCGAAAACAACCCGTCGGTGATGCTGGACACGCAGTACTTTGCCACCGAGTTCGTATTCGATATTCTGGCAGAAATCGAACCATTGGACGAGACAGTCGATGGCTTAGCGATCCAATCCGAAAACGTCCACGCACTGAATCTTCTGGAACCGACGTTCGGTGACAGCATTGCGGCGTCGTACATCGACCCGCCATACAACACCGGTGACGACGAAGGGTTCGTCTACAAAGACAGCTTCCAGAGTTCCAGTTGGTTGTCGATGATGTACGATCGGAGTTCACTCGCCAATCAGCTACTCGGTGACAACGGCAAACTGTTCGTCTCCATTAGCGACGACGAATTCTCGAACCTGAAGAAAGCCCTCGACGACGTGTTCGGTCGAGAAAACTTCGTCTCGGACATCATCTGGAACTCGACCAAATCGGTGACGAACCCTGCCCCGATCTCGACCGCCCATACGCACAACCTGTTCTTCGCGAAGGACAGCGAGACGTTCAAGAACAACAAAGACCGATTCCGACTACCCGCGATCACGGAGGGCTTCGAGAATCCGGATGACGATCCGCGCGGGCCATGGAAAGCAGACCCCTTCGAAGTAGGCGGGGAACGACCGAACCAGCGATACGAGATCACGAACCCAGAAACGGGCGAAACCTTCACGCCAAAGGAGGGCAACAGCTGGAAGAACGACTACGAAACCTTCCAGCAACTGAAAGAGGACGACCGGATCGTCTTCGGGAAGTCGGGAACCGGCCGTCCGAAGCGAAAACGCTTCCTGAGCGAAGCGAAAGACCGAGGCACTACGCCCACCACGCTCTGGGACGATCTCGATACGACGACTAACGCCACAACCTACCTCCGGGACATGTTCGGTGAGCGGGGCCTGTTCAACAACCCGAAGCCCGTCGCTCTCGTCAAACGATTCGCAAAACTGGGCACCCAATCCGACGATTACATTCTGGATTTCTTCGCGGGATCCGGGACGACCGCTGAAGCGACGATCCAACTGAACGAAGAGGAAGGCACCGATCGAAAGTACATCGTAGTGGACATGGGCGAACACTTCCAAGACGTCCTGAAACCCCGCATCATTAAATCGGTATACAGCGACGAGTGGGAGGACGGGGAACCAACGACGGAGGGTTCGCGGGGCGTCTCTCACGTCTTCAAATACGTCTCTCTTGAGCAGTACGAAGACACGCTCGACAATCTCGAATCCCATGGCCAGCAGAGCAAAGTAGACGAGTTTACCGGAAGCTACCTGAAATACTTCCTCGAATTCGAACTCGACGGCCCCTCGTTGCTTGATCTCGACGAGCTACGAACCCCCTTCGAATACCAGATGCAGATCCGACAGGACGACGAGTTGAAAGACACCTTTATCAATATGGTCGAAACGTTCAATTACCTACTCGGCCTGCGCGTCTCCCGAATCCGCCGCTACGAGCGACTCGACCGCGAGTACCGAGTCGTTCACGGGACGAACCAGGATGGCGACGTACGGGTCGTCTGGCGTCCTGTATACGACGATGACGGCGAGGACTTCTTTGAGAGCGAACGGGACTTCCTCACGGAGGACGTCCTCGCCGACGAGGACGTCGTCTATATCAACCGCGATAGTGCGCTCCCCGAGACGCGCTCGATTGAGAAGGCCTTCGAAACCCGGATGTGGTGAACGATGGATGACTTCAGCCAGAAGCTCGTCTTAACCGAATATCTGTATAGCAAGTTCGGCGCAACCAGCTTCGACGAATTCCGAGACGCGCTCAACGACGCAAAGGAAGGATTCAAGCCGGATAACCGAAGCAGATTCATCGAAGAACTCACGACCGAACTGGAGCCGACCGAGTGGCTCTGGCGGCGCATCGAGCAGTACGACCGAAACATCGCTGCGTACGAACACCGGCTAGCGGAGAACCGCGAGGAGGACATCCGTCTCAAGTATTTCCAGTACCTGTCACTGCTTTTCACCGAGATTTACCTCGATCTCTACCACAACCACGAAGAGAAACTGCAGGGGGAATTTAGCGCTCTAATCGAGGACAAACGAACCGAACTCAGCGTCGAGGACCTCTACCCGTTAGAGGAGGACAACCTCAGCAAACTCGCCTACTGGATGGCAACCGGCTCCGGAAAGACCCTGATCATGCACGCGAACCTCTGGCAGTTCCAACACTACAGTGACCAAGAGCCGGAAAACCTGTTATTGATCACGCCGAACGAGGGCCTGACCGACCAGCACCTAAACGAGTTCGAAGCGAGTGGCATCGATGCACGACGGTTCAGTCCGGAGCGGAACCCCACTTCTGAGACAACGATTAACGTCTTAGACATCCACAAAATCAGTGACGAAACCGGGGAGAAAACGTACTCCGTAGACACGTTCGAAGGGGACAACCTCGTCTTCGTAGACGAGGGCCACAAAGGCGCTCAAGGGGACCGATGGATCACGTACCGAGAGCACGTAATCGGCGATGACGGATTTTCCTTCGAATATAGCGCTACATTCGGGCAAGCACTGAGCTCGATCGACAACGAACAACTCCAAAATCGGTACGTCCAGTCGATTATCTTCGAGTATTCGTTCCGGAACTTCCACATCGATGGCTTCGGAAAGGAGTACGACGTCCTCAACCTCGCCGAAGAAACAGAGTCACGCCGCGATGCATACCTCACCGCAAACCTGCTCACATTCTACGAGCAAAAAAAGTACTACACGGAGAACGAGGACGAGCTAGAGCCCTTCGAGATCGACGACCCGCTCTGGATCTTCGTTGGACAAACGGTCAACGCCGTCAGCGGCCGGGCTATTACGAAGAAAGACAAAGCCTCGGACGTCGAAACGGTCGTCCGATTCCTTGCTCGGTTCCTCCGGGAACGTGATGCAGTAATCGACGAGATCGGTGATGTATTGTCCGGGACGGGTTTCCTGGACGAGGACGGCCGTAGTCTCTTCGAAGACAAGTTCAATTATCTCGAGGAGTCCGCACTCTCGGCAGCGGAGATATACGACGAGATACTCGACATCGTCTTCAACGCGTCCACCGACGCCGAACTGAGCGTCGTTCACTTGAAGAACGCCGACGACGAGATTGGACTACGAGTCGGCCGGAACGAGGACTACTTCGGTCTCATCAATATCGGCTCCACGCGGAAATTCATCACCCGTATCGAGGAACACACCGAGATATCGACCGACGAACAGGAGTTCAAGCGGGCTCTCTTCTCGGAACTGAACTCGGACAGCTCGAACGTGACCGTCCTCATCGGAGCGAAGAAATTCACCGAAGGCTGGGACAGCTACCGCGTGGCGAGCATGGGGCTCATGCGGGTCGGACGCAGCGAAGGCTCCGAGATCATTCAGCTCTTCGGCCGCGGTATCCGCCTTCGCGGGATGAACAACTCCCTCAAGCGGACATCGCACGTAGACGTCTCTCAGTCCGACCTACCGGAACACATCGACGTCCTGGAGCGCCTGAACGTGTTCGGCATCAAAGCGGACTACATCAAAGAATTTGAGACACAGCTCGAGAAAGAAGATATCCCAACCGGGTTCGTCGAACGGACCGTCGAAACAGACGTACGAGCGGATCTCGTCGAAAACGGGCTGAACGTCCCCCGGAAGCGGGAGGATACGGAGTACGTTTCGTCAACTAGTCTGAGACTCCCACTCTCCGAAGATCACGCCCCTGCCGTTGATCTGTACTCCGAGGTCCAAACCCTCCGGAGCTCGGACACACAGGCGCTCGCCAAGGAGAAGAACAACGCCCGGAGTGACGACTTGGATCTCCAGTTGGTCGACTGGGATCGGCTCCTCATCGACCTAATCGAGTACAAAGAACGACAGGAATACTCGAATCTCGTTCTCGACGTGGCTCGCCTCAAGGCAGTCGTTCAGAACGATTACTTCGCGCTAAAATGTCCCACGTCCCGCGTTTCCCTCGACGACCCGATCGAGGCGAAAGCCGAAACCGAAGAAATCGTCCGCACCATCCTCCGATCGTACGTCGACAACGCGTTCAACGCTAAGAAATCCGATTGGGAGGACAGACGCCGCGAGTATCAACTGCTTCGGCCGGACGACACAGAACTACGCTTCGAGTTGACGTTCCGGGTGCCCGATGAACCGGAGCTCCTCGAAACGGTCGATGGGATACTCTCCGCGAACGGCTCGTCGTCGAATGAGTACACACTCGACTTCGATCGGAGCCTCTACACCCCCCTATTCGTCAAGGAACAAATCGAAGCGGCGGGCCCCCAAGAGCAGTTGAAAGCGCCATCGCAGTCGCTCAACGAAGACGAACGGCGGCTGGTCGAACGGCTGGACGCCATCGTCAAAACAGGACACCTCAGACGTCAGGACGTCTACCTACTCAGAAACCCCCGAGGCAGGGGGATTGGATTCCAACAGGGTGGATACCCTGATTTCATCCTCTGGATCAAGTCCGCTGATAAGCAAACCGTTCTCTTTTTAGATCCACACGGGATGGTCTTCGAACCGGAAGACATCGAAAAATCGAACAAGGTGAAGCTGAATGACCGAGTCAAGGTCCTCGAAGATCGGTTACATGACCCCGATATCGAGATGCACTCTTATGTGATCTCTGTCACGGAGGAGACTACATTGCGGGAGTCGCGGGACGTCTGTGTGGAGACGTACGAAGACCATAACGTCTACTTCCAGGAGGAGGGATATTTGAAGCGGATCCTTCAGGACGCAGGCGTTCAGATCTCTTGATTTATACTGGTGGACGAAATCAAATGAAACCGACTCACGAGTGATCCGCCGTTCGCTCCGTCGAACGGCGTGATCCTCGTGCGTCGTGTGTACATTCTTTTGTCCGTCAGTATTAGGGCCCTCCCCCGCGACATCCTTCCACGGCTGACGTCGTGGGGTTTCTCCTCGATATTTTATAAAACGGGTAGCTCACGCTGCGGTGTAGCTCACGCGTACGCCCGACCCGTCGCGCGCCCGTAGGCGCGCTCTCACGCGGTTTTACTCCCGGCCCGACGAAAGGTTGAAATCCGGAGTCGGCGTATCCACGTCCAACAGTGGAACTCATCGTCACCGAAAAGGACAACGCGGCGCGCCGGATTGCCGGGATTCTCTCCGGCGACAGCGCCTCGACCGACCGACAGTACGGCGTCAACGTCTACCGATGGGGGGACAAACGCTGCGTCGGGCTCTCCGGACACGTCGTCGGCGTCGATTTTCCGCCCGAGTACGCCGACTGGCGGGACGTCCAGCCCGCGGAGTTGGTCGAGGCCGACGTGGTCAAGACACCGACTCAGGAGAACATTGTCCGGACGCTAAAGGAGTTGGCCGCCGACGCGGATCGGATCACGATCGCGACCGACTACGACCGGGAGGGGGAGTTGATCGGCAAGGAAGCCTACGAACTCGCCCGCGAGGAGACGGACGCGCCGATCGACCGCGTCAGGTTCTCCTCGATCACGGAAAACGAGGTCCGGGAGGCGTTTTCGAACCCCGACGAGTTGGACTTCGATCTGGCGGCCGCCGGGGAGGCCAGACAGGTGGTCGATCTGCTCTGGGGGGCGGCGTTGACCCGATTTCTCTCGCTGTCGGCAAAGCAGCTGGGCGAGGACTTCATCTCCGTCGGCCGCGTCCAGTCGCCGACGCTGAAGCTCATTGTCGACCGTGAACGCGAGATCCAGGCGTTCGATCCCGACGACTACTGGGAGCTGTTCGCCGATCTGCTGAAGGGGGATACCGTCTTCGAGGCCCAGTACTTCTATCGCGAGGACGGTACGGAGGCCGAACGCGTCTGGGACGAAGCCGACGCGAACGAAGCCTTCGACCGATTGGCGGGTGCCCGCGAGGCGATCGTCGACTCCGTCCGCCGCCGCCGCCGGACTGACGAGCCCCCGGAGCCGTTCAATACGACCCAATACATCAGTTCGGCGAGTTCGATCGGGCTGTCCGCCCAGAAGGCGATGAGCATCGCCGAGGAGCTCTACACCGCGGGCTATATCACCTATCCACGGACAGACAACACCGTCTATCCCGACGATCTCGACCCCGACGCGCTTCTCGACGAGTTCGCCGAGCACTATCTCTTCGGCGAGGACGCAGCGTCGCTCCTCGCGGCCGATACCATCGAGCCGACCGCGGGCGACGAGGAAACGACCGATCACCCGCCGATCCATCCGACGGGCGAGATCCCGACGAAAGCGGACGTCTCGGAGGACGAGTGGGAGGCCTACGAACTCGTCGTCCGGCACTTCTTTGCGACGGTCGCCGACCCCGCGGAGTGGGAGCACCTGAAAGTCGTCGCCGACGCCAACGGCTGTCCGTTGAAAGCCAATGGCAAGCGGCTTCTCGATCCGGGCTACCACGAAGTGTATCCGTACCGATCGACGAGCGAAAGCTACGTTCCGGACGTCGACGAGGGCGAGATCGTCGATATCGAGGACGCCCGCATCGAGGCGAAACAGACCCAGCCGCCACGCCGCCGCGGCCAGTCCCGACTCATCGAGGAACTCGAGTCCCGCGGGCTCGGGACGAAGTCGACACGACATCACACGATCGAGAAGCTCTATGACCGCGGCTACATCGAGGGCGATCCCCCGCGGCCGACGAAGCTCGCGATGGCGGTCGTCGAGGCCGCCGAGACGTTCGCCGATCGGATCGTCGACGAGGACATGACGGCGCAACTCGAAGCGGATATGAACGCAATCGCGGACGGCGAGAAGAGCTTCGAGGCGGTGACCGACGAGTCCAGGGCGATCCTCGATCGGATCTTCGAGGAGCTGCACGACTCCAGATCTGACATCGGCGAGCACCTCCGGGAGTCGATGAAGGCGGATCGGACGCTCGGGCCGTGTCCGGAGTGCGGCGAGAGCCTGCTCGTCCGCCGCTCGCGGCAGGGCTCGTACTTCGTCGGCTGCGATGGGTTTCCGGACTGTCAGTATACCCTGCCGCTGCCGAACAAGGGCGAGCCGACGGTGATCGACGAGACCTGCGAGGAACACGGTCTCAAGGGCGTAAAGATGCTCGCCGGCCGGAGCACGTTTGTACACGGCTGCCCGCAGTGCAAGGCCGACGAGGCCGACGAGGCCGACGATCAGATCATCGGTCCGTGTCCGGAGTGTGGCGAGGGTACGGCGGAGCCGGGGGCGTCGGAGAACGGGACCGACGGGAGCAAAGGCGGCGAACTCGCGATCAAACAGCTCCGAAACGGCTCGCGGCTCGTCGGGTGTACGCGGTATCCCGAGTGTGAGTACTCGCTGCCGCTGCCGCGCCGCGGAGACATCGAGGTGACAGAGGAGATCTGCTCGGAGCACGGCCTGCCACACCTGCTCGTCACGGACGGTGCCGACGACGACGATCCCTGGGAGCTCGGCTGTCCGATCTGTAACTACGCCGAATACAGGGAGCGACAGGCCGCCTCGGAGATCGAAGATATCGACGGCATCGGCGGGAAAACCGCAAAAAAGCTCGCCGCGGCGGGCATCGAATCGATCGACGACCTCCGGAGCGCCGACGCCGCGGCCGTCGCAGACGACGTTCAGGGCGTCTCCGAGGACCGCCTCCGCGAATGGCAAGCGGAGGTCAACGCCGGTGCGGTCGCGGATTGATGCGGGCTGTCGTCGTCGTCGGGTCCCGACGGGCACCGAACCCGATCGGACGCCGGCCGGTACTCTGTGACGACGACCCATACAGGATGTCGAAGCGGTTTTAGCTACCCCCCGTGACAGATGGTGTATGAGCGCGCCGTGGGCAACGTGGGATCACATCGTCAAGATCGATCCCGACAAGACGCTCGCCGAGGGCGAGACGTTCGAAGACGTCTGTGCGACCGGAACCGACGCTCTCGAGATCGGCGGAACCACAGGGATGACCGAGGAGAAGATGGCACGGGTCGTCGAGGCGACGACCGCCTACGACATACCGGTGTACATCGAGCCGTCGAACGTCGGCGCGGTCGTCCACCGTGACGGCCTCGACGGCTACTTCGTACCGATCGTCCTCAACGCCGGCGATCCCTTCTGGGTGACCGGGGCACACAAAGAGTGGGCGCGCCTCGACAGCGACATCGACTGGGACCGGACCTTCTCGGAGGCCTACCTCGTTCTCAATCCCGACTCGTCGGTCGCGACGTACACCGAAGCGGACTGTGAGATCGATGCCGACGAGGTCGCCGCCTACGCCGAGGTCGCAGAACGGATGTTCGGCCAGCGCATCGTGTACGTCGAGTACTCCGGGACGTTCGGCGATCCCGAGATGGTCCGGGCCGCCGCCGGCGCCGTCGAGGAGGCGTCGATCTTCTATGGCGGCGGTATCCACGACTACGGGTCGGCCTACGAGATGGGCCACCACGCGGACACGATCGTCGTCGGTGACCTCGTCCACGAGGAGGGCGTCGATGCGGTCGAAGAGACCGTCGAGGGCGTCCGTGAGGCGAAATCCGAACCAGTCGAAGGCGCGTAGCCGAGCGGCCGCATCCCGCCAACTCTTAAGCCGGCGGGTCCGTATCGATCGATAATGTTCGACGCTGACGACCTCGATGAGATCCGTGCGGGGTACGACCAGTGGGAGGCCGAGACGTACGGCCCGACGGTTGACCGGTTCGGCGAGCGAAACGAGGCGTTCACGACCGATACGGGGGGACAAACCGTCGATCCGTTGTACACGCCCGACGACGTATCCGACCTCGAATACGAGGAGGACCTCGGGTACCCCGGCGAGCAGCCCTATACTCGGGGCGTCTACTCGACCATGTACCGGGGGCGGCTGTGGACGATGCGGCAGTACGCCGGGATGGGGACCGCAGCCGAGACGAACGATCGGTTCAACTACCTCATGGACGAGGGCCAAACCGGTCTCTCGATGGCGTTCGACCTGCCGACACAGATGGGCTACGATTCGGATTCGGCGATGGCCGAAGGAGAGGTCGGCAAGAGCGGGGTCGCGATCGATTCACTCGACGACATGGAGACCGTCTTCGAGGGGATCCCGCTCGACGAGGTGTCGACGTCGATGACGATCAACGCCCCCGCGTCCGTATTGCTCGCGATGTATATCGCCGTCGGCGACAAGACGGGCGTCGACCGCGAGGAACTTCGGGGAACGATCCAAAACGACATTCTCAAGGAGTACATCGCCCGAAACACCTACATCTTCCCGCCGGAACCCTCGATGCGAATTATCACCGACATCTTCGAGTTCTGTACCGAGGAGGTCCCGAACTTCAATACGATCTCGATATCGGGGTATCACATCCGGGAGGCGGGCGCGACAGCGGCCCAAGAACTCGCCTTCACGCTCGGCGACGGGCTCGAGTACGTCGAAGCCGCGGTCGAAGCCGGCCTCGACGTCGACGACTTCGCCCCACAGCTCTCGTTCTTTTTTAATGCCCACAACAACGTCCTCGAGGAGGTCGCGAAGTTCCGGGCCGCACGTCGGATGTGGTACAAACTGATGGACGAGCACTTCGACGCCGAGAAACCGGCGTCGAAACAGCTGAAGTTCCACACCCAGACGGCCGGATCGACGCTGACGGCCCAACAGGTCGAGAACAACGTCGTCCGCGTGGCCTACCAGGCTCTGGCGGCAGTGTTGGGTGGCACACAGAGTCTCCACACTAACGGAAAGGACGAGGCGCTTAGTCTGCCGACCGAGGAGTCGGTTCGGACGGCGCTTCGGACCCAGCAAATCCTCGCACACGAGTCCGGTGCTGCGGACACGATCGACCCGCTGGCGGGCTCGTACTACGTCGAGAGCCTGACCGACGAACTCGAAGCCGAGGCGTTCGACCTTCTCGAGGAGGTCGACGAACGCGGCGGGATGCGACAGGCCGTCGAGAACCGGTGGGTGCAAAAACAGATCCAGGACGTGGCCTTCGACCGCCAGCGCGAGATCGAAACCGGCGAGCGCATCATCGTCGGCGTCAACGAGTTCGAGGTCGACGAGGAGCCGAAGGAGGACATCGAGGAAGTAAGCGAGGAAGAACAGCGCCAACAGCGCGAGCGGGTTCAGGAGCTACGCGAGAGCCGCGACAACGAGGCCGTCGAGGACGCCCTGGCGGCGCTAAGAGACGCGGCCGAGGGGAGCGATAACGTCATGCCCTACATCGTCGACGCGGTGAAAGCGTACGCGACGACCGGGGAGATCTGCAACGCGATGCGGGACGTCTTCGGCGAGTACCAGGGCTGACCGAGATGCCGCATCGGGATCGGGCAATGATGTCCCGAACTGCGTCGGGGGCGTTTCCCCCGCGTTTTTCATCCCTCCAGTCGAGTGACCGGTATGAACTTCGACCACGCCGGCGTTGCGACCGACGATGCCGAGGGGCTCGCGTTCCTCTATACGGACCTGTTCGGCTGTGAGATCGCCCACGAAGAGCGTTTCGGGGAGTTGAACGTCATCTTCCTCGAACTCGGAAACGGCTACTTCGAGTTGCTCGAGCCCCACGGCGATGGGACGATCTCGCGGTATCTCGACGAGCACGGCGCAGGCCTCCACCACGTCGCCTTGGAGACGGACGATATCGAGGCGACGCTCGACACCGCCGAGTCCGTCGGCGTCGAGTTGATCGACGAGGAGCCACGGCAGGGGGCGTGGGGCCACCGGGTCGCCTTCCTCCATCCGGGGTCGACCGGGGGCGTGTTGATCGAGTTCGTCGAGCACTGACGGCTTCGCTCTCGGACCGGTAGTGGCGAACAGGCGGCACGCGTTCGCTCCGCAGCCCGTGTGCCACGCTCTCGCCCGGGCGGGCCGCGGTCGGCGCTTAGACCATACGCCGGATGGCCGCGTGCCCGTATATAAAACCGCGGTCGGGTCGGCCGATCAGCCGAAGTTCTCCGATTTGACCCTGTCGGGGTCACCGCCTGCCGCCTCGATCGCGGCCTCGGCGTCCCCGAGGAAGTCGGCGAACCCGTAGACGAACAGCTGTTCGTCGCCGCCCCCGGTACGGACGTCGGCGACGCTGTCGTCGAGAGCTGTCGCCTCGGTGAGGACGAATACGTCCGCTCCGGCGGCCGCGAGCGCCGCGAGACGGCCCTCGTAAAGCGGATCGTCGTCCCGATAGACGACGGCCGCGTCACCTCCATCCGAGATCGCTCGTTCGGCGATCGCGACTGCGGGGCCGACGCCGGGGCCGCCCGCGAGAACGACGACGCGTCGTTCGTGCTCGTAATAGTCGTTTCCGAACGGCCCGGAGATGGTGATCGGATCGTCGGGGACGATCGAGAGCAAGTACTCGCTAAACGCCCCTCCTTCGTCCGGGTCGTAGCTGACCGTGAGTTCGAAGGTGCCGTCCGTGTCGGGCGAGGAGATGGTATAAAACCGACCGACCGACTCGCCGCCGATCGTCGCCGAAAGCTTGACGAACTGGCCGGGAAGGGCGTCGAACCCGGACGGCGTCTCTATTTCGATGGCGACGGCATCGGTACCGACGTCACGGACGGCGGCGACAGTCGTCTCGATGGGGTCCATACGTGATGTAGGCCCTCCCGGCCGCAAGGCGCTTTCGGAGCCGGCTGTTCCGTTCCGGGATCGTACTCCCTTAATACCTCCCGTAGAGCCGATTTTCCCGGTGATACGGTGGCGAACGGCAATATTCAGAAGGCTTAACGTCCGCCGTGTAGAACCCCGATATAGCATGCCAGAGGACTTAAACTGGGCCGTCGGCGGCGAAGCCGGCGATGGGATCGATTCGACCGGGAAGATCTTCGCCCAGGCGCTCTCCCGTGCGGGGCGCCACGTCTTTACCTCGAAGGATTTCGCATCACGAATCCGGGGCGGGTACACCGCTTATAAGGTACGGACGTCGGTCGACCGCGTCGAGAGCGTCGTTGACAGACTCGACATCCTGATCGCGCTCACACAACGGACCGTCGACGAGAACCTCGACGAGTTACACGACGACTCGATCATCATCTACGACGGCGAGCGGTCGATGATGTCGGACTTCGAAACCCCCGGCGAGACGATCGGGCTCGACGTCCCGTTGAAACGGCTCGCGGAGGACGCCGGCGGGGCGATCATGCGGAACATCGTCGCCCTGGGGGCGGCCTGTGCCGTCTCGGGGTTCAACATCGAGTATCTCGACGAGTCGCTCGAAAAGCGCTTCGGCGGCAAAGGCGAAGCGATCGTCGACAACAACAAAGCGGCGGCACGAGCCGGCGCGGAGTACGTCGAAGAGGAGTACGACTTCTCGGCACCGTACGACCTCGAAACCACCGACAACGACTACGTCCTGTTGAACGGAGGCGAGGCGATCGGGATGGGCGCGTTGGCCGCCGGTTGCCGGTTCTACGCTGGCTACCCGATCACGCCCGCGACGGACGTAATGGAGTATCTGAAGGGCCGGATCGAGGACTACGGCGGGATCGTCGTCCAGGCCGAGGACGAGCTCTCCGCGGTGAACATGACCCTCGGAGGGGCCCGTGCGGGTGCGCGGGCGATGACCGCGACGTCCGGGCCGGGGATCGATCTGATGACGGAGACGTTCGGTCTCGTCGCCACCTCCGAGACGCCGCTCGTCATCTGCAACGTCATGCGCTCGGGACCGTCGACGGGGATGCCGACCAAACAGGAGCAAGGCGATCTCAATCAGATGCTCTACGGGGGCCACGGCGAGATTCCGCGGTTCGTCCTCGCCCCGACGAACATCGCCGAGTGCTTCCACAAGGCAGTCGAGGCGTTCAACCTCGCTGAAAAGTATCAGCTCCCGGTATACTTGACCAGCGACCTCTCGCTTGCGGTCACAGAGCAGACGTTCGAACCCGAGGAGTTCGATATGGAGGCCGTCGAAATCGACCGCGGGAAGGTCGTCGACGAGGAGACGATCGGGGAGTGGCAAAACGAGAAGGGGCAGTTCAAACCGCACGCGATCACCGACGACGGGATCAGCCCCCGTTCGTTCCCCGGGACCGACGGCGGTGCCCACATGTCGACCGGCCTCGAACACGACGAGTTGGGCCGGCGGACCGAGGAC
This sequence comes from Natronomonas salinimetallica, assembly GCF_013839515.1. Taxonomy (GTDB): domain Archaea; phylum Halobacteriota; class Halobacteria; order Halobacteriales; family Haloarculaceae; genus Natronomonas. Next base: position 166,956 of record NZ_JACDNQ010000004.1, on the reverse strand, counting down.
ACGGATATGCGGATCGAGCAGGTCGACAAACGCGATCGGAAAGTCGACACCGCCCGCGAGCGCGAGGACTGGGGCTACCGGGAGTTCGGCGACGCGGAGGCGGATACGCTGATCCTCTCGTGGGGCTCGAACGAGGGCGCGATGCGGGAGGCGATCGGGATGCTCGCCGAGGACGACATCGACGTACGACTCATCTCGGTGCCGTACATCTTCCCGCGTCCGGACCTCACCGACGAGGTCGAAGCCGCCGAGGAGACGATCGTCATCGAGTGTAACTCGACGGGGCAGTTCGCTGACCTCATAGAGCACGACACGCTTTCGCGGGTGCAACGCATCAACAAGTACAGCGGCGTGCGGTTCAAAGCGGACGAACTCGCCGAGGAAGTCAAAGCCGCCCTCGGCGAACCGACGGAGGTGGAGGCCTGACAATGAGCTCAAACGTTCGATTCACCGATTTCAAATCGGATAAGCAACCGACGTGGTGTCCCGGCTGCGGCGACTTCGGGACGATGAACGGCATGATGAAAGCCCTCGCCGAGACCGGCAACGACCCCGACAACACGTTCGTGGTCGCCGGAATCGGCTGCTCGGGCAAGATCGGGACGTACATGCGCAGCTACGCGCTACACGGCGTCCACGGCCGCGCGCTGCCCGTCGGCACGGGCGTCAAGATCGCCAATCCCGAACTCGAAGTGATGGTCGCGGGCGGCGACGGGGACGGCTACTCGATCGGAGCCGGCCACTTCGTCCACGCGGTTCGCCGGAACGTCGACATGACCTACGTCGTCATGGACAACCGGATTTACGGGCTGACGAAGGGGCAGTTCTCGCCGACCTCTCGGGAGGATTTCGAGACGTCGACCTCGCCGGACGGGACGAACCAACAGCCGGTCAATCCACTTGCGCTGGCGCTCGCCGCAGGCGGGACGTTCATCGCACAGTCCTTCTCGTCGGATTCCCAGCGTCACGCCCAAATCGTCCAGGAAGCCATCGAACACGACGGTTTCGGCTTCGTGAACGTCTACTCGCCGTGCGTGACGTTCAACGACGTCGACACCTACGACTACTTCCGCGATACGATCGTCGACGTCGGCGACGAGGAGTTCGACCACGATCGGACGGACTACGACGACGCAAAGGACCTCATCCTCGATCGCGACAAGGAGTATCAGGGCGTCATCTACCAAGACGAAAGCTCCGTCGGCTACGAGACGCGAGAGGGCGTCGAAGAGCCGATGACTGACATCCCCGACGGCGCGCCCGAGGACGCGATGGACCTCGTCCGCGAGTTCTACTGATCGGGCCACCGGCCGCCGACTTTTTCGCGTCGAAGCGAGCGCCCGCCAGTGCCGCAAAAACGGTTTTGACCCTCCCTGCCGAACGGATACGTATGCGACTCGATCCGGACGAGACTGCGGTCGTTGTCGTCGATATGCAGAACGGCTTCTGTCACCCCGAGGGCTCGCTGTACGCGCCCGGTAGCGAGGCAGCAGTCGAACCCTGTGCCGGGGCCGTCGCGGACGCGCGGGCTGCCGGCGCGTCGGTCGTCTTCACCCGCGACGTCCACCCGTCCGCGCAGTTCGAGGAGAACCACTATTACGACGAGTTCGATCGGTGGGGCCAACACGTCCTCGAGGGCTCGTGGGAGGCCGAACTCGTCGAGGAACTGACGCCCGAGGCGGATGACCTCGTCGTCGTCAAGCACACCTACGACGCCTTCTACCGGACGGAACTGGAAGGATGGCTCGAAAGCCACGGGATCAACGACCTCGTGATCTGTGGGACGCTCGCGAACGTCTGTGTGCTCCATACCGCCGGATCGGCGGGACTACGGGACTACCGTCCGATCCTCCTGGTGGACGCCATCGGCGCGATAGAGGCTGACCACCGCGAGTACGCCCTCGAACACGCCGAATGGCTCTTCGGCGAGGTGTGTCCGCGCACCGATATCGGCTTCCAGTAGCCCGTCCGCGGAGTCCGCCCGACCGTGGAGCCGTCGCGTTTCCCCGCGCTTAAGTCCGATCGCCGAGAATCCGGTGTATGGACGACAGAACGTATACGGCCGATGCCGAACCGGGCGAGACGGCGACCGTCGCCGGGTGGGTCCACGAGATCCGTGACCTGGGCGGGATCGCCTTCCTCATTCTGCGCGATACGAGCGGGCGAATCCAGATCAAATTCGAGAAAGAGGAGATGGACGAGGCGATGGTCGAGACGGGCATGGGGCTCTCTCGGGAGTCCGTCGTCTCGGTGACCGGCGAGGTCAAAGAGGAGCCGCGGGCGCCGACGGACGTCGAAGTCGTCCCCGACTCCCTCGAGGTGTTGTCGGCGGCCGACACCGAGTTGCCGCTCGATCCCACCGAGAAGGTCGACGCGGAGCTGTCGACGCGGCTCGACAACCGGACGTTGGACCTCCGTCGGGAGGCGGGCCAGGCGATCTTCGAGATCCGAAGCGAGGTACTGCGGGCCGCCCGCGAGGCGTTCCGCGCGGCGGACGCGACCGAGATAAACACGCCGAAGATCGTCGCGACGGGGACCGAAGGCGGAACCGAGCTGTTCCCGATCACGTACTTCGGCCAGGAGGCGTTCATGAATCAGAGCCCCCAGCTTTTCAAACAGCTCGTCGCGGGCTCGAACGTCGAGCGCGTCTTCGAGATCGGCCCGATCTTCCGCGCCGAGGAACACAACACGCCGCGGCATCTCAACGAGGCGACATCGATCGACTTCGAGGGCGCGTTCTGTGATCACCACGACGCGATGGACGTCTGCGAGCAGGTCGTCGTCGCCGCCTACGAGGCCGTCGCCGAGAACTGCGAGGAGGCGCTCGAGGCGCTCGAGTTGGCCGAGGCGTTCGAGACTCCCGAAACCCCGTTTCCCCGGCTGGCGTACGAAGAGGCCATCGAACGGATCAACGCGACGGGCGAGCTCGACGAACAGCTCGTGTGGGGCGACGATCTGCCGACAGAGGGCGAGAAGGCGCTGGGCGACGATGTCGGTGGCCACTACTTCATCACCGACTGGCCCGCCGAGATCAAGCCGTTCTACATCATGGACCACGACGACGACGAGACGCTCTCGACGGGCTTCGACATGATGCACCCCCGGATGGAGCTCGTCTCGGGCGGCCAGCGTGAGCACCGCCGCGAGCAGCTCATCGAGGGCTTCGAAGCCCAGGGGCTCGATCCGGAAGCCTTCGAGTACTACACGAAGATGTTCAAATACGGGATGCCGCCGCACGCTGGCTGGGGGCTCGGTGGCGAGCGACTCGTTATGACGATGCTGGATCTGGACAATATCCGTGAAGCGGTGTTGTTCCCGCGTGATCGCCAACGTCTGAGCCCGTAGGGCGAAGACGTTGGGAGCCAACGAGACGAGCGAAGCGAGTCTCGTCGGACAGACAGCGATTGAGCCCGTAGGCGAGATCGCAGTCCGGCGAGCGGGTGCTCGGACGTCGCAGCCGCACAGTCGAGCGAATCGAGGCGAACAGGACAGTCCTCCGCGTTGTTCCCACGCGACCGTCGGCGTCTGATACTGCCGGACGTACCGACTTGAATCGCGGGGCAGTCGACACGCACGTTCGACCGGCGGTTTGGAGATATACCGGTTCGGGTGTTCACGAACGTACGTCCGGCAGTATGAGTCCCTGACGAAGACGGTGGGGGTCGAGGAGACAAAAAGCGCCGGGCGGCCACCGCTGTTTCGACTGTATCGGAGTAGCTATCGACGAGCAATCGACGAGCAATAGCGACACCCGATACACGCACGTGCCCGGATATCTCCCCCATTTCAGACATCACTTGGGTTTCGATGGTATCTGATGGTATTCACCGACACTCTTATATGTCCGCGAGGCGTTGATTCGGATACAATGAGCGAATACAGCTCCCCAATGTCTGCCGCATTCGAGTTCCAGCGCAGCGCCGTCGAAGGTGCCCACGGAGCCATCGAGAGCGGCGTCCAGGTACAAAAACAGTTCGGCGACGCGATGGTCGGTAGTTTCGACCCCGCCCGAGACGCAACCGAGCGCAGCACCGACTTCGCCCGCACGAGCGTCGACAACTACTTCGACGCCGTCGATGCGGTGCTCCCCGCCGGCAGCGGAGTCGACGAGGTCCACGAGATGATGCACGAGCAGCTCGATATGCTCGAAGAGAGCCAATACGACGTCATCGACCAACTCGAGGACAGCCTCGATGAGGGTACCGAATCGACCGAGGAGATGCTCGATGAGTTCCTCGGAGCGCTCGACGAGCAGGTCACGAGCCTGCTCGAGGCACACGAGGACGTCGAAGGCCAGACGCTCGAGGCACTCGAAGGACTCGAGGACAGCATCGAGGAGATGCAAGCGGAAGTCGAAGCCCGCGGCGAGGAGATGCAAGAGCAGCTCCAAGAGCAGGCCGAGACGATCCAAGAGCAACTCGAGGACGTGACCGAGAACGTCCAGGAGGCCGCCTCCGAGACCGCCGAGCTCAGCGCCTGATCGGTCGACACCACCTGCGCCTGATCGGTCGACACCATCTCTTTGTTTTCGCGCCCACGCGCCGTACCGACGGGTACACAAGCGGTCGTCCCCCACGGCCGGTATGAGCGAACTCACCGTTGAGGCGGTCGACTCCCTCGAGGGGGCGGAGCTCCCCGCCGGTGTCGATGCCCCGGAGTACGTTCTCTACGGCGGCAAAGGCGGCGTCGGCAAGACGACCTGTGCGGCCGCGACCGCGCTGGCGAGCGCTCGCGGCGGCACGCCGACGCTCGTTGTCTCGACCGACCCGGCCCACTCGCTGTCGGATACCCTCGGGACGGATATCCCCGCGGAGCCGACCGAGATCAGCAACGACGCCCCGCTTTTCGGCGTCGAGATCGATCCCGAATCGGCTACCGAAGGCCCCTTCGCCCCCGGGGCCGACACGGGCCCGTGGACCGACGATACTCCGGGCGATGGCGGGCTCGGAGGGCTCGGGGACCTGTTGGGCGAGGGCGGCCACCCCCTCGCCGGCGGGGCGATGCCCGGAGCCGACGAGGCCGCCGCGATGCAGTTGCTCATCGAGTACCTCGACGATCCGCGCTTCGAGCGGGTCGTCGTCGACACCGCACCGACCGGCCACACCCTCCGGCTGCTCGAACTCCCGGAGGTAATGGACTCGATGCTCGGTCGGCTGCTCTCGATGCGGGAGTCGGTCTCGGGGATGGTCGGAAACATCGGCGGTCTCTTCGGGGGCGACGATTCGGCCGAGGCCGGCACCGAGAGCCTCACGGCGCTCTCCGAACGGATCGAGCGCCTCCGAGCCGCCCTCGAAGACCCCGAACGGACCGACTTCCGCGTCGTCATGATCCCCGAGGAGATGAGCGTCACCGAGAGCGGACGGCTGATCGAGCGCCTGGAGGGGTTCGGGATCCCCGTCGGGACCGTCGTCGTCAACCGGGTCAGCGAGGACCTCGCCTCGACTGCCGGCCTCGACGCCGACTGGTTCGTCGCTCCGGACACCGAGAACTGTGAGTTCTGCCGCCGCCGCTGGGACGTCCAGCGCGATGCCCTCACGCAGGCTCAGGCGCTGTTCCGTGGCCGGGACGTAAAGCGGGTACCGCTGTTCGCGGAGGCGGTTCACGGCGAGGCGATGCTGGCGATCGTTGGCCGCTGTCTCGATTGACGCGCCGGCCCGACTACGCCGGTACGACGAGTACTCGGAGATCGTTGACGTTCGTACCGGTCGCCCCCGTTCGCAGGAGGGCGTCGGCCGAATCCAAGAGCGGATAGCTGTCGTTGTCCGCTAGCGCCGCCCGAGCGACCTCCGGGTCGTCGACCGTCCCTCCGTCGACGAGCGCGCCGGCGGCGTCGGTGCTGCCGTCGCCGCCGTCGGTATCGACAGCGCCGAGCACCACGCCATCGGGGAGTTCGGCTGCGGCCGCGAGGGCGAACTCCTGGTTCGGGCCGCCAATCCCGTCGCCGGTCACGTGGACGGTCGTCTCGCCGCTGGAGAGAACCACCGCGGGCGGTTCGACGGGATCCCCGCTGTCGGCGGCCTCGGCTCCGATCGCGGCGTGGACCCGGCCGGCCGGCGCTGCCTCGCCCTCGATCCGCGTCGAGAGGACGCAGGTCCGATAGCCGCGGTCGGCCGCATGCGCCCGTGCCGCGTCGACCGCGTCCCGGCCGGAGGTGATGACGTGGTTGTCGACGGCGACGGCGGCGGGGTCGCTCGGGGCGAGATCGGCGAGGTGGGACCTGACCGCCGGCACATCGAGCCCGTATCGATCGAGCACCTCGAGGGCGGCTTCGGGATCGACCCCGGTCGGGACCGTCGGCCCGCTCGCGATGACGGCGGGGTCGTCGCCGACGACGTCGCTGACGAGGACGCCGACCACCGTGGCCGGCGCGGCGGCGGCCGCGAGGCCACCGCCCTTGATCGACGAGCAGGCCCGCCGAACTACGTTGAGTTCCTCGATCGACGCCCCGGCGTCGAGGAGACCGGTGGAGACCCCGCGCAGGTCGTCGACCGAGAGCCCGGCCGCGGGTGCACACAGAAGCGCGCTTCCGCCGCCGGCGACTGCCGCGATGACGAGGGTTCGGTCGTCGGCCGTCGCCGCCCGATCGAGGACGGCCTGCGCACCGGAGACGCTCCCATCGCCGGGAGCGGGGTGTTCACCAATCGACACGTCGATACGATCGGGATCGGCGGTCCGTTCGTTCGTCACGACGGTACCGTCCGTAACCCGATCGCCGAGCATCCGCTCGAACGCCGCCGCCAGTTCGTCCGCCGCCTTTCCGCCGCCGAGGACGAGGATCGTCCCGTGAGCGGAGAGGTCGTAGGTTGCGTCCCCGATCGTGAGTGTCTCGGCATCTACCGAACAGTGCCGTTCGACGGCCCGTCGCGGGTGTGCAGCCTCGATTCCCGCTTCGAGACATCCGAGTACCAGTGTGTGTGCCGCCGATCCACCGGAGGACGCCGCGGAGCGTTCGAACATATCAGGAGCTAAGCCGTCGGATCGCACCGAATAGGTGGTCCGTGACCCGGTCGGGCAAGTAGTTCGCGTACGCGAGCAACTGTGCGGCGCGGCCGACAACGTACCGCGGCTCGGGATCGGTCGAAACCGCCGCCTCGACGATCGCCTCGGCGACTTCGGCGGGATGGACCGCGATCGGGCTCTCACCGCCGAGCAGGGTCGCGTCCTCCTGGAACGCGTAGAGGTCCCCGTAGGCGTCGGTTCGGTCGAGCCGCCCCAGCTCGTCCTCGACCCGGTCGCGGAATCCCGTCTCGACGGGACCGGGTTGGACGACGGCGACGTCGACCCCGAACGGGTCGAGTTCGCGCCGAAGCGAGTCACTGTAGCCTTCGATCGCGTGTTTCGACGCCGAGTACGGCCCCATCCCCGGTGCGGCGATCCGGCCGGCGAGCGAGGAGACGTTGACGATCGTCCCGTCCGCTCGCTCACGCATGTGCGGCAGCGCCGCGCGGACGAGCCGGTGGGGTCCGAAGACGTTCACGTCGAACTGCCGTTCGAGGCTGTCGGCGTCGATGTCCTCGATCGGGCCGTGCTGGCCGTAGCCGGCGTTGTTGACGACGGCGTCGAGGCGGCCCGCCTCGTCGATGATCCGGTCGACGACCCGTTGGACGTCCTCGTCGTTGCGAACGTCGATGGTGCCGATGTCGCAGCCGGCATCGCCGAGCGTCTGGATGTCGGCTGGATTGCGCGCGGTCGCGTACACCCGCCACTCCTCGTCTACGAACGCGTAGGCGGCCGCCCGGCCGATGCCGGACGAACAGCCCGTGATCAGTACCGTCCGATTGCTCATACGGGTCGCTCGGGGGGACGGTAGTTAACCGTTGATGTGTCGGGGCCACGATCACCGTCTTCCGAGACGGAGGCCCCGCTTTCACGTCGTGTGGGATCGGCGAGCCTGACTGAAGGGAAGGCTCGGAACAAGCGAGCGCCACCGCCGCGAGCAGCGACCCCGCTGGCCATCCGAACGGGCCTGCGCCCCGTGAGAAGGCCGCACCGGGCCTCCTGTTGCCGTTAGCTGTACTCCCGCCAGCGGTGGCCACACTCCTGGCACTTGAAAAACCGCGTCGGCGGTTCGTCGGCGGCCCCCGTCTGCTTGATCGTATACCACGCCGTGTCGTGGCCACACTCCTCACAGATTACGTCGTCAGACGTCGGTTTTCCCTCGAAGTCAGCGTCCGGCGAGGACTCGATGACGTCGCCGTCCGTCTGGGCTTCGGTGCTGACGAAGGACTCGGCGCGGGCCTCGTCCTTCCGTTGCCGGACGCCGCAGGACGAACAGACCATCTCGCCGTCGTCGGCGTGCATCAACGAGCCGCACTCGTCACAGAACTGCATGGGGAAAAAAGGACCCTCGGAAATAAAAGCTCACGGACTCGGTGGAGCGGCGGTGGGATTCGGCCGAACGGGGGGACCAGGCCGAACCGTACGCGCGGCGACCGGTACGCCGTCCGTCGGTCCCGAATACGCCGTCCGTCGGTCCCGAATACGCCGTCAGTCTGGTCTCGTCAGGTCTCGTCAGGTCTCGTCGGGAAACACCGTCTTCGCACGCTGGCGTTCCGCGACGACGGGGCAGTTCTGCAGCCGAAACCGGTCGGTACCGACCAACTCGACGATTTCGGTGCCCGAATTCGTGCAGGCGGTCTCGGGAGGTTCGGCGAAGTATTCACACTTCTTACAGTACTGTTCCGTCGGGACGACGGCGTCGGCCCCGTCGTCCGCGTTCGGTTCCGGTTCCGGTTCGGCCTCGGACGAGCCTTCGAGGACCGCGTCCCAGAGCGATTCCTCGTCGATATTCGCGGGCTCCATCTCCTCGAAGAAGTCCTCGACCTCCGCACTGGACGGATCGGAAGCATCCAGCTCCGTAAACGGGTTGTCAGAAACGTCGGGGTTGTCAGAAACGTCGGGGTTGTCAGAAACGTCGGGGTTGTCAGAAACGTCGGGGCTATCAGAAACGTCGGGGCTATCAGAAACGTCGGGGCTGTCCGTCCCGATTGACGTATCATCCCGGCGGTCGGTGTCGTCCACGCCGGTAGATGTAACGGCGTTCTCCCCCTCTAACTCCGCAAAGGGATCGTCGGCGGAATCCTCATCGTCCAACTCCGCAAAGGGATCGTCGGCGGAATCCTCATCGTCCAACTCCGCAAAGGGATCGTCGGCGTTCTCCCCCTCTAACTCCACAAAGGGATCGTCGGCGGAATCCTCATCGTCCAACTCCGCAAAGGGATCGTCGGCGGAATCCTCTTCCTCACTCATCGCCGTCTTCGTCCCTCGGTTCGGCGTCCGGGCCGTCGTCGGTACCTTCTTCGGTGAGAAGCGTCGGCTGTCTGAACCACCGGAGCACCGACGTCGGCTCCTCGAGGCCGTAGAGCCGGCGCTCACAGTGCGGACAGGTGGCATCGGATAGCAGTCCGATCCGGACCGCCTCGCCACAGCCGTCGCAGTTCGCTTCGAGGGCCCCACTCCGGTTGGCGGCACGCCGGATCTCGCCCAGATCGGCGTCGGCCTCGGCGTCGGCCTCGTCGCGGCGCTTGCGGGCGACGACGGCGCGGGCAAGCCGATCGAGTCTGTCTTCGGCGGTTTCTAAGCGCTCGTGGGTGGAGCCGAACTCCTCGTCGAACCGTTCGATCGAGTCTTCGACCACGTCGAGTTCCGCCGAGACGTCATCGAGGCGGTCGGTCAGCATCCGGAACTCCTCGTGGGAGTGATCCGCCGGTGCTCGGCCCTCGATCGCGTCCCGCAACTGGAGGACGCGCTCGCGGATGTCCTCGACGTTGTCCGCGAGTTCCGTCTCGACGTCACCGACCCGCTGTTCGGTCTTTCGGGTGCGAGCGTCGATGCTCTCGATCCGTTCGTCCACGGTATCGAGCCAGTTCTCGTCGAGGTCGGCCGCCGACCGATGTGTCTCGAGTAAGTGTGCCAACAGCGCGTCGCGGTCCATCCCGAGCGTCGCCGCCCGCTCCTCGAGCCACTCGGACAACGACGGAGGGAGCGTTACTGATAGTTCCGGATCAGCGGCCGACTCGGTAGCCATTACGGCATACTACGTCCAGCGCAGGTTTAAGCATTTGGTCGGTTATACGGACTGTTGACGTCGTATGCCGGCGATTGCCGAACCCGGGCCGGGCGCTCGACGGTGTGAGAGGGTCCGTCTCACCGGATCTTCCGGACGTCGCTGATGTCGAAGCCGGACTCGCCGATTTCGGTCTCGAATTGAACGATGTCCTCGTCTTCGATCCGCGAGAGCACTCCCCGGAACTGTTTGACGACCATCGTCCGGTCCCGCGTCGATCCGCCGCTCTCCCATCTAAACAGCAGGGTGCCGTCGGCGGCGTCTACCAACTGTCCGTGCCGGGCGTCGTCGAGGGACTCGCGGTTGACGTGGACCAACACCATTCCGCCCCATCCGAACGCGACCCTGGAAATCCCTTTCAAGAGGACCGGGACGTCGTCCCATTCGAGGTCGTCGGTCGGCGCGTCGATGAGGTCCGCGATCGAGTCGATGACGACGAGGTTTCCGGGGGCGTGGTCGGTCAGCGTGTCGCCGAGAGCCTCGGGGACGGTCGTCCGGGCCTGGTCCTCGCCGAGGTCCGAGATCCGGCTCGTCTCCCCTGTGTACCACTCGCGTGGAACGGGGCTGAGACGAAAGTACTCGTTCGAGAGGTCGTGAAACGTGATCGAGCCGATGGCCGCGTCCACGATGTCCTCGTCCATCGCGAGCGACATCTCCCGGCGGAGTTGTCGCTTCCGGGAGGTAAAGGAGACGTAATGCACTTCGGGTGGCGGGTTCGTCCCGTCGGGGAGAGTACCGTAATACAACTCGAAGAGATCGGGATCGCTCTCGACGAGCCCGTTCATCAACGCGGCGGTATAGACGAACTCCCGGGCTCCGGCTCCGGCCTCCCCGGAGAGCAACACGACGCTTCCCGACGGTGCCCCGCCGCCGATGGTCGTGTCCAGCCGCCGGATCCCGAAGGGGATGCGATCCATGCGTGTACATCGGCGGCGGTAGGGTTAAAACGGTTACCGGAGCCGCGTGATCCGTGCGCCCCCGTTCCGGGGGGTGACGGCTCGGACCTCGCCGCCGACCCCGGTCGCCGTGAGGGCGGCCTCGGCCGCGGTGTGCGCCTCCTCGGCCAGCGAGGCGTCCGTGACACCGTACACCGCAGGCCCCCACGATGACTGGCCGATACCCCGAACGGCGTGTGAGTCCGCCAGTTCGTCGATGAGCCGCCCCGCCGGCGGCCGGTACACCCCGCCCTGTTCGTCGGCGTACCACGCGCCGTTGAGACGGCCGAACTCGCCGACCGCATCCCCGAACGCCTCGAGACGCCCCTCCGCGACGGCCGGGAGGAGCCGGCGCGTCAAAAGCGCCGCGAGCGAATCGGCCACCGACGGGTCGGCGGTCTCGACGACGCTGCGCATGCTCTCGTCTTCGCCCTCGCCGCTTCGTCCGGCCTCGGCGTCGGGCAGAACGACCAGAAACCGCCACGCCGGGGGAAGGTCGTGGCGGGCGGTGACCGCCGGGACGCTCCACTCGCCGGGGTCCGGCGGAGCGGTCGTGAACCGTTCGGTCGGATGCCCGGCGTCGACGACGAACCCGCCCGACTCGAAGGTACCGACGCCGACGCCGCTTCGGCCACCGCGGTTGAGCGAGGGGGCGAGCGCTCGGACGTCCGGCGACCGGCCGTATGCCCGCCCGACGGCGGCGAGCGTCGCGAGCGCAGTCTGGGTACCGCTTCCCAACCCGATGTGTCGGGGCAGCGTCTCGATGACATCGACAGCGACGCCGTCGACGCCGAACAGCGCACAACTTCGCTCTGCGTACGTTTCGACGAGGCCGACGTCGCGGGTGTGCCGATCGGCCGGGGGGGCGGTACCGGCGCGTTTGGCCGTCACGACGATCCGATCGGCCGGTTCGGCCTCCACTACGACCCGCGGGGAATCGAGCGCGATGCCGACCCCACCGTAGAGACGCTCGTGTGCCAACGAGAGGTTCTGGAAGCCGACGTGCAGTCTGCCACCGACGTCGACGCGGACGCGCATTACCCGCCGTACGACGAGTGGGCTGTTGTGGGTTTCGACAGCGGGGATTTCTCGTCACGTTCGCTGTCGGTCACCCGCCGTGGGGGGCTCGATACGGAGCCCGTGGCCCGACATCGAGCACCGCAAAGGCCGCAGCCGTCACAGGTCCCGAGCACGGCCCAGATGTATCAGTTCCTCGCCGCACGCGACACACCGCCCGGTCACGTCGGTCTCGGGACGGTCCCCACATTTCGGACACTCGTACAATTCTATTGTTTTTATTGTCGTCTTCGGGCGCATATATTGCGGAAGAGTTTGGAAGGTATTAATTCAAACCCTAATATCCCTAGTAGTATGTAACCATACGACATATAACGGTGGGCGGACGGCGTCCTCGCCCGGCGGACGGGAGCGAGATGCGGATGGTTAAGTCGGTGGGCTGCCACGCACCGGTATGAGCCAGCAGACACCGTCCGAGCGAGAGCCTGGCGACTACGAGAAGGACGAGGATCTCCGGAGCCGCGACGTGACCGAGGGGCCCGACCGCGCCCCCCACCGGGCGATGTTCCGTGCGATGGGCTTCGACGACGAGGACTTCTCCTCGCCGATCATCGGGGTCCCGAACCCCGCCGCGGACATCACGCCCTGTAACGTCCACCTCGACGACGTGGCCGACTCGGCGATCGAGGGGATCGACGAAGCCGGCGGGATGCCGATCGAGTTCGGTACCATCACCATCTCCGACGCCATCTCGATGGGGACCGAGGGGATGAAAGCCAGCCTCATCTCCCGGGAAGTCATCGCCGACTCCGTCGAGTTGGTCTCCTTCGGTGAGCGAATGGACGCCCTCGTGACCGTCGCCGGCTGTGACAAGAACCTCCCCGGCATGATGATGGCTTCGATCCGGACCGATCTCCCCTCCGTGTTCCTCTACGGCGGGTCGATCATGCCCGGCGAACACGAGGGCCGCGACGTGACGATCGTCCAGGTCTTCGAGGGCGTCGGTGCCTACGCCCAAGGCGACATGAGCGGCGACGAGCTCGACGATCTCGAACGCAACGCCTGTCCGGGTGCCGGCTCCTGTGGCGGGATGTTCACCGCGAACACGATGGCATCCATCGCCGAGGCGCTCGGGCTCGCGCCGCTGGGGAGCGCCTCTCCCCCAGCCGAGGACCACGAGCGCTACGCGGTCGCGCGCCGTGCCGGCGAACTCGCCGTCGAGGTCGTCGAGGCCGACCGACGCCCCTCCGATATCGTCTCGAAGAAGTCCTTCGAGAACGCCATCGCCCTCCAGACCGCGATCGGCGGCTCGACGAACGGCGTGTTGCACCTGCTCGCGCTCGCCGCCGAGGCGGGCGTCGATCTCTCGATCGGGGAGTTCGACAGGGTCTCCCAGCGGACGCCGAAGATCGCCGACCTCCAGCCCGGCGGCGACCGCGTGATGAACGACCTCCACGAGATCGGCGGCGTCCCGGTCGTCATCCGGCGACTGCTCGACGCGGGGCTGTTCCACGGCGACGCCATGACGGTCACCGGCCGGACGATCGCGGAGGAGCTCGAATTCCTCGAGGAGGAACACGCCCTCCCCACGGACGACGAGATCGAGGCGGACTTCCTCTATACGATCGACGAGCCAAAACAGGAGGAGGGCGCGATCAAGATCCTCGAGGGGAACCTCGCACCGGAGGGTGCCGTGCTCAAGGTGACCGGTGACGACGAGTTCTACCACGAAGGCCCCGCACGGATCTTCGAGAACGAGGAGGACGCGATGGCCTACGTCCAGGAGGACGAAATCGAGTCCGGCGACGTGATCATCATCCGCAACGAGGGGCCGAGAGGCGGTCCCGGGATGCGCGAGATGCTCGGCGTCACCGCGGCCGTCGTCGGTGCCGGCCACGAGGACGACGTGGCGTTGCTCACCGACGGCCGCTTCTCGGGCGGTACCCGCGGTCCGATGATCGGCCACGTCGCCCCCGAGGCGTTCGTCGGCGGTCCGATCGCCGCCCTCGAGGACGGCGACCACATCACCGTCGATATCCCCGAGCGAACCCTCGACGTCGACCTCTCCGAGGCGGAACTCCAAGCCCGCCTCGACGCGTGGGAACAGCCCGACCCCGCCTACGACGGCGGCGTGCTCAGAAAGTACGGCGACGCGTTCGGCTCCGCCGCCAACGGCGCGGTCACGAACCCCGGCGTCAGACGCGACGAGTGAGCGCGGATCCGACGATGGGCGGACGCAGAGTCCGAGCCGCCACGGGACGACATCGGCGTCCAGTCACCGTGGTTCCGCTTCGATCGTCGTCGAGCCGCCATCGGCGTGGCCGAGCGATACGTCGTGGCCGGTGTGGCGGGCGTGGGTCTCCGCCCAGCGGCGGGCAGGCCGCTCGGTCAAAAATTCGTCGGCGTCCGGACACGCCTCGCAGGCCACACGCCAGGGCTGAACGTCGTCGGGAAAGTGGCCGGTGTGGCGTTTGTGGTCCAAGGCAAACCGTTCGAGCGCTCGGTTTCCGACGCGTAGGGTGTCGAGTTCGTAGCCGAGGTCCCACTCGCCGTCGCAGCGACTGCAGGTCACCGTCGGCGTATCGTCGATATCGTCGGGTTCGAGCGGGCCGCCATCGAACTGGTCTGACACGCCCCCACCTTCGTCGGGAACGTATATAATCGCACGGGAGCGAACCGAGACCGATCCCGGTTCCGGGAGTCCCCTCGGCGTCCGAGCCCCGACCCCGGTGTTCGTCGGGGACGGACGCCCGATTTCGGGGGCCGATCGAGGGGCCGTCCTCGCAATCAGCCGGGGGGTCTTCGGTATTGTATAAGAGCGTGCGCGAATAATAGTGTATATATAGTGAATATTAAGTCCTCGCACAACGATTGAAGTAATATGGAGACACGCAAGGTACAACGGCTGGGACCCTCGACGCTCGCGATGACGCTGCCCGCGGAGTGGGCCAGCGATCAAAACGTCGAGAAGGGCGATGAGGTGTCGCTTCGGATGGGCAGCAAGGGAACGCTGACCGTCCTACCCGAGTCCGTTCAAAAAGAAGAAAGCGAGGCGGTCATCCACGCACAGAACCTCGATGCCGACTCCGTCGAACGCGCGATCGTCGCCCAGTACGTGCTCGGACGCCGGATCATCCACGTCGAGGTCGGGAGCGGCGGCACGCTCGATTCCGCACAGATCAACGCGGTCTACAACGCCGAAACCCAGCTGATGGGGCTCGGCGTCATAGAGGAGACGCCCGAACGGATCGCAATCCGGTGTTCCGTCGATCCCGAGGACTTCACGCTCGATAACCTCCTCGAACGGCTCGAATCGACCGGTTCGACCATGCGAAACGAGGGAATCAAAGCGCTCGCCCACGGCAATCCCGACCTCGCACAGCGGGCGTTGAACCGCGAACGGCAGGCGAACAAGATCTTCGTCCTCCTGTTGCGGCTCATTTTCACCGCCTATCAAAACCCGAACCTGGCACGGTCGGTCGGCCTCGATTCGGGCTTTCCGCTCATCGGCTACCGCTCGATCGCGAAGAACCTCGAATTGACCGCCGACAACGCCGAGGACATCGCCGAGATCGTCCTCGAGACCGAGGGCCACACCCTGAACGTCGACAGCGGGGCGATGCGGCGCATTCGGGAGTTCACCGATCAGGTCAACGAGATCACCGAACTCGGCGTCCAGGCCGCGGTCAACCGCGATTACGACATGGCCATCGAGACCCGCAACCTCTTTGCGGAGATCCGGAACCGCGAGATCGAGATCCTCGATGACCTAGAGGAGATGCCCAACGAGGATCTGCTCCGCGTACGCGAGGTTCTCGTCAGCCTCGGCCAGACCGCCCAGTATGCGGCCCGAAACGCCGAGATAGCGACAAACCTCGCGTTGAACAAAGACAGCGGCCACGTCACGATCAAGTGACGGACGCTCGGGGCCAAAGCGACGAACTTACCGCGCGATCGTGAATCCCCCACGCGACCGTGAATTCCCCGCGCGACCCGTTCACAGTAGCGACGCGCCGTCGAACTCGCCGCGGTCGATCCCGATATCGAGGAGGTCGAGTATCGTGGGTGCGATATCGTAGAGGTCGGCGTCCTCGACCGTCGCATCGGCGTCGTCGACGAACAGGCAGGCGTTCTCGAAGCTGTGCATCCCGTTCCGTGGCCCGACGTCGAACACCGACTCGCCGCCGCGGAAGCCGGATTTGAGGTCGAACCCGTCGTTCGGGATGACGACGAGGTCGGGAGCGATCTCGTCGTGCTCGCCGCGGAAGGCGTCCTCTTTGGTCACGATACGGTCGGCGACGGGACGTCCGTCGGGGCCTTCGAGCGCCTCCAGGTCGGCTTTGAGCTCCTTTCGAACTGCCTCGTACTCGTCTTCGGGGACCGACCCGCGGGGTTCGCGGCCCTCGAGGTTGATATAGAAACGCCCGGGAATGAGCGAGTACGCCCGAGTATCGTCGGCGATGTCGCCGAGGCTGTCGTGGTCGTCGTCCTCGAAGGAGAGCCACCCGTTGTTCTCCAGCCAGACGTTGCATTTGACCTCGTGGTCGAGCGAGGTGAACCCGTGGTCGGAGGCGACGACCATCGTCGTCTTTTCGTCCAGCATCCCGCGTAGCTCCCCGAGATACCGGTCGAGTTTCGCGTAGAACTCGATGAACTCCGCTTTGTACTCGCCGTCCTGTGCGTAGTCTTTGAACAGGAAGTGATTCACCCGGTCGGTCGTCATGAAGACGCCGAAAAACAGGTCCCAGTCGTCCCCCTCGAGGTAGTGTTTGAACGCCTCGAAGCGGGCGTCGAGCGTCCGGTGGGCGTCCTCGATGAACGCCTCTTTGTCGTCTTTGTGTCCGAGTTTCGCGTTGACGTCAATCTTGTACTCGAGCGCTTCGAGCGTCTCGCGGAGCTCGTCGGGGTAGGCGGCCTTTTCGACGCCCGGCGAGAGGAAGCCGCTGACCATTCGCTGGACGTCCCGATCCGGCGGGAACGTGACGGGGACGTTCATCACCGTTGCCTCCCCGCCCGCGTCGTCGACGCGCGACCACAGCCGCGTCGCCTGGACGTCCTGTCCCATCGGGACGTACGTCTCGTAGCTGTCGACCTCGCGGTCCTGAAAACCATACACCCCGGTCGTCCCCGGGTTGACTCCCGTCGTCAGGGCCGGCCAACACGCGCTCGATTCGGGCGGTACGATCGAGTCGATTTCGCCGCCCGATCCGAACGCATGGAGGTTCTCGAACGTCCCCTCGTTGTCGGCGATCAGCGAATACGGTACGCCGTCGATGCCGAAGAAAGCGACTCGCGGTCCGCCCCCGCCACGAAGCCGATCGAACAGTCCCATGCCTCGTTTTGAGAGAGGCGGCTACAAGAAGTTTCGTTTCGACGGACAAAGACGACAGGGGTCGCCGAAACCGGCAAGCGAGACGCCGACCGGACGCGAGCGACCTACCCCTCGTCCGGGGCGGCGTCGGCCCCGGACGGCTCGAAGTTCTCCGGGACGACCGTCGGATGTCGGAGACCGAGGCGGCCGACGTCGTCGGCGTCGCCGGTACCGTCGATGTCGCCGGTACCGTCGGTATCGTCGGTGCGCATACACGGTGATAGGGGACTCGGACGTATATATCAACCCATAATCATAACGAATCCGGACCGACTGCCGGTATTCTTGAAGGTAATACGATTCGGTAAATCACCCGACTGCAGAGGGGTCGTTCGATGACCGATGGTAATCACGCCGGACGACCGCTGACCCGGGGGCCGTCGCCGGCGGCCGTTGTATCACTCGAAATGTTCCTCGTAGAGGTCCTGTGCGTGCTCGATCGCGTCCATCGCCGCCTGTTTGTCCTCCCAGCCCTGCGTTTCGACCTCCTTGCCCGCCTCGAGGTTTTTATACGTCTTGAAGAACTCGTCGATCTCGTCGAGTTGCTGTTGGGGGACGTCGCCGAGGTCCTCGATGTGGTCATAGCGGGGGTCCTCGGTGGGGACGGCGATGACCTTGTCGTCTTGCTCGCCGTCGTCGTCCATCTTCATCAGCGCGACCGGGCGGGCCTCGATCACACAGCCGGGGAACGTCCGATCCTCGACCAACACGAGCACATCGAAGGGATCCTCGTCGTCGTAGTACGACTGCGGGATGAACCCGTAGTCGGAGGGGTAATGGACGTTCGAGTGTAGCACCCGGTCCAAGACGACGCCCGGGATGTCCTTGTCGTACTCGTATTTGTTCCGCTTACCCTTGAGACACTCGACGACCGCGTAGATCTCTTCGGGCGCGTTCGGACCCGTTTCGAGGTCTTCCCAGAGGTTGGCTCCAGCCATATTCGAGGTTGTGCCCGAGGGTCGCAAAGAGCTTTCGACATCGACCGCGGCCGTCCTGGACGAAGCGTCCTCGGCGGTTCTGGACGAAGCGTCCTCGGCCGTCCTGGACGAAGCGTCCTCGGCGGTCTCGGATCAGGCGTCCTCGGCCACGCCGATGGTCAGCCGGACCGACTCCGCGAGCCGGTCGCGCTGTTCGTCGGTCGGCCATGCGTTCCGCCGGAAATATTCGGTGCGGAACTCCTCGCGCTCGGCCGGGGTCGCACGCTCGATCGGCTTCGCGTAGTGGTTGCTCATGAAATCCGCGAACGCCTCGGCGGTCTCGCCGTGGACCTCGCCGTGTCGCTCCCGGACGCGGGCCGCGATCGCGCGATTGTGCTCGTCGATTTCGGCCCAGTCCGCGCCGGATCCGGGACCCGAAAGCGGCCGTTCGACCGCGCGGTCGGTGTCGTCGACCCGGTCCATCCGTATCGTTCCGTCCTCGACCCACTCGGCGGGGTGTAACACGAGCGTCTCGCCGGTTTCGCCCTCCCGGACCCGTACGTCGTAGCCGTGGGCATCGAGCAGGTCCGCGCGCTCGCGTCGATACGCCGACCGTTCGTTCCCGTCGACCGCGTCCCGTATCCGCCGCGTCAGCGTCTCCGCGCGGTCGAGCACGTCGTCGGGGAGGGGTGACTCGTCATCCGGGTGTGGGGTCTCGTCAACCATCGAGTGCCTCGTTTGCCAGTTCGTCGGCGCGATCGTTTATTTCTCGCGGAACGTGATCGAGAGTCCACTCCTCGGCGTAGCGCAACAGCTCCCGGACACGGACCCGCTTTTCGCGCAGCGTCGGATCGTTCGCGTCCCACTCACCGCGGACCTGCTTGACGATGAGCTGTGAGTCTCCTTTGATGACGAGTTCGTCGAAGCCGTACTCGACGGCGGCTTCGAGCGCGCCGAGCAGCGCTTCGTACTCGGCCTGGTTGTTCGTCGCGCGGCCGATCCGCTCGGATCCCTCCGCGACGATTCCGTCGTCGGTGACGATCACCCACCCGATGGCGGCCGGACCGGGGTTGCCGCGACAGGCACCGTCGAAGTAGACGTGGGCGCGTCCGCCGCCGTCCTCGATGATTCCGGCGAGTCGGGCGGGGTCGCTCCCCTGGACGACGATCGAATCCTCGTAGGCGACCGCCGTCGCGCCCTCGCGGTCGGCCCGCCACAGCTCGTGGTCGGTGTTCCCGGGGCGAATCTCGACGCCCTCGGACTCCAGACGCTCCCTGGCGCGGTCGGGGTCGCAGTCGATAACCGGCATACGTTCGGCTCCCGGACGGGCGAGGATAGGGATTCCGGTCGGAGCCGACCGCGTCGGCGGCGAAACGACGGCGGCGGCGGATCGCCGTCCCCCGGCCGACGGCCGCCCCGCCCGAATGACATTTCAACGCCGACCCCGAACGGCGGGTATGCGCCTCGACGAGTACGTCGACGACCTCGACCGCGACGAGTCGGTCGAACTCCGGAGGCTCGCCGAGGAGAAGTCCTACGCCGTTACCGAGTACATCGACGACGCCAGGACCCGTTTCGACGAAACGCTCTCGGGGGAGACGCTCGTCGGTTCGACGGCACCCTCCGTGTTCGTCGGGCGGTCGAGTTACCCGCGGGTCTCGGCCGGCCTCCTCGCCCCCGTCGGCGACGAGGACGACGCCGCCGACTACGCCACGACGGGCACGTGGTACGAGAAGGGGTACGGCATCGACGACGTCTTCGAGCGCCGAACCGGCCTGTTGAACTCCACGCGGCGCTCGAACGTCGACGTCCACGACGTCTGGGATGGCTTCGTCGGCACCCAACGGGAGGTCGCCATCGCCGACCGCCCGGTCGACGTCGAACTCGGCCTCGAGGACCGTCCCGGGTTCGCGCTCGACGGCTCCCTGGAGGACATCGCCGCGCCCCGCGGCCCTCGCGTCGGCGCGGATACCGCCCGCGTGACCGAGAACCCCTCTGTTCCGCGGGCGATCGAGAAGACGCTCTCGGACGACGACTGGCGGGCGACGGGCGCGATGACCTACCTCTATCGCCGGGGGCTCGACGTCTACGAGATCAACAACGTGCTCTCGGTCGGCGCGCTCGGACGGGGCGAAAACAGACGGCTCGTCCCGACCCGGTGGTCGATCACCGCCGTCGACGACACGATCGGGCAGTACCTCCACGGAACGATCCGGAACGCCCCCACGATCGACCGGACGCTCGTGTGGCACACCGAGTACATGGGCAACGAGTACTGGGTCGTCGCCGCCCCCGGCGAGTGGGAGTTCGAGCTTCTCGAATTGAAAGCGCCGGGCAGCATCTGGAACCCCGACCCGAACGGCCGGCTGTATACGGCCGCCGACAGCGAGGGGTACGAGGGGCGGACGGAGTACGTCGAGGAGACCTCCGGGGCCTACTACGCCGCCCGACTCGGCGTCCTCGAGGCGCTCGCCGAGCGCGACCGGCAGGCGAAGGTGTTCGTCATCCGACACGCGACCGAGGGCTATTGGGCCCCCGTCGGCGTCTGGCAGATCCGCGAATCGATACGCGATGCGGTCGACGGCGAGGCGGCCGTCGCCGAGAGCTTCCACGGTGCGGTCCGGGAACTCGTCCCGCGGCTGCCGGTCTCGATGTCGACGCTCCGCCGAACGTCGACGCTCGCCGCCGGGATCCAAAGCGACCTCTCGGCGTTCGGCGGCGGGGTCGGGCCGTGACAGCGGACCGCTTCGCCGACCGACCGCACGCCGACGGGGAGAAGAGACTTACCCCACCGCACAAAACGCCTTCCAACGAGCGATGCTGTTGATCCTCTGTGTCGACCTCGACGACGACCTCGGCCGGAAGACCGGGTTCGAGACCCCGGTCGTCGGCCGGGACGCCGTCGAGGCGGCCGCCGTCGCCCTCGCGACCGCCGACCCCGAGGACTCCGACGTCAACGTCTGTTTTCAGGGCGTCCACGTCCACGACAGCATCGACGACGAGTCCGTCGAGGTGGCCGTCGTCACCGGGACCGCAAAGGCCGACGTCTCGGCGAACCGGAAGGTCGGTGAGGAGGTCGACACCGTCCTCGCGTCGCTGTCGACCGGCGAGGACGTCAAGGCGATCGTCGTCACGGACGGCGCACAGGACGAGAGCGTCCTACCGGTCATCCGGTCCAGAGTCCCGATCGACGGCGTTCGCCGGGTCGTCGTCAGGCAAGCCCAAGACCTCGAGTCGATGTACTACACGTTCAAGCAGGTGCTCGCCGACCCCGAGACGCGTGGTACGATCCTCATCCCGCTCGGTATCCTGCTTTTGATCTACCCGATCTCCATCCTCGCGGAGGTGATCGGCCTGCCGGGATCGACGCTCGGTGTCATCTCGGCGCTCTTGGGGCTGTACGTCCTCTTCCGCGGGCTGGGACTCGAAGAGACGATCGACGAGACCCTAGAGCGGGTCCGCGTCGGCCTCTTTTCGGGACGGGTCCAACTCATCACGTACGTCGTGGCGGCGGCGCTCGTCGTCGTCGGCAGCGTCGGAGGCCTCGACGCCGCCGGGACGCTCACCGACGCCGAGCCCGAACCGGTCCAGGCCGTCTCGGCGTTCGTCTACGGGGCCGTCCAGTGGGCCGCCGCCGCGGGCGTCGTCGCCGCCCTGGGTCGGATCACCGACGAGTACATCGCCGGCGGCTTCCGATGGCGGTATCTCAACGCCCCGTTCTACGTGGTCGCCATCGCGATCGTCCTCCACGGCGTGAGCGCGTTCGTCCTCGCGCGCCCGTTCGCCGAGCTGTCGTATCTCGCGGTGACGCTGACGACCGGGACGTTTCTCGGGTTGGCGAGCACGCTCGCGTTCGCCGTCGCCGAACAGCGGTACCCGCGGGAGCAGGACTCCGAGCTCGCCGGATGACCGCTCGGTCGTCCCCGGCCCGAAACGGACAGGGGGCGTGTGATCGGGCGGACACTCCGAGGGTCACACCACGACGATGCCGGCGACGCCCGCGAGGCCGATCGAACGGTGTCGCCAGCCGTCCCCCACGTTCGCGAGACAGACCCCGTCGGCCGTCACGGCGTAGACCCCGCCGTCGTAGGCGACGTCGACGACGGGGCCGTCGACCGGGAGCTCGACTGGGGTCCAGGACCCGTCCCCGGAGCGTTCATAGAAGCCGTCGGCCGTCGCGGCGTGGGCACACTCGCTGTCGCCGGCGACGGTCCGAAAAGCCCCCTCGAGCGCACGCACCCAGCCGTTGGCGAGGTAGTACAGGCCGTCGTCGGTCGCCGCGAGCGGCGTGTCGGCCGTCGAGACGTCCGCGGCACCGGCCAGGCCGACGTGGGTTCCGTCGAGCCGGTGGATCCCGGCGTCGGCGGCGACCATCCCGCCGTCGATCGATCTGACTCCCTCGACGTCCGCGAGTGTCCGCCACCCGCCGTCGTAGCGGGCGATACGGTCGTCGTCGGCAGCGAGCAGGCCGTCGTGGTAGCCGACGGCGGCGGCGGGCCCGAAGCCGGTCTCCTCGAACCCGTCGTCGGTACCGACGAGGACGTCCTCGGGCGTCCCGATCGCGAGCCGTCCGTCCCCGGCGGCGACGTCCGTCGTCCGCCCCCGCCGTTCGAGCGAGAACTCCCCGACAATGTCGTCGGAGAGAGAAACCCGGGCGAGGCCGACCTCCGAGGCCACGAACGCCGTCGTCGTGTCGTCGCCGCCGGCGTAGACGCGCTTTTCGGTGAGACTGATGTCCTCGTCGCTCATGGGTTCTATCGCCGCTCCGACGCCGAAAGCGTTTACGTTTTTTCCGAGCGTGCGAGGGCGCGCTCGAAGACGGCCTCCCCCCACGCGAAGGCGTCCGGATCGGCGCTGAAGACGGCCCCGACGAGCAGTCCCTCCTCGTATCCGAAGAGCCCGATCCCTTCCTCGTCGAAGAGGACGACGGCGACGGGCAGTTCGTGTCGGACGCTGCGGATCTCCAGGCCGTCTGCGTCCGCGGCGACCTCGAAGCGGTCGTATCCGGACCGCAGCCGCGACATCGCGTCCGATTCGACGACGACCGTCGCCGTCTGCTCGCCCGCCTCGACGTTGGCGTGGAGGTCGGCGAGAAGCCGCGGCATCCCCGAGGGGGACAGCGACCGGAGATGGTCAGCCTCCTCGCCGAGTTCCGAGAGCCGATCGAGCGGCCGCTCGGGGGCGTGTCGGCCGGGAACCGTGATCCGTCCGTGTTCGAAGAGCGCCAGCGGAAACCGCCAGTCGGCCGGGAGGGTCTCGAGAAGCCGGCGTCCGGTATCGAGCCGCCGGAGGCGCGCGACGTAGTCGTCGTGGCGCCGCCACGCGAGTCGGCCGAACCCGGTGAGCGCGTAGGTACCGTTCCGGTCGGCGACGAGGCCGGCGTCCCGGAGTTCCTGGAGGGATTTATATACCGTCGAGCGTGAGACGCCGAGGTCGTCCCGGAGGTCGCGTTGGTCGCGGGGGCCGTCCGCGAGCAGTCTCAAAAGCGGAGCGCGCTTACACAGGAGGTCGACGACCCTGCCGACGTCGCGGGAGGACCCCTCCGATCGATCCATTTTCCCGGTTGTTTCGACCCCTCCGAAGTGAATGTTTCGCTTATCGAGACGAATCCGAGAAGACGAACAGCGTTCGGGGAGCGATACGCCGTGTGGGGTGTAATCTGAAGTATCCGGGCTCCGTCCGTCGAATCGCCCGCTGGCGCGGTATCCCTCCGTTCTCCGGCCCTGATCTCGCGGCCGTCTCGGGGTCCTCCATCACCGTTCGGCCGGGGTCGAACCGCCAACGCCGGCAGGAAATCCGTTCGCGGACCGCATCGCCGTCGGAACCCATTTGTCGGCTCCGCCGGAGAGGACGAACATGGACGTATTCGGATCGAGCGGGGTGCGTGGCGTCGTCGGTGAGGGGTTGACGCCGGCGTTCGTCGGTCGCATCGTCTCGGCCGCCGGGTCGGTACTGGACGCCGATACCGTCGCGGTCGCGCGCGACACGCGGACCACCGGTCGAATGCTCGCCGACGTCGCGGCCGGAACGCTCGCCTCGGTCGGCGTCGACGTCGATCGCCTCGGCGTTCTCGCGACGCCGGGAGCGCAGGCGTACGCCGACCGCAACGGGGTCGCAGTCGTCGTGATTACCGCCAGCCACAACCCGGCGTCGTACAACGGGATCAAACTGATCGGGAGCGACGGAGTCGAACTCCCGAAGCCGACGCTCGAGCGGATCGAAGGGCGGCTCTCGGACGGGAACGGAAGCGACGGCGACGGGACCGTCGGCTACGCGTCGGTCGGGCACAGTCGGTCGATCGAGGGTGCGGGCGAGAGCTACGTCCGTGAACTCCTCGAGACGCTCGAGGACGAGGGGCGGCGCGACCGGATCGCCGGGAGCGGGCTCACCGTTGCGCTCGATCCCGGCCACGGTGCCGGCTGTCTCACCAGCCCGGCGTTCTTCCGCGAGCTGGGATGTCGGGTCGTGACCGTCAACGCACAGCCGGACGGCCACTTCCCGGGACGGGAGCCCGAGCCGGTCGCCGACAACCTCGCGGACCTCAGACGGCTCGTCCGTGCGAGCGACGCCGACGTGGGGATCGCCCACGACGGCGACGCCGACCGGGCCGTCTTCGTCGACGAAGACGGAAACCACGTCGACGGGGAGGCCTCCTTCGCCGCGCTGGCGGCCGCGGAACTCGACGGCGGCGACACCGCGGTCTCGGCCGTCAACGTCTCCCAGCGGCTCGTCGACGTCGTCGAGGCGGCGGGGGCCGGCCTGGAGTTGACTCCGATCGGGAGTACCTATCTCATCACGCGGATCCGAGCGCTCCGCGGGGCCGGGCGGGCGGTCCCGATCGCGGGCGAGGGCAACGGGGGCGTCCTCTTTCCCGACGTTCGGATCGCCCGCGACGGGGCGTACACGGCGGCGCGGTTTCTCGACCTCCTCGTCGATCGGCCGGCGAGCCGAATCGCCGCCGAGTACGACGGCTACGTCACCCGCCGTCGGAACCTCACGTACGACGACCCCGACGAACGCGAGGCGATGCTCGGGGCGGCCGAATCGTACGCTCGAGAGGCCGACGCCGAGTTGCGGACCATCGATGGCTACCGCCTCGATTACGGCGACGGATGGGTACTCGTCCGGCCCAGCGGCACCGAGCCGCTCGTTCGGCTCTACGCCGAGGCGCGCGAGGACGGCCGCGCGGAGGCGCTGCTCGACGGCGTCTACGAGGCGGTGGCCGAGGGGCGGTAGCCGACGCCGGTCTCCGGTCGGTCCCCGGCGTGGACGGCCTGTCCGCGGTCAGCGCCCCGAGAGGAGCGCCTCGAGGCGTTCGAGCTCCTCCCGGGCGGCCGAGCGCTCGGCCTCGATCTCGCCGCGTTCGAGTTTGCGTCGCTCCTCGTCGGCGAGTTCGGCGTCGGCGCGGGCGGCCTCCCGGAGCCGTTTGTAGTCGTCCTCGCGGGTCAGTTCACGGACCTCCCGGAGCGTCGAGACGGTCGACGCCCCGGCGATCGTGCCGACGAGTCCGAGCAGCTCCTCGATCCGAAAGCGGAGCGATTCGGCCGGCTCGGGGGGCCACTCGATCGACAGCGGGTCCGCGGAGAGCCCCTCGAGGTACGTCCGGTTCGTCGCGACGCGGCGTTTCAACAGGTCGACGTCGTCGACGTAATGCGAGAGCTTCGACGTCGAGTAGTCGGCGTACTCGAGCAGCGTCCCAACGGGGTGCCCGCCCGCCTCCCGCGTCCGGACGTACCCGAGGAGGTCCGCCGGGGGGGATTCGTACTCGACGAACGGGGTCTCGGCGGCCCGCTCGACGAACCCGAGGAGCCGTTCCGTGGACGCCTCGCGCCGAAACGTCTCGAAGGCGTCCTCGATCGCCTCGTTGTACGCCCGTATCGGCCCTTCGAGCCGTTCTATCGGCGCGTCGAGGTCCGCCTCGCCGAGTTCGAGGAGCTCGTCGAGCGTCTCGATCCGGGCCCGGAGGTCCGCTTTTCGACGCTCGGCCCGTTGTCTCGCCTCCTCGCGGGCTTCGATCGCGGACTCGAGGTCGGCGCGGAGGTCCGCGTACTCCCGCGCCGGAGCGAGCGCCTCGCGGGCGGCGTCGAAATCGTCCGTCCGGAGGGACTTCGAGACGCCGCCCGTCGTCACGTGGTCGTCGGCGTCGAGGAACGCCTCCCGCTCGGGGACGTCGTCGGGGACCGATTCGAGGGTCTCCGCCAGATCGTCCCTGAACTTGACGTACCCCTCGAAGTCGTCCCAGTCGGTCGCGCGCTCCTCCCAGCGATCGAGGACCGTCTCGACCGATCGGTAGGCGTTGGCGACCGTCTCCAGGGCCGACCGGTCCAGCGCCGTCCCCGCCAGCCGCGATCGGAGGTCCTCGACGCGCGTTCTGGCGGCACGGAGTTCGTCGGCGGCCGTCGGGTCGTTGGGTTCAGCCATCGTTCGGTTACTCGTACACCGCGTCGGGATCGAAGACCTCCTCGCCGACGATCTCGCCGTCGATCGTCCGATGGAAGCAGCTCTCGTAGCCGGTGTGGCAGGCCCCGCCCTCCTGGTCGACGAGATAGAGGATCGCGTCGCCGTCGCAGTCGACGCGGATCCCCTCGATGCGCTGGACGTGACCGCTGGTGGATCCTTTGTGCCACAGTTCCTCGCGACTCCGGGAGTAGTAGTGGGCCTCCCCGGTCTCGCGGCTCCGCTCTAGGGCCTCCCGCGTGACGTAGGCCAGCATCAACACCTCGCCGGAGTCGGCGTCCTGGGCGACCGCCGGCAGCAGTTCGTTTTCCTCGAAGGCGAGATCGACGCTCATTATCGAACGGTCGTCGTTTCGCCGCATAGGCCTTTTCCTTGGACTCCCGGCGGGGGCCGGCGACCCATGAGACGCCCGCGGCGCGGCGGCTGACGGACGCGCGTCTGACGAACGTTTAAATACGACGGCGCACGAATAGTGACAACTATGGGCAACAAGAACAAGACGATCTCCTTTCGGGTGAACGAGGAGGCGTTCGAGACCCTCCGGGAGATCGCCGAGGAGCGTGACATCTCGCTTTCGGCCGTGTTCCGCGACTACGTGGACACCCTCGTTGCTCACGACGGGCAGGTCCGGGTCGTCCCGGAACACGAACTCAAAGGCGGTAGCGCCTCCGAGACCACCTCCGCGGCCGAGAGCTTCCCGCCGAAGGTCGAGGTTCCAAAGAGCTTCGTCCGCGAGCACGAACGCCTCGAGCTGGAGGCCGAACACCTCCGCGAACAGCTCGACGAGTACAAACAGTACGTCACGAAACTCAGCCAGCAGGTCGAAGCCCAGGAGGCCGACGAGGTCATCCAACTCGAGGACCTCGACAGCGAGGGGAACGAAGAGGAGCCGTTCCGGCTGGGCTGATACTACCGTCCGTCCGTCGTGACTCGCTTTTCACATCCCGAGGTCGTGACTCGCGTGCACTGGGGACAGCCAACAGCACGACGCCGTCGGCGGCACCGGTCCCGGGACCGTGTTTTCACCGCGAGAGCTGTCGCTTTCGCCGCCCGATCCGACCTTCGGCCTCCGGACGGCCGTCGACGTCGGCGAGTCGCTCGGCCGCCTCCAGCGTCCGGACCGCGTCGTCCAGAAACGAGAGCACATCGCCCGGATAGGCGTACAGCAGGTAGTCGTCGCCCATCACGTCGACGATGGCGTCGGGGCCGAGCCCCTGCGCTCGGAGTTCGAGCAGATACGAGACGAACTTCCGCTCGGGGCAGCCGCAGTGTGGGTGTCCCTGACAGCCACAATCGAGGAAGTCCTCCGCGAAATCCAACACCCGGTCGCGGGAGGCCTCGTCGAGCTTTGCGATCCCGTCGCCCGAAAAGAGGATATCGAGCGTCGCGCCGGAGAAGGCGCTCTTCGGGAAGCTCGTGTCCAACTGCGAGGCGAGCTGGCGGTGGTTTTTGACGTAGATCTTGTCCGTGATCGCCACGGCTACCGGTAGTCGGTCGGGAGTGAAAAACCCACGGACAGCGGGTGAGATGCGTTCGCAGGAACCGTGTGGTCTCGCATTCCATACATCTCTGAAGTCCGAAACGTATATTACTCGGAGCCCGCGTAGTTGTTCATGCGTGTCCGGGTTGGGGTAGTGGTATCCTCCAGCCTTGTGGTGGCTGGGACGTGGGTTCAATTCCCGCACCCGGACTGACAGATTATTTACACGAACGGTACACCGCGAGCGACTGCTGAATTTGCGAGCGACCGACGGATTTGTGAGCGACCGACGGATTTGTGAGCGACCGACGGATTTGCGAGCGACCGCCGTATTCGCCACGCGAACGCGTCCACCGGGGTCGACGCCGAGCCATCGGACAACGAGAGGCCGTACTGCGGCACGTGCGGCGACTTTTTGAGCACCGCGACCGAACCACCGATATGAACGCGGCCCTGTTGACGGTCGGCGACGAACTCCTTGCCGGGGACACGACGAACACGAACGCGAGGTGGCTCGCCGCGGAACTCGCCGACCGCGGCGTGACCACGGAGCGGGTGTTGACCGTCCCCGACGAGACGGACGTGATCGCCGAGGCGACCCGACGCTACAGCGAGCGCTTCGACGCCCTCGTCGTGACCGGCGGCCTCGGGGGGACGCCCGACGACGTGACGATGGAGGGCGTGGCGGCGGCGTTCGATCGCGACCTCGTCGAGAACGACCTCGCCCGCGCGGCCGTCGAGCGCCACCTCGAGGCGATCGCCGACGAGTACCCCGAACTGGACGTCGACGTCTCCGGGGAGGCGGCGATCCCGGCCGGATCGCGGCCACTGATAAATCAGGTCGGGCTGTCGCCGGGATGTGTCGTCGAGAACACCTACGTGCTGCCGGGGATCCCCTCGGAGATGAGGGGGATGTTCGAGGGGGTGGCCGACGAGTTCGACGGCGACGTCGATTCGCGGTACCTCTACACCGAGGAGCCGGAGGCGAATCTCATCGAGCGCCTCGACGGGGTCAGAGAGCGCTTCGGCGTCCGGGTGGGCTGTTATCCCGATCGGGAGGCGGGACACAACCGCCTCAAGATCAGCGCCACCGACGACGAGACGCTCGCCGAGGCGGACGCGTGGCTCCGCGAGCGGGTCGTCCTCTCGGAGTGACGGGCGGGGCCGGGATCGGCCCCCGATGGATGGACAGTTCCAAGTCGGCGACCCCCGTAGTCGGGCGTATGTCCGGGACCCCACAGCCGCTCCTCAAGCGCGCGGACTCGATCGAACAGCACACCGTCGAGGCCGGTGACGGGCTCTCGAAGCGCGTCCTCGTCGGCCCCGACGACGGAGCGCCGAACCTCGCGATCCGTCGCTTCGAGTTGGAATCCGGGGCGTCGGTGCCGAAACACACCAACGAGGTCGAACACGAACAGTACGTCCTCGAGGGCGAATACGTCGTCGGAATCGACGACGAGGAGCACACCGTCAGGGCGGGCGATTCGCTTTTGATCCCCGCCGGAACGGTCCATTGGTATCGAAACGACGGCGATGGGACGGGGGCGTTCCTGTGTGCGGTTCCCAACGGCGACGATACGATCGAGCTGATCGATTGAGCGCGGGACGGCCCGACGGTGACGGGGCCGAACGATCGACGGACGTCGGTGACACCGCCGGATTCCCGCGAACGGTAGCCGCCGGTGGTTCGAAATTCGAAC
Source organism: Natronomonas salinimetallica (assembly GCF_013839515.1). GTDB lineage: Archaea > Halobacteriota > Halobacteria > Halobacteriales > Haloarculaceae > Natronomonas. Next base: position 137,013 of record NZ_JACDNQ010000004.1, on the reverse strand, counting down.
TGGAATTACGAATTCCGTACTCTTTCGCCGGGCTTATTACGATGTACGGACTCCGATCGGGTAATGCCAGACGAGGACCGTACTATTTTGCTCATCGGCAGCGGGCCGATACAGATCGGACAGGCGGCGGAGTTCGACTACTCGGGCGCACAGGCGTGCCGGGCGCTCAGGGAGGAGGGCGCTCGGGTCGTCCTCGTCAACTCGAATCCGGCGACGATCATGACCGATCCGGAGATGGCCGACAAAGTCTACGTCGAACCCATCACGACCGAGGCCATCGCCGAGGTCGTCCGGAAAGAAGAACCCGACGGCGTCATCGCCGGCCTCGGCGGGCAGACCGGGCTCAACGTCACCGCCGGACTCGCCGAACAGGGCGTCCTCGAGGAGTACGACGTCGATATCATGGGAACGCCGCTGGACACCATCTACGCGACCGAGGACAGGGATCTCTTCCGTGAGCGCATGAAGAAGATCGGCGAGCCGGTCTGTCGCTCCGAGACCATCTCGGAGATGGACGAACTCGAGGACGCCGTCGAGTCGGTCGGCGGCCTGCCCGTCATCGCCCGCACCGCCTACACGCTCGGCGGGTCCGGGTCCGGGGTCGTCGACGACATGGAGGAGCTCGAAGAGATCGCGCGCAAGGGCTTTCAGCTCTCGCGGAACCACGAGGTCCAGATCACCGAATCGATCGCGGGCTGGGTCGAACTCGAATACGAGGTGATGCGCGACGCCGACGACTCCTGTATCATCATCTGTAACATGGAGAACATCGACCCGATGGGGATCCACACCGGTGAGTCGACGGTCGTCACCCCCTCGCAGGTCATCCCCGACGAGGCCCACCAGGAGATGCGCGATTCGGCGCTGAAGGTCATCCGCGAGTTGGGTATCGAGGGCGGCTGTAACATCCAACACGCCTGGCGCGACGACGGCACGCCCTCCGGGGAGTACCGCGTCGTCGAGGTCAACCCCCGTGTCTCGCGCTCCTCGGCTTTGGCCTCGAAGGCCACGGGCTACCCGATCGCCCGCGTCACGGCGAAGGTCGCGTTGGGCAAGCGGCTCCACGAGATCGACAACGAGATCACCGGCGAGACGACCGCCGCGTTCGAACCGGCGATCGACTACGTCGTCACGAAGGTACCCCGGTGGCCGAAGGACAAATTCTCCGACGTGGAGTTCGAACTCGGGCCGGCGATGAAATCGACGGGCGAGGCGATGTCGATCGGCCGGACGTTCGAGGAGTCGCTCCTGAAGGCGCTTCGGTCCTCCGAGTACGACCCCGCCGTCGACTGGGTCGACGTGGGCGACGACGAACTCCAAACCGCGTACCTCGAACGGCCGACGCCGGATCGCCCCTACGCGATCTTCGAGGCGTTCGACCGCGGGTACACCCTCGATGAGATCCAGGAGCTAACCGGGATCTACGAGTGGTATCTCGAACGCTTCGGTCGGATCGTCGAGGCCGCCGAGGCCGCGCGGAACGGCGAGTTCCAGCCCGCGGCCGACGCCGGCTTTACCAACCAAGAGATCACGGCGATGGCCGGCGGGGCGTTCAACGATACCCACGCCTCCTGGATCCCCTCGGACGTCGCGGAGGGGGATACCGAGGCCGGCCAGCCGGTCGAACCCGACGGGTCGGGGACGACCGTCGACGACGTCGAAGCCGACACCTCCCGGCGGACGTACAAGCAGGTCGATACCTGTGCCGGCGAGTTCCGCGCGTCGACCCCGTATTATTACTCCGCGCGCGAGCCACCGACGGGGCGCGGGGGCAGCGAGGTTCAAGTCGACCGCGAGATGGAGTCCGTCGTCGTGGTCGGCGGCGGCCCGATCCGGATCGGCCAGGGTGTCGAGTTCGACTACTGTGCGGTCCACGCCGTCCGCGCGCTGCGTGAGGTCGGCATCGACGCCCACGTCGTCAACAACAACCCCGAGACGGTTTCGACGGACTACGACACCTCCGATGGGCTCTTTTTCGAGCCGATCACGGCCGAGGAGGTCGCCGACGTCGTCGAGGAGACCGGTGCGGACGGCGTGATGGTCCAGTTCGGTGGCCAGACGTCCGTCAACGTCGGCGAGCCACTCAAGGACGAACTCGAACGCCGCGGACTCGACTGTGAGATCCTCGGGACCTCCGTCGGGGCGATGGACCTCGCCGAGGACCGCGACCGCTTCAACGTCCTCATGGACGAGTTAGGGATCAGCCAGCCCGAGGGCGGAACCGCAACGAGCGAGTCGGAGGCGCTCGATCTCGCCCACGAGATCGGCTACCCGGTTTTGGTTCGCCCCTCTTACGTCCTCGGCGGACGGGCGATGGACGTCGTCTACTCCGACGAGGAACTCGCCCAGTACATCGAGGAGGCGGTTCGGGTCGCCCCCGACAAGCCGATTCTCGTCGACGACTTCCTCGCCGACGCGGTCGAACTCGACGTGGACGCCGTCGCCGACGTCGGCGCGTCACACGCGCCTGCAAACGGGAGTGGGTCCCGCTCCGGCGAGGACGTCCTCATCGGCGGGATCATGGAGCACGTCGAAGCCGCCGGTGTCCACTCCGGCGACTCGGCGTGTATGATCCCACCGCGCTCGTTGTCCCAGGAGGTCCTCGAACGGGTCCGGGAGGTCACGCTCGATATCGCCCGCGCGCTCGAGACGGAGGGGCTTTTGAACGTCCAGTTGGCCGTCCGTGACGGCGAGGTGTACGTCCTGGAGGCCAATCCCCGCTCCTCGCGAACCGTCCCGTTCGTCTCGAAGGCGACCGGCGTCCCGATCGCGAAACTGGCGGCGAAGGTCATGGCGGGCCAGTCGCTCGCCGAACTCCGGACTCACGAACAGATCCCCGAACACGTCTCGGTAAAGGAGGTCGTCCTCCCGTTCGATCGGCTTCCGGGATCGGATCCGCGGCTCGGCCCGGAGATGAAATCGACCGGCGAGGTGATGGGAACGGCCCGCTCGTTCGGAAAGGCGTATCTGAAGGCCCAATCGGCGACCAACAAGGGGATCCCGACGGAGGGGACGGCGATCGTCGACCTCGAGACCCTCCGGGGTATGTCCCAAAAGAACGAGGACATCACCGACGTCCGCGAGGGTGCCGAACGCCACTTCGAGGTCTACACGCCGGACGACGTCGACGACCTCGCCGGCGCGCTGCGTGGCGGCGAGATCGACGTCGTCTTCTCGCGGGACCGCGACATCCTCGAAATCGCCGTCGAGGAGGGGATCACCTACTTCTCGACAGTGCCGAGCGCGCGAGCGACCGTCGAAGCCATCGAGACCCGAGACGAACCCCTCGACGTGGTGGCGCTCGGGGAACGTCCCACGGAACGGCGCAACTGGGGCGAATAGGCCGGCCGGAGGCGACCGCCACCGGAGAACAGGCCGGCCGGAGGCGACCGCCACCGGATGGGAGATCCGAGGCCGACGCGGCGTCACGCGGTTATATATACGCGTTCCCCGAACGTCCGGTATGGACCGACAGCGGATGATCGACCTGTTTCGGCGGCAGCCGTGAATGAGCGGGTTCTGTCGCCGATACGTCCGGGTCGTCCTCCGGTTTCTCCCCTTCGCCGTGGCGTTCCTTCGGGATAGACGGCGGTACCTGCTTTTCGGCCCGGCCAGGGGGGTCGACGACGGGACACACCGGCGTCGAGCCGAGCGGATACGCGAGACGATGCTGGAACTCGGCCCGGCGTTCATCAAAATGGGACAGGTGCTTTCGACGCGTCCGGACGTCGTGCCGCCGGTCTATGCCGAGGTGTTCGCGACGCTCCAAGACGAGGTCCCCGAGGACGTGGGCGGCGATCCGAAGACGGTCCTGCGGGCGGAACTCGGCGACGATCTCGATTTCTCGACGCTCGAACCGATCGCCGGCGGCTCCCTCGCGTTCGTGTACACGGTCGTCCACGGGGGGGAGCGGATCGCCCTAAAGGTGCGGCGTCCGGGCATAAAATCCCACGTCGAACGTGACCTCCGGGTCATCCGTGGGCTGGTCCCCCTGGTCAGCGTCGCCGCGAGCGAGCGCCAGCAGTACTCGGTCCGGAACGCGGCCGACGACTTCGAGGACGTCATTCTGGACGAACTCGACTTCGAGCGGGAACGGGAGATCATGGCCGAGGTCGGTGGGAACTTCGCCGACGATGACCGGGTCGTTATCCCCGAGACGCACGAGGAACTCTCCTCGGAACGCGTGCTGGCGATGGAGTACCGGACGGGACGGAACATAACCGCGGCGGACGCCTTCGACGACGTCGACGTCGGACCGCACGAGATGGCGACCCGCATCACGGACGTCTACCTCGAGATGGGTCTCGTCGACGGCGTCTTCCACGCCGATCCCCATCCCGGTAACCTCGCGGTGACGGACGCGGGACGGCTGTTGCTATTCGATTTCGGGATGAGCGAACGGCTCCCGACGACGGTTCGAGAGGACATTATCGGGCTGTATCGGGCACTCGTCCGGCGCGACGTCGACGCGCTCGTCGACGCGCTGATCGCGCTCGATGTGCTCGAACCGAGCGTCAACCGGGCCGAGGTCGGTCGCGTCCTCGAACTCGTCGTCAAAAACCTCGAGGGCCGTTCGGACGTTACCTGGCGAATAATACTCACCGAGCTGACCACGATGCTCCGGGACTTCCCGTTTCGCATCCCCCCCGACGTGATGTTGCTCCTGCGGGTCGGTACCATTGGTGAAGGTGTCTGTCGACAGCTCGACCCGGAGTTCGACTTCCTCGCTGCCGTCCGGTCGTTTCTCATCGAGGAGGGGCTCATCGAGACCGAACTCGAAGCAGTCATCGAAGAGACGTGGAGGGACGTCCGGGGATCGATCCCGGCGCTGGCACGCGTTCCAGCCCGGTTCGAGCGAACGTTACAGCGGCTCGAACGCGGCGAATTGGTCGTCCGGACCGATCCCGTCGGGACACACCATCGGGCCGACCGAAACGCCGGTATCGCGGTGCTCGCCGGGGCGTCGATCGTGGCCGCGTCGGTGTTGACGTTTCACGAACGCCCCTACGAGATCCCGGCGATCGCGCTCGCTGTCGGCTTTTTGATCGCTTACGTCTTCGGTCGATGGCGGGGATAATACGTGACATCCTCGGTCTCAAACCACGGGGGTGGAACCGCGTGCGGTCAGTCTCGCTGGCGGTGCGCGGTCAGTCTCGTCGGTGGTATCGGGCGGCCACGGCGGTATCAGGCGGCCAGCGGTGATTCGCCGTTACCGGTGGGCCGCGTTCCCTCGGCCTCGAGCAGTTCCTGATACCGGTTCCGGATGGTGACCTCCGAGATGTCGGTTACCGCCGAGACCTCGCTTTGGGTGAGCGTCTCGGGGGTGAACCGTGCGGCCGCGTAGATCGCGGCGGCGGCGAGGCCGACGGGCGATTTTCCCGAGTGGAGATTGGCCTGTTTTCCGGTTTCGAGCAGTTCACGGGCGCGTCGCTCGGTCTCCTCGTCGATGTCGAGATCGCTTGCGAACCGCGGCAGATATTCGTTTGGGTCCGGCGGTTGGATCTCCAGTCGGAGTTCGCGGTTGATATAGCGGTAGGCGCGTTTGAACTCCTCGGCATCGACGCGGCTGACGGCCGCGATCTCGTCGATGGATCGGGGGATTCCCTCCATCCGTGCGGCGGCGTGCAGCGACGCCGTCGCGATGCCCTCGATCGATCGGCCCGGGAGCATGTCGTTTTTCAGCGCCTGCCGGTAAATCATCGACGCCGTCTCCCGAACGCTTTGGGGAAGCCCGAGCGCCGAGGCCATCCGTTCGATCTCGCCGAGGGCCTGCTTGAGATTGCGCTCTTTGCTGTTTCGGGTGCGGAACCGTTCGTTCCACGTCCGCAGTCGCTGCATCTTCTTCCGTTGGCTGCCCGACAGCGAGTTCCCGTAGGCGTCTTTGTTCTGCCAGCCGATGTTGGTCGAGAGCCCGTCGTCGTGCATCATCTTCGTCGTCGGCGCACCGACACGGCTCTTTTCGTCACGTTCGTTGGCGTCGAACGCCCGCCATTCGGGACCGCGGTCGATCTCGTCCTCCTCGACGACGAGCCCACACTCGGCACAGACGGTCTCCGAGCCGCTGTTTTTGAGCCTACCGTCACACTCGGGGCAGGTCAGCGACGTCCGTTCGCGCTCGGCTTCGTCCCCGCGTTCGCGTTCGTCGGCCGAGGTGGTTTCGTCATCGGTTGTCGAGGTGGTTTCGTCATCGGTTCGTGCGTGCGTCGAGATGGTGGGTTGTTGAGTCACGGTGAAGGGTGTTTTTATATACCGACGGTCGGCCGGTGGAGAGCGGAGGGACGCGGCATCCCCCTTTCGGGCATACTTCACCCTATGTAAGTCTTATTAACTTATAAACCTTTCGCAAAGTGTATATGTATGGGGCAAAGAGCCGGAGGACGTCCCCCGTTCGGTATCGCCGTGTCAGCACACCATCTTATATTCCTAACGCTCCCCGGTGGCGTTCCACTACGGTATCGAGGGTGAGGTTCTTCTCTTCGAGTTCGTAGCGAACCCGCACGACCGGAACGTCGACGTCGACCACCCGGCCGAGGTCGTGGGGCGTCCCCGAGACGACGACCTCTGGGTCTACGGCACGGATCGTCTCCTCTAGGTCCCGGATCTGGTCGTCGCTGTATCCCATCGCCGGGAGGACGTCGTCGATGTGGTCGTACGTCTCGAAAACGTCCCCGAGCGTTCCGACGGCCGCCGGTCCCGGGTCGAGGATCTCGGCGGCACCGTATGTTTTCGCCGCGAGCAACCCGGCACCGCAGGGCGCGTCACCGTGTGTGAGCGTCGGCCCGTCCTCGACGACGAGGGCGCGCTTGCCCGCGATCGAGTCCCGATCCGCGGTGATCGTCGAGTCCGCGTGGATGATCTCCGCGTCGGGATTCCCCCGACGGACGTTGTCCTCGACCGTTTCGATCCCGTCCGCATCGGCGGTGTTTTCTTTGTTGATCACCACGTAGTCGGCGAGTCGGAGGTTGGTCTCTCCGGGGTGAAACCGGACCTCCGCGCCGGATCGGTGGGGATCGGCCACGACGACGTGGACGTCGGGCGTATAAAAGGGAAGTTCGTTGTTGCCGCCGTCCCAGACGATGACGTCGGCCTCCGCCTCGGCGCGTTCGAGGATCGCCTCGTAATCCACGCCGGCGTAGACGACGTGCCCGCGTTCGATGTGGCCCTCGAACTCCTCGCGTTCCTCGATCGTGACGCCGCTCTCGTCGAGGTCGGCCATCGTCTCGAAGCGCTGCACCCGCTGTGAGAGGAGGTCGCCGTACGGCATCGGTTCTCTGACGACGACGACGTCCGCGCCGCGCTCCCGAAGCACGTCCGCGAGTTTGCGGGCCGTCTGGGACTTTCCGCAGCCGGTCCGGACCGCGTCAACGGCGACGACGGGAACGGCCGCCTCGAGCATCATTCGGTCCGGGCCGATGATCCGGAAGTCGGTCCCGGCCGCGAGCGCGCGTGACGCCTGGTGCATTACCTGTTCGTGGGAGACGTCCGAATACGAGAACACGACGGTATCGACGTCCTCCTCGTCGATGACGGTCTCGAGGTCGCGCTCCGGACGGATCGGGATACCGTCGGGGTAGTGGGTACCCGCCAACTCGGGCGGATAGCGTCGGTCCGGGGGCTCTTCGAGTTCGCCGATGTTCTGTGAGGCGGTGTGGGTGAACGCGACGACGTCGCTGTCCGCGTCGCCCCTGAAGACGGTGTTGAAGTCGTGGAAGTCCCGACCCGCCGCGCCCATGAGTACGATCTTTGCCCGGCTCATGGGAGGGACCTGCCGCCGGAAGAATGAATTACCACCGGTCAGAGATCACCCACATGGGGACCGATCCGGTCGTCGTAGCCGTGGGCGGCAACACGTTGTTGGGCGAGCACGGTTCGGGGACGATCGAGGAACAACTCGACGTGATCGAGCGGACGGCGCGGCGGATCTCGGGCGCTATCGACGCCGGATACGACGTCGTTCTCACGCATGGAAACGGCCCGCAGGTCGGAAACCTGCTCCTCCAACAGGAGAACACGACGGAGAGCCCCCGACTTCCGCTCGACGTGCTCGTCGCCGAGACCCAGGCCCAGATCGGGTATCTGCTGCAACAGGCGCTCGACAACGAGGTCTCGACCCCGACGGATTTCGTCACGCTCCTCACGCAGGTCGTGGTCGACGCCGACGATCCGGCGTTCGAGGAACCGACGAAACCGATCGGCCCCTGCTATACCGAATCGCGGGCTGCAGAGCAGCCCTTCGAGACGCGGCGGGTGTCGGATGCCCCCCGCCCGTACCGTCGCGTCGTGGCCTCGCCCGCCCCCATCGAACTCGTCGAAGAGGACGAGATCGCTCGCCTCGTCGAGCGGGGCGGGCTTGTGATCTGCGGTGGCGGCGGCGGTGTCCCCGTCGTACGCGAGGATGGACTCCGCGGCGTCGAAGCCGTCGTCGACAAGGACCGCTCCTCGAGTCTGCTCGCATCGACGCTCGGGACCGACACGCTCGTCATCCTGACTGACGTCGAATACGCCTACGCGGACTACGGTACCCCGGACCGGAGACCGCTTCGGCGTGTGACCGCCGAGGACATGCGGACACGTCTCGATGCCGGCGAGTTCGGTGCGGGAAGCATGCGCCCGAAGGTCGAAGCCTGCATCCGGTTCGTCGAATCGGGCGGCGAGCGGGCCGTGATCACCTCGCCCGAGCGGCTTCTGGACGCGCTGGCGGCGGATGCGGGAACGCAGATCGTCGCGTGAGGTTCGCCGGAGCCCGTCGGTTCGGACGGGAGGGCGTCGACGCCGCGCGCGTGGTTCTCACGATCTGGAACCCAGAGTGGTACTTATACTGGTGGACGAATTCAAATGAAACCGACTCACGAGTGATCCGCCGTTCGCTCCGTCGAACGGCGTGATCCTCGTGCGTCGTGTGTACATTCTTTTGTCCGTCAGTATTAACCCCCGGACGTACGAGCGGTCGCGTAGGTGTCGTTGCGTGTCTCAAGAGAACACATCTACGCGTTTCGAAAAGACGACCGAGCTACAGGCCGAATCGCCGACACTCATCGAGGGGCTTCCAGGGCTCGGGTTGGTCGCATCGATCGCGGTCGATCAGATCACGGCACAGCTGGGGTTGGACCAGCACGGAACGATCGTCTCCGACGATTTTCCGCCGGTCGCGGCGTTCGAGGACGGTCGGGTCAGGAACGCGGTCCGTGTCTACGCCGGTATTGACCCGGCCGTGATGACGCTACAGAGCGACGTCCCGATCCCGCCGGGATCGGTCAAATCGTTGAGCCAATGCGTCCTGGACGACGTCGCCGAGGAGTTCGAACAGGCGATCTTCCTCGCCGGCGCGCCCGCGGAGTCCGAAGACCAGATCGGCGAGATCGTCGGCGTGGCCACGACCGACCGTCTGGAGGCCGAACTCACCGACGCGGGCATCACTCTGGCCGACGGATCGGGCGTCATCGGCGGCGTCACCGGTGCGCTGTTGGCCGACTGTTATCAGGGCGGCGTCCCGGCGGCGGTACTCATCGTCCGCTCGAATCCCTACATTCCCGATCCCGGGGCCGCACGCGCGGTAATCGAAAACGCACTGGAGCCGCTCGTCGAGTTCGACATCGACACCCAGGAGCTCCTCGAACAGGCCGAGGAGATTCAAGCCCAAAAACAGCAGGTCGCAAAACAGCTCCAACAGTACCAAAATCAACAGGAGCAGCCGCCGCGGGCGGCGGGCATGTATCAGTGATCGTCCCGTCCGTCGCGTTCGCGACGTCCGTGGCGTATGCGAGGGGCGCTTCGGCCCCCTGTGGCCCGGAACGACGGGTCCGACCGCGCGGACCGAACGGGGTCTTCGACGGGGTCCGCACGACGCCCTTTTTATCCAACCGCCCGTAGGGGGGCGTGATGACCGATGAACTCCCCGACCGCGCCGTTCGGGCCTTCGAGGGCCACGATGCCTTCGAGCGCGACGGACGGTGGTTCGAGGTAACGACGACGAGATTCGACGGACGCGTGACGGCCGAAGAGACCGACGAGTGGGCACACTCGTACACCGTCGAGGTCCGGGCACCGATGCTCTCGGATGCGATCGAAGGGGACGTGGGTCCGGCCGTCGAGGACGGCTGGTTCGACACCTACGAGTTGCGCCTCGAGGACACCGGGATGGCCGTCCGACAGGACGTCGATTTCGCCGAGTACCGACTCCTCGAGGAAGCCGGCGATGCCGTCGCCGTCTTCGAGTTCGAGTGGGGCAACGCGGACCACGTCCCGGGGATGGCGAAGGCGATGACCGAGTACGTCGAGGGGACGTACATGGAGGGGATCGTCCCCGGCTACGAGTACCGGCCGCCGGTCTCGGAGTTGCTCTCGCGGGCCCGTTCGGGGGCCGGCGGGGACGGCAACAGCGGCCCGATGCCGCTGTGACGGTCGCGGCGGCGGGGCCGACCTCTATATGACGCGGTTCGTGAGCGTCTCGCCCTCGGCGTACCGGCGGGCGTTCTCCCGGACGAGCGGGGCGATCCGCCGGTAGTACGCCTCGGTCGCGGCGGCGATGTGCGGCGTCAGGAGTACGTTTTCCATCCGCCAAAGCGGCGACTCCAGCGGCAGCGGCTCCGTCTCGAAGACGTCCAGCGCCGCGCCGCCGATCGCGTCCGCGTCCAGCGCCTCGACGAGCGCCGCCTCCTCGACGACGGGACCGCGGGCGACGTTTATCACGATGGCGTCGGAGCGCATCGCCGAGAGCTCGGCCTCGCCGATCAGCCCCTCCGTCCGGTCGGTCAGCGGGACGGCGAGGACGACGAATTTGGCGTCGGCGATCGCGGTGTCGAGTTCCACCGACGGATAGACGGTCTCGACGCCATCGACCGGCGTCGGCGTCCGTTTCACCCCGACGACGTCCATCCCGAGGGCGTTCGCCCGGGTGGCGATCCCCCGACCGAGCGTCCCCAATCCGACCACACAGGCCGAGGAGTCGCCGAGGCTGAACGGGACGTCGTACGGCTGTCTCGACCACTCGACCTCCCGCTGTCGGTCCCGGTAGACGTAGAGCCCCCTGGCGAACGAGAGCATATAGCCGAGCGCCGTCTCGCCGACGGTATCGCCGTGAATGCCGGTGCTGTTCGTCAACGCGACGTCCTCGGCTTCGATGTCGTCGAACGGAAACCGGTCGACGCCGGCCTGGATCGAGTGGATCCACTCGATTCCCGACTCGAGAAACCGCTCGTCGTAGCCGAACGTGACGAGTGCCTCACAGGCGTCCAGTTCCGCCGTCGAGACGGTCCGTACCTCCGGTTCGATATCGGAGAGCGCCGTCTCGAGTTTCTCCGGCGGAAAGACGGCTTCGACCGATCGGTGGATTCCGATGGTGGAGATCACGCCGGCTGTTCGCGGGTGATATATAAATATCCGCGTGGTGGCACGGCCCCGTGGCCGTCGTCGCGTTCCGTTTCGAGTACCGTCGGGATATATCGACGCGGGACATCAGTACCGTCGGGATATATCGACGCGGGACATCGGCCATCACCTATTTATATCGATCCGCCAAATAGAGACCTGCAACCGGACGTATACGCCGGCACGAGTCGGTGTCCCGTCCGGAAAAGGGAAGGGGCACGCCCGGACGACGGGACGTGACCCGCGAGGGCGGTCGGAGTTCGTCTCGGTTCCTGCGGGTCGGTCGCCTCGCCAGCGGCCGGTCGATCCGCGACGGGTCGTCGTGTCCGGGCCTACCGGTTCCAGAAGCCATCGAGGGCGTACTCGAACATCTCGGTTCCGACGGGGCGGAACTCCTCACGTTCTGCCTCCCCGAGCAGTTCGCGAACGCTGTTCCAGGAGGGCTTCGCGTAGCGCTCGTCACAGAGTACCCGAACGCCGCACTCCTCGGGGCCGCGGATGACACGACCGATCGCTTGCCTGGCCTTTCGGACGGCGGGTACCGCGAGCGCGTATTTGAACCCGGCGTCGGACGCCGACGCGCCCGAGGAGCCATCCGGGCACTGCCCGGAGGCGTCCCCGAAGGCCCGCTCGTAGGCGGTTCGGACCGCCCGGATCCGGGGACTCGCGGTGTTGATGATCGGGACCCCACAGACGATGGCGGCCGAGAGGCGATCACCGCGGTAGTCGACGCCCTCGGTGAGCGTCCCGCGAAGGCTCGTCACCAGTACCTTCGGTTCCCCCTCGAAGAACTCCCGTTTCAGTCGCTCGGTCGCCACGTCGTCGGTCGCCTCGTCGAGCAGAACGGGTTTCTCGATCCCGGAGAGCGTCGAGGCGGCCCACTCGGCCTCCCGGTAGGAGGGCATCCCGACCAGGACGTTCCCGGGCGCGGCCGCGACCTGTCGGATCGCTCGGGCGTGGGAGCGCCGCGTCGGGGTCGATTCTCCGGTTCCGCCGCGATTCTCGTAGGTGAACTTCGGGGCCGCGAGGGCGAAGGACGCGCGGTTCTCCTCGGGAAACTCGAGACCGTAGGTCCGTTCGACGACGGGGCGGCCGGCCTCCGATTCGAGGTGTTCGAGCCCCGTCACCTCGGCGAAGACGTCGAGTGGCTCGAGCGTCGCGCTCATCAACACCCCGCCGCCGAACTCGTCGAGGCGCTCGCCGATCGCGCCCGCGGGCAGACAGTTGTGAAGGCTATAGGTGGCGGTGTAGGCCCGCTTCCAGGTCCCCTCGGGGCGGGTGTCGTCCCAGGTCCGCTCCAGTTCGATTTCCCGGAAGAACTCCGTGTGATCCGCCTCGTACCACCGTCCGAGCGTCCGACCGACCGACGGGGCGGCGCGGCGTTTGTCCGCCGATTCGAGCGTATCGAGCACCCGACCCGCGACCGCACAGACCGTCTCGGCGCGGCCCCAAAGCCGCGCGTCGAAGCCGTTACGCTCGGCCCACCGCGTGAGTTCGTCCGTTCCGGGCCGTTCGGGGTCCCGAAGCGGGATCTCGCGGTCCTCGAGATCCGGAAGCTCCTCGCGCCACCGGGGCCGGTCGTCGTCGAGGTGGTCGCACACGCGGTCGTCCAACCGGTCGCCGAGGGCGTTTAGAAAACGCCGAACGTCGCGGAGTTCGCCGAGCGTCACGTCCGAGTCGGCGAGTTCCTCCCGGATCGTTCCGGCCTGTGCCTTCGCGTCGTCGCCGTACTGCGTCCCCGCCCCGGCCTCCTCGACCGCGGCGATCGGCTCGATGACGCGGGAGAGTTCGGACGCCGCATCCGAGAGCGCCCGATCGGAGACGCCGTCGCCGACGAGATCCCTGACTCGCGGTTCGAGCATGTGGGCCTCATCGCAGATCACGAACGTCGTTTCGTCGATGAGGCCGCCGCTAAAGGACTCGACGGTCATCGGATCGAAGGCGTGATAATAGTTGCCGACGAGCACCTCGGCGTTCGGGAGGAGTGCGCCCATCACCGAGTGTGGACAGCTGCCGCGGCCCGCCGACAGCCCGACGAGGTCGTCGGTCTCGATGAGACCGCGGTCGGTCGGATCGAACGGGACGGCCTCGATCGGATCGCCGTCCTCGGGCACGTCGTCGAGATATCCCGCATAAAACGGGCAGTACTCCGTCCCGCCGTCGCCGGATTCGGGGGTCGATCTCGGATACGGCGTCGGCTCCCCGGCGGCCTCCAGAAAGGTCGCCTCACGCCCCGAGTCGGCCAGCCCGACCTGTTGGCTCCTCGCGGCGTCGGCCAGAGAGGCGGCCGTCGTCTCGCCGTCGGCGAGCCCACGGGTCCGCTCCCGGAGCCCCTCACAGCGCTCGTAGACGTTTCCGTCGTCGATTTCGCCCGCCCCGGCGAGGTTGTACGGGCAGACGTCGGCCTTCCCGACGAGCGTCATCGCCGAGACGGGCCGCCAGCCGTCGGGGAGGCCCGCGTTGATCGTCCGGAGGTCGGCCTCGAACTGTTTGAGCTGTTGTTTGACGCTCGTCAACACGAAGACGCGCTCGAAGACCGAGTCGGGGTCTCTGACCAGCGAGATTCCGGCGGTGAGTGCGAGCATCGTCTTCCCGGTCCCGCACGCGCCTTCCAGCGCCAGGAATCCGGACTCCGTGGCGGTCTCGATCGCGGTCTCGATGCCGTCGACTTGGTCGTCGTAGGGTTCGTCGTGGCCGAAGATCGGCCGCCACTCGGGATCCGGGGGCACGGGCGGAACTGACTCGGCTTCACGTAAAGACGTATCGACCGGGGCCACCGTCGTGCTACCGAAAGGCACGCCGGACGGCTTATTGATCGGGACCGCAAACCGGGGGTATGGAGTTCGACGTCGAAGCCTGGCGCGAGGAACTCGTATCGTATCGGGCACAGAAAGACGAGAAGTTCGAGGAGCCACACTCCTCGCCGCTCGGACCAGACGCGCGCCGTGATTTCGACGGCCTCGAGTACTTCGAACCGAACCCCGACTACCGCGTCGAGGCGACGGTCGAACTCGACGGAAGCGACGAGACGGTGACGATGGAGACGAGCAGCGACGGCGAGCAGCTATACGAGCGTGCGGCACGTTTGCACTTCGAGGTACCCGACCAGCGCGGCGAGGGGACAGAACAGACGCTCGTCGGCTACCGCCGCGTCGACCGGAGTGAGGGGTCGCTTTTCGTCCCCTTCCGCGATAAGACGACGGGCCAACAGACCTATCCGGGCGGCCGTTACATCGAACTGCACTACGACGGCAACCTGGAGGACGACGTCACGTTCACGCTGGATTTCAACCTCGCGTACAATCCCTTCTGTGCGTACAGCGGTGCCTACGAGTGCCCGCTGCCACCACAGGAGAACTGGCTCGACGTGGCGATCCCGGCCGGCGAGCGCTACGAGGAGTGACCGCTCGGGGCGGTGACGTCCGAGCGCCGAGGCCGCCCGCGGACGGGGCCGACGCCGTCGAAGAAACACGTATGGTAGCTCCCGCCCTTGGGTCCGTATGGAGCTGGTTTCGGTCGCCGCGGTCGCGGAAAACGGTGTCATCGGCTGTGCCGGCGAACTCCCCTGGGCGTCGATCCCGGCGGACAAACGACAGTACCGCCAACGGGTCGCCGACTCGGCGGTGATCCTCGGCCGCCGAACGTTCGAGTCGATGCGGTCCGACCTGCCCGGCAGCGAACAGGTCGTCTTGAGCCGGACGGTGGAGGGGTACGACGTCGAGACCGCACACGTCGTCGACGGTGTCGAGGCGGCGATCGGGTGCGCCGAGTCGCTGGGAGCGGGGGACGGCTACGTGCTGGGGGGTGCCGAGGTGTACCGGCTGTTCCAGCCGCACGTCGACCGGATGGTGTTGAGCCGCGTCCACGGTACCTACGAGGGTGATTGCCGGTATCCGGCCTTCGACGCCGATGCGTGGACGCTGACGCGGGAGATCCCGCACGATCGGTTCACCGTCGAGGATTGGCGGCGAAGCGAGCGTTGAGACGGTATGCCGTGTTCCGCGCTCAGGGGACGACCCCGACGGTCAAAAGCGTCCCGTACTCGCGGTAGCGCTCGAGCATGTCCGCTCGGCGCTCCCACTCGTCGGTCGGGAACTCGCTTTCGGGCGGGATCTCCGTCTCGCGGTCGGGGATCGTGTCCTGTTCGGCGACGTGGAAGCCGGCCTCGCGGAACGCCTCGCGGTACTCCCCGTAATCCCACCGCGTCATCTCGATCGAGATGTTCTCCTGCCAGCCGTGGGTGTGAACGTTCTCCTCGAAGTAGTTCACCGCGCAGTAGAACGTGCCGCCGGGACGGAGGACGCGTTTGAGCTCTCTGAGCGTGTTGTGGGGGTCGGGCGCGTAGTAGAACGCCTCCATCGAGAACGCGTGGTCGACGCTGTCGTCCGAAAACGCCAGCGAGTCGAAGTCGCCGACGACGTAGCCTACCGCCGGGTCGTCGGTGTAGCTCCGGGCGTTTCTCGTCATCTCCGGGGCACCGTCGAGGCCGTAGACGCGGCCGGCGTCCTTGGCCTCCCGGAGCGCCCGGCCGGCGTAGCCGCTGCCACAGCCCAAATCGAGGACGGTCTCGCCCGCCTCGACGGGCATCCGTCCCAGGGCGTGTTTCGCCGTGTGCCAGTGTCGCCGTTCCATCCCACGGTCGCGGCCGTCTGCCGCCCACTCGTCGAACTCCACGCGAACGCTCATACCTCACGCACGGCCCGGAACAAGTAAACGGCAGCGGATCGTCACCCGCCGGTCGTGCGTTCTGGACCCTCCCGGACGTTCTCGCCCTGGTACGTCCCGTCGTAGGTCCCCTCGTGGTTCGCCTCCGCGAGGACGAACTGTGCGATCCGGGCCCCGGCCTCGATCTCGACGTCGTGATACACCTCGAGTAACCCCTCGCCTTTTCCCTCGTAGCCGGCGTCCCACACCGCCGTATCGAGCATACAGGAGTTCCGCAGCAGCGACGACCGGGGATAGATAAACCCGACGTGGTCCGCGGGGATCGAAACCGTCTCGCCGTAGCGGACGACGTAGCCGCCCGGCGGGAGGCGGTAGACGCGGCCGCCGGAATCGTCATCGCCGCCGGCATCGTTATCGCCGCCGGCATCGTTATCGCCGGCGGTATCGTCATCGCCGTCCGCCTCCGGAGCGAAGTCCTCCGAGCCGCGTTCGATCGGGTCGAGTTCCTCTCGCCCGCCGACGGCCTTGTCGTCGCGGCCGATCCGCCCTGGCTCGCACTGTCGGAAGACCGCCTCAAGCGTCAGGTCGACGCCGTTGGGCTGGCGCTGTGCGTCGGTCGTCGGTTCGACGTGGTCTGCGACGAACGCGCCGCTTCGGTACATACCGGCCGGTCGGGTGGGCGTATAAAAACCGTTGCGCTCGTCGCACCGGTCCGACCCGTTTTTGGTGATCGATACCCAAGCGCCGTCCATGGACGCCGAAACCTTCGACGAGCAGAAGTACGTCGACCTCTTTCCGCAGCTCCAGCAGGCGTACAAGAACGTGTTCAACCGCCTGAACGACGAGTACGACTCGTCGTTGATCCACGGGATCGACCAGAGCGTGCTCAACGAGTCGGAGCCGTTCTACGACGACGACGAGGGGTTCTATCTCGAGATCCCCGAAGACCCCTACGGTCGGCTCTCGGAGACGGGCGTCGTCGTCGGGGAGGACCGATTCGAGACCGTACTCGCCGAGTACGTCGAGGCGATCGAAGCCGAACTCGAACGGACGTTCGATTAGGCGTCCGCGAGGTCCGAGTCCCCGGCGCTGGCCCCGCAGTTCGCGCCGGTCCAGACCGCGAGGTCGCCGCCGGTCCCGACCCGGACGAGCACGCGGGCGCAGTCGGTGCCCGTCCCGATACTGTCGATCACGTTCGTCGTCCGTACGTCGCCGTCGTCGAGCGTGACGTGAATCCGGTACTCGCCGGGGGTCTCCCCCCACGCCCCCTCGATCGTTCGGCTACCCCCGTCGGCGTCGAGTTCGTAGGTCCCGAGATGGAGCATCTCCTCGCCCGCCTCGACGGCCAACTGGATCCGGTGGTCCTCATCGTGAGTGTTCTGGATCGAAAGCTCCCCGAGTCGAGCCCCGTCCGGCTCCTCCGTTGTTCGGGTATCGGTGTCCTCGTTGGTTCCTTCGGCTTCGGTTCCGTCGGGGTCGTCCCCGTCCGTTCCGTCTTCGTCCTCGGTGTCTCCCTCGGCATCCCCGCCGAGCGCCCCCGTACAGCCAGCCAAGGGGAGTGTCGCGCCCGCGGCCGCGGCGGAGCCGAGTAGCGTACGACGCGTGTACATACCGGTATTGCGGCACTGGATCGCTTAAATACCCGTCAGACGTTCGGCGCACGGATCCGAGGGCAAGCGCCGGGACGAAGGGCGGTGGAGATGGACGAAGGGCGGTGGAGATGGACGAAGGGCGGTGGAGATGGACGAAGGGCGGTGGAGATGGACGAAGGGCGGTGGAGATGGACGAAGGGCGAGGGAGATGGACGAAGGGCGGTGGAGACGGACGAAGGGTGGACTGGCGGGGAGGGCCGCCTACTGTTCCATCTCGCGTTCGAGTTCGCGGAGTTTCTCGATCCGTTGCTCGGTCGGTGGGTGCGTCGAGGCGATTCTGCCGATGAACCCCTTCTGGATCGGGATGATAAAGAAGGCGTTCATGTCGGCCTGCTCGCGGAGGTCCTCCTCGGGGACCTGTTCCATCCGCCCGGAGATCTTCATCAGCGCCGTCGCGAGCGCCGAGGGGTTGCCAGTGATCATCGCCGCGCCGCGGTCGGCGCTGTACTCCCGGTAGCGACTGAGCGCGCGGATGAGCAGAAACGAGATCACCCATACGAGAAGCGAGACGACGATGGCGACGATGAGCGGGGCACCGTTGCGGTTTCGGCCGCCGAAGAGCCAGCCCCACCGGACGATAAAGAAGGCGATCGTCGAGAGGAACGACGCGATCGTCATCACGGCCACGTCGCGGTTCTTGACGTGGGCGAGTTCGTGGGCCAACACGCCGTCCAGTTCGTCGTCATCGAGCGTCCGAAGGACCCCCGTCGTGACACAGACCGCGGCGTTCGAGGGCGATCGGCCGGTCGCAAAGGCGTTCGGCGTCCGGTCGTCGGCGACCGCGACCGTCGGTTTCGGTAGGTCGGCCTGCTGGGCGAGTCGACCGATCCGGGCGTGTAGCTCCGGATACTCCGACTCGCTGACCGTCTCCGCCCCCATCGCGCGCAACGCGAGTTTGTCGCTGAAGAAGTACTGGACGATCGAGAAGGCCCCGAGCATGACCACGGCGAACAACACGTTTCCGAAGTACGCCGCCAGTACGCCGACGAAGACGAGATAGAGGGCGAAGAGCAAGAACATGGTAAAGCCCATGCGAAACCGCAAGCCCCAGTCGGTTTGCCATTCCATACATCCCCGTTGGTGGTGAGCGAATAAAAACTGTCGCGGTCGGTCCGAGCCGCATCCCGGCCATTTATAACTGCCGCGCGACAGGCTCCGCACTGTGCGGCAACTCTCTCTTCACGGCGCTGTGGTCCGTGGTGGAACAAGTCCTATCTATTCTCAGCACGACTTGTAACTATGGATACAGATCCCTACAATGGTGCTTTGGGGGACTACGAAGAGGGTACCAGCACCTATCGATTCATCATCGAAGCCGTTCGAGACGGCGTTTTCGTCGTCAATCTGGACGGGACCATCACCTACGTCAACGACTCGCTTTGCTCGCTGATTGGACGGGAGCGGAACGAACTGGTCGGTGAGACGTTCGATACCCTCGTCGAATCAGCACTAGCTCACCCGGAGGAGTTTGATCGATTCGGTACGGCGATACACGACCTTTCCGACGGCGAGATCCAAGACAAGACCCTGACGTTCGAGATTGGCCAAGAACCCAAGCGAGTGGTAGACGTTCGCGTCTCGACACACGTCCGCGACGACGGTACTGAAGATATCGTCGGCGTAGTTCGGGACGTGACAGAGCACGAGCGGAGGGTACGGGCGGCAGAACGAAAACAGGAGGTGCTGGCTACACTCTACCAGATTGGCGCTGAGAACGCTCTCACGTTCGAAGAAAAAGCCGAACGCATCCTCTCTATCGGATGTGAGTACCTGGACCTGCCGTATGGGTTCCTGTCGAGAATAGAGGAAGACACACAAGAGATTGTCCACGCTGTTGGCGATCATACACTCCTCCAGCCGGACGAATCGGCACCGATAGAGCAGTCGTACTGTCGGAAGACCATCGAAAGCGACGACCTAGTCGGTATGCAGGATGCACGGGCGGAGTTGGGTGACGACGACCCGGCGTACGAACTGTTCGAGTTGGGCTGTTATATCGGAACAAAGGTGCTGGTCGGCGAGAATCTCTACGGGACGTTCTGCTTTGCGGCCCCACACGACCGTGACCGGGAATTCACCGCCGGCGAACGAGAGGTCATCAAGCTTCTCGGACAGTGGGCCGGGTACGAACTCGAACGGCAGCGATTCGAAGAACGCCTGGAAGGTCTGCACGAGATATCACAGCGGCTGCTGGCGGGTCAACTACCCCACCCTACTCAGCGACTGACGTCGCTTCGTTGAGGGTGGGGCTTGTCCGTGACTCGGCGGTTACATCCACCGTGGCTGGTTGAGGCCACTCTTCACCGGCAAAACGCCCATCAAGCTCTAAGAGTCCAGACTTCAAGACTATCGTAGTCATCGGGGCTGGTTGACTATCCGTATCCTCGGTTGCTTCCGAGGCAGCCCGTCCCGAAGACGACTTGTGCGACTCCGAGACACCAGTATCCGCTTCTTCGGCTTGCTCGACCACATCGAACCAATTCTCACCCTCCGCAACGGAATCACCGTAGAACTCCTCTCGAACATAGCGATACGCAACGTTCTTCGCCGCGTTCAAATCCGCATCCAACGCGTACCCACACTCTCCACACTCAAACTCTTTACCAGACCGATTCGAACGAGCAACGTGTGAACAATCCATTCGACTACACGCTTGACTCGTGTATGCACCGCTCACGTCGTCAACGACCATATCGTACGGTTCGAGTTTGTACTCCACGTAGTCTTCAACGCGCTTGAAGAACCATTGCTGGTACTCTTTCTTGTTTGAGATCCGCTGTCGAATGTCGAGCAGCCGCTCGAACACAACGTGAGTAGCACGAACGCGGATCACATCAACGCAAATGGCATTCGCGATGGAGTGAGCAAGTTGGTCGAACCAACGCCATTCTCGACCCTTCATGGACTGTAGCGTGCGGTGAGCGGAGCGTGTGCCGGTTTGTTGGAGTCCGGCTCGAGTGTTCTCCCAGTTGGTGCGTCGATGATTCAAGTGGTCGGCGCTTCCGTGGAACCCGCCTGCACTCGTCACGACAGAGTATCCGGTCACGTTTCGGTCCACGCCAAGCACTCGTTGGTGCTTTTGCGTGTCAGAACCGTTGCCGCGTGAACGAATAGACTCCTGCCATGCCGAGCCGACAAGCTCTCCGAAAGCAGTAGTGTTCGGTATTGATTCCGGGTGTGGTAATGGTGCTGGTTCGACCTCTGTCCTCGTCTGGACGTGCGCGTAGAACTCGTGGTCAGACGGGCTGTCTGGTCGGTACACGATTCGCAGTGTCTGATACTCGAACACGTCAGAGAGGACGTACCCTCCATACGGGTTATCTAGCGACTCCGGGAGGATGAACTGTGTCTCGTGGCGGTTGCCGTCGACTAGTGAAAGTGTAGCTTTCCACTTTCGGAACGTGGAAGACCGTTTGTCGAAGAGCACCGACCAGCCCTCTTCGGAAGAGTCGTATTCTGGCTTGCTGATTCGACGGCCTTTCTTCCAGTCAGTTTTCAACCCGGCTATGTTCTCGACGGTTTGTTTGATGGCAGCTTGGACGAGGTTCGCGTTGAGGTCTGTTTCACTTTTCAACCGTGCGTATATCTCGTCTCGAACCTCACGTTTTGTGGTGATGAGATCGCTTGGTTTCTTGGGGTGGTCGGGCCAGCAGTAGTCCGTGGTTTGGTTTTGACAGTAGTAGTATTGTTCGGCGGTGTCGTGGAGCGCTTGGACTGTGTCGCCACTCACTTGCGTGGGAAGTGGTGCAGTTCGATACGCATCCACGACCATATGTTCGTGTTATTGTCTGGCTATTTGAATGTACTGATAATAGTTGTTTCAAGTGGTTTGGGGACGTGTTTGTCACTCTTGTGTCGGCTTCCTCCCCGCCCTACTCGCTCGGCACCGCCTCGCT
Source organism: Natronomonas salinimetallica (assembly GCF_013839515.1). Taxonomy (GTDB): domain Archaea; phylum Halobacteriota; class Halobacteria; order Halobacteriales; family Haloarculaceae; genus Natronomonas. Next base: position 115,433 of record NZ_JACDNQ010000004.1, on the reverse strand, counting down.
CCTTGAGGGCGGGGGCTCCGCCGACAAAACTGCTGAAGGGGTGGGCTTTCGCCTCGCTACCGCTGTAACAAAGCACTGTCGGGACAAACTCCGACTCCGACGCCGACTCTGACTCCGATTCCGATTTCGACTATCCGTCCGATAACCCTTCGACGTCCTCCGGCGGCGAGAGCGTCCCCACGATCCGGCCGTAGATCCCGAAGATGCTCTCGTAGCCGTCTTCGCTCGCGAGCACCGGCACGACGCCCGACTCCTCGACACGGTGGGTGTAGACGTCGTCGCGGGCAAACACGTTGCCCGCGGGAATCTCCTCGAAGTTGTCGTAGTACACGTGCGGGTCGCCGCCGCCCTTCGGCACTTCCTCGTCACCCTCCACGATGGTCGTCTCGGTGAACGACGGCGGTTCGTCGGCGAGCGCGCCGTGGGCCCGCAGAAACGCGAGCGCGGCCTCGTAGCCGAACTCGACGGCCTCCTGGCTGCCCTGGCGGCCGGCCTCGACGGACACCGTGTTCTCGACGGCCGAGTCCAGCGTCGTCCCCCGGAGCCCGCTCGAATCGAGGACGTAGTCGATGGGCATCCCGGTCACCGTCCGCCGGACCGATTCAGTGAGGTGGCTGTAGATGGCAAACGGCGGCGGCGCGCTGTGGGAGGTGTGGATCGCGAGCACCGCATCGGCCTCCGCGATGGCGTCCGCGAGCCGGACCGCGAGCGCGCGCTCGTAGTCGTCGCTGTCGGCGTCGCCGGGGAACGCCCGATTTAAATCGGTATCGGTGTAGCGCGTTCCGGCGGCCAGCGCCGGTTCGTTGGCCACGATCAGCCGGACGGTTCCGTCGCCCCCGGCCGCCTCGGGGGCCGAAAGCGTGTCGGCGAGTCGGTCGACGATCCGCTCGCCGGCCGGTTCGTCGCCGTGGATGCCGCCGACGACCGCCACGGTGGCCGACCCCGCCGACCCGCGATCGAGTACGTTCATGCCGGCCGCTACGAGGCGGGGGAAAATAACGTGCGGCATCGGCTCCGTCGGCCGCCGGTGGCCGACCGGTTCGCGACCCGTGAGGGCGAACGGTCGCCGCCGAGACCGGTCGAGGTCGGCTCGACGACGTCAGCGCCGCCGCCGTCGCGACGGTGCCGTCGGGGGCGTCGGCCATCGAGCGGGGCGATCCGAGCCTGCCGACGGACGGATCGTCCGGGGGCTGCGGGCGGCGATCACGAGGAGATCACGTGCCGTGCTGCCAGCTGTTCATGTACTCCGCCTGCTCGTCGCTTAGTGCGTCGATCCCGATCCCCTCGGCGTCGAGTTTGATCTCGGCGACCTCCCGGTCGAGTTCGTCCGGGACCCCGTGGACGCCGGGACCGTAGGACTCGGCGTGTTCGACCATTTCGCGCACGCAGACGGCCTGGATCCCGAAGCTCTGGTCCATCACCTCGATGGGGTGCCCCATCGCGACCGGCGAGGCGAGGTTGACGAGGCGGCCCTCCGCGAGGACGTTGAGCCGTCTGCCGTCCGGCATCTCGAACGCCTCGATGCCGTCTCTGACCTCGCTGCGGGCGACGGCCAAATCGTCGAGCGAATCGAGGTCGATCTCGACGTTGAAGTGGCCGGCGTTCGCGAGGACGGCGCCGTCGGTCATCCGCTCGAAGTGCTCTTCGACGATCACGTCGCGGTTGCCCGTCGTCGTCACGAAGATGTCGCCCTCCTCGGCGGCCTCGGCCATCGGGCGGACCTCGTACCCCTCCATGTGTGCCTCCAGGGCGCGACGAGGTTCGACCTCGGTGACGACCACGTGTGCGTTCTGGCCCTTCGCCTTTTTTGCGACGCCCTTCCCGCAGTAGCCGTAGCCGGCGACGACGACCGTCTTGCCGGCGAACGAGAGGTTCGTCGTCATCGCGATGTTCGACAGCGAGGCCTCGCCGGTGCCGTGGACGTTGTCGAAGAGCCGCTTCATCGGCGTGTCGTTGACGGCGAACATCGGGTAGTGTAACTCGCCGTCGTCGTCCATCGCCCGCAGGCGGTGGACGCCCGTCGTCGTCTCCTCACAGCCGCCGAGGATCGAATCGATCAACTCGGGGTGCTCCTCGTGGATCGCCATTACCAAGTCGCCGCCGTCGTCGACGGTGACCGTCGGCTCGTGGTCCAGCGTGGCCTCGATGGCGGCGTAGTACTCCTCGTCGTCGACGCCGTGTTTGGCGTAGGAGGTGATCGCGTCGTGTCGGTCCAGCGCCGCGGAGACGTCGTCGTGTGTCGACAACGGGTTACAGCCGGTGATCGCGACGTCCGCGCCGGCCTCGGCGAGGACCTCCGTCAGGACGGCCGTCTTCGCCTCGACGTGCATCGCCATGGCGATGGTTTCGCCTTCGAGAGGCCGCTCCGAACCGAAGTCCTCGTCGATCGAGGTCATGATCGGCATGTGCTGGCGGGCCCACTCGATCTTCTTGCGGCCGGACTCGCCTGTCCCGGCCGGGTCCTCGAGCGCGTCGGTGATCGTCGGATGGTTCATAGATACGACGAGGGGCGAGGGCGGGAAAACGCTACCGAACGCCATGAACCTGCCCCGCGGTCAAGCCGCGGGGTTTCCTGCTTCCACGACGTCCTTTGCATCCACCCGAAGAGCGGTGAACACAGGGAGGACAGTCTGCACAGGCGTTGATTCGGAGCGTCCCGCCCCCCCATGAAGAGTATTGATACTGGTAGACGAAATCAAATGAAACCGACTCACGAGTGATCCGCCGTTCGCTCCGTCGAACGGCGTGATCCTCGTGCGTCGTGTGTACATTCTTTTGTCCGTCAGTATGAGCCCGCGGTCGAGCACGTTCTTTGCGGCGTTCAGGTCGCGGTCCCCGGTATGAGCAGTCGGACTGTCGAACGGTACATCAACCACACGGAGCACGTGTAGGCCGAGCGTACGGCCTTCACCCTCGGGGGCAAGTGGTTCGAGACGTGAAGCGTCTCGTCATCACGGAAATCTTCGATTTCCGTACGACCCCGAGGCACTCGGCCTGTAATTACTCTAGAGACGGGGGACGGGTCGCTCGCAGGTCCGTCGCCCGGCGTCCTCGGGTATCGTCCTCATACGATCTCATCGGGTGTCCCCGCATCCATACGATCTCATTCATCGGGCGCACACAACGGTTGATTCATCCGTCCATCGTGAGAAAGGACGCCATGCGCTGTCGACGCCGCCCAACAGTACGTGAGTCACGGTCGGGATGAACTGGGAGTACCGCTATACTGTGTTGTCGCTGTGTATGCTCGCCTTCTTCGTGACGTATTTCGCCCGGTTGGCGATCAGTCCCGCCGTCCCGTTCATCGTTGCGGACTTCGAGATATCGAACACGGCAATCGGGGTCGCACTCTCGGGGATGTGGCTCGCATACGGCGTCTCGCAGTTCCCAAGCGGTATCTTGGCCGATCGCTACGGCGAACGCCGGGTGATCCTCGTCGCGGTCGGGGGGACGACAGCAATGAGCGTTCTCCTCGCGGCCACCCCCGCGTTTCCGGCGTTCGTGGTGGCGGCTGTCGTCCTCGGGCTCGTCGCCGGCCTCCACTACGCCGTGGCGACGACCCTGCTCTCGCGGACGTTCGACGACCTTGGAACGGCCGTCGGGCTGCACTCGGTCGGCGGCCCCCTTGCCGGTCTGATCGCCCCCGTCGCCGCCGCCTGGGTCAGTGTCAGATACGGGTGGCGTCCGGCGGTCGCGCTGTCGACACTCGTCGGGATCCCGATCTTCGTGTTGTTCGTCCGGTACGTCGAGCCGACGGAGCCGCGACGCCCCGACCAGCCCATGCGCGAGCGTCTGCATCTCGGGGCGCTGGCCGAACTGCTCTCGCGACCCGCGATTCTCTTTTCGCTCGCCATCGCGACGGTCGGAACGTACGCCGTACAGGGGCTCATGTCGTTTTTGCCCACGTTCCTCGTCGATTTTCACGCGTACTCACCGGGCGCGGCCGGCGTCGTGTTTTCGGCGTTTTTCGTCGTTCGAACCGGCGGACAGGTCGCTGTCGGCCGGCTCTCGGATCGCTTCGGCCGTGACCCGGCGATCGGTATTGCCATGCTCGCCGGAGCGCTCGGCATGATCGGATTCGTCACCGTCTCCGGGGCGGGCCGCCTCGCCGTCTCCGTCCTGCTGGTCGGGTTCGGCTCCAGTTTCTTTTCGGCCGTCGATCCGCGGTTCATGGACGCCCTTGGCGAGGCTGAACGGGGTGCCGGATTCGGGCTCGTCAGAACGGTCTACACCGTCATCGGATCCGCCGGATCCGTCGGCGTCGGGGTCGCCGCGGACCTGTTCGGATGGGGGGCCGCCTTCGGAACGCTCGCGGTCCTGTTCGGGGGCGGATTCGTGTTGATCGCGGGCAACACACTGCTCGGGGGCTACCTTTCTGCGAGGAGAGAATCCCGCCGTTCACGGCGTTGAGGAGAGTGACGCTCTCGTTCGCACACCAGAACGCGGAGCGCTCTGGGGACGGGCGTGAATCCGGCAAATCACCCACAACCCACCGACGACACTCTGGCCGGGGATTCCACGCGACGGTGTCGAAATAGGGTCGAAGGATGAGGCGGTCAAACAATCCCTTCCTGGGAAGTACCACCCCCGAAAGAGGGGGAGACGCCGAAAGCGGCGCAACCGACAGTGTGGGTGCCTCAAGCCGTTTCTACGTAGCCGCGTCGACACTCGGGGCAGAGGTCGCCATCGCGGAGCGACGTCGCCTCCCCGGACCACGTCCGCCCGCAGGCCCGACAGCCGATCGTCTCCCCGTCGTCGGAGGCGGTGTCGCGCCCGTAATCGCTCGACGCCGCGTTCGAGTCCGCGGTGTCGGAGATGATGACGGCGTCGTCGATCGGGTCGTCATCGTCCCCCTCGGTGCTCGTTTGCTCCCGATCGTTCGTGTCAGCGTCCGGTCGTGCCCGGCTGTTTTCGCTGTCCCTGCTGTTTTCGCTGTCCCTGCTGTTTTCGCTGTCCTCGCCGTCCCCGGAATCGGCCCATCCCTCCCCGCTCGCCCCCTCCGGACCGGCGTTCACGTCCGGGGATACCGAGTCGACGTCCCCGCGGGAGTCAACCAGGTCGACGTCTTGGTTGGCGTTCACCAAGTCGGCGTCCCAGGTGGAGTCCGACGGATCGACCGCCCGAGCAGCGTCGGTCGGGGCGGACGGCTCGCGCTCGTCCCCGGGGTCGGGGCGGGCCGTCTCCCCGGCGGTCCGCCCCCGCGTCACGTCCTCGCTCGTCCCCGAGGTGTCCGCGTCGGACGGGGCGGAATCGGCCGTCTGATCGCGTTGCTCGCCCGATCCGTCCCCGTCCCCGGAATCGCGGGGCGTCAACAGCCGTTCGTTGCGGTACAGTTCCTCGCGGCTGCCACAGCGACTACAGACCTGGTACTCCCGGCAGATCAACACCACCCCCTCGGGGCGCTCCTTGCGGTGTTCTTCGAACTCCGTCGTCTCGTAGACGTGCCCCAACGCCGTACATCGGACTCCCATCGAGTACGGCTTCGTGCCTGGGGTAAAATAAACATACACATACCGTCGTGCGTGTGTCTGACACAATCCGGGCTCCGCGAAAGGGGATCCCCGCGGACGGTTTCGAACTGGTCGATCGGCGTCCCGAACCGGTCGATCGGCGTCTCGAACCGGTCGATCGGCGTCCCGAACCGGTCACCGAGTGTCCGTCGCTACAGGCGGGTCAAGCCGAGTGCCTCGGGGTCGTTCGGAAGACGGAGTCTTCCATGATGACGAGAGACGAGGTCTCTCGAACCACTTGCGTCGGGGTGGGTTCACGTCGAACGGAACGTTCGGACGGTATCGCGCGCGCCGACCGTGGTCTCGATCCCGACGAACCCTAACTCGCCGAAGACGTGCTCCCAGTTGCGATAGTACAGGGGGACGTCCTCGGTAACGTAGTTCACCTCCGGAGGCTCCGACCGGGAGACGTCACCGTCGCCCTCGTTTTCGACCGTAACGATAATATCGTCGGCGATCCGGGCGGTCTCCTCGAAGACCCACTCGGCGTCCGGGTGGACGTGCTGAAGCGTCTCGACGGAGTAGACGGCGTCGAACCGGTCGTCGGCGAACTCCCCGACGACGTCCTCGATCGCGTCGTGATAGAACGTCCCGTCGGCGGCCAATTCGGGGTACGTCTCCGCCATGACGTCGAAGGCGTCGCCGTTGAGTTCGATCCCCGCGAGGGTGTCGAACCCGCTCTCTTTGAGGTGTGCGAGATGCCGCCCCGAACTGCAGCCGAGTTCGAGGATCCGTGCGTCCCGCCCGAGGAACCGATCGAATATCTCCCGGAGCGTCTCGCTCGTCTCGTCCGGGCCGTAGTGTGCGTAATACGCCGGCGAATATTCCCCGGAGCGGGTTTCCCACTGGTGTCGGACCTCGTTTGAATCCACGTTGAAGATCCGTGGCCGCGACCTAAAGTCCCTTGGACTCGGCCGCCGGCGGTGTTCGGTCGGGGGATGCTGTGTCGGGTGGTACCGTGTCGGATGTACGGGACCCTCCCGACACCGGACGGGAGCGAGCGGGGACGTGGCCGATCGCTCCGCGCGCTCCCCGACCGTACGTCCGTGGGGCTTATCTTCGGACCGACGTACTGTCGGATATGTCCCCCGTCTCGGAGTGGTCCTACGACAGGGTGAGCGCCCCCGAACTCGCGGTGTTCGTCTCCGGGGTCGCGAGCATGGGCCTCGAGATCCTCGCCGGCCGGATCGTCGCCCCCGAGTTCGGCAGCAGCATCTACACCTGGGGGAGCATCATCGGCGTCTTTCTCGCGGCGTTGAGCCTCGGGTACCACTACGGCGGCAAGCGGGCAGCTCGGCGAGCGAGCGTCAGCCGCCTGTCGTGGATCCTCCTCGGGACGGCCGCCTACGTTGCGTTGGTGGTCTTCGCGAACGACCTGCTGTTGGCCGCGGGATCGGGGTTCGCGCTGCCGAGTCGGTTCGCGTCGTTGCCCGCGGTCACGCTGCTTTTCGGCCCGCCGACCTACCTGCTCGGGTTTATCAGCCCGTACGCGGCCGAACTCTCCGCCACGGAGGGTATCGGGGAGGCCTCCGGTCGGGTCTACGCTCTCGGTACGATCGGCAGCATCGTCGGTGTCTTCGGCACCACGTTCGGGCTCATTCCGGTCTTCGAAATCGAGACGATCGGTTTCGTGTTCGGCGTGTTGCTCGTCGTGACGGCGGTCTCGATCACGCTGCCGTCGATGGACCGCCAGTCGCTCCTCGCGACGGCCGGCGTCACGGTGTTGCTCGTCGCGGCCGTCACCAGCGGGGCCATCGGCGTCTCGACCGGCGGGCAGATCGTCCACCAGACCCAGACGCCGTATCAAGAACTCGAGGTGGCCGACCTCGGCGATACGCGGACGCTGTATCTCGACGGCCAACGACACAGCGCGATGGATCTACGCGATCCCGACCGCCACGTCTTCGGCTATACCCGATATTTCCACATGCCCTATCTGTTCGCCGAGGACCCGGCGGAGATCGACCGGGTGCTGTTCGTCGGCGGCGGGGGGTTCACCGGCCCGAAGCGGTTCGTCTCGGAGTACGACGCCACCGTCGACGTTGTGGAGATCGATCCCGAAGTGATACGGACCGCAAAGGAGTACTTCGGTGTCGAGGCGTCCGATCGGCTCAACGTCTACAACGCCGATGGCCGACGGTTCCTCCGGGAGACCGACGAGACGTACGACCTCATCGTACTCGATGCGTATAAAAAGGACAAGGTACCGTTCCAGTTGACGACGCTCGATTTCATGCGGCTGACGAACGATCGGCTCTCGGAGGACGGCATGCTGTTCGCGAACGTCATCTCCGCGCCGACCGGCCCGGCTTCGGAGTTCTACCGCGCCGAATACCGGACGATGGAGCAGGTCTATCCCCAGGTGTATGGCTTCTCGACCGCCGGGCCGGGCGTCGTCCAGAACATCGAGATCGTCGCGACGAAGAACCCCGACCAGGTGACGCAGTCACAACTCGAAACCAGAAACCGCGAGCGCGACATCGGTATCGACCTCGAAGCCGAGATCGAGAACTACCGACACGAGGAGCCGACCGACGACGTGCCGATCCTTCGGGACGACTACGCGCCGGTCGACAGCCTGCTTGATCCGATGGTCGGCCAGCGGTACGTCATCGAGCAGGCCCCGCCCGAAAACGGGACGTCCGGATAGCAGGTCGGTCGGCTTCGGCCAACGTTTTATAACGGGCGGCGGAAACGGTCCGCATGGACAGGGTTCGAACGCTGACCGCCCCGGCGGAGGCATACCGATGGTAGACGTCGCGCTCTCGGCGACGCGGCTGGTCGGAGCGTTGGTCCTCGTCGTGTTGAACGGCTTCTTCGTCGCCTCGGAGTTCGCCTTCGTCCGGATCCGATCGACGTCGGTCGAACAGCTTGTCGCGGAGGGCCGCGCCGGCGCAGACGTCCTGGAGGGTGTGATGACGAGCCTCGACGACTACCTCGCGGTCACCCAACTCGGCATCACCATCGCCTCGCTCGGACTGGGATGGGTCGGCGAGCCGGCGGTGGCGGCGCTCATCGAGCCGGTGCTCTCGCCGATCCTCCCGGGGAGTCTCGTCCACCTCGTCGCCTTCGCGGTCGGGTTCGGCTTCATCACGTTCCTCCACGTCGTCTTCGGCGAACTCGCACCGAAGACGCTCGCCATCGCGGAGGCCGAGCGGATCTCGCTGCTCGTCGCCCCGCCGATGAAGCTGTTTTATTACGTCTTCTATCCCGGACTCGTCGTCTTCAACGGGACGGCGAACGCCTTCACCAGGCTGCTCGGCGTCCCGCCGGCCTCCGAGACCGACGAGACGCTCGGCGAACGGGAGATCCGACGGGTGCTCGTACGCTCCGGCGAGGCGGGCCACGTCGACCCGGCGGAGATCGACATGATCGAGGGGATCTTCGAGCTCGACGACACCGACGTCAGGGCGGTCATGGTGCCACGGCCCGACGTGGTGAGCGTCCCGGCGGACGCGTCGCTGTCGGAACTCCGGCACACCGTCCTCGAGGCCGGGCACACGCGCTACCCCGTCGTCGCGGCCGACGACGCGGACCAGGTCGTCGGCTTCGTCGACGTCAAGGACGTCCTCAGAGCGATCGAGACCGGAGCGGGGAGCGACACGACGGCCGAGGGGCGGAACGGAGGCGATACGACGGCCGGGGACCTCGCACGCGAGATCGCAATCGTCCCGGAGACGACCGCCATCAGCGACCTCCTGTTGCAGTTCCGCGACGAGCGAAGCCAGATGGCTGCCGTGATCGACGAGTGGGGAACGCTGGAGGGGATCGCGACCGTCGAGGACGTCGTCGAGGCGGTCGTTGGCGACCTCCGAGACGAGTTCGACGCCGACGCCCGGGAGCCCTCGATTCACAGACGCCCCGACGGCTCCTACGAGATCGATGGGGGGGTCCCGCTGTCGGTCGTCAACGAGACGCTCGAGGCGACCTTCGAGAGCCCGGGCTTCGAGACGATCGGCGGGCTGGTGTTGGATCGCCTCGGCCGGGCACCCGAGACGGACGATCGGATCGGGGTCGACGGCTACGTCATCGACGTGACGGGCGTGGAGGGCACGCGCATTGAAACGCTCGAGATCTCCGACGCCGGAGGCGGTGGCGGGGACAGAGACGAGGGCGGAGGCGGTGGCGGTGACGGGGACGGAGGCGGTGGCGGTGACGGGGACGGAGGCGGTGGCGGTGACGGAGGCGACGAAGCCGACACCCACGGCGACGAAGCCGACACCCACGGCGACGAAGCCGACACCCACGGCGACGAAGCCGACACCCACGGCGACGAAGCCGACACCCACGGCGACGAGAGCGACGACGGGGGCGACGAGGACCCGGCGAAGTGCTGACCTGATACCCGCCTGCCTGATCACCAGGCTTCATTTATACGAGGACGCGTAATCTACGACATGGACCGCCGTCGGTACGTACAATCGATCGGGACGGTAGGGGTGGCCGCCACGGCCGGATGTCTGGGTGCGATTCCCGGAGTGGGCGACAGCCGGACGGTGCTCGATCCACCCGAGATAGATTTGAGCGCCGCGGACCACCCAAGCTACGGCGACGACCTCCCATCCGTTAGCCTCCCGGACCCGCTGCTCGGCGAGGAGATATCGACCGAACAGTTCGAGGGCGAGCGCGCCATCCTCATGACGTTCATATACACGAACTGCCCGAACGGGATGTGCCCGGCGCTCACGCTCCGATTGCGGCGGGCGCAGGCGGTCGCGGCCGAGAAGGGCTACGGCGACGAGTCGGCGTTTTTGGCGACGACGTTCGACCCCGAACGTGACACGGCGGACGTCCTGGAGGACTACGCGGACCGACAGGGCGTGGACGTCGACGCCGGCAACTGGCACTTCCTGCGGCCGGAGAGCTACGAGGCCGGCACGGAACTCATCGAAGAGAACTTCGGGCTGGTGATCGAGAAGGTCGACAGCGACGACTACGAAACCCTCGAGTACGCCTTCCCGCACTACAATCTCATCCTCCTCGCCAACAGGGACGGCGTCGTCGAGCGCGCGTATCCCAACGGGGCGACCGTCGACGTCGATCGCGTCGTCGAGGACTTCGAAACCGTGGTGACCGCCTGAGATGCGCAGACGAGAGGCACTCGCCGGGGTCGGGAGCGTGGTGGCGCTCGGTGCCGCGGGCGCGATCGCGGTCGGTGGATTCCCGTCCGTCGGCGACGACCCGACGGCGGTGGGAGACGCCCCGGTCGGAACCGAAAGCGGGGGGGACGACCCCGGAGGGAAAGAGCCGATACCGGTCGAGACGATCGACGCTCCCGGAAGCGAGGCCGGCGAGGTCTCGATTCCCGCCGCGGAACAACCGGCGTTCGTCGACTTCTTCGGGACGTGGTGTCCACCCTGCATCGAGCAGATGCCCGCGCTCGCGGAGGCGAACGAACGGATCGGTGAGGAGGTCCTGTTCGTCTCCGTGACGACGGAGAACGTCGGGGGGTCGGTCACCGAAGCGGAGGTCGCCGAGTGGTGGGAAACCCACGGCGGCGAGTGGACGCTCGGGATCGACCCGACCGCGGAGTTGGCGGCCAGGTACAACCCGCCCGGCTACCCTTCCGCCTTCGCGATCGGTACCTCCGGGGCGGTACAGTGGTCCGACTCGGGCGTCAAGACCGCCGACGAGCTCGTCGCCGGGATCGAGCAGGCGATCGAGTGAGATGACCGACGTCACGCTCGCGACGAACCTGCCGTTCGCGATCACCGCCGGCGTCGCGACGTTCTTTTCGCCGTGTGCGTACCCGCTGTTGCCGGGATACGTCGGCTTCTATCTGAACCAGACGAACGCGAACGAAGCCTCCCTCGGCGGGGCGGGCGCGAGAGGGATCGTCGCGGGGATCGGCGTGCTCGCCACCTTCGGCGCGCTCACGTGGGCGACGCTTCTGGTCGGGCAGTCGACGCTCTCGGATATCACGCTCTTCGAGTCGCTCGTCGGTGCGCTGTTGGTGCTCTTCGGGGCGCTCGTCGTCACGGGGCGTGCACCGTCGATTTCGGTACCGTTGCCGAAACGGCGGGCGAGCGTGCTCGGATTCGGGGTCTTCGGGGCGGGATACGCGCTGGCGGGTGCCGGCTGTGTCGCGCCGATCTTCCTCGCGGTCGTCGCTCGCTCGGCCTCGCTGCCGACCGAGATGGCGACGGTCGTACTCGCGGCGTACGCGGGGACCGTCGCCGTGTTGATGGTCTCGGTGACCGTCGCGACCGGCATGGGGCTGGTGTCGAACGCGAGCCGTCTCACGGCGTACGCCGGGCTGATCGAACGGATCGCGGGCGTCGTGATGATCCTGGCCGGTCTCGGACAGCTGTATCTCGCGCTCGTCGTCTACTGATGGCCCGGACCGCCGGCAGCTTTATATAGCCGTTCTCGCAGGTTCCGGTATGGCCGACGAGACGGTCGGGGGAAACGACGAGGGGGCAAGCGACGGGAAAGCCCCTCCGGGGAGCGAGTCCCCACCCGCCGTGGATGCGGGAGAGAACGTCGGCGGGGAGTCCCCACCCGCCGTGGATGTGGGGGAGAACGTCGGTGGGGAGTCCCCCGAGGACGCTCCCAAATCGATCAGTGAGGGGGCGACGGTCCACGACGACGACACCGAACTCGAGCGGACGATCGGCCTCACCGGTGGGTTGGCCATCGGTATCGGGACGATGATCGGCGCGGGAATCTTCGTCTTCCCGGGGCTCGCGGCCGGCAACGCCGGGCCCGCGGCCGCCCTCTCGTTTGCCATCGGCGGCGTGATCGCCCTCCTCGTCGCGCTGCCGGCCTCGGAACTCGCAACGGCCATGCCGCGGAGCGGCGGCGGCTACTTTTTCGTCTCCCGGAGCATGGGAACCGCCCCCGGTGCGGTCGTCGGCCTCGGGCTGTGGCTCGGACTCGTCTTCGCCTCGGCGTTCTACCTCGTCGGGCTGGGCCACTACGCGGCGGCCGTCCTCGCCGAGATCGGGCTCGTGGTTTCGATCAGCCCGGTGATCCCGCTCGGTCTGTTCTTCGGCGTCGTGTTGACCGCCTCGAGTATCGGCGGTACGGAAAACACCGCGAGGATTCAAAACGCGGTCGTCGGGGTCTTGCTCGTCATTCTGACGCTGTTTTTGTCCTACGGCTCGCTGGATGCCCTCGGCGTCTTCGGCCGCGAGGCGGTCCCCGAGGCGTTCTTTTCGCAGGGCGTCTTTCCCGTGTTTAGCACCGCCGCGCTCGTCTTTACCTCGTATCTCGGCTTCGCACAGGTCGCGACGGTCGCCGGCGACATCGAGCGCCCGAGCCGAAACCTCCCGCTCGCGATGGTCGGCTCCGTCCTCGTCGTCACCGTCTTTTATATCGTGACCGTCTTCGTCGCCACGAGCGCGTTCGGCGCTGCCCGGCTCTCGACGCTCGGAGAGACGGCGATGGTCGAGGTCGCCCGGGCGTTCCTCGGCCGTCCCGGTGCGGTGGCGATCCTCCTCGCCGGCCTCCTGGCGACGTTCTCGAGCGCGAACGCATCGATACTCAGCGCCTCCCGGACCGTCTACGCGTTGAGCCGCGACGCGCTCTTGCCGAGGCGGGCCAGCGAGATCAACCGCAGATACGGGACGCCACACGTCGCGTTGCTCGCCGCGGGTGGCCCGATACTGGTCCTCGTCGCCACGGGGGACGTCGAGGTTCTCGCCGAGGTCGCCTCCTTTCTGCACCTGATCATGTACGGGCTGATCTGCGTCGCCGTGATCGTACTTCGACGGCGCGATCCACCGTGGTACAGCCCGAGTTACCGGATGCCCGGCATGCCGGCCCTGCCGGCGCTCGGCGCGGCCGCGAGCTTCGGGTTGGTCGCGTTCATGCGGCCCGCCTCGATCGTCATCGGGATCGGAGTCATGTCGGTCTCGTATCTGTGGTATCGCTACTACGCGGGAACGGTCGAACTCAAAGGAGTGTTCTAAGTATGTACACGAAACCCAACGTGCTCGTACCGATCCGAGTCCTCGATGGCGAGTCGATCCCGGAGGGGATCGCCGGACTGGTAAAAAACGCACACGTCGTCCTGCTCGGGTACCACATAGTCCCCGAACAGACCGCAACGGGACAGATGCGCATGCAGTTCGAGACGGAAGCGAACAACCGCCTCGACGAACTCGAAGACCTGCTCGAATCGGAGGGAGCGACCGTCGAGACGCGGCTCGTGTTCACCCGCGACGGCCAGAAGACCATCGATCGGATGATCTACGAACACGACTGTCTGGCGGTGTTGGATCCGGACGCCGTCGGAACGGTCGAGAGCGTGCTGGTCCCGATCCGCGGCACCGTCGGTCTCGACCGTATCGCCCGCGTCGTGGCCGGGCTGTTCGCCGACACCGACGCCGACGTGACGCTGTATCACGTCGCCGAGTCCGGCGAAACGAACGAGGACGCGCGGACGTTGCTCGACGGCCTCGTTACCCGGCTCACCGAGGGGGGGATCGATCGAACGCGGATAACCCTCATGATCCGACACGGCGACGAGGCTGTCGACGCGATCACCGACGAGGCCGGCTCGTTCGACGTCGTCGTGATAGGCGAATCCGATCCCTCGATCGCAACGTTCGTCTTCGGAATGCCGGCGGAGACGGTCGCGGATCAGTTCCTCGGTCCGGTCTTCGTCGTTCAGCGCGAGCGCCCCGATGACGACGCGTCCGGGTGAGAGGGAGCGATGGGATCGCTCCGAGGGGTCGAGCCCGGACATTCGAAGGTCTTATACGCGTCTCCGACGTCCGTCTACGTGAAATGGCAGACGGAAAGGTTGATTTCTTCAACGACACTGGCGGCTACGGCTTTATCGAGACCGAGGATTCCGACGAGGACGTGTTCTTCCACATGGAGGACGTTGGCGGTGAGGACCTTACGGAAGGAACGGAGATCGAATTCGAGATCGAGGACGCCCCCAAGGGCCCGCGCGCGACGAACGTCGTCCGCACGTAATCGATCCGCAACACCGCCTTCGGCGGCACAGCTGAACATCGTTATTTTATATACCGGCGAGCGAAGCGACCCGCAGTCCACGGTCCGTACGGACCGATCACGCGAGTGAACGGCTCCGGTCAGTCGGCGATACGCTCGACGCCGACGATCTCGAACCGCGCGCCGCCGTCGTTGCTCTCCCCCAGGCGGACGTCCCACCCGTGGGCGTCGGCCACCTGCTCGACGATACGTAATCCGAATCCCGTCCCGTCCTCGTCGGTGGAGTAGCCGGCCTCGAAGACGCTGTCGCGCTCGGTAGCCACGATTCCCGGCCCGTCGTCCTCGATGTAAAAACCGTCGTCCAGGACGCCGGCGGTAACGGTCACGTCCTTTCCGGCGTGTTCGAGCGCGTTGCGGAACAGGTTCTCGAGGAGCTGGCGCAGCCGGTCGACGTCGGCCTCGACCGTCGGGAGGCCCTCCGACCTCGACGGTGAGAGACGCAGTTCGGCATCGTCGCGGCCGTCGGCGGCGATCGTCCAGGCCGACTCGATCGCCTCCTCGAGGTCGACGGGGCCGGTCTCGCCGATGTTTCGGCCCTCGCGGGCGAGCCAGAGGACGTCCTGGATGATCCGTTTCATCCGGTCGAGCGCGTTCTCGATCGGCTCTATCTCCTCGCTGTTGCACTCCTCACGGAGAAGCGTCAGCCGTCCGCTAGCCACGTTGAGGGGGTTTCTGAGGTCGTGGCTGACGACACCCGCGAACTCCTCGAGGCGCTCGTTTTGCCGTTCGAGCTCTCGTTCACGGTCGCGGAGCAGCCCCTCGCGCGTTACGCGATCGAGCGCGACGGCGGCGTTCTCACACAGCACGGTCAACAGCCGGCGGTCGTACTCCTCGAAGGCGTCACGTTCCGTCGAGTCGGCGATCACGACGCCGTAGGTATCGAGCGGTGCGATGAGTTCGCTCCCGGCCGGCGTCGGCTCGTTTCGGACGTCGGGCTGTTCATCGAGATCGCTGTAGGCCCTCTGTGTACCGTCCTCGAAGCACTTCCAGGCGAGGCTGTCTCTGTCTAATACCGGTGGCTCGCCGATCGCCTCGTCGATCGTGTCGGTCCAAGCCACGGGCACCAACGCGTCCTGGTCGTCGTCGTAAAAATGAACGGTCGTGTTCGAAAGCCCGAGGAGGTCGGTCGCCGCGTCGGCGATGATGTCGGCGATGTCCTCGGCCGAATCGGCCGCGATCAGTTCCCGGGTCGTACGGTGGAGTGCGTTGATGGCGCGTTTGCGTCGTTTTCGCTCCGAGACGTCGCGAAGGACGCCGAGGGACCCTCGGAACTCGTCCCCGTCGTAGGGAAGCAGGCCCATGTGGTCCTCACAGACGATCGTCTCCCCGTCCTTCCGTCGGATCTGGATTTCGAACGTGACGCTGTCGGGACCGTCCGCGGAGAGCAGCCGGCGGAGTTGCTCCTCGCCGGTCTCGACGCCGGTCCCGTCCTTTATGATCTGGGGCCGTTCGCCGAGGATCTCCTCGCGTTCGTAGCCGACGAGATCGACCAACGCGTCGTTGACGTACGTAAACTGGCCCTCCTCGTCGAGGACGTAGACGGGGTCGTTGATCGCGCCGACGAAGGCGTCGAACCGCTTTCTGTCCCGTCGGTTCCGGGCCGCCCGCAGGTCGTGATCGATGCGCTTTGCGACGTACTCGTATACCTCCGAGTTGCCCTTTCGGACGTAACTCGACGCCCCGGCGTTGAGCGCGTCCGCCGCGATCTCCTCGCTGCCCGTCCCGGTCAGCAGGACGAACGGCGTCGGGGAATCGGGGAACCGATCCTGTATCGTCCGGAGGAGTTCGATCCCGTTCAGTCCGGGCAGTTCGTAGTCGCTCACGACGCAGTCGATGGCGCCGGGATCGCCCTGGAGGCGCTCGAGCGCGTCGTGGGCGTTCCGTTCGGTCAGGACCCGAAATCGGGGGTTCTCCCGTTCGAGGGACGCCGCCGTCGTTTGCAAAAACGACGGATCGTTGTCGACGCAGAGAACGCTGATGGAGTCGCTCATGATCCGCCAGTGCGGGTGTGGCGTCTACGACGCCGGTTACAGTCCATGTCGGTCACAGTCCGGATAGGCCCCCGTCACGATCGGTGATGAACGTACGGCCATATACGTCGTCCTATCGCTGGATCCAGTTGATTCTGTCGGTTCACGCCGATACCGGACGTGCTGTCCGATCGGGGTCACGCCGATACCGGACGTGCTGTCCGATCGGACGGGGACGCCCGCGGGGAGACGTGCCGGACGTGGAGACGTGTCGAACGGGGAGACGTGCCGGACGTGGAGACCTGTCGCGAGACCGGGTGATCAACGCGAGGACGGATTCACGGCGATCGTGTCGTCACTTCACAGCCGTCCTCGGTGACGATGATCGTGTGTTCTTTTTGGCTGACGAGACACCCGTCGTCCTCCTTTAGGACGGGGTAGCCGTGAACGACGTTCTGTCTGGTGAGCCGACGAAGCGCCATCTCCGCTCTGCGGGTGTCGATCCACCGCCGTGCGAAGGGCAGCGTCTTGAACTCCTCGACGATCTGCTCGAGTGCCTGTCTCGCATCACGGTTTCGGACGCTCGCCTCCTGTTCGAGCGCGAAGATCTCCTCGTCGGCCCCCTCGGTCACCTTGCCGCCGCCGTCGGTGGCGAAGGGTTCGATAGCGACCACGTCGCCGGCTTCGAGTTCGACGCCGGTCTCGACGGCCCGGTTCGGGATGTTCGGGTCGGTGTGTTGTTTCCAGTGGCCCAGACCGTGTCCCGAGAGATTGACGACGGGGTTGTAGCCGTACCCGTCGATGACGGCCTCGATCTCCGCACCGATCTCGCCGGTGTGAACGCCGGGTTCGACCACGTCGAGGGCGGCATCCAGCGCCTCGGCGGGCGCTTCGGCCAGTTCGGTGTGTCCGGAGAGATCGACGGTCACGGCCGTGTCGGCGAGCCAGCCGTCGACGTGGACGCCGATATCGAGGTTGATCATCTCCTCGCCGAACGTCGAGTCGTCGTCGGGGGCGGGGGTCGCGTGGGCGGCCTCCTCGTCGATGCTGATGTTGACGGGAAAGGCGGGTTCGCCGCCGAGTTCGCGGATCCGGTCTTCGGCGTACTCGGCGATTTCGAGGTGGCTTACGCCGACGTCGACGCGGTCGGCCGTCTCCTCGCGGACCTGCGCCAGGATGTCGCCGGCCTCGCGGTGTTTCTCGAACGCCTCGTCGGTGAGATCGACGCTCATGGGCCGACGTTCGGGGGGTCGAACAAAAGGAGTTGTGTTCGGCGGCGTCCGTTGGAGCCCCCTCGTGGGCGAGACGGCCACCCGACCTCGGGCGGACCGCAACGCTTTCGACCGCGCGGCTACCGGGTCGATATAGTGATACTCCCCGCCGACTTCGCGTTGCCCCCCGCCCCCTACCTCGTGGCGCTGGTGGTCGGGATGGCCACCGTTCTCGCGGCGCTGTATCGCCGCCGACCGCCGGTGACCGCGGCGACGGTGACCGCGCTCGCCCCGTGGATCGCCGGCGGCGGGGCGCTGTACGCCCTCTATCAGGCGCGGATCACCCCCGTTCGGTTCGCCCCTCTGTTCGGTTCGCCCGCGGTGTACGTCACCGTCGGGATCCTCGCCGGCGGGGTCTGGGCCGCCGTCAGCGGCCGTCCGGGCGACTCCTGGGAGCCGTCGGGAGCCCCGGCGATCCTCGCGGGATGTGGGAGCGCGCTCTTGCTCGCCGCCGTCTCGGCCGCGGCGCTCGGGGAAGCCTCCACGGCGGGCGGGGGATCGCCGTCCGTTTCGGCCGCTATCGCCGTCGTCTCCGTCGTCGTCACGGCGGGGGCGTGGGGCGCGTTACGATCGGTCCGGGACGTCCACGCGACCGGTACCGTGGGACTCCTCGCCGTCTTCGGACACACCCTCGACGGCGTCTCGACCGCGGTCGGCTACGACCTGCTCGGGTTCGGCGAACAGACCCCGCTCTCTCGGCTCATCATCGATGCCGGCGCGGCGTTGCCGACGGCCGACCTGATCGGTGCCGCGTGGCTCTTCGCCGCGGTGAAAGTCGCCCTCGGCGTCGCGGTCGTCGCCCTCTTCGAGGAGTACGTCCGCGCCGATCCGACGGAGGGATACGCGCTGCTCGGCCTGATCGTCGCCGTCGGACTCGGCCCCGGCTTTCACAACCTCGTGCTCTTTGCGATCGTCTAGGGCCGGGGGTTCCGAGCACCGACCCGACCGACTTTTTGTGTCCCCGGACGAGCGTCCAGCATGGTAAAACAGCCGCACCTGCTGGTCGAACCGGGCGATCTGGCGGACGTTGCGCTCGTGCCCGGTGATCCGGGGCGCGTCGATCGGATCGCAGACCGCTGTGAGGACGCCACGACCGTCGCCCAGAACCGCGAGTACAAGGTGGTCGCCGCGACCTACGGGGGCCGCGAGTTGACGATCTGTTCGACGGGGATCGGCTCGCCGTCGGCCGCCATCGCCGCCGAGGAACTGGCCGCCGTCGGCGTGGAGACGTTCGTTCGAGTCGGGACGACCGGGGCGCTCCAGCCCGACATCGAGATCGGCGACACCGTCGTCGCGACGGGCGCGGCGAAAGACGAGGGAACGACGAAGCGCTACGAGTCGACGGCCGTTCCGGCCGTCCCCGACTACGGGACCCTCTCGGCGCTCGTCGAATCGGCACAAACGCGTGACGCGCCGGTCCACGTCGGCCCGATCGCTACCGACGATGCCTTTTACGCCGAGAGTCCCGACTACGTCGAGGCGTGGTCCGAGGCCGGATTGCTCTGCGTGGAGATGGAGGCCGCCGCGCTGTTCACGCTGGCCCGCCGGAAGGGCCTCGCCGCGGGCGCGATCTGCACCGTCGACGGGAACCTCGTCGAGGGGACACAGAAAGGCGAAACCGACGGCGAGGAGCTCCCCGGGAAGGCGAAAAACAACGTCGAACGGGCGATCGACATCGCGCTCGACGCCACGACGAAGCTGTGACCGGCCGCGTCAGCCCCCGGCGTCACCCTCCCCGAGCAACTCGTTGAGAACGCGTTCGGGGTCGTCGTCGCCGAAGACGGACTCGACGAGGAGGTGCCCGCCCAGGACGGCCGGGCTCAACACGGCGTCCGCGCCGGCCCGCTTGAGCTTTCGGACGTTTTCGCGGTCGGTCGCGGCCGCAACGATCCGAAGGCCGGGGTTCAGCTCTCGGGCCGTCAGGGTCACCATCGCGTCCTCGGCGTCGTTGTTCGTTGCGACGATGAGCCCGCGGGCGCGTTCGATGTGAAGCCGCTGTAGTGGCTCCTCGTCGCTCGGGTCGGCGGTGACGACTTCGTGGCCGTGATCGCGGAGCCGCTTTGCGTCCTCGGGGTCGTCGACGACGACGACGGCGTCGTTGCCGCCCAGGCTCTCGAGGATCGGTTCGGTCAGGTCGCCATACCCGGTGACGATGTAGTGATTCTCCAACAGGTCGAGTTGTTTGTCGGTCATGTTTCCGAGTGCGGTCGCGAGACGGGCTTCGATCAGCGGGCCGAGCAGGGTCCCGAGGGCGACGCCGAAGCTGGCGACGCCGGTCAGGAGGACGGACATAGAAAAGAGGCGGCCGATCTGTGAGCTCGCGGTGATGTCGCCGTAGCCGACCGTCGAGGCGGTGACGAGCGTGAAATAGAACGCGTCGAGGACGGTATCGACCCGATCGAACTCCTCGCGGAGCGCGTACGTCCCGACGGTTCCATAGAGGTGGACGCCGAGGACCGCCGCGAGGGAGGCGAGTTGGGCCAACGACAGCTCGACGGCCCGGTCGAAATACTGTCGGTTCAAGACGACGACCGGCATCGCGAGCGCCGAAAGGACGACGAGCGGGAACGAAAGCAGACTCGACTGGGCGAGTCCCTGTAGGCCGGTAAGCGGGAGCAAAAGCGCCGCCGAGTACCACGCAACGTGGTATCCGCGACGGAGGCCGTAGACGCTTAGAAGCATCAAAAACCCCGTCATTGCGCCGGTGAACCCGGCCGTCCGGGCGACGACCTCGGGGACGAACGGTGCCAGCGGCCCGGACATCCCGGTCGCGCCGATGTTCACGATGCCGGTGACGACCGAGAGTACGGCGACGATCCCGGTCAACACGACGGCGACGCGGACCCGGAGCAGAGCCGAAGTACCGCCATCGGGTGGCGTGGGTCCG
The DNA here is from genome assembly GCF_013839515.1 of Natronomonas salinimetallica. Classification (GTDB taxonomy): domain Archaea; phylum Halobacteriota; class Halobacteria; order Halobacteriales; family Haloarculaceae; genus Natronomonas. Next base: position 94,828 of record NZ_JACDNQ010000004.1, on the reverse strand, counting down.
TCCGAGTCAGTCCTCGACAGCATCACGGCCGTCGGTTCCCGACCGAGCGATAATAAGCCATCGCTCGCCCGCAGCGCCGGTACTGGTATATAAACGGCCACCGAGAGGGGAGCTATGACGCAGGCGCTTCCCGTCGAGATCCTGTTCGGCATCTATCTCGGCGTCCTGACCGGGATGTTTCCCGCGCTCGTCTCCTGGGGGCTCGGGTTCATCTTCAAATACGTCACCGGCGTTTCGATTCCCGCCTTCGGTGTCGTCGTCCTCGCGCTGGCGCTCGCCGGGGTCAACGGTGGGTTGCTCGCGCTGAACGACCCCGACGTCGTCCGGTCGGGATACCGGATCATCGTCGCGTTGATCGTCGTGTTGATGATCTCGTTGTACGCCCACGCCAAGGGCGACGCCATGGGGGCGTCGGTGCCGAAGCGGTTCTCGTGGCACGAACTCCGCGATCGGACCCTCTCGAGCGACGTCGTCGAACGCGTCGGCTCCCGCGGCGAGGTCAAAATCGAGGTCGTCGGCGAGGTGGTCGACATGGAGGGGTATCCGCCGCTATCGGCGGATACGCGCACGGAGATCAAGACCGGCGAGTGGCGGCTGCCGGCTGACCTGCCGATCTCGGAGCTCGAAACCCGGTTTGCGGACCGACTCCGAACCGAACTCGACCTCGCCGACGTCTCGGTCACGATCGACGAGCGGGGACGGGCGGCCGTGATCGCGGCCCCGCCGCTGTCGGGGATCTCGAAGCGCGTCCCCGGCGGGAAACGCGCCGTCTCGGTCGAGGCGCTCGTCCCGACCGGGCTTGCCCGCGGCGACGAGGTCGCGGTGATCGCCGGCGACACGGAGGTACGGGGGACGGTCATCGCGGCGACATCGTCGCTAACGTGCGAGGGGTCGATCGAAACGGACGGCGGGACCGCGGAGAGCGTGGCCCCGTCGTCGACCGCCGCGCCGACGGCGACCGGCGGCGACGGCCGGGTCACCGTCGCCGTCGACCGCTCGAACGCCACCGCGCTGTTGGGCGTCACGCGGGCGGACGTCGTCGTCACGGCCCGCGGGACGCGCCGGGAGTTCGAGTTGATCTCGATGCTCCACCGCGCGGGCAAGCGCTTCCGGACGATGACGGTGAAGCCGTCGGGCGAACTCGCCGGCGAAACGATCGGTGGATCGAACGCCCGGGAGGCCTACGGCGTCGCGGTATTGGCCATCAAACGCCCCGACGGATGGCTCGTCGCCCCACGCGGCGGGACCGAGTTGCGCGCCGGCGACGAGCTGTTCGTCGCCGGTGAGCGTGCCGCGCTCGACGCCTTCGAGGGGGCGTTCGCGTGAGCCTCCTCACCTGGGGGGCCGCGATCGGCGGCGGCCTCGTCGTCGATATCGCCCGGACGGTCGTCCTCACGGCCACGGCCGTGATGACCGGCGTCCTCGTCGGTCTCGTCTACCGGTGGTACGCCGGCGAGCGCGTTTCCGACGGGCTGTCCCTCCTCGTCGGGCTGAGCGTCGTCGCGATCTATCTCAATACCGCCGGCGCGCTGGGGGAGGTGATCGGCGGCGAACTCGAACTGCTGGCACCCGAGGCGGTCGTGTTCAACACGATCACGTTCCTCGTCGCCGGCCTGGCGGCGGTCGGCGGCGGGCGAACCGGAGACCGGATCGGCGTCGGCCTCTTCGCCATCGCCGGACACGAGACTCTCGATCGGGACGTCAACCGGATCGTTCGGACCGTCGGCCGGGTAACGACGGTCCAGCTCCCGGACGAGATCGACGATATCGACGGTTACGACGCCGTCGGTGCCGCGACGAAGGGGAAGCTCTCCGGGCACGTGCTCGTGTTCCCCCGTCGGCTGACCGTCGACGAGCTCCGGACGCGGTTCGTCGAGCGGCTCCAAACCGACTACGGCGTCGGCCACGTCGACGTCGATGTCGCCGATGACGGGACGATCGAGTACCTGGCCTTGGGCGGCCGGGAGTCCGGTATCGGACCGACGCTCCCGCCGGGCAGCGCCGCGGTAGCCGTCAGGGCCGATCCGCCGAACAACGCCAGCCCCGGCGACTCAGTCCAGGTGTGGACCGGTCCCCCCGGACCGGACGCGGACCCGGAGACGGGGGCGTCCCCCCAGCGCGTGACGAACGCCGAGATCCGGGGGACTGCGGACGATATCGTGACGCTCGCGGTGGACGAGTCCGACGCGAAGCGCCTCGATGCGGATCGCCGATACCGGCTCGTGACGCTGCCGGTCGAACCGCGGGCCGACCGGGCCTTCGCCGCCCAACTCCGGACCGCCGCGGAGACGATGGGGGTCGTTTCGGTGGGCGAGGATAGCGTCCTCGTCGGGAATTCCGTCGGGGCACTCGACGTCGCGGTCGTCGCCATCGAGGCGGTCGACGGCGACATCGTGGCGATCCCGACACGGAACCGAGAGATCGGTGCCGGCGAGACGCTCTACGTGATCGCCAGGCCGGACCGAATGCGGAAACTGGAGGCCGCGGCGGTCGCGACGCCGGCCGGATCCGGGACCGACGCCGGCACTGGAGGCGACCCCGAGTCCGAGTCCGAGTCGGCGGACGCCACGAGGGGCTGAGCGCCGCGGGGTCCGTTTCGGTCATCCGTCAGAGCCAAATCCGACGCCCCCCGAAAGCCGGTATGGCCGAGGAACCCATCGATCCGAGCGAGATCGGCGAGGGGGACGCCCCGCCGGTCGAGGAGGCACCCTACAAGATCATCTTCGAGGCGAACAAGTGTATCGCGGCCGGCAAGTGTGCCGAGGTCTCGACCAACTGGGAGATGGACATCATGACCGAGATCGCAAAGCCGGACGTCTACTTCTTCGGCGAACCGGATCTCGAACACAACATCGCCGCCGCCGACGCGTGTCCGGCGAAGAAGGATCGCGGCGTGATCCACGTCGTCGACCGGCGGACGAGCGAGGAGATCGCGCCGGATCCGAACGGCGACGGGACCCTTTCGGTCGACTGGTGACCCAGCGAGCCCGCTTCGAGGCCGAGGACGTGCCGACCACCGACCGAAACACACATTCATCGCCACGCCGCAGTTCCGACCGCGCGAGGGTGGCCGAGCTTGGACAAAGGCGGCGGACTTAAGATCCGCTCCCGTAGGGGTCCGTGGGTTCGAATCCCTCCCCTCGCATGAGCGAAACGCCGCTCACCGCGTCGCGAGCGAATTCCTTTCGACACCGCAAACGGGGAGCAACACGATCCGTGAGCGGCGAACACGCATGTAGGCCGATCGAGCGATTCACCGTGACGGGTTTTCCAGCGCAGTGAAAACGAGAGAACGTTTCTTTGGGGACCGCACTGTAGGGGGAATCACAGATGAAAGAACCGACGAATCCGTTCAAGGACGTGACGCAGGTGTTCGAGCAGATGCAGAACGTGTTCGAAGAGATGGCAGAGAACGTTCAGGGCGGAGCGTTCGAGATGGAACCGTCGGTGGCGTCGATCAACGTCGATCTCGAGGACAGAGACGAGACGTTCGTGTTGACCGCGGAGCTTCCGGGGTTCGAAACGGACGACATCGACGTTCGGGTCGCCGATCGGACGCTCCGGCTGGAGGCCGAACACGAGGATGAATCCGAAGCGGAGTCCGAGGGGGAGTACCTCCGGCGCGAGCGCCGTCGGGCGGCCGTCGCCCGCTCGGTCCGGCTCCCGGGGGCCGTCGAGACGGACGACATCTCGGCCACGTACAACAACGGCATCCTGACGGTCGAGATGCCCAAAAGCGAACCGACCGAGCGGGGAAGCGAAATCGAGATCAACTGATGCGAACGGCTAGACCGGAATAACGGGGACCGACCCCACGGCGGAAGGTGGATCTCAATCCGACCCGTCGTTCGGATCTTCGACTGTTCTCACGTCGGCGTCCGGAGCGTTCTGTCGGACGCTCTCGAGACCCTGTTCACATTTTTGCCGGCTGGCGTACCCCTCCCCGCTGTCGGCGATGATGTTGCCGTTGTCGTGTACGAGCCGCCAGCGCCATTGTCCAGCCCGGTCCTCGTAGACCTCGAACGTCGCTTTCGACATAGCTCGACGGTTGACCCGGCAGATACTTTGATGTACCGGCGGGGCGGGCCAGTGTGGTTCGTTCCACGTTGCCGTTCGTCCGCTCTGTCATCCCACCGGACGTACATCCGTGGCGTCGGGACGGCTGACAGCGGAGCGACACCGACCCCACGTTGGGACCCGCGCCGATCTATTCGGCTCCGCGTTCCTCCCAGCCGCCGGCATCGACGACTTCGAAGAGCTGACCCCAGTCCTCCTCGTCCTCGCTTTCGGGAAGCAGGTCCCGCAGTTGCTCGAAGTCGGACTCCGGGACCAGTTCGCATACGAGGTCGACGATGACGCGGGCGTGGTAGGCCGCCGTCGCCGGGTCGGTCTTCTCGATCTCGCTGACCCGGTCGACGAACTCCGCCCAACCGAAGCGCTGGCCGTGTTCGTGGACCGCTCCGCTCGGGTACCACTTGATCTCCATCGGGAGCGAGGCGGCGAGATCCTCGGCGTTCCCCTCCGGGATGCGTTGGCCAAGCGTCAGTAGCGTCGCACGGATCGCCCGCACCGCCTCGCCGGTTCCGGGCAGTTCGAGTCGGTGTTGTACCTGGCCGGTACATTCGTCGAAGTTCATACGGGAGCGACATCGAAGCACGCGACGTTAACGGGGGTGGGGGTTTCCCATGCCATGATAACGAGCGACAAGCTGACTCTATCGAATGAACAACCGGTATATATGACGCTCGTCGCATTCGGCTTCGACGGGACGCTTATCGGGTCGGACCTCGCAGTCCTTCTGGGACGGGAGCACGGCGTGGAAAACGAGATCCAGGGGCTTGCAGAACAGGGGCCTCGAGGCGAAGTATCGCTCGATACGACGCTCTGCCAGCGGGGTTCGCTTCTCGAAGGGATGCCGAAAGCGCGGGTCGACGCCGCCTTCGATCGGTGTGCGCTGCGGGACGGTGTCGCCGATCTGATCGCCGACCTGCGTCGGTCGGACGTATCGGTCGCAATCGTCACCGGAAGTTTCGAGCGAGGCGTCGAGGCGGTGCTCGAACGGGCGGGTGTGGCGGCCGATCACGTGGTCGCAAACCGTCTCGTGATGGAACGGGGAGCGCTGACCGGCGACGTCGAGGGGGCGCTGTTCAACCGGGGAAGGGGTCAGGTACTCGAGGAACTCGCCGCAATCGAAGGGGTAGCCCTCGGAGGGACGTTCGCGGTCGGAAGCGGAGCCACGGATCTCCCGATGTTCTACGTCGCCGGGACGGCCATCGGCTTCGATCCGGATCCGGTCGTCGAGGACTGCTGTGACGTCGTCGTACCGTCCATCCGCAAGCTACGGCTGCATTTCGAACAACGCGGTGTCGCTTCTGGCCCGTAATTTAATGCTCCGAGCGCCTAACGGGCGGCCATGAAGGTCGGTCTCATATCGGACGTCCACGCGAACCTCCCGGCGCTGGAGGCCGTGCTCGCGGACCTCCCCGACGTCGACCGGACCGTCTGTGCCGGCGACGTCGTCGGGTACAACCCGTGGCCGGCCGCCTGTGTCGATCGGATCCGCTCCGTGGCGTCGGTGACCGTGCGGGGGAATCACGATCGGATGGTCGATACCCCACACCGATACGTACACAACGAGATGGCCCACGCCGGACTCGAGTACGCCGAGGAGACCCTCTCCACCGAACAGCGCGAGTGGCTCCGAACGCGTCCCGAGCGGGTCACCGTCGCCGACGGCGCATACCTGTTAACACACAGCCATCCGGATCCGAAACGCAGGGATTCCTACGTATACCCCGAGGGGTTCGCGGACCTACGCCCCCATCTGGAGGAGTACGACGGACTGATCCTCGGACACACACACATCCAACACGGAACGACGGTGGACGGCCGGGTCGTCGTCAATCCCGGTAGCGTCGGCCAGCCCCGTGATGGCGATCCCGAGGCGGCCTATGCGGTCCTCGATACGGCGGAGCACACGGTCGAACTCCGCCGAACCGCGTACGATATCGATCGCGTGAAGCGGAAGATCGCTACCGAAGGGCTCCCAACGGAGACCGGGGAGCGACTCGCTCAGGGTCGCTGACGGATCTCGGGTCGTTGCTGACGGATCTCGGGTCGTGATCGAACGGCCGGAAACGTCCCGAGTCGTGACCCGGTGTATCCCGAGTCGTGACCCGGCGTGTCCCGAGTCGTGACCCGGCGTGTCCCGAGTCGTGACCCGGCGTGTCCCGAGTCGTGACCCGGTGTATCCCGAGTCGTGACCCGGCGTGTCCCGAGTCGTGACCCGGTGTATCCCGAGTCGTGACCCGGCCTACGGGGACGCCCACGCGGAGCTATGTCGATATCGCAAAAAACGTCGATGGTCGGACTACGGTCTATTGTTGAATCGCGTGTTCGTACTGTTCGGCGACGTTGTCCCAGTCGACGACATCGAAGAAGGCGTCGATGAAACTCCCGCGGTCGGGACCGTAATCGTAGTAATAGGAGTGCTCCCACACGTCGAGCGCGAGGATGGGATGGCTGCCCCAGAGTGCGCCCTGGTCGTGTTTGTCGACGACGAGGTTGCGCAGTTGGTCGGAGACCGGATCGTACACGAGCAGCGCCCAGCCGCCCGCTTCGCCGGCGGCGGCCTCGAACTCGCCCTTCCAGCCCTCGTAGGAGCCGAAGTCCTCCTCGATGCGGTCGGCGAGGTCACCGTCCGGCTCGCCGCCACCGTTGGGGTCCATGTTCTCCCAAAACAGCGTATGGAGGTAGTGTCCGGAGCCGTTGTGGGTTACGTTCCGGATCGCGGCACCGGAGCCACCGAACTCGCCGGCTTCGCGGTTCTCGGCGAGGGTCTCCTCGGCGGCCGAGAGCCCGTTGACGTAGCCCTGATGGTGGGTGTCGTGATGCCACGTCAGGACCTGCTCGGAGATGGACGGTTCGAGGGCGTCGTAGTCGTACGGGAGCGGCGGCAGTTCTGGGTTGGAGTGTTCGGGCATTTATATCGACCTCTCATACAAGTACACTCCCGCGACCACATTAAAGCTTCATACAGGTATGATATCATACCACTATATGGTGGGTGGCGGTGGCCGTGGCGGCGCGGGAGTAACGGGGCGTCAAGGGGAAGGCCTCGCGAGGGCGGGGAGGACGTCAATCCGATTCGCCGCGTGCCCGTTCGAACATCGACAACGCCTCCTCGCGGCGCTCTCCGTGCTCGACGACGGGCTCGGGGTACTCGGGGGCGGCGTTTGCGCGTTCGGTCGGCGTCAGTTCCTGCCACGAGTGGATCACGTCGGGGGCGACTCCGCGCAGTTCGGGCACGTAGGCGCGTACGTACTCGGCGTCGGGATCGTAGCGTTCGCCCTGGGTCATCGGGTTGAAGATCCGGAAGTACGGCTGTGCGTCGGTCCCGGTCGACGCCGCCCACTGCCACCCGCCGTTGTCGTTGGCGGTGTCGTGGTCGACGAGGCGTTCACGGAAGTGGTCGTAGCCGTATCGCCAATCGATACGCAGGTCCTTTGTCAGGAACGAGGCGACGATCATCCGAACGCGGTTGTGCATGTACGCCTCCGCGAGCAGCTGTCGCATCCCGGCGTCGACGATCGGATAGCCGGTCTCGCCGCGCTTCCAGGCCGAAAGCAGGTCGTCGTCGTTCTCCCACTCGATCGGGTTCTCGTACTGTTTGTAGTTCGACGTCACGACCTCGGGATTGAAATAGAGGACGTGGGTGTAGAACGCCCGCCAGGCGAGTTGGGACCGGAACTCGGCGACCGACTCGCGGCGTTCGCCGGCCGCCCCCTCGAGGGCCGCTCTGACCCGCCCGTCGACCTCGCGGATCCCGATCGTTCCGAACTTCAGATGCGCCGAGAGCCGGGAGGTAGCCTCCTCGGCGGGGTAATCGCGTGCCTCCGCGTATCGGTAGACGTCCGCGTCCAGAAACGACGCCAGGAGGCGTCTCGCGGCCTCGGTTCCCGCGGGGGGCACGTCGGCGTCGGGCGGCTCGAACCCGAGTGCCGACAGCGTCGGGATCGACTCCCGGTCGCCCTCCCCGCCGACACCGTCGGCCGCGGCCACGGGCGGAACGTCGCGGGGCTCGTCCTTCTCGCGATCGCGCCACTTCCGCCCGAAGTACGTAAACACCGAGTAGGGATCGCCCGCGTTCGTCGTGATCGAGCCGGGCTCGTGACAGACCGCATCGTGGAACGTCTGGGGGGTCGCCTCGACGTCTTCGAGCGCCGTCTTCACCGCCCCGTCCCGTTCTCTCGCGAGCCCGGAGTAATCGCGGTTCCACGAGACGAACTCGACGTCGAGGGCCGCCGCGAGCTCGGGGACGGCCGTGGCCGGATCGCCGTGCCGGACGAGCAACTCGGAGCCGCGTTCGCGGTAGGATTCGCGGAGCTTTCCGAGCGCGTCGAGCATGAACGCCACCCGAGGTGCGCCCGCGTGCTTCAGTATCGCCCTGTCGAAGACGAACAGTCCGATCGGCCGGTCCGGGGCGTCCGCCAGGCCGCGGTTGTCCGCGAGTCGGAGGTCCCGCCGGTGCCAGTGGAGTCGCATTACGCCCCCAGTCGCCGGGCGGGTGCCTAAAGCTCCGGGTGGCCGCCGTGTTCTGCTGGTTCGACGGCGGCCGGGCGCGGGCGCTCGGCCCGGAAGCGCATCAAAAACGAACGCGTGGGACTGATGTCGAACGAACGCGTGGGACTGATGTCGAACGAACGCGTGGGACTGATGTCGACGTTACCTGTGGGCGTCCAGCATATCGTAGCAGCGTTCCCACTCGTAATCGTCGTCGTGGTACCGTTCGGCGAGCGGCTCCTCCGGCATCTCGCCGATCTCCTGTTTCTCCTGGGTGTAGGAGAGACGGCCCTCCTGTTGGTAGTACCGACCGGTCAGCACCTCGCCGTCGTGGAGTGCCAACTCGGTATCGTAGATTACCTCCGCGGCTTCTTGACGGTTCGAGATGTCGAACTCGTAGTCCTCGTTTTGCTGGATGTCGATGTAGGGGACGTACTGTTTGGCGTCCTTGTTCCAGGTCGGACACTGCGTGAGGAAATCGATGTGTGAGAACCCGTCGTGTTGGATGGCCTCGACGAGGATCTCCTGGGCCTGGTTGGGGTTGACCGCGGCGGTCCGAGCGACGTAGGAGGACCCAGCGGTGAGCGACATCGACAGCGGTCGGACGGGGTCCTTCGCGGAGCCGTGCGGTTGGGTCTTCGATTTGTGACCCTTGGGGCTCGTCGGCGACGTCTGGCCCTTCGTGAGCCCGAAGATCTCGTTGTTGAACACGATGTACGTGATGTCGTGGTTCTCGCGGGCCGTATGGGTGAAGTGGTTGCCGCCGATCCCGTAGCCGTCGCCGTCGCCGCCCGCCGCGACGACCTCGAGTTCGGGGTTTGCGAGCTTCGCCGCCCGCGCGACCGGTAACGCCCGGCCGTGTAGCGTATGGAAGCCGTAGCTGTCGAAGTAGCTGTTGAGCTTCCCCGAACAGCCGATTCCGGTCACGAGCAGGATCTCCTCGGGATCCTTGCCGAGTTCGGACATCGCGCCCTTCAGCGCCTTCAGAACGCTGAAGTCACCACAGCCGGGACACCACGTCGCCTGTGGCTCGATGCCCGGCGTGTACTCCTCTCGGTCAACCTCCCGATCCGCGTCGATTGCGTTGAATGCACTCATGATTAATCACCTGCCGCGGGGACGAATCGCGTCGTCGCCGCCGGCTCGTCCCCTTCGAGGATCGATCTAAACCCGTCGACGACCTCCTGCGGCTCGAACGGGTTGCCGTTGTACTTCAGAAGGCTGTGCATCTTCGGGCCGAAGCGGCCCAACTCCCGCTGGACGAGTCCTCGGAACTGACCGCTCGCGGTCATCTCGACCACGAGACACTCCTCGACGGACTCGAGGAACTCGGTCACTTCCGACTCGGGGAACGGCATCAGATCGGAGACACCCATCGCCTTCACGCTGTAGCCGGCGTCGTTCAGTTCGTCGACCGCCTCCTCGACGGTGCCCTGTTGACTGCCGAACGTCATGATTCCGTAGGTCGCGTCCTCGGGGCCGCGAACGGTCTGGTGGCTGTCTTCGGACTCGTTGAACTCGGAACGGATCGAGTCGTGTTTGCCGAGCCGTCGATTCACCTGGGCGATCCGGTTGTCGGGATCCTCGTTGATGTGTCCCTGCGGGGTGTGCTCGTTGCTCTCCGCGAGGAAGCGACCGCCCTTCTGGCCCGGAATCGACCGCGGCGAGACGCCTTTCTCGCCGGGGTCGTGCTGGTACCGGTTGAACTTCCCGGAGGAGTGGTGGGCGGCTTCGGCGAGTTCCTCCTCGGTGAGCGTCGCGCCGAGATCCGGTGCGGGTTCGCGGTCGAAGAAGGACTCGTCGACGTTTCTGAGCTCCCCTCCGATCTTCTGATCGTAGAGGACGATCGCCGGTACGTGGTAGTCGTAGGCGATCTCGAAGGCGGCCCTCGTCTGTTCGTACGCCTCCTCGACGTTACCGGGGGCGAAGACCACTCGGGTCGAGTCGCCCTGGCTCGCATAGAGGACGTGCTCGAGGTCGCTTTGTTCGGGCTTCGTCGGCATCCCGGTCGCGGGGCCTGCCCGCATCGCCTCGACGAAGACGACCGGCGTCTCGGTCATCTCGGCCAGCCCGAGCGGTTCGGTCATGAGCGAGAAGCCGCCGCCGGACGAACCGGACATCGACTTCACGCCGGCGTGTGACGCGCCGAGCGCGAGCGCGGCCGCGGCGATCTCGTCTTCGACCTGCTCTGAGATCCCCCCGAGCTCCGGGAGGTAGTTGCTCATGAGGCTGAACACTTCCGTCCACGGCGTCATCGGGTATCCGGAGATGAACCGACAGCCCGCGTCGATCGCGCCGTAGGCGATGGCGTTGCTCCCGGAGAGCAACACCTGATCCTCGTCGTGTTCGCCCGTCGGCATCCGGAGATCGTGGGTAAACTCCGTCTCCTTGACGTCCTCGTAGGCGTCCTCGAGGATTTCGAGGTTCGTCTCCAGGACGTCCCCCGACATCGCATCCGACATCAGGTCCTGGATGTGATCGAGATCGTACTCCAAGAGCGCGGCGGTCGCGCCGACGCCGGCGGTGTTGCGCATCACCTCCCGGCCCTTCTCGCGGGCACGGGCGCGGAGGTCGAGGGGATAGACGTGCCAGTCGTTCTCCTCGACGCGCTCCTCGAAGTCCGGAATCTCGTCGATGTCGATGAGTCCCTCGTCGTAGACGATGACGCCGCCTTCGCGGAGCTCGTCGAGGTTCTCGCGGATCGGCTTCATCTCCTCGTCCCCGTAGTAGGCGTCCTCCTGGGGGTTTCTGGCGAAGGAGTCACCCAGCGCGAGGAGGCAGTTATAGCCGTCGCCTCTGGATTTCACCGGCTCCGGCGACGCTCTGACCTCGACGTAGGTGTGGCCGCCGCGGATGCGGGACGGATAGTGTCTGTGTGTGAAAACGTACAGCCCCGATCGCATCAGGGCCTTCGCGAAATTCTGGCTCGTCGAGTCGATTCCGTCGCCGGAACCGCCCGCGATTCGCCAGATGATTTCATCGGTCATTGGGTATCACTGCGCCCACCGAGGGCGTTACACTCCCTTCAGACGCCCACGATAAAAGTATTTGCTACACGTTGTCACACATTATTCATGATATAAGTGTATTAATAAGGTCCCATTATATGACTCCCGAATACGCGATCGTTTCGGTAGCCGTCGGAGTCCGACGGAGGCCACAGGCTTATTAGGGACAGTGTCATGGGTTTCCCTGAAGCGATGTCCCTCACCGAACTCATCGCGGGGGTCGAAGACCACGAAAAAACGCTCACGGTCTTCAACGCCGGCGAGGAGACCATCGAGACCCTCCGAGAGCAGTTCCACGATCGGAACGTCTCGGTCTCCGGCGAGCACACGCCGAGCGGGAGGCCGGCGGCGTTCACCGTTTTGGCCGACGGAGACGAGTTCGTCGCCGCCGCCGACATCGAGAGCGTCCTCGCCGACGACGAGGAAGTCGAACCGAACTTCGAGGGCGAGGCGTACCGCCCGATCCTCGATCACCTCGACGAGACGATGTTCACCTCCTACGACATCGAACAGATGGTCGCGGCCTCGAGGGAGATCGAGGACCGCGCCTGGCGGATCGGGAAGGGAACGCTCCGGTCGGGCTTTCAGCGGCTCTCGATCCTCTCCGGACAGATGGACATCTACGAGCAACTGGCCCAGAAGGGTAGCCTCGACGTCCACGCCTACGCCGTGCCCGACGCCGACGTCCCCGAACACGAAACCGACCTCACGATCCACGTCGAACGGAGCGACGAGATCGAGCGGTCGTGGTTCGTCGCCTACGACGGGGCCGGCGTCGATGTCAACAAGTGTGCGCTCCTAGCGGAGGAGCGCGAACCCCGGTCGTTCTACGGCTTCTGGACGTACGATCCCTCGACGGTCGATTGGATCCTCGACCACCTCGAATCGACGTACGGTCTCCTCGAGCCCCAGTGACGTTGTCGGATAGACGTTCGCAGTGATCTACAGGTTGAGTGGGGCGAGTGCCTCGGGGCTTGATGTGACGCGTACCGCAGAACGGGAATGCGGACATTTTCGACGGATACGTCGACGGTGTGAGCGGCCGGATCGAACGGACCCACCGTTCGTACGTAGCCCGCCGCGGTCACGTGTCAACCCGGCCGGTGGGTACCGTCGACAGGTTCAAGTGATATCGAAATATATCGATATGTATGTCACTGCTCAGACGGCTGTTCGGGTCGGATACCGAGGAAAAAGGCGACGGAAGCGACTGTTGCTGTGATGTGCAGATCGAGGACGTCGAATCCGACGAGGGCTGATCGAGGATGTCCGATTCATCCGCGGACGGCGTTGACGGTCGCACGGAGTCGGCCAGCGGGACACTCCGGCGACTCGGGGGCGAGGGCCACTGCGAGGAGGCGTTCCCGGCGAGCCGTCGGACCGACGAGGCGGCTATCGCCGAGGAGCTGTCGGTGTTCAAGGCGTTGGCGAACGAAAAGCGTCTCCGGATCGTCGAGGCGCTCCGGGACGGTGAGCTGTGTGCCTGTGAGCTGGAGACGGTCCTCGACGCCCCCCAGTCGACGGTCGCCTCGCACCTCTCGCGGCTGCGGGAGGTCGGGATCGTCAGTACCCGAAAGGAGGGAAAGTGGACGTATTACCGGATCGCGGATACGGCGAGCCTCCAGTTGCTCGCGCTGGCCGCGGCGCTGGGTGATTCACCGTGATTCCGCCGGGATACGAGGCCGCGTTGCTCGATTCGTGGGACTACTTTCTGCACCTGGCGATAGTCCTCACGCCGCTTTTCATCGGGGCCTCTTTCCTCGTCGGCCTCGCCCAGGAGTATCTTCCACCCGAACGCGTCGAGGCGATGTTGCGCACGCGGGACCACGGAAGCGGGAACGTCCTCGCGGCCGGACTCGGGGCTGTGACGCCGTTTTGTTCGTGTTCGACGGTTCCCGTCCTCGCCGGGCTGCTGGGCGCTGGCGCACCCATCGGGATGTCGTTTTCGTTCCTGCTCGCCTCGCCGATCGTCAACTGGATCGCCGTGTTCTTGCTGTTCGGGCTCTTCGGCGCGAACGTGACGGTCGCGTACGTCCTCACGGCGCTCACCGCGGCGGTCGTCGGTGGGCTCGTCATCGGCACGCTCGACCTCGACGGGTACGTCAAGGACGTCCGGATCACCGCCGGCGGACGCGAAATCACCACTGACGGCGGGGCGGCGGTCGAGGGCGGGGCGGCGGCCGCCTGTGGTTGTGACGACACGACCCAGTCGAAGACACACCGCGAACGGGTCGCCGACGCGGGCGGGGGCGCGCTCTCTTTTTTCCGGGACACGCTGCCGTACATCGCCGTCGGCATCGCCATCGGCGCGCTGATCCACGGGGCGGTGCCCGCGTCGTTCCTCCAGCGGATCGCCGGCCCCGAGAACCCGCTTGCGACCCCGCTCGCGGCGCTCGCCGGCGCGCCGATCTACGTGAGCATCAGCGGAATGCTCCCGATCGCCCACTCGCTGACCGAACAGGGTATTCCGATCGGGACGGTCATCGCGTTCGTGATCGGCGGTGCGGGAATCAGCATCCCGAACCTGATTCTGTTGAACAAACTCTTCGAACGGCGGCTGCTCGCCATCTACGCGACGACCGTCGTCGTGACCGGGATCGCTGTCGGCGTCCTGTTCAACACCGTCCTCGCCGGCGTGGTGTGAGCCGAGAAAGCGACGTACTTCCCTCGCCGACTGTCGGGGGCGGGCCGTCCCCGCGTCGGGAGCGAGCGAGGGGCTTATTTCGGGGACGCCCTATTGACGGATAATGAGCGAAACCGCCGGATTGGACCGGATCGACCGCGCCGTCGTCAACGCCTATCAGGGCGGCTTTCCGGTCGTCGAACGCCCCTTCGAGCCGGCTGCGGCGGCTCTCCGTGACCGTGGCGTGGACGTGACCGCAGCGGAGCTCCTCGATCGGATCCGGTCGCTCGACGAGGAGGGCGTGCTGACGCGGTTTGGGGCCTTGATAAACGCCGCCGAGATCGGCGGGGCCGCGACGCTCGTCGCGATGCACGCCCCCGAGGACCGCTTCGAGGAGGTCGCAAATCTGGTCAACGCCCACCGCGAGGTCGCCCACAACTACCGGCGCGAGCACCCGCATTTGAACATGTGGTTCGTCGTCTCGGTCGCCGACGCCGACGCCGTCGGCCGGGTGCTCGGGGAGATCGAAGCCGAGACCGGACAGGAGACGTACAACCTCCCGAAACGACGGGAGTTCCGCGTCGAAGCGAAGTTCCTGCTCGACGGGCCGATCCCCGAGGGGGATCTCGATCTCTCGGGACTCGGTCCGGACGTCGATCCGGCCGCGGACGGAGCATTAACGCCCGACGAACGGGATCTCGTCGTCGAGATACAGGGCGGGCTGCCGGTCACCGAGACCCCCTACGCCGACGTCGCCGGGACGCTCGGGGTCGATGTCGAGTGGGTGCTCCGGACGATACAGCGGTTCGACGGGGAGGGGAAGATCCGACGCGTCGGCGTCGTCCCGAACCATTACGCGCTCGGCTACACGGAAAACGGGATGACCGTCTGGGACGTCCCCGACGAGAAACTCGACGTCGTGGGCCCCGAGGTCGCGGCTCTCGATTTCGTCACTCACTGTTATGAACGCCCGAGACACGAGGGAGTGTGGCCGTACAACTTCTTTGCGATGACGCACGGCCGAAGCGAGGCCGAGAGCGAGCGACGGATCCGGGAGGTCAAAGCCACGATGGACGACCACTGGGACGTCGGTGCGGACGAGTGGGACTCGCTGTTCTCGACTGAGATCCTCAAGAAAACGGGCATCCGACTCGACGAGCGCGCCGACGCCAACACACGATAGCATGATCCCATTGTATCACGACTTCACGGACGAGACGGTAGTCGTCTTCGGCGGCGGTCCCGTCGGGGCCCGGAAAGCGCGGCGTTTCGCCCGCGAGGCGACCGTCGTCGTCGTCAGCCCCGAGTTCCCCGAGGTCGACTACGGGGGCGCGGAACTCGTCCGGGCCGCCCCCGACGCCGATGGCATCGCGACGTGGTTCGAGCGGACGGATCCCGCACTCGCCGTCGCCGCGACGGACGCCGACTCGGTGAACGAGGCCGCAGAGCGCGAGGCACGCCGCCGCGGCGTGTTGATAAACAGGGCGGACCACTCCGGGGAGCGCGGCCCGGGCGGCGTCGTCGTGCCCGCGACCGTCCGGGAGGGTGACGTCGCCGTCTCGATATCGACCGGCGGAGCGAGTCCGGCCCTCGCAAAGGAGCTCCGCCGACGCATCGAACGCGAGATCGACGGCGCGGGCGAGCTCGCCGAGATAACCGCCGACGTCCGCGAGGAGCTGAAAGCCCGTGAGGTCGACCCGGCGCGCCGCAGGCGTGCCGTCCGGGAGGTCGTGCGGGCGTCGAGGGTTTGGAAGGATTTAGGTACGGGTGACTCCAACCCCCGACAAACAGTAGACGCCGTCGTCGATTCGGCGTTGGGTGAGAAGCCGTGACCACGGGAACAGAAACCGAAGTCGTCGCCGGCGTCAGCGTCTCTCACAGCAACGCTGACATCGAACAGATCGAGACCGTCGCCGCCGACTCCGGCCGGGCGGCCCTCGAGTCGCTCCTCGGGATCCCCGACGTCCTGGAGGCGTTCGTCCTCCAGACGTGCAACCGGGCCGAAGCGTACGTCGTCTGTGAGACCGCCGAAACGGCCCGAGAGGCCCTCTCGACGTATCTGGGGGACATCGACCGCGATGCCGTCGACGAGTTCGACCACGAGGAGAGCCTCAGACATCTCATGTCGGTCGCCTGCGGGCTCGAATCGCTCGTGTTGGGCGAAGACCAGATCCTCGGACAGTTCCGTGACGCCTACGAGGACGCCCGCGATGTGGGATCGATCGGCCCGACGCTCGACGACGCGGTATTGAAAGCCCTCCACGTCGGCGAACGGGCGCGGAGCGAGACGGCGATCAACGAGGGGGCGATCTCGCTCGGCTCCGCTGCGGTCCGGTTTGCGGAGGACGAACACGGCCTCGACGGGGTCACCGCGCTCGTGGTCGGTGCCGGCGAGATCGCGGCGTTGGCCGCGAAGGCGCTCGACGACCCCGTCGATCGGGTCGTGGTCGCCAACCGGACGCTTTCGCACGCCGAACACCTCGTCCGTCAGCTCGAAACGGAGACGTCCGCCGTCGGCCTGGACGCGCTCGCGGTCGCCGCAGCCGAGTCCGACGTCGTCGTCTCGGCCACCGGGAGTCCGGACCACGTCATCGGCGCTCCCGATCTCGAAACGGCCGGCGAGACGTGTATCGTTGACATCGCACAGCCGCGCGACGTCGCACCCGGAGCCGCCGCCGTCGACGACGTCTCCGTGTACGACCTCGACGCCATCGAGGCGGTGACCGACGAAACCGAAACGAAGCGGCGCGAGGCCGCCGAGACCGTCGAGGCGATGATCGATGACGAACTCGAACGCCTCCTCGGCCAGTACAAACGGAAACGCGCGGACCAGGTCATTGCCGCGATGTACGAGGGTGCAGAACGAATCAAATCCCGCGAGCTCCGGACCGCCGTCTCGAAGCTCGAGGGCGAATCCGAAGAGGGGGTTTCCGACGCGGAGCGGGAGATCCTCGAATCGATGGCAGACGCACTCGTCGGACAGCTCCTCTCGGCTCCGACACAGAGCATCCGCGACGCCGCCGAGAACGACGACTGGTCGACGATCAGCACGGCGTTGCGCCTCTTCGGGCCGGGGCTCGAATTCGAGTCCGCCGAACCGCCGATGGTGCCCGAGGACCCAGTGACCGTCTCCGATGAGATTCCCTTACGTGTCATAGAACAGTTGACCGAGGACGATTGATACTGCCGGACGTACCGACCCGAATCGCGGGCCACTCGACACGCACGTTCGACCGGCGGTTTGGACATGGACCGAGTCGAACGTTCACGAACGTACGTCTGGCAGTATGATACTGACGGCCCGCCACCCGTACACACCGTCGCCCCCCGAAGCCGAAGGGCGTTTCAACCGCCGTGACCCAAACACCGGTATGACGGAGACCATACGGCTGGCGACCAGGGGGTCGGATCTCGCCCTACGGCAGGCCCGGCGGGTAGCCGACGCCCTCGGAACCCGCCGGCGCAACGTCGAGCTACTCGAAGTCGAAACCACGGGTGATGCCATCCGCGACGAACTGATCCACCGGCTGGGCAAGACGGGCGCGTTCGTCAGGAGCCTCGACGAGAAGGTGATCGACGGCGAGGCCGACGCCGCCGTCCACTCGATGAAGGACATGCCGACGGAGTTCCCGTCCGAGCTCGTCGTCGCGGGCGTCCCCGAGCGGGCCGCCCCGGGCGACGTCCTCGTGACACCGGAGGGGTCGACGCTGTCGGCGCTGCCTGACGGCGCGACCGTCGGGACCGCGAGCCTCCGTCGGAAGGCGCAACTGCTCGCCGAGCGGCCGGATCTCGAGGTCCGCCCGCTCCGGGGGAACGTCGACACGCGGGTCGAAAAGCTTCTCGCGCCGACGGTGCGGGCCGAGTGGGACCGCCGGGTCGAGGCCGACGACCGCGAGGACCACGAGGGCGGTCCGGACTACGATCGCCCGCCCGAGGCGTGGCGCGAGGGCCTCCCCGAACTCGAACGGCGGGCGCTCGACCGGGACCCCGACACCGAGTTCGACGCGATCGTCCTCGCGGAGGCCGGGCTGGATCGGATCGGGCTGCTCGAGGACGTCGCCTATCGTCGGCTGCCGAAGCCGTTCGTCTCCGCGCCGGGACAGGGCGCGCTGGCCGTGACCGCACGCGACGACGGGGCGGCGGCGTCGATCCAGGAAGCGCTCGACCACCCGCGGACGCGGGTCGAAACCACGGTCGAACGGACGGTCTTGGGAACGCTTGGCGGCGGCTGTGTCGCCCCGATCGGGATCTACGCGATCGTCCAGGGCGAGCACGTCCAGACGACGGTCCGGGTGCTCTCACAGGACGGAACCGAAGAGATCGAAGCGAGCCGGGAGCTACCGGCCGAACACCACCCCGAAGCGGCCCGGTCGTTCGCGGAGGAGCTCGCGGAGCGGGGAGCGAAAGACCTCATCGCCCGCGCACGGAGGGAGACGGAGTGACGGGGTGCGTGTATCTCGTCGGCAGCGGTCCGGGTAACCCGGAGCTGTTGACGGTGAAAGCGAGGCGGCTCATCGAGGAGTCGGATGTCGTCCTCCACGATACGCTGCCGGGCCCGGAGATCCTCGATTCCATCCCCGAGACCAAACGCGAGGACGTCGGCAAGCGGGCGGGCGGGGAGTGGACGCCCCAGGAGTACACGAACAGACGGCTCGTCGAACTCGCCGAAGAGGGCAAAACCGTCGTCCGGCTCAAGGGCGGCGATCCGTTCGTCTTCGGCCGCGGCGGCGAGGAGGCCGAACACCTCGCAGAACACGGGATCGACGTCGAGTACGTCCCCGGCGTGACGAGTGCGATCGCGGGTCCCGGCGTCGCCGGAATCCCGGTCACCCACCGCGATCACGCCTCCTCGGTGTCGTTCGTTACGGGCCACGAGGATCCGACCAAAGACGAGTCGGCGATCGACTGGGCGGCGCTCGCGGCGACGGGCGGAACGATCGTCGTATTGATGGGCGTCGGGAAGTTGCCGATGTACACCGACGAGTTGGTCTCGGCCGGGATGGCCCCCGAAACGCCCGTCGCGCTCGTCGAGCGGGCGACGTGGCCGAACCAGCGGGTCGCGCTCGGAACGCTCGGGACGATCGTCGACGTACGCGACGAACGGGGGATCGAACCGCCCGCCGTCACCGTCATCGGCGACGTTGCGGCGACGAGAGCCGAGGTCGCGGAGTTCCTACGGAACGACGCCGAATCGGAGGAGACGGAGACATGAACGATACGACGCGATATCGAATCGGAGGAGACGGAGACATGAACGATACGACGCGATATCGAATCGGAGGAGACGGAGACATGAACGATACGACGCGATATCGAATCGACGCGGAGACGGAGGTCACGGCGAACGGGGGCAACAGATGAGCCGGGTCGCGTTCTTCCGGCCCGACGACGAGCGCGCCGCGTCGGCCGCCGAGTTCGTTCGAGGACTGGGGGCGGAGCCGCTCTCGGATCCGATGTTGGCGATCGAGCCGACCGGCGAGACGCCGCGATCGGACGCCGACTACACGGTCCTCACGAGCAAGACCGGCGCGGAACTCGTCGACGGGGGCGGGTGGCACCCGAGCGGGGCGATCGTCGCGATCGGGACGCCGACCGCCGACGCGCTCGAGGCGGCCGGCTATGCGGTCGAGCGACGTCCCTCGGAGTTCTCCTCGTCGGGGCTGGTCGCCGAACTCGCCGCGGACGCCCCCGGGGCGACGATCGAGGTCGCCCGCTCGGATCACGGCTCTCAGGTCCTCCTCGATGGGTTGAACGACGCGGGCGCGTACGTCCACGAAACGGTGTTGTACCGGCTCGTCCGACCCGACGGGGCCGGCGAGTCGGCCGAAGCGGCCGCGGACGGCGAGCTGGCGGGTGCCTGTTTCACCTCCTCGTTGACCGTCGAGCACTTCCTCGGAGCCGCCGCCGAGCGCGGGATCCGTACGGAAGCGATCGATGGGCTGAACGCGGCGACGGTCGGTGCCATCGGCGAGCCGACCCGAGAGACCGCCGAGGCGGCCGGCATCGACGTCGACGTCGTCCCCAAGACGGCCGAGTTCGAGGCGCTGGCCGAGGCCGTCGTCGAGCGGCGCTAATTTCGGCCACACCGCGGCGGGGGCTTTCGTCGAGAGGCGCCGGAGAGGAGGGCTTTTTGCGGGGCGGAACGACCTGACCGTATGGACGCGCCGCTTTGGACGGACGAACACGCCCCGGAGCGCTCCGAGCTCCCACAGCCCGCGGTCCGAGAGCACATAGAGCGTGTGGCCGCCGAGCCCATGAACCTCGTCGTGTTCGGCCCCCGCGGGGTCGGCAAGACGGCCGCGGTCCGGGCGCTCGCCCGCGAGACCCACACGGACCCCGACAACGACTTCGTCGTCATCAACGTCGCGGACTTCTTCGGGCGGACGAAAAAGGAGATCCGGAACGACGAGCGCTTCGAGGGGTTTCTCGAGGGGCGTTCGAGCCTCTCGAAGCGGGACATGATCAGCCACGTGCTGAAAGAGCAGGCCTCCTACCAGCCCGTCTCCGGCGACTTCCGGACGATCCTGCTCGACAACGCCGAGGCGATTCGGGAAGACTTCCAGCAGGCGCTGCGGCGGGTGATGGAGAAGCACTACGAGGCGACACAGTTCGTCATCGCCACCCGTCAGCCCTCGAAGCTCATCCCGCCGATCGAGTCGCGGTGTTTCCCGATCCCCATGCGGGCGCCGACCCACGCCGAGACGGTCGAGGTGCTCGAAGGTATCGTCACCCGGGAAGGCATCGAGTACGACACCGACGGCCTCGAGTACGTCGCGGGCTACGGCGACGGGAACCTCCGAAAGGCGATACTGGGCGCACAGACCGCCGCCGAGGAGGAGGGGGCGGTGACGATGGAGGCCGCCTACGAGGCGTTGGGGGGCATCGGACTCCGGGAGGAGCTCGAATCGATCCTCGCGGCCGCCGACGGAGGAGCCTTCGAGGACGCAAGAGGCGACCTCGACGACCTGCTATACGACGAGGGCTACGACGGCGGGGAGGTCCTCGAGGCGTTGCTCGGGGCCGCCCGGAGCCGATACAGCGCGAAGACGCTCGCGCGGGTCCACGAACTCGCCGGCGAGGTCGAGTTCGAGATGGCCGACGGGACGTCCGATCGCGTCCATCTGGGACGGCTGCTCGCCGAATTGGGCCGCTAGCCCGCCTACCGGCGACCGGAGCGGATCACCCGAGGCGATCACCCGAGCACGTGGACGTACCGGGTCAAAGAGGCGTGGACCCGGCGATCGAACCGGTCCGTGACGGTCCAGCCGGCCGCCTCGGCGGCGTCGTTCCAGATGCGGTCGCCGACGACGACCGCCCGCGAGGCCACCCGGCGGATCTCCGAGAGCGTTCCGCCGACGAGGCCCTCGAGGGAGTCGCCGGCGACCTTCGATTGGCGGCCGTAGGGGACGTCGAGAACCGCGCCGTCGAAGCTCCCGTCGGCGACCGGAAGCCGCGTGGCGTCGCCGCGGAGGACCGTCCCGCCGTCGAGGTAGGCGTCGAGGTTGCGCCGAGTCCCGCGGACCATCTTCGCCTGTGCGTCGACGCCGACGACGGTCGCGCCCGCGAGGCCGGCCTCGACGAGGATGCCGCCGGTGCCGCACATCGGATCGAGGAGTCGGCGTCCCGGGGCCGCTCCGGCGATGTTCGCGAGCGCGCGGGCGTCCATCGGGGCCATGCTCCCCGGCTGGAAGAAGGGCTTTTCCGTCGGCTTTCGGGCGGCGAAGTCGCGGACGGTCTCGGTTTCGAGCCACCCCAATGCCGCGATCCCCGAGGAAAAAAGCGCAACGAACGTGTGGTCGGGATCGTCGAGGTCGACGTCGAAGCCCCGCTCGACGAGGTGCCGCCCGAGGCGGCGCTCGACGGCCTGAGTGTCGATCCCCGTGAGCCCCCTGACGTCGCGGGCCCTGACGGCGACGGTGCCGTCACGGTCGGTCGAGGCGGCCCTTGCGACCGCGCCCGCGGCGTCGACGTCTGGCTCGCAGGTGCCCACCAGCCGGCAGACCCGCCGGGTGTAGGCGAGCGTCTCGGGGGCCTCGACCCCGCGGGCGGTGGCGACTCCCGGTGCGACGAGGTCGACGGCCGAGCAGCGGCTCTCCGCCTCCCTGACCGCGAATGCGTCGTCGTCGCCGGCCAACTCCAGCAGGTACACGCCCGGACGTGGCCGCCGCGGGAAATAAACGACGCGGTCGGGTCCCGATACTGACGGCCGTACCGACGCGTGGAGAGCCGACCCTACGGGGCTATCATCCGCTTTTTTCGATATTCGGGGGCCCCTCGGACGAGAAACATCGACGGCTTGTCTACGAACGCTCGTCCGTATCGGACATCGAGCACACAGAACGGACGGCCGTCCGTCCGGAATCGCCTAGAGGTTCCCGTAGGCGTGGGCCTCCAGCGTCTCCAACTCGACCGCGCCCAGGACGGCTTCGTTCGTCGCCTCGAGGACGACGGGCGGGACGGTCGTCTCGGGAAGGCGCTGCTCGCGCGTCGCCTCGAGGGCCTCGACCCAGCGGCCGAGACAGAGACACCACCGGTCGCCCGCCTCCAGTCCGGGGAACTGCAGGTCCGGCCGCGGCGTCACGAGGTCGTTGCCGCGCTCCCTGCTGAACGACAGGAACGCCGCCGTCATCACCGCACAGAGCTCGTGCCGCCCGCGGTCGTCCGGATGGGTGTGACAGCAGCCGTCGCGTTCGAAGCCGGTGGTCGGGTCGGTACCGCAGGGCTCGAGTTCCCCGCCGAGGACGTTGGTCTCGGGGATGGATTCGGACATACCGACGGAAGGCACTGCGGGGACAAAAGCATCGGCTTCCCGGCGGTTCTCCCCCGAGACGTCCGTCCGTCGTGGGGGTCTTCGCCTGTATTGAGAAATACACACAATATTAATATGTCGCGGGGCGAAGTGTCACGTATGACCGTGATAGAAACCGACATCGACGCCGATGCGACGGTCGATGCCCGCGGGTCGTCGTGTCCCGGGCCGTTGATGGATCTCATCGGGAAGATCCGCGACCTGGAGACGGGTGACGTGGTCGTGTTATTGAGCGACGGCGAGGAGTCACTCACCGACGTCCCCGAATGGGCCGAGGAGTCCGGCAACCGCGTCCTCGAGATCGTCGAGGGCGACGAACACAACGAGATCTACGTGGAGAAGTCATGACGGAACACGTCGTTATCGTCGGTGGCGGCGTCGGCGGGTCGGTACTGGCCAACGACCTCGCCGACCGACTCGCCCCGGAACTGGAAGACGGCGACGTCAGGGTGACGCTTCTCAACGACAGCCCGGAGCACGTCTACAAGCCGGTGTGGCTCTACGTCCCCTTCGGGCAGAGCGAAGTCGATGACGGCCGCCGGCCGCTTGCGGATCTCATCGACAGCCGCATCGAGATCCGCATCGACCGCGTGACCGACATCGATACGGACGCCAAGACGCTCGGGTGTCGGGACAGCGACCGGCCCATCGAGTACGACCACCTCGTGCTCGCAACCGGGGTGACGCTCGCACCCGAGGTAGTGCCCGGCCTCGAGGAAGGGGGACACAACTATTACAGCGAGGCCGGCGCCGAAGCGCTCCGCGAGGAGCTGTTGTCGTTCACCGAGGGCCACCTCGTGTTGAGCGTCGTCGGATCGCCACACATGTGTCCGGTCGCGCCGCTGGAGTTCACGTTCATGGCCGACGACTGGCTCCGGGAGCGCGGGCTTCGGGAGGACGTCGAGATCACCTACACCTACCCGGTCGGACGCGTTCACGGGACCCCTCCCATCGCCGAGTGGGCCCGTCCGGTCCTCGACGACCGCGACATCAACGTCGAGACGTTCTTCAACGCCGAGTCGGTCGATCCCGAGGCGAAGACGATGACCTCGATGGAAGGGACGGAACTCGACTACGATCTCCTCGTTTCGATCCCGCCACACCGCGGCATCGACGTCATCGAGGAGGCCGGCCTCGGCGAGAAGGGCTGGGTCGACGTCGACAACCACACCCTCGAAGCCGAGACGGCCGAGGACGTCTACGCCCTCGGCGATACGGCCGATACGGGCGCACCGAAGTCCGGCAGCGTCGCCCACTACCAGGTTAGCACCGTCGGACAGCGGCTCACCAGCCGGATCCGTGGGCGGCCCCCAACGGCGACCTACGACGGGAAGACGTTGTGTTTCATCGAGACGGGGATGGACGAGGCGACGTTCGTCGCCTTCGACTACGAGAACGCGCCGTCGCCGCCGCCGCCGTCAGAGAAGATCCACTGGTCGAAGCTGGCGTACAACGAGTCCTACTGGCTCACCGCGCGGGGACTGCTCTAGAGATGTCCGAAGAGCTCACCGACGAGCGGGCCGAACTCGAGGCGGCCATCGCCGAGAACCCCGAGGAAGTCGCCGAGTTCGTCCGTCGGCTCGACGCGGTCAACGAGTTGCTCGACGTACTCGCGCTCGGGGAGGGCGCGCTCACCGACGAGATGGTGCGCGACGTCGCCGGGACGACCGCGACGCTGGCGGAGTCCGCGGACGGGATCGCAACCGAGGAGACGGTCGGACTGGCCGAGACCGTCGGCGAAAACGGCGCGGAACTCGAAGACGCCCTCGAGTCGCTTCTCACCCTCCAGCGGACGGGTGCCCTCGACGAACTCGTCGAACTCGGGGGGGTCGCATCACTCTTGACCTCCGCCCTCGACGACGAGATGGTCACCTCGCTGGCGGGGACGGGGACGTCGCTCGGCGAACTCGCCGATACCGCCACCGAGGAGGATACCCACGACGGACTCGAGACGATGCTCGAGGGGGTCGCCGCGGCCGAGGCGGAGACGCCCGAGCAGGTCGGCCCCCTCGGCCTGTTGGGGGCCGCACGGGATCCCGACGTCCAGTACGGTCTCGGATATCTGCTCTCGATCGCTCGAGCGATCGGACGGGAACGGACGGAAACGGGAGCGGCGGAAACCACCCAGTAGCGACGTGGATATTCGGATGCGTGAGCCGCGTGCTCGCGACCCGAAGGGGGTCGGCGTTACCGACGTCCGTCCCCGACGCCTCCGGTTTCCGTCCGGCCCGAGACCGAGGATTCTTTCCCCCGCACCGTCTACGGGCGGGCATGACAGTCGGCGTCGGTTCCGAGACATACGACAACGTCGCGACGGCCGGGCCCACGATGGGCGTCGGCGGGGCGGGGCGATGACGGGGTCCGTGACCGTTCGCGAGGCGAGCGCCGCCGACGCCGAGGCGGTCCGCGAGGTGGCCGAGGCCGCGTGGTACGCCGCGTTGGGGGGGGCGCTCGACCCCTCGACGGTCGCGGCCGCGATCGAGGAGTACTACGACCCCGAGATCGTCGCCGCGGGGATCGAGGCCGACGCGGTCGAGTTCTACGTCGCGGAGGTCGATACCGAACCGGACGCCGAGGGGGGCGAGACGGTCGGCTTCGCGAGCGCCGAGCGGACCTGGGCCGACGAGGTCGAACTCCACACGGTGTACGTCCACCCCGATCGGTGGGGTGGAGGGATCGCCTCGGCACTGCTCGATCGGGTCGAAACCTGGGCCCGAGGACAGGGCGTCGATCGGATCGCCTGCGGCGTCCTCGCCGGAAACGCCGTCGGAATCGGCTTCTTCGAAGCCGCCGGGTTCGAACGGCACGGAACGTCCCAAGCCGAGATCGTCGGGACGGTGTGCGAAGAGTACGAGTACGAGTTTCAGGTGTAAGAACTCAGATCGCTTCGAGGAGCTCGGTATACTCCGGTTCGTTCGTCGGATCGTCGGCGACCCACTGGTACGTGACCGTACCGCTGTCATCGAGGACGAACACCGCCCGGTTCGCGATTCCGTGGAGACCGAGGTCCGGAAGGTCGATTTCGAGGTCGTAGGCCCGGATCGCTTCGCGTGCCATATCGCTCACGAGGTCGAATTCGAGACCGTGCTCCTCGCGGAAGGTTCCCTGTGAGAACGGAGAATCCGCGCTAATGCCGAAGACCGTCGCGTCCGCGTCGCCGAACGCGTCGAGTTCGTTCTGGAGTGCGATCATCTCGTTCGTACACGGCGGGGTGAACACTCCGGGGAAGAACGCGAGGACGACGGGGCCGTCGCCGAGGTGATCCCCGAGATCGAACGACTCGTGATCACTGGTACCGAGCGTTGCCGTGAATGTCGGGGCGGTGTCACCAACTTCGGGATGAGACATGGACGAGGGTTGCGTCCGCAGTATCATAAAGGCTGCCGAAAATGTGACTCGCCACCGAGTTATATGCTCGCGAAACGGCGTCCGAGGAGGTAGCTGTATCCGATCGCCCCGAGTACGGATGCCGCCGTCCCGGTACTGGCCAACAGTTCGTAAGGGGTGAGAATACCGGCGACCTGGAGTGTGACACCGACCCCGAGCAGTCCGATCGTCGCTCTCGCCGACCGTGGGTGGGCCCCGGTGAACTGCCCCTCCGACACCGGGAAAAAGAGGTACGCGTACCCGACGATCGTGAGCGGGAAGAATCCGGCGAGCACGAGCGTCCGATGGGCGGCTATGAGCCCCATCTCACCGAGCCCGAACGCGACTGGAAGCGAGGATCCGACGGCGATTCCCCCGGCGACCGCACCGAGGACGATCCCCGAGAGGCCGACCCGAACGCGGCTCGTTTCCCGGGCGACGAACAGCACGAGGCCCACGTATCCGGTCATCGAGGCCGCCGCGGCCACGGCACCGATCCGGAACCAGGGGCCGATCCAGAGGTACGTTCCGAGGGGAATCGGCGCGATGAGACCGGTCACGAGGACGGCCCGGACGATGGCCCGTGGCGGTGAGACGTGAAAGAATCCGAGCAGCAGACGGGCCCCGAGCGAGTAGATCAAAAGCGTCCCGAATCCGATCAGATAGTAGTGAGTGACCTGCGAAAGCGTGGCTGAACCGATCGAAGTCGGGAGCACGGCCACGACGAGGACGGCCGTTCCGACGACGAGATAGCCGATCGCGGCCGGCATCGTCGCCGTGGCGAGTCGGGTCGAGCGTTGGGGCGTATCGCCCCCCCGGAAGACCTCGGTGGGGGAGCGAACGAGCACGGGAGCGACGCTTGCGAGCAACGAACCGACGAAGACGACGACGCCGAGCGTCCAGGACGCTGTACCGACGTATACCAGTACGTCGGTGTCTCCGACGAGTCGGAATAGGCCGACGTCCCCCACGAGTCGGTCCCCCACGAGTCGGTCCCCCACGAGAGAACCGGCCCCGAGGTAGGTCGCGACGAAGTGGACGCCCGCAAGCCGCTGGTCGACGAGGGTCGTACCCACGTACGGCGGGAGAAGGAGATACGCCATGCCGAAGATCATCGGACAGATGAACCCGAAGACGGCGATCAAGAGAGGGATCGGACGGCCGACCCCAGAGCGGGTCGCGAGGAGAAAGAGGACGAACGATCCAGCACTCGCGATCGTGAACCGCTGCGTCCACTTCCGTAGCCCGGCCGAACCCATTGTTTATGTACCGTCGGGGAACGGTATCCGTCGGTATCGCTCGCCCGCCGGAACGGGTTCACGGACCCAACCGAGTGTCAGGGCACGTCCGAGTGAGTACCGAACCGCCGAGCAGCGGCGGCGACGTGCCCGAGAAAGCCCACGAACGGCGGATCGAAACCCTCCGAAACGACAGATCCGGCACCCTCCGAAACGGCGAAGCGGGTCGCCTCCGAAACGGCGAAGCGGATCGCCTCCGAAAGGGCACTCGGAAAGCGGGGTCACGGAGCTCACGCCCCGTCGATCCGTCCCAGAGCCGTCCCCCTGGCGGTCGACTCCGCGGCCAGCGACGACGTCCCGAGTTCGATCTCGGATACCCACTTGATGCTCTCCCAGCAGTCGCTGTCGGAATCGGTCGGAACCAACCGTGCCGGGCCGCCGTGTTCCGGCGGGAGCGGATCGCCGTCGAGTTCGACGGCGAGAAGCGACTCGGCGAGGCGATCGATCGTGAACGAACACGCGTACTCGCCGTCCGATGCGCGAACGAGCGCGCACTCGCTTCCGGCCGCGGGGGCGGCGCAGTCGAGTAGCTCTCCGAGACGGATCCCACGCCAGGAGAGCCCCTCCGCGACCCACCCCTCGGTGCAGGCGAAGTCCTCGGTGAACGTTTCGACCGGAAACGCCGTGAGATCGCGTCGCTCCAGTTGCAGTGGCCGTCCGACGCTCCCGGACACGTCCAGCGTCCACCCCTCCGTTTCGACGCCCTCGGGGATGGCGTGACGTTTGAGTTCGCTCATTGATCAGAACCAGACGCCGCCCTGTCAAAAAGGCTGGTTCGAACACGTCCGAACGCGTCGGTCGTCGTGGCCGTCCGTTTCGTCGATTCGGGGACACGAGTGTCTGTGCGCGGTCGGACGAGCGCTTGCATCCTGTCGAACGAGTGCTTGCGCCCGATCGGACGAGCGTTCTCGCCCGGTCGACACCACATCAGTGCTGTGGACGGAGCGGATACGGCTGTCTCGTTCCCGTGGACTTTCGCGCGAGCAGCCGTGCGGTCGCGCGCCCCTTCCCCTCGGACGGCCGTTCGATCGCCTCGTCGTAGTGGAGGACGGTCAAATCGAGACACGAGTGCAGGAGTTCGTTGGCGGCGTACCGGTACCGGTCGTCGCTCGCCCCGCCCGGCGTCGGATCCGACGACCGGAGATGGTGTTCGACGAACACGCATCCGCCGGGGGCGAGCGCTTCTTTGACGTCGGCAAACCGGTCGAGACACCGGTAGAAACTGACCGTGATCAGCGCATACCGGTCTGTGGGGAAGGCGTGTGCCGAGACGTCGGCCCGTATCCAGTTGATCCGGGACTCGACGCCCCGGCGGGACGCGTTCTCGCGGGCGATTTTGAGCCCCTCGTACGACTGGTCGATCGCGTCGACGGTATATCCCGACGCGGCGAGAAACACCGCGTTCCGACCCGTGCCGGTGGCGATATCGAGGGCGCGACCGTCGGGGAGTTCGCCGACGTATCGTCGAAGGAGCGGGGACGGGTCCGGATCCTGTGGGTACGATCCGCTCCGAAACCGTTCGTCCCACTGCTTCAGTTCCTGGCGTCGGGTGGTTCGTTCCATGGATCGCTACGCCGCTGTCCGGGCCGGCGGTCGGCCGGTCGGTGCATCGGCTCCTCTCCCGTCGGAGCCGATGCTGGCGACGTTTCCACGTCGGGGCCGGAAAAATAAGCTGTTGTGCCGAACGTGTTCCCGGCGAAAAGGGGAGTTCGAACATCTCCGGGGATGATCGTATGTATGTCCGTCCCGAAGACGTGTCCATGCCGGGCTTTCCCTCACCGTTCGGGTCCGACGACAGCGGCCTGTTCGACAGCTACGACGAGTTCGTCCCGGAGGACGTTCCGACGCCGGGGCGGTTTCTCACGGGACACGACGTACTCACGGGGCGTGATCACGTCGCCTTCCATCGGCTGACGAGAGAGCTCTTCGAGGAGCGGAAGGTGTACGACATGACGTTCAACTACAACCTGGCGCGGCTCAATCTGGATACCCGACACACGAACGCCGGATACCGGTACGCAGAGGAGCGACCGGACGCCGACGATGCCGTAGGGGACGACGGCGCAGACCGGGTCCTGCGCGCGGCGTTCACGCCGACGACCCCGTTTTGTCCGCAGACGCACACGCTGACGTTCGGATCGTTCCGCGCCTGGAACGGGCTCTCCGAGCGCCACGAGTACGACCTCGTCCGGGTCCGTGCCGCGCCGATGCATCACCAAAGCGAGGCGATCAACGACCAGCTCGCGGAGCTGGAGACGACGTACCTGGAAACCGGAGACCTGACCGCCGGCCCCGAGGCCAGCGCCGGGGTCGGGTCCACCCCCATGGAGCGCACCGGGGAACGAGAAGAACCGAGCAGGGGCTCGCCGGACGCCCCGTTCTGAACGCGAACGTATTCGGGAATTCCTTCTCGTGTTCGACCGCCGAAGTTTTCGGCGATGGCTACTGACTACGACGAGCTCCCGTTGGTGTATTCGTGTTCGGGGTGTTCGAGCGCGGCACAGATGGCGAACGACCTCGCTGTCAAACTCGACCGCGAGCGCGTCGCGGAGATGTCCTGTATCGCGGGCGTCGGCGGGGACGTCGGCCCGCTCGTGAACACCGCGACCTCCGGCCGTCCGACGCTCGTGATAGACGGCTGTCCGCTGGAATGTGCGCGAAAGAGCCTCGAACAACACGACGTCACGCCCGAGTGCCACGTCAACCTCGCAGAACGGGGCGTCCCGAAGGGATACCACACGGGGTACGACGACGAGCGGGCCGACCGCCTGTTCGACGAACTCGTCGAAGCGGCCGAGCGCCTCGAACAGTGAGTTCGTCTACCGGTCCGGATGGGTGATCCGTCCACCCGACCGCCGGCGGAATTAATACTCATTATACAATATATATTTAACCAAGGAGCCCCGAGTATCGGGTATGCCCGAAGGACACGATATCGAGCACGATACGGCGGACATCTCCTCCGAGTATGAGTGTCTCCAATGCGGGATGATCGTCGAGGCCGAAACACATCCCGGGGAGTGTTCGGACTGTGGCGGCGAGTTCCAGAACCGCGCGAAATCGGTCGAATAACCGTTTTCCGGGACCCCGATGTCAGACAGCCTCCAATCCACCGACGAACAGGCCGAACAGCCGCCCGAAACGCCGCTCGATACCGCCCGATACCAACTCGACAAGGCCGCATCCCTCATCGAGGTCGACGAAAACATCATCGAGCGACTTAGCCACCCGACGTCGGTCCACGAGGTCACGGTCCCGCTCAAACGCGATGACGGGACCGTGGACGTGTTCAGCGGATACAGGGCCCAACACGACAGCGTCCGCGGACCATACAAAGGCGGCCTCCGGTATCATCCACACGTCGACCGCGAGGAGGTCATCGGACTCTCGATGTGGATGACCTGGAAGTGTGCCGTCGTCGACCTCCCCTTCGGCGGCGCGAAAGGGGGGATCAACGTCGATCCGAAGGCCCTCAGTGACGGGGAGATCGAACGGCTAACGCGCCGTTTCACCAACGAACTCCGGAACGTCATCGGGCCGCAAACGGACATCCCCGCGCCGGATATGGGGACGAACGCCCAGACGATGGCCTGGATCATGGACACCTACAGCATCCAGGAGGCCGAAACGGCCCCGGCCGTGGTGACCGGCAAGCCGATCGCCGTCGGCGGGAGTGAGGGCCGCCAGGAAGCCCCCGGTCGGAGCGTCGCGATCATCAGCCGCGAGCTACTGGAGTACTACGATCGCCCGCTTTCCGAGACGACCGTCGCCGTGCAGGGCTTCGGGAGCGTCGGCGCGAACGCCGCCCGGCTACTCGAGGAGTGGGGCGCGACCGTCGTCGCGGTCAGCGACGTAAACGGGGCGGCCTACGACCTGACCGGCCTCGATACGTCCGGGATCCCCTCCCACGATCAAGAGCCCGAGGCGGTCACGGAGTACGCCGAGGACACGATCAGCAACGCGGCGTTGCTCGAACTCGACGTCGACCTCCTCGTTCCGGCAGCGCTCGGGAACGTGATCACCGAGGGGAACGCGGACGATATCCGGGCGGATTTCGTCGTCGAGGGCGCAAACGGCCCGACGACGTTCACCGCCGATTCGATCCTCACCGACCGTGGGATCCATGTCGTGCCCGACATCCTCGCGAACGCGGGCGGGGTGACGGTCAGTTACTTCGAGTGGGTCCAAGACATCAACCATCGCACGTGGTCCCTGGATCGGGTAAACGAGGAGCTCGAAGCCGTGATGATCGACGCGTGGGATGCGGTCCGCCGCGAGGTCGAAAACAGGGGCGTGACCTGGCGGGAGGCCGCCTATATCGTCGGGGTATCCCGGATCGCGGCCGCCCACGAGAGTCGGGGGCTGTGGCCGTGAGGCGATTGTCAGTTGCTGTGGCCGTGAGGCGATTGTCAGTTGCTGTGGCCGTGAGATAACCGTCGATCGAAGGCCGACGGCGGACGGGACCTCTCATACTGACGGGCAAAAGAATGTACACACGACGCAGAGGATCACGCCGTTCGACGGAGCGAACGGCGGATCACTCGTGAGTCGGTTTCATTTGATTTCGTCCACCAGTATCAGTTCGACGGATCGAACTCGTCGTTTCGCAGTCCCTGACGGACCGGTTCGTGTTCGGCGTCGGTCGGTGGGGGGGAAGTCACGAGTACCGCTTCGAGACGGCCGTCGTCGGCGCGGACGCCCCGCTCGCGGCCGGCCGGAACCGTGACTACGGAGCCGGGGGCTACCTCGTGTTCCTCCTGGCCGTCACGCACGATGCCCGTCCCGTCTTGGACGACGATCGTGACGTCGCTATCGGCGGCATGTACCGGGATGAACTGACCGGGCTCAAAGTATCCGCAGACGGTTTTCGATCGTTCCGTCCGGAACACCCCGTGTGCGGCGAATCGTTCGGGGTCGTACTCGCGTTCCGCGTCGACGGTAGTTGCCGGCATACGTATCGGATTGTGGCCCGGTATTCCCCTATATTGTGCCGAACATCTTCCGACGGCCGAGCGGACGGGTGCGGTCTCGACGGGCACGCCGGCCCCGATGATCGAACACACCCCCGATATATATCGTAGTGGAGCACCTAGACCCGCGTATGAGTTCGACGGATCACGATCACGACCACGAGTCGGACGCGGAGCCAGTTACCGAGGAGGTTCACGACAACTCGTGGTCGGTAAACCTCGAGAAGCCCCGCTACGCCGACGACGTCGGTCTCGCCGTCCACGACGCGATCGACGCGGTCGAACACACCGCCCCCGGCAATCACGTGAATCTCGTCACCCACGCCGCGCTCGGCCATCCGGAGGCGTTCCTGTATGAGGTCCTGCTCGAGGAGTACCCGGAGTTCGAATGGGAGTATATCAAGCAGTGTGGATGTGGCGGCCACGTTACCCGCGTCCACGTGGAGTGACTGTCGCGGTATTTGAATCGACGCCGAACATATTCGTCCCAACACCCTTTTAGGCTGGCCTAAAACGAACCGGTGGGAACAGATCACACCAATCAATACCCACCAATTATGCCCTACGCCAAGCTCACGATCACCGTCCCGGAACCGGTCTGGATAGGAGAGATATCGAGAAGCTACTCGGAGGCCCGGTTTCGAGTCCTCGCCGCGACAGCCAACGATTCGACCGGCGTCGCCAGAATCGAACTCATCGCCTCGGACCCGGAAGCCGTCTGCGAGGAGATGCGCGAATACGACGCCGTCACCGACCTCACGGTGTTCGAGACGGGGGCGAACCGAAATCGGATCCAGGTCGAAACGACGATGCCGCTGTTGTTGACCTCCATCCAAACGTCGGGCGTTCCGATAGAGACGCCCTTCGAGGTCAGCGATGGTGAGATGATTCTGGAAACGACGATCCCACAACACCGGCTGTCGAAACTCGGTGAACAGCTGGACGAGTTCGGTATCCCCTACTCCGTCGAACAGATCAAACAGGAGATCGAATCGGACGAGCTGTTGACCGACCGCCAACAGTGGCTGCTTCACGAGGCGATCGATCAGGGCTACTACGATACGCCCCGCCGGATCACCCTGACGGAACTCGCGAACGAACTGGACATCGCCGCCTCGACCTGTTGTGAGGTCCTCCATCGGGCCGAAGAGCGGGTGCTCAAAGAACACGTCCGGGAGGCGCGTAAGACCCAACACAACGTGCCAGCACGTGCCGACTGATGCGGATCGGCGTCGCCGTGTCCCGACGAGCGGGGACGGGATGACGCCACAGCCACCGGAAAACGATGAATACCATCACCCTCACACGGACGATCGATGCGCCGCCCGAGGTCGTTCGAGAGTCGATAGGGCGGACCGAACCGTTCATGAAAGCATCCGGGTTCGACGAGGTGACCGTCGACGACGGCACGCTTCACGTCGCAAACCGCGTGGGGATCGCGAGCATCGAGTTGACGCTTGCGGTCGTCGACCGTCCGGGGACCGTTCTCGCCTACGAACAGCGCGAAGGGCTCTTCGAGACGATGCGGACGGCCTACGCCGTTCGGCCGACGGCCGGCGGCACCGAAATAACGGCGACGACCGAGTTCGCACTAGACGTCGCCGTGGTCGGGGACGTCCTCGATTCGACGATCATCGAACGACAGCGCCGAAAGGAACTCACCGCCCAGTTCGAGTGGCTCGAGAGAGCGTGTGAATGACGGGCGACGTATCGCCCGGCGGCTCTTTCGGCCCCGTCGGCGAAGATGTTCGTAACAGCGCTTTCGTCGGCCAGAACCGTTGTATCGACGTATGACCGACCGGGAGGCCGAACTCCGCCGTCTCGCGACGACGCTCCGTGAACACGACGCCGTTGCCGACGCGTTCATCGCGAAGAGTTTCACCGATCGTCTCTTGATCGTCGATATTCAGCGCGGCGACTCGATCCCACGGCGTCTCGTCGAATCGATCAGCGACCACGACCTCGTCGGTGCCAACGAGGTGTACGACGACGACGGTGCCGACGTCTCGTTTGCGGGCGCCGTGGGTGATGAAACGCGACACCAGTTCGTCGACGTGCGGACCCGCGGCGATCACCAGTCGTACGTCGTGGAGTGATACCGCCGGCGACGCGTTCGCGGCGATATCGTGTCACCGGAGCGTGAAAAGGCGGGATTCTCGCCCTGAAAACATAGGTGCCCTCGGCAGTCTGAGCTACGCCGAGTCCGTCTCGTACAGATCCGTCGAGAGATAGCGCTCGCCCGGATCGGGCAACACGACGCCCACCAGTTCGTCCGGGTGCTCGCCGGCGTATTCGGCCGCGACGGCGAGCGCAGCGCCGGACGAGATCCCGACCAACAGCCCTTCGGTACGGCCCAGTTTGCGGGTCGCCGCCTTCGCGTCGTCGGCGCTGACCGCCCGAACCTCGTCGATCAACTCGGTCCGGAGGATATCCGGGAGGAACCCGGGGCCGATCCCCTGGAGCTCGTGGCCGTCCGAACTCTGTCGTGAGATCGTCGGCGACTCGACCGGTTCGACCGCGACGGCGCTAAACGTCGTCTTGCCGCGGTCCTCCTTGATGTGTTCTGTGACGCCGGTGATCGTTCCGCCCGTTCCGACGCCCGCGACGACCGCATCGATCCCCCCGTCCGTCGCCTGCCAGAGTTCCGGACCCGTCGTCCGACGGTGGGCCGCCGGGTTCGCCTCGTTTTCGAACTGCCGGGCCAGTATCGCGTTCTCGTACTCGGTGACGATCTCCTCGGATCGCCGGTTCGCGCCACCCATGCCGTCCGCCGCGGGCGTAAGCTCTAGATCCGCGCCGAGCGCGCGGAGCATATCGCGCCGCTCTTCGGACATCGAGGACGGCATCGTCAGGACGCACTCGTAGCCCCGAGACGCACAGACCGCCGCAAGGCCGATACCGGTGTTACCGCTGGTGGACTCGACGACCGTTCCGCCGGGCTCGAGTTCGCCGTTCCGTTCGGCGGTATCGATGATTTCGCGGGCGATGCGGTCCTTGACCGAGTACGGGTTTTGGCTTTCTATCTTCCCGAGAAGGTTGTCGGCAAACGCGTCCAGACGGAGTAGCGGTGTCCCCCCGATCATCTCGTCGATCGACGCTACGACCTCCGTTCCCGGGTGCCCTGTTTCACGTGACGCCATCACTGCCGCTACCGGGTGTCCACGCAAAGAGTGTCCCCTCGAATCCCAGCGGCCGGGAACTACCGATGCACCGGCCACCCGCCCGCCGTTCGTCGCGTCGAGCTTCCGGATCCGGTTCGGTGCGGTCGCTCCCGGCGGCCTCGGCCCCGGGCAAGGGCGTCACCCGCTCATCCAGAGAGACCGGAGAATAGCTCCGAAGCCGACGAGCGTAAAGAGGCTCTCGACGACGAGTGCAACGGTGGAATCGATCGGCAGGAGCTGATCGACGATCCCGGCGAGGAGCGAACCGACGGTGATGAGGCCGAAGCCGATGGCCAACATCCGCAGGGAGGACGAACCGGTGCGTCGGGCCGCTCTGTACGCGTAGAGGGAAATAAGCCCCCCCAGTACGAGCGTGATCGTCTTGAGCGCGACTACGACCGTCGGGAGCAGTGGATTCATGTGTTTCGGGGATTCGTTGGCGTGACACGGATGGCTGTCGTCCGGGAGCGATCACCGCCGGCACGGTGGGGCGGTGACCGGTGCATCGGGACGATGGTCTGTATGCATCGGTGATCGGCCGCGCCCGTTGAAAGCGTTATGGGAGGAAGCAAGTCGAGGCGATACATCCGTTCACGTGACCTGAACCTCGACGAGGGACATCCCGCCGTCGACGGCGGCCTCGAGAGCCGCCCGGAGTTCGTCGGCCGATTCCGGCCGATACCGTTCGATGCCGAAGCTCTCGGCCAACGCGAGGAAATCGGGGTTCGATAGCTCGGTCCCGAACGACTCGCCCGTGTGGTCTCTCTGTTTCTTCGAGATGAGCCCGTAGTCGTCGTCGGTAAACAACAGGACGGTGAACTCACAGCCGAGCCTGGTCGCGGTTTCGATCTCGGCCGCGTTCATCAAGAACCCGCCGTCGCCGGTCGCCGCGACGACGTTCGCATCGACGGCGAGGTCGGCGGCGACCCCACCGGGGACCGAGATACCCATCGAGGCGAGACCGTTCGAGATGATGCAGGTGTTGGGCTCGTACGTCGGGAAGTTCTGTGCGATGGCCATCTTGTGATCACCGACGTCGGAGATGAGCACGTCATCGGCCGCCATCACGTCTCGGAGGACCGGCAGTACCGCCCGGACGGTAAACGGGGCCTCGTCCACCGGATCGACGTCGACGTCCGAGACGACCCGACTTCGGGACTCGGCGTACCACCCGGAATCGATCGACAGGTTCGCCTCCCGACACCAATCGGACAGAGACTGGAGCGTCCGGCCGACGTCCGCGATGACCTCGATGTCCGGCTCGTACGCTTCGTACACCTCGGCGGGTTGGCTGTCGAGGTGGACGAGCGGGGCGTCGCCGGGGTTCCAGTCACCGGGGTCGTGCTCGGCGATGTCGTAACCGACGGTGATGACGAGATCCGAGCCCGCGATGACCGCCGCCGGCTCGCCACCCGACCCCGAATCGAGCGTCATAAGCGAGTGTTCGTCGGCGTCGGAGACCGCGCCCTTGCCCATGTACGTCGAAATCACCGGGACGTCGGTCACGTCGACAAACTCCCGTAGCTGCGTCGCGGCATGCGTGCGGACGGCGCCGTTCCCGGCCACGATCACCGGCCGTTCGACCTCCCGTAACGTCGCTTTCACCCGATCGAGGATATCCGGGTTGGGTGCGGCGAACGGTACCCGTTCGTTTGGCTCCAGCGGCCTGGCTGCCGTCCCCTCGGCCGCGACGTCCTCGGGGAGTTCGAGATGCGTCGCGCCGGGCTTTTCGTACTCCGCGATCTTGAACGCCTTTCGGACCGACTCGTGGACGATGTCCGGGCTATCCAGTCGGGTGTTCCACTTCGTCACGGGCTCGAACATCCGGAGCACGTCGATCGCCTGGTGGCTCTCCTGGTGGAGGCGTTCGAGACCCCCCTGTGCTGTGATCGCCACCAGCGGGCTCTTGTCGAGGTGGGCGTCCGCGACGCCCGTCAGAAGGTTCGTCGCACCGGGGCCGAGGGTGGCGAGACAGACGCCGGCGTCGCCGGTGAGACGGCCATGGACGTCCGCCATGAACGCCGCACCGAGTTCGTGTCTGACCGGAACGAACGTCACCGAGGAGTCACGCAGCGAGAACAGCAACTCCTCCATCTCCTCGCCGGGCAGCCCGAAGACGTGTTCGACACCCTCGCGTTCGAGACAGGCGACGAGCAGGTCGGAGGCCCTCATTACTCCACCCAGACCGTCTTCGGATTGACGAACTCCTTGATACCGGCCTCCGAGAGTTCGCGGCCGTGACCCGAGTCGCCGATGCCGCCGAACGGAACCCGCGGATCGGATTTGACGAGTTGGTTGACGTAGACACATCCCGCCTCGATCCGTCCCGCGACACGCTCGCCACGCTCGCGGTCTTCGGTCCAGACGCTGCCGCCGAGGCCGAACTCGGTGTCGTTTGCGAGCTCGATGGCCGCCTCTACGTCGGTAACCTCATAGACTGCGGCGACGGGTCCGAACGTCTCCTCGCTGTCGACCGGACAGCCGTCGGGGACGTCGGTCAGTACCGTCGGCGGATAGAAGGCCCCCTCGCGGTCGAGCGGTTCGCCACCGGCGGCGAGCGTGGCTCCGGCCTCGACGCTCGCTTCGACTTGCTCGTGAAGTTCACCCATGAGGTCCGGCCGGGCCTGCGGTCCGACGTCCGTCCCGTCGTCCATCGGGTCGCCGACGACGAGTGACTCGACCCCTTCGAGGAACCGATCGAGGAACTCGTCGTACGCGTCCGTATGGACGACGAACCGCTTGGCGGCGATACACGACTGTCCGCCGTTCTGATTGCGCGCCCACACACCGGTTTCCGCCGCCGACTCGACGTCGGCGTCCCCGAGGACGACGAACGGGTCGCTGCCGCCGAGTTCGAGGACGGTCTTTTTCAGGTGGTTGCCGGCCGTCTCGGCGACGGCACTCCCCGCCGGACCGCTCCCGGTCAGGGTCGCTGCTCGGACGCGGTCGTCGGCGAGAATCCCGTCGACGCGATCCGAGGACACCAAAAGCGTCTGGAAGACCCCCTCCGGGTAGCCGGCCTCGCGGAACACGTCCTCGATGGCGACGGCACAGCCCGGCACGTTCGAGGCGTGTTTGAGCAATCCGACGTTGCCGGCCGTGATATAGGGCGCGGCGAACCGGAAGACCTGCCAGAAGGGGAAGTTCCAGGGCATGACCGCCAGGACGGGACCCAGCGGCTGATGGACCGTCTTGGCAGTCACGCCCGGCGGACTGGGGTGGTGTTCGTCTTCGAGATACGCGCTGGCGTGTTCGGCGTAGTGATCACAGATCCACGCGCACTTTTCGACTTCGGCGGTCGCCTGCCCGATGGGCTTTCCCATCTCCTCGGTCATCGTCTCGGCGTACGCCCGTTTGTTCCGCCGGAGTACGTCGCCCGCGGCTTCGAGGAGCCGCTCCCGTTCGCGGATCGGCCTCTCACGCCACCCCGAGAAGGCGTTGTTCGCCTCATCGAGCGCGGTATCGACGTCACCCCGTGCGTGTTCGTCGTAGGTGGCGATTCGCTCGCCGGTTGCGGGATTGATCGCGTTCATGGATATCTACGCATGTTCTACCGACGGATGAACGTGTGTCCGAACATACTCCCCTCGTCGGTCAAGGGAGGCGTTGCTCCCGGCCGTGTGGCCGTCGGGAATCCACGCCGTCGGCCGTGCGGACACCTCGACGGTCACATCCGCGTAAAAAACGCGCTGACAAGGAGATACGCGTAGAGGACCGATCCCCCGAACGCCGGTAGGTATCCGACCGTGGTGAGCGCGTCGAGGCCGATACGGAGGGAGATGGCGTGGGTCAACAGCCCAGCACAGATCCCGAGTATCGACAGGGCCGCGGTTCGCTCCGAGGATCCGGGAAACTCGCCGACCGATGGCGGATAGAACTGATAGGCGAGGCCGACGACGGTGAGGCCCAAAAAGCCGAGCACGTTGAGACGGAAATGAAGCGTCGTCAACGGGGCCGTCGTGCCGTCGAACGCGAACACGAGGCCGAGAAGCACACCACCGACACCGCTGCCCGCGCCGGCCAGGACGCCGTACAACCCGACTCGCCGACGGTCCGAACGGACGAACATCCGGGCAAGCGCGGCCGCGAAGAGACAGACGGCGACGGCTTCGAGCGCCGCGCCCACGATCTGTAACCGGGGTATCTCGAGCCCGGCGGCGATCAGGACCGGCCCCGCCGCCGCCGCCGGAAGCACGATACGCACTACCCAAAGCGGGGGAGATACGACCAGAAACCGCGGTAACAGCCTGAATCCGAGCGCAAACACGAGAACGGCGGCCGTCCCCGCGGCGAGGAGGTGTGAGGCCTGTGCCGGCGCGCCGCCGAACAGCGCGGGAAGCGGGCCGTACAGCGCCGCGATCTCGTAGGAGCCGACGAGAAGATACGAAAGCGCAACCGGGACGAACCCGTTCGCGAGACGGTCGACCGGAAGCCGTTCGGCGTTGTGCTCGCCGGTCCCCGTCTCCCCCCGTATGAGAGCGCGGCCGATCGTCGATACCAACGTCCCGACGAACACGGCGACGCCGAGGAACCAGAGAGCCGCGCTCCCCGCGGTAAGCCACCCCGTCTCGATCCCGAGCGACGAGACGACGAGACCGGCCGTCCCGACGACGACGAGCGGGAACTGCGTCTTGGGAGCCCACGGAAACGCGAGTTCGCTGTCGAAGTACGATGGAACGAGCGCGTACGCCTTCCCGAACACCATATGAAAGACGAAACCGAAGAGCCCCAGCGCGATCTCGGTCCGCCGCGGTACCTCGAATACGATCCCCACCTGCCAGCAGACGAGGGCGAACGCGCTGATGAGCGCGTACCGGCGCGACCACGCCGAGACAGTTACCGACATACGCTACCACGCGAAAACGGTCACTCGGTGGTCACGCCAGCGCGTCCGATCGGCCGCGTTTTTTGGCTCGAATCCGGACACGAGTGGTGCCGTCACGCATACGTTTCGGGGGGATCGTCACTTAAATATTCCACTATACTTTGTCTTCCGTTTAATAAGGGTTGACACACCATAGAAACGTGTGTTACAAGTAATCCTACATACCGGCATCG
Source organism: Natronomonas salinimetallica (assembly GCF_013839515.1). Classification (GTDB taxonomy): domain Archaea; phylum Halobacteriota; class Halobacteria; order Halobacteriales; family Haloarculaceae; genus Natronomonas. Next base: position 53,973 of record NZ_JACDNQ010000004.1, on the reverse strand, counting down.
AACATCCGGATCTGTTCTGGATTCTCGTATCCAGCGCGCTGGCGTTCGGAGCAGGGGTCGCCGTCGAAAAGTACACGAGTAGGGCGACGCCGAGGGGCGACAGTGTCGCCGAGACGGAATAATCATGAAGCTGGCTGATACTGGACGGACCGCGGATGGGGGGCCGACGACGCGTCGGAACTTCCTCAAACTGGTCGGTGCGACCACGGCAGGATCGGTGATTACGGAGTACAGCACCGAAGTCGCTTCCGCACTCGAACAGGCTACGGACGGCCGGAAGGAAGTCGTCTGGATACAGGGACAGACCTGCTCGGCCTGTACGATGTCGACGCTGCAGGGGACCTCGCCGAGTCTCGAAGAGGCCATCTCGCAGTTCAAACTCGACGTTACGTTCCATCCGGAACTGATGGCCGAGACGGGCGAGTCGGCTATCGACGCCATGAGCAAGTCGCCGGATATCCTGATGATCGAGGGGGCGATCCCGACGAAGATTCCCTCGGCGGCGACGCTCGGCCGCGACGAAAACGGCCATCACAAACCGGTTCTCGACTGGGTGATGGAACTGGCTCCCGACGCCGAGTACGTCATGGGTATCGGTACCTGTGCCTGCTACGGAGGGTGGCAGTCGGCGGAGAACGGCGCGCCGGCCGTCGAGGACTTCGAAGAGAAGGGCGTATGGATGGACGCCAACGTCACTGGTGCGAAGGGGCTCCAGTACACGCACCGCGCGGACGACGCGGGCGTACTGGGACCGGATTTCACCGCGAACTCAGGGCTCCCGGTCATCAACGTTCCGGGCTGTATGACCCATCCCGATTACGTGCTCCTGACCGTCGCGACGCTGTTGAACGGCCACGAGCCTGACCTCGACGAATTCAGCCGCCCGAAGGCGTTCTACGGGCCGCTCGTCCACGACGAGTGTTCGCGTCGGGGATACTTCGACCGCGGCGAGTTCGTCGACCACGTCGGCGACGGGTCGGGGAAGTGTCTGTACTCTGTCGGCTGTAAGGGACCGTACTGTCACTGCGACGACTCGGTCCGTCTCTGGAACGACGGGACGAGCGTCTGTCGGAACGTCGGCGCACCGTGTATCGGCTGTATGGAGCCGAACTTCTGGGACCGGATGACACCGTTCTACGAACCCGCCGAGAAGCAGGGTCTCATACTGACGGACGTCGGCACTGCCGGCAAGGTCGCCGTTGGGGCGACGGCCGCGGGTATTGCTGGTCACGCCGCTCGGAAGGCGATGGGCTACGGCGAAGACGAGGAGGACGAGACGGACGAACGGGTCGAAACGGACGGCTGTGGGTGTACATCTGGAGAGGACACATAATGCCGGAGATCGAAATCGATCCGACGACACGGATTGAGGGCCATCACAGTACGACGCTGCAGGTCGAAGACGGCGTCGTCACTGAAGCCAAGAGTCACATGGACATGTTCCGCGGGATGGAGATGGTCGTTCTCGATCGACCACCGTCAGACGCTCCCGTGTTCACCCAGCGGGTCTGTGGGGTCTGTTTTTCCGTTCATCGGATGTGCTCCCTACTGGCCATCGAGGACGCCGCACGCGGGGCCGGTACCTTCGAAGGCGTTCCCGAAACCGCACGGCAGATGCGAAATCTGCTCGAGAAGATGGCAAACCTGTGGAACCACGCGGTCCACATGTTCGCGCTGGTGGGGCCGGACTACAGCGATGCCGTCGCTGACACCGGGCTGGAACGCATCAACCCCATGGAAGGGGAGGGCTACAAACGGGCGCTTCAGGCCCAGAGAAAGCTACTTCAGGGGTTTGCCGAGTTCGGTGGCAAGGCCCCGCATCCGCTCACCTACGCGCCGGGCGGGATGTCCGCGACGCCCACCGCAGGCAAAATAGAAAACATCCGGGATCAGGTGGAGTTCGTCAGCGAGTGGCTCGGTCCGACGGATGCGGTTCCCGAGGTCATCGAAAACGTCCGTAACGACGAGTTTGACGCGTCGCTGGGTGAAGGACTCCACGACATCGTCTCGATCCTGTTCGCCGCGAAAGCGGCCGGCGCGGACGACTTCGGCGTCGGTCCGGGAAGGTACTACTGCAACGGCGTCTATCCCGACGGCAAGGGGGGCCGAGAAATCCCATCAGGGCTCTACGTCGACGGTGAACGTTCACACCCCGACAAAGAAGCGATCACGTCGGCGATCACCGAGAGCACGGCTCGGTCGTGGTACACCGACGATTCGGGCGGTCACCCGATGGAGGAGTCGCCGCCGAAACCCGATCCCGAAAAGGAGGATGCCTACTCCTGGGGGAAGGCCCCACGGTATAACGGGATGAACATGGAGGTGGGGTCACTCGCGCGTCTCATCGTGACCGAGCAGGACCCGTTTGATTTGCGGGCGACCCTCGGCGGTGACCCCACGAAGAGCAGCACACTGAACCGCCTCATCGCGCGCGCCCAAGAGTCCGTCGTCCTCCGGGACCAGATCGTAGACCTCCTCGACGACATCGAGCCTGATTCGACGGTCAACCACGGCTGGACGGACGACTTCAGTGGCGAGGGCGTCGGCCTCTGGGAGGCCTCCCGGGGGGCGCTCTCGCATTGGGTCAAAATCGAGGACGGCACCATCACGAACTATCAAATTATCACGCCGACCCTCTGGAACCTCGGGCCACGCGACGAGAACGGGACGCCGAGCATCTTCGAAGGGGCTGTCGAGGGGATGGAGGTCACCGACTACGAGAACCCCATCAACGTCATGCGGACAGTCCGGTCGTTCGACCCCTGTCTTGCCTGTTCGGTCCACGTCGAAAGTCCTGATGGAACCTACTCCGAGAAGGTCACGCCCGCCTCGCCCGGCACAGCGGCGAAAGGTAACAACACTCCGTTCGCCGGACAGGAGGTCGACGAGCCGTGAGTGGTACGGACGCGAAATCCGGTTCGGGGTCGTCCGGCAGTCTCCGCGGTCGGATGCATAAATACGTCACCGAGATGCTGGCTCCGCCCGAGGAGGCCGACGACCGGTACGACCGCATCCGTGCGATGACCGGAAAAGTCACGATCGAGCGCCACAGCCTCGGTGCCCGCATCTCCCACTGGATGCAAGCGTTTTTGATGTTCGTGCTGATCGGCACTGGCTACGCCATCTGGACGGGGAACTACGGTCCGCTTTCGGTCCCACCGTGGGATGGCTACTACGTCGCGTTCGGACTCCACATGTGGGCCGGTATCCTGTTGTTGTCTTTTCTGTTCGTGCTCTTTCCGTTGTATCACGTCTACGTCGACGGGCACCGACAGCTGGCCGAACTCGAAGACGTGCGGGTCACCGCCCGGATCGCACAGGCATTCGTCGGGCTGAAATCCTATATTCCGGGCTATCACCGGGCCCGCGAAACCTACGACGAGGAGGAGAGCGACTGGGTCGCCTACCACCCGATGCAGAAGACGTTTTTCTGGTGGGTATCGATCTTTTTCGGCCTGCTCGCGTTGACTGGCTTCGGCATGTACGCCGAGATACGAACCGACCCGGCCCGGTGGGTCGAGTTGCTCGGCTTTCTGTCCCCGATACTGCCGTTCGAACTCATGCTCCAGATTCATCTCCTGCTTGCGTTTGTCGTCGTGGCGATGGTACTGGGGCACGTCTACTTTGCGGTTTTACCGAGCAACCACGACGCACTCAAGTCTATGATATTCGGCGACATGGAGGCGTACGTACTCCCAGCCGAGGAGGACGAAGATGACGACACACACTGACAGCACCGTATCGACAAACGACTCGCCTACGATACAGGCCGTCGTCGGCGTCGGCAGCATGGTGATGGGTGACGATGGCGTCGGCTACCACGCCATCGAGACGCTCCGCAAACGGGACGGAGAGCTCCCCGAAAAGACGGGGCTGTCACACGCGGGGACGACGTCGTTTCTGGCTCTCGAGGCCATGAGCGGTGCCGACCGGGCGATCGTGGTCGACGCACTCGACGTCGACGAGCCGCCGGGAACAGTCCGGGAGTACCGACTCGACCGACCGGACGCAGGCACGCCGGAAGTGACGATGCACGACTATAGTTTCACGGATGCGCTCGCCGCCGGCGACGCTGCGTACGACGTTCCCGAGAGGATCTATTTGATCGGGGTGGTCCCGCAACGCCTCGAGCCGTCTGTCGATCTATCCGAGCCAGTCGCGGCCGCGCTACCCGATCTAATCTCGCGTATCGAAGGACGGCTCGAAGCCGAAGCATCCCAGCAGCTACAATCATGAAAGGACACTGGTATTGTACGGACTGTAGCGAACGAATCGAACGTGAAGACATAGACGAACACGAATCCGATGGACACCACGTCAGGGGGCGGTTTCGACCGGACCGACTGCTGGCCGGCGACCCGGAAATGATCGGCTCACAGATCGACGACGGCGATAGAGGTGGTGTCTGATGTGCCTCGGCGTCCCCGGCGAGATACGTGAAATCGAGGGGAACGAGGCCGTTGTGGACTTCTGGGGCGTCGAACGGCGGGTTCGGCTCGACATCGTCGGCAGCGCGGTCGATGAGGGGGATTACATCCTCAACCACGTCGGCTACGCGATCCGGAAAATACCGGAATCGGAGGTGGAAGAGACCATGGAGCTGTTCGAAACGATGCTCGACGCCGACCCAGCGGACATGCTGACCGACGACGTCATGGACGAACTGGAGGCGAACGCCGGAGCCCCCACCCCCGCAACGTCGGGTGGGGACGAACAGGACGAGGAGGACTTGCTCGACGAGCTGGGTATCGATGTCTGAACGCAATCCACCGATCGACGGCCCCACCGGTTCGATTTCCGGAAGTGAGGGTGACGACGAACTGCGGTTCCGCGACCCGGAGAAAGCGGATGCGCTCGCCGACAGGCTGGCGGAAATCGGCGACGAACTGGACGACCCGCCGGCGACAGTGATGCACGTCTGTGGCAGCCACGAGCAGTCGATTGCAAAATTCGGGTTACGGAGCCTGCTCCCGGACACGGTGAACCTGGTCATGGGACCGGGCTGTCCCGTCTGCGTGACGAACATGCCGGAGGTCGACGAGGCGGTGGCGCTGGCGGAGAAAGGTGTGACCATCGCGACGTACGGCGATATGCTGAAGGTGTCGGGAACCGCGAAATCACTCGACGACGTCCGCTCCGAGGGGGCCGACGTCCGCGTCGTCTACGGCACACAGGACGCGGTCGAACTCGCCGAAGACCTCGACGGCGAAGTGGTCTTCTTCGCGACGGGGTTCGAGACGACGGCCGCGCCGACAGCGGCGGTCATCCGGGACGATCCCCCGGAGAACTTCTCGGTGCTATCGGCTCACAAGTACATCCCCCCGGCGATGGAGATCGTTGCCGAGATGCCCGACACGGAAATCGATGGCTACCTCGCGGCGGGTAACGCCGCGATCATCACCGGTCACGGCATCTTCGATGGGCTGGTCGATCGACATGGCCTCCCGGTAGTCGTCGGCGGATTCGAGCCGCTCGACATTCTGGCGGGACTGGTCAAGCTCGTCGAACACGTCCGTGACGGCGATCAGACCGTCGAGAACGCGTACCCTCGATGTGTCACCCGCGATGGGAATCGCGTCGCCAAAGAACAGCTCTGGGACGTGTTCGAGGCCGTCGGCGGCGAGTGGCGAGGTATCGCCCACATCCCGAACGCCAACCTCCAGTTGCGTGACGAGTACGCCGAGTACGACGCGAGCAAGCGCTTCGATGTCGACGCCTCCTACCTGCGCGAGCAGTCCGGCTCCCGGCTCCTGCACGACTGTATCTGTGGGGACATCATGGCCGGTGCGGCCGATCCCACCGACTGTCGGCTGTTCGGCGAGGCGTGTACCCCCGCCGATCCGGTGGGGGCCTGTATGGTCAGCAGCGAAGGGACCTGCAAGATCTGGCACGAGTACGGGGGGAGACCCGATCTATGAGCGAGCGAGCCAGGGACTCGGAGGACAACGACGAACGCGTCACGTTGACCCACGGATCGGGCGGCCAGGCGACGCGTGACCTCGTCTCCGGAACACTCGCTGCCGGGTTCGAGGACGCTCCGGACTCCCTCGTCGGCCTGCAAGATTGGGACGACGGTGCTGTCCTCCCGTTCGGCGGTGAACGCCTCGTCGTGACCACCGATACCCACGTCATCCAGCCACCCTTCTTTCCGGGCGGGGACATCGGACGGCTCGCAGTCTCGGGGACGGTCAACGACCTGGCCGTCATGGGGGCAACGGAGGTGCGTGGACTGACCAGCGCCGTCGTCGTCGAGGCGAACTACCCCCGCCGGAATCTCGAACGCATCGCGGAGTCGATGAGCGAAACCTGTCGGGAAGCGTCGGCACCGGTGGTCTCCGGCGACACGAAAGTCATGGGAAACGGCGAACTCGACGGGGTCACCATCAACACGACCGGTGTTGGCATCGCAGAGCACGTTACGCCGGATTCGGGTCTCTCCCCGGACGACGTCGTGCTCGTCACCGGTACCATCGGCGAACACGGGATTTCGCTGCTAGCCGAGCGGGAGGGCATCGACTTCGAGGCGGAGTTGGCCTCCGACGTCCAGCCGCTGAACGGCCTGCTCGGGACGGCACTGGCGGTCGGGGGCGAGTCGATAACGGCGATGAAAGACCCCACGCGGACGGGGCTCGCTGGCGCGCTCAACGAGATGGCACGGAAAAGCGATGTGGGAATCGAGATCTCGGATGAGCGTGTCCCCGTGACCGACGACGTGACCGGTGCAGGAGAACTGCTCGGGCTGGACCCCTACCAGATAGCCAACGAGGGGGTTGCCATCATGGGCGTCGAACCGACGGCGGCCGAGCGGGTCCTCGCCGCACTACGGGACCATCCGAAAGGGGAGAACGCCGCCGCAATCGGGAAAGCCATCGGCGACTATCGGGGTCGGGTTGTCCTCGACACCGGGATTGGGAACCGCTACATGCGCGAACCGAGCAAGGAGGTCGTCCCGCGAATATGCTGACGGTTGCCGGAATCCCCCCGGCCCAGGCGGGTGAACGCTCACTCGAAGTCGGGATCGCGGTTCTCGAAGAACGCCTCGAGGCCTTCCTCGAAGTCGCGACCGTCGGCGATGCGAGTGAGATTGTCCCGCTCGGCGGAGAGATGCCGATCGAGCCGGTCCATGTCCGCCGCCCGGTTGATGAGACCCTTGGCGGTGCCGTAGGCACCGGTCGGACCGTCGGCTATTTCGGTAGCGATTTTTGCGACCTCGTCGTCGAACGTCTCGGCGTCGAATACGTCGTTGACGAGGCCGCGCCCCTTGGCCTCGGTAGCGCTCAGTCGCGGGGACCGGAGCATCAACTCCATCGCCTCGCGGAATCCGACCAGGCGCGGGAGAAAAAACGTCGAGGACTCCGCGCCGGTGAGTCCGGTATCGTGGTAGGCCCACTCGAAGGCCGCGTCGGTGGAGGCGTACACCAGATCACAACACATAGCAATACCGAAACCGCCTGCGGCTGCGATGCCGTCGACGGCCGCGACGAACGGCCGGTCGGCTGTTCGGATCTCGGTGATCGCGCTGTGGATATACTCGAGACACTGCTTGAACGTCTTGCCGTAGGCTTCGGCCTGCGTCGCGTCGGCATCACCTGGCAGCAGATACGAGAGGTCGTCATCGTCGCCGTGGTCGTAGACGTATTTCAGGTCGACGCCGCTGCAGAATGCCTTCCCGGTGGCACGGATGACGGCACACTGCACGTCGTCGTCGCGGGCGAGTTTCAGGCCGGCCTCACGGAACTCCTGGGCCATCGCGACGTCCATGGCGTTGAACCGGTCGGGGCGGTCGATGGTCATCCAGCCAATGCCGTCGGCGACTTCGACGTCAACGTACTCCATGGGTGCAGCTGTCACCGGTCAAACGTTAAAACTGCCGGCTCGGCGTCCGAAATAGAGGTGACTGCGGCGTGAAGCCCCTCGTAGACGCCCCGTCACCGCTCTCGGTCGCAGTCCTCGTCTCGGAGAGCGACGTCCGTCTTCGGTCGCTCCTGTCGGGCGACCCGAACGGCCGGTACGAACTCGTCGGCGCCGTCGCGAGCCATCCGGACTGTGACGCCGTCGATACGCTTCGGGGCGACGGCGTTCCGGTCGCAGTCGAGGACATCGAGGCGTTCTATGCGGCACGGGATCTGCCCCTCTCCGAGCGTGAAGTCCGGCCGGCGTACGACGAACGGGTCTCGGCCGCACTGGATCGTTTCGACCCGGACGTGGTGGTCTGTTCGGGATATCGGTTCGTCCTGACCGACCCGGTACTCGAGCAGTACGCACCCCGGATCATCAGCGCCCACCACGCCGACCTGACGGTTCGAGAAAACGGCGAGCCGAAGTACCCGGGACTTCATGCGACGCGAGACGCCATCCTCGACGGGCAGTCCGTCACGCGGGAGACGACACACCTCGTGACACCGGCGGTAGACCGGGGGCCGCCACTGGTCTGTTCTCGGCCGTTTCCCATCCATGGAGACCTTGTTGCGAGTGCGCGCGAGAGCGGCGACGAGAACGTTCTCGATGCCTACGTCTATGCCCACCGCGAGTGGATGCTGCGGGCCGGTGGCGGCCCGACGCTGGAGACGGCAGTCGAACTGATAGCGGACGGTCGCGTGCAGCTCGGGGACGACTGCGTGTACATCGACGGGGAGCCCGGTCCCCTCCGACGTGGCGAGCAGCCGCGAAAGCGGCCGGCACGTCTCGGGGTGTCCTGACCGTGCACGAACTCTCGATAGCACAGTCGCTGGTCGATCAGGCCGTCGACACAGCGTCGGACCACGGTGCGGACCGTATCGACCGGCTCGAACTGGCGGTCGGCGAGGCGACCCACCTCAACCCCGACCAGCTCGTCTTCTGTCTCGAGAACGTCGTGGCCGGTACGCCCGCAGCGGATGCCGACGTCGTCGTCGACCCGGTTCCACCGGAGGGAACCTGCACCTGCGGGTGGTCAGGCGAGCCCGATACGCTCCCGGAACTGCCGATCGCGGCTCCGGACCTTCGCTGTCCGGAGTGTGGCGAGCGCATCGAACTCACCGCCGGGACGGAGTGTCGACTCGTTCGCATCTCGGTGCCCGAAGCCGTCGAGGCGTAACCGACAGACACGAATCATGTATTATCATTCATATCGGTTCGAACGAACGGCGAATCGGATGTTGACTGACCTGTTCGGCCCCCTCTCGATGCATCGGTTCGGTCACGACCGCGGCGATACTGATGGGGGCAGCGGGGATCACGACCACAACGATACTGGCGGGACCGACGTCCTCGCCCGCTACCGTGAGCGGGCGAGCGAGGTGCACGAACGGGTCGTTCACGACCACGGCGTCTCCTGTATCGAGTTTCTCGGCAGTACCGGCAGCGGGAAGACGACACTCCTCGAACGGCTGGTCGAACGCCGGCCGGCCGACGAACGGGTCGGTGCAATCGTTGGCGACGTCGCCGGAGACGACGACGCTCGCCGGCTCGAGGCCTGCGGCGTCGACGTCGTCAACGTCAACACCGGCAAGGAGTGTCACCTCGACGCGTCGCTGGTGGCCGATGCGGTCGACGAACTCGACCTGGAGACGCTCGACCGGCTTTATATCGAGAACGTCGGCAACATGGTCTGTCCCGCGGACTTCCCGCTGGGTGCGGAGGCACGCGTCCTGGTCGTGAGCACCACCGAGGGGGACGACGTGGTCCGGAAACATCCACTGCTCTTCCAGTCGTGTGATGCCGCCGTCGTAAACAAAACCGACATCGCAGATGCCGTTGGGGCCGATACGGACCGGATGCGTACCGACATAACGGAGGTCGCTCCCGACATGGAGGTGTTCGAAACCAACGCCCGTGACGGAAGCGGAACCGACAGACTCACGGAGTACCTCGCCGCGTCGGGCCGCGGGCACGCACACACCGATTGACAATGGGGGAGCGCCGCCGAGCGTCCGTCCGGATAGACGGCGTGGTACAGGGCGTCGGGTTCCGCCCGTTCGTCTACCGGACGGCACACGAAGCGGGCGTTGGCGGCTACGTTCGAAACGCCGGTGGCTACGTGGACGCCGAGTTCGAGGGGGACGACGAGACGGTGGAGGCTGTCCTCACGGCCCTTCGTTCGGAGAGTCCACCGCTGTCTGTCGTCAGGGACGTCGACGTGACGTGGACCGGAACGGAGGGGGTCGACGAGTTCGAGATTCGCGATTCGCGATCCGGCGAAGCGAGCGCCGACGGTAAGGAAGTTCCGGTGCCACCGGACACGGGCATCTGTGAGCAGTGTCTTGCGGACGTCCGGGACCCGGAGTCCCGGTATCACGACTACTGGGCGACCAGTTGTGTCGACTGCGGCCCCCGGTATACGGTCGTTCGCGACGTACCATACGATCGGAGCCGGACCTCGATGGCCGGGTTTCCCCTATGTGAGGGCTGCCGAGACCGATATGGGGACCCATCCGACCGACGCTATCACGCGCAGGCCGTCGCCTGTTCTGAGTGTGGCCCGGAGTTGCGATACGAGAGAGACGAACACGTAGTCGATTCCGGCCACGACGCGCTCGAGACGGCCAGCCAGGCCATATCGAACGGGCGAATTCTCGGAGTCAAGGGGGCCGGCGGAATCCATCTGGTCTGTGATGCGACCGACACGGCAGCCGTCAACGAACTGCGTGAGCGAACCGGCCGCAACTCGAAACCCTTCGCACTCATGGCCCCGTCGCTCTCCGCGGTCGAGTCCTTTGCGAGTGTCGGGGCGACCGAGCGTGAGGAGCTGACCGACGTTCGCCGCCCTATCACAGTCCTCGAAACGACCGCCGACGGGAAGTGGCTCGAATCGGTCGCACCGGGGCTGCACACGGTCGGTGTGATGCTGCCGTATTCGGGGCTTCATCACCTGCTTTTCGGCCGCGTCGACGGCCCACTGGTGATGACGAGTGCGAACCGACCGGGCGAGCCGATGGCAACGACCGGGGCCGCGCTGTGGAACGGTCTAGCAGACGTCGTCGACGGGGCGCTCTTACACGGCCGGGAGATCCTCGCCCGGTGTGACGACAGCGTCGTCAGGGTTGTGGACGGCGACAGCCGGTTTCTGCGCCGCTCCCGTGGGTGGACACCGCGGGCGCTTCCGAATCCTGCCGGCGGGAACGGGACGCCGACGGTACTGGCCCTCGGCCCGGGCCGAGACGTGACGGTTGCTGTCGCCGACAGTCAGCGAGTCGTCCTCTCACAGCACGTCGGCAACGTCGACGGTCCCCGCGGGGTTTCTTTCCACCGCGAAACTGTCGGCCGGATTACCGGCCTCTCGGGGACGGCCCCCGACGTCGTCGCCTGTGACCGGCACCCCGAATTCACGACGACAGCAGAGGCCGGTCGTCATGCCGATGGGGGACGCGACGGTCCCGAGAGGGTTGGCCATCACCATGCCCACGCGGCGGCGCTCTGTGCGGAACACGACGTGGAACGGGCGGTCGTGGTAACCGCCGACGGTACGGGGTACGGGCCGGACGGGACTATCTGGGGTGGTGAGGTACTGGATACGCGGTACGTGGAGGCAAAGCGCGTCGGCGGACTCGCCCCGTTCTCGCTGCCAGGTGGGGATACAGCAGTCACGTATCCGGCGCGCATCCTGGCGGATCTGCTCGACGATTCAGGTGTTATCGAGGAACGTCTGGTCGAGACAGGGGCTGTCGAGACGCCGGATGACGCCAGAGTCGTCGTCCAGCAGGCCGAACAAGGAATCAATGCACCGACGACGACCAGTGCCGGGCGCTTTCTCGACGCGGTCAGCGTACTTTTGGGTGTCGCTGACCGGCGGGGGTACCAGGGTGAGCCGGCGCTCCGCCTCGAAGCGGCCGCGAGCGAGGGCACGGCCCGTAAGATCGAGCTTCCGTTCACGACCGAAGGGGATCGGCGTGTTCTTGATACCCAGGCCCTCGTCTCGAAGCTGGCGAACACGGTCGGGGAATCGCCGACGGCTGACGTGGCCGCCACCGCGCAGGATGCACTCGCACGCGGACTGGCCGAACTCGCCATCGATGCCGCGAGCGAGCGCGACATCGCCACTGTGGGATTTACAGGCGGCGTCGCGTACAACGACGCGATCTTCACCAGGCTCCGTGAAACGGTAACTGACAGCGGTCTCGCCTTCATCGGACCGGATCGTGTCCCGCCGGGCGACGGCGGTATCGCGTATGGTCAAGCGGTCGTGGCGGCCGCTCGCCACCAGCCAGCCGACCGGTGAACCGACCATTCGCGTTCACCGCTCCCGGCTTTGGCGTAATTGACTGGTAGCCCGTCCAACCTGAGCCGGTTCTGGACAGGACGCCACGCGATATTCCGAGCCACGTTGTCACCTGCATCCATCCCCGGGTCGCTCGCCCCCGGAGGCTCATCATCCCTCGAGTCGCTCCCGAAGCAGTTCGTTGACCGTCCCCGGATCCGCGGAGCCGCCGGTCTCCGCCATCACCTGGCCGACCAGGAAGTTCAACGCGCCGTCCTCGCCCGCGTGGTAGTCCTCGACCGCGTCGGGATTCTCCTCGATCGCGTCGCTGACGGCCGCGGCGACGGCGTCGTCGTCGGTCTTGCCGAGCCCCTCGGACTCGACGACCGTCTCCGGATCGAGTCTGTCGTCGAGCATCCGCCGGAGGACGACCTCCTCGGCGTTTTTGACGGTGATCTCCCCGGTATCGACCAACTCGACGAGTCGGGTGAACTCCCCGAGACGGTCCGTGACGTCGGTGATCGCCATGTCACGGTAGTGGAGTTCGCCGAGGAGGTTGTCGGCGACCCACGTCGCGGCGAGGCCCGAATCGAACTTCTCGGCGATCCGCTCGTAGAAGTCGGCGACCTGCTTCGTCGAGGTGAGCTTCGAGGCCGACTCCGCATCGAGACCGTACTCCTCGCGGAAGCGCTCCCGGCGGGCGTCCGGGAGCTCCGGGATCTCGATCTCCTCTTTCCACCCCGAGACCCGAAGCGGCGGGAGATCGGCCTCCCGAAAGTACCGGTAGTCCTTTTCTTCCTCCTTCGAGCGCATCGAGACCGTGATCCCTCGGGACTCGTCCCAGTGTCGCGTCTCCTGTTCGACCTCCCGACCGCGTTGGATCGCGTTCTTCTGTCGCGTCTCCTCGTAGGCGAGCGCCTTCTCGGCACCCTTGTGGCTGGAGATGTTCTTGACCTCGGTTCGGTTGGCGGATTCGAGCGTCTCCTCGTCGATCCCGCCGCCCTCGTCGACCTCGGCGGCATCGACGATCGAGAGGTTCGCGTCGACCCGGAGACTGCCGTTTCGTGTGACGTCGAAGACGCCGAGATACTCGAGCACTTCGGTCAGCTTCGCGAGGAACGCCCGCGCCTCGGCGGCGCTTCGGAAGTCCGGCGCGGTGACGATCTCCATGAGCGGCGTCCCGGCGCGGTTGTAGTCGATAAGCGTGTACTCCGCGGTGTCGATCGATCCGCCGGCGTGCGAGAGGCTGCCGGGGTCCTCCTCCAGGTGGGCGCGCTCGATCTCGACCGTCCGGCGGTCGCCGTCGACGCCGAACTCGATCTCGCCGCTGTCGCAGATCGGCGCGTCGTACTGGGTGATCTGGAAGTTCTTCGGCAGGTCGGGGTAGTAGTAGTTCTTCCGGTGAAAGCGGGTCTCCTCGGGGATCTCCGATCCGAGCGCTTTGCCGACCTTGACGGCCGCCTCGACGGCACCCTCGTTGAGCACCGGCAGCGCGCCCGGCAGCCCGAGGCAGACGGGGCAGGTCCGGGTGTTCGGCTCCTCATCGTCGTCGGGTTGCGTCGAACAGCCACAGAAGATCTTCGTCTCCGTTTCGAGTTGGACGTGGACCTCGAGCCCGATGACGGCCGTGAGGTCCCGTTGCTCGGCGGTCTGGGCAGTCATTATTACGCCCTTTTCGCGCGGCGGCTTAGGCCTACCCCTTCGGCGGGGTCGAGACGACCCCTCGTCGTCGGAGGCCGGCGGGCAGTCGTCGGAGGCCGGCGGGCATCAGGCGGGGTCCGCACGCGAGCCGTCCCACTCGATCCGGCCCTCGTAGTGGAGTTTATCGAGGTGTGCTCGAACGGTCATCCCGGCCAGATCCCGGACGCCGGTGAGGTCCTTCCCGTAGGCCACATCGAGGATCTCCGCGACGTCCCTGTTGCCCGTCTCGACGGCCGCCAGCACGCGCGCTTCACGGCCGAGCCGATGTCGGAGCAGCCGTTCACAGACCGAAGGCGGGTCCTCGACGACCGGGCCGTGGCCGGGCGAGAGCCGCTCGGGAGCCATCGCCCGGACCCGACGGAGCGAGGTGAGATACGAGCGCATGTCGCCCTCCGGGGCCCCGACCACGACGCTGCCGTCCGCGACAGCGAGGTCACCGACGAGGAGCGTGCCGCCGGCGGCGAAGGCGACGTGTTCGGGGGCGTGCCCCGGCGTCTCATGGACCGAAACCGTTCCGCCGTCGACGAGGATCTCGGTTCCCTCCCGAAACGTCCGGTCGGGGGTGACGCCGGTCGCGTCGGTGAACGCCGCCTCCCGGCCGTACCGACACCACACTGTCGCGTCGGCGGCCTCAGCGTACGCCTGGACGCCGCCGACGTGATCCGGATGGTGGTGTGTGACGGCGAGGTGGGCGATACGGCCGAGTTCGGCCTCGAGGCGACCGTCGGGAGCGGCCGGATCGACGAGGAGGGCGTCCGATCGCCCCACGACGTAGGCCGCCGTTCGGCCGGTCGCCCCCCGAGTGGACACCGCGATCGGGACGCGTTCGATCCGCATACCCGTGGATCGGTGCTCCGGGGGCTTAAACGTGGGGCGGGGGGCTTCGGAGACGTACGTAGTCGGCGAGGCGGCCGACCGGCGACCCGTCCTCACCGAACGGCTTAAACCGCCGACCGGCGTACCGATAGCCGGCAGAGGAAGCCCGGTTCCCGTGGGCGGGGCGACGCCGTCGCGCCCATGAGGAAAGTCCCCCCACCCTCCGGGCAGGTGACCGGGCGCAAGCCCGGGGCGGGAGACCGCCGGCGCTGGAACAGAAACGAGACCACCCGCTCCGACCGATGAGGCGCGCTCGGCCATCGAAACGGCCGGCGGCGTTCGCGGGACCCCCGCGAACGGGCGAACCGACCCGTGAGGGAAGGGAGTTAACCCGCCGAGGGTCGGGCGGTCGCGGTTGCCTTCGGGCGATCGTGAACGCCACTTGCGAGCGGCGTTAGCCGCGAGCCGACGAGCGGGAACGGATGGAACGGCGAATCCTCACCGGTGCAAGTCCGCCGCGATTGGTAGCCCGGAGACGCGGCGGACGCTTAGCCGAATGCCGGGCCGAACAGAAGGGGGCTTACTCTCCTCAGCCGTTTTCGCTCGCCGAGCGGTGCTGCCGGTTTGCCGACGTCGTCCGCTACGGCTCGAAGCCCTCCTCGAACCGAAACGTCCCGTTCCGCTGGATCACGTCGCCGTCGATTTCGATCCGCGACGCCTCGGAGAGATCGGTTATCAGATCGACGTGGACCGCGGACTCGTTTCCCGACTCGTTGTCCGGCAGCGTCGCGTCGTAGGCGCGTCCGAGCGCGAGGTGGACCGTATCCCCCATCTTCTCGTCGAAGAGGATGTTGTCCGTGAATCGGTCGATACGCCGGTTCATCCCGACCCCCAACTCGCCGAGCCGGCTCGCCCCCGGGTCGGTTTCGAGCACCGCCTCGAGGGCGTCTTCGCCCCGTTCGGCGTCGAATTCGACGACCTCGCCGCCCTCGAAGACGAGCCGGACACCCTCGACCCGGCGGCCGTCGACCGTCATCGGGACGTCGAAAAAGACCTGCCCGTCCGTGTCGTAGGGGGCCGTAAAGACCTCCCCGGACGGGAGGTTGTGTGAGTCGTAGGCGACCGACGCCGCGGAGTTGATCGCCGTCCGGCCGGCGATCGACATCCGAACGTCGGTCCGGGGCTGATCGTCGCGCCCTTTGAGAATCCGGACGGTCTCGCCGTCGTCGAGGAGCGTCTGCACCTCCGACATCGTTTCGGCCAGCCTCTCCCAGTCGCGCAATACCGCCTCGTACACGAACTCCCGGTAGGCCGCATAGGACATCCCGGCCCGCTGTGCGAGGCTTCTGGTCGGGTGGACCGTCGAAACCCAGTCGGTGTCCATCCGGGCTTCTCTGACCTCGGTACGGGCGCTCCGGTAGGCCTGTCTGGTTTCGGCGTCGACGTCGGCCATCGCGGCGGTGTTTCGGCCCCCGCCGAGCCGGAGGTAGGCGTCGGCGCTCTCGAACAGTGCGAGGTCTGTCGCTCCGGCGTCGAACTCGCCTTCGTTGGCCCGTAGGTACGCCCGCCTCACCTCTTCGGAGCCGTAGGTGACCGTAGCGTTCGCGCCGACCTCGCCGAGGCGCTCTGCGACCGCGACCGCGAGGTCGTGCGCCCCTTCGGCGACGTCGACGACGACGTCGTCACCCGGCTCGATCCGCGCGCTCCAATCGACCAACACCTCGGCGTGTTCGCGTACTCGTTCGTCCATACCGGCGGTTCGGACCGGAGCGATTTATAAACCCGCCCAGCGGGCGTGATCGGATGGTAGAGCGGCGAGACTGACCTCTCAAATCGATAAAGGATTAAAGGGCTCCCTATCCAATCGGCGTGTATGAGCGACAACGAGGGACGAAAGAACCTCAGAATGCCTGACGACGACGAGGTCTTCGCCGTCGTTACGAACATGCTCGGGGCGAACCGGGTGAAGGTCCGGTGTATGGACGGCACCGAACGGACGGCCCGGATCCCGGGCCGGATGCAAAAGCGCATCTGGATCCGCGAGGACGACGTCGTACTGGTCGAACCGTGGGATTGGCAGGACGAGAAAGCCGACATCACCTGGCGCTACGAGAAACAGGAGGCCGACCAGTTGCGCGAGGAAGGGCACATCACCGATTCCGTCTAGTTCTTCGCGGTCCGTCCGGTTCGACGCTGTCCGTCCGTCCGGTTCGACGCTGTCCGTCCGTCCGGTTCGACGCTGTCCGTCCGTCCGGTTCGACGCTGTCCGTCCGTCCGGTTCGACGCTGTCCGTCCGTCCGGTTCGATTCCGCGCGGTTTTTGCCACCCACGGGCGAGGGGAACGTATGGTCAACCGAGAACTCATCGACGCGCTCCGAGACGCCGAGGCCGTCAAGTTCGGCGAATTCGAGCTCTCACACGGCGGCACATCGGAGTACTACGTCGACAAGTACGTCTTCGAGACCGATCCCCGCTGTCTCGGGCTCATCGCGTCGGCGTTCGCCGATCGGATCGACGGTGAGGAGGGGCGTCTCGCGGGCGTCGCACTGGGTGCGGTGCCGCTCGCCGCGGCGACGGCTGTCGAGACCGGCGACCCCTACGTCATCGTCAGAAAACAAGCCAAGGAGTACGGCACGGGCAACCGGATCGAGGGGGAACTCGAAGACGGCGAGTCCGTGGTCGTCTTAGAGGATATCGCGACGACGGGCCAAAGCGCCATCGACG
Organism: Natronomonas salinimetallica; assembly: GCF_013839515.1. GTDB lineage: Archaea > Halobacteriota > Halobacteria > Halobacteriales > Haloarculaceae > Natronomonas. The sequence goes on along the minus strand of NZ_JACDNQ010000004.1, from coordinate 36,557 downwards.
CCGTCGATGCCCTCCGAGCGGCCGGGGCGGTCGTCGAGCGCGTCCTCGTCGTCGTCGACCGGGAGGAGGGTGCCGAGGCGACCCTCGCCGAGCACGGTATCGAGTTGGAATCGCTCCTGACGGCCTCCGACCTCCTGGCCGGCCACGACCGGTAGTGTCGCAGTGGAAGATATCCACTTTGCTGTCTATCATCGCGGAATTCGACACCGAAGTATTCAAACGCGTGCGGTATCCCTGGTGAACGTATGAACCGTTCGGAGAAGGCGGCCCTCCAGTTGCGAGCCGTCGACGTGTTGCGGACGCTGAAGGAGACGCGCACCTACGAGGAGCTTGCGGCGGAGACGGGGCTGCCCGCGGGGGATCTAAACCGGTACGTGAACGGCCACGTTCTCCCCGGCGAGCGCCGCGCCCGGCAGGTCGTCTCCGACGTCGGCGCTGATCTGTTGGCCGGGGCGCTCGATGCCCGCATCGACGTCGACGAGGAGGGGTACGTAGACAACTCGCGGCTCGTCTTCGATCAGGCGCTGTTGTCGCTCGTCCCGCCCGTCGCCGCCGAGTTGCTGGCGATCGACCCGCCGGACACGGTGTTGACGGCGGCGACCGACGGGATCACGCTGGCGGCGGCGATGGCGCGCCACTTCGGGGCACGATGTGCGTACGCGAAACAATCACGCGAGACCGCAGTCGAGGAGTTCATCGAGGCCCGACAGCGGCTCTCCTCGGGGATCGAGATCGATTATTACCTCCCGGCGAACGCGATCTCGGCGAACGACTCCGTGCTCGTCGTCGACGATCTCATCCGATCGGGAGAGACCCAAGAGCTCCTCTTGGAGATCGCCGGCGAAGCCGGCGCGGAGGTGGCCGGCGTATTCGCGCTCATCGCGGTGGGTACCGAAGGGGTCGACCGGGCTCGCTCACACACCGACGCACCCGTCGACGCGCTTCTCAAGCGCGATCAATGAGCGGCGACGTCCGCGCTCGTGTGCCCGGACGCGGATGGACGTCCACCGTCCAGTCGCAATGGATATCCACGCTCGTGTATTACCGTCCAGTCGCAATGGATATCCACGCTCGTGTATTGCTTTTCGCGGAGCGTGACGAAAACGTTTATCGCCTGATCCGACGGCATGCTCGAACGTGAACGATGGGCGTAACTGACTCACTCGCGGACTACTTCGATTTCGAGGCGCACGGGACGGATTTCCGCACGGAGACGGTCGCCGGCGCGACGACGTTTCTCGCGATGGCGTACATCATCGTCGTCAATCCGGTGATCCTCTCGGAGGCGATCATGACCGATCCCCCCACGGGGATGAACCAAAGCGAGGTCATCCAGATGCTCGCGGTGGTGACGATCCTGGCCTCGGTCGCGGGGATCGCCGTGATGGCTTTCTACGCCAAGCGGCCGTTCGCGCTGGCTCCGGGGATGGGGCTGAACGCGTTCTTCGCGTTTACCGTCGTGCTCGGACTTGGCGTCCCCTGGCAGGTCGCTTTGGCCGCGGTGTTCGTCGAGGGCGTTCTGTTCATCGCGTTGACCGCCGTCGGCGCACGCCGGTACGTCATCGAGTTGTTCCCCCAACCGGTCAAATTCGCCGTCGGGGCCGGCATCGGTATCTTCCTCCTGTTTCTCGGACTCCAGGAGATGAACGTCGTCGTCGAGTACCCCGGCGGGACACTCGTCCAGTTGGGAAATTTCTTCCTCGAACCGACGGCCATCGTCGCCGTTGTCGGTCTCGCGCTGACGCTGTTTCTCTACGCGCGCGGGTTCAAAGGCTCGATCATCGTCGGCATCCTCACGACGGCGCTCGCCGGCTGGCTCGTCGCGCTCTTCGTCCCCGGCCAGGAGGAGGCGTTCGCGCCGCCGAACACGATCGAAGTCATCCGTGAGGTCGGGCTTACGACCTATCTGCTCGACGTCCAGTACAATTTCATGCCGCTCGTCGAGGGGTTTCTCCAGGGACTCGGCGGGATCACCGAGGACCCGCTCGTCTTCGCCCTCGTCGTCTTCACCTTCTTCGTCGTCGACTTCTTCGATACCGCCGGGACGCTCATCGGCGTCTCGGGGATCGCCGGCTTTCTCGACGACGAGGGGAACCTCCCCGAGATGGACAAGCCGCTCATGGCCGATGCAGTCGGGACGACCGTCGGTTCGATGATCGGTACCTCGACGGTGACGACGTACGTCGAGTCGTCGACGGGGATCGAGGAGGGCGGCCGGACGGGCTTTACGGCGTTGGTCGTCGGGCTCTTTTTCATCGCGGCGCTCGCGGTGGTCCCGCTCGTCAGTCTGCTTCCGCTGTATGCGACCTACATCGCGTTGGTCGTCGTCGGAATCATCATGCTGCAGGGAGTCTCCGAGATCGACTGGGATGACCCGGTCTGGGCGATCTCGGCGGGGCTTACCATCACCGTGATGCCGCTGACGGCGTCGATCGCCGACGGCCTGGCAGCCGGAATCCTCAGCTACCCGATCGTCAAACTCGCCGTCGGGGAGGGTCGCGACGTCACCCCCGGACAGTGGCTCTTGGCGCTCGCGCTCGTGATCTATTACGTCCTGTTTTTCCTCGCCGACGGGGCGTTCGTCGCGTTCTGATTGAGTGGCAACGCGGTGGACGAGAGGGCGTTTGGGGGATCCTCCTCGGCTCCCGACGGTACAGCGACTGGGCCTGACCGAGCGGTTGCAGAACGCCCTATCGGCCCGCTGGTGGACGCAGGTCCCGTTGGAACTCGTCGAACTGTTCGAGGTCCTCGGGGAGGTCGTACTCGAGTCGCCGGCCGGCCCGCCCGTCCGGGTGATCACCGTCCAGCGGTTCGGCGGCGTCCTCCCAGCCGGGTTTGATCCGGACGCTCGTGGCGGGCTGGCCCACGACGACGTGGTGGGCGGGCACGTCCGATTGGACGACGCTGCGAGCGCCGACGATCGAGTTCTCGCCGACCCGACAGCCGGCTCTGATCATCGCATCGAAGGTGATACGGACGTCGTCCTCGACGATCGTGCGATAGTTGTCGACTTCGGTCTGATCGACGATGTCGTGGTCGTGGCTGTAGACGTGGACGCCGTCCGATACGGAGACGCGGTCGCCGATCGACAGCGTCCCGCGGTCGTCGAGGTGGACCTCGTCGTGGACGACGACGTTGTCGCCGACGGAGATGTTGTGGCCGTAGGTGAAGGTGATTCCTTTGAAGAACCGACAGCCGTCGCCACACTCCGCAAAGAGGTGATCGGCGAGCATCCGGCGAAACCGCAGCGCGAACTCGACGTTGTCGGCCATCGGCGTGGCGTCGAACTGCCGCCAGAGCCACTGGAGGTGTTTCGAGCGCTCGAAGGCTTCCTCGTCCTTCTCGGCGTAGTACTCGCTTTCGAGCGTCGCGTTACAGGGATCGTATCCCTGGAGTCGGACCCGCTCGGCGGCGGAGACGTCCGCCCCGGCCTGCCATCGTTCGTACGCGCGACGGTCGCCGTGGAGGTCGACGAGAACGTCCTCGACGACCGCACAGGTGTCCTCCTCGCCCGAAAGCCGGCTGTCGACCTCCTCGATGAAGGCACCGAGGCCGTCCTCGGCGTCGGCCGGCAACGAGACGTGACGCTTCGTCATACCAGCGTTCAGGGCGGCGTGGTTGTTAGGGGTTGCTGTTGTGAGCGGCGCACACGACCGATGCGGGGTCGTATATACGTTTCTGGATCCCCGTGCAAACGGTAATACTGGCCGCGGTCCGGCTCCGTCCACGCCGGTGTCGCAGAACGGACCGCGAGGGATAAGTGGATCAAAACACAAACGAGGATACATAATGAACTACCGAACGCTCGGGACCTCTGGCGTCGAGGTTTCGGAGATCGGCTTCGGCGCGTGGGTCGTCGGCAGCGACTGGTGGGTCGACAGAAGCGACGAGGAGGCCGTCGACATGGTCCGGTATGCGATCGATCAGGGGATCACCTACTTCGATACGGGCGACGTATACGGCCACGGCGCGTCCGAGAAGCTCATCGGCCGGGCCCTGGAGGGCGTCCGCGACGAGGTCACCGTCGCGACGAAGATCGGGTACGACTTCTATAACAACCCCCAGGCGGGCCACGGCGAGTTGCCGAAGGAGATGAACCGGGCGTATCTCGAGGAGGCCTTCGAGCGGTCGCTCGACCGGCTCGGCCTCGACCGGATCGACGTCCTCCAGTTACACAACGCGAACGTCGAGGAAGTCGACAATGACGTCTTGGCGTTTCTCGACGAACTGAAAGAGGAGGGTCGTATCGACGCCGTCGGCTGGGCGCTCGGCCCCTCGATCGGCTGGCTCGCCGAGGGCGATATGGCGATCGAAGAGGAGTTCGATGCCGTCCAACTCGTCTGGAACGCCTTCGAACAGGAGGTCGGCGGCCACTTCCTCGAAACGATCGAACGGACCGGCTCCACGACGAGTCTCATTCCCCGCGTTCCGCACTCCTCGGGGCTGTTGAACGAGCAGGTGCGCCCGGAGACGGAACTCGGCGAGGGCGACCACCGCGCGTACCGCCCCGACGAGTGGTACGAGACGGGCTGGGAAAAACTCGAGACACTCCGGTTTCTGGAGGCGGACGGCGAACGGACGATGTCCCAGGCGGCCCTCCAGTGGCTTCTGTATCACGACGCCGTTGGGACGGTCACGCCGACGTTTCGGACCCGCGAGGACATCGACGAGTGGGCCGCCGCGAGCGACGTGGCCGCGCTCTCGGATGCGGAGTACGAACGCGTCCAGGAGCTGTACGCCGGCGACTTCGGCATCGACGGCGACGACGGGATGGACGCGCTGCGCTCGTCGGTCGGCGGCGAGGACATCGACTCGGCGGGGCTCGACAAGGAGTCGGCCGGGAGCTAACCCGGCTCTCGCCCCGGCGGTATCCCGGCGTTTTTATTCGTCGATCACCCATCTCCGAGCGATGGGTACCATCCGAATCGTCCGTGGAACCGGGAGCGGCCCGACCGCGATGGCCGCGTACGACGCCGCGCTCGCGGACGGGAACGTCCACAACTACAACCTCGTGTCAGTCTCGTCGGTCGTGCCGGCGAACGCGACCATCGAGGTCGTCGGCGACGCGCCGGATCTCGGTCCCGCCGGCGAGCGACTGACCGTCGTCGAGGGGCGGGCGACCGTCGGTCCCGACCGCCCCGACCGGGCCGTTGCGAGCATCGGATGGGACAGGGTGCCCGAGGGACCGGGGATCTTTTATGAGTCCTCCGGGACCGATCCCGAGGGGGTGTCCGAGCGGGTCGAACGCGGACTCGCCGCCGGCCGGGAGCTCCGCGAGTGGGCCTTCGGTGAGACTGGCCGGGAGGTGGTCATCGCCAACCCGGACCCGGACCGGTACACGGCGGCCGTCGTTCTCGCGGTCTACGGGGAGAGCACCCCGCTGTTGTAGCCCGGCTCGATGTCGCCTCTCACAGTGGCCGACGGCTTTTTATTCGCGTACGCTGTATCCGGACCCGTTCAATGCACGGAAACACGCCATACGCCGGCTCGCCGACCCCCGACGCCGAGGTGACGCCCGAGCACCGACGCCTCCTCCGTCAGGACCTGATACGCGTGGCGGCGTCGACCCGGGAACTGCTCTCGGACGAGTTCGTCGTCGGCGGCGAAATCTCCGACGACGACGGCGCGCTCCAGGCGACGGTCGCGGTCCAGCCGCCGGCCGGGTCGGTCGTGTCCACGGGGCTCGACGCCGAGGCCGACGGGGACGCCGACGTCGAGACGCTGGCCCGTGATCTCGCCGCCGGGGCCGTCCTCGAGGCCAAACACGCCGCCCGCGACACTCACAGCTCCGCGAGCTGATACTGCTGGCTGTCCGTTGCGACCGAATGGCGTCCCCGGGGTCGCGGCTCGCGTGCGATGGGGACAGCCAGCAGTACGAGGCGGGACGTCCCGCCCCGTTACAGAACGCCTTTGTGCGCTGCCCGGAAATCCACGTAGCGTGACCGTCGCCGAGGAGCGCATCGTCCGGTTGGAAGAACTAGCGCGGCGAGCGGCCCGCTCCGGCGAGCCGGATCTTGCCCGCCGGTACGTCCGTCGGGCACGCCGAATCGCGGAACGAAACCGGCTCCCGTTGCCGAAACGGTTCAAGCGGTTCACCTGTGACCGTTGTGATCGATATCTCGTCCCGGGACGGACGGCCCGCGTCCGAACCAGGTCGGGACACGTCGTCGTGACCTGCGATTGTGGGGAGCAGGCGCGGTATCCGTACTGATACTGTCGGACGTACCGACTCGAATCGCGGGGTACTCGACACGCACGTTCGACCGGCGGTTTGGACATGGACCGAGCCGGACGTTCACGAACGGACGTCCGACAGTATTATACTGACGAACAAAAGAATGTACACACGACGCACGAGGATCACGCCGTTCGACGGAGCGAACGGCGGATCACTCGTGAGTCGGTTTCATTTGATTTCGTCCACCAGTATGAGTCCCCCGCCCGGAGTCGGGGGCCGCTCGTGTGTCAGCTTTTTATAATCTGCGGCTGAATGAGGGGTATGCCGAACGAAGACACAATGTCCCGGATACACGACCTCGAAGTAACTGTCTGGGTCGGTAAGTCCGGTCTCGACCCGGTCGTCGACGAACTGTCGGATCAACTGGCCGACCGAGGCCTCGTGAAGGTGAAATTCCTCCGGGCGGCGCGTGGCGACACCTCGACGGACGCGTTGGCCGAGGCCCTCGCCGAGCGGACCGGTGCGGACCTCGTGGACACCCGCGGACACACGGCCGTCTACAAATAATGACGCCGCTACAGAACGGCATCGGTGTGTGGCTCGGTGAGACGCTCGAATCGGTCGGTCTCCCACCCGAAGTAGCGGGGCCGCTGGGCGAAACGGCCATCGGCGTGGCGATGTTCGCGGCCGCGTTCGTGATCCTCTACACCGTCGGCAAACAGGGCGTCCTCCCGATCGTCGAGCGGATACTGAACGCCCGGGACCTCGATCGGCACGCGAAGGCGCCGATCCGGAAGATGGTCTGGATCCTGTACCTGTTCGTCGGTATCACGATCGCGTTCGGAGTCGCGGGCTACGACGATTTTCTCAGATCGCTCGCGACGGTCGCCGCCGCCGCGACGCTCGCGATCGGCTTCGCGATGCAGGACGTCCTGAAGAACTTCGTCGCCGGCGTGTTTATCTTCACGGAGAAGCCGTTCAAGATCGGCGACTGGATCGAGTGGGACGGCAACTCCGGCGTCGTCGAGGATATCAGCCTCCGGATCACCCGGCTCCGGACCTTCGACAACGAGCTTCTGACGGTTCCGAACTCCCAGCTCACCGACAGCGTCGTCAAGAACCCCGTCGACGCCGACACGCTCAGAATCAAGTTCGTCTTCGGCATCGGCTACGACGACGACGTCGAGGCCGCGACGGAGATCATCCTCGAGGAGGCCCGCGCCCACGAGGAAATCATGGACGACCCCGATCCGTCGGTCCGGCTGACGGAGCTCGGTGACTCCTCCGTCGGCCTCCAGTCGCGGATCTGGATCGAGAATCCCTCGCGGGCCGACTTCGTAAAGACCCGCGGGGAGTACGTCGAACGCGTCAAGGCCCGCTTCGGCGAGGAGGGGATCGACATCCCCTACCCGCACCGGACGCTCACCGGCGGCCTCGAGGTCGCGGACGGCCCCGTCGCCGACGAGTAACGCGTTCGGTATCTTTCGGCGTTCAGACCTCGCCCCCCGATCGCCCGACTGTGGGGGATAGAGACGAAAGACCCTTATGTATCAGCCGTGTATTCCCGAATGGACTAGGTCGGGCGGTTAGGCCCCGCTCACAACCCGCGCTATGGTCTTTAGCGGGGACCGAAGCCGGGGTACGTCCGGGCCAACCGGTACGGGCCCCGCAAGCTAACGTCGAAGCCTCGTCCTGCGAGGGCAGCGGTCCGCGTGCCGACGTCTGCAGGGACGTTCGGGCGCGGTTAACCACGGGGAATCCGCCAGGCACGGAAGTGAGCAGCGGGCCCGTGGACAGCTGTCGCCCGCGGGGTCGCGGGGTGGAGGAGGCACGCGGGACTCCCCGTATCGAGCGGCCCGGGCACCCCCCGGGTCCACCATTCATCGGCTACTCGTCTCCCGTCCGCCAGCGCCCGGTCTCTCCGGCCGCCCGAGCGCATCGGAACCGTTTATCACCGTGACCGCCGTGTCTACGGATATGTCCGAGACGCTCGAAGACGAGACGGTGATCGTCACGGGAGCGAGCAGCGGGATCGGGGCGGCGACCGCCGAGGCGCTGGCGGCGGCGGGGGCCAACCTCGCATTGGGGGCGCGCAGCGAGGGGCGAATCGCCGCCCTGGCTGACCGACTCGACACCGACGCGCTCGCCGTCGAAACCGACGTCCGTGAGGAGGACGCCGCGACGGCGCTGATCGAGGAGACGGTCGAGCGCTTCGGCGGGATCGACGTCCTCGTGAACAACGCCGGGGTCGGTCGCGGGAGCGCGGTCGAGGACCTCTCGACCGACAAGTACCGCCAGATGATGGAGACGAACGCCGACGGAATGTTCTTCACCAGCCGCGCCGCCCTGCCGCACCTCCGCGAGTCGGGTGGGACGGCGATCTTCCTCGGCAGTTTCGCCGGACAGTACCCCCGATCGTTCAACCCCGTCTATGCGGCGACGAAGTGGTGGACTCGCGGCTTCGCAAAGAGCCTCTCCGCGCAGGCCGGTGAGGACGTCGCGGTAACCGTGATAAATCCCTCGGAGGTCCGCACCGAGTTCGGGGCCGAGGACGGCGAGAGTTTCAACGAGCGGTTCGAACCGGGGTCGGTCACCGAACCCGAGGAGATCGCCGAGGCGATCGTCTTCGCGGCCACCCGGTCGCCGTCGATGGTGAGCGAACTGGATCTGTTCCGACAGGACAAACTCACGGACTTTTGAACGGACCGCGGCCCGCGAGGGCCACCGCTCCCCGGGGCGACCCCCGGAGGGGAAGCACCTTTGTCGGCGACGTGTGAGATACCGGCATGGCCGAGACGGACATCGACGACGTCGACAGGGCGATCCTACACGCGCTACAGGAGGATGCCCGGAAGACGTCGTCGGGTGACATCGCCGAACGGACCGATACGTCCGACAGCACCGTCCGCAAGCGCATCCAGCGGCTCGAATCCGCGGACGTAATAAAGGGATACAGCGCCGAGGTCGACTACCAGCAATCGGGATACCCGCTCCGGATGCTGTTGTTCTGTACCGCCTCGATCCCGGAACGGGGTGGGCTCGTCCCGGAGATCCTGGACATCGACGGCGTCGTCTCGGTCCAAGAACTCGTGACGGGCGAACAGAACCTCCTCGTGACTGCCGTCGGGGAATCCGACGACGACATCACCCCGGTCGCACAGGAGCTGCTTGATATGGGACTGGCCGTCGCCGACGAGGTCCTCGTCCGGGGCCACGAGACGACGCCGTTCGGCGGGTTCGCTACCGAGACGGAGGAGTGATGCGGATCGATGTGATGCGTTCTCGGTGAGCGTCAGTCCGGTCGGCCTCGGGGCGGAGAGGTGCTCTTTCGACGCCGACGGCTGTCCTCGAGCGTGTGCCCGGCGGCCGTTTTGACGGTCCGGACACGTCCGCCAGCCGTGGGTACTGGAAACCGTGACGGCCACGCGCGATAAAAACCGTACTGTTCTATAATGCACTATTTTAGACCAATCTGGTAATATAGAAGAGTTTAATACTCATTCTGTTCGTAGAGGGTGGTACAGACGACCGATCAAACGATGACAGGACAGGAACGGCCCACGACGGTTGGACGGATCGAGAACGCGCGGACGCCATCGTCCGCTGTGCCGAGGGCGTTGACCCGGCTCGTGTGGGCGCTGTGGCTCGTGAGCCTCGGTGTGCTCGCGTTCCGGATCCGGAACGGTGGAACGTGGGAGGTCGCCGGCCTGTTCAGAATCGACGGGCTGACCGTCGTGATGTGGGTGGCCGTGACGTTCTTTAGCGGGGTCGTCCACAGCTACTCGCGACGCTATATGGCCGGGAGCCGACATCGAACCCGGTTCTTTTCGCGCGTGTTCGCGTTCACCGCCGTCGTCGCGCTGTTGGTCGCGGCCGACAGCGTCGTGTTGTTTGCGGCCGCGTGGCTGGCGATGGGGCTCGTGATGGCCGATCTTATTGGGCTCGTCCGTGGGTGGCCCCAGGCGCGGGCCGCCGCCAGCGTCGCACGCCGGTACTTTCTGGCGGGGAGTGCGTTTCTCACCGTCTCGCTCGCGACGCTGTGGTGGCACACCGGCGAGACGACCGTCTCCGGGATCACGTCGGCACTCGGGACCGTCCCCTCGACGGGCGTGCTGTTCGCGGCCGGTACGCTGTTGGCGGCGGCGATGGTACAATCCGCCCTGATCCCGTTTCACACGTGGCTCCTCTCGTCGATGACGGCTCCGACGCCGGCGTCGGCGCTGATGCACGCCGGGTTCGTCAACGCGGGCGGCGTCCTTTTGACGCGGTTCGCTCCCGTGGTCGGGGCCGACCCCGGATTCATGCTCGTGGTCGTACTCGTCGGCGCGGGCAGCGCCCTGCTCGGCAAGCTGTTGAAGTCGGTCCAATCGGACGTCAAGCGCCGGCTCGGCTGTTCGACGACCGGCCAGATGGGGTTCATGATCATGCAGGTCGGACTCGGGTTCTTCGCCGCCGCCATCGCACACCTCCTCATCCACGGGTGTTATAAGGCGTACCTGTTCCTCTCGGCGGGGGGGCGCGTCGAGCACACCAGCCCGGCGACGCTCGAAAAGAACGTGAGGGCCGGCTCCCCCGGCGTCGTCGGTGCCGCCGTGATCGGCTCGAGCGCACTCGCGGGCGGCGCACTGTTCGCCGTTCTGACGGGGAAGGGGACGAGCCTCGACGGCGGACTCCTGTTGACGGGGCTCGTCGCCCTGACGACGCTCCACGCCGCCTGGACCGCCGTGGGGTCGACCGCCCTCTCGCCAGCCATCAGGTACGGCCTCGTTCCGCTCGTCTTTCTGCCCGCGATCGCGGTCTATGCAGCCGTCTACGTGACCATCGACGGGCTCTTGGTGGACGTCCCGCTCGGCACGTCGCCGGCCGAACTGACGCCCGTCCACGGCGTGGTCGCGGCCGCGTTCCTCGTCGCCTACGTCGCGATCGAAACCGGCGTTTACAGGCGCAGCGAGCGCCTGTACGTGGCGTTTTTGAACGCCACTCGGTCGCCGCCCGGAACCGTCTTGACGTCCAGAGAGGAGTACAATGAGTACTGAGACCACAATCCACGACAGCATCGAACAGGCAGCGACCGCGGTCGCTCCCGTCTGGCCGCTTCACTCCTTCGTGACGGCGAACCCACTCGCAGGGTTCGAAGACCGGCCGTTCTACGAGGCGGTCCGCCGCGCCGAAGGCCGCTTCGGCGGCGCGGGCTATCCGAGCGCCGAGACGTTCCGTCGGGCCTACGAGGAGGGGCGGATCGATCCCGACATCCTGGCGGCCGAACTCGACGAGCGAGGCGACGACCACGGCCGGGACGGCGATGACGATCACGAGACGCTCTTGACACACATGGCCGCAGACGACGGGTCGTCGGGGGGCAACGGGACAGCGGACGACGGGTCGTCGGGGGGCAACGGGACAGCGGACGACGGGTCGTCGGGGGGCAACGGGACAGCGGACGAACGGGTCGATGCGCTGTTGACGAAGTGGCTATCGGCCTTTCTCGACCAGGGCCAAGCCGAGTGGCCGATGCCGAACCGCGAGGCGGGATTCTATGCCGCGTTCCGCGCGGCGGCGCGCCACGACGGCGCGATCCCGAACCGCGAGGCCATCGCGGCCCTCCCCGAAACCCCCGTCCGGGCGATCGAGCAGGTCCTCTCCGGACGTCCGAAGGACCGCTGGGTGTCCATCCTCGAAGACCACCTGACGGCCCTGCCGGGATGGACCGGGCTGATCAAGCGACGTGCCGCCGAGGGATCCGCCTGGCAGTCGGCGTATCCCATCACGCTCGTCGAGTACCTGGCGGTGCGGTTGACGCTCGTCGACCTGTTCGATGCGGCCGTAGATCCGTCTCGGGCGACGGCCGATACACGCGGTGGGAGTGCCGACAGACCGGGCGGAGCCGACGCCGTAGACGCCGAGGGCGGGCCACCACTCGAGGAGGGCTGGCTGACCGCCTGGGAGGCGACCTATCGCGAGCGACTGGCCGACGCCGTCGCCGACGAGTCCGCGTCGCTCTCCGAGCGTGGCGACGCCCGGCCGGACGCGCAGTTCGTGTTCTGTATCGACACACGCTCGGAGATCATCCGCCGCCACATCGAGGCCGCGGGCGAGTACGAAACCCACGGCTACGCCGGGTTCTTCGGCGTCCCGATGCGGTATGAGGGGTACGATGCCGACGCGGCCGTCGACGCCTGTCCGCCGATCCTCGATGCCCGACATCGCATCACGGAGCGTCCGCGTACGCATTCGGACGGACCGAGTGGTCGTGGGTGTGCGGACGAGCGGAAAGGCCGCGCCGACGGCGGGTACGCACACGGCCCTCGCGGTCGCCACGGCCGGTACGACCGCTGGTCCGACGCCCTCGAGACGGGAGCGACGCTCCTGAAATCGCTCAAATCGAACGCCGCGACCGCGTTCAGCTTCGTCGAGGCCGCCGGCAGCGGGTACGGCCTCGCGCTGGCCGCCCGGACGCTCTCACCCGCTCGCGCGTTCGACCTCGTCGAGGCCATCGAGGGGCGTCTCCCGGATGCCCACGAGGTCCGTGTGCCGGCAGTCGATCGCGATCCGAGCGACGACGGCGACCTCCCGCTTGGGCTGACGCTCGCGGAGAAAGTCGAGTACGCCGAGACCGCCTTCGGCTTGATGGGCTGGGAGACGTTCGCCCGCGTCGTCGTCTTCGCCGGCCACGCCAGCCGGACGGCGAACAACCCCTTCGATTCGGGCCTCGATTGTGGGGCCTGTGCCGGCAACCCCGGCGGGCCGAGCGCCCGCGTCCTCGCGAACATCTGTAACGACGAGGCGGTCAAAAATGAACTCCGTGAGCGTGGCTTCGACGTCCCGGCCGATACCGTCTTTCTCGCCGGCGAACACAATACGACGACCGACGAGGTGACGCTGTACGCCGGGGACGTACCGGCGAGCCACGAGGACGACGTCGAACGTCTCCGTTCGGACCTCGCGGCCGCCCGCGCCGACGCGGCCGCGGAACGCGTCGAATCCATGCGGTCGGAGGGCGATACCGGCTCCGAGGCGGCCGCCGTTTCGAACCGGACTGCCGTCCGCGAGACGGAGCGCCGCGCCGCCGACTGGGCGGAGCCCCGCCCGGAGTGGGGACTGGCCGGCAACGCCGGGTTCGTCGTCGGCCCGCGCGAACTCACCGCCGACCTCGACCTCGCGGGCCGGTCGTTTCTCCACTCCTACGACTGGCGGACCGACGAGACGGGCGAGGCACTCGAAGCCATCCTGACGGGGCCGATGGTCGTCACCCAGTGGATCAACGCCCAGTATTACTTTGCGACCGTCGACAACGCCGCCTACGGGGCCGGTTCGAAGGTCACCCACAACCCCGTCGGGAACGTCGGCGTCTATCAGGGCAACGGCGGCGACCTGCTGACCGGTCTCCCGCTCCAATCGGTCATGGCCGCCGGCGGCCAGCCGTACCACCAGCCGCTGCGCCTCTCGACCGTCGTCCATACCCCCAGAGACCGCGTGACGGACGTCCTCTCTACACACCCGGATATCGCCGAACTGCTCGATAACGGCTGGCTCTCGCTGACCGTCGTCGATCCCACACGGAACGACGGCGTATTCCACTACGACGGCGATCTGTGTTGGAACACCACGCGCGACGACGGTGGAGCGACCGCGTCCCCCGAACCGACGCAAGCGCCCCCGGCCGCGGACGACTGACCGGCCCGCCTCCCGAACTAATTCGTCCCCCGAACCGGCGCTGGCCCCTAGGTATCGTCGGGAACGTCGACGCCCCTGAATTCGAAGCGTGCCCCACCGTCGGCGCTGTCGGTCACCGAGACGGACCACCCGTGGGCGGCCGCGACCTCGTCGACGATCGCCAGCCCGAATCCGGTTCCCCCCTCGTCCGTCGAGTAGGTCGGCTCGAAGACCTGATCGCGCTCCGGTTCGGGGATGCCGGGGCCGTCGTCGGCGACGAAAAAGCCCTCGCCGTCTCCGAGGAAGCCGACCCGGACGGTCGCCGGAGCGTCGGCGTGTTCGACGGTGTTCCGAAAGAGGTTCTCCAACAACTGTTGGAGTCGCCCCCGATCGGCGAGGAGCGACCCGTCGCACTCCCCCTCGAGGACGGCCTCCCGCGTTTGGATCTGCCGCCAGGCATCGTCTACGACAGCCGAGAGCGATACCGATTCGGTATCGCTTACCGAACGCCCCTCGCGGGCCAGCGTCAACAGGTCGTCGATGAGGACCTCCATGCGCCCGAGCGCCCGCCCGATCGGCTCGACCGCGTCGTGGTCGACGTCGCTCCGGAGTAAGTCGAGATAGCCCTTTGCGACGTTCAAAGGGTTCCGGAGGTCGTGGGAGACGGTCCCCGCGAACGCCTCCAGTCGCTCGTTTTTCTCCCTCAGTTCTCGCTCGCGACGCTGTCGCTCGGTTCGGTCGCGGATCGTCCCGAAGTTGTACGGCCGCCCGCCGATCCGCCGACGCGTGGTGAGCGTACTCACCGGCGTCAGGACGCCGTCGGCGATGTGTTCGGTGTCGGCGACGCGTGTCTCGCCCTCCTCGAAGGAGTCCCAGTAGTCCTCGAAGCGATCGCGCTCGAACGCCGGAATGACCTCCCAGATCGCCATACCGAGAAGGGACGACCGGTCCGTTCCGAGGATATCCGCGTATGCCTCGTTCACGTAGCGATACCGCCCGCTCTCGCCGTAGATCGCAACGCCGACACCGACTGTTTCGACCATCTCCGACAGTAGCGCCGATTCGAGGTCGGTGTGGTCCGTGTCGTCCATCACCCAGCCGTTCGTCACCAACTGTTATTAAACACGACCATCGAACGTCGAGGATACAGCGTCCCGTCCGACCGCAAGGCACACAACCGGCCCTCCCGAACCAGACGGTATGGGACTCGGAGGCGCGACCAGAAAGCTTCAGAAGGTCGCTGACATGGGCGAAGAGCTGTACAGCCGGATCAACGAGCTCCGCGAGCAGACCCTCGAGATGCGCGAAACCGTCACGGAGACGAACCGGCGTGTCGCCGCCCTCGAACACAGGATGGACGGCCAGGCCGCGATACTGGAGGCGCTCGCCGAAAAGGAGGGTATCGACGTCGACGAACTCCTCACCGAGGTCGCGATCGAGGAGGCCGAGACGCCGAACCAAGACGGTGAGGAGCTCGTCGACGGCGGGGGGAACGTGGACGTGATTCCGGACGCGGAAGCGGACGAAGACGGAGACGGGACCGACCATCGCGAGTGAACGGGGACGGAGGCGCTTTCGAAGCGGGCGGGTGCCGAACCGAAACCGAGGGGTGCCGAACCGAAACCGAGGGGTGCCGAGCGGTCTCCCCCACTCCGTCTCTCACCCCATCAGCCGCCGGTACTCGACTTTGAGACACCGGTCCTCGACGTAGCGTTTGTCGGCCGCCTCGATCCGCTCGCCGGCCTCCGGATCGGTGATGCCGAGTTGGGTCCAGACGACGTCGACGTCGTCGCGTTCGATCGCCTCGTCGGCGATCTCGGACACCTCCTCGCTCGGCCGGAAGACGTCGACGATGTCTATGTCCTCTTCGACCTCCGAGAGCGAATCGTAGGGCTCGACGCCGAAGATCTCGTCGGCGTAGGGATTGACCGGGATGATTTCATAGCCCTGTTTTCGCATGAACTTCGGGACCGTGTGGGCCTGTTTGTGCGGCGTCGCCGAACAGCCGACGACGGCGATCGTCTCGAGTTCGAGGATCTCACGCAGTTCGTTGTCGTCTTGGACTGGCATGGACGACACTACGTGGCGGGATGATAAAAAAGCCGAACCCGCCGTGGACCGTGTCGCGTCACACCACCGCGGCCCGACCGACGACGAAGGCGAGCGCCGCGAGAAACATCGAGGCTTTCAGCCACGTCTGTCCGGTCGTTGGATCCGACAGGGATCGATACGCCCCGGCGACGAGTCCGACGAGCGTGGGCGCTAACACGACGAGATACGCGGCACCGAACGTTCCGCGGAGGTACGGCACCGGGCTCACGAGGACTGCCACACCGACGAACGCCACCGCGACGGCGAGGGCGGTTCGTTCGCCGACGGCGATCGGGAGGGTGTTCAACCCCTCTTTGCGGTCGCCCTCGACGTCCTCGACGTCCTTGACGATCTCTCTGGCCATCGTTGCGGTGGCAGCGAGGACGAACAAAACCGAGACCGTGGCGAGATCACCGCCCACAGCGGCCCCGCCGTAGAGGAACGTACTCCCCGTGAGATACGCGACGAGGGCGTTTCCGACCCCCGGAAGCCCTTTGAATAGTTCGGTGTAGGCTACCAGCGCGGTGAAGTTTACGACCGCGATGACGATCGCGATCATCGGCAACAAAAGCGTCAGCCCGACCGCGCCGGCGAACAGCGCAAGACTGAACCAGAGCCCGGCGCGAGGGGAGACAGCACCGCGAGGGATCGGCCGATCCGGCTGGTTGATCGCGTCGATCCCCCGATCGAAATAGTCGTTGATCGCGTTCCCGCCGCCGGTCGCGAGGACCGTTGCGAGGACGGCGAAGAGGGCCGACGCCGGTGTACCTAACCCTCCTGCGACGAACGATCCGATAAACGTCAACACGCCGGCTGCGACCGCGTTCCCCGGTCGCATTAGCTCGATCGCCCCACGAACCTGCTCCATATGCCGCGGTTCTCTCCCTTCAGTATAAACGCCGTGGGTCGGAGTCCAAAGAGAAAATCGCGGGACTTAAACGGCGGTAGTGGATACTGTTGCGATACGGGCGCTTAGCTCAGTTTGGACAGAGTGCTTGGCTTCGGACCAAGTTGCCGCGGGTTCAAATCCTGCAGCGCCCACTCACAAACCACCCGCTTTTGCGCTAAACCGAATCACCGAATAGAGGCTTCGAAAGCCGCTAATTCGGACGAATCGGTTGATCCGGGAAGGCAGCCAAATCCCGATATAAACCCGTCCCCTAACGCGGGTATCCGCCCTCTTGCGGTTTCGTTCACAAACCGGAGGAGCACATGAGCCGCCGAGAGCAGCGGTCAGGTCTCGGTCGGTTCGACGTCATGCCGGCCCCGGTCGTCCGAGCGCCGGCTCGAAACCCCGACGGCTCCGTGATCTGTCCCGAGTGCGGACAGGCCGTCACTGGGTCGAAAGGTACCCCCCGCATCCGGGATCCCGATCTCGACAACCGCGAACTCGGCGAGCAGATCGACGAACTGCTCACGTACGGCTGGCTCTGTACCCGTCACGAGTACGACGTCGTCATCCCCGTCGAGTGCCAGGGACGGGACGCCTCGAACCTCCAGGATGGCTGGATCGGCGTCCGTCTCGTCTTCGCTGACGACACTGTTCGGTGGGTCCCGACGCCTCGGAGAGAACTCCAGACGGGACAGGCCGATGACTGAGGCCGTCGACGAGGAGTTCGCTGCCCTCGAAGCCGCCGAACCCGCCCGCCGTTTCGAGAGCGACGACGAGAGCGAAGAGAAAGACATCGAGCCGTACGATCCCGATGACGAGGACGACTCGACGATCCTCGTCGACGTGATCAAGCCGCAGATCCACGAGTTCAGCGGGAAGATCCTCTTCGCTCCCTTCGAGTCGGAGCCCGACGTCGACGGGATGCGGCCGTACTTCGCGATCGTCTCCGCGTTCGAACCCGACCTCGAGGCCGAGGTCGACGTCGACGACACAACCTGGGCGATCGATCACGGTCCCGAGGACGACGACGAGTACAAGAAGTCGACCATCCGCTACTGGGACGGCGCGATTGCGACTCGCGAGCAGGACAGCGGCGAGAACTTCCTCGAGTATCAGATCCCCGTCTTCGACACGAGTGATCCGAAGCGAAACCGCCGGATCAACTTCCAGTTCCGCCCGTCGCTGCCGAACGCCGAGCACTCCGAGACCGGCGAGCGGATCCAGTCGCTCCCCGAAACGCTGCCCGAGGGCGTCCGCGTCGAGATCCAGGCGTCGAACGTCGAGCCCGACGAGATCGTCGATATCCTGCAGGCCCTTGCCGGCGAGATCGGCGTCAACTCGCAGTACTTCGATCGCGACGCGGTCCATCCCTGGAGCCGGACGCTCGGCATGGGCGTCTACGTCCGCTGTCAGCGCGACGTCGTCAACGAGCAGGTGATCGGTCCCGGCGGCATCTTCGACCGGCTCTCGCAGTTCGAGCGGCAGCGTGAGGGCCGCGGCGAACTGAAATGGGACAACCAGGATGCCTTTGGGAAGCGCCACGCGGTCGCGCTCGATCCGACGCAGTTGAACCACCTGTATCGCGAGCACTCCGTCGGGAAGCTCCTGAAGAGCTACCTGACGAAGAACCCCTGCGAGGCCGGGAACACGTCGACGGCCACCGATCATCCGAAGATCGAAGTCCAGTACAACCGCGAGTACACGCCGTTCGGCGACCATCTCCCCTGGTTCGACGAGCACGCCGACGACGCCGAGGGCGAGGCCGTCCAGAAGTTCGGCTACGAGACGCTGCAGCGGCGTCTCGAGGAGTACCTGCTCAACGCCCTCGAGTGGGCGGAGATGCCGCGGACGTCCGGCCATCCGGTCTTCGTCTCCGACGACCACTTCGACGCCGAGCAGCGGCTCAGCCAGGCCGCTGCTGACGCGATGGACTTCGTCCCCGATCCTGTCGAGGACGTCGTCGACGCCGAGCGCGATACCGTGACGCGGGAGATCGTCGAGAAACAGCCGACCGATGGCGAGAAGGATGTCCTCGAGGCCGCGGCGGACGGCGGGGCGTTCGAGACGCTCCAGGAGCTCGCCGAGGACGCGGACGTCTCCTCGAGCACAGCGTCACGGTGCGTCCGAAAGTTCGAGCGGCTGTTCTCGAAGTTCAGCGGGATCCAGGTGGCGGACGACATCGTTCGCGAGCGTCTCCAGGAGCTGCTCGGCGCGCTCGACGATCGCCTCGACCAGCTGCATCGCGGGATGGATCGACTCGCCTCCGGATCCACGACCGTCGACGAGGACTCAGCGCTCGGGCAGTGGGTGCAGCGCTGGGGCGTGAAGATCTCCGAGTCGGGATATCGACACTCCGACCAGCTCCAGCTCGCGATCGCTGGCGGGAACCTCACGCAGCGAGAGCTTCTGGAGGTCCTGCGGGCCGGCTACAACGCTGCCGATCTGACCGAGCAGATCGATGTCGGTCGCTTCGCGAGCGCTGAGGTCTCCTACTACGACCGTGACGGCGAGCGCGTCGACGTCGGCGACGTGGTTGGCGTTAATCAGGGCGGTCGCACGAGGCTGCTCGGGAAGCTCGAGGTCGACGCCCTCCACTGACGCGGCCCTGGCGAGAGGCATCACTATCCTGCGACCTGTTTCTTTATAAGTGGCTCCGCGCGCCAGCCGGGGCGTCGCGTCGATCGCCGGCTTCGAGCGCGCGGTCGCGGTCGCGACCGCCGCTGGCTCGCCGCCCCGATTTCGCTTTCCGGGCAGGAGGGCCTACGGGAGTGTCCCTAACGGGACAAAGACCTGCTCAGGCCTCCGGCCTTCGCAGGAAAAACTACCGCACTTGTTCCACCCGAAACAGTCGAAACGAAGGTCAGACCTTCGTCGCCAGTAACATCACACCCAGCGCTGCGAAGATGACGAGCAGCTCCCCCTGAATAAATCGCACATCGATTGAGGCGACAAAAAGAACGTCGAGTATTTGAGCAACCATCATCACGACGACGGCGAGCGCACCGACGAATATCCCAAGTCGGCCGATCGTCCGGAGCCGGGGCCATACGGTCTCAAACACGCGAGAACGATCTACCGCATTTCTCAAAAATTCATCGACGAATCGTTGAAACAGATCCGTTCGTCGCTCAGTCAACGACCGTGACTAAGAACTCGGAGTCGGAGTCCTCAACGCGCTCGACGCGAGCGTACCTTTCGGCGAGTTCACCGTCCTCGAAGAGCCCGAGGTCCCGAAGATCGTCCTTCGGGAGCGTGACGCCTGCCGATTCGCCGCCACCCATCGACCGCAGTTTTCTGAAGTCCATATGTGATCGAGCCAGTTCCCGTATATAGAATTATGGAAACGTGGTAAAAGTGATATATGTAGTAATGTCTGCTATTTGATAATCAGTCATCTCTCCTGTCGAATCGTAGCATGACCGCTACACCCCTACTCGGGACGCGGAGGCCACCGCCGTGAGCGATCGACGGCCGATCGATCTCGACGGCAGCGACGCCTTTTTCGAGTACGTGATCGACCTCCGCCGGATTGCATCGTTCGACCCGAACAACGTCTCTCGCGACGAAAACGCGAACTCAGATTTTAGCACTATGGCAACAAGCAGCGACAGCAACGGCGAATCGACTCTCGGTAGCAACGACGACAGCGAGCAGCCGGACTACGGCGCCGCGCTCGAGGCGCTCGATCGCAACGCGATCCTGTGGCTCGAGTACGGCGCTCCGATCCTGACGCTCCCGGACGATCTGATCCCGGACGACGTGACGACGATGACGCGGCGCGGGGCGCTCGCGGCGGGCGCGGCGGGGATCGCGACGGCGGCGGGCGTCGGGACGGTCGGCGCACAGGAGGCGAACGACGGCTCGGCGCTGAACTTCGACGTCGACGTGACGCCGAACCCGCGGGCGGCGGCCGGGCTGTCGATCGCCGAGGCGGGCGTCGAGGGATCGGCGCTCGAGTACGTCGACGACAACGGCGACGAAGTCAGTCTGTCGGCGGTCGGCGGGCGAATCGAGGAGCGTCCGACGGAGGGGGATCCGCACAACCCAATTTCGTTCTCGGCGAACGAACTCACGGCCCCGGAGTTCGAAGCGTTCCCGCGCGGGGAGACCTACGACGAGTCGGGCGACGGGGACGCGGAGACCGACGTCTCGGCACTCGACGCGACTCACTGGTCGACGACGGCCGCGGAAGCGTCGGTGTCGAACTACACCCCCGCATCCGGGGGGAAGGGGATCAACTTCTCGACGTCGGGTGTTGCGAGCGGTTCGGAGGCCGGCATCCGATTCGAGGACGTCGAGACGTCCTCCGGGGAGCTACGGAAGTGGCTGCAGGTCGGCATGACGGTCGTGTCGAACGCCGGGACGATGGAGTTCCGGGTCGAAGACGCGACGGGATCGACGACGACGGTCGTCGTCGGCGGGTCGTCTCCGGACTGGGATCCGGCGACGGGCGAGCCGTCGGTCTTCCAGGTGCAGCTGGGCGACGTCGCGTCGTCGATCGACACGATTGCGGCGCTCGAGGTCGTCGCGGTCGACGGGGACGCGGAGGCGGACATCTTCGCGTTGAACCTCGATCGGGAATCGGCGTGGACGTTCGGGGAGCGGGAGGTGACGAACTCGGACGACGAACTCGAGACGGAGCAGATCGAGGAGCCGACGGGTTCGATCTCGATCACGTCGACGGAGACGATCGGCGAGGAGTTCTCGGACGGCATGATCGACGGGCTGTCGGTCGACGCGGAGATCACGGCGGGCGGCGGGCCGGCCTCCGACATCGAGTACGAACTCACGGAGCCGGGGAACCCGGCGTACGACCAGCGGTTGACGATGATCGCGTCGATCGAGATCCCGACGGCGTTCGCGTTATCCTACGAGTCGCTGTCGCTCGAGGTCGAGAATCGGCTCCCGGACCAGTATTCGACGGTCGAGGTCGGAGACGGCTACGCGGATCCGCAAGGTCTCGACGACTACTCGGATCTGTCGCTGTCGGACGTGACGACGGACGTCGACGGCGTCGAGGAGGGCTCGGCGGCGACGGTCATGTCGGACCCGTCGGTCGGGAACTACGCCGTCGTGTACATCGAGGCGGACGTCACGCAGGGGCAGCTCGAGGAGATCGAGTCGGGCGCTGTCGTCGGGTGGCTCGGTGGTAGCGGCGGGAGCGGCGGCGGTATGTGGTCGTTCCTGTCGGGTCCGCGCGCGATTATCGGGGGCGCGGTCGTGGGCGCGGTCGGGTACATCTCGTCGAAAGCTGGACTGATCTCGAGTCTCCTGGGGCGGTAACATGGCGGACGACCCCAGTAGCGTGATCGACACGGCTCGGGAGGGGATCCAGAACGCGGATACCTTCGGGCAGTGGGTCCGAGACGTCCTGATCGGCGGGCCGATCCGGGCGCTGGCGATCTCACTGGTCGGCGGGATCATGGCCTTCGGGGATGCGGTCCGAGCGCCGTTCGTCGCGTTGTTCGGCGGGCTCTCCGATACCCTC
This sequence comes from Natronomonas salinimetallica, assembly GCF_013839515.1. GTDB lineage: Archaea > Halobacteriota > Halobacteria > Halobacteriales > Haloarculaceae > Natronomonas. The sequence goes on along the minus strand of NZ_JACDNQ010000004.1, from coordinate 14,255 downwards.
GGGGCGACGTTCTTCAACCTGGTCGACATCCTCGATGCGGGAGGGACGACGTCGGCGGCGTCGTTCACGGACGGCGCGGCCGCTTCGCTCGGTCCCTTCGCGTTTCTCGCGGCGATGGTCGTCGTGATCGCGGCGTTGTGGCTGGTGAGCTTCGCGTGGGATCAAGTGGATTTCTCCCTCGGGGGGTTATTCGGGAGGATCCGGAGGTAGCGCATGGTCGGGCCGAACCGATCGGACTGGAGTCAACTCGGGGAGACCCTGGCGGCGTCGGCAGTGCTGGCGATCGGGACGGCTATCGTGTGGACGTGGCAGACGATCGCTGGCGGGATCGTCGCTGGCTTCGAGGCGCTCGAGGCGTGGACGAACGGCGTCGTGTCTGAGGCGTTCGGCGGCGTCTCGTCGAGCTTCGGAACCGCGGCGGAGACGGCCTCAGCGTCGACGTCGACGGCGGGGCCGGCGGCGTTCTTAGTCGCGGCGATCGCGACGGTGCTGTCGCTGCTGGCAGTCTCCTGGATGTTCGGGGTGGTCGTCCGTGGTTCTTGATACGATCCGGTCGACGCTGTCGGGGGCGCTCGGCGGCGTCGGCGAGCGAATCTCGGGGCTGTTGACCGGGACGATCTCGCTCGGCGAGGAGGCGTCGATCAAGCGAGAGACGATCGCGGGGATCGTCGCGGCGTGGTTCTTCGGGGCGATCCTGTCGGCGGCGGAGACGGCGATCGGCTTCTATTTCAGTGCGATCGAGGCGATCAACGACGCGATCGTCGACGTCGGCGGCGCGCTGCAGGCGGGGCTGGCCCCGATCGGGTCGGCTCCGCTGGCGCTCGTCGGGGTCCTCTCGGGATCGATCGAGTCGATCGCGTCGGTCGGCGGGCCGTTCGCGCCGGCACTAGTCGTCGTCTCCTGGGGGCTGGTCGTGATCGGGCTGTTGGTGTTGATCGAGCGATCGATCGGGCTGGTAATTCGGGTGATCCCGGTTCTATGAACCTGCGTGAAATCCCGATTCTCGGCGCAAGTGCCGGGATTCTCCTCGATGTGTTGCTGTACGGCGGGGAGTTCCTGGCGGCGTTGTTGTCGGTGCTCGCGACGGACGTCGGGAGTCTCCTGACGACGGTGTCGATCATGTCGACGTACGTCGCTCCGGCGGTCGAATGGCTCCCCGAAGGGGCGCTGAACACCCTGTTAGTGGTGCTCGCGGCGGTCCTCGTCGGGGTGAACGTGGCGCGGTTTCTGGTTAGTGCTCGTGAAAATGTGTCATAACAGTAAACGGACGGTTGATCGGCAGTTGTATCGAACCCCCCGGATGCGGGTGGGGGTGATCGAATGATCGAGATGGGGACGCTCTCGACGGTGGTCGGCGTCCTGCTGGCGATCTTCGGGATCGCGGTGTTCGTGCAGTACCTTCGGGAGGGCGATCTCTCGGACGCTGCTGAGTCGGTGTTTGACGGCGCTGTCGGCATGGTGCTCGGGTTCGCAACGCTGGCGGTGATCTCGATCTCGGCCGTGGGATCGGTCGTCGCTGAGGCTCCGGGCGCGGTGACGTCGATCGCGGCGGCCGGGCTCGGCTGGCTCGCGATCGAGGAGCGGCTCGGGATCTCCGGCGGGATGTTCGCGCTCGCGGTGATCGCGCTCCTGGTCGTTGCGATCGCACTGAGGGAGGCGTAACCATGTCGGCCGGGAGAGGCGCGCTGTGGTCGGTTGTCGTCCTTGTGGTGTGTACTGCGGCGCTCGCGGGCGCGGTGGGTCCTGTGGCGGCACAGGACAGCGAAGCGGCGAACACGACGGCGTCGGATCCGTTCATCGACGATCCGGAGGTCCCGCTGTCGGAGCTTCGTGACTCGGGCTCGAATCTCCCGGACGCTCCCGCGGGTGTGCGGACGGACAACGAACGGATCTGGTATCTCGAGCACTGGCCGGCGAACTCGATGTTCGCGGACGAGGGCTCGAGGGACTCGGCACAGTCGGATTACGTCGACGCTTCGACGACAGTGCAGCGGCAATCGGTGTGGCTGCGGACGGTGAAGGTCGAACCGGGGACCCAGTCGGAGACGATGCACGTCGCGTACTGGCAGACGGAGTCCCGCAACAACGAAACGGGGCTCGTGGCACTCGAGACGGAGACGCACGACGTCGAGTATCAGGCGGGGCTGCCGATCATGGAAGTCCCGCTGCGGTCCTACGACCGCGAGGAGCCGACGCAGGTGACGATGTGGCTCGAGTCGGATCCGTCGGTGCGGTGGTCGTTCGAGTACCAGCCGCTCGCGACGTCGGAGCCGATCGCGATCTCGACGATCGGTGATTTCTGGTCGCAAGCGATCTGGTGGATCCTGGTGCCGGTCGTCGGCGGGATCGCGGTCGCGAAGCCGGCCGGCGAAAAGGCGATTGAGCGGACGGGGAAGGGTCCCGGCTACCCGCTGTGGGTGTGGCTGCTGTTGATCGGGATCCTCCTCATGCTCGTGATCTGGTGGCGCTTCGACGAACTCGCGGAGCTGGTCGCGGCCGCGCCGTACGTGATCGCGGCGCTGGTGGTCTCGATCACGTTCCTGGCGATCGTCGAAAGCCAGGCGATTCGGGAGCGACAAGTCGAGTTCATCCGGCCGCACGTCGAGGGGATCGACGGGCCGCACGGGTCGGACGCGACGGAGATCCTCGAGGCGGATCGCGCCGAGGAGACGGTCGTCGATATGCCGTCGGGCGACCCGGCGATCGTTCGAAAAGGCGTGATCGCGTGGCTCTCGCGGGCGTTCGGGAAGGCGGCGCACGTCCCACAGGTCGCGCTGAAGACGCGGATCTCGGCGAACACGCCCGAGGACGACGGTGGGAAAAGCGATGTCGACGAGATCGTGCTGGTCGATCCGGACGCGGCCGACGTCCTCGAGTACGAGCCCGAGTCCTTCGAGTCGCACATCCCGAGCGATCGCTCTGACCAGATCACACTGCTGGCCTACGCGGGGCTGGCGGTGGCGGTCTCGGCGGCGATCGGGATGCGCGTCGGCTGGCTGTGGGGGACGTCGACGGCGGTCGTCGGGATCACGGCGCTGATCCTCTCGCCGACGCCGGGGAAGGCGTACGTCGAGGCGGCGTCGGTGCACGTCCGGTCGGCGTGGATCTCGTCGATGCTGCTCTCGGGGAACGTCTCGGACGCGCGGTCGCTCGAGGAGGCGCGGAGTCGGCTGATCGAGGAGCAGAGCCGCACGGAGATCGAGGTGCAGCAGGCCCTCGAGCAGCAGGATCGGACGCTCGTCGAGGAGATGTTCGGCTCGGAGGTCGACCGCTCGATGCACGGGTCGGATCTCCCCGACGACATCGCCGCGGAGAACCCCGACGAGGAGGACGACGAGGAACAAGAGGACAACCCGGATGCGGGTGGGGTGGCCGGATGAGTTCCGGATCGATCGCAACGTCGATCGACGATCTCGACGAGTCGGTGCCGACGTCGCGACGGCCGGCGCTGCGGAAGCTGTCGAACGACGTCGACGCGCTGCTGTCGGAACTCGAGGACGGCCTCGAGTCGGAGCGGGCGGTCCTGCGGTGGCTTCGGGAGTCGATCCCGGCGCTGCTGGGGGAGACGGAGACGTCGTTCTACCTCCGGTTCGCGCGACAGTGGCGTTCGGAGGACGGCGTCCTCCTGGACGCGGTCCTCGACGAGAGCGCACGTCGGCAGTTCCTCGAGGAGTCGGTCGTCGACGAGGTCCGGCGGCGGATCGCGGTCGGCGTGATCGAGCCGGCGTTCGACCGGGCGTTCCGAACCCTCCGGGACGATTCGACGACGTACGTCGGGACGCCCGACGAGTCGACGACGTCGAGTGCAGAACACGAACCCGGCAAACAGGAGCACACGGCGATGCGGCCGGAGATCGACGAGTTCGCGACGTACCAGGAGGCGGCGACTCGGCAGCTCCTGGCTGGGCTCGAGGCGGACGACGAGATCCGGCGCTGGGGACAGCTGGTCGAGATCGCGTCGTTCGGCGAGATCCGGGACGGGTTCGTCCGCCGGATCGTCGAGGAGCGCTCGACCCGGCGGCTTGTGACGTCGACGGATCCGTCGCGATCGACGCGGCGGGCGCGGGAGATGTTCGCGAGCTACTACCTGCTGCCGGCGTTCAACGACGGGATCGACGAACTGCGTCGACGGACGAAAGAGGAACCGGCCGCCGAGCGAGCGGAGCGAACAGTGTCGAGTATCTAACCATGAGCCTCACGATATCAGACTTTCAGGAAACAGCAGACGACAAGACGAAACGGCAGGTCCTGGATCGGTTCCCGGACCCGAGACGGAAGACGCGGCAGTGCTTCGAAAACGATCGCTGGCACACGGACGCGGACTCGATCCGGCGCTTCTACGGCTTCCCGGCGTTCGATCCGAGCGGGTTCGACTACCCGATCGTCCCGAACGTCCTGTTGAAGTCGTGGGACCCGGCTCCCGGTCGACAGAAGGGCGGCAAAGAGTTCCTGGCCCGCGGGAAGCCGGGGTCCGGCAAATCGACGCTGGCGAACCACGTCGCGACGACGTCGATCGAGCAGGGGTCGACAGTCGTGTGGCGTGGCTCTCCCTCGAGGTCGGAGTGGCTCCCGCTCGCGCCGTGGGCGCGGGTGTGTCTCCCGCGCGGCGCTGACGTCGAGATCGTCCTCGAGCCGCAGGACAAAACGAAGAACGTGGTCGAACTCTCCGTCGACGATCTCGAGGAGGTCGTCCGGGAGGTCGTCCGGTACGACGACCCGTTGCAACTGAACCACGACGTCCTCACGGAGCCGCATCTCGATCGGGAGCGGCCGCTGTCGAACGACGTCGGGACGTTCAACGTAGTCTACCCGGATCCGAAGATGCGGCGCTGCCAAGAGATCTACGAGGAGTCGGACGTCAAACAGGAGGGCGTCGAGTTCTGCGAGGAGAGCCCGCTGAACCACTGGTGGTTCGCGTGGTTCATCGCGCGGATCGACTACGGGCCGCACTCGTTCATGGACTGGATCGCGGACGAGTTCGGAGAGATCGCGTCGGACGACGTCGAGAAGGACGAGTTCGGCAGCTACCAGCTGGTGAACATCATGCGCGACAAGTGGATCGACGCCCGGAAGAACGGGCTCTCGATCTATATGTTCGTTCACGACGAGTCGGAGTGCAACGAGAAGATCGTCAAGAAGGTGCGCTGGCGCGTGCAGATGCCGACGACGTCGAACCCGACGTCGAAGGCGGGCGTCCTCGGCTTCGAGGGCGTCCCGATGAACCGTGATCTAACCTCTCGAGAGGATCCCGGAACGGCGTTGATGTACGACGAGTCGCATTTCGAGAAGTTCGGCTGGGCGGATCTGTCGCTGGGGATCCCGTGGAAGCTGAAAGTGAGAGTCAAATAAAATGAAAATTTTTCAAAAAATCTTCGAGTTGATCGGTGGATCGAGTCGATTCGATCCAGGGTCGAGAGCCGGCGAGCCGGCCGCTCGCGATCGTGAGTCGTCCGAAACGCGCGCGCGTAGCTCAGAACACGGGGACGGGTCCGGGGGCGGGCGTGTGCGCGGCCTCGAGGGCGAGCAGGCGGCCGCGGTACTGTGGGCGCTCGTGCTCGCGTGCTCGCTGCCGATCGCGGGCGTGGCCGCGGTCGGGAGTGTGGGCGCACAAGAGCAATTCGAGGGCGAGATCGCGCTCGACGGAAACCAGGCGACGTCGTCGACATCGTGGAGCTACGATATCAACGACGTCGAGGCAGCGGAGAATCTCTCGGTCGAGTTGACGGGTCGGGAGGTCCTCGAGCAGCGGTCGCGATCGACGACGACGGAGTCGGAGACGCTCGAGTTGGATCCGCGCGGGACCGCCGCGCCGCGGAACGCGACGATGCGGTTGACGGGGGTCAAATCGACCGAATCGGGATCGGCGTCGGGATCGCTCTCGGACGGAGTGAGTGATTCGATCTCCGTTGGGGGCAACAACGCTCCGGAAAATGCGGAGGTTACTCTCTCCGCGACAAAAACAAGCTCAACACAGAGCGAGAGCGGGACAGTCGATGGGTCCGAAACCGTGCCGTTATCTCCGGGGTCGCTTGGAGCGACAGATGCCTCTCTCTCACTTAGCCCGGTTGCGCCCCCAACAACAACAGTTTCTGCAACCGGAGACACGGCACTATACGGTTACGACAATATTGCAGTCTTTGATGTTCCGGGGGGGGAGCTTCAGAGCTTCGAGCTATCCTACGATGATAACGATGCTAGTAGCGGAGGGGATTTTGAGGTCCGAGTCGGGGGGACTGTTGTTGACACAATTACTGATAGCGGGTCCGATAATATCGAAACGAAAACATATAACGGTCCGTGGACAATCAACAGCGGCGATACCATCGAGGTCGAGGATGTTGATTCGAAGGGTTATATTATTATGGACGGACTTACAGCCAATTATAAAGACCCCTTCCCAGTCGAAACATCCGGGGCCGACTCGGGTTCATATTCAAACGGCGGTACATATAATATCGATATAGGATCATCCAACAGCATTAGTCTGTCATCAAATGAGGCTGTCTCGTATGATATAAGTTATACAAAAAATGATGGGATTAAAGACCCAACAGTTAACATCGGCTCCTCGACCGTCTCACACTCCGGCGTGCTGGATGGCTCAGTCACTAAATCGGTCGATCTATCTGCGGGGAGCAACTCGATCGATGCGACTTACGCGGGGGACTCAACCGGACTCGATTATTCGGCGTCGTGGACTGAGGTCACGACCCCCCAAAACCCCTCAATCGAGTTAGATGGCGGGACGACGACGCTCGCGGAGGCGGGGGAGCTATCCGACGGACAAACGATCGAGCAACCGATCGACCTAACAACGGGCTCACACTCGGCGACGGTCTCCTCGGACGGTCCAGTTAAAACGTCGGTCGAGTGGGAGGACGTCTCGACGACGGACGATCCGACGGTCTCGATCAACGGGGAGACGACGAGCTACTCGGGGACGCTCGCGGAGGGGCAGACGACGAGTCTCGACGTCTCGGATAACTGGATCCAGGAGGGGACCAACACGGTCGAGATCGACATGGCCGATCCAGGGGGCGGGCCGAGCCCCCAGGTCGGGGTGTCATACCAGCATGACGCGGCGACATCGGCGAGCGCATCGATCCAATCGTCGACATGGCAGGAGGACGTCGATATCACGCGATCGTTCGCGAGCGACCAGCAGAACGTCGAGGCGACGATCCCGTTGCCGGACAACGTCGTCGACGTCGGTAGCGTCGAGATGGCCCGCGACGGCGGCGGCTGGACGTCCGTTCCTGAATCGGACTATTCGCACGACGGCGATCTTCAGGTTTCGGTCGGCGACGTCGCAGTGAACGAATCGGTGTCGGTTCGGACGACGGCCTCGAAGGTGCGGATGCAGTCGGGCGAGGTTCGCGTCCTCGATCCGACGACGGAGGGGAACGATCTGTCGACGACAGTCGAGATCGTCGACGATGCGGGCTCGGATCCGGTCGTCGTGGACGTCTCCGAGACCGTCTCGTCGGATCGGTCTCACGTCGTGACGTCCTCCGAGTGGACGGCGTCGGATTCCGTTCGCTATCAGTCGGACGGCACTCAGGAGCTACGGCTCCCGGATGCGGTGGGGGGTTCGAACGCGACGATCGCGACGGCTCCCTTCGACGTCGAACCGCGGACGGGGGATGCGGTCCTCCGGGTCGAGAATCAGACGGAGCCACGGGTGACGATCGAGCCGGGATCGACGACGGGCGACGAACTGTCGTTGACGTGGTTCGGCGGGGAGTCCTCGGAGTACTACGAGCTGTACGACGTCGACAACAACCGGCAGATCGACACGGGACAGGCGAACTCGCCCGTGACGTTCGATCTCTCGGACGGCTCGACGACGTACACGATCCAGGGCTGGGAACCGCCGAGCAGTGTGGTCGGAATCGCGGGCGGCGACGGCGGAAGCGGAGCCGGGCCGCCGCTGTTGCTCCTGGTGTCGCTGCTCGGCGTCGTCGGCTCGGTCGTGATCGGGCGGCGGCTCGGCATCGGCTGGCTGCCGGTGCCGGCGGTCGTCGTGATCGTGCTGATCGGCGGCGAACTCACGACGTCGCGATCGCTGCTCGCGACGATCTCGGGTGATCTGCTCCGGGGCTCCTCGGGGCCGCTGCTGGCGATCGTGGCGGCGGTCCTCGGGGTCGGGCTGTTGTGGATCGTCGACAGCCGAACGCGGCGTGACATCCCGACAGCGGCCTTCGCGATCCCAGCGGTCGCGGGGCTCGGGTGGCTCGTGTCAGAGGTCGTCTCGGGCGTTCCCGAGCCGTTGATCGCGCTGGGTGGCGGCGTCGGCGTGGTGATCGGCGTGCTCGCGATCGATCGTGGGACGTCGATTTCGGTGCCGCGGTCGGTGCTCGCGGGGGCCGGACTGCTGTCGGCCGGATGGACGATCGAGACGATCGCGCCGGGAACGTTGACCCGGCCGCTCGAGGCAGGGATCGCCGAGGTCGCGCCGCTGCTGGCGCTCGCGGCGGTCGCGGTCGTGATTCTATGGATCCGACGATGATCGGGATTCTCGTCGAGGTCCTGGGCGGGCTGGGGCTCGGAGGGCAGCTGGTGACGGCGGGCGGTATCGCGGCGGGCGGGTGGTACCTGTGGCGTGTGGGCTCGATCGCGGGCATGATCGCGTCCGTGCTGTCGTCCGCGCGGTTGGTGGGGATCTCGCTCGCGGTCGTGCTGGCGGCCGCGGTGGCGCTCGGGTGGATCGACGTCTCGATCGGGGCGTTCGTCGACGACGTCCTCTCGGCGGCCTCGAGGCTGCCGTCGGCAGTACGCGATGCGCTGGCGTTCTTCTGAAGGCCGTCGATCGGCGTTTCTACGTTCAGGCGTGGGGTCAGACGTCTCGATCATCGCTCCTCCGAATATGCACACAGATCCAAATCCTTCGATCGTCAGCGTGTGCATATTGAGCCATCGCGAGGAACTGCTCCCTGCACACGGGTGGGGTCTCCGGCGCGATCGAGACGGGTACCCGGGTGGTTTTTATATACTCGGTCGGTTTTCATCGCTCGCTCAGCGGCACCTATACAGGGCCGTACACACGAGCGAGCGTATGCGCATCCGAACTGATGGGGACAAAGCATGGAGAACCGACGAAATCGAGGCCGCTGCTGATGTCGTCGGTCGGAACAAGACCGATTCAGTCGTTCGAGCGTGCTCGCATCTTGTTGCCGACCAGGAGCAGAAAGCAGAACTCGCGGACAATCTCGCTGGTCAGGTCTCGGAGGGAGCGATCGATCCCGAGGTGGCAACCGAGATCTGTGACATCCTCGGTGATCATCGAAACCTCCTCTTTTCGCCGTCCATCGATATTTGTGTAGAGAGTGAGATCTGATTAAACCGGAGTTAAGTACAAAACGTGGAGTTCTGGATATTTTATAGAATGCAAACCAACGCATTCAATTCTCGTTCATCTTACTGTTGAAGAAACTGTCAGATAGGACCAGATTTCATTCGTGGCAATCCCAACAAGGAATCCGATGAGTCAGTTTTTGATAACGCTTTTCTATCAGAGCCGATACCGATATACATGGCTCGTTGTCTTCCTTTCCGCTGGTATGGTGGTAAATATAGCCACCTCAAATGGCTCCTTCCGCAACTCCCTGAAGCCCACCGCTATATCGAACCATTTGGTGGATCTGGCTCGGTCCTCCTTAACCGTGAACCTTCGCCGGTTGAGGTGTATAACGATCGGGATAGTGATGTCACAAATTTCTTCAAAGTACTACGTGACCACCGTGATGAGCTTTTAGAGAAGATTGCATTAACTCCGTTTTCACGAGAAGAATTCGAATGCGCTATCAAGAATCAGGGTGACGAGACTCTAAGTGATATTGAGAAGGCACGGTTGTTCTTTGTTCGTGCCGGACAGGTTAGGAGTGGGCTTGCACAAGATGCAACACCTGGTCGCTGGGCTTATTGTAAAAATTCCAGCCGCCGGGATATGGCAGCAGCAATCTCTCGCTGGCACTCACGACTTGATAATTTGGATCAGGCCGCTAATCGTATTGGAGGATACAGCGAAGTAGATGCGGTAGTAGAGGAGTTAGAACAGGAGGGAAAAGAAAAGATTGCTGATGAACTAAAGGGTATGAGCAATCAGGAGGCAGTGAAAGCGCTCCAAGAGGCAAAGATGGAAGATATGGCTGACCGATTTCGGCGTGTACAAATCGAGAATCGGGATGCTATTGACGTTATCCAAACATATGGTGATTCAGATAATAGCCTGATTTATTGTGATCCACCATATCCACACGAATCCCGAACGGATGGTGCAACCACAGCGTACCGTTACGAGATGACCGACGAAGAACATACTGAACTGGCAGACGCACTCCATGATAGCAAAGCAAAAGTAGCAATATCCTCCTATTTGTGTGATTTGACCGAGGAGCTTTACGGTGACTGGAACCGGATCGATGTCAAAAAAACGTCACACACTTCGAAAGAGTCTCGTGAGGAGTCGCTCTGGATGAATTATCCAGTTCCGAGCCCAGATCTCGAGAGTGTACAGACAACTATCCGTCTGTAGTCCATGTTTCTCGACCTTGTGATAAGATTGAATATGGTTGCAGAAAACGGTTAACCATGTCCTCCGAACAGGAGTATTACGACTTGAGTCCGGATAAACGGACACTCAGGTCGATACGCTCGGACGTTACCCCTATTACTGCAGTTGAGGAGCTGGTTGACAATGTTCTCGACAACTGGCGGCGCGTCGACTCGTCACAGTCTGATATCACGATCGACATAGACTTCGATTTTGAGAAGGAGGTATTCCGAATTGAAGACGATAGTGGTGGCCTCAATGAAGAAGACGTTAAGAAGATCTTCGCACTCGGGGGATCGACCAAGGAGGAAATCCCAAATTCGATCGGATCCTACGGGATGGGTGCAAAGAAGGCGATTCTTCGGTTAGGTAACCGGGCTGTCATCAAAAGTCGAGTCTCTGATGCTGACACTGCCTATGGATTCGTGATCGATGAGGAGTGGTTGTATTCCGATAACTGGCAGGTGACAAAGCAGCAGTTCGATGATGTGGATCCCGGGTCGACAGTTATCCGAATTGAAGGCCTCGATATCGAACTGCAGGAAGAAACCGATCTTGAGGAGGATATGGACGATGAAGAAGCATCAAATTTCGACACTCCTGAAGAGTATCTGGAATCATTACGGACTGATCTATCGGAGACATACGATGAGTTTCTGAAAGGGCGTGCTGGGCCAGAGGACAGTACTGTATCAATCACGGTTAATGCAGTTCGTGTCCAGGAGCAGCCGGAGATCGACTGGGCATACACGCCGTTTGATGGTTATCATCCACGATTCTACCAGCAATATGAGATTGATCCGGAGGAGATCCCCGGACGAGATGAGCCGATCACCGTCGATATTAAAGCTGGGCTGATGCGCACCGGTAAGTCCGAGAACGCTGGGACGGATGTAATCATCCAAAATCGTCGTGTACTCACGAGTGATAAGACCGAAATGGGAGGTTGGGGAACCCATCTGCCTAGTTTCAGGCCAAACCTACGTCGGACGCGATTCATTGTGAAAATCACCGCTGAAAGCCATCCCGAAACGCTACCCTGGGATACACAGAAAGATAAAATAGAACCGAACAGCGTCATCACGGATCGTGTCTTCAACGTGTTGCGTCGCGCCGCCTCAGACTACACGAAGGTCACCTACGATAACTTCACAACGGCCTACACTGCCCCGTATGATTTCCAGGAGGGTATTAAGGATGAAGACCGGGAGCCGTGGCAAAAAGTACAGCCATTAAACTATAACGACCGCCACCAGTTCATCGCGGATCACAAGCCAGACAGCCAGTTACCAGAAACAGAACAAATCGAAGCACTCGTTGACTATCACCAGACGGAGTTGGAGATATTTGCTCCCCATATCATTGCTGATGAGTATGCCAATGGGTACCGAGCTGCCTTTGACCCAGACAACGACTCTAATGGTATATACACACCAGACGAGGACAGTTTCTGGATTTTACCAGATGAGGCTAAGCGCTTCCCAGAGCAGGAACTACACATGATTATAGAGGCCGTGAAGGACACTGCAGAGCGGCATGCGCGGGCGGGTATCACGTTTGATTTCGAGGAAGATGATCTGTGGTGGCGCGACTACTATGAGCGAGTGCTTAGCAACAACGACTCATCGGTGAATACGCTGGATGTAACTGAAGATTTAGACGGATTGCATCGCCGAATCAAAGCTAAGGGGGAAGAGCAAGACTTAGTGGATCCAATTCTAACGAGTCATCACCTGCGTGCGCCAGATCTATCACGGGCATTCTCGGATGATGATATGACTGAGGGAGCTGAGGAGACTCAGTCCGAACTTCCCGAACATACCGACGAGAATTCAGATGAGGAAACAACGGATGAGTCTGCCGATGACTCTTCTGAAGATGATTCAGCCGAAGACGAAACTGAAACAACAACAACAACAAGAACGGTTGACGATCCTTTAGGTACTGAATCCGATGGGGAAGATAGCGAAGATGATGGAAACAGTGTAGATGAGGAAGATATCGATTTTGGCACGACGACGGGCAGACAAATTGTTCAAGAGAGAATTACTGACATGCGGTCAGTCATCCTACGAATAAGAGAATCAGCCTACCAGAGTGTTTGTGAGGATGTTGGATTAGACCCCGAAGAGGCGCAGCCACGGGATGTCGGTCAAGCTATCGTTAATAAGAATCTCGACATATATGAATATATTGAGTCAGGTGACAACGGAGATTGATCGTGGCTCGAAAGACTCTAACATATTCGCAAAAGCGGGATGTCCACCAGAGTCTTAATCGTCGGGAAGACGAGCTTGCCGAACGGCTTCAAGATATCTCTACGGGGCGAGGACACCCGCTTAATTGGAACAAACGGTTGAATGAGCCAAAGCGGTACGAAATTGCGACTGTTTTCATCGATATTGATCACTTCACGCAGTATCTCATCCGCAATGGCCCGAGAGCCACTCTGTATATGATAGGACTGTTTATTCCTGAAGCAATGCGGGTTATTAACGAATATGATGGTCACTTTGAAAAAAATACAGGTGATGGGCTACTGGCATACTTTGGATTCGGAAAATCCGCTCAAGAGTCTGTTGCAGATGTTCTTCAGTACATCACGACGATCCGCTGGGTGCTTTCCCATGAGGTGAATCCCCGGTTGGAACAACTGGACATTGAACCAGTTACCGTTAGCTCTGGAGCAACATACGGCGAAGCATATCTCGCAGAAATCGGGACACCCTCAGAAGATTCGTCACTCAAACGCCTTACCGCCGTCTCTACCCAGGTGAATACGGCTTTTGGCTTGGAGACACAAGCCGAGGTTGATGAACACTTAGTCGGCCCTGCGATTGAACATCATGCAGATGAAGATGATCATGAATATCTCCGTCTTGAGGATGTTTATGATCCTTATGAATGGGAAAATCCTGAAACGGGTGCGCTTGAACCATATACAATCTATCAATATATTGGGGAGTGGATAGAAGACACAGTTCCGCTAGAGGGGGAAGCAAAAGGATGACTGATGAAGAGACTGCCGATGCTGAGAAGACGACCACAGGCACAGACGCACACAAGGGAAACGAGGCGGATATAACGGCAGTACAGTTCAGCCAACTGGTTCGAGATCATCAGAATTCATATATACGTGTGGCAGACAACAAAGCCTCAATCCTGCTTTCAGGTCTTGTCGCATATCTCGGACTATCTTTGAGCGTAATCGGGACGAATTTCGGATGTGAAGGAGTGCTATTTCTCGGTGCCGCTGGTGTAAGTGTCTCTTCAGCTGTTATCGGGATTTACTTCGCTGCATCCGCTGTGTATCCAAGTACTCCATCCACACCTCAAGGGCTGATTATGTGGGAATCGATCGTCAAAAAAGGGGAGAAAGGCTACCGGGAGACAATCCGATCGAAGAGCTCGGATGAACTTCTCAACGAGCTCATTGATGAGAATTACAAGTTAGCTACAGTAAATAACACGAAATATCAGCAGGTTCGACGAGCGCTGCAGGCGACAATCCCAACGGTTGGTTTCGGGATTATCGCAATGATCCTTCTTGTCATTTCATGAGTCTTGATACAGGTCGGCGGAAGATAAGTTATCGAAACGGACTCATCGGCTGTGTTGAATCGCCATACTGCGGTGGAATTCACGGTTTCACAGCTCGCTTGATGTTATAGACGACACACATCAACGCGATTTCTCGGAACTC
>NZ_JACDNQ010000030.1 GCF_013839515.1 Natronomonas salinimetallica | reverse complement strand
TCTCGCTCGCCACAATAATCGGTGAGGCGGCGCGTTTGAGCGTTTTCCAGACCTGCTCAATTGGGTTGAGATGTGGTGACCCAACCGGAAGAAACACGAGATCGATGCCGAGTTGATGCGCCCGCTTGCGCGTGTGTTCACACACGTGTGACGAGAAATTATCTAAGACGAGCAGAATCCGCTTGCCGGGATTCTGCTCGCGGACCTGTTCGAAGAGCGCACAGATGTTTTCTTTCGATTGGTCTTCAGGAAAGGTGAGGACGCTCTTACCGTTGAGTGCGTAGCAGCCGACCGCTGGTTCGTCAAGCGTCACCAGCGGTCGCTGCAGTGTTGGATCATCAACGTACCACAGTCGGTGAGAATTGTCGAATGGTTGGGGGTGAGACGCATCACAGAAGCCGACGACAGTTCCGCCATCTGTAGAAACATCGTCGTCAACGACCCAGCCTTCACTCTCGTCATCAGCGCGTTTGTTTTGGAGTGTGTCAGCCTCCTCGTCGAACGCGTCGTCGACGCGTTCTTCGAGGATCTCATCTGGATTTTCTGGCCGTGATGGGCGTTCTGGACGAGGCTTCGCGTACGACAAGCCAAGGTTCCGGAGAAACCGGTGGAGATAATCAGGATGGTATTGAACGTCAAACTCTTCGTCTAACAACTGCTGGATTTCCTGCGCTTTCCAGGGCTGATCTTCGCGCAACATCTCAAGGAGTTGTTCCTGTTGCTCTTCGCCGAGCTTCGGGGGCCTGCCGGCCCCGAAGTTCGGCGTGAGCAGCCCTAGCCCACCTTCGTTCCACCGACGCGCCCAGCGACTTCCTGTCGAAGCAGACTTACCAACATCGTCAGCTGCGTCTTCCAAGTTTGCTCCCTTGTAGAGACGCTTGACAAAAGTGAGTCGCTTCGTAACCTTTGGATCGTCTGCTTCGTCCAGCAGACGATCCAATTCCCCTTCATCCAGATGCCGGACAATCTCGATCCGACGATCTCCACTCATTACCTTCCAGTCTCATTCCATGCCCATAACTTCCGTCACTCATTA
>NZ_JACDNQ010000003.1:155946-241101 GCF_013839515.1 Natronomonas salinimetallica | reverse complement strand
GAGGCCCTTTTCGGTCTGAAAGGCGGAGGACTCCTCCTTTTTGAACTCGAAGCGGGCTTCGGTGTCGGTCTCTTGTAGGTGTTCTTCGGAACTCATCGTCGTCTGTTCGGACGAACGGGGTAAAACTCTGGCGGGGAAAACAATACTTTGTAACTGCAAAAGGTTACTTCAAAACAGGAAAAAATCGTTTATGATAATGGACGCACACCGCGTGCCGACAATATAAATACCACTCGCGGGGACGTTGCCGTATGGAGACGCTACTGTTGAACCCCGGGGACGTCGATGAGAACGCCGACATGGCCGAGATCATCGTTGCCGTCGAGGAGGCGTTCGCGGCCTACGAGGCCGGACGGGTCCAGATGCCCGCGAAGTCCTACATCGACCTTCCGGAGTACAACGGTGACTTCCGGTCGATGCCGGCGTACATGGACGCCGGTGAGTGGGACGCCGCGGGGATCAAATGGGTCAACGTCCACACGGACAACCCCGAGGAGTACGACCTGCCGACCGTACTGGGGACGATGATCTACTCCGATCCCCGGAACGCGTTTCCGCTTGCGGTGATGGACGGGACGACGCTGACCCGTAAGCGGACGGGTGCAGCGGCCGCCGTCGCGACCGATCACCTCGCCATCGAGGACGCGAGTTCGCTCGGTATCGTCGGTGCCGGCGTGCAGTCCTACACCCAACTCGAGGGGATCAGCACCGTCCGGGACGTCGAGACCGTCGTCGTCGCGGACAAACGCGAGGCCGCGATCGAGGCGTTCGTCGATCGCTTCGGGGAGGAGTTCGACGTCCGGGGCGGGTCGATCGCGGAGGCCGCATCGTGTGACGTCCTCTCGACCGTAACGCCGGTCGAATCGCCGCTCGTCTCGGCCGACGACCTCGGCGAGCACACCCACGTCAACGCGATGGGGGCCGACGCGCCCGGCAAGAACGAACTCGCGCCCGACGTCGTCACGTCGGCGAAACTCGTCATCGACGACTACGAACAGTGTACCCACTCCGGCGAGATCAACGTCCCCTGGAGCGAGGGGGTCCTCACCGACGACGACCTCGACGGCGAGTTGGGCCAGATCGTCGCCGGCAAACGCGAGGGCCGGACGGCGGCGGACGGCGTCACCGTCTTCGATTCGACGGGGCTCGCGATTCAGGACGTCGCCGCCGCCCACGTCGTCTACGAGCGGGCGAACGAGGACGAGAAGGGGACGCCGTACGGACTGGTCGACACGCGAGTACGGTAACGGGGCGCCCGCCGGTGGGCACGGTCCATCGGAGCATGCGGGCTCCGGACGGGAGAGCGACCCCCGCCGGCACGGCGGGCGTCATCCGTACTCTCTGACCCGCAACAGGGCGAGCGAAGTCCCCGAGATGAGCAATACCGCTGCCACGTGAGCGGTGAGGGCCGCAAAGAGTACCGGTTGATCGGTGAGAAACGCCAACAGCGGCAGTTGCAACAGGCCGAACAGCACGGCCTCCCGGTCCGCCTGCCGGAGTACGCCCGCGGTCCGGCCGTCGAAGCGGTATCGGACCGACCGCCACAGCCCGACGATCGAGACCCACCACCCCGTAGCGATCCGATAACAGAGGTCCCACAGGACGAGCAGCGTGAGATACACCACGAGCGTGGGCGGTTCGGGGCCGAACAGCGTCTCGACAAGCGGGTCCGGACTCCGGGGATCGAAGACGAAGAGGTGGGTCACGAGCGCGATGAACGCCAGCACCGAGAGGACGACTTCGATGCTGGAGCCGAACAGCAGGCGTCGGTACGACTCCGGCGTTTCGGGACGGCGGGCGGCGGCACTGATTCGGAGCATCTCGGCGCTTCCCAAGGCGGCGACGAGGACGGCGGCCGTCCCGGCGACCGCCGCCCCCCGGAGGTCGTAGTACCACGCGAGCGCGAGCACCGACGCCTCGAAGACGGCGAGCTGTATCGCGATCGCTTCGCCGGGCGAAAGGTCGATTCCCGGCAGCGCGCCGATGATGCTCTCGTATGCCCACGTCTCGCCGTACTTTGGTTCCATCAGGCGCCCCCCGGATCGGCAGGCGGCGGTCGGAACCCCCCGCCAGACGGACCGACTACGTCGGTAACGCCGGGAGCGGAAGCGTCGGGGGCGAGAGGCTCGGAAGCGCCGAAGCCAGGAGTGGAGGCGTCGAAGCCAGAATCGAGATCGTTGGAGCCGAATCCGGGGACGCCGAAACTGAATCCGAGGACGCCGAAACCGAGTCCGGGGACGGCGAGAAAGTGATGCTGCCCACGGTCACGGGCCGATGTGCGGGCCTCGTGATCCCACTTCGGACGTCCGGGTACCGATCGTTCCCCGACGAACTCCACAACACCCGTGGCGAACACACGCATGGGGACAAGACGGCTCGTAGCGTCTTAAGTCCCTGCCGCCAACCGTCGTCGGGTGGCACTACCGAATGGAACCACCGTGACTGTGACCACCGAATGGAACCACCGTGACTGTGACCACCGAATGGAACCACCGTGACTGTGATCACCGAGTACATTCGAGGGGGTGGGGGGTGCCGAGGGGACGGCGGAAAACTGTATAGGACGTGACATCGAATGTACTCGAAGGGTCAAAATAACGCATTCAAATAATTTGAGTTGCTTCGTTAAACTATTCTGAGAAAGATTTTACTTGATGCGTGCGGTACGTTCGCGTGGAGGTGAGGACAGTGCCGAGAGAACCATCACAGAGAGACATCCCCCAGATCGTCCGTCCGACGGCTCCGGACGAATCATCCGTCACTCGAGGCCCCGAACTCACGCGGTACGACCTCCTGTTGGCGATGATTCCGACCGCGCTGCTTGCGGCCTGGATCGCCGGCCACGTCGCCGCGATCCCCGGTTGGCTCGCCCTCGGCGTCGGCGCGCTCGTCGTCGTTCCGGTTCTCGTCGACGGAGTCGTGTTGAACCCGCCCGCGTGAGAGTACCTTCCGGTGTGTCCGGCACCCACGAGATCCACCGATGCGAGTCCCGCATCGCGTCTGGGTATCGGCCGGGCGGCCGGTGGTACGACAGCTTTTGTTCTCGCGGGCCGAGAAGACGGTATGACTACCGACCCCTGCGACGCCTGTGGCGAGGACGTAGCCATCGGCGGCGGTATCGCCGGTATCTGGTCGTCCGAGCCGGCGGGAACCGGCGGGATGACGCTGGCGTTCGACGACGGAAGCGAGTACTTCCTCTGTTTCGCCTGTATCGAGGAACTCCCCGAGGAGCCGACCGGGGCGGACGTCGCCGAACTCGTGGGGTAGCGTACCCTCCAGCGGGAGGACATCCGACGCAGGAGGCCCGATGCTCCGCATTCCCCGCCGGATATCGTGTTCTCGGACACTCGAAAACCCTTTAGCCGATCACGGGCCAACGAGGTGTAATGAGCGATCTCGACGAGGAATACCAAATCGAGTACTTCCACGAGGAGGGGTTCGAACGGAAGGAGTGCCCTTCCTGCGGGGCGCACTTCTGGACGAGAGACCCCGACCGTAAGCTGTGCGGGGAACCGCCCTGTGCGGAGTACGAGTTCATCGATAGTCCGGGCTTCGACGACGCCTACAGTCTGGAGGAGATGCGCGAGGCGTTCCTCTCTTTTTTCGAGGACCACGGTCACGAGCGGATCGATCCCTACCCGGTCGCGGCGAACCGCTGGCGCGACGACGTCCTCCTGACGCAGGCGTCGATCTACGACTTCCAGCCGCTCGTCACGTCGGGCGAGACGCCGCCGCCCGCCAACCCGCTGTGTGTCTCACAGCCCTGCATCCGGATGCAGGACATCGACAACGTCGGTAAGACCGGCCGGCATACGATGGCCTTCGAGATGATGGCCCACCACGCGTTCAACGCCCGTGAGGACGTCGAGGACCCCGATCAGTACGCCTATCAGGGCGAGGTGTACTGGAAAAGCGAGACGGTGGCGTACTGCGATGAGCTGCTCGATTCGCTCGGCGCGGACGTCTCCGAGGTCACGTACATCGAGGACCCGTGGGTCGGCGGCGGCAACGCCGGCCCCGCGATCGAGGTAATCTACCGCGGGCTCGAACTCGCCACGCTCGTGTTCATGTGTCTGGAGCGCGACCCCGATGGCGAATACGAACTCAAGGACGGGAACACGTACTCGTTCATGGACACCTACATCGTCGATACGGGCTACGGGCTCGAACGGTGGACGTGGATGTCACAGGGTACCCCGACGGTGTACGAGGCGGTCTACCCCGAGATGATCACCTTTCTGAAGGAGAACGCCGGGATCGAACACACCGAGACCGAATCCGAGCTGATCGGGCGGGCCGCCCGTCTCTCCGGCCAACTCGATATCGACGACGTCGACGACGTGGAGGCGGCCCGCGGCGACATCGCCGAAACGCTCGGAGTCGATGTCGAGGCGTTGGGAGCCCTCGTCGAACCGCTGGAGAGCGTCTACGCCATCGCCGATCACTCCCGGACGCTCGCGTACATGTTCGGCGACGGCATCGTTCCGTCGAACGTCGGGACCGGGTATCTGGCGCGGATGGTCCTGCGGCGGACGAAACGGCTCGCCGACACCGTCGGCGTCGACGCGCCGCTCGACGAACTCGTCGACATGCAGGCCGAACGGCTCGATTACGCCAACCGCGACAGGATCCGCGACATCGTCCGCACGGAGGTCGAAAAGTACCGCGAAACCCTCGAGCGCGGCGGCAGGCAGGTCGAACGGCTCGCGGAGGAGTACGCCGACCGCGAGGATTCCATCCCCGTAGAGGAGGTCCTCGAGCTCTACGACAGCCGCGGTATCCAGCCCGACATGGTCGAAGAGATCGCCGCCGAGTACGGGGCGGACGTCGAGATCCCGGACGACTTCTACTCGCTCGTGGCCGCCCGCCACAGCGAGGACGACGGGACGGCCGAGGCGGACGAGGGGACGAGGACCGACGAACACGTCGCAGACCTCCCGGAGACGGAGAAGCTCTACTACGAGGAGCCGGGGCGGACCGACTTCGAGGCAGTCGTCCTCGACGTCATCGAGCGTGAGGACGGCTACGATGTGGTGTTGGATCAGACGATGTTCTACCCCGAGGGGGGCGGCCAGCCGGCCGATACCGGGACGCTCTCGACGGACGACACGACGGTCGACGTCGTCGACGTACAGGAGTCCAACGGCGTCGTCCTCCATCGGACCGACGACGACCCCGGCAAGGGTGAGTTCGTCCGTGGTTCGGTCGATGGGACCCGACGGCGGCGGCTGATGGCCCACCACACGGCGACCCACATCGTCGGATACGCCGCCCGCGAGGTACTCGGTGAGCACGTCAGACAGGCCGGAGCCCAGAAGGGAACGGAGTCCTCGCGGTTCGATATCCGCCATTACGAGCGCATCTCCCGCGAGGAGATCAAACGGATCGAACGCGTCGCGAACGACGTCGTGACGGACAACCTCGCCGTCAGACAGGAGTGGCCGGACCGCCAGGAGGCCGAGGACGAACACGGGTTCGACCTCTATCAGGGCGGGATCCCCCCGGGCGAACGGCTGCGATTGATCCACGTCGGCGAGGACGTCCAGGCCTGTGCCGGCACCCACGTCCTCCGGACCGGCGATATCGGGGCGATCAAAATACTCTCGACGGAGCGCGTCCAGGACGGCGTCGAACGGCTCGTGTTCGCGGCCGGTGACGCCGCGATCGAGGCGACCCAGCGAACCGAGGACGCGCTGTACGCGGCCGCGGAGACGTTCGACGTCTCGCCGCAGGCGGTCCCCGACACGGCGACGCGGTTCTTCGAGGAGTGGAAAGAGCGGGGCAAGCGGATCGAAGACCTCAAAGAACAGCTCGCGGCGGTCCGCGCACAGGGCGGCGGCGACACCGGCGAGAAGGTCGACCTCGGCGGCGTGACCGCCGTCGTCCAGCGCGTCGACGCCGATATGGACGAGCTCCGGGCGACCGCCAACGCCCTCGTCGAGGAGGGCTCCGTCGCGGTGTTGGGCAGCGGTCTCGACGGGGCGACGTTCGTCGTTGCGGTCCCCGACGGCGTCGAGCTCAACGCCGGCGCGGTCGTGAGCGAGCTCGCCGACCGCGTGGGTGGCGGGGGCGGCGGCCCGCCCGATTTCGCCCAGGGCGGCGGTCCGGAGACCGACGAGCTCGAGGACGCCCTGGCGGCGGCCCCGGACGTGTTGCGGCGGCTCTCGGACGCCTGATACTGTCGGCTATAACTTCGTGAAGCTATCGCGTCACCGTCGCGCGAATAGCTTGAAATATAGTAGACATCGGAAGACAAGACACACTCGACCGCACGGCGGCAGTGCGATCGATGTGTATATAATTGCGATGTGTACTATAGTAGACATCGGAAGACAAGACACACTCGACCGCACGGCGGCAGTGCGATCGATGTGTATATAATTGCGATGTGTACTATAGGTATACCCGACAGTATGAGGCGCTCGTGCTGTGGCGGCGCTGTCCGAGACGTATCCGAATACCTACGATGTGCTCTCGGATTCACTCTCCGATCCGGACACGAAAACGACGACGAGATAGAGCACACCGAGCAGCCGGGCCGCAGGTGTCACCCAGGATTGAAGCTCGAGTTCGGAGGGGTTCTCGCAGGCAAACGACTGGCCGAACCTGATCAGGGGCGAAGGATACACCACCATCAGAGCACCAGCAGCCTCGAAAATCCTGCTTACGACCGGTGAACGCTCCCTGCCGCGGAAGAGCAACCAGGCGAGCGTAGCTCCCTCGATCCGGGTCAGTCGGTTTGCCCTCGAGTGAAGCTTTGCCTGCTCGGGGTTCGTGAACGCAATCCGCTGGCAGGCTCTAAGCACCGGATCCGGGGCGATGAGTTCGACCAGGCCAAACAGCATGAAGAGTTTGCGAAGCATACGCATGCCGTTCGAGGTACGGTGATAAGTTAATACCGCTTTTTTTCATTCCGTACGAACGACGGGCGCGCCGCACGAGAGGCGGGGGAGACTCGCATACGGAGCAGGATCCGTGACGCTCGACGGGAACGTGCGGACAGTACCGCAGGCTGCCGGCGATACCGCCAGTCCGCGATTCACGCGCCAGTGGCGCGGTCTCATCGCGCACACCTTGCCGGCAGTATCAGGTCCCGGGTAGCGCGCGTCACGAAATCACAGCCAACAGTGTGGGCCGAACACGTCTCGAAAACGTCTGGTCCGTTCTCATCGACGGGGGCCGACGATGGGCCGCCGAAGCCGCCTTCGACGTTAGAACGAGACCGGCTCGGGGGCCGATTCACCGATCGAGGGGGCATCCCGGTCGGAGTAGTTCTCCCGGCCGATCGCGCCCTTCGAGACCGCCGAGTACGTCGCGAGTCGGGCGTCCTCGGCGTCCACGAACGTCGTCTCGCCGAGTCGATCGAGGGCGTCGCCGAACGTCTCCCCACCGTTGGGGAATTCGAGTTCGACGTCGCCGTACTGGGAGATGAGCTCCTCGGCGGTCGCGGGGTAGCTGTGAGCATCGATTCGCTCGTCGACGGTTGCGAGTAGTCGCATACGCGGTGGGTGGGGCGTATCCTATATGAACGTTTATTATAAACTCATTCCTGATCAATTAAGACATATAGGGTCATAATATTTCGTGATGATCCCGCCCGAGGGTGCCCTCGGACAGCGTGCGACCGACGGCCGGCGGAGTCTCCGATCCCGTGGGTTTCCTCGTCGGCCGTCCGTCCGACAGATGAATGACACGAGCGCTGGGTTCAAATCGTTCCGTCACGTACCGCTGGGTATGCAGTGTCATTACTGTGATGAGGAGGCCGCGGTCGCGGTCGAAAAAGACCACATCAAGGTCGGCCTCTGTAAGCCGCATCTCCGCGACCGGATGGAGGAACTCTCCGAGTCCGAGTGGATCGAGGAGTTCCAATCGCAGATCAACGACACGCTCGATTGACGGCCGAAGCGCCTCGACGCGGATCGGTATGCCGGGCGACGACAGGCCGCAAAGAGGCCGGACGACCCCTCCGCGTCCCTCCTCCGCTCGTCGTCGGTTCCCATCAGCAACCCTTTTGCCGTTTGCATCGACAGAGGATACATGTTCGAAGACAGGACCTGTCTCGTCACCGGGGGGTCGCGCGGTATCGGTCGCGCGATCGCCGAAGAACTCGGGGGCAAGGGGGCGAACGTCGTCGTCAATTACCGATCGTCGGAAGCGAAGGCGGCGGCGGTCGTCGAAGCGATCGACGGGACGGACGGGGCGGCGATGGCGGCACAGGCCGACGTCGCCGAGTACGACCAGGTCGAAGCGATGCGCGACGCCGTCCACGACCGGTTCGGAGCCATCGACGTATTGATCAACAACGCCGGCATCACGGCCGACAAGCGCTTCGAGGAGATGACGCGGGAGGACTGGGATCGGGTCATCGACGTCAACCTCGGCGGGACGTTCAACTGTACGCACTGCTTTTTCGAGGACGTCAGATCGTCCGAGGAGGGACGGTTGATCAACGTCTCCAGCGTCGTGGGCCAACAGGGCAATTACGGGCAGGCCAACTACGCGACCACTAAATCGGGACTGTTCGGCTTCACCCGGACGCTCGCCTTAGAGTTGGCGTCCGAAGGGTCGACCGCGAACTGCGTCGCGCCCGGATTCGTCGATACCGGGATGCTCGAGATCGTTCCCGAACGGGTCCAAGAGAAGATCCTCCGGCGGATCCCGCTCGGCCGGTTCGCGCGACCCGAGGACGTCGCCGGAATCGTTCGCTTTCTCGCGGGTGAGGATTCGAGGTACATGACCGGACAGGTCCTCGGTATCAACGGCGGGATGGAGTGGTAACGGCGCTGCGACAGCGTCTGGACGTCCGAGAATCACGGCGTGGCGTCAGTCCGGTGGCCGCCCCGACTGACGAACTGAACGCCCGTGATCTCGAAGCGTGCGCCACCGTCCGGGGCGTCGGTCACCGAGACGTCCCAGCCGTGGGCTTCGACCACCGTCCGGACGATCGATAGCCCGAGCCCGGTGCCGCCATCGGTGTATCCCTGATCGAACACGCGCCCGTGATCGGCCTCCGGGATACCGGGTCCGTCGTCCTCGATCGCGAATCCATCGCGTAGGGCGACGACCCGGAGTGAAGCGTCCGGGCCGGCGTGCTCGACCGCGTTCTGAAAGATGTTTTCGAGCGCCTGCTGGAGGCGGCCGGGATCGGCCTCGATGACCCCAACGCTATCGACGTCGACGGTCGTCTCGCCCATGTCGACGGTCGTGCGGGCGCGGTCGACGAGCTCCGAGACGGCCGTCGGCTCGCGATCGCCGAGATCGTTCGCCTCGTGGACGAGCGCATAGAGGTCTTCGAGGATCGTTTCCATCCGGGAGGCGGCCGCATCGATCCGCTCTATGTCGGACACGTCGCCGCTTTCTCTCGCCAGATTGGCGAAGCCGCTGATGACGTTGAGCGGCGTCTGGAGGTCGTGACGGATCACCGATGCGAACCGTTCCAGCCGCTCGTTTTGTCGTTCGATCTCCCGGAGTCGGCGGTCCCGTCGGAGCGTATGCCCGATGAGGTCGCCGAACGTTCCCAACCGGGTGAGCGTCGGTTCAGAGATCGAGTGGGAGGGAACGCCGCCGAACGCCAGAACCCACGTGAGATCCCACTCGATCACGACGGGGATCGCGACGAACGAGCCGTCCTCGTATCCGAGTTCCTCGGGGATCCGTTCGGCGTCGGCGGCGACGAACGGGTCGAACCGCTCCAGCGACGGCTCGAACCCCGGAAACGCCGTCGTCGGGACCGACTCGTGTGAGAGCGGTGCCGACGCCGCCCACTCGTGGGTCCGTCCGAGGGACGCCTCGCCGCAGTCGTACAGCACACATCGGGTCGCCCCGAGTGCCTCCCCGACCGACCGGAGCCCCCACTCGATTCGGGTGTCCACTTCGTCCGGGGCCGCACTCATCAACAGCCCGGCGAGTTCGAGAATCGAGCTATCGAGATCAGCGGGGGTGTTGCGGCAGGCGGCGTCGATACGTTCGGACAGCCGATCGACCTCCGAGTTCGGCTCCGAACCGGTCGGATCGGCCTCGACCGAGTCGCGATACACCAGATCGAACGCCGGGCGGCGGGCGACGGATCGCATCAACGCCGGATCGACTGTGTCGGCGAAAACGACGACCGGCATCCGCTCCGCCCTCGAAAGGCCGAGATGTCTCGGCTGCGTCCCTCGGAAGATTTCGGCGTCGACGACGAGGCAGTCGGTTCGATCGTCCAGGCGCTCTGTCACCGCCTCCGCGGCCGTCGCCGTCCGCACGGTATACCGGCTCTCGAGGGCGGAAACGACGCCTCGATCGGGATCACGAGAACAGTAGAGAATACGGGACGGTGGGACGTTATCGCGTTCCCCGCTGTCGTCGGGGGGCATTGTAGGTGAGGGGTGCGCCGCCGAACGGATATAGTCTCAAATCGCTTCGAGCGATGAGTCCACCCGCGACATTATACCGTCGGACGGAACGGCCCCTCCGATCGATAGGGGTAACGACGCCGGTGACGCCCTCCAACGGTGGACCGCCTCCCCTACGCGCCGTTATAGAGCCCGGTCTCGAACGTCGAACCGTCGGTCGTGACCGCGGCCGCACAGACGGGGTGTTCGAATTCGCGTTCGTAGAGGTCCCTCGCCAGCGCTGTCGCCCCAGTCGCCTCCAGATCGACTGGTTCGGGAGAGTCCTTCCCGTAGGTCGCGACGAGCGTCGGTCCGTCGACCGCCTCGACGAGCACCGCGTCCCGTCGAACGATCCCGACGTAGCTTCGATCGCCGACGACGCCGGCGATCCGGGGCGTATCGTACTCGTCTTTCTCGTAATCGAGCGCGAGCAGCGATTCGACGAGCGCGTCCCGCGGCGGGTAGCCGAGGTCGAGTTTCTCCGTGATCGGATCGACCTGCGTTCCGTTGCCGATGACGGCGTGGGTGCCGTCGTCGGTGGTCCGCAGGCAGTTATACGAGATATATGGGTTGTCCGTCTCGGGGGCGTCCTCGGTGGGTGCCACGGTGAGCGCCCCGTCACGCTCTATGACCCGCCGGTTCGGAAACGACCGCGAGGAAACGCGGTATGCCGCCCGATCGGGTGCGACGACGATGAACCGTCCAACGTACATACCGGGAGGTGCGCGGGAGGCGGTATGTCGGTGTCGGTTCGGGCCGAAACGCGTCGAAACCGGGTGACGCGCTCGTCGACCGTCGCGTCTCCCTCCGTGTGAACCGCTGCCGTCTCGGGCGTTGGACGCCGACGGGGAGCGAAAACCGATAGCGTTTAGTTTCACACTCACGTCGGGTCAGACAGAGTCCATTGGGGTAGTGGCCAATCCTGTCAGCTTCTGGGGCTGACGACCCTGGTTCGAATCCAGGATGGACTACTGTTAGGTTTGTGCGGATGGACTACTGTTAGGTTTGTGCGGATGGACTACTGTTAGGTTTGTGCGGGACGACCCACACGTGTTCCGGCCATCGACCGACCGACCAGCCGACGATCCGGTTCGACCGGGAGTCATATACCGACGCCGGCCAACAGTTCGACCGATGACCGACCGGCCGGATCGACGTGGGAGGCGGCGGCGGGACGTGCTCGCGCTCGGGGCGATAGCCGTCGGCGGCGGCCTCGGGTGGACGCGGCTCCGCGGGGACTACGGCCGAACCCAGGCCGGGTTCGACCCCGAGCGTCTGCCGTACGACGAAACGTACCCCGACGACGACGGCGTGACGATGTTCAGGGGGGGACTGCGCCGACTCGGCTA
The DNA here is from genome assembly GCF_013839515.1 of Natronomonas salinimetallica. GTDB lineage: Archaea > Halobacteriota > Halobacteria > Halobacteriales > Haloarculaceae > Natronomonas. The sequence continues at coordinate 229,379 of NZ_JACDNQ010000003.1, read as the reverse complement.
CTATCCCGACGCCGTGGTTCCCGACAGCGTCGAGATCGAGTGGTCGATGCCAGTCAACGGGATCGGCCACACCGCGGCGAAGTCGAGCCCCCGCCCGACGCCGGACGGCGAAACGGTGTTGATCCCCGCCGATACGGGGGAGCTACACGCGGTCGCGCCCGACGGTGAGCGGCGCTGGCGCGTCGAAACGGGGGCGGCGACGAGTCTCGGCTTTCACGGGACGCCGCTGGTAGTCGACGGGACGGCCTACATCGGCGGCTACGACGGCTCGATGTACGCGTACGACGTGGAGACGGGAACGCGCGTCTGGAAGACCTCGAATCTGCGGCTCCGCGGTGCGATCGCGATCGGATCGAGCCCCGCCTACTGGGACGGCGTGGTATACGTGGTCGCGGAGTACAACTACCCCTGGCAGGCCCCTTCGGGGACGATGTGGGCTCTCGACGCGGCGACGGGCACACCGCTTTGGCACGATAGCCGCCTGTGGGGAATGCCTCACCCGTCGACGTCGATCGATCCCGCTGCCGAACGGCTGTTGACGGGGTCGAACGACGGGGTGTGTTACGCCTGGGAGTTCCCCTCCCTGGAGCCGGCGTGGTCGTTTCAGACCGGCGCGGAGATCAAGGGGACAATCCCGACCTACGACGGGTCAGCGTTCGTCGGGTCGTGGGACGGCCACCTCTATCGGCTCGATTTGGCCGACGGGACCGAGGAGTGGTCCTTCGAGACGGGACGGGTGATCATGTCGAACCCCGGAATCGATCCCGACGCCGGGACCGTCTACGTCGGCAGCGACGATAACCACGTGTACGCCCTCGACGCCGACTCCGGCGAGGAACGCTGGTCGAGAAACGTCCACGGAAACGTCATCGGCTCACTCTCCGTGACGGCCGAGACGGTGCTCGTCGGCTCGTACGATACGCATCTGTACGCGCTCGACAAGCGGACAGGGGAGATCCGGTGGCGCGTCGGCGGCGTCGGCCACGTGACGAGCGAAGCGGTTCCCCACGGAGACCGGATCTACTTCGCCGAGCGGGGCGATATCTCCGGGTACTGGAACGACGACGAGACCCAGACGCTCCACGAGCGGGGTCGTGCGTACAGTCTCGTATAACGGTCGGAAGGGGGCGACAGAAATACAACGGTCGGAAGGGGGCTTAGCGCACTCAGGTACGGGGGCTCGGGGACTCGACGGCGCGCGCGAGCGCTGCCGAGGGGCCGAGTTCCGGTGGACGACCACTACAGTCGACTGCACGACCTGTGTAGACGTGTGTACCCGTGGATGTGATACGGTGTCGTGTACGAAGCCGGGTGGAGAGAAAGCCACGATCGGACCGCTTTGGCAACGAAAAATCGCATGACTCCACCGTGACACACGAATGAACTGGCGTCGATCACCGGTCAAATATATTTCCCATGGCAATAGTACCGTACTACGTGAGTTGAACGACCGCTTTTCGAGCAAATACGTATACATATACAGGGAAAATCGTCCGACAGACGGACGTATATGTTGAATATACCGCCCGTGGAGGCCACACTGCGACCCGCCCGGCCCGACCAGTAGTTGAACCGTCGATAAGTATAAATACCGAGTGTGATACCCGATGGCTATGACAGCGACAAGCCAGTCTGTCATGGACGTACCACCGCTGGAACCGACAGTCACCGACGCCGGTGGAGGTGGTCTCCGTGGCTAGTGCGGTCGAGTTGCTCTTGGCCGCGGCACCGCTTTTGATCGCCGGCGTATTGCTCGTCGGGTTCCTGTGGCCGGCCACGCGGGCGATGCCGATCGCGTGGATAAGCGCCGCCGTGATCGGATTCGCGGTGTGGGGAATGCCGGCCGATTGGGTCGCGGCCGCCTCGATAAACGGCGTCATCACGGCGTTGACGATTCTCTGGATCGTCTTCGGGGCGCTGTTGCTCCTGTACACGCTACAGGAGGCCGGCGCGTTCGACCGGATCAACCAGGGATTCGCCGCCGTCTCGGACGACAGGCGGGTCCAGATCGTCCTGCTCGGGTTCTTCCTCGCGACGTTCATCGAGGGCGCGGCCGGCTTCGGGACACCCGCCGCCGTCGTCGCCCCGCTGTTGCTCGCGCTCGGCTTCCCGGCACTTGCGGCGGTGATCGCGGCCATCATCGGGCACATCATCGCTGTCACCTACGGCGCGGTCGGGACGCCGATCATCATCGGGATCGAAAACCCCCTCAGCATCTACGAGGAGGCGATCACCGCCGGCGGCTACGCGAGCGTCACGGAGTTTTCGAATCAGGTCGCCGCGTGGGCAGCGACGTACCACGCGCTCGTCGGCTTCCTGATGCCGTTCATCGCGGTGTTGATGGTCGTGTACTTCTTCGGGGACGACGAGGACGGGGCCCTCGGGCCCGCCTTGGAGGTCGCCCCGCTGTGTCTGTTCGCGGGGATCTCCTTTGTGATCCCCTACTGGGTGTCCGCGTGGTACATCACCGCGGAGTTCCCCTCGCTCATCGGATCGATGGTCGGCGGTGCGATCACCGTTGGCGTGCTCCGTGCGGGCTATCTCCTGCCCGACTCCCACTGGGACTTCCCACCGCGTTCGGAGTGGAAAGATCACTGGGTCGGCACCATCGAACCGGGATCGAGCAACGGCGGGCGAACGGCCACCGACGGCGGTACCCAACAGATGTCGCTCGCGAAGGCGTGGGTTCCCTACATTCTCGTCGTCGTGTTGCTCGTCATCACGCGCGCGGTCGATCCGATCAGCGCAGCGATCGGTAACCCCGACTACGGCGTCGAGATCGGCAGCTTCACCGTCGGTATCGTCCTCGGATGGAGCAACATCCTCGGGACGGAGATCAGCAACTCGATCGCCTGGATGAGCGTTCCCGGCTTCTGGCTCATCGTCCCCGCGCTCCTGTCGATCCCGATTTTCGGCATGAGCGGCACCCAGGTCAAGTCGGCGTTTAGCGAGACCGCGAGCAAACTCGTCTCGCCGTTCATCGCGTTGATCTTTGTCATCGCAATGGTGCAGGTAATGTTGCAGTCCGCGGTCGCGCCCTCGGACATCGAGGTCGGGATGATCCAGGCGCTCGCACAGGCGACCGCGAACGCGCTCGGGCCGGCGTACCCGTTCGTCGCCGCCCTCATCGGCGCGCTCGGCGCGGCGATGGCCGGGTCGAACACCGTCTCGAATATCACCTTCGGCGGCTTCCAGTTCGAGGCCGCCCAACAGCTCGGGCTCCCGACGCAGCTCATCGTCGGCGCGCAGGCGGTCGGCGGTGCCATCGGTAACCTCGTTGCGATCCACAACGTCGTCGCCGCCCTCGCAACCGTCGGGTTGGTCGGCCAGGAGGGCCGCGTCATGCGGCTCAATCTCCTACCGCTCATCTACTACTCCACCGGCGTCGGCATCCTCGCGATGCTGTTCTGCTACGTCCTCTTCCCGGGACTGTTCTGAGCGGATCGCGGCCTCCTGGCGTTCGCGCTTTTTGTTTCGACGGACGGCCGCGGATCCCCGCGTGCCACGCAGATATATATACTCTCGGACGCGATCGTATCCTATGGCGTCCGGATCGAACGAGGTGTCTCGGCCCGAAAGGGAGACGGAGACCGTTCGAGTACTCCACGTGGATGACGAGTCGGGCTTTGCGGAACTCGCCGTCGAGTTCCTCGAACGCATAGACGACGGGCTCGTCGTCGAGACGGCGGCCAGTGCCAGCGAGGGGCTCGACCGGCTCGCCGAGGGCGACTACGACTGTATCGTCTCCGATTACGACATGCCCGAACGGAACGGCATCGAGTTCCTCGAGACGGTCCGCCAGGCGTATCCCCGACTCCCGTTTATCCTCTTCACCGGCAAGGGCAGCGAGGCCGTCGCCAGTAAGGCGATCACCGCGGGGGCTAGTGATTATCTCCAGAAGGGATCCGATTCGGTGCGATACGAGCTGTTGGCGACCCGAATCCGGAGCCACGTCGAGCGAACCCGGGCCCAACGCGTCCAACGGCGCCACCTCAAAGCGATCGAAACCGCCGACGAAGGGATCAGCATCCTCGATTCCGACGGACGCTTCACGTACGTCAACCAGCGGTACGCGGACATGTACGGATACGATCCGGCGGAGATGATCGGCGAACACTGGGAGGTGACCTATCCCGAGGAATCGATTCAGTTCATCCGAGAGGAGATCATCCCGGTCGTGGAAGCATCCGGGTCCTGGCAGGGCGAAACCACCGGCCTTCACGCCGACGGGAGTACGTTCACCGAGGACCACCGCCTCGCGAAGACACACGAAGGCGGACTCGTCTGTACGATCCAAGACGTCACGGACCGGAAAGAAACCCAGCGGCGGCTCGAACAGTTCAAGCTGTGCGTCGAACACGCGGGCCACGCCGTCTACATCACGGACGCCGACGGAACCATCGAGTACGTTAATCCCGCGTTCGAGCGGATTACCGGATACGCGGCGGAAACGGCCCTGGGAGCGACCCCGTCCATCATGAAATCCGGGGAGATGTCCGAGGGCTACTACGGGGAGATGTGGCGAACGCTCCTGGCCGGGACGGTCTGGGAGGAATCCGTCGTCAACCGCCGCAAGTCCGGCGAGCGCTATCACGCCCACCAGACCGTCGCTCCGGTACTGGACGGGGCCGGCGAGCCGACGGCGTTCATCGCCATCCAGGCGGACATCACGGACCACATGCGCCGCCGACGGGAGCTCGAACGGCAGCGAGACCGGTTGGACGAGTTCGCGTCGGTCGTCTCCCACGACCTGCGTAACCCGCTCAACGTGGCGAAAGGCCGGTTGACCCTCGCCAGCGAGGCGTGTGCGAGCGAGCACATCGATCCGGCGAAACGGGCGCTCGACCGGATGGAGGCGCTCGTCGAGGACGTACTCACGCTCGCTCGGGCGGGAGAAACCATCGGCGACACGGAGGCAGTCGAGCTGTCGGCGCTGGGTGCCTCCTGTTGGCGGACCATCGAGACGGCCGCAGCGCGGCTCGTCGTCGAGACGGACGCCACGGTTCATGCGGACAGATCCCGCCTCCATCAGCTACTGGAGAACCTGTTGGGAAACGCGATCGAACACGGCGGGGCGGACGTCACGGTCGTCATCGGCGACCTCCCGGACGGGTTTTACGTCGAAGACGACGGACCGGGCATCCCCGACGGGGAGCGGGAGAGCGTCCTCGAGGCCGGCTACTCCACCGCGGACGAAACGCTGCGGATCGGCCTGAGTATCGTACAGCAGATCGCCGAAGCACACGGCTGGGAGGTGGACGTGACCGACGGCAGCGAGGGCGGGGCACGGTTCGAGTTCCGAGGGGTCCGACTCGAGGGATAACACGGCCGGCAGTCCCCCGGTTCCGCCGGGATCAGCCGAGCGTCGGCGTGAACCGATCGCCGCCGAGGAACTGCCAGAGGTGGCCGCGCTCCTCGGGCGGGTCGACGGCCGGAAGCTGCTTTAACGCGGGCTGGATCGCGTTCCACCACCCTTCCGGCGTCTCGAACGCGGCGGGGTATTTCGGGTACACGTCGTCGAGGAAGTCCGATTTCGTCGCGCTCGGGTGGCTGGTGAGGTGCTCGTAGGCCGCCGCGAGCGCCTCCCGTCTGGCGTCGAGCGTTCGGCCCGATCCCGGGAGATCGGCCGCCCGGATCGCCTGCTCGACCTCCGAGGGAAGGCCATCCGTTCGGCCGTCCGGTTCGTCGACGCCTGCGGATCGGCCCTCCGCCCCCTCGACGGCGAGGCGGCGGTTCCGTTCGCCGGCCGTGATCGGCCGCCACCAGACCCGGCCGCGGGCACCGATCTTACGGGTTTCGAGTTCGCCCTCGTCGACGAGGGCGTTGAGTTTGTTGTGGGCCGTCCGCCGCGAGCAATCGAGCGCTTCCATGACGTCGGCGGCGGTCAGCGGGCGTGCGACGTCCTCACGCCCATCGAACGCGTCGAGTGCGGCGTCGGCGGGTATCCGGTCGGTGAACTCCCCGTTCGCGTTCCGTTCGCGCTCGGATGCCATGCGAGGTAGCACGTCCGGGGTGGGTATAATCCCTTTGTCCATCGGGGTGCTCCCTTTGTCCATCGGGGTGCTCCCTTTGTCCATCGGGGTGCTCCCTTTGTCCATCGGGGTGCTCCCTTTGTCCGTCGGGGTGCCCGGCGTTTCCCCGATGCTTATAATGCTCCGACGACCACAGAGAGACGGTAGCACATGAACGAGAGGCGATGGCAACGATCGATGGGCTGCGGCGAACGGCCGCCGATAGCCCCGAGCCGCGACACGTGACGGGCCGAATATGAACCCCACAATCGACGTGCTCTTTGCGGCGTTTCCCCTGCTCGTCGTCGGCGTCCTTCTCGTCGGGCTCCTGTGGCCGGCGGCCCGGGTGATGCCGATCGCGTGGCTCGTCGCGTTGGCCATCGGCTTTTTCGTCTGGGGGACGCCCCCGAGGTGGCTTCTGGCCGCCACGATCGAGGGCGTCATCACCGCCGTTCAGATCCTCTTTATCGTCTTCGCCGCGCTGGTGTTGCTCTATACGATGCTCCGCTCGGGCGCGTTCGATACCCTCAACCGCAGCTTCGCCGAAATAAGCGAAGACCGGCGGGTACAGACCGTCCTCGTCGCGTTCTTTCTCGCGACGTTCATCGAGGGCGCGGCCGGCTTCGGGACGCCCGCCGCCGTCGTCGCCCCGCTGCTTTTGGGGCTCGGGTTCCCCGCGCTGGCCGCGGTCGTCGTCGCGTTGGTCGGACACGTCATCGCCGTCACCTACGGGGCGGTCGGCACGCCGATGCTCGTCGGGATCGGCGAGCCGATGTCGAGCGTCTCGGAGATCGAGGCGACGATCCAGGCCAACGGCATGACGACCACGGAGTTCGCCGTCGAGGTCGCCAGGTGGGCGGCGACGTATCACGCCCTCGTCGGGGTCGTGATGCCGCTTTTCGCGGTCGGAATGGTCGTCTACTTCTTCGGGGCGGATCGGTCGCTGGACCCCGCCTGGGAGGTCGCCCCGCTGTGTCTGTTCGCGGGTGTCGCCTTCGGCATCCCCTACTGGCTGGCCGCCCAGGTCAGCGCCGAGTTCCCCGCTCTCTTGGGGTCTATGCTCGGCGGTGCCGTCGTCATCGCCGCACTCAGGCTCGGCTACTTCGAGCCCGAATCGCAATGGGAGTTCCCGCCACAATCGGAGTGGCCCGACCACTGGATCGGGACGATCCACCCGGCCGACGTCCGCGGTGTCGTCCCCAGCGAGTACACGATGTCCCCGCTCCGGGCCTGGACACCGTACGTCTTGTTGGTCGTCACGCTCGTCGTCACGCGGAGCGTCGAGCCGATATCGCGGTTCCTCCGGGGGGAGACGGTCGACGTCTTCGGCGTCGCGCTGTCCCTTCGGTTCGGGACGGTGACGACCGCGGTCGGGGAGATCACGATCGGGCTCTTCGGGTTCGAGTGGGCCGCGATACTCGGAACGGGGATCGAAAACGGCGTCGAGATCGCCTACCTTCCGGGGACCTGGCTCCTGGTGAGCGCGGTCGTCGCGATTCCGCTGTTCGGGATGTCGCGCGGACAGGTCCTCGAAGCCTGGCGCGAGGCGTCGTTGAACCTCCGGTCGCCGCTCATCGCGCTGGCGTTCGTGTTGGCGATGGCACACGTCATGTTACAGTCCGGCGCACACGCGGCGGGGGTCGACAGCATGATCGTCGTGCTCGCGACCGCTACCGCCGACACCCTCGGGCCGGCGTACCCGTTCGCGGCCGCCTTCATCGGCGCGCTCGGGGCGGCGCTGATGGGGTCAAACACGGTCTCGAACATCACGTTCGGCCCGTTCCAGTTCTTCGCGGCCGAGAGCGTCGGCGTGCCGAGAACCCTCATCGTCGGCGCGCAGGCGGTCGGCGGCGCGATCGGCAACCTCGTCGCGATCCACAACGTCGTCGCCGCCCTCGCGACGGTCGGCCTCGTCGGCGAGGAGGGGCGCGTCATGCGGCTCAACCTCGTTCCGCTCGTGTACTACGCGACGGCGGTCGGGGCGCTCTCGTTGCTGTTTAGCTACGTCCTCTTTCCGGACGTGTTCTGATCGCGATCCCGGCGGGCGTCCGACCGGGTCCGTTGCTCGCCGGGATCCGACGACGACGGTCTTATAAACCGAGGCCGGTCCGTCCGGGCGAGACAAGACACACGTTTCAAATCCCCGCCGCGCACAGGGACGTGTATGTCCGCTTCCGAGCTCGCGGCGCAGGTCGTAGCGGCGCTCGATATCGACGACGAGGCGTTCGCGTCGCGGGTCGAAGCTGAAAAAGAGACCCTGCGGGAGGAGATCGACGACGGAACGTTCAACAACCCCCAGGCGATCGTCGGCCTGGAGTACGAGTTCTACGCCGTCGACGCCGAGACGGACGCGCTGATGCGGGTCCCGCGCCGGCTGCTCGGGTACATCGGCTTCGAGAAGGAACTCGGCCTGCACAACGCCGAACTCTCGACGACGCCACAACCGCTGTCGAAATACGGGCTCCGCGCACAGGAATCGGAGGTACAGGCGAAGCTCGCGGCGGCCGAAGCCGAGGTCGCCCGCGAGGGGATGGCCCTCGTCAGCGACGGCCTCTGGACGGTGCCGCCGGTCGGCGAGACGGCCACGGAGTACCTCACGAGCAGCATCGAACAGGACGGGATCAAGATGGCGACGAACATGTCGCGGGCGGTTCGATACCACGCGATGGCGAACACCGACTACGCCCCGGAGTTACAGCTCGAAACACCGCACGTCTCGCTGTCGGCCGACACCGTGATGCCCGAGAGCCTCATCACCTCCATCCAGCCGCACTACCAGGTCGCCCACGCCGACGACCTGCCCGAACACTTCCGGTATGCGCTGCGGATCGCCGGCCCGTTGCTCGCCGTCTCGGTCAACTCGCCGTTTTTCCCGCCGGATCTCTACGACGCCGACGGCGAGACGATCATGGACGAGTGCTGGATGGAAAACAGGATCGCGGTCTTCGAGTCGGTGCTCAACCCCGAGGACACGGAGAAGGTGACCTTCCCCGAGGACATCGAGACGGTCGACGACGCGCTCGACCGCATCGCGGGCGACGAGACGGTCGTCCCCGCCGAGATCGGATCGAAGGGCCGCTTCGACGACGAGTTCGCCCACTTCCGGCACAAACACGGCAGCTTCTGGCGGTGGGTTCGGCCCGTCTTCGGGGGCTCGACCCGAAAGAGCGCGAACGCGCGCATCGAGTTTCGGCCGCTACCGGGGCAGCCGACCGTCCGGGGAACGATCTCGCTTTTGGCCGTGTTCGCCGGGCTGTTGGAGAGTCTGCCGCGCCGTGAGCACCCCGTCTACCACCAGTCGTGGGAGACGGCCGAGTCGAACTTCTACGCCGCGGTCCGGGACGGCCTCGAAGCCGATCTGAAGTGGGTGACCGCCGACGGGATCGAGACGGACGACGTCGAGGAGTTGTACGCCGAGCTGTTCGAACTCGCCAGGGACGGCCTCCAGTTACAGGGGCTCGACGCCGAGGAGGCGAACCGATACATCCAGCCGCTCAGAGAGCGGGTCGATCGACGGATGACGCCGGCGAGATGGAAACACGATCGGGTCGAAGCACGCATGGCGGACGGGGAGCCGTTCGCACAGGCCGTCTGGGGAATGCAGTCGGATTACATCGACGCCCAGGCCGAGACGCTCGTCGACGGGACGTTTCTCGAGTGGCTGGAGTGACCCGTTCGTCGCTCGATCCCGCATGACGGCGGGGCCTCGTCGCTCGATCCCGCATGACGGCGGGGCCTGTGGTTCACCCGCTCGGGGCGACGTCGGCGACTGCGAGCACCTCGCGGTAGCGGTTCCGGATCGTGACCTCGCTGACGTTCGCCGTCTCCGAGATATCCGCCTGTGTCAGCCCCTCGTTTTGGAGCCGGGAGGCGGCATACAGCGCGCTCGCGGCGATGCCGACGGGGCTTTTGCCGCTGTGAACGGCCTCCTCGACGGCGGTCTCGACGAGGTTCCGTGCCAGCCGTTCGGTCCGCTCGCTGCAGCCGAGTTCGGAGGCGAACCGGCCGATATACTCGTTGGGATGTGCGGGCGGCGTCTCGAGGCCGAGTTCGCGGTCGATATATCGGTAGGCCCGCTTGATCTCCAGATCCCCGACCCGGCTGACGATCGCGATTTCGTCGATCGATCTGGCGACACCGTCGAGCCGCGAGGCGGCGTACAGCGCAGCCGCCGCCATCCCCTCGATCGAGCGCCCGCGAAGGAGGTCCTCGTCGAGCGCACGGCGGTAGATGACGCTGGCCGTCTCCCGGATGGGTTGTGGGAGCCCGAGCGCCGACGCCATCCGGTCGATCTCGCCGAGGGCGTGTCTGAGGTTTCGGTCGTGGGCGTCCTCGGTCTTCGAGCGTCGGTTCCAGGTGCGGAGCCGCTTGAGTTGACGGCGTTTGCGGCCGCCGAGGGTGTTTCCGTAGGCGTCGGTCTTGTCGAAACCGATGGTCGTCGAAAGCCCCTTGTCGTGGAGCATCTCGGTCATCGGCGCACCGACGCGGGAGCGCTCGTCGCGCTCGGCGGCGTCGAACGCCCGCCACTCGGGGCCGGCGTCGATCCGCTGGTCGTCGACCACGAGCCCACAGCCGGCACAGACGCGCTCGCCGGTGTCGCTGCCGGTCACGGAGCCGCCGCACTCGGGACATGAATCCTCGTCGACGGACTCCTCGGCCCGCGAAGACCCCTCGGCCCGCGAGGACTCCTCGGCCCGTGAAGACCCCTCGGCCCGCGAGGACTCCTCGGCCGACCGGGCCGGGTCCCGGGGACGGTCGGAGACGGTACTTTCGTTGCTCATCGGCGGTCACCGCGGCTGGCCGTGGCGCGGGACGGTTCGCCGAGGGACGGGGCACGGTTCTGTTGTGAGAGATCGGATGTCATCCAGAGCATATGTATCGGGTCCGGTCGGTACCGTTTCGCTCGTAGTGAGTAATCTTTTGTATTGGTTAATATTATCTCTTTGGGTACAATGAAACCTTTTTTGTTTACGAACAACGGTTCCGGTCAGGACAGTACGTCGACCCGATATCCGTGTTCTTCGAGTACGCCCAGTAGTTCGGTGACGTGGTCGTGCCCCCGGGTTTCGAGGTCGAGTTCGACCTCCGCGGCGTTCATCGCGATGTCCTTCGAAGCCCGGTCGTGTTCGATCGCGTGGATGTTGGTCCGGTGTGCCGAGAGCAACTCGACGAGTTCCTCGAGCGCACCGGGACGATCCTTCAGGACGGTCTTGATCCGCAGGAACCGCCCCCGTTCGACGAGCCCGCGGGTGATGACCGTCGTGAGCACGTTGAGGTCGATGTTGCCGCCACAGAGCGTCGGAACGACCGTCTCACCGTCGTCGTACCCGAAGCGCCGTTCGATGACGGCCGCGAGCGGGACGGCACCGGCCCCCTCGACGAGCGTCTTCGAGCGCTCCAGAAGCGACGTCACGGCGTTGGCGATCTCCGCGTCCGAGACGGTGACGACCTCGTCGACGCGCTCGCGGATCACCTCGAACGTCGACTCGCCGATCTTTCTGGTCGCGATGCCGTCGGCGATCGTATCGACCGAATCGCGCGCTACGACCTCACCCGCCTCGAGCGAACGGGCGGCGCTTGCGGCTCCCTCGGCCTGGACGCCGATGACGCGGGCGTCCGTCAGCCCCGTGACGGCGGTCGAGATCCCGGCGATGAGCCCGCCGCCGCCGATCGGAACGACGACCGTCTCGACCTCGGGGCACTGTTCGACGATCTCGAGGCCGATCGTCCCCTGGCCGGCCATCACCGCCGGGTCGTCGAAGGCGTGGACGAACGTCCGACCCGACTCGCGTTCGATCTCGTGGGCGCGCTCGGCGGCCGCATCGTAGTCGATCCCGTGGAGTTCGACTTCGGCCCCGTAGGATCGGGTCGCGTCGATCTTCGAGATCGGGGCGTACTCGGGCATCACGATCGTCGCGTCGACGCCCGCCCGCGTGGCGGCCAGCGCGACGCCCTGGGCGTGGTTGCCGGCGCTGGCGGCCACGACCCCGGACTCGCGTTCGGCCTCGCTCAAGCGTGCGATCTTGTTCGTCGCTCCGCGGATCTTGAACGCACCGGTCCGCTGGAGGTGTTCCATCTTGAGCCGGACGTCGGCACCCGTCCGCTCGGAGAACGTCCGGGAGCGTTCGAGCGGGGTCTCCCGTGCGGTCTCGGCGACGCACTCTCGGGCCGCCATCACGTCTTCGAGTTCGATCATACCCGAGTTATCCGGGCGTGTGTGGTATGCCTTCCGGGGAAACGAGACGGGACACGGTCCGGGAACAGGGGCCGTCGAGGACGGGAGCCGTTGGGACAGATACCGTCGAGGACGGGAGCCGTTGGGACCGATACCGTCGAGGACGGAAGCCGTTGGGGACGTCCGGCCGGCAGTGTCGGCGCGTGGCAGTCGCTTCGGGTTCGATACTCACCAAAAGGGAAGGAGCGTGTGCAACCGAAAGCATGGTCGGGGATAATATAAAACCCGTGTATGCGGAGTGAAAGTGTAACCGTCATACACAAGCGTGGTGAAACTGTTGTCAGACGGTCGTTCGACGCCCGACGGACGGCCGTTTCGGGTGGGGTGATCGAGGGGGATCGGGCCGCGCTCGTGGATCGGCCGCCGCTACAGGTCGGAAGACTCGAACCGGGCGTAGCCGACGGCGAGGGGGATGACGATCCAAAGCGCCATCACGATGAAGCCGAACCAATCCTGCAGGTAGAAGGCCAACTCCGAGTTGTTCGCGGCCAGTTCGCCGCTCTCGTCGAGGCTGCGGACGACCCACAGCGTCCCCTGCTGGTAGGCGGCGGTCGGATCGAGGATCGTGAGGAGCTGAAAGAGTTCGAACACCGCATCGCCCTCCTCGATTCCCTCGAAGGAGAAGCCGTTGACGGCGTAGGCGACCCCCTGAGCCAGACTCGACCAGAGGAACTGAAAGACGACGAACAGTCCGAACGCCCCGTAGGCCGCCCGTGAGGTCGAGGAGGTGAACGCCGAGACGCCGACTGTGATGGCGATGAAGACGAACGCGAAGAGCATCGAAATACCGACGAAGACGACGTACTCGAGCGGCGAGAACGCGTCCGCCAGCGAGGCCGTGACGACGATACCCACGGCGAATCCGACGAACAGGGCGACGGCGACGACGCCCGACCGGCCGACGAACTTCCCGAGGACGACGTCCAGTCGGCTGTTCGGCAGCGAAAGCAGGAGCTTCAGGCTCCCGCTGTCGCGCTCGCCGGCCAGCGAGCGGTAGGCGACCGCGATGGAGACGATCGGGATGAAGACGGCGGTCGCGCTGACGAGGCCGCTGATCAAAAGCACCGTCGTGACCTCGCCCGTGAGGGCGGCCTGCTGTGGCGGGTCGATCTCGGTGACGAGATACGCCGCACCGGCCGAAAACAGCGTGAAAAGCAGCGTCAACACGATCAGCAGCCGCGAGCGGATCGCATCGCGGAAGTCCTTCTCGGCGACGGCCTGCCAACTCATTCGTCGACCCCCGTGTAGGCGGCAAAGAGATCCTCTAGGGGCGCTTCCTCCGTCGAGAAGTCCGAGACGTCCGCGCCCAGCGTCTCGAGTTCGGAGACGGCGTCCATCTTCACGTCGTCCTCGCAGGTGATCCGAAGCGTCGTTCCGTCGGCGGTCGCCTCCGAGACGCCGTCGAGGCTCTTCAGACGGTGGGTGGCCTCCTCGGGGACCGAATCGACCTCGACGACGAGCGTCGAGCCGCCGCCGACGTTCTCGCGGAGCCCCTCGATGGTGTCGACGGCGACGAGTTCGCCCCCGCGGATGATCCCGACGCGGTCACAGACGGCCTCGACCTGCCCGAGGATGTGACTCGAGAAGAACACCGTCGTCCCGTCTGCGGCCTCGCTCTCGACGATCTCCCGGAGCTCGCGCGCGCCGTTCGGATCCAGCCCCGAGGAGGGCTCATCGAGTACGAGCAGTTCGGGGTCGCCGACGAGCGCCATCGCCAGGGCGAGTCGCTGGCGCATCCCGGTCGAGAAGCCGCCGGCCTTCCGTCCCGCGGCGTCCTCGAGGCCCACCTGTTCGAGGAGGGGATACGGGTCGTCGTCGGCCCCCTTCGAGTCGATTGCGAACTGGACGTGCTCGCGCGCCGTCAGCCGGTCGTAGACGTCGAACCCCTCCGGAAGGACGCCGGTGCGTTCTCTGACCGCGACGCTGTCGTCGCGGGCGTCCCGGCCCAGCACCCGAACAGACCCCGCGTCGGGGCGGATGAAGTCCAACAGGACGTTGATCGTCGTCGACTTTCCCGCGCCGTTGGGGCCGAGAAAGCCGAAGATCTCGCCGTCCTCGACTTCGAGGTCGACGCCGCGGAGCGCCCGGACGTCCCCGAAGGATTTCTCGACACCGTCGAGTTCGATGGCGGCCATATCGTCTCCTGGTTTCGGCCGGCGGAATATAGGCCTTGATACTGTCGGCGGTATCCGCTTCGAGGGACGGATACCCGCAGAGACCGACGCGTACCACGAAAGAACAGCCGACTGCACACGGGGTCGAACCGTCACGGACGGGCCGTCGGGTCCGCGGCGGATTATATTATCTCGTCCGGGTCGTTTTGCTCTCGGACCCGCTCGACCTCCGAGGCGTAGTGTTCGCGGGTCGTCTCGTCGCCGACGGGGTCGACCCGATCGGCGTCGACGTCGATCGCGGCGGTGATCTCCTTCGAGCGGAGCAGTTGTGCGCTGAAGTGTTTCACCACGCAGTGAGCGCCGTCCGGCGTGGCGTAGACGAGTTCGACGAGCGACTCGTCGTCGTATTCGCGCTTGACGAGCCACAGGCGTTCGGTGTCGGACATGGTTGTCCTTGGAACGGCGTCGTGTTTGTAGCTGCCGCTCCCTGGTTCGTCGGGTCGTATCGCCGCCGCGCGCGGGCCATCGCCCGTCCGTTCGTCCGAACCGCCGGTCGCGTCCTGCGTTCCGACCCCCGACAGGGGGCGTGCCGGTGGTTTATGTGTTCGACGCGGATACGTCGTCCGTATGCGCGCCTTCCGGCTGGCCTACGACGGATCGGACTACCGCGGCTTCCAGCGCCAGCCACACGGCGAGACGGTCGAGGACGTATTGTTCGGGGCGCTCGGGGCACTCGGGGTCGGGTTCGAACGCGGCTCGCCGATCGGCTACGCCGCCGCGGGGCGGACCGACGCCGGCGTCTCGGCGCGGGCACAGACGGTCGCGTTCACCGTCCCCGAGTGGCTGTCGCCGCGCGCGCTCAACGGCGAGTTGCCCGCCTCGATCCGTGCGTGGGCGGCCACCGACGTGGGCGACGGGTTCCACGCGACCCACGACGCCGGCGAACGGGTATACAGATACTTCCTGTACGCGCCGACGGCCGACGACGAGCGGGGGCGTGAGGCCTGCCGGCGGCTTTCCGGCGAGGCCGATTTTCACAACTTCACCCCCGACGACGAGGGGACAGAGCGGACGGTCTCGGTATCGTTCCGGCGCGAGGGGCCGTTTCTGAGGATCGAGTGTCGGGCTGGCGGCTTCGCGAGACAGCTCGTCCGCCGGCTCGTCTCCGTCGTCGAAGCGGTCGCAAACGGGGTCTGCGAGCCCTCGTTTATTACCCGGGCGCTCGGTGCCGAAGCGCTCTCCGGACCGGAGGGGATCGCCCCCGCCGCCCCGGAACCGCTCGTGTTGTTCGACGTCTCCTACCCCGGCGTGGGGTTCGACGTCGACGAGGAGGCGCTCTCGAGCGCCCGCGATGTCTTCGGTGCCCGGCGTCGGGATCGGCTCGCTGCCGCCCGGGTCGCCGGATCGCTGGTTCCCGGCGGGAAGCCGTAGGGGAGCCGGCCCGCCGGGGACGACGGGTTTAGGACGGCCCCGTCCGTAGCCTTCGGCATGAGTTCGGTGCCCGAGCGGAGCGAAATCGCCGAGGAGTACACCTGGGATCTGACGGACCTGTTCGCCGACGACGAGGAGTGGGAGGCCGCTTACGGGGCTCTCGAGGATCGGGTCGAGGAGCTCTCGGCCTACGAGGGCCGGGTCACGGAGAGCGCGGCGACGCTCGCGGAGGTCTTAACGCTCCGGGAGTCGATCATGCGGGAGGTCTCGAACGTCGCCGCCTACGCGCGGATGCGACGCGACGAGGATACGACGAACCAGCGGTATCAGGCGCTCACCGCGCGCTCGCAGTCGCTGGCCGCCGACGCCTCGAGCGCCGCCAGCTTCATCGAACCCGAGCTACAGGCCACGGACGAGGAGACGCTGTCGGCGTTCGTCGAGGAGAACCCCGAGCTCGGGGCCTACGAACACTACATCGATGACACCCTGCGGATGAAGCCCCACACCCGGTCGGCGGAGATCGAGGCGCTGCTCGCCGACCTCAGCGAGGTGACCGGCGCGGCGGGGGACGTCTACAACATGCTGACGAACGCCGACATGACGTTCCCGACGGTCGACGCCCCCGACGGCGACGAGCGAGCCATCACGCTGTCGAACTTCACGAAGCTCCAGAAGCACCCCGATCGGGCGTTTCGAAAGCGGACCTACGAGGCGTTCTACGACGAGTGGGCCGACTACCGCAACAGCGTCGGCACCGCGTACAAAAACAGCGTCAAGTCCGACGGGAAGCTGGCGGCCGCGCGGAACTACGACTCGGCGCGGGAAGCCGCCCTCGACGGCCCCAACGTTCCCGTCGAGGTCTACGAGATGCTCGTCGAAACCGTCCAGGACAACCTCGACGTGTTGCATCGCCACGCCGAGTTGAAACGGGAGGCCCTCGGCGTCGACGAACTCCGGATGTGGGACCTTTACGCTCCGATCGCCGACGGCGAGAGCCCGGATCTCGGGTACGACCGGGCCACGGAGCACGTGATCGAGGCCGTCGAGCCGCTCGGGGACGCCTACCGCGACCGGATGGCGGAGGGGCTCGACTCGCGGTGGGTCGACGTATACGAGACGGCGAACAAACAGTCGGGGGCATACAGCGGCGGCACCTACGACAGCCAGCCCTACGTCCTGTTGAACTATCAAGACGACATCGCCTCGATGTACACCCTGGCCCACGAGCTGGGCCACTCGATGCACTCCGAACTCACGAGCGAGGAGCAGCCCTACGTCTACTCGGGCTACGAGATCTTCGTCGCCGAGGTCGCCTCGACGGTCAACGAGGCGCTTTTGACCCGGCATCTGCTCGATACCGTCGAGGACGAGCGGTTCCGCCGGCACGTTCTCGACGAGTACCTCGAACGCTTCCGGTCGACGCTGTTCCGACAGACGATGTTCGCCGACTTCGAACACCGCGTACACGAACTCGACGCACGGGGGGAGGCCCTGACGCCGGACCGGCTGGACGAGGTCTACAGCGGGCTCAAGGACGACTACTACGAGCCGGCCGTCGTCGACGACCGGATCGCCCGCGAGTGGATGCGGATCCCGCATTTCTATCGGGCGTACTACGTCTACCAGTACGCGACGGGAATCAGCGCGGCCAACGCCATCGTCGACCGTATCACGACGGACGGCGAACCGGCGGCCGCCGACTATCGGGAGTTCCTCCGCTCGGGCTCTCGGGGGTACCCCCTCGAACTGCTCGAGACCGCCGGCATCGATATGTCGTCGCCGGCACCCGTCGAGGCGGCGATCGATACCTACGACGGGATGGTCGCGGAGTTCGCATCGCTTCGGTAGCCGACGGATCCCGTCGGCCCCTCGGGACCGCCGATCGGGTATGGTATCGTATACCGCAAGCGTCTCCCCCACCCAAAGGGCCTTTTAATCTCCGACCGCTATGGACAATAATGTCGCACAGCCCCTCGCTCCCTGACCGGCCGACGCTCAACCTCGATCCGGATATGCCGGTCGACGAGCGGCTGGCAGCCCTCAGGGAGCACTACGTCGACGTCTCGCGGGTTCACGACGAGCTGTCCGATCAACTCGAACTGGCCAGAGACCGCCAATCGAACCTCCGCGAGGAGGTCACGGACCTACAGGAGGAAAACGAGGCGCTGAAGACGTCGTCGCTGTATCTCGCGACCGTCGAGGAGCTCACGGACGAGCAAGTGCTCCTCAAACAGCACGGCAACAATCAGGAAGTGCTCACCGACGTCTCACCGCACCTGTACGATCAACTCGAAGCCGGCGACCGGGTCGCAATAAACGACTCGTTCGCGATCCAGACGGTCCTCGACGCCGAGACCGATGCCCGCGCGCAAGCGATGGAGATCTCGGAGAAGCCGGACGTCGCCTACGAGGACATCGGCGGGCTCGAAACCCAGATCAACGAGGTCAGGGAGGCAGTCGAGGACCCGCTCATGAACCCCGAACAGTTCGAGGCGGTGGGCATCGAACCGCCGACCGGCGTGCTGTTGCACGGCCCGCCCGGCACCGGCAAGACGATGATGGCCAAAGCCGTTGCGAACCGGACGGACGCCACCTTCATCAAGATGGCCGGATCGGAACTCGTCCAGAAGTTCATCGGCGAGGGCGCACGGCTCGTCCGTGACCTCTTCGAGCTCGCGGCCGAGCGCGAACCCGCCATCATCTTCATCGACGAGATCGACGCGATCGCCTCGAAGCGAACCGAGTCGAAGACCTCCGGGGACGCGGAGGTCCAGCGGACCATGATGCAGTTGCTCTCGGAGATGGACGGCTTCGACCAGCGGGGCGACATCTCGATCATCGCGGCGACGAACCGCTTCGATATGCTCGATCGCGCCATCCTCCGCCCCGGCCGCTTCGACCGGCTCATCGAGGTGCCCGAACCCGACGTCGACGGGCGAAAGCAGATCCTCTCGATCCACACCGATCGGATGCAACTCGATCCGAACGTCGACCTCGGGCGGATCGCCGAGGACACCGAGGGCTTTTCGGGGGCCGAACTCGAGAGCCTCGCAACCGAGGCGGGGATGTTCGCGATCCGGGAGGGCCGAACCGAGGTCGCCCGCGAGGACTTCCAGGCCGCCCTCGAAAAGATAGAAAACGACGAGTCGCCGGGGACCCCGATCGCGTTCTACTGACGCCGTTGGCCGTCGGAACGGTCACTCGACGGATTCGGTCCCGGTGATTTCGATGCGAGTGCCTTCGAGGGGAGACTCACCGATAGAGACGTCCCAGTAGTGGGCGGCGGCGACGTGTCGAACCCGAGCCAGTCCGAACCCGGTTCGATCCCTGTGGTCTGACACGCCGATGCGGAATACGTCTTCCAGTTTGTTTTTTTCGATGCCGGGACCGTCGTCCTCGACGTAGAACCCGTCGGGAAGTCCTCCGACCTCGACGGTCACGCCCGAGTCGCCGTGTTCGATCGCGTTTCGGTACAGCTCCCGAAACAGCCCCAGGAGTCGCTCGCGGTCGGCAACGGCGGACCCCAGGGCGGGACGGGTATCGTCGAGAACCCGAAGGTGGGCCGAACCGGTGTCGATATCCGTCCATCCGGAACGAGCTACGGCCGCGAGCTCGACGGTGTCGGCTGAATCGACCGGATGGCCCTGCTGTATCAGTGCATTGACGTCGTCGAGGAACGAGTCGATGCGGCCGAGGGCGCTCGAGACCTTCCCGACGGCTTCCTCGTCGGGTCCCCCGGAGGTATCGAAATCGCCCGAGACGTACTGGAGGTATCCGGTTGCGACGTTCAACGGACTCCGAAGGTCATGAGAGAGCGCGTGCCTGACGTCCTCGATGCGTTCTCGTTCCCACCGCAGCTCCCGCCGGCAGTTATCGAAGACGGCTCCGGGAGCGGTTTTTTCGGGACGCTGGGGCTCGATTTCAGGTCGGATACGCTCGACCAGTCGGTCGGTCGCATGAGGCCCCTCCCGCCGAACGTACCCGGAGACGCCGGCTTCGAGTGCCGATGCCGCGAGTGCTTCCGAGCCGTCGGTAACGAACAACACGAACGGGACGGTTGGCGACGCGAGCCGGCGTGTTCGTTCCCGGGAGAACGCGATTCCGTCCATCCCGGCGAGGCGGTGGGCGCTAACGAGACAATCGATCGGCTCCGGCGGGGCTTCGAGCGACGAGAGTGCCGCTTCAGCGTCGGCAGCCGAGAGCACCGAGACGGTCGTCTCTAACTGTGAGAGCCGTTCCGTTATCGCGGCGCGGTCGTCCGGCTCGATCCCGACGAGTAGGACGCGGCGTGTCGATCCCATCACCCACCGGTACGTGCTATCATGTGGAGTACGCTTCGGTTCGGCCTCCCGTTCGTCGGTGGCACCTCGGTAGAATCAACCGGTGAAACCGTATCCGGTAGAATCAACCGGTGAAACCGTATCCGGTAGAATCAACCGGTGAAACCGTAGAAACAATCATAATCGAGGCACCTGAAGCGTGCATACGTTGTCGGGAACTATCGTAGCGGATTTCCGGGCCGACGTCGAGGTGGACGGCGAATCCGAGGAGGTATCGGATCGGACGCGGGTCGTCGTGAGCGAGCGGAAGTTGGGTATCGAAGTCGATGAGCGAAAGCGAGTCATCGAGTTATCGGACGTCTTCGACGTTGTCCAGGGGGTTTCGCGGCTCCGGGAGGCCGGAGCGACCGAAACGGTTACGCTCGCGTTCCGGGCGGACGGCCGGCGATCGACGGTCTCGATCAGTGCCAGCGTGGAGACGATGGTCAGGTTCCAGCAGGTACTCTACGCGCAACTGCTAAACGGCACTGCCCTCGCCGTGCAGTGTCGAGACCACTCCGGGATGGGTGAAAGAGGCCCGTACGACGGAACATTAGCCGTCAGTGCATCGCGGATCCGGTTTCGGCCCGACGGCACGGCGGACCCGATCGTCATTCGCCGCGACGACGTGATCAAGTTCAAAACGCCTTCTACCGCGGCCGATGGCGGCGACAACGAACCGGCAGTAATCATCTACGCCGATACCGGCGGTCGGGTTCTCAAGACGGTCGCAACCGTACCGTCGTTTCGGATCCTCAATCTGTTCGGACGCTACCTGCGGGCCGATCTTCTGTCGGTGGATGCGATCGGGGCCGCACCCAGGCGCAGAGAGACGGTCGAACTCCTGTTGGTCGACGACGATCCGCACGACAGAGAGATGGCGGAGGTATTCTTACGGGAGCAATCCGAGACGTTCTCGATGACCACGGCCGCTACCGCGGCGGACGGACTCGATGTCCTCAAACGCGAGTCGAAGGCCGCCGGGATCGACTGTATCGTCAGCGACTACAGGATGCCGGGCATGGACGGTATCGAGTTCCTCAACGGGGTTCGAAAGCGGTATCCGGAACTGCCGTTTATTCTGTATACCGGTCAGGGAAGCGAAGAGGTGGCCAAACAGGCGATTTTGGACGACGCCACCGACTACGTCGAAAAGGACGTCGGTCGCGAGCAATACGAGGTGCTCGCCGAACGGATCCGGAAGGCCGTTCGTCCCTGATACTGATTACGCTCGTCTCGTATGCGTCCGACCGAGACGGACAGATACTCACCGTCGTAGCACGTATACGGGATATGTCCAGAATATATCGCTGTCTCGGCTGTCTCGAACACACCGTTTCGCGCGGGTTCGATACCTCGCACCTCTCCGTGACGTGTCAGTCCTGTGGCTCCTTCGAGCGGTTCGTCAACGAGGCCGTCTTCGAGCAGTTCCGGGCGTTCGAGGAGTCGCCGCCGGCGTCGCTGGAGTGGTCGAAACTCGAGCGCGAGGAGAAACTGCTGATCAGCGAGGAGGTCGCCCGTCGTGGGCGGTCGATCGAGGACTTCTCGGTCGACGGGCGATCGACGGAGACGGCGGAGACGGCGGAGACGGCGGAGAGCTATAGTAGCCATTGAAAATCAATGCACACCCGATCGCACGACAGTAGTGTGATCGGTGTGTAAATCGCTTCAATTGTTACTATAGGCCTTTGGCGCGGGAAACTGCCGGTCAGACCCGCAGGAACCACTCGTCGTAGCCGTCGAGTTTCCCCTCGACGAGGTCGAAAAAGTGCTGTTGGATCTCCTCGGTGATCGGGCCGCGGGAGCCGTTGCCGACCGCCGTGTCGTCGACGCTCCGGATCGGCGTGACCTCGGCGGCGGTGCCGGTAAAGAAGAGTTCGTCGGCGGTGTAGAGTTGGCCGCGGCCGATCGAGGCCTCGTCGTGGACAGTGTAGCCGAGATCGCGGGCGAGTTCGATGACGGTGTCGCGCGTGATACCGTCGAGGATGGACTCGGAGACGCCGGTGGTAAACAGTTCGCCGTCGTTGATCATGAAGATGTTCTCACCGGGGCCTTCGGCGACCGATCCCTCCTTGTTGAGGACGATGGCCTCGACGTAGCCGTTCCGACGGGCTTCCTCGCCGGCGAGCATGGAGTTGACGTAGGGGCCGGTCGCTTTGACGTTTGTCGGGATCTGACTGGAGGCGTGTTTGCGCCACGAGGAGACCATCACGTCGACGCCTTTCTCGATCGCGTCCTCGCCGAGGTACGTTCCCCACGGCCAACAGGCGATGATCGTCTCCGAGGGGCACTCCGTCGGCGAAACGCCGAGGGAGTCGTAGCCGTAGTACACGAGCGGGCGGATATAACAGGACTCCAGCCCCTGATCGCGGATGAGCGACAGGGTTGCGTCGGTGAGCTCCTCGCGCGTGTGCTCGATGTCGTGATCGAGCACTTTCGCGGAGTCGAAGAGCCGATCGACGTGTTCGTCCCACCGAAACAGCGCGGGACCGTCGGCCGTATCGTAACATCGAGCGCCCTCGAAGACGCCGGTACCGTAGTGGAGCGAGTGGGTCAACACGTGCGTCTGTGCGTCGTCCCAGTCGACGAATTCGCCGTCCATCCAGACCGTGTCGACGTCCATCTCGTCGAAAGACATGCTTGGCCTGTAGAGCGCGCCCGTAATGAGTGTTGACGATTCGGGCGGTCCGGTCCGGAGGTCGGCCGTGCGGGTCGACAGCGGGCGTCCGTCGGGCCCTCCCGTCCATCGGGTTCCGGCAGCCCGGAGCACAAATCAGGGGGGTTATGCTTCGAGAGCCACAACGGAGGACAATGGGAGTGCTCGAAGACAAGGCCCGTGCGCGGCTCTTTTATAAGTATCTCTCGCGGGTGTACGACACGATCAACCCGTTCATCTGGAACGAGGCGATGCGGGATGAGGCTCTCGAGTGGTTCGGCATCGAGGCGGGCGACCGGGTCCTCGACGTCGGCTGTGGCACCGGCTTCGCGACCGAGGGACTGTTGGCGCACACGGAGGAGGTCTGGGGGCTCGACCAGTCGGCCCACCAACTCGAGAAGGCCTTCGAGAAGTTCGGCAAGCGCGACCGGGTGAAATTCCACCGCGGCGACGCCGAACGGCTGCCGTTCGCGGACGACAGCTTCGACGCCTACTGGTCGTCGGGCTCGATCGAGTACTGGCCAGACCCCGTGGCCGCACTCCGGGAGGCCCGTCGGGTCACGAAGCCGGGTGGGTCCGTGTTGGTCGTCGGTCCGGACTACCCGACGTCGACTGTGTTCGCGAAGCTCGCCGACGCGATCATGCTGTTTTACGACGCCGAGGAGGCCGACCGGATGTTCGCCGAGGCCGGCTTCGAGGCGTTCGAACACCGGATCCAACAGCGCGCGCCCGGGACGCCGCGGGCGATCACAACGATCGCTCGGGTTCCCGAGGCGGGGGGGACGGACGCCGAAGGCCGGACGGACGCGAGCCGGACCGGCCCGAATTAAGCCCGTACGTCGAGTTCCGTGACGCTGTACTCGTTCACGTAGAGCCGTATCGTCACGGTATCACCCGAATCGATCCCCGGCTCGTTCGTCCCCGCGGTCCTGAACGAGGCGGTCTCGCCCACCCGCCAGTCGCCGGCAGTGGCGCTGTTGAACGCGCCCGTTGGCGCGCTCTCGAACCCCCGGGCCGAAAAGAACGGGACCGGCGGCTGTTGGGCGAGCGGTTCGCCGTCGACACGTACGTGGACGTCGACAGACTCCGGATCGATCACGTCACCGCCCGTATGGGTTACCCGGATCTCGCCGGTTGGATCGGCCGTCGCCTCGAAGGACGCAACGGTGGGTTCGAGAGCCGAGCCGACGGGGACCGTGACCACGACGGTGGCCGCGAGGATGACCGTCACCGCGAGGAGGCAGACGACGCCGACGACGGGGGAGATGCCACGAGGGGACATAGGGCTCGTGGCCGCGCCATCGTATATAAACCGTCCGGGGGACAAACCGTCCGGAGGGGGAGACGGTTCCACCGGTTCTGCCGGGCTGTCGTCCCGGCCTCGTACTGCCGGCGAGACGTTCGTGGCGCGATCGCGTCACCGCGCGTGAAGGTAGAGCGTCACCGCGCGTGAAGAGCGGACAACGGGGACAGCCGGCGGTGTCACTCACCGATCACGGTCACGGCATCTCGAGCGACACCGTCTCGTCGGCGTGGGTCGCGTTCACCGATACCGGGCCACGCGGTGCGACGGTCCACAGCCGGTCGCCGCCGGTCGAACCGACCGGATCGCCGTTCAGTTGGAGGTCGGCATCGACTGGCTCACCGGTCGTGGCGTCGAGGACAGCGATCTCGACCGGGCCACCCCCCCGGGTCGCGTTGGCGACGAGCCGCAGGTCGTTCTCGGTGTTCCGTCTCGTTTCGGTCGGGAGCGCGTCGACGTCGTTTCGTTGGAATTCGACCGTCACGGCCTCGGAGCCGCTGTCGAGGTACGTTTCGAGTTCGCCGTGGGGGTGCGGGATCGAAAACCGGTAGACGCGGTCGAACACCGGTCCGATCGGGGAGGCCGAGATGCCGAGGTCGTTCTCGGTCACCCACGGGTAGAGTCGTTCCATCTGTTCGAGGGCGAAAAGCGGGCTGCCGCCATACTGGTCGGGCGTCCCCGAATCCCTCGCACTCGGATCGTATGCCTCCCGGAGATATGTGTCGTCGGCGGGATCGACCGCGGCGAGGACGACCCCGTCGCCGGCCGTCTCGGCGTACACGTGGAGGGAGCCGTCGCCGGCGACGACGCCGGCGAGTTCCGATCTGACCGGGCCGCCGAACGGCAGGAGCCGAACCCGGCCGGTCGCCGCGCGTTCGGCTTGTCCGTCCATCCCGAGGTCGTTCGCCGTCGTCTCGAGCCACTCGAGGCTCCCGGCGGTTACCTCGGCCGCCCGGCTCACGACGGTGAGCCGCCGTACCAGTTCGTGTGTCTCGATCGTCCCCTCGTTGTACTGTCGGATCGCGGTCCGTTCTCTCGTCCGCAGTTCGTCGACGCGACGGGTAAGCCGGTCGGCGCTGTCCTCGACGACCGCCCGGCGCTCGGCGGTGGTATCGGCGTTCGCATAGCGCCGCTCGAGCGTCGAGGCGACGTACGCGCTTTCGAGCCCGCCGGCATCGGCCTCGACAGCCGCGGCGACGTTGATCCCGGTGGTTCCGCTGCCCGTTCGGTCCACCCCATCGGGGGGTGGGGCGAGGTATTCGGAGGTGTTCTCGACCGTGAGAATCGACATCGATCCGTCGGCGTCCTCGGTCGTCCGCTGCGGTTCGGCGACGGCTCCGGGGGATCCGCCGACGCCGACCCCGGAGGAGTCGCCGGGCGACTCGGCGACGGCGATCCCACCGATGGGGGCCACACAGAGGAGGAGCGCGGCGACGAGAGCGCGGGTACCGTCCATACGTGGGGTGTCGCTCCCGGGAGATAAAAATCCGCCCGTCACGGGCCGGTATCGAGCGCTCGACCGAGAAGCGTCGAGACGGTTTATCCGAGGCGTAGACGTTTTATCTCGGGATGGAAAGCGTTTTGGCTCGGGGGTGTCGATCGTTCATCCATGCGGTGTTGGGTCCCCACCCTGCTGTGTGCTCTCCTCCTCATCTGTGCCCCGGCCCTCGGCGCGGCCCCCGTCGCCGGACAGCCCCAGGCCGACGGAACGCACCTCGAGGCGCAACTACAGGCGGACGGCGACGCTGCGTGGAACGTCACGCTCCGGATACCCTTGGAGGACGAACGCGACCGCGAGGAGTTCGAGGCGTTCGCCCGCCGGTTCGAGGCGGGCGAGGACGGCTTCGATCTCGGGGCGGACGCGTTCAGACGGGCCGCCGAGGAGGCGTCCGACGCGAGCGGTCGACGGATGAGTATCGACTCGGTCCGCCGGGACAGCGAGATCCGAAACGGGACTGTGGACGGCGAGACCACGCAGTACGGCGTACTTCGGGTCGCGTTCACCTGGGAGTCGTTCGCGCGGGTCGACGAGGACGACACGCTGTACGTCGACGACGCGTTCAACACCACCGACGGAACGTGGCTGCCGGGACTCGGGGCGGACCAGTCGCTGACGATCCTCGCCCCGCCCGGCTACGGCGGGCCGACGACCTCGCCAATCGGTGCCAACGGCGGGGACCTCCGATGGGACGGCCCAGCGACGTTCGACCCCGGCTACATGTCGATCGTCTACCACCCGTCCTCGACCGGGCCGACGACTGACGGGATCTCGAATACGCTCGTGACCGGGGCGTTGGTTCTGAGCGGCGCGGCGCTCGTCGTCGGGCTGTACCTGTTGTTCACGCGGCGCGGCGACGGCCGTCGGGGCGAGTCGACGGACGCGCTCGAAACGCCCGACCGGAACGGCGGGGCCGAGGGGCCGGCGGACGGATCGGCGGCCCCGGTGTCGGCGGAAGCGGACGGGGCGGCGGCGGACGACGAGACGCCGCCGGATGGCTCCGAGGGGGGCGAAAAGCCGGATCCCGAGTTGCTCTCCGACGAGGAACGGGTCGAATACCTCCTCGAGCGGAACGGGGGGCGGATGAAGCAGGCGAACATCGTTAAGGAAACCGGGTGGTCGAACGCGAAGGTCTCACAGTTGCTCTCTTCGATGGACGACGACGACCGGGTCGACAAGCTCCGTATCGGCCGGGAGAACCTCATCAGCCTTCCCGGGGAAGGGATCGGCGAGCTCGACGGGGACAAAAACTGACCGGTCGCACGGGGGTCGGTCGGCTGCGAGGACCGCGAACAGCTACGCCGATGGTGAACACCGTTAATTGAATTCGAAGGTTTGACCAACGGCGTACAATTCGGAAGCGTTTAATTACGAACGGTCGTCATAGCTACTGACTAGCTGTCATGAAAGTACTCGTCACTGTCAAAGAGGTAGCAGAGGTCGACGACGAGTTCGGGATTTCCGGACTCGACGTCGACGAGAGCGCCCTCGAATACGATCTCAACGAGTGGGACGACTACGCGGTCGAGGAGGCCGTACAGATCAGCGAGGCGGGCGACGACGTGGAGGTCGTCACGGTCACCGTGGGTCCCGAACGCGCCGAGGAGACCGTTCGCATGGCCCTCGCGAAGGGGGCCGATCGGGCCGTTCGGGTGTGGGACGACGCCCTCGAGGGTGTACAGTTCCTCGATCCCAACAGCAAAGCCGACCTCATCGCCGCCGTCGCCGAGGAGGAGTCGCCCGATCTGATCCTCTCCGGCGTCCAGGCGGGCGACGACGCCAACGGGGCGACCGGCGTCGCCCTCGCCGAACGGCTCGGGTTCGAGTGGGCCGCCGTCGTCAACGACCTCGACCTCGACGCCGAGGCCGGGGTCGCGTCCGTCCACCGCGAACTCGAGGGCGGCATCGAAGAGCTCACCGACGTGGACCTTCCCGCGGTGTTGACCATCCAGACGGGGATCAACGAGCCCCGCTACGCCAGCCTCCGGGGGATCCGGCAGGCCCAGCGAAAGCCCCTCGACGTCAACTCCCTCGAGGACGTCGGCCTCGACGAGGGGATCGTCGAATCGGCCGTCGAGCGGACGTCGATGTACGAACCCGAATCCGAGAGCGACGCCGTCGTCTGGGACGGTAGCGCGGACGAGGCCGCGGGTGAGCTGGCCGCGCTCCTTCGCGATAAGGGGGTCGTCGAGGGATGACGGTACTCGCCGTCGCCGAACACCGCCGCGGTGATCTCCGGGACGTCTCCTTCGAACTCGTAAGCGCCGGCCGGGAACTCGCCGGGGAACTCGAAACCGACCTCGCGGTCGCCGTCATCGGCGGCGACGTCGAGGGCTTCGCCGACGAACTGAACCGCGAGGGCGTCGACACGGTGTACACGATCGCGGAGGGCGAGGAGTTCAATCACGGCGTCTACACGCAGTCGATCGAACAGCTGTACGCCGACGTCGATCCGACGGCGCTTTTGTTGCCGAATTCGGTGAATGGACTCGACTACGCGCCCGCGGTCGCGGGGTCGTTGGACCTCCCGCTTGTGACGGACGTCATCGCCCTCGGGGGCGGCGATTCGATCGAGGTCACGCGCGAACAGTACGGCGGAAAGGTCGAGACGACCTACAGTATCGACGCGGACCGCTACGCGCTGACGATCCGACCCGCCGAGTGGCCGGCGGCCGGGGCGGCCGGCGATGCGACGATCGAGGCGTTCGAGGTCGACGTCGACGAGGCGTCCCTCGGCTCGACGGTCAACGGCTTCGAGGAGGTCGGTGGCGGCGACGTCGACATCACCGACGCGGACGTGCTGGTTTCGGTCGGCCGCGGGATCGAAGAGGAAGAGAACATCCCGCTCGTCGAGGAGCTCGCCGACGTCCTGGGCGCGACGCTGTCGTCGTCGCGGCCGATCGTCGACAACGGCTGGCTGCCGCAGAATCGCCAAGTCGGCCAGTCCGGCAAAGTCGTTACGCCCGACGTCTATATCGCGGTCGGGATCTCCGGAGCGGTCCAGCACGTCGCCGGCATGAAGGGCGCGGACACCATCGTCGCGATCAACTCCGATCCGAACGCGCCGATCTACGATATCGCGGACTACGGGATCGCTGACGACCTCTTCGAGGTCGTACCGGAACTGATCGCGGAGTTCGGCGGCGAGGCCCCCGACGTCTGATACGGATCGGTGTCGCTGTTTTCGGGCAGTCAACGGATCGTTTTCGGGCGGTCAACTGACCATTTTTGGGCGGTCAACTGACCATTTTTGGGCGGTCAACGGATCGTTTTCGACCCAGGGTGATCGACGGCTCCCCCGTCTGATACCGCCGACAGTACGGGTCTGGTCGGATGGTCGGGTACCGTCTCTCGACTGCCGAACATCAACCAAATCCCGACTGCCGAACATCAACCAAATCCCGACCGCTGTGGGCCTACCGTGGGACCGAGACGCAACCCTTTTGTGCAGATACGTCCGTTAATGTACAATGATGGACACCAGAACGGAGCTGGCCCCGGCGGTCCGGTCGATCCTCGACGCCGCAGCGGAGCGGACGGGCGGCGAGGAGCGCCTCGACGTGACTCCGCGGCCGTTATCAGCATCGATTTCGGCGGCCGAGGCCGACGGACGCGCACCGATCATCGCCGAGGTGAAGCCGACCAGTCCGACTACCGAAGGCGAACGAACCGACGACCCGGTCGAACTCGCCGAATCGATGGTCGAGGGCGGTGCTGCGGCGCTGTCCGTGCTGACCGAACCGGAGCACTTCGGTGGCTCGGCGGAAACGCTCGAGGCGGTCCGGGCGGCCGTCGACGTCCCCGTCCTCCGGAAGGACTTCCTGCTGCGGGAGGCCCACCTCGACGTCGTCGAGGCCGACCTCGTGTTGCTCATCGCCCGGTTCGTCGACGATCTCGAGGGATTGCTCGCCGCCGCCCGCGAGCGCGGCTTTCAGGTCCTCGTCGAGACCCACACCGTCTCGGAGTTCGAGGCGGCACTCGAGGCGGGCGCGGAGATCATCGGCGTGAACAACCGCGATCTGGCGAAACTGGACGTCGACGTCGGGACGTTCGAGCGCGTCGTCGAGGCGGTCCCGGCAACGGCCCGCGAGAACGTCACCCTGATAGCCGAAAGCGGCGTACGGTCGCGCGAAGACGTCTCCCGGATGCGGGCGGCCGGGGCCGACGCCGTGCTCGTCGGCTCCGCGATCATGGACGGCGACGTGCGGGCGAACACCGAGCGGCTCACGAGCGGCTCAACGGAGTGACTCACGATGTCCCAACCCGACACCAAATTCGGCGAATACGGCGGCCAGTACGTCCCCGAGGCGTTGATGCCCGCCATCGAGGAACTGACGGACGCGTACCGACGGTACGTCCTGAACAACGAGGCGGGCTTTATGGACGAGTTCAGCGAACGGATCGAGGACTTCGGCGGCCGCCCGACGCCGTTACAACGCGCCGAACAGCTCTCGTCGCGCTACGGCGTCGATGTGTACCTCAAACGCGAGGATCTGCTCCACGGCGGCGCACACAAACTCAACAACGCCCTCGGGCAGGTCCTGTTGGCGAAGTACATGGGCAAAGAGCGGATCATCGCCGAGACCGGCGCGGGCCAACACGGTACCGCGACGGCGATGGCCGCCGCTCACCTCGATATGCCCTGTGAGATATACATGGGCCGCCGCGACATCAACCGTCAGCGCCCCAATGTATTCCGAATGCGGCTCAACGGCGCGGAGGTCAATCCGGTCGATATCGGCCGTGGGACGCTCAAAGAGGCGATCAGCGAGACGATGCGCGATTGGGCGACGACCGTCGAGACCACGCATTACGTCATCGGCTCGGTCGTCGGCCCCGCGCCGTTCCCGGCGATGGTCCGGGATTTCCACGCCGTAATCTCCGAGGAGATCAGATCCCAGACGGCGGCGAAACTCGGCTGTCTGCCGGGGTCGGTCGTCGCGTGTGCGGGCGGCGGCTCCAACACGATGGGCGCGTTCGCCGAGTTCCTCGGCGAGGACGACGTGGACCTGTACGCCGTCGAGGCCGGCGGCTCCTCGTTGACCGTCGACGAGGAGGCGGGCGTTGCCCCCCACTCGGCGTCGCTCTCGACCGGCGAGGAGGGAGTGTTACACGGCGCGCGGACGAAACTCCTGCAGGACCGCCACGGCCAGATCATGGAGTCCCACAGCGTCTCCTCGGGGCTCGATTACTCCGGCGTCGGCCCCCAGCTGTCTCACCTCGTCGACGAGGAACGTGTCACGCCTGTCGACGTCGGCGACGACGACGCCCTGGAGGCGTTCCACCGCCTCTCGCAGGACGAGGGGATCATTCCCGCCCTGGAGACGGCCCACGCGTTCGGCTTCCTCGAGACGACCCTCGGGCCGGACGGCGACGGCTCCGTCGAGTTCGAGGAGCCGGTCGTCGTCAACGTCTCCGGGCGCGGCGACAAGGACCTCGAAGCCGCAATCGAGGAGACCGAAGCGCGCGAACTGGAGAACGCTCCGGATATGGAGGTGTTCGAATGACGGGCGAGGATCGAGCGAAGCGAGACCCTCGGAATGGCCGAACGGGGAGCAAAGCGGACCGTGAGGCGGGCGAGGATCGAGCGAAGCGAGACCCTCGGAATGGCCGAACGGGGAGCACAGCGGACCGTGAGGCGGGCGAGGATCGAGCGAAGCGAGACCCTCGGAATGGCCGAACGGGGAGCAAAGCGGACCGTGAGGCGGGCGAGGATCGAGCGAAGCGAGATCCTCGGAATGGCCGAACGGAGCCTTCGTCCCTCGGAGACGCCTTCGAGGAACCGGCGTTCGTGCCGTATCTCGCCGCCGGGGACCCGGATTTCGAGTCCTCACTCGAGTACGTCGAAGCGCTCGCGGCGGGCGGGGCGGACGTGATCGAGTTGGGGCTGCCGTTCTCGGAACCGATCGCGGAGGGGCCGACAATCCAGCAGGCGGTCGTCCGCTCGCTCGAGGGGGGAATGACGCCTGAGCGGTTCTTCGAGTTCGTCGCCGCCCTCGACGTCGACGTGCCGCTCGTGTGTATGACGTACTACAACCTCATCTACCAGTACGGCGACGAACCGGTCCGCTCGTTCGTCGAACGGGCCGCCGAGGTCGGTATCGAGGGGGTCGTCGTGCCCGACCTGCCCGCCGAGGAGGCGGACTTACTCCGGGAGGCCTGCGACGAGTTCGGGCTCGATCTGATCTTCATCGTCGCGCCGACGACGGCCGGCGATCGCCTCGACCGAATCATGGAGCGGGTGTCGGGCTACGTGTACGTCCAGGCGCGCCTCGGCGTCACCGGCGCGCGCGAGTCGTTGTCGGACCACACCGAGGAGACGCTCGCCCGACTCGAGGAGTACGACGTCCCGAAGGCGGTCGGCTTCGGTATTTCGACGGGCGAACACGCCGCATCGGTCGTCGAGGCCGGTGCTGACGGCGTCATCGTCGGTTCCGCCCTGATCGAGATCATCGCCGAGGGCCACGAAACCGACGACTCGACGGCGGCGGTCGCGGAGAGAATCGAGTCGCTCGCGCGCGAACTGAAAGCCGGGGCGATCGAAGGCGGGCAACGCCGTCCGCGACCGGAACGAACTTGAAGTAACCTCACACACTCACAGACACCATGACACCAGGGATCACTGCCCGCCTACAGCGGATCGGCACCGACGGGCGCTACGTCGTCGTACCGATGGATCACGGACTCACACTCGGGGCGGTCAACGGGCTCAAGGACATCGAATCGACGATCGACGCCGTCACGCGCGGCGGCGCGGATTCGGTGCTCACCCAGAAGGGCATCGCGAGCCGCGTCCACGACAACAAAAACGGCGCGGGCTATATCGCCCACCTCAACGGCTCGACCGCGATCGGCCCCGACGAGAACGACAAGCGGAAAACCGGCTCGGTCGAGGCCGCGCTGCGGGCCGGCGCGGACGCCGTCTCCTTTCACATCAACGTCGGCTCGACGTACGAACGCGAACAGATCGAAGGGCTCGGTCGGCTCACGGACGAGGCCGCCGAGTACGGCCTCCCCGTGCTCGCGATGACCTACGCCCGCGGCCCGGACACCGAGGGCGACGACCCCGAGGCGCTCGGCCACGCGGTTCGACTCGGGGAGGAGCTCGGTGCGGACCTCATCAAGACGGGCTACAGCGGCGACGCGGGGAGTTTCGAGCACGTCTGTGAGTCGACGCGCTGTCCGGTGCTCATCGCCGGTGGGTCGCCCGACGGCGACCTCGAATCGCTGCGGGACGTCCGGGGAGCGATGGACGCCGGCGGGGCCGGCGTCTCGATGGGACGGACGATCTTCCAACACGACGATCCCGAACGGATAGCCCGCGCCGTCGCCTTGGTCGTCCACGAGGACCTCGGTGCGGCCGACGCGCTCGAACGCGCCGAACTGGACGCGTAGACGGGACACGATAAGGGAGTCAGGGAGCGATTGCCGCCGAATACGCCCGACGTGGGCACCTCGCCGCGGCGGCGACGCGTCCAACACGGGTCGACGGGTCGTGCTATCTCGGCTCTCGGAACGCTTATGCCCGCCACGACTGTACGTTTGTTTGTAATGGCAAACGGTAAGGTTGATTTCTTCAACGACACTGGCGGCTACGGTTTCATCTCGACTGACGACTCGGACGAGGACGTGTTTTTCCACATGGAGGACGTCGACGGCCCGGATCTCGAGGAAGGACAGGACATCGATTTCGACATCGAGGACGCCCCCAAGGGCCCCCGTGCGTCGAACGTCGTTCGTAACTGATCGGTCTTCGCGACTGATCGGAAACTCCGAACTGACACAATAACATAACGCGATCGACGCCCCGATATCACGGCGGTCGTGATCTGGGCGGTGATTTTCGTTTTCGCACTCACGATTCCGTAGCCGTCGGCTCGCCGGCCGTCGATCACCGGCTCCCCGATCACCGGAGCGCGTGGAGCCGGTCGGCGACGTGCCCGGAGCCGCTGTCCGTGTCCTCGTACTCGAGCGTCCGGACGATGGCCCGCCCGCCGGCGAACACCGGTGCCCGATTGAGTTGGTACTCGAAGCTGTGAGTACCGACGGTGTCGCCGGTTTCGAGGTCGACCGCGACGACCGTGTCGACGAACTCGCCGTCGGTCCGGCGGCCGTAGGCCCGGTCGCCGGCGACGACCGGCGGGCCGAAGAGGCCGCTTCGCTCCCAGTGCGGGTCGCCCGAGTCGGGGTCGAGGGCGGCGACGCGTCCCCCCGCGACGACGACTGTATCGGCCCGCGCGGCGACGGGCGAGGTCAGTCCGCGTTCCGCCGAGTACGCCCAGCGACGCTCCCCGGTCGACGCATCGAGTGCGACGAGGCTCCCGGTCGGTCGGTCGGTGCCGGCGTCGCGTCGATCGGTCGTCGGGACGTACACCGTCCCGTCGACGGCCGTCACCGAGTCGAGAAAACGCACGCCCTCGATCCGCGTCCGCCAGGCGACGCCGCCGTCGTCGAAGGCGACGACCCGGTCGTCGGTGTAGCTCCCCTCGGCGTCGGCGTCGTCGCGCGCGAAGGACACGAAGGCCGTTCCGTCGTGGACGGCCGGACGGGCGGTCGGCGTCGACTGAGAGAGCCGACGCCCGCCCGGCCACCCGGCCGGATGGAGGCGGGCGAGCGTCCCACCGTCGTCGGCGTCGAGCGCGACGACGGAGCCATGGCGGACAGAGACGAGCACCGTCGATCCCGCGGCAACGACGGCCGTGATCCGATCCGCCTCGAACGTCCACGCGACGGCGTCACGATCGGCAGCGTAGAGCCGCTGTCCGTCGCAGTCTTCGACCCGTTCGGCGACCACGTACGTCCGGTCGCCGACGGCCGACGCGAGGCGACACCGGCGCACGCCCGGCGGCTCGAACGCCCAGCGTCGGTCGCCGGTATCGGCGTCGTACGCGAGGACGCGGGACCGAAACGGCCCCGAATCGTCGGTCGCCGCCACGAGGATCGTGCCGTCGGCGACGAGCGGTCGGGCGAGCCGTCCCTCGACGCGCACTCGCCACCGTTCCTCGAGCGGGGCGGGGCCGTCGGGTGCCGCGTTGGTGTTGCCGAGGTCGCGAAACCGGTGGGGCCACTCGGTCGGGACGACGGGAGGGGATGGGACGGACAGGGCGGAATCGGAGGCGAGGCCGCTACACCCGGCCATCCCGGCGATGCCGGCCGCACAGCCACCGAGGAGGGCACGCCTGGTCGCGGAGAGCGAGCGGAGGGACACACGCCCAGGACGTGGCGGCCGGGGTATAGTTCTTCGGTCGGATACGGGCCGTTTCGGGGGACGTACCGTGGTCGTCCGGCGCGCTCGGCCGGTAGGAGTGGACACCCGCGGAGCCACGTCGAGGCGGCCCAAAGCTCACGCCGTGCCTCGGAGCCATCCGGCCTCGCCGCCGAATCTTGCGACCCCTCGGTCGGGACGTCCTCAAAGAAGCCCGTCGTACCGGCCCCTCACCGACAAGGTGTACGGACGAGCGAACCGACTATATCCTCGGCGTACGAGGATCCCAGACGTCCTCGTTCGATCATGAATGTGACTGTGCTTCTCGTCAACGGGCTGGCGGTGATCGGGCTCCTCGCTGCGATGTACACGGACAGAGAACGGGGGATCGATTCGATAAAACGGGGGCTGGTTTCGTTCGTCCGTATCCTGCCAACCGTCCTCACGATCGTCGTGATTATCGGCCTTCTCCTCGGATTCGTTCCGCCCGAAACGATTCGGCAGTTCGTCGGCGATCGATCGGGACCCGTCGGCGTCCTCCTGACCGCGGTGGTGGGCTCGGTGTTACACATTCCTTCGATCGTCGCGTTCCCCCTCGCGGCCTCCTTTTTGGAGCTGGGAGCACCGATCACCGTCGCCGCCGTCTTTGTTACGACGCTCACCATGATCGGTGTCGTCACGCTGCCACTGGAGGTCCGTGAACTCGGGTGGCGTTTTGCGCTGTTGCGAAACGGCGTGAGTTTCCTCGGGGCGCTCCTCATCGCGGTACTCATGGGGGCGATCCTGTGACCGACGACGGGGCGTCAAAGCGCGAGAAAATCCTCCGGAGCTGGGGCTATTTCGCCCTCGTCGCCGTGTTCGCGGTGGTCGTGGTGTTTTTGTTTCCGGACCGACAGGACGCCGTCGCCACGACGATGTGGTCGTATCTCGTCGAGTTGGCGTCGATCCTGCCGGCAGTCATGGTCCTTCTCGGCCTGTTCAACGAGTGGGTTCCCACGGAGATGGTCGTCCAGTATCTCGGTGAACAGACAGGAGCAACCGGTGTCGGGATCGCAGTCCTACTGGGATCGACCCCGACCGGCCCCCTCTACGTCGCGTTTCCCATTGCGGCCGATCTCCTCGAGAAAGACGCAAGCGTCACCAACGTCGTCGTGTTCCTGACCGCGTGGGCATGTCTCAAACTCCCCCAGGAGCTCATCGAACTCCAGTTTCTCGGCTGGCGGTTCATGACGCTCCGGTTGGCGCTCACCGCGGCGGTCGCCGTCGGGATGGGTCTCGCCATGCAAGCGCTTCTCTCGACCGAGTCCCCACACGGCTCGTCGTAGTCGGGGACCAGCGAGGGCCAGACCGGATCGGCACTCGCGAGTCGTTACGCGATCCGCACCGGACAGCGCCAGTACGGTGGATTGTGATCGGGGACGACAGGCGCAGTTGTCGGTGTTTTCGGGCGGCGACGTGAGTCAGTCCGAGTCCGTTGACCCATTGTGGCCGAATTTGGGTCGGACCCGGTGCTACTGGGGTGATAGTTCGGAGAAAGTACATGTTACGGTGCGTGCTATCGGTAGATGTAATGGCACTGAACACGGGACTTGCGTCGGTAGGAGCGTTAACAGCGGGCGGACACGGGGCCGGAACCACTGGGGGCTTTCATATGATGCCCCCCTTCGGGTTCCTCCTGGTTCTCCTGTTGATCGGTACGATCGGGTACTTCGTGGTTAAATCAGCCCGAAGCGGAACCAGGTCCGCGGGGACGACCCCCGACCAGGCACTCGAAACGCTTCGCCGGCGGTACGCGAACGGCGAGATCGACGACGAAGAGTTCCAGACGCGCAAGGAGCGACTCGTCCGGTGACCGTTCTCATTTCGTTTCAGATCGGGGGCGAGCGACCGGGAGACATCTGATACGGGCCGTCGTCGTCAGAGACCGGTGAACGTCAGCCCGGATCGGCGCTCACCGGTCGTTTGCTACGACAGCCCGCATGAAGCGAGGGGACCACGACATGACCGACCTATTTATACGGACGTCGTGTACGCTGCACACAGTGACCGATGCGCAAGGTGTTATGGTGGTTGATCGGCGGGAGTCGCGGAGGGCGTAATCGTGTCCGAATCATCCGCGCGCTGGACGAGAAGCCGATGAACGCAAATCAGCTTGCGACCTCGCTCGATCTCGATTACAAGACCATTAGACACCACCTCGCGAAGCTCGAAAAAAACGACGTCGTAACGTCGATGGGTGACGAGTACGGAAAGACGTACTTTCTAACCGAACGGATGGAACAGAATCTCGACGTCCTGGACGAGATCGCGGCACAGACTGACCTCGACGAGGAGGGCAACGATGCCTAACAATACAGGGTTACTCAAAACGGGCGCTGTCGTTGGGATCGCAGTGTTGATCAGCGGCGTGGTTTCTCTGAGTACTGGCGTACCGAGTCCGGGATTTCCCCTACATAGGGCCCCGGTCGGCATGGAGGCGGTCCTTCGAATCAAGCTCTTCGTGACGACGCTCAACGTCGTGATTTTGCTCGCCCTGCTGTGGAATTACGTCGCCGTGTACCGGGATATGCCCAACCGGTTTACGTTGAGCCTTCTTTTGGTCACCGCCGCGTTGCTTTTGTACGCCGTCTCGTCGAACCCACTGCTCCCGCTCCTGTTAGGATTCCGTCACGGAACGACGCTCGGCCCGTTCGTGTTCATTCCCGACGTGTTCGCGAGCGTCGCCGCCGTCGTCTTGCTCTATCAGAGCTACTCTTGATCGCTTCGCCCCACCGCGGGCGGAGGAGGTGACGTGCCGTCGGGGAGCATCGATCGGAGCAGTCCGAGCCGCCACGTCCCGCCACGTTCAATAGCCGTCCCCGCCACCGCAAGCGTATGACACGTTCCGTGTGGCTGAAAGCCGACGACGAGGTCGGCGACTGGGAGGCGCGAAAGCGCCGTATCACCGCCGGCCTGGAAGCCGGCGTCGACTGGGTGCTCGTCGACCGACGTGACGTGGGCCGGGTCAGAGACCTCGGCCGCGTCAACGTCGCCGCCTTTGCGGGCGACGACGTCCACGTGATGGATGCCGAAACCGACGACACGCCCGACCCCGATGCCGTCGTCGTCGGGAAGGGCGGCGAGGGCGACGGGACCGTCGACCTCCCCTCCGATCTCTCCGGGTCGGCCGACCTGACGACGCTCCGTCGGACCGACGGCGCCGGCGGGGCGTACGTCCGCATCCTCGATTCGGAGTACGAGTCCTTCGCCGAGGCCGCCGCCGACGAGGCCGACTACACCATCGTCGTCGGCGAGGACTGGCAGATCATCCCCCTAGAGAACCTCATCGCCCGGATCGGCGAGGAGACGGATCTCGTCGCCGGCGTCCAAAGCGCCGAGGAGGCAAAGACCGCCTTCGAGACGCTCGAGATCGGGTCCGACGCGGTGTTGCTCGATACCGACGATCCCGACGAGATCCGATCGACCGTCGAGGTGCGCGACGAGAGCGAGCGCGAGCACCTCGACCTCGAGTATGCGACGGTGACGGACGTCGAAGAGACCGGCTCCGCGGACCGGGTCTGCGTCGATACGGCGTCGATGCTCGAACACGACGAGGGGATGTTGGTCGGTTCGATGAGTCGCGGACTCTTTTTCGTTCACGCCGAGACCGCCGACTCGCCGTACGTCGCCTCCCGGCCGTTCCGGGTCAACGCGGGGGCCGTCCACGCCTACGTCCGGACGCCGGGCGGCGAGACGAAGTATCTCGCCGAATTGAAATCCGGCGACGAGGTCCAGGTCGTCGACACGGCGGGCAACACCCGCGAGGCGATCGTCGGCCGCGCGAAGATCGAGAAACGCCCGATGTTTCGGGTCGAGGCCGAACTCGAAAACGGCGACCGGATCGAGACGCTGTTGCAGAACGCCGAGACGATCAAAGTCGCCACGGAGGCGGGCCGCAAGTCGGTGACGGACCTGTCGGTCGGCGACGAGATGCTCGTCCGCTATGAGGCGGTCGCCCGCCACTTCGGCGAGGCCGTCGAGGAATCGATCATCGAGAAGTGAACGGGTCGGACCCCCGGCTCACGCCCGTTCCGAGAGCCGATCGACCAGCCTCCGGAGCGTCCCGAGGTCGTACTGTCCCGGCGCGGTCGCCCGGTCCGGGTCGATCGGCGCGTAGCCGATCTTCGAACCGTAGACGGGCGCGACGGCGCGGGTGTGGCTTCCGGACGCTCCCATCGCCATCGTCGCCACGGGGACGCCGGCGTGCGTCAGTTCGTGGGTGACAGAAAGCACCGAGAGCGCGTCGCGTCTGTCGTGTGCGGTCACCGCGATCTTCCCTACGTCGCCGTACTCGCTCGCCCGGCGCAGGCGATCCGAGAGCACCGATTCGGACGGCGTCGTCTCGAAGTCGTGCGTCGAGACGACGACGGCGGCGTCCGCGTCCCGTGCTCTGCATATGAGCGCCTCGGCTCGGTCTGCGTCCCCGGGAGCACCATCCTCGATCGCGGCGAGTTCGACGTCGATCGCGCCGACGGCGTCGTGATCGAGCGTGTCGGCGAGCGCGTCGAGACGGCCCTCCTCGGCCGCCTCGCCGCCCTCCCAGGCGGCGCGGTTCGTCACGAGAAGCGGAAGCTCGCCATCGTAGGCTTCGAGCGCGTCGAGAGGCCCCTCGGCGAGGTCCATCCGGAACTCGACGCAGTCGGCCGTCCCGCGGGCGGCCGGTTCCTCCCCGAGGTCGGCCGTCGAGGCCGCGAGCGTGAACGAATCGAACGGAATCGACATGTCCGATCCCCGGCGGCGAGGGATAAAAGCCTGTTCGGACCGTCGTTGCCGGAGTCGGCACCGAGGTCGGGTACGTACCGAGCGGAGCCACGTCCCCATCGCTCGGGGAGCCCGCGGCCCGATCAGGCCCGATCGAGAAACCGCGCCTGCGCCGTCGTCCCCTTCGTCCCGTAGTCCGTCACCCGGACTCGAACCGTCTCACCGACGTCGAGCGCCCCGGTGTCGCCGGGATCGGGGATCCCCCGGACGAACGTCTGGAGACCGTTTATCGTTCCTCGGACCTCGGGCGGAACGCGGTCGTATTGGGTCTCCTTGACGACGAGTTCGTACGTTTCGCCCTTCCGTGCGGCCTCCTCTGGCGGGCGCGTTTGGGCCTCGCGGTGGGCGCGGTCGCGTTCTCTCTGGGCGGCGGTGTCCGGGCCACCGACGCGGCGGACAGCGAGAACGACGACGGCGACGCCGACGAGGATACCGACACCGACGAGGGGGCCAACCGGACCGATGACGGCGTCGGCGATACCGACGAGGAGATCCACGAGGTCGCGTACACTGTCCGGACGGCCGACGCCGAGGGGGACCGGCGGTTCGAGCATTGGCCGCGTTTTGCGGCGGTCAGACATATCCGTTGTGCCCACGAACGGGCGGGCGGTACCGAGGATCAGAAGGTTGATACCGAGCGGTTCACCTACACACGAGCAATGACCGACCGGGAGGTGAGCGTCGTGTTGCCCGCCTACAACGAGGCGGGAACGATCGAGGAGACGGTCAGCGTGACCGTCGAGGCGCTCTCGTCGTTCCTCCCGGAGGACGGCTTCGAGGTACTGATCGCCGAGGACGGCTGTTCGGATCGGACCCCCGAGATCGCGACCCGGATGGCCGAGGCGGACGACCGGATCAGACACGTCCACAGCGACGAGCGCCTCGGCCGCGGTGGAGCCCTAGAGCGGGCCTTCAAAACGAGCGACGGGGACGTTCTCGTCTACTTCGATACGGACCTGGCGACCGACATATCGTATCTCGAGGAGCTCGTCGAGTCGGTCCGTTCGGAGGGGTACGACATCGCGACTGGATCCCGGCGGATCCCGGGCGATAGACAGCGGCGCGAACCGGAGCGCGGGATCGCCTCGAAGGGATACAACGCCCTCGTGCGGACCGTTCTGCGGTCGTCGCTGTACGATCACCAGTGCGGGTTCAAAGCGTTCGACCGCGAGGCGCTCTTCAGGCTGCTCGACGAGGTCGAGGACGACCACTGGTTTTGGGACACGGAGGTCCTGGTCCGCGCACAGCGGGCCGGGTACGCCCTCAAGGAGTTCTCCGTCGACTGGGAGCCGAAAGGCGACACCACGGTCGATCTGGTCAGGGACGTACTCGGCATGGGTAGCCAGATCGGCCGGCTGTGGTGGCAGCTATCGGTTCGGCCGCGGATAACCCAACGGACGACGACCGCCGCCGGGACGGTACTGATCGTCCTCGCGGTCGCGTTGATGACGCTGTATCTCGATCCGAGCGACGTGTTGGCGGCGATCGGCGAGGCCGATCCGGTCCTCGTCGCCGCCGCCGGCGTGATCTACGTCGTCTCGTGGCCGCTCCGGGGACTCCGGTATCGCGACATCCTCGTCGAGTTGGGCTACCGCGAGCGCGTCGGGTTTCTGATGGGGGCGATCTTCGTGAGCCAGACCGGCAACCTCGTGGTGCCGGCCCGGGGCGGCGACGCCATCCGGGCCTATATCGTGAAAGCCCGCCGCGGCATCCCGTACCCCTCCGGGGTCGCCTCGCTCGCCATCGAACGGGTGTTCGATCTGTTGACAATCGCCGTGCTCGCCGGCGCGACGCTGCTCGGGTTGACGCTCTCCGGCGTCGACGTGATGGCGCTTCGGACCGCCGAGGCGGGCGGCGGGATCGGTCAGAGCGGCCGGACCGGCGTTCTCGTCGCGGGCGGGGTCGGCAGCGCCGCGCTTTTCGCCACCGTGGTCATCGTCGCCACCGCCCGCTCGGATCGAAACCTCGTCCGGGCGGCGCTGCCCCGCCTGAGCGACGACGCCTACGTCGAGTACGTCGTCGGCGTCCTCGAGCGGTTCGTCGGCGACGTACAGACGGTCGCCGAGGATCGACGGGCGTTCGCCGTCGTCGGCCTCTCGAGTCTCCTCATTTGGGGGATCGACATCCTGACGGCGATCGTCGTCTTCGCGGCGTTCGGGGTCGCATTGCCCGTCTGGCTGCTCGTCGCCGTCGGCTTTTTCGCCGTCGCCGTCGGCAACCTCGCGAAGGTGTTACCGCTCTCGCCGGGCGGGATCGGCCTCTACGAGGGCGCGTTCACGCTCATCGTCGTGGCGTTGACGCCGATCGCGTGGCCGACGGCGCTGGCGGCGGCGGTCGTCGATCACGCGCTCAAAAACGCCATCACCGTCGTGGGGGGCGTCGGATCGATGCTCCGGTTCAACGTCTCGTTGACGACCGCAGTCGAGGAGTCCCGCGACGTCGAGAGCGAACGCGTGGTTCGGGAGTGACCGCGACTGGGAGGACCCCTCGCGGGACGACCCGATCTATTCGGACGGACGGAAGACGACGAGTCGCTCCTCCATCGTCTCGGAGCGGTCGATCCCGATATCGACCGTTTGGCCGATCTCGACGTCCTCGGCGTCGATCTCACGCATCTGTCCGGTGATCTTCACCGGGCCGAACTCGGCGACCGCCACGACGAACGGTGCGTCGTCGGCGAAGCCGGGGGAGGCGACGTGTGTCTGGGTGTGAGTGACGATCTCACCGGTTTCCGGGAGCGGCTTCTCGGTCAGCTCTCGGCTGCCCGTCGCGGGATCGATCCGGCGGGGCGGCAGCGAGCCGTCGCCCGCCGGCCCTTCGAGGTAGTAGGGGTCGCCGTCCTCGACGGCGTCGAGGAAGTCGTCGAAGCCCTCGTTGCGCGTGTCGCTCATTCGACCACCTCCAGGACGTGGACGACACAACTCGCGACCGTCCCACCCGCGTTGTGGGTCAGCCCGACCGTCGCATCGCTGACGGCGTCGCTGTTGACGTGATCGCCGCGGAGCAGTTTCGTCATCTCGGAGATCTGTGCGCCGCCGGTCGCGCCGACGGGGTGGCCCTTCGCTTTCAGGCCGCCCGAGAGGTTCACCGGCAACTCGCCGTCGATCGTTGTCTCCCCCTCCCTTGCGGCCGTGATCGCCTCGCCGGGTTCGTAGAATCCGAGCGACTCCAAGGCGAGTACCTCGGCGATGGTAAAGCAGTCGTGAACCTCGGCGACGTCGACGTCCTCGGGCGTGATGCCCGCGTCCTCGTAGGCGGTCTCGCCCGCCTCGACCGCGGCGGGCGTCTCGGGGATCGAGACCCGGTCCTGCAGGGCGAGGCTGTCGCTTCCCTGTCCGACGCCCGTGATCGCCACCGACGTATCGAGGCCGTTGGCCTCGGCGAACTCCTCGCTCACCAACACGGCCGCGCTTGCGCCGTCGCTCATCGGCGAGCAGTCATAGAGACCGAACGGCGAGCTCACCGTCGGCGCTTCGAGGACGTCGTCGATGTCGATCGCCATCTGGAACTGCGCGAGGTCGTTTTCGACGGCGTTGCTGTGGTTCTTGACGGCGATGTGGGCGAGGTCCTCCCGCGTGCCGCCGAACTCGTCGAAGTAGCTGTTGGCCATGAGCGAGTACGCACCCGGGAAGGTGACGCCGGCTTTGATCTCCCAGAGCGCGTCCGCGGCGGCCGAGAGCGCCTTCGTTCCCTCGGCCGTCGAGATGTTCTTCATGCGCTCGGCGCCGCCGACGAGTACCACGTCGGCCTGTCCGCTTCGGACCTGGTTGACGCCGTGTCTGACGGCGACCCCGCTGGAGGCGCAGGCGCTCTCGATCCGCGTCGAGGGCCCCGAGACGCCGGCGGCCTCGGCCATCAGCGGTCCCTGGTGGCCCTGGACCTCGGCGAACTCGCCCATGAAGTTGCCGTAAAACAGTTCCTCGACGGCGTCCGGTTCGAGCGCGGCGTCGTCGAACGCCTCGCCGGCGGCCTGGGCGAACAGGTCACGGGCGGTCCGTTCCGGTGACGCGCCGAAGGCGGTCATCCCGACTCCGGCGACGTGAACGTCGTTCACCACTCCATCCCTCCGTTGACGCCGAGGACCTGTCCTGTCATGTAACTTGAATCTTCGCTGGCGAGGAAACTGACGATCCCCGCGATGTCTTCGACCTGTGCGAACCGATCGAGCGGGATCCGCTTGAGGATGTTCTCTTGAACCCGCTCGGGGACGTCCGCGAGCATGTCCGTCTCGACGAATCCGGGGGCGACGCAGTTCGCGGTCGACCCCTCCGAGGCGATCTCGAGGGCGATCGTCCGGGTGAACCCGAACAGGCCGGACTTCGTCGTCGCGTAGTTGGCCTGCCCGTAGTTACCCTGTTGGCCCACGACGCTGGAGATGTTGATCAGCCGCCCCTCGTCGGCGGACTGGATGTCGTCGTAGCACATCTTCGTGCAGTTGAACACGCCGCCCAAGTTCACCTGCATGACGCGGTCCCAGTCCTCCCGCGTCATGTTCTCGAACTTCTTGTCGACGGTGATGCCCGCGTTGTTGACCAACACGTCGACGCTGCCGAACGCCTCGGTGGCGACGTCGTACATCGCCTCGACGTCGTCGTAGTTCGAGACGTCGGCCTGGGCGAGTACCGCCTCTCCAGGACCGTCGTTGATTCGCTCTTTGACCTCGTGGGCTTCGGCCTCCGAGGACCGGTAGTTTACGACCACCTCCGCACCCTGTTCGCCCAACTCCTCGGCGATCCCACGTCCGATACCCCTCGATGCACCCGTCACGAGACAGGTCCTGTCTTCGACCGACATGTGTTGTACACCCCTGCATTTACCATCATCGGTAATAAATCCAACCGCGGATTACGGGCCGGCTGCCCGCCCGCATCCGGCGTTTTTCCGTACGTTACCATCTAGAACCATTGCAGTACACCGGATGAGTTCGGTCCGGGCCTTACCGTACATCGGGCGGAGACTGTTCGGCACCGTACGAGACATCCGATTGGGGG
This sequence comes from Natronomonas salinimetallica, assembly GCF_013839515.1. Taxonomy (GTDB): domain Archaea; phylum Halobacteriota; class Halobacteria; order Halobacteriales; family Haloarculaceae; genus Natronomonas. The sequence goes on along the minus strand of NZ_JACDNQ010000003.1, from coordinate 184,816 downwards.
CTGCTCGGCACCGTACGAGACATCCGACGGGGTACGGACCGGTGGCACCGCACGCCAGCGAAGACGGTATAGTCGACGACCGTTTACACCCTCGTATGAGTACGGAACGCCTCGAGCTGTCGGTGCCCGACATGGACTGTTCGTCCTGTGCGGGGAAGGTCGACGCCGCCCTGGCGGACGTCGAGGGGGTCGACAGCGTCGAAACCAGACCCACAGCCGGAGTCGCCGTCGTCGAGTACGATTCCGGCAGGATCGACCCCGACAGGATCATCGGCCACGTCGAGGCCGCGGGCTACGGGGTGGCCGGGACCGACGGGATGGCCTCCGGGACGGCCGTCTGGAGGAGCCGTCGAGCCTACGCGACGTACGCCGGCGCGGTCGCGATGCTCGTGGGATTCGTCGTCCTCTGGGGTCCGCTAGCCGACCCGACCCTCCTCGACGTCGGACGTGAGGCGACGCTCAGCGACGCGTTGTTCGTCCTCGGCGCGGTCGTCGCCGGTACCCCGGTCGCCCGCGCGGGGCTCCGGTCCGTACGCCTCCGGGAGCTCGACATCGACCTCCTGATGGGGACGGCGATCATCGCCGCCACGGCCGTCGGCTACTACGTCGAGGCGGCGACGCTCGCGGTGCTTTTCAGTCTCGCTGAACTCCTGGAGGCCCACGCGATGGATCGGACCCGCGAGTCGATCCGCGAGTTGCTCGCGCTCTCGCCCGACACCGCGACGGTCAAACGCGATGGCGAGGAGGTCTCGGTGCCGGCGGCGGGCGTGGGGGCCGGCGAGACGGTCGTCGTCCGGCCGGGCGAGCGGATTCCCGTCGACGGCGACGTCACCGAAGGCGGGTCCGCGGTCGACGAGTCGCCGATCACCGGCGAGTCGGTTCCTGTCGACAAGACGGTCGGCGACGAGGTGTACGCCGGCAGCGTCGTCGAAGGCGGCTACCTCGAGATCGAGGCGACGGCGGCCGGCGACGAGACGACGCTCTCGCGGGTCGTCGAACTCGTCGAGAGCGCCGAGTCACGACAGACGGACGCCGAACGGCTGGTCGACCGTTTCGCCGGCTACTACACCCCGATCGTCGTCGCTGGGGCGATCGCGACCGTCCTCGTCCCGCCGCTGTTCCTCGGCGGGGTCTGGGGAACCTGGTTCGTCCGTGGACTGACGCTCCTCGTCGTCGCCTGCCCGTGTGCGTTCGTCATCTCGACGCCCGTCACGGTCGTATCGGGGCTGACGAGCGCGGCCCGAAACGGCGTCTTGATCAAGGGCGGCGATCACCTCGAACGGATGGGAACAGTCGACACCATCGCCTTCGACAAGACGGGGACGCTGACGACGGGCGAACTCGCCGTGACGGACGTGGTGCCGGCGGCCGGCCACGACGTGAGCGGCGTCCTCGCGGCCGCCGCGGGGGTCGAACGCCACAGCGAACACCCGATCGGGGCCGCCATCGTCGGGCACGCCGAGGAGGCCGGCGTCGAGCCCCCCGAGGCGGGCGGCTTCGAGAGCCTCACCGGACGGGGCGTCAGAGCGGACCTCGGGGAGACACACTACGTCGGCAAGCCCGGGCTGTTCGCCGATTTGGGCCACGATCTCGGACACACGCATCTGCGGACCGACGGCGGGGCGGCGACCGCCGTCGGGGCCGACAGCGCCGTCGGCGATCCGGCGTGTGAACGCCCCGGATGTGTCGACCTCCGGGCGGGCACGATCACCGAGTTGCAATCGGCCGGCAAGACGGTCGTCCTCGTCGGGACCGAAACGGAACTGTACGGCGTCGTCGCCGTCGCCGACACCGTCCGGCCCGAGGCGAGGGCGGTCGTCGACGCGCTCGGCGATGCCGGCGTCCGGACGGTGATGCTCACCGGCGACAACGAGCGGACCGCAAACGCGGTCGGGGAGGCGGTCGGCATCGGGACGGTTCGAGCGGACCTCCTCCCCGAGGCGAAACTCGACGCGATCGAGGGGCTGCTCGAAGACGGTACCGTCGCGATGGTCGGCGACGGGGTCAACGACGCCCCCGCTTTGGCCCGCGCCGACGTCGGGGTCGCGATGGGTGCGGCCGGCACCGACACGGCGCTCGAGACCGCCGACATCGCGCTCATGGCCGACGACCTCGGCGGCGTCCCCTACAGTCTGCGGCTGGCCCGTGACGCCAACGGCATCATCAAACAGAACATCGGCGCGAGTCTCGCGGTGAAGGCGGTACTCGCGGCCGGCGCGCCGCTCGGATACGTCTCCGTCATCGTCGCCGTCCTCGTCGGCGACATGGGGATGAGCCTCGGCGTGACGACGAACGCCTTCCGACTGGGACGGGTCGATCCGGAGGAGTTCGACGACGACGGGGCCTCAGAATGATTCTCACCTCCTCGATCGGGTGCCCTGCCGGCCGCTAATCGAGGACGGCTCGAGAACGTACCAGCGGAACGAGACGTCCGAGAGAGCGCGGTTGAACACGTCGACCGAGGCGAGACTCCCGTTTCTGAAGCTCTCGAGAACCCCCCGACGCTCGAGTTCGTTTTTCGGTAGCTCCGAGAGGCTACCGTCGACGACGACGCTTCGCCACCGGTCGGGTTGCTCGTACCGCGATACGACCAGCGAGACGGCCGTCGGTCCGTCCAACCGGGCCTGTTTGTCGCTCCCCTCGAACGTCGACATGTGCATGTACATCTCGCGCTCGTCGGAGTCATACCCGTAGGACATCGGGATCGCGTACGGCGATTCGCCACCGAATGCCAGTATCCCGTGTCCCTCCGCCGTCAGGAACGCCGCGATCTCGTCGTCGTCCATCGTGACGGGAACGACCTCGTCCGACTCGTCCCCGACGGCTTCCTCACCGTCACCGGGTTCCGCCTCGGTCCCCGAACCCGGAGACGTTTCTCCCGCGGACAGCGCACCCACCTCGGACGTGGGTTCGAGCGGGGACTCCTCCGCGTCGATGACCCGATCGAACAGGGACGAAAACATCCGTAACGTCCGTTCGTCCGTCGCGGCGGGGCGTAAATGCATGTGGACGTCGGCCCCCGCCCCCTGGAGGGTCGCCAACACGGTGTTCAGAAAGCGGTATAGCAGGTCCCTGTCGTGGTACGGCAACAGCGATTCGATATCCCGAAGGCAGATCTTGACGGAGCCCTCGGCGTGCTCCCACTTTTCGATGACCCGGGAGAACGCGATGGAGATCCCCGTTAGGTCACGCGGATCCACCCGAAATCCGTACAGCGGCGTGTCCTCACCGACCCGTGTGGTCGTCGCCTCGCCGTCCTGCGGCGTCGTTATGATGACGGCCGCCTCCGAGGGATCGTCGATGTGGTCGAGTCGGGCGTTCAGTTCGTCGCTGATCGATTCGAGCGACTGGGACGCCGTTAGCTGTATCACCCGGTATTCGCCCTGCTTTGCCTCGTCAAAAACGTCAGTACAGAACGCTTCCGTGGGATCGAGTTCTCCCGACTCCAGATACAGTATCGGCCCGTCGGCGGTGGGATCCGTCCGCGTATCGTTGTTCACGCCCATGGCCGACAGTTGTCTATTCGACGGTGATATCTCTTGCCGTGCTCGGGAGGGCGCTCCGCCCCGGAGTCCGAGCGCGCGGGGTATCGGGCTGTATGCGTGGGTGAGTTCCGGGACGTAAGATACGTAGGTGAGTTCCGAGTTACAGTTCCGGGTACGCGTCCGCCCACGGCCGTACCCGTTCGAGCGCGGCCGCGACCGCCAACACGTCGGTCTCGGCGTAGCGGCGGCCGACGACCTGCAGGCCGACGGGGAGACCGGTGTCGGTGAAGCCGGCGGGGACCGACGCCGCAGGGTGGCCGGTCACGTTGAACACCCACGTCAACATCGCGTCGGTCGGCACGCCCAGTACGGACTCGCCGTCGATCTCGGTCGGGTAGCCGTCGGCGAGGTGTTTGCCGTATGGCGGGACCGAAAGCGTCGGCGTCACGAGGGCATCGTGGCCCGAGAGCGCCGACTCGATTGCCCGGTAGGCGGCGGTTCGGGGAACGTTCCGCAGCCGTTCGTCGACCGTCTCGACGCCGTCGGCGAGCGCGATCGTCGATCGGACGGTGTCCGCGACGTCGGCGGTCCCGAAGTCGATCCCGTACTCGGCCTCGATCTGCTCGGCGAACGCGCCGAAGAAGGCCCCGACCTGGGTGACGTAGGCCGTCGAGAGTTCCTCGTAGGGAGGCAGGTCGACGTCGGCCGACTCGACGGCCACGCCGGCCGACGCGAGGTCTTCGACCGCCTCCCCGACGACCCTCCGGACGGCCGGGGCGACCGGCTGGAGGTCGAGATCCGGGCTGTAGGCGACCGAGAGCGTCTCGGTCGATCGCTCGGTTGCCGCGACGTACTCGGGATCGGAGAGCGGAACCGACAGCGGGTCGCGGCCGTCGTAGCCGGCGAGGACATCGAGCAACAGCGCCGTCTCCGTCGCGCTACGGGCCATCGGACCGCCGACGAACGTCGGTGTCTGCGCACAGAAGCCGTCCATCGCGGTGCGTTCGGGGACGACCCCGAGCGTCGGCTTGAGGCCGATCACGCTACAACAGGAGGCTGGCACCCGAAGCGAGCCACCGATGTCGGAGCCGGTGGCGAGTCTGACCGATCCGGCGGCCAACGCCGCGGCCGAACCGCCCGAGGAGCCGCCCGCGGACCGTTCGGTATCGAACGGCGTCGGCGTCGCGCCGACGAGGCGGTTCTCCGTCTTGATCGTGTGTGCCATCGCCGGCGTGTTGGTCGTCCCGACGACGACCGCGCCGGCGGCCTCCAGGCGTTCGACGCCGATCGAATCCGTCCGGGCGACGTTGTCGGCGAGCGCCGCGATGCCGAGCGTGTTCGGGACGCCCGCCTTCCGGGTCCGGAGGTCCTTGATCGCCACCGGCACCCCGGCGAGCGGACCGGGATTCCCACCGCGGGCGATGTCCTCGGCGCGGTCGCGGGCCGCCTCGTCGACGACCGTAACGAAGCTGTTCAGTTCGTCCGTCGCGTCGATGCGTCCGAGCGATACCTCGACGGGATCGGACGGCGACCGGCGGCCGTCCCGGACGGCGGCGGCGATTTCGGCGGCGGAATCCTCGAGAGGGCCGGACATATCGGGGGATGTCCCCTCCGAGACATAAATCCCGAGGGCGGCCGTCCCCGAGCCAGGGCCCCGGAGGCGGTGTATCTCCGGTATCGCGCCCCTTTTTGTTCGTCCCGACCCTCCCGGCGTGTATGGAGACGTTCGCGGTTGCGGGGCTGCCGGAGATCAGGGCGGGCGACGACCTCGCCGCGCTCGTCGGCGAGCGAGTCGACTTCGAGGAGGGCGACGTACTCTGTGTCGCGAGCACCGTCGTCTCGAAGGCGGAAGGACGGAAAGCGGACCTCTCGGCGTTTCCCCCCAGCGGACGGGCCGAAGCGATCGCCGCCCGACTCGAATCGGTGACCGGCGACCCGAAGGACCCCCGCTTTGCCCAGGCGGTCATAGAAGAGAGCAAGGCGCTTCTCACCGAGGCCCCGTTCTTGCTCGCGGCCACCCGCTTCGGCCACATCACGGTCAACGCGGGCATCGACCGCTCGAACGTTCCCGGCGCGGACCTCCTCCTGTTGCCCGAGGATCCGAGCGCCTCGGCCGAGCACCTCTCGGAGACGCTCGACGTACCCGTCGTCGTCACCGACACGTCCGGCCGACCCTTCCGGTACGGCCAACGCGGCGTCGCCATCGGCTGGGCCAGCCTGCCCGCCGCCCGTGATTGGCGCGGGGAGTCGGACCGCGACGGCCGAGAGCTGGGCGTCACCGTCCAGGCGGTCGTCGACGAACTCGCCGCGACGGCGAATCTCGTCGCCGGGGAGGGCGGTGGCGGAACGCCCGCCGTCGTCGTCCGGGGCTGGGCGTTCGGCGACCACGCCGGCAGCGACGACCTCTTCCGCCGCGAGGAGGACGACGTCGTCCGCGAGGCGCTCGAGGAGTGGGCCTTCGACGGATGAGGTACGCCGACGGCTCCCGACGACGACGGCTCCCGACGACGACTCCCGACGACGCCACAGCGCGGACGAACCGACGAGCGGCCGACTGCACCAATGATAGGTATCGAACTCACCCCCGAACGGCCCGTCAGTCGCATCGCCGAGTTGGGCGAACACGCCGAATCGAACGGATTCGACGCCGTGTTCAGCTCCTGTCACTACAACAACCGCGATCCCTTCGTCGCTCTGGATCGGATCGCGACCCGTACCGACGACGTCCGGCTCGGGCCGGGCATCGCGAACCCCTACGAGACCCACCCCGTCACGCTCGCCTCGCGGGTCGCCTCCCTCGATGAGGCCTCCGACGGCCGTGCGATCTTCGGGATCGGCCCCGGTGACCGCTCCACGATCGAAAACCTCGGCTTCGAGCACGACCGGGCGTTGCGGCGCGTTCTCGAGACGTTCAAGGTCGCACAGGACCTCTTCGCCGGCGAGCGCGTCGACCACGACGGCACGTTCGAGGCGGCGGACGCCGGGCTCAACTTCGGGGTTCCGAGCGAGACGATCCCGGTCTACGTCGGCGGGCAGGGACCACACATGATCCGGATGTCGGCGAAACACGCCGACGGGCTGCTGTTCAACGGTTCCCACCCGAAGGACATGGCGTGGGCGGCCGAGCAGGTCGAAAAAGGGCTCGGAGAGCGTCCCGAGGAACGCGGCGGGTTCGACTTCGCCGCCTACGCGTCGGTCTCGGTGTCGAGCGACGCCGAGGCTGCCCGCGAGGCCGCTCGCCCGCCGGTCGCGTTCATCGCCGCCGGGGCGGCCCCGCCGGTATTGGATCGACACGACATCGACCGAGAAACGGCGGAGACGATCGGCGAACACATCTCGGCGGGCGGGTTCGAGGCGGCGTTCGACGCCGTAACCGGAAAAATGATCGACGCATTCTGTATCGCCGGGACGCCGGAGGACGTCGAAGGGCGTATCGACGGCGTCTTGGAACACGCCGACAGCTTCGTCGCCGGGTCGCCGTTGGGGCCGGACCTCGACGAGGCGGTCAGGCTGGCTGGTTCGGTTCTTCGGCCCCGGACAGACCGCGTTTGATCGACGCGGCGACGGCCCCGAGCGTCGCGACGCCGAAGACGGCGACCGCAAAGCCAGTGAGAATGGCCCCACTGAGCAACATCGCGCCGACGAGCGGGTCGACGCTCGCGATCTCGGCGAACTGCTCGATCGCTCCGATCGTATTCTGCTCGAATCCGGTCTGAATCTCGACCATACTGGACCGTCGAAGCGCACCTACTTGTGTGTGTCCGTCTCGTGTCGAACGGTCACGGACGGCAGATCAGAGACCGCTCTCGGTCCCGCCGTAGCCGCTCTCGGTCCCGCCGCAGCAGCCGGAGCCTCACCGTTCAAGTGGACGGATCGCCTGAATCCAGTATGGGCAACGCCTCGCTGGACGATTTCGTCGCCGACCCCGAACCCGACGCGAACGACCCCGACGCGAACGAATCCGAACCCGACGCGAACGACCCCGACGCGAACGAATCCGAACCCGACGCGAACGACCCCGACGCGAACGAATCCGAACCCGACGCGAACGAATCCGAACCGGAGCCGACTCCCTCGGCGTACGGGTGGACACCCGACGGTGTCGACTGTGCCGACTGTGGGGCCACCGTCGAACGGCGCTGGCGGGACGACGGGCGGTTCGTCTGTCCGGACTGCAAGGACTGGTAGCCGGAGAGCCCCGGCGGCGAACGCATCCACGGCCGGGACGGCGGCTCCGATAACGAAAAGACCCGCCCCCCACAACCGTGGGGTATGCGCATCGCCGTACCCAACAAGGGGCGTCTCCACGAGCCGGCGCTCGAACTGCTCGAACGCGCCGGCCTCCACGTACAGGACGGTGCCGACCGGAAGCTCTACGCGGACACCGTCGACCCCGACGTCTCGGTGCTCTTCGCCCGCGCGGCCGACATCCCCGAGTACGTCTCCGACGGGGCGGCGACGCTCGGGATCACCGGCCTCGATCAGGCCCGCGAGTCCGGGGCCGACCTCGTGGATCTGCTCGATCTCGGATTCGGCTCCTGCCGGCTCGTCCTCGCCTCGCCGGAGGACGGCGGCGTCGCCTCGCCGGAGGAGCTCTCGGGCGGCACCGTCGCCACCGAGTTTCCGACGATCACCCGGGACTACTTCGAGGGGATCGGCGTCAACCCCGACATCGTCGAGGTCTCCGGGGCGACCGAACTGACGCCGCACGTCGACATCGCCGACGCGATCGTCGACATCACGTCAACGGGGACGACACTGCGGATGAATCGCCTCTCGATCGTCGACGAGGTGCTCGAGTCCTCGGTCCGGCTGTTCGCCGATCCGGCGGTCGCCGACGATCCGAAGATCACACAGATTCGGACCGCCTTCCGGTCGGTGCTCGACGCCGAGGGCAAGCGCTACGTGATGATGAACGTCCCCGAGGACGCCCTCGACGAGGTCAAAGAGCGGATTCCGGGGATGGGCGGGCCGACGGTGATGGACGTCGCCGGCGAAAACGGTCTCGCCGTCCACGTCGTCGTCGACGAACGGGAGGTCTTCGAGGTGATCCCCGAGTTACAGTCGGCGGGGGCGAGCGATATCCTGGTGACCGAGATCGAGCGGCTAGTGCCCTGAGCTCGAACGACGGGGCCTGGGAATCGGACGAGTGGTCCCCCGACGCTGTCTCCCGTCCCGCCGTACCCGCCCGACTCGCTGGGGGGAACGAAAGCGGACGGTGGGCGGTTCGGCCCATTCTCCGGACAACCGAGGGACGCGTCCGGGAAGGATACGACAGGGGACCGACGGCTTTTATATAGAGAGGTGTCGCGCATCGGTTGGTCGGGGGAATAGTACCCGGTTGGTTCGACTGCGACCGGTTCGACTGCGACCGGTTCGACTGCGACCGGTTCGACTGCGACCGATACCCGTCCCGATCAGCCCTCGAGCAGACCGAGTTCCTCGAGCCGTGAGACGATTTTGTCGACGGCCTTTCTGGCGTCGTCCGGCTCTTTGCCCCCGGTGATGACGAGCTTTCCGGAGCCGAACAACAGCGCGACGACGTCGGGATCGTCGAGCCGGTAGACGAGGCCGGGGAACTGCTCGGGTTCGTACTCGATGTTCTCAAGCCCGAGACCGATCGCGATGGCGTTGAGGTTGAGATTGCGACCCAAATCGGCGCTCGTGACGATGTTCTGGACGACAATTTCGGGGTCCTCGTCGACCTGAATCTCCAGGTCGCGAAGCTTATCGAAGACGATACGCAGCGACTCGTGAACGTCGTCGGTGGATTTCGCGCCGGTACAGACGATCTTGCCGGAGCGGAAGATGAGTGCGGCCGATTTCGGGTCTTGGGTCCGATAGACGAGGCCGGGGAACTGCTCGGGGTCGTAGTCCGCGCCTTCGAGGTCCATCGCGACGCTCTGTAGATCGAGCTCCTGACCGATACCCGTCGAGGCGACGACGTTCTCGATATTGATAGTCTCCTTTGGGTCCTGCATGACTCGACTTAAAACACGTATTTAAGGTTTATAAATGTGGGTGGTCGTTTGTGGAGCGCCACCGATAGCGGGGGCCGGTCGACCGAACCTGTTTTGCCCTCGGCTCCGGAAGATCACCACGTGAACGCAGTCGAGGAGTGGGAGCGGCTGCTCGAGGCGGCGGACGAACTGACGAGCGAGGCCGCCGACGGAATCATCGACACGCACGGCGACCGCGGCGTGACCGCCATCGAAGCCGTCGGCGAGCGGCGGGTGAAGGGGTATCGGGATTTCACCGTCGTCGTCGGCCACTCCGAGGAGTACGTCGTCGAGAACGATACCTGCAGCTGTGAGGACAGCCGTTACAACCTCGATCCAGACGATCCCACGCAGCTCTGTTGGCACGTCGTCGCGGCGAAGGTCGCCCGTCGGATCGACGCCGTGGATCACCACGACATGTGGTACTCCGAAGTCAAGGAGTTCCTGTGAGCGATCCGTATGAACCACGACCGACTCCACGCCCGGAAGCCGACACACGATATCGGCCGGTGGTCGAGCGGCGTCGTCGAGTCCGTTGGCGAACGCGATGGCCACCGCGTCGTCACGGTCCGGACCGCCGGAGGCGAACATGATCGGAAAGAAGACGGGGAGACGGTCGACCTCGTCGTGACGTTCGCCGTCTACGAGCTATTTCTCGGCCGTGTGGAGACAGACGGGGGATCGCCGATCGGGGAGCGAGTCTGGTATCGAAAGCGGGGGTAGGCGACCTCGGGGGGGTCGAGGCGGACCGGGAGCGGCCGCGGGACCGCGGTTTATCACGGTCTTTGCGCCTGTATAGCCCGAATTGCGGCAGCAGTATTAACTAACGGTAGTTCATACTACCCGTAGCCGGATATTCATGAGCAAGACCACACAATCGGATTCGGAACCGCCGGCGGATCCAGCGGCGGACTCACGGAGCAACTACGATCACAGGAGCTCCGACGTCGAAGAGCCGGAGCTCGTCGCCGACTTGGAGGCGCTCGTCGAGGGCGAAGTTCGGTTCGACAGCTACAGCCGGAACCTCTATGCGACGGACGCGAGCGCCTACCACCAGTTGCCGATCGGTGTCGTCGTCCCCGTCTCCGTGGCCGACGTCCAGGCCGTCATGGGGTACTGCGCGGAGCACTCGATCCCGGTACTCCCCCGCGGCGGCGGGACGAGCCTCGCCGGCCAAACCGTCAACGAGGCGGTCGTCCTCGATTTCAAGAAGGAACTCGACGCCGTGGTCGACGTCGACCCCGAGACTGGGACGGTCACCGCCCAGCCGGGGATCACGCTCGCACGGCTCAACAACCACCTCGAAGAGCACGGTCTCAAGTACGCTCCCGATCCCGCCTGGGGCGATAAAAGCGTACTCGGTGGCTGTATCGGCAACAACACGACCGGCGCACACTCGTTGAAATACGAGAAGGCCGACGGCTACCTCGAGGAGGTCGAGGTCGTCCTCGCGGACGGGACGGTGACGACGTTCGGCTGGATGGACGTCGAAGAGCTCCACGAACGCGCCGCGGCGGTTGACGGGGACGCGGGAATCGTAGAACGCGTCTACGCCGTCGTTTCGGACGTCCTCCGGAATCGAACCGAGGGGATCGAAGAGCGCTACCCCGACCTGACGCGTAACGTCTCCGGCTACAACTTCGACAAGCTGCTCGAGGACGTCGAGGCCCGCGGGGAAGTCAACGTCGGCCGCCTCCTGGCCGGCAGCGAGGGGACGCTCGGGATCGTCACCGAGGCGACCGTCTCGCTCGAGCCGGTCCCCGAGGAGACGTCCGTGGTGTTGCTCACCTACGACGACGTCATCTCCGCGATGCGCGACGTCGCCCCCATCCTCGAACACGACCCGGCGGCCGTCGAGGTGATGGACGATGTCCTCCTCGACCTCGCCCGCGATACCCCGGAGTTCTCGAAGCTGGTCGGAACGCTTCCCGAGGGGACCGACTCGACGCTTTTAGTCGAGTTCTACGCCGACTCGATCGAGGAGGGCAAACGGAAGGTCGCGGACCTGCTGGCCGATCGGCTTCCGGGATACGAGGCGACTGGAGAGCCCGCCGCTGACGGGACGCGCACCGACGGCGAGATCCAGGCCGTCGACGCCCTCGAGGCATACGACGACGACCGGCAGGCGAAGTTCTGGAAGATGCGCAAGGCCGGTCTCCCGATCCTGCTGTCGCGAACCGGCGACGAGAAACACTGGCCGTTCGTCGAGGACACCGCCGTCCCGGCGGAGAACCTCCCCGAGTACGTCGCCGACATCCAGGAGCTGTTCGACGAGTACGACACCTTCGCCTCCTACTACGCCCACGCGGGGCCGGGCGTCCTGCACATCCGACCGCTGTTGAACCTCAAGGCCGACGACGGCGTCGACCGGATGCTCGAGATCTCCGATGCGATCACCGACCTAGTCATCGAGTACGGCGGCTCCGTCTCGGGCGAACACGGCGACGGGCGGGCGCGAACGACCTGGAACAAGAAGCTCTACGGCGAGGATATCTGGGCCTCTTTCGGAGAGCTAAAGGCCGCCTTCGATCCGCAGGGGCTTTTGAACCCCGGCAACGTGAGCGGCGATTTCGATCCCACCGAGAACCTCCGATACGACGCCGACTACGAGTTCGACGCCGGCTTTTCGCCCGAGATGAACTGGGACAACGAGAACGGATTCCAGGGGATGGCAGAGCTCTGTCACGGCTGTGCGGGCTGTACGGGCCACCAAGACACGACCGGGTCGATCATGTGTCCGACCTACCGGGCGACACAGAACGAGGAGATAACATCGACCCGCGGCCGGGCGAACATGCTCCGCCGGGCGATGAGCGGCGACCTCCCGGAGGACGTTTTCTCCGAGGAGTTCATCCACGAAGTGATGGACCTCTGTATCGGCTGTAAGGGCTGCAAGCGCGACTGCCCGAGCGGCGTCGATATGGCGAAGCTGAAGACCGAGGTCAAACACGAGTACCACCAGCGCGAGGGGATCCCCTTCCGCGATAAGCTCTTTGCGAACGTCGAGACGCTGTATGGACTCGGCAGCGCGTTCGCACCGGTCTCGAACGCCGCTGCGAAGCTGCCGGGAACGGGGCTCCTAATGGAGAAAGTACTCGGGATCGCCCGCGAGCGCGACCTGCCGACGTTCACGCGAAAGACGCTTACAAAGTGGGACCGCTCCCGTACCCCGGCGGTCTCCGAGAGCGAAGCCGACCGGAAGGCGCTCGTCATCGCCGACCCCTACACGAACTACACCCAACCCGAGGTCGGCAAGGCCGCGGTCCGGGCGCTCGAGGCCGCCGGCGTCCACGTCGAGGTTCCGGACGACGTGACCGACAGCGGCCGCCCGGCACACTCGAAGAGCCTCCTGGACAAATCGCGAGCGACGGCGCGGGCGAACGTCGACGCCTTGGCCCCACGCGTCGAGGCCGGCTGGGACGTCGTCAGCGTCGAGCCCTCCGATTCGGTGATGTACCAAAACGACTACCTCGATCTGCTCTCCGGCCCCGACGTCGAGGTGGTCGCAGAAAACGCCTACAGCGTGATGCAGTACATCGACACGTTCCGGCTGGACGAACGGCTCTCGACCGAAACCGACGAGACGATCTCCTATCACGGCCACTGCCACCAGACGGCGTCGAGCCGGGATCACCACGCGGTCGGCGTGCTCCGGCGGGCGGGCTACGACGTGGACGTCCTCGACACCACCTGCTGTGGGATGGCCGGCTCCTTCGGCTACGAGGCCGAACACTACTCGATGAGCCAGGCGATCGGTCGAATGCTGTTCGATGCGGTCGAGGAGTCCCCCGGTACGGAGGTCACAGCGCCCGGCACGTCCTGTCGTTCACAGCTCGCGGGCACCGATCGGACCGACGGCAAGCCACCGCACCCGATCGAGAAGCTCGAGGCGGCGCTGCAGTATTGACACGGATTGGTGTGACGGGTGTTCGGCGAGCACCAAGCCGATCCGATCCGGCGCTCGGTGGGACCGACGGCGACGGTCCGTCCCCCGTGAGGGCGGGGACCGACGGTTGCCTACTGGGGGACGACCGAGATCGTCCGCCCGTGGTCGATCGCGTCCTCGAGTTCCTCGGCGATGGCCGAGCCGCGCGAGACCTGGATCTCGCCGCCGCGGGAGACCGTCGCGGTGAAAAGATACTCGTCGTCGGCGCGGATTTCGACGGTCTCGCCGTGGTGATCCCCGAGCGGGATGACGACGTGGCGGTTCGTTATTTCGGGAGTGACGATCTCACCCGCCGTCACCGTGGACCCGCCCGATGCGCCACCGGAGCCGCCCGATGCGCCACCGGAGCCGCCCGCGTTGGCGTCGGGTCGCTCCGAGAGGCTCCGCACGTCGATGTCGATGCCGAGTCGGTCCTCGATCCCGCTGATCCGGCCGCCACCCTTGCCGATGACGTAGGAGATGTCGTCCTCCTCGACCCAGACGATCGCGGTGTTCGATCCCTTCAGTTCCACGTCGACGTGGCCGTGAGCGACGGAGCGGATCTCGCGTTCGATCTCCTGTTTTGCGACCCGTTCGACGCCGGTCTCGGCGGCCGCCTCCGCACCGTCGAGGGGGACGGTGACGACCTGGCGGTTGAACGTATAGATCTCGTAGGCCGGTGTGCCCGTCTCGAAGTCCTCGATGACGATGACCGGGCGGGCGAGGTCCTCCTCGACGAGGCCGTGGGGTACCTTCACCTCGGTCGTCACGTCGTAGACGGTGTGGACCTCGCCGGCCTCGATGTAGACGACGGTATCGGCGACCTGGGGGATCATTCCCAACTCGACGCGGCCGACGAGCCGCTGGAGGGCGTCGATGGCCCGCGTCGCGTGGACGACGCCGATCATGCCGACGCCGGCCATCCGCATGTCGGCGAACGTCTCGAAGTCCGAGGTCTTTCTGACCTCGTCGTAGATGGTGTAATCGGGTCGGACCATGAGAAGCGAGTCGGCGGTGTTGGCCATCGAACCGTCCAGTTCGGTGTACTGGGTGATCTCGGGGCCGACCTGGAGGTCCCGGGGTTTCTCCATCGTCTTGACGGAGTAGCCGGCGTCGTCGATGAACTCCGCGACGGCCTGGGCAAACGTCGATTTTCCCGCGCCCGGGGCCCCCGAAATGAGGACACCGCGCTGTCTCTCGGTGAACCGATCGCGGAGTTCGTCGGCCTTCTCGTAGTCGTCGAGTTCGGTCTTGACGATCGGTCGGACGGCGGTCACCTCGATCCCGTCGGCGAAGGGCGGCTCGGCGACGGCGATCCGCATATCGCGGATCTGGACGATCGTCATCCCCGTTCCGGAGAGTTCGACGAACCCGTCGCTGACGGCACGGGCGGTGTTGATGACGTTGTCGGCGATCGCACGCATCTCCTCCTCGGTCAGGACGCCCTCGTCGATCGGCTCGTAAGCCATCTCGCCGATCGTGCCGCGTTTGGCCATCGGCCGGACGCCGGTCTTGAGGTGGACCGACATCGTCCCCTCGTCGAGGTACTCCTCGACGGCGAGGTCGGGCTCCTCTTCGACCTCCGGTTCGATGTACTCGACGGCGACCCCCTTTGCCTTCGCCACCTCGCTTTGGACGATATCGCTCGTGAAAAGCGTCGCGTCGTGGCGCTCGGCGAGATCACGGATCAGCGCGTCGATCTCGCCCTCCCCGGCGTCACGCTTCTCGATGGCGTCGGGGCGACGGCCGACGTACTCGAGTTCGAGACGCCCGTCCTCGGCCAGTTCGGCGAGCCGCTGGAGTTCCTCCAGCCCGGCCCACCCGCTGTCGCGGCCGTCGTTGGCCTGGGCCTCCAACTCGCCGACGACCGCCTCGGGGACGTAGACCGTGTCGAGTTCGTCGGCCTCGACGCGCGCCGACACACGGCCGTCGATGACCGCGCTCGTGTCCGGCAGAATATCCATATCGGCGATTCGGGCCCGAACGCGTATAAATACCCTGATGGACCGCGTCGCGTGATACTGTCGGCTCCGGTAGTACCGAAAGGCCGAGCGGACGTCGGGGGCGTCCGGATGCGGGGACGCATCACACGCATATGCTGACCGTACCCACACGCATATGCTGACCGTACCCAGTACGAGCGATTCGCGACGACGCTCGAAAGGCGGCAGCCCACCGTTCGCGACGGCGTCCGACCACCCCGATCCGTGGCTTCTTGTCCGGCGCGCCCCTGAGACGGCCTATGGCGAGTACAGACGGCTCCGATCCGGAGGCGGCCGACGGTTCCGGCTCGGAGGCCTACGACGACCTCGTAGAACGGTATGGCCGGGCGACGTACCTGGGCGACGCGAACGCGGTGTTGAGTTGGGACCAAGAGGTGATGATGCCGGAGGGGGGCACGCCGGCCCGCTCGAAGCAACGCGGGGCGGTCTCGGCGGTCGCACACGACGTCCTCGTCGGCGAGGAGACCGCGGAGGCACTCGACGCGCTCGAAGGGGCCGACCTCGCCGACGAGGAGGCGGCCGTCGTCCGTGAGATACGTCGCGAACACGAACGGAACGTGCGGGTACCGACCGACCTCGTCGAGGAGATATCGACGGCGACCTCGGAGGCGCATCCGATCTGGCAAGAGGCCAAGGAATCGGACGACTTCGAGGCCTTCGCGCCGACGCTCGATCGGCTTCTCGACCTCAAACGACGCTACGCCGACCACGTCGATCCCGATGCGGACCCCTACGCGACGCTCTTTGCGGACTACGAGCCCCATCTGGACCTCTCGACCGCCGAAGACGTGCTCGAAGAACTCCGGGCGGGGCTGGTCCCGCTGATCGAGGCGATCGGCGACAGCGCCGCGGAGCCGTACGCGCTGGCGGGGACGTTCCCCGAGGCCGACCAGCTCGAACTGACCCGAGAGGCCCTCGAGACGCTCGGCTACGACTTCGAACGCGGCCGCCTCGATACCGCCCCACACCCCTTTTCGACGGGGACGCAGTTCGACGCCCGCGTCACCACGCGGTTCGACGAGGCCGAGCCGTTCGATTCGCTGGCCTCGACGATCCACGAGTTCGGCCACGCGAACTATACCCTCGGGCTGCCGCGGGGCGAGTACGGCTCCCCCCTCGGCGAACACCGCGGACTGACAGTCCATGAGTCCCAATCGCGGCTCTTCGAGAACCACGTCGGCCGCTCGGAGCCGTTCTGGAAGCTGTTCGTCGACCGCTTCGACGATCACCACGGCACCGACCTCACCCCCCGGCAGGCCTACGAGGCCGCAAACCGGGTGTACGACGACAACCTCATCAGAGTCGAGGCGGACGAGTTGACCTATCACCTCCACATCGTGTTGCGCTTCGAGATCGAACGCGACCTCGTCGCCGGCGATCTCGACGTCGCGGAGGTCCCGGCGGTCTGGAACGATCGGATGGAGGAGTACCTCGGGGTCCGGCCCGATACCGACGCGGAAGGCTGTCTGCAGGACATCCACTGGAGCCACGGCTCCTTCGGCTACTTCGCGACGTACTCACTCGGGAGCGTCCTCGCCGCCCAGCTGTATGCGGCCGCCGAAGCCGAGATCGACGGGCTGGACGAGCGGATCGCGACCGGGGAGTTCGGCGCGCTCCACGAGTGGCTCGCCGAGAACGTCCACGAACACGGCTGTCGCTACAGAACCGATGAGCTGATCGAGCGCGCGACGGGCGAACCGCTCACCGCGGAGTACTTCCTCGAGTACGCCGAGAGGAAGTTCGGCGAACTGTACGATCTGGATCGATACGGCGAACATTGAGACGGCACATCGAGACGGCACATCGAGGGGTGACCGACCTGGGTCGACGCATACGTCGTTTCGAACCCCGTGACGCTCCCCGGCGTTTTTTGCGTGTCGGACGTCGCCCCGCTCTCGGGTCGCCCGACGGACGCCACCGCCGGCTACTGGACAGCCTCCGTCAGTGCCCCTGAATCGCGTCGATGACCATCGCGGCGGCCAGTGTCGCCCCTTTGGGTACGTTGGTGGCGTCGTCGATCGTGATCTCGTAGCGGTCTCGCAGGGACAGTTGCCCCTCGATCGAGCCGACGTGGTTGCCCGCCCGGTCCGTGATCTCGTATTCGTGTGGGATCCACTCGCCGAAGGGAAGGTAGTTGCGAGCCATCGTTACGAGGGCTCCACGGGAGGTGATCTCGGCCAGCACGGTACGGTCGTCGGCGTCCCTGATTGTCCAGGTGTCCTGAAACACCGAGAAGTCGTTGTCCAAAACGACGAGGTCCGCCCCCGTCCGGCTATCGGTGAGCACGTAGTCGCCGGCGATATCGATGATGCTGCTCGCCTTCACCGTGAACACGTCGTTGCCGTCGGCGTCGGTGAACGGAAACTCCTCTTTCGCCTTGAACAGTTTCTGTTTGCCGTTGAGAACGGTCTCGCCGTCGGCATCGTACGCTGCGTACTTGTTTCTGACCAGGCTCTGCTCGACTGTGTACCTGTCGTCCGATAGCTCCACGCCGGTGATGTCGTATGTGTTTGCTGTCATTTGTGTCTGTGTACGTCTCGGGGGTCCCGTCGGGACGAGACCGGCCACGGGTCGCAGGACGCCCCCGTCGGCGAGCGCCAAGGACGCCCTCGTCGGCGAGCGCCAATCACTCCCACGTCGCGCGGAGGTCGTTCCGTTGTAGTCTGATCTCGACGTGCTCGGCTGTCATGTCCGTAGCCGTCTCGAACAGCACCCACCCCTCTTCGACTGCGCCTGGGATGAGATCGTCCTGTGGAAGCCAGAAGCCTTCCTGCCCAGGTTCGCCGTCATCATTCATTTCCAACCGGGCCCCCTCCTCGTGGCGAGTTTCGTCGTCCGGCACCGGGTCCGGGTCCCATCGGACGCTTTCTCGTCGCCATCGGAGCATCCAGCGAGGAACCCCACCCCCGAGACGGCACCCGTCGTGAGGACGGTCCTTCGTTTCATGGGGTACATTTCCTCCGGAACGATATAAGTCGGAATATATTTCCCAGTATGTAATAAATTTATATGGGTTTTATACGCCGTGCGGGGGAAGGCTACGGTAGAGCTTCAATGGCGACCACTACCAGCCAGTCCGATTCCGGCCAGCGGTCGAGCCAGGGGACCCAGACTGGCCTCGACGAGAACGTCGCAGCGGCCCTCGCGTACGTGTTGGGGTGGATCACGGGCATCGTGATGTATGTCGTCGAATCGGACAACAGGACCGTCCGGTTTCACGCCGCCCAGAGCGTCGTCGTGTTCGGCGGCCTGTTCGTGGTGTCGGTGGCGCTCAGTTTCGTCCAGGGCGCGCTCTCGCTCGCGCTGTCCCCGCTTGGAACGGGTGGTAACGTGGCACTCGGGTTGCTGTCGATGGTTCTGGGACTCGTCAGCGCGGTCATCGGGATCGGTGGGTTCGTTCTCTGGGTCTACCTGTTGGTCCGAACCTACCAGGGCGGGGACCCCCGGATCCCCGTCGCGGCCGGCATCGCCGAGAACATCGCCTAATCCGGGGGCCGTCGCCCGGAGGGCCGGCGACGGTCATGCCGTCGGGCGGCGGCGTTGGTGCGACGGATCCCTCGGGGGCCGTCCCGCAAGCGTATGTCTTTTCGCCCCCGCTTTTGAAGGGGACCGTATGGAGGTCACGGAGGGAGCCGTCACGGTCGAGGTGCCCGAGGAGCGACACGGCGCGAGCGAGGGGGCCGGGAGCGGCGTTTTTTATAACCCCGTTCAGGAGTTGAACCGCGACATCACGGTTGCCGTCCTCCGAACCGTCGACGACTGTAGCTCCTATCTCGACGCGATGACCGCGAGCGGGATCAGGGCAGTCCGGGCCGCCGAGACGGGCTATGCGGTGACCGGCTGTGACGTCGATACCGACGCAGTCGAGCTCGCCCGATCGAACCTCGCTCGGAACGGCCTGGCGGGCGAGATCCACCACCGGAACGTCAACGCCCATATGCACGAACACACCCACGACGTCGTCGACCTCGACCCCTTTGGGACGCCGATCCCCTTCGCCGATGCGGCGTTCCGCAGCGCCCGCGAGTACGTCTGCGTGACGGCGACCGACACCGCGCCGCTGTGTGGTGCCCACTTCGAAAGCGGGGTCCGGAGCTACGGCGCGGTGCCGCGGAACACCGAGTTCCACGCCGAGATGGGGCTTCGGGTGTTGCTGTCGGCGCTCGTCCGAACCGCGGCGCGTTACGATATCGCCGCGACGCCCGTGTTGAGCCACGTCTCGAGTCACTACGTCCGGACGTATCTCCGCCTCGACGGCGGGGCGCGGGCCGCCGACGGCCGGATCGAGGAGTTGGGATATATCGATCACTGCCAGCGGTGTCTATGGCGCGAACACGAGCGGACGCTCGTCGCCGACCCGACCGCGGAGTGTCCGGAGTGCGGCCAATCGACGTGGACGGCCGGCCCCGTCTGGCTCGGCCCTGCCCACGACGCCGACTTCGTCGAACGCGTCGCGGCGGCGGTCCCGAAACCGTTCGGAACCGCCTCGACAGCCCGCGACCTCCTCGGGACGGTCGCCGACGAACTCCACCACCCGACCCACTACGACCAGCACCGACTGTATAAACGGTGGGGCGAGCCGAACATCGCGATGGACGACTTCCTCGAACTGCTCGAGGCGGCGGGATACGAGGCTTCCAGGACCCACTACGGTGGGACGACGTTCAAGACCGACGCCGACGTCACCGCGATCCGCGAGGCGGTACGGTGAGTCCGTCGCCGGGTGTCGGAACGCTCGCCGCCGCACGCCCGACCGCCGGAACGCTCGCCGCCGCACGCCCGACCGCCGGAACGCTCGCCGCCGCACGCCCGACCGCCGGAACGCTCGCCACCCGTTCCCGCCGATTATATGTAACCATCAGTCGTATCGGGATCCGTGAATGGGTACGTCGACCGGACGGTGACGGTTGTACGCGGCGTCGCTGCGGGCGCACAGTCCGACCGGGTGACGTTCATCGCCGCCGGGCTGGCCTACTACGCGTTCATCTCGCTCATTCCGCTGTTGTTGCTCGCGCTCGTCGTCACGTCGGTGTTCGGCGACAGCGAGCTCGTCGTGGCGCTGGTCGTCGAGGTTTCCGGGACGCTCGGCGAGGGGGCCGGCGGGGCGCTCACCGACGCGCTGGCGGGGGCGGCCGGACGCGGCGGGGCGACCGTCCTGGGACTGGCCGTCTTCCTCTGGTCGGGGCTGAAGCTCTTTCGCGGCCTCGATATCGCGTTCTCGGAGGTCTACGGCGATCCGGGGCCGGGGTCGCTGCTCGGGCAGCTCCGGAACGCGACGGTCGTGCTCGGAGCGGTCGGGATCGGCGTCGCGGCGACGGTCCTCGTCGGGGCGGCGACCGTCGGACTCGAACCCGGGACGCTCCCCGGCGGGGCGCGCGTGATCGGAATCGTCGGAACAGTCGTCCTTCTCGCGGGGCTGAGTGCGACCTTCTTGCCGCTGTATTACCTCCTGCCCGGCGTCGATTTGCCCGTCCGAGAGGCGCTCCCGGGAGCGGTCTTCGCCGCCGTCGGCTGGACGGCGTTACAGACCGGGTTCCGGGTCTACGCGACCGTTGCCGGCAGCTACGAGGCCTACGGGGTCATCGGCGGCGTGCTGTTGCTCGTGACGTTTCTGTATTTCGGGGGACTCATCCTCCTGGTGGGGGCCGTTCTCAACGCCGTATTGGCCGGGCGGGCCGACGAGCGCACGGGCGTCGCGCCACGGGCGGGCGCGGCGACACGACAGCCGACCACACAACTCGAGGGAACCATGACACGTGATCGACCAGACGACGACGCATCGGCCGAGGACCTCCGGGAGGACCTCGAAACGCTCTACGACGAGTTGGACCGCTTCGAGGATCGGATCGACGAGCGAACGGTCCACCGCGAGGAGATCGAACGCGACCTCAAACGGTACGTACGGGCGCGTAGCCGGCGCGGAAAGGCCCGTGGTTGGGGACCGTATCTCGTCTTGCTTTACGGCACCGCGATGACGCTCGGGGCCTTCTATCTCCTGTCCGGCGGGTGGGCCGTGCTCGCGATGGTTGTCGTCTGGCTCTCGACGCTCGGGCTGTACGCGTTGATGCTCGTCGTCGGGACGACGCTGACGGTCGTGGGGCTACCGGGGCGGCTGAAGGACCGATTCGAGAGCCGATGAGTCGCGGGATCGGCGTCGTCGAGGCCGCCGCCGGCCTCCCCGAGCCGATCGTGGTCCTGGCGGCGCTCGTCACCGCGTTTGGCGACGTCTGGTTCGTCTTTGGCCTCCTTGGCGCCCTATACTGGTTCGGGACCGCACTCCCGGGGCCGCTGTCGCTGTCGCGGGCCCGGGCGGCCTTCGCGGTGGCGCTCGCGCTCGGCGCGCTCGCCGTGACGACGGCGCTCAAGGAGCTGTTTCGGCTCCCCCGGCCGCCCGGCGCCACGGAACCCGCGGGGGCCGAGGCGGTTCCGGCGGCGCTCACCCCGCTGTACGCCGAGATCGGTGCAGCCTCGGGGTTCGGATTCCCGAGCGGGCATGCGGTCTCGGCCGTCGTCGTCTACGGCGGGCTCGGGCTCCTGGTCGGGAGTCGGCGGGGATACGCCGCCGCGACGGCGCTGTGTGTCCTGCTCCCGGTATCGCGGATCGCACTCGGCGTCCACTATCTCGTCGACGTCGCCGCCGGATTGGCGGTCGGCACGGCGTATCTCCTCGGCGTCTACCGGCTCTGTGGCTGGGGATCGAAGCCGGGGCGAGCGATGCTGTTGGCGCTCGGGGCCGCACTCGTCGCCGCCGGAGTCGGCTATACGACGGACACGATGCTCGCGCTGGGCGGAGCGCTCGGCTCCCGGCTGACGTGGGGGATCGTCGGCGGCGAGGTCGTTCGTGGGCCGGAAACGCTCGGGGGCGGGATCGCGGCCACCGCGATCGGGCTAGCCTTTAGCGTGCTTTTCGCCGCCGTCTACGGCCTCGACGTCGCCCCCTACGTCTCGTTTTTGGGGATGGCGGTCGTCGTCGGGGGAGTCCTCGCTGCGCCGCTCGGAGGCGAGGCGCTCGCGCGGCGGGTATCGTCTCACACTTAGGAAGATACTTCCGGCTCGCGTGACGTATTAGGGGTATGAGTGAGTTTACGGTACGGGGGCGGTATCCCGCCCGCTTCGGCGAACAGGAGTTCGAGACGACGGTGGAGGCCCCGAACGCCGACGTGGCCGAGGAGCGCGTCTACACGAACTTCGGCTCCCAGCACAGCCTCAAGCGCACCCAGATCACCATCGACGGGGTGGACGCATGAGCCTCGGTGGTGGCGGCGGCGGCGGCGCGATGCAACAGATCCAAGAGCAGATGCAGGCCCTAGAGCAGGAAAAGCAGGCGATCCAGACGGAGATCCAGAACGTCCGCGAGGAGCAAGGCGAGATCGACGAGGCCATCGAAGCTATCGAGACCATCGAGACCGGCTCGACGGTACAGGTCCCGCTCGGCGGGGACGCGTACGTTCGGGCGGAGATTCAGGACATCGACGAGGTCATCGTCACGCTCGGTGGCGGCTACGCCGCCGAACGCGACAGCGACGGGGCGGTCGACTCCCTCGAACGCAAAAAGGAGGCGCTCGACGACCGGATCGCCGAGCTCGAATCGGAGATCGAGGCGGTCGAAGAGGAGACCGAGGATCTCGAAGCCAAGGCCCAGCAGGCCCAACAACAGCAGATGCAACAGATGCAACAGCAGATGCAGCAGGACGACGAGTAGGGGCGATGTTCGACGGACTGAAGGAGAAACTCGGCAAGTTCAAAAGCGACGTCGAGGCCGAAACGGAGTCCGAGTCCGACGGCGCGGAACCCGCGGGTCCCGACGGCGAGGCCGACACGGGGTCGGCCGCCGAGGCGGAGGACGCGACTGAATCCGGGGCGACCACCGAGGCGGAGGACGCGACCGAATCCGGGGCGACCACCGAGGCGGAGGACGCGACTGAATCCGGGGCGACCGCCGGCTCCGCAGGGACCGACGACGGCAGCGACGGCCCCGGACTGGCGAAGAAGGCCGCGCTCGCCGCCACCGGCCGGACGATCGTCACCGAGGAGGAACTCGAAGCGCCCCTGGAATCGCTGGAACTCGAACTCCTCCAGGGCGACGTCGAGATGGGCGTCGCCCGCGAGATTACCGAGCGGATACGCGAGCAGCTGGTCGGTAGCACGCGAAAGCAGGTCGAATCCGGAGAACAGGTCATAGAGCGGGCGATCGGCGACGCGCTCCGGGAGGTCATAAGCGTCGGGCAGTTCGACTTCGAGAGCCGCATCGAGGCGGCCGACAAGCCGATCGTCATCGTATTCACCGGCGTCAACGGCGTCGGCAAGACCACCTCGATCGCGAAGCTCTCGCGGTGGCTCGAAGAGCGTGGCTACTCTTCCGTGATGGCCAACGGCGATACCTATCGTGCCGGCGCGAACGAGCAGATCGAAGAGCACGCCGAGGCGCTCGACAGGAAGGTCATCACCCACCAGCAGGGCGGCGATCCGGCGGCGGTCATTTACGACGCCGTCGAGTACGCCGAAGCCAACGACGTCGACGTCGTGTTGGGCGATACCGCGGGTCGGCTCCACACCTCCAACGACCTGATGGCCCAACTGGAAAAGATCGACCGCGTCGTCGACCCCGACATGACGCTGTTCGTCGACGAGGCGGTCGCCGGCCAGGACGCGACCAACCGCGCCAAGGAGTTCAACGACGCCGCGGAGATCGACGGCGCGGTATTGACGAAAGCCGACGCCGACTCCCAGGGCGGGGCGGCGATCTCGATCGCCCACGTCACCGGTAAGCCGATCCTCTTTCTCGGCACCGGCCAGGGCTACGAGGACATCGAACGGTTCGATCCCGACGAGATCGTCGACCGACTGCTCCGCGAGGAGTAGGCGATGCGGGATCGGACCGCGGTCGCGGCGCTTTTGATCGGTCTCGCCGCCGCGGCTGGCGGGGGCTGGTTTTTCGTCGCTACGCTTTCGACCGATGCGGTCCCGGAAGCGGACTTCGAGGTCACGGCCGACGCCGAGGCTAATGAGCTCACAGTCGAGCATGCCGGCGGGGAGACGATCACGTCGGGGTCGCTCCGGATACTGGTCTACGAGGATCGCCCGGCCGTACCGGACCGGACCGTCCAGGGACGGTCTGGGAGACCGAGACGGGCGTCGTCCAACCGGGCGACCGGATCGAACTCGAGGACCGACGGTTCGAACCCGGCCAGCGCGTCGTCCTCCGGTGGTTCGGCGAGTCGGGACAGGCTGTCGTCCGGGAGACCGATTTCGAGTAGCGCTCCGACGCTCGCCGTGTCGAACGGGAGAACCCGCCCACCGACGCTCGCCGTGTCGGGTGGGGCGTGTACGTCCGCACCCGGTGAGTCATAATTAAGTATCTGCGAGAGGATCGACTATTGATGAAGGAGTTGCCGTCCTCGTTATCCGGATTCATCGAAGAAGTCGAAACGGTGGACAAGACGCTGTTGTTGTTGAACCGAACGGGTCCGGAGCCGCTCGTCGAACTGCTCTCGGAGGCGTTCGAAAACCAGTCCGTCTCGGTCGAGGAGCGACAGATCCCCGACGGGACCGACGACCTGGTGTGTCTCATCGAGGACGGGGCGGTCGTCGAGACGACGCCGTTTTCGACCCTCAAGGAGGCGTTCTTGTTGGTCAACGTCGATCGCTACCGGACCGGGACGCGCCAGTCGGAGCGCGGCACGTTCCCCGACGTACTGACCGGATTGGACGACGTCGAGTTCGTCGTCTCCGGGTTTCCGGCGTCCACGCGGGAGAAGCTCCTGTTGATCGTGGTCTCGCGGTTTATCGAATACCGCGCGCTCACGGCCGAAAGCGGGGAGCTTCACAGCACCTTCCAGCGACTTTCGCGACTCGACGACGAGTACGGGACCGAGCGAATGTACGAGTGGCTCGGCGATAGCGGCGTCGAAACACACGTATACGGCGTCGACGACGATCCCGACGTCGTCTCGGACCTCGGTTTGGTCGTCCACGACGGCACGACGGAGGAGTACCGCCGTTCGTGGGTCGTCGTGTTCACGCCGGACGGGGACGCGGCTATGGACTCGATATCACCCGTCGGCGAGGACGACGTCGGCTACGTGGCGCTCGTGGCCGTCGAGGTCGGTCGGAACGTCTGGCGCAGCGTCTGGACGTACGACGTCGAGCGTGTCAAGCGAATCCGGGCGTACGTGCGACAGCGGTTCTAGCTCGCGGCGTCACTGGGAGTCTCGGTTCGCGGCGTACTATAGTAGACGTCGCAACTATAGTAGCCATCGCAACTATAGTAGCCATCGCAACTATAGTAGCCATCGCAACTATAGTAGCCATCGCAACTATAGTAGACATCGTAACTATAGTAGACATCGTAACTAGTTACACATCGACTGCACTGCCGCCGTGCGGTCGAGTGTGTATTGCTCAATCGTGTCGGTCGAAACATCACCCGCCGTCCCAACGTAGTACGATTCCTCCCAAAATCCGCCACCCCACAGATACTCCTCCAAGAACGGTTCGTGCTGTTCCCACATCTCCCGCGCCGTGATGCTCTTGACCGTTCGCACAATCTCGCTCGGTGCGTGTCGTTCGAGAATCTTTGATTCTCGTGATGACGAGACGCTCCGCGTCTCGAACCACTTGACCCCGAGGCGGTTCACCCGGCAATGCGCGAGTACGCCTTCGAGACCCAGTCGTTCGTCGCCGCCTGTTCCGCGTACATGAGCAGCGACGTCCCCGAGGACTTCTCCGAGGAGGAACTCGGCTTCAACGTCGCCGCGGGCGGCAGTATGCTTATAAATCCCGCCGGGATCGTCAAAGCCGGGCCGCTGGTCGGCGAGGAGGGGCTGTTGACCGCCGATTTCGAGCGCGACGAGCGCCGGGCGACGAAGGCGTATTTCGACGCGATGGGCCACTATACCCGGTGGGACGCCGTTTCGCTCGACATCAGCGACGAGACGCTGGATCCGGTCGCAGGCCGGGGACGACGCGGCGGCGACGGTCGGTCGGACGGCCGGCTCTCGGCGGCCGTGGCACAGGAGCTCGCCGACGAACACGGCATCCCGATCGAGACCGTCGAGGACGTCGCCGAGGCCGTCTCGGACCGATCCGGGTGATCCGCATCCGGTCCGGGTGATCCGCATCCGGTCCGGGTGATCCGCATCCGGTCCGAATGGAAGGGTTCGATCCGAGCGGTCCGCGTCACCGATGCCCTCGGGTGGTGTCGGTATGGTACATCACACGACAACGGGAAGGGACCGCCGGAACCGAACCGGGAATGGTAGTTGCATTCGTACACCACATCGATGGAATTCGGCGAACTGCTACAGACACGGCGGTCGGTCCACCAGTACAGCGACGAGACGATCGACTCGGAGACGCTCGAATCGATCTTCGAGGCGGCGACGCTTGCGCCCTCCGGCTACAACCTCCAGCCGTGGGAGTTCCTCGTCCTCCGGGAAGGCGACGGGAAGGCGGCCCTCCGGGAGGTCGCCTACGATCAGGCACACGTCACCGAGGCCGATACGGCGGTCGTCGTCCTGGGACATACGGATCCGATGGCCCACGCCGAGGAGGTCTTCGACGACTGGCTCGCCAAGGAGTATCTCCCGAACGAGGACGTCCGCGACGGCCTCCTCGAGAACGTGGCGGGGATGGGCGAAATGCCCGAGTCCGAACGGCGCATCTGGACGACCCGTTCGACCTCACTCGCGGCGATGACGCTCATGTACGCCGCCTGGGATCACGGAATCGGAAGCTGTCCGATGGAAGGGTTCGACCCCGAGGCGCTCGCCGAGACGTTCGAGCTTCCGGAGGCGTACGAGCCGGTCATGCTCGTCACGCTCGGCTACCCCGCCGAGGGCGCGAGCGACATCGAAAACGAGCGCAAAGGACGGCGGCCGGTCGAGGAGGTCGTCCACTACGGAAGCGTCGAGGCCGACGGGTCGACGACGCTTTCGATTCCCTCGCCCGGCGACGACTGATACTGCCGGACGTACCGACTTGAATCGCGAGCCACTCGACACGCACGTTCGACCGGCGGTTTGGACATGGACCGAGTCGGATGTTCACGAACGTACGTCCGGCAGTATGGGACGGGCTGATGTCGTCGGAACCCGGGGCGACGCTCGCCGACGCGTCGGCAGAGGACCCGTATGACGGCCGGCGGTGTCACTCGTGGTATCGTCCCAAACCGTTATCTTCGCGTTGTGGATACAGGGATCAATGAGGGAGACATCGAGCCACCGAGAGCCGGTTCGAGTGCTCTACGTCGATGGCGATCCGGGGTTTCTGAAACAGGTGATGGCGTATCTCGCGGACGAACACGGGCGATTGACAATCGAGACGGTCACCAGCGCGGACGCCGGGATGGACCGCCTGGCGGACGACATCGACTGTATCGTCAGTGGCTACGACGTGGCGGGGATGGACGGGGTCGCGTTCCTCGAAGCCGTCCGTGAGGAGTACGTCGATCTCCCGTTCTTTTTGTACGCCGACAGCGAAAGCGAGGGGGTCGCGAGCGAGGCGATCTCAGCCGGGGTCACGGACTACTTCACGGAGGAAGGCGGTACCGCCCAGTACGCGGTGTTGGCGAATCGCATCGACAACGCCGCCAGTCGGTACGTCGCCGAGCGCCGGGCGAACGAGCGCGAGCGGGAGCTCGAACGACAGAACGAACAGCTCAAACGGTTCGCCAGTCTCGTCAGTCACGACATCCGAACCCCGCTCACCGTGGCCAAGGGTCGGCTGGAGCTGATGGACGACGCGTGTGACAGCCCCCACATCGAGGACGCTTCGCACGCGCTCGATCGCATATCGGTGCTCCTCGAGAAGCTGTTGACGCTCGCCCGCACCGGACAGAGCGTCACCGAGACGAGACGGGCTGACCTCGACTCGGTCGCCCGCGACGCCTGGAAGAACGTCGAGACGTCGGGGCTGGAGTTGGTGGTCAACCGCAACTGTGAGTTGGAGGCGGACCCGGAGCGGCTGCGACAGCTCTTCGAGAACCTCTTCGAGAACAGCATCGAGCACGCCGGCTCGGACGCCACCGTTACGGTCGGCTCGATCGAGTTGGTACCGGTGACGACGCGGGCGACGGGGAGTACGGTCAAGGGGTTTTATGTCGCGGACGACGGTCCCGGCATTCCCGAAGACGAACGGGAGGACGTACTCGAGTGGGGTTTCACCACGACGACGGAGGGGACGGGGTTCGGACTGGCTATCGTCTCCCAGATTGCGAAAGCCCACGGCTGGGACGTCGCGGTGACAGAGGGCGAAGGCGGCGGCACACGATTCGAGATCACTGGGGAGGGGTTTCACCAACTGGACGCCGTTTGAGCGGTCGTGGGCACGGGTCACGAGCTCGTCGTCGGGTCCATCGCAGCCGGAATCCGCCCGGCCGGTTCGGATCCCGCCCGGCCGCGTGTCGGGACCGCACGGAGACGCCGCTGCCGGGCGTGAAAACGGGGTGGGGGGTGGGGA
>NZ_JACDNQ010000003.1:0-155936 GCF_013839515.1 Natronomonas salinimetallica | reverse complement strand
CCCCCCCCCCCCCCCCCCCCCCCCCCCCCCCCCCCCCCCCCCCCCCCCCCCCCCCCCCCCCCCCCCCCCCCCCCCCCCCCCCCCCCCCCCCCCCCCTGCACCCAAACGGGTGCATATGATGGTTGTATTCACGCACATATGAATCTTCTGGCATCCAGTGGCGCATGTGATCACGTGACGTGGGGCGTCCCGACGTCGAGACGGCGGGTGCCGACAGGCATAAATCGCCGTCATGGGTACGCCGTAGTGTGACGAACACCGATCCACGCGCCGGGATCGAGATCCGGGAGGTCGGCCGGGCCGATCTCCTGTCGGTGTTCCGGATCGAAAAGCGCTCTTTCGACCAGCCGTGGCCCTACGCGGCCTTCGAGCGGTTTCTCGGGGGACCGGGGTTTCTGGTCGCCGAGGCCGACGACAGGATCGTCGGTTACGTCATCGCCGACACCGTCGACGGGGGCGGTACGCGGATCGGACACATAAAGGACCTCGCCGTTGCGCCCACACACCGCCAGCAGGGTATCGGCCAGAGGCTCCTCACTCGCGCGGTCGGGTCGCTCGCGGCGTCGGGCGTCCGACAGGTCAAACTCGAAGTCAGGCGGACGAACGAGACGGCGCGGGCACTGTACTCGTCGTTCGGCTTCGAGCGACACCACGTCGTCCCGGACTATTACGACGACGGCGAGGACGCCTACGTGCTGATCAAACGCCTGTGAAGGGGCGTGGCGCAGGCGTTTTGACGCTGGCGGCCCGACGTCGGGTATGGGATACGCTTGCCCCGTCTGTTCGGACCCACAGGCCGACGCGGGACATCTCGCGAACCACCTCGCGTTCACCGCGATGCTGGGCGATACCGACCACGAGGCGTGGCTCGACGACCGCGCCCCGGCGTGGGCCGAAATGGGTGAGTCCGAACTCGCCGACGTCGTCGCCGAACGGGTCGAGGAGACGGAGTTCCCGCAGCTCTTCGAGGACACCGCCGGGGGCCTCGAGGACGGTCCGAACGATCCGCCCGAGGAACGATCCGGGGCGCTGTTCGACGACATCGACGCCGGCCACGGCCACGGCGGGGGCGGTCACGCCGGCCACGACCACGGCGGCTACGGCCACAGCCACACCGAACGCGGGTCCGAAAGCGACCACGCGTCCGCCCGGGGCGGTGTCGTCGACACGTCCGGCCCGGTCGACGGGGAGACCGCAGAGGTGCTCGAGGAAGCCCGCGAGATGACCCGCCGGATGTACGGGGCCGACGGGAACGACGACGGAAACACCGACAGCGGGAACGACGACGGAAACACCGACAGCGGGAACGACGACGGAAACACCGACAACGGAAACAGCAGCGGAAACAGCAACGGAGACGATGCCGGGCGGTGACCGCGCCGACGGGGCGAAACGGAACCATGAATCCAGCGAAGCCCGAAAGCCGAGCGTGGACGACGACCCCGACGAAGCCGACGCGGAGACGCGAGGGCGCTTTACCCCCGAGTCGTGGGCGGACGCCGAAGCCCGATACGAGGCCCTCGGGACGACGGCCCAGTCCGTCGTGCGCGAGACCGCGCGGGCGATGGCGTTCGAGAAGGCGGAGTACGACGACCGGGTGACGGGTGACGTGGTCGAGACGGCCCGGCAGGCGCTCTTCGCCGAGACGCTCGCGGTCCGGGTGGCCGACAGCGAGGCGTTCGAGGCGTGGCGCGAGGCGTATCCGGGGGACGTCCGGATCGCCGGCAGCGACAGCGTCGACCGCGTGGCCTGGCACGTCTCACCCCCCGCCGAAACCGCGGTCGCCGCGACGTTCCAAAGCGAACCGGACGCGGCGGTCGGAACCGTCCGGCGGATGGCGTTCAACCGGATCTATCGGGACCGGCTCTCGCCGACGGGGGACGCGGCGTGACCGACGACGGGTCTGTCGGCGACCCCAGCGAGGGCGTCACCGGCCTGAGCCCGGCGGATCACGGGTGGCCGATCCTCGAATCGAAAACCGAGTACGAGACGGGCTGGTACGCCGGAGGGTACGACCTGGTCGAGTTGCCCGACGGGCGCACGAAACGGTACTACTGGGCGGAGTTACCGCCCGCGGTCGTCATCGTCGCCGTCGTCGAGGATCCGGCGAGCCTCGGCCTCGTGGACGCGGTCGGCGGCGGGGAGCCGACCGGACCCTCCGTGGTGATGGTCGAACAGTACCGACCGACGATCGAGCGGCTCTGTTATGAACTGCCGGCGGGGATCGTCGAGGACGGCGAGGATTACGCCGAGACGGGTGCGCGCGAACTCGAAGAGGAGGTCGGCCTCGTCCCCGAGAGGGTCGAACTCCTCGAGGAGTTCTGGTGTTCGACCGGCGTGTTGCGACACCCGCGGGGGATCGTGTGGGCCGAGGGATTCAGCCGCGGCGAGCGGAAACTCGACGGCAGCGAGTTCTTGAACGTCGTGACCGTCCCGGTCGGGGAGGCGCTCGACCTCGCGCGGACGAAGCCGGCAAACGACGCCACCATCGAGGGGCTGCTGTTGGCGCGGGCCGACGGGTATTTATAACTGCGGACGCGCCGGACCGCGAAGGGAGCCTTTCAAGTCGGACCGGCCGATACGTCGGTGTATGAACCCTGGGGACCGCGTCCGCGTCGACCGTACCGGGACCACCTACGAGGGCGTCCTGTTGCCCTCGACGACGGCGGAGGAACTCGTCGTCAAACTCGACGGCGGCTACAACGTCGGGATCGACCGGGACGACGCGAGCGCCGACGTACTGGAGCGGGATACCTACGACATCGACTCCGGCGGGGACTCGGAGGGACGGTCGGAGATCACCTTCGACGAGACCCTTCCGACCGTAGCGCTCATTTCGACGGGCGGCACCATCGCCTCGACAGTCGATTACCGGACCGGTGCGGTCACCGCCCAGTTCGACGCCGAGGACGTCCTTCGTGCCGTCCCGGAGTTGGCCGGGCGGGCGAACTACCGCGGCCGCGTCGTAGCGAACATCCTTTCGGAGAACATGACACCGACGGTGTGGACGGAACTGGCCGAGGCGGTCCACGACGAGATCGAGGCAGGAGCCGACGGCGTCGTCGTGATGCACGGCACCGACACGATGCAGTACACCGCCGCCGCGCTGTCGTTTACCCTCGATACCCCCGTCCCGGTCGTCCTGACGGGCAGCCAGCGGTCGGCAGATCGGCCCTCCTCGGACAACGTCATGAACGCGGTCTGTGCGGTCGAGGCCGCGATCGCCGACCACTCCGAGACGCTCGTCTGTATGCACGAATCCGAGTCCGACGAGGCGTGTGCGCTGCACCGCGGCACCCGCGTCCGGAAGAACCACACGTCCAGACGCGACGCCTTCGAGACCGTCGGTGCGGAGCCGATCGGGCGCGTCGAATGGGCGACCGGCGACGTCTTCTTCGGCCGGCCGGTCCGAGCGCGCGACGAGGACGCCCTCCGTCTCACCCCGGAACTCGACACCGACGTCGAACTGCGCACGTTCGTCCCCGGAACCGATCCCGCGGTCCTCGACACCGTCGAGGGGGCCTCGGGGCTCGTCATCGAGGGGACCGGGCTGGGCCACGTCAACACCGAGTGGATCGGCCGGATCGGCGACCTGGTCGACGACGGTACGACGGTCGTGATGACGAGTCAGTGTATCGAGGGACGGGTCTGTGATCGCGTCTACGACACCGGTCGCGACCTCCTCGACGCCGGCGTCGTCGAGGCGGGCGATACGCTGCCGGAGACCGCCTACGTCAAGCTGATGTGGGCGCTCGAAAACGTCGAAAGCGTCGAGGAAACGATGCGTCGGCCGATCGCCGGGGAGCTACAGGAGCGGTCGGTCCCCTGGACCTGATGGCCGGAGGACGCGGCTCGGACACCGGCGACACGGACGGGGGCGGCGAGACTGGCGGTTCCGCCGAGGCGCTCCGCGTCGGCGCGTGGGCACTCGCCGAGGCACTCCGGTCGCTCGGGGCTACCGGGAGCGCCCGTAGCGCGGACGGGGAATCGAGGGTCGCTACGCCGATCCGATCACGACGACTTCGCGGACGTCGAGGGCCGTCTCGAACTCCGTACGACGGCCGAGATCGCCGCCGAGTTGTTTGAGGTGCTCGCCGTGGGCGCGGCGCAGCGCCTCCCACTCGCGGCGCTCGAGGTCGAACGCCTCGCCAAGGTCGGCCCAGTGTCCCTCCTCGACGAGAAAGACCGCCGCCTCCCCGTCCTCGTGGATGCACTCGTAGCCGCGCTCGTAGCGGTCGCGGCGCGAGTCGAGCAGTTCTTGGGCCCGGCCGACGAGATCCGGCAGGAGTTCGCCGGAAACGGAGGCTTTCGCCGCCGCGAGGACGACTGCGTTGCCGTCGAGTGGGCCGTCGGACACGCTACCCACCGGCGCGCATGGCCTTCTGGGCGAAGCGCTCGATGGTGGGTCGGAGCGTGTCCGCTTCGCCCTCGAAGCGGATCTCGACCTCGTTGAGCGTGATCGACCCCATCGGGTTCACCTTCCGCTCGGAGAGTTCCGCGGACCAGTCGTCGGCCTCGATCCGGTCGCCGGCCTCGTCGATCCGCTCGCCGCCGAGGGTTTCGAGATACTGGGCGGCGAGGCGTTTCGAGATCCCGCGGAACTCGCGTGTCTCCTCCATCATCCACCCGCGACCGGCGGAAAGACACTCAGCGTATCGCCGTCGCCCATCGGGGTGTCGGCCCCGTCGATGTGGACCACCTCCCGGCCGTTCTTCAGGACGCTCAACTGCGGTTTGATATCGCCCGCGTCGTCGAGGATATCGCCCGCGAGTTCGGGAAACTCCGACTCGAGCGCCGCGAGGACGTCGCCGACCGTCGTCCCGGCCTCGAACTCGCGTTCCAGTACCTTCTGGCCGACGGCCGCCCGGAACGTGGCGAAAAACCGGAGTTCGAGGGAGAGCCGATCGCCGTCGTCTTCGGCGCGTGCGTCGCTCATAGGTCCGAGAGCCTGATTCCGTCCTCGACGAGGCGGGCGTTGCGTTCTCGATCGAGTTGTGCGGCGAGCCACTCGTGGTCGTACAGTTGCTCTATGAGGTCCGCATAGAGGTTCCGCCACGCGATGGCGAAAATGGGCGATTGCCCCCACGCCCGGAGTTCGGGTACGAACGCGTGGAACCGTTCGATTCGGTCCTCGAAGTGTTCGATGATATCGAGGATCCGGGCGGCAGCCTCGCCGTCGTCGTCGGTCGCCCGTATGGCACCGTCGACCCGCGCGTTGTACCCCTCGACGGCGCGTTGCATGTCCTGTTTCGCGCCCGCGTCGTCCTCGGGCAGCGAATCGAGGAGGGGCTTCGGAACGCCGAGTTGGATCTCGTCCATACCGCGTAGTGGCGCGCCATGAATAAAAAGATGGCCAGGAGTGTCAGCGCTCCGCACAGTGTCGGACGTCGACCGCGACGCCGCGTGAGCCCTCCGCCATCGCCCGGCCGTGAGAGGCCGCTCGGCCGACGCCGAACGCCTTCGGCCCCTCGAAGACGACCTCGTCGCCGGGGCGGATCGACTCGTCGGCTCCGGTCACGCCGGGGGCGAGGACGCTCCCGCTCGGAACGAAGCCGTCGATGTCGACGCGTTTGGTCGGGGCGTCGCTGTCGATCCACGCCCGCGCGCCGGCCAGCGTCAACGAGAGCGTGCCGTACTGGGGAACCATCGTCGCCAGATGGTCGCCGTCGCCGTTTCGGACCCGCAGTTTGGGGTAGATCCCCTCGGTCGTTGCGTCGGGGCCGAACACCGCGTCACCGGCACCGTCGCCGAACTGGAAATCGGCGATCGCCCGCACCGTCGCCGACTCGCGTTCGCGCTTGTAATAGCTCGGTTCGCCCCCGAGGGCGTCCTCGAGGGCGGCGAGGGACTCGTCTGTCGTCGGGTGGTCCGAAACGGTGTACTCGAAGTCGATCCCGAGCGACGCCTCGACGCGCTCGCAGATCTCGCGGTACTCCGTCGGGACGTGCGCGATGTGGCGGTCGTAGTCGGCGCGTTCGAGGTAGCGTTCGAGGACGGCGGCGACGAACCCGATTTCGGTCTCGGTCCACTCGCCGGTAACGACGCTATCGTAGTGTTGGGCTGGATACGTCGTCTCGAGTTCGTTCGGGACGACGCCGATCGGCGACGTCATCGAGACGATGTGGCCCCGATAGCCGATCGCGCGGGTGAACTGCTCGTGGCTTTGGGAGTCGCTGTAGGGTTTCCGCGCCGAACACGGCACCAACACGAGCGGCGCGTCGAGGCGGCGGCGATACCGGTTCGTCACCCGTTCGGCGAAGCGCTGGATCTCCGGTCTGCGGAGGGTGTCGTCCGTCGTCGCCAGCAGTTCGTTGCGCCGGAAGACGGGCGTTCGCTCCTCGAGGTAGCCGTACTGCTGGTCGAGGCGGCGGAACGTCGCCGTCAGCCACGCCTCGTGGCGGGCCTGCCCCTCGACGTAATCGCGGAGGCGGCCCTGCCCGATCCGGCCCCGAACGCGGGCGAGTTCGGCGGCGAGCGCGTTGGCGTTGTGTTCGGCGCAGTCCGTCCGATCGAACGCCTCGATCGGGGTGCGACAGGCCGGGCAGGGACACGGCCGCTCCCCGAGATCCTCGAGGAACGCCTCGCCGTCGGTCGTGAGATAAAACCCCTCCAGCCCCCTCGCCCTGGCGCGTTTCTCGTCGAAGAGGTCGACACCCGCGTACGCGAGTGTGGCGACGTTCGCCGGCGTCGCGGCCGCGGGGCAATAGAGGGCGGTGTCGTCGGGGACCGCCGCCCGAACCGACAACAGCGCCCCGACGAACGCCTCGGCGTGGCCCACGTAGCCGCCGGCGTTCGAGAGGACGTACGCGTCGGCCCCGTAGTCGTCGGCCGTCGTCGGTGAGACGACCGCGGCGCTCGGGAACGCGACGTCCGGATACTCGTCCGTGAACGCGTCCTCGACGGGCCGTTCGGTTCCCGGTGGGAGCGCCCGGTGCGGAAGGACAGTCAGGCTGGCGTCGTCGCCCTCGGGTACGGACTGCTCGGCGTGCCAGCGGCTCCCGCCGTCCTCGAGGACGTCGTCGACGAGGGCGGGCGTCGGAACCGGCTCCGTGAGCCGCAGTTCCCCCCGGCGGGCCGCGCCGTCGCGGCCGTGAACCTCGAAATACTCGGTCATACCCGTCCGTCCTCGCCGGGGCGGTAACTGTCCGTCGGTTCCGGTTGCGGGGGGACCGGATCCGCGTATTTCGACGGGGTCTGGGGCGGGGCGATACCGGACGTGTCCGAACGGCCGGGACCGTAGAGGAGAGGCCGGGACCGTAGAGGAGAGGCCGGGACCGTAGAGGAGAGGCCGTAGCCGCCAGACCGCCGAACCCTTTTATCCGAAAGCGACCAACGTATTCCCGTGTCGACATCGGACGATCACCGGCGGTATTTTCCCTACGAGGAGCCCTACGACCACCAGGTCGACGCGATGGGGCGGATTCGGGAGGCCCTCGTCGAGGAACGGGACGTGCTCTTCGAGGGGGGCTGTGGCACCGGAAAGACGCTCGCATCGCTGGTGCCGGCACTGGAGTACGGCCGGGCGGCGGGCAAGACCGTCGTTATCACCACGAACGTCCACCAACAGATGCGGCAGTTCATCGAGGAGGCCCGCGCGATCGCCGAGGCCGAACCGATCAGGGCCGTCGTCTTCCGCGGAAAGGCCTCGATGTGTCACATCGACGTCGGCTACGAGGAGTGTCAGGCGCTTCGGGACACGACCCGAGAGCTAGTGGACAAAGAGCGCGATATCGCCGAACTCGAACAGCGCGAGGACGAACTGCTCGAGGCGAGCAAGGCGGGCAACGGGGAGGCCGCCGGCGCTCGCGGGACGGTACTGGAAGAACTGGAGGACCTCGAAGCCGGTGCCGAGGCCATCCGCGAGGGGGAGAACGTCTGTGAGCGCTACTACAACAACCTCACCGCCGACACCGACGCGTTCTACGGGTGGCTCTACGAGGACGTCCGGACCCCCGACGAGATCTACGAGTACGCCCACGAGCGGGACCGCTGTGGATACGAACTGCTGAAGGAGGGAATGGAGGGGGTCGATCTCGTGATCTGTAACTACCACCACCTGCTCGATCCGATGATCCGAGAGCAGTTCTTCCGGTGGATCGGTCGCGATCCGGAGGACGTCGTCGTCATCTTCGATGAGGCCCACAACATCGCCGACGCGGCCCGCGATCACGCGACGCGGACGCTCGCCGAACGGACTCTCGACGGCGCGCTCGACGAACTCGAGGGCGTCGAGGACGCCCGGGCGGCGGCGGCGGCGAACGTCGTCGGGGCGTTCCGCGACGCGCTCGTCGAGACCTACGAGGGCTCCTTCGGGTTCGGCGAGCGCGAGGCCGTCGACGAGGAGTGGACCGACGTGGCGATCGACAACGAGACCGGGCGGGACGACCTCTCGGTCGCTTTCTTGCGGACCTACACGGGGCAGGGCTTCGCCGCGGACCTGGAGGAAGCGCTCGCGCTCGGCGAGGAACTCGACCGGCGCTACGAGCGGGCCTACAAGGAAGGCGAGACGACGTCCCGAAAGGAGTGTCCGACGCTGACTGCGGCGGGGTTTATCGAACGCTGGATGGAGTCGGGCGTCGAAGCCGGGCAGTATCCGGTCGCGGGCGTCCGGCGGAGCGAAACCGGCGTCGTCGGACGGGCGGAGCTATACACCTGCCTGCCGAGACAGGTCACCGAACCGCTGTTCGAGGAGCTCCACGGGACGATCCTGATGAGCGCGACGCTTCGTCCCTTCGACGTCACGGAGGACGTGTTGGGTCTCGAAGATCCCCTCACGATGGCCTACGGCGAACAGTTCCCCGAGTCGCGGCGGCGCACCTACGCCGTCGAGACGCCCGCGCTGTTTGCGAGCCAGCGCGACGACCCCGACGTCCAGCGGTCGGTCGGCGACGTCGTCGAGGACGCGGTCCGGTTCACCCCCGGAAACACGCTGGCGTTCTTCCCGAGCTACGCGGAGGCCGAACGGTACTACCACCGGTTTTCGGGCGAATCGACGCCGTTTCTCGACGAGCCGGGGACGCGTGCGGAGGACCTCCGCCAGGAGTTCGTCGCGGCCGAGGACGCGGTGTTGTTCACCTCGCTTTGGGGAACGCTCGCGGAGGGCGTCAGCTTCGACGACGACGACGCGCGCAGCGTGGTCGTCGTCG
Organism: Natronomonas salinimetallica; assembly: GCF_013839515.1. GTDB lineage: Archaea > Halobacteriota > Halobacteria > Halobacteriales > Haloarculaceae > Natronomonas. The sequence continues at coordinate 146,790 of NZ_JACDNQ010000003.1, read as the reverse complement.
GGGTGCCGTATCCGCACCTCGACGACCGGATCGAGGCGGTCCAGCGGGCCTACGAGGGCGCGTTCGGGGACGGCGAGGGGGACGCCGGCTGGCGCTACGCCGTCGAGATCCCGACCGTCCGAAAGACCCGGCAGGCGCTCGGGCGAGTCGTCCGCGCCCCCGAGGACTTCGGCGTCCGCGTACTCGTCGACGAACGCTATACCGGATCGAAGCGCGCCGAGTTGGGCGAATACAGCGTCTACCCGAGTTTCCCGCCCGAGGAGCGCAGCGAACACATCGACGTCGCCCCGGAGAAACTGAAGTTCGCGATGTTGAACTTCTACGGGGACATGGACGCCTGGAACGAAGAGCAGCCCAGTCCGTGAGCATCGATTCCGAACCGCGAGCCGAAACACGACCATGGATTTCGACCCACGAGCCGAAACACGAGACACGCGCGACGGAAGCGGCCCCCGGTGGGACGTCATCCGAAGCGACGTCCTAGAGCGCGACGGCTACACCTGCCAGCGCTGTGGCTACGAACGGCGGGGGCGGAGCCCGGATCGGGACCTCGAAGTACACAATACCGCGGCGCTCGACTCCCCGTCGCTCGGCGAACTCGACCGCCTCGTGACGCTGTGTCGGCCCTGCCATGCGACGCTGCACGGCGACGATCCGGCGTACGGCGATCTCGGCGACGACGCGCCGATGTTTCCGCGACCCGACGCGCCGCCGACGGTGGCGACGATGCGCTCGGAACGACAACACGTCTGCGAGCGGTGTCAACTGGTGGCCGACGACGCCTCCGAACTGGCCGCATACACCGCGGCCGAACGTCCGTACGTCCTGTGTAAGCCCTGTGCCGGCGCGTTGCTCGAGGCCGGCTACGACCCCGACGCCTTCGAGACTGCCGGCGCGCTCGACGTCGACGCGCTGCGGGCACGCGCGTCCGGCGCGCCGGTCCGCCCGTCGCTTCTGGCGTCGGGGCCGGTACGGGCGACGCGCCCGCCCCGGACGGCGACCGAACGGTTCGTCCACGATACCCCGATCCGGTACGCCGCCAACCCGATCGGTGTCACCGTACTGTTCATGATCCTGGGCGTGCTCGCGTCGTTGTATCTGTTCTGAGCGCTCCCAGGCAACGGTCCCCGGCGCGGCCCCAGCCGAATCAACCACGGCTTCGGGATCGGCCCACGACGGCGTCCGGCGGTCGGTATCAGACGGGATACTCCGCGTCGGGGTCGACGACCCGGTCCGGCTCCGGCGGCATCCGCCACTCCGTCGCGAGTTCGAGAAACTGTGCCAACATCCGGCCGGTCGCTCCCCAGACGGTGTAGCCGCCGACCCGGAAGTAGTGGATGCGGATGTCGCCGTAGTAGGGGTGGTCGCGGCGTTCCGATTCGTAGTTGTCGCGGTCCGTGAGTTCGGCGATCGGCAGGACGGCGATCTCCGCGACCTCGCCCTCGTTGGGGACGTACTCCCGGTCCGGGATCCGTGCGACGAAGGGCCGAACCGAGTAGTTCGAGACCGTCGGGATGTCGTCGAGCCGTCCCACGATCCCGGCGGCGGCGGGGTCGAGGCCGACCTCCTCGAACGCCTCGCGTCTGGCCGTGGCTTCGAGGGTCTCGTCCTCCGGTTCGCGCCCCCCGCCGGGGAAGCTCATCTGGCCGGGGTGTTCACCGAGGTGGTCGGCGCGTTTCGTGAAAAGCAGGGAAGCACCGTCGGACCGTGAAATGACCGGGACGAGGACCGCGGCCTCTCGGTCGCCGTCGACTGCTTCGGCCGGCTCGTGGGCGTCGATCCGCTCCCAGTCCATGCTCGCGGTAGGTACTCGATGCTAATAGTTCGTCCCATCGTTCCTGACGGCGTCGAGTCGATCTCTGATCCCCGCCAGATCCCGGCCGCCCCAGGCCTCGATGTCGTAGCTGACGTCGACGAGTTCGACTGCGCGGGCCGCGTCCTCGCGGTCCGCCGCCCGGACGGCCGCTTCCCGAAACCGCGAGACGGCAGCGGCCGCGATCGGCTCCCGGTCGACCGATCGGCCGTCCGTCCCGAGGATGTGTGGGAGGTCCTCCGCGCCGTCGGGCACCGTCGGGAACGCCGTCGGTCCCGGGGCGAGCAGCCGTTTGCCGTCGCGGTCGATCCCGACGAGCGCGAACGCCGTGAGCGCTTCGTCGACGGCGTCCTCCGGAGGCTCCTCACCGCGCCGGTAGGCGAGTTCCGAGAGCGCCGTCTCGAGTTCCGACCGCGTCAGCGCGCCGAAGAGATCGACGATTCCGGCCACGTCGTCGGGAGTGAACATGCGTTGGTCGTCTCTCGTCGGCCGACGACCCTGAACGTTGTGGCGCGGACGGGGGGAGACGGAGTCCCCACCGACGGTCCGACCGTTCGGTTTTAACCGCTCGGCGTCCCCAGTCGGTGTATGATCCTCTCGGATACCGACATCCGGCGGCGGTTGACCGACGGCGACCTCGTCGTCGAACCGCTTGCCGACCCGGAGTTACAGATCCAGCCGGCGAGCATCGACCTCCGCCTCGGCCGGGAGTTCTTGGAGTTCCAACGAACCAACATCCCGTGTATTCACCCGAACAGCGAACAGGAGGTCGACGAGTACGTCGAGGAGACCCACGTCGATGAGGGCGAGGAGTTCATCCTCCACCCCGGCGACTTCGTCCTCGGGACGACGAAAGAGCGCGTCGAGATGCCCGATGACCTGCTCGGAACGGTCCAGGGCCGGTCCTCGCTCGGCCGGCTCGCGGTCGTCATCCACGCGACCGCCGGCATCGTCGATCCGGGCTACCGCGGGCAGATCACCCTCGAGTTGTCGAATCTCGGGACCGCCCCCGTGGCGCTCCAGCCCGATATGCGGATCTCGCAGGTGATCTTCACCGAACTCAAGACGGCTGCCTCGGAGCCCTACGGCAGCGATCGGGGCTCGAAGTACCAAGATCAAACCGGGCCGCAGGCCTCGCGCATCCAGTCGGACGAGGAGTTCGGCGGGGCGCAACTGGAGCGATGAGGTTCATAGAGGAGATCGTCGTCGAGGAGTTCCTGCCGACGTTCCGGACGATGCTTGCGGGGGAACTCCGCGAGCGGGGCCGCACCCAAAGCGAGGTCGCGGAGCTCTTAGGAATCAGCCAGAGCGCGGTGTCGAAGTACGCCCACGGCGAGGTGGAAACGAACGACGAGATCGCGACCGACGACGGCGTCGTGGAGTTGGTCGAACGGCTCGGTGAGGGGCTCACAAGCGGGGAGGTGACGCGCGCGCAGGCGCTCGTCGAGGCCGAGGTATTGATCAGGCAACTCGAACACGGCGGCGTCCTTTCGCGGCTCCACGAGGCGGCGTACCCGCCGATCGCCGACTACGAGGGTCCGCTCGACGTCCACGACCCCGAGGGGGAGTTCCGGATGACGGAACGGGTCCGCTCGTCGGTTCGCCGCGGCGTTCGGGCGCTCGAGAACACGAGCGGGTTCGCCACCCACATCCCGGCGGTCGGCTCGAACCTCGTCGAGGCCCTCCCGGAGGCGACGACGATCGACGGCGTCGCGGGCGTACCGGGGCGGATCCTCGATATCAAGGGGCGGGCGACCGTCCCGGGGGATCCCGAGTTCGGCGTCTCCGAACACGTCGCCTCGCTGTTGCTCGCGGCCCGGGGGGCCGGCTCGGAGGCCCGTGCCGCGCTCAACGTTCGATACGATCCCGAGACGGTCGAGGCCCTGGAGGCGGCCGGTTACACGACGGCGGCGTTCGACGCCGAGGCCGACGTCGAGGCGGCCGTCGCCGAGGCCGTCGACGAGACACCCGAGGCCGACGTACTGTATCAGACCGGCGGGTTCGGGATCGAGCCGGTCTGTTACGTGCTCGGCCCCGACGCCCCGGCCGTCGTCGAGGCCGTCCGATGCGTCACTCGATGACCGACGTCGGCGACGTCACCGGGTTCTACGGCCGACGAGCGGCCCTCTACGATCGGATCGCGACCGCGCCGGGGATCGAACGGTGGCGACGCGCCGCCGCGCGACGAACCGCGTCGGCGGGCGACACCGTCGTCGAGATGGGATGTGGAACCGGGGCGAACCTGCCGTACCTCCGCGAGCGCGTCGGATCCACGGGCCGCGTCGTCGGGATCGATCTGACCGGGCCGCTGCTCGATCGGGGCCGCGAGCGCGCGGCGGGGTGTGCGAACGTCTCCGTCGTCCGGGGCGATGCGACCGCCCCGCCGGTCGCGGAGGCGGACGCGGTCCTCGCGACGTTCGTCTGTGGGCTCCTCGAGGACCCGGGGGGCGTCGTCGATCGGTGGTGTGACCTCGTCGGCCCGGGCGGCCGCGTCGTACTCCTCGATGCGAGCGCGAGCGACGATCCGCGGGGACGGCTGCTCAATCCCTTCTTTAGGGCGTTCGTCGCCGCCGGGGCTCCCACGGGCGGCCTCCGGGACGTGCTCTGTGCGCCGTTCGGCGGCGTCAGCGGGGCGCTTTCGCGCCGCGTCGGGGCGGCACGGGCGACGCTGACCGATCGGACGGCCGAGCGCCGCTACGGCGAGTTCGGACTCGGGTTCGTCGGCCTGACGGCCGGAACGGTTCGGGACGGCGCGATCGACTGATTTACAGTCCGTCTCAGTCGTCGGCGGGTTCGGGACGGGCGGTCATCTCGACGTCGGGTCCGTCGACGCCGAGTTCGTCCATCGCGGCCTGGGCGGCGCGTTTGCCCGACAATAACATGGCGCCGAACGTCGGCCCCATCCGCGGGAGGCCGTGGGTCGTCGCCGTCGCCATCCCGGTCGCGATGAGGCCGTCGTGGACCACGCCGGTGTGTTCGACGACCGCGTCCTCGCTTTCGGCGACCCACATCGAGTCGTGGCCGGGCGAGTCGTGGCCGGGCGCGCCGTACTGGCCGTCGGCGGTGTTGTCCATTCCGGTGTTGTGTTCGTCTGCGTGTTCGATGCCAGGGGCCTCGAGGACGCCGCGCTCTTGGAGTTTCGAGACGGCGACGGCGTCGTGGCCGGTGGCGTCGATGACGAGGTCGGCCTCGACGGCGATCGGGTCGACGCAAGTAATCTCCCGCGGCAGCGCGTGGACGGGCGTCCAGTTCATCACGATGCCGCCGACGCGGTGATCCTCGCGGATGACGATGTCGGTGAACTCGGTCATGTTCTGCATCTTCGCGCCGGCGTCGCACGCGGCCTTGATCAGCCCCGAACAGGCTTCGGGACCGTTCGCGACGTAGAGGCCCTCGGCCTCGTCCGTGTCGGTATAATCGACGTCGAGTTCATCCAGGACGCTCTGGGCTGGGTCGCGGACGGTCACCTTGTTCATCAGGAAGCCGCCGAGCCAAAAGCCCCCGCCGAGGTAGTTGTTCTTTTCGACGACCATCGTCTTCACGCCGCGCTCGGAGAGCTCTTTCGCCGCGACGAGCCCCGAGGGGCCGCCACCGACGATGATCACGTCGGAGTCCGTAAAGTCCATGAACTCCTCGGTCCACTGGCTGCCGATCGCGCGTGTTACCTCCGCTTCGCCGACGTCGCTGAATTCGCTAAACTGAGTCATACAACCCAGTGGTATCTCGCGGGGATACTAATAACCCCCGGTCGGGGCGGGTTCGGCCGCAGAACGGGGACGCGGGCCGGGAGGAAACAGACGGCGACAGCGACCGCCCCCTTCCGTAAGGGTTAGAACACCGCGCGCGGAAGGCGACCCTATGAGCGACACTGACGAGGAGGAGGGGCCGGCCGTCCCGCTCGGTGAGGGCGATCCCGTCGAGGGCGCACCGGTCGCGCGGGTGGCATCGCGGCTTCACTACGCCATCGGAAAGAACGACGTCGTCCGCCGGGAGGGCGACACCGTCATCCGGACCCCCGAAGGCCCCCGCGAACTCGCGTCGGTACTGGAGGAGACCGACGAGGTATACTTCGATACCAGACGTGCCTTCGAGAACGCCGTCCGGGAGGTGATCGGCACCGGGCCGATCCCGACCGAGGAGGCGTAACGCCGGCGTCCCGACGGCTCGTACAACACCGAGACTGCCGGACGTGTCAGACGTATCGGTACAACACCGAGACTGCCGGACGTGTCAGACGTATCGGTACAACACCGAGACTGCCGGACGTGTCAGACGTATCGGGTGTACCACTACCGGTTTGTATGTTCCGGGTATACCCCCGCATATGACGAACGCACGCGCTCCCGCGCCGACGGAGAAGCCGGTCGTGTTGACGATCGCCGGCAGCGACTCCGGCGGCGGCGCCGGAATCCAAGCCGACCTGAAGACGATCGAGGCGACCGACGGGTTCGGCGTCTCCGCGATAACCGCCGTCACCGCCCAGAACACGACCGGCGTCGAATCGAGCCACGTCCTCCCGATCGAGGAGATCACAGCACAGATCGATGCCGTCCGCGCCGACTTCGACGTACGGGCAGTCAAGACCGGGATGTTGGCCACCGCCGAGGTGGTCGGGACGGTCGCCGACTACGCCGCGGCGTTCGAAGCGCCCGTCGTCGTCGACCCCGTGATGGTCGCCACGAGCGGGGATCGGCTGTTGACCGAGGCCGCCGAGGCGGCCTACGAGGACCTCATCGCCGAGGCGGCGCTCGTGACCCCGAACGCCGACGAGGCGGCCGTGCTGACGGGCATCGAGCCGAGCGACGAGACGAGTGCACGCGAGGCGGGGCGGAAGCTGTGCTCTCTGGGTCCCGACGCCGCGCTGATAAAGGGCGGGCACGTTCCGGGCGCGTCGGTGCTCGACGTGCTCGTCACCCCCGACGGCAGCGAGACGATGCGACACCCGCGGATCGAGACCGAGGCGACGCACGGCTCCGGCTGTACGCTCTCGGCGGCGATCGCCGCCCGGCTCGCGCGGGGAGCGTCGATCGAGGACGCCGTCGAGCGCAGCGTCTCGTTCATGGAGCGGGCGGTTCGGTACCACCACGCCGCCGGCGAGGGGGCGGGAGCCGTCCACCACCTCGTCGACCTGCGGAACGACGCCGGTCGGGGCGGAGCGATCGAGGCCGTCCAGGGGGCCTTCGATCGGCTCGCGCGGACCGGGGGCGACGGGGACGGCCCGAACGAAGACCGGACGCCCGCGGACGTGGTCGAGAACGTCGCCGTCGCGACACCCTACGCCGAGACGGTCGACGACGTCGCGGCGGTCGAAGGCGGGTGGCCGCCGTCGCGGGAGGGTTCGGCCGCCGGCGGGTGGGTCCGGTTCGGCGCGGACCCGGCGCTCGGGAGGGCGGTACTCGGGGGACGCGAACGTCGGCCCGAACTCCGTGTCGGCATCGAGTGTCGGCCCGACGCCGGCATCGACGCCGCGCTCGACGCGTCGGCGGGGGTCGTCACCGACGGTCCGGGCGAACGCATCGTCGTCCTCTCGGAGACCGTCGACGCCGCGCTCGACGCGGTCGAGACCGCCGTGAACCGCTCCACGTAAGCGGCCGCCGTGAACCGCCCCGCGTGAGCGGCCGCCGGCGATTCACCGAAAGGAAGGGACGGGTGAGCACAAGTGGTTTATGAACGTCCGTACGTTGGTGGGATATGGAACTCGAACGGTTCTTTCACGTCGCGATCAAGACCGACGACATCGAAGCCAGTACCGCCTTCTATCGGGACGTCCTCGGCGGCGAAGTGCTTGAGTCGGGCGACGCCGGCGGCGGCTCGGAGTACGTCGCGCTCTCGGTCGCCGACAAGCGGATCTACTGTTTCGAACGGCCGCCCTACGAGATCAACGGCCTCGTCGAGGACCTCCCGACGGGCATCCTCCATTTCGGGTTCGTCGTCCCCGACGTCGACAGCGCGGTCGCGGAGCTCGAATCGGTCGGGACGGAGTTGCTCATGCCGCCGGAGACGTTCGGCGATCTCAAGATCGCGTTCGTCTACGGGCCGGACGGGGAGTTGCTCGAGTTGCTCGAGGAGCTGTGAGCCGGCCGTGGCCGTCGCGGCGGGCGGATCGTCGATAAGCACCCACGCGAGAGACGGGCCGTCGCCTCCACGCGCGGACGATCCATCGGCCTCGATCCGTCACGACCGCCCCGATCCGTCACGACCGCCCCGACCCGTCACGACCGCCCCGACCCGTCACGACCGCCCCGATCCGTCACGACCGCCCCGACCCGTCACGTTTTAACGGCCTGCACCCCCCGATTCGGGCATGAGTTCGGGTATCGTCGGGGAGTTCTTCGAGTTGAAGGCCGACAGCGGGGCCGACCTGCTGGCGATGCAGATGGGCGATTTCTACGAGTTCTTCGGCGAGGACGCCGAACTGGTCGGCGAAGAACTCGACCTGAAGGTCTCCGAGCGGGCCTCGGGCGGCGAGAGCTACGCGATGGCGGGCGTCCCGGTCGACGATCTCACGCCGTACGTGAAAGCGCTCGCCGAACGGGGCTACCGGGTCGCGGTCGCCGACCAGCGCGACGACGACGGGGGGATCGTCCGCGAAGTGGTCCGGATCGTCACCCCCGGAACGCTCATCGAGACGGACGACGCCGATGCGCAGTACCTGGCGAGCGTCGCGTGCGATGGCGACGGCTACGGGCTGGCGGTTTGTGACGTGACGACCGGACGGTTCCGGGCGACGACGCTGTCCGGCGAGAACGCTGGGGGCCGGACGCTGTCCGAACTCTACCGGTTCGACCCCGTCGAGGTGTTGCCGGGACCGAGGGTTCGCGGTGACGACGACGTCCTTGCCGCGATCCGCGAGGACCTCGATGCCCGGCTGACGCTGCACGAGACGGAGGCGTTCGCACCGGGGCGGGCTCGCCACCGCCTCACGGAGCAGTTCGGCGAAGCCGCGGGGACGGTCGGCCTCTCCGGAATCGCCATCACAGCGGCGGGGGCGGCGATCGACTACATCGAGGAGACTGGCGTCGGCGCGCTCGCCTCGGTCACGCGGATCGGCGCGTACGAACCCGACGACCACGTCGCCGTCGACGCGACGACCCAACGGAACCTCGAAGTGACGGAGCCGATGACGCCGGGAGGACGGACGCTGTTCGGAACGATCGACCACACCGAGACGAGCGCCGGCGGGCGACTCCTCAAGGAGTGGCTTACGCGCCCCCTCCGACGGGCGGAGACCCTCGAGACCAGACACGAAGCCGTCGAGGCGCTCCTCGGGGACGCGTTGGTCCGAGAAGGGATCGCGGAGACGCTCTCGGGGGTCTACGACGTCGAGCGCGCCGCCGCCCGGGCTGTCTCGGGGAGCGCCGACGCCGACGCCCTGTTGCGCGTCCGGGAGACGCTCGCGTCGGTTCCGGACCTCTATGAGCGCATCGATGGATCGCCGGAGCTCACCGATTCGCCGGTCGCGGCGCTGTTCGCGGACCTCGACCGGGCCGCGATAGCCGACCTCCGGTCGGAGCTTTCGGCGCTGGCCGACGATCCCCCGAAGACGCTCCACGAGGGCGGCCTGATAAAACGCGGCTACGACGAGGCACTCGACGACCTCGTCGGCCGTCACGAGGCGGCGGTCGAGTTCTTCGAGACGCTCGAAGCCCGCGAGAAGGATCGACACGGCTTCTCGCGGGTGACGGTCGGGCGGAACAAGACCGACGGCTACTACGTCCAGATACCCAAATCGGAGGCCGGCGACGTCCCCGAGGACTACGAGGGGATCAAGACGCTGAAGAACGCCGAGCGGTACGTCTTCGAGGAGCTCCGCGAGAAGGAACGGGAGATATTTCGGCTGGAGGACGAACGCGGTGAGCGCGAGTACGAGGCGTTCTGTCGGCTCCGGGGGACGGTCGCCGATCGGGCGGACCTGCTCGGGGCGGTCGGCCGGGCGCTCGCGGAACTCGACGCCTACTGCTCGCTTGCGACGCACGCCGCACGGCAGGGCTGGGCGCGGCCGGAGCTGACCGACGATCGCGTCCTCGACGTCGAATCGGGCAGACACCCCGTCGTCGAGACCGAAACGAGGTTCGTCCCCAACGACCTGTATCTCGACCGCGATCGCCGGTTCCTGCTCGTCACCGGTCCGAACATGTCGGGGAAGTCGACGTACATGCGACAGGCCGCGCTCGTGACGCTGCTCGCACAGGTCGGCTCGTTCGTCCCCGCCGACGCGGCCCGCGTCGGCCTCGTCGACGGGATCTATACCCGCGTGGGCGCGCTCGACGAACTCGCTGGCGGGCGTTCGACGTTCATGGTCGAGATGGAGGAGCTCTCGAATATCCTCCACTCGGCGACCGAGGACTCGCTCGTGATCCTCGACGAGGTCGGCCGCGGCACGGCGACCTACGACGGGATCTCGATCGCCTGGGCGGCCACCGAGTACCTCCACAACGAGGTCGGTGCGTTCACGCTGTTTGCGACCCACTACCACGAGCTGACGTCGCTGGCCGAGGAACTGCCCCGCGTCGAGAACGTTCACGTCGCCGTCGCGGGAGAGCCGGGGGCGGAAACGGGAGCAAGAGCGGAGGCGAAAACGGGGGCGGAAACGGGACCCGACGGAAACGGAGGCTCGGGGGAGGGCGTCACCTTCCTCCGGACGATCGAGCCGGGGGCGACGGACCGCTCCTACGGCGTCCACGTCGCCGACCTGGCCGGCGTTCCGGCCCCCGTGGTCGACCGGGCCGGCGAGGTCCTCCGACGGCTCCGCGAGGAGCGGGCGATCGAGGCGAAAGGCGGCTCCGAGGGGCCGGTCCAGACGGTGTTTGACCTCGGGAGCGGGGAGTTCCAACACGGGGGGAACGAAGCGAACGGCGACCGATCGGCCCCGGCGGACGGTGACCAGTCGGTTTCGAAACGGGAGCCAAAAGACCGGCCGAAGGGGGGCGACGGACGCCGGATCGACCCCGAAACCGCCGCCGTCCTCGGGGAGATCCGGGAAGCGTCACTCGCGGAGACCTCGCCCGTCGAATTGATGAACCGCGTCCGGGAGTGGCAACGCCGCCTCGAGGGAGAGTGAGCGAAACGGTTACCCCCGGTCCGATACATCGTCGAATCGACCAGCGATGCCACCGGAAATCAGGGAACTCGACGCCGAAACGCGGGATCGAATCGCGGCGGGCGAGGTCGTCGAGCGCCCCGCGTCCGTCGTCAAAGAGCTCGTCGAGAACGCCCTCGACGCCGACGCGAGCCGGGTCGACGTGACGGTCGAGGCGGGCGGGACCGACCGGATCGTCGTCTCGGACGACGGGGTCGGGATGGCCGAATCCGACGCCAGACTGGCGATCGAGGAACATACGACGAGCAAGCTCCGGGACGTCGGGGAGCTCGCCGCGATCGGCACGCTCGGCTTCCGTGGGGAGGCGCTGCACGCGATCGGGTCGATCGCCCGTCTCGGGATTCGGACGAAGCCGCGTGGCGGCTCCCACGGCACCGAGTTGATCGTCGGACACGGCGAGCTCGTCTCGTGTGGCCCCACGGGCTGTCCGGAGGGGACGACCGTCGAGGTGAGAGACCTCTTCGGGAACGTCCCGGCGCGCCGGAAGTATCTCAAGACCGAGGCGACGGAGTTCGACCACGTCGCCCGGATCGTCACCGGCTACGCGCTGGCCCGCCCCGACGTCGCGATATCGCTCTCGCGGGACGGCGGCGAGACGTTCGCCACGACGGGCGACGGCGACCGAAAGAGCGCGGTGATGGCGGTCTACGGCCGCGACGTGGCCTCGTCGATGATCCCCGTCGAGTCCGAGGGGGACGACGGCCCGCTGGCCGGCGTCGAGGGGCTCGTTAGCCACCCCGAGACGAACCGCGCGGGCCGGGAGTACGTGACGACGCTGGTCGAGGGCCGGTACGTGACCGCGAGCACGGTCAGGGAGGCGGTCGTCGACGCCTACGGGGACCGGCTCGCGCCGGATCGATACCCCTTCGCGGTCGTCGATCTGTCGCTCCCGCCGGGCGGGGTCGACGTGAACGTCCACCCCCGGAAGCTGGAGGTACTCTTCGCCGAGGAGGCGGCGGTCAAAGCCGGCGTCGCCGAGGCGGTCGAGTCGGCGCTCTCGGAGGCGGGACTGCTTCGTTCGCGCGCGCCACGTGGACGGTCGGCCCCCGAACAGACGGCGGTATCGCCCGGAACCCCCCGAGACGGGGACCGGGGCGGTTCGGACGGCCACGGCGATCGGGATGACGCCGCCGGGACGGAGGGGGTCGAAACCGGAAGCCGAAGCGAGAAGACCGACGTCGAAACCGGGGAGGCGAGCACCTCCGGGACGGACCGGACGGGCGGACGAGCGCGAAACCACGGCACTCCGGGGACCGGGACGGGGACCGACACCGGCGGGGAAGTCCCCACCTCGAAGGCCGGTGCGTCGACGCGAAAGGAGTCCTCGACGACGGCGTCCCCGAGTGTTGACTCCCCGTCCGGGGCCACGACACAGCGGACGCTCGACGGCGGGGAAACGGCCGGTACGCCCGAGCGTTTCGATCGGCTCCCCGACCTGGGCGTCCTCGGACAGTTCGACGACACGTACCTGGTCGCCGAGGCCGATGACGGTCTGGTCTTGATCGACCAACACGCCGCGGACGAGCGGGTGAACTACGAGCGGTTACGGGAGCGCTTCGCCGGGGATGTCACGACCCAGACGCTCGCCGACCCGGTGACAGTCGGGGTGACCGCCCGCGAGGCGGCGCTCGTTTCCGAGTACGGCGAGGCGCTCTCGCGGCTGGGGTTCAGAACGCGGCTCGACGACGACGAGACGCTCGCGGTGACGACGGTGCCGGCGTTTCTGGCCGACCACGTCGGCGAGACCGCACCAAAGCTCGCCCGCGACCTGCTGGGGGAGTTCGTCGGCGGCGACCCCGACGGCACCGTCGAGTCGGTCGTCGACGACGTCCTGGGCGATCTGGCGTGTCATCCCTCGATCAAGGGGAACACCTCGCTGCGGGAGGGGACCGTCAAGGGGCTGCTCGAGGCCCTGGACGGCTGTGAAAACCCCTACGCCTGCCCGCACGGCCGGCCGACAGTGATCGAGGTGTCCACGTCGGAGATCGACGAGCGCTTCGAGCGCGACTATCCGGGCCACGGCGGCCGGCGAAGGTAGCACGGCCACTGCTGAACGAGGGCGAGCACGGCCACTGCTGAACGAGGGCGCGGCGTCGAGACGGAATCCATTTGCCCGGCCGGGGCGTACTCTCGGTAGTGCGCGGTCACGAAGGGAGACTGGACGAGGGGATCGGTCGGGAGGGACGGCGCTGATGTTCAAAGGCCCGGACGATCTCGAGCTCACCGAGGGCGGGATCGCGAAGCCGCTGTTTTATCTCTCGGTTCCGATCGTCATTACGAACCTGTTGCAGACCGCCTACAACCTCGTCGATATGTTCTGGCTCGGCCAGTATTCGACGACGGCGCTGGCGGCCATATCCTTCGCGTTTCCGATGGTGTTTTTGCTCATCTCGCTGGGGCTCGGGGTCTCGGTCGCCGGATCCGTGCTTGTCGCCCAGAACGTCGGGGCGGGCGACGAACGCGCCGCGGAGTACGCTGCCTCCCAGACGGTGCTGTTCGCGGTCGTCGTCGCCGTCGTGATCGGGGCGGCGGGGTACGTGCTGGTCGACGATCTCTTGCGTCTGTTCGGGGCCGAACCGGCGACGCTCGCGGCCGCGACCGCCTACATGCAGGTGATCTCGCTCGGACTGCCGCTGATGTTCGGCTTCTTCGTCTTCATTTCGTTGATGCGGGGGTACGGCGACACGGTCACGCCGATGCTCGTGATGTTCGGCACCGTCGTCGTCAACCTCGCGTTGGATCCGTTTCTCATCTTCGGGTGGACACTCGTCACCGACGCCCCGCTCGTCGGGACCGTCTCCTTCCCCGAGTTGGGCGTCGTCGGAGCCGCCTACGCGACCATCGTCGCTCGGGGACTAGCGATGGCCGTCGGCCTCGCGATCATGTTCGCCGGAACCCGGGGCGTCAAAATCCGGCTCGCGGACATGCGCCCCGACGCCGCGTATTTCAAGACGATGCTCGACGTCGGTGTCCCGGCGTCGATCGAGGGGACCGGACGGGCCGCCTCGGTCAACGCGATGCTGTTGGTCGTCGGAAGCTTTCCGACGGCGGTCGTCGCCGGCTACGGGATCGGCGTTCGGATCTTCTCGGTCATCTTCCTGCCGGCGATCGCCGTCTCTCAGGGCGTCGAAACGATGGCCGGACAGAACATCGGCGCGGAAAAGCCCGACCGGGCCGGCCAGGCGGCCCACTTCGCCTCGAAGGCGATGTTTCTCATCCTCGGGGCCGCCGGCGTGTTGATCTTCTCGTTTCCGGAGCCGATTTCCGCGGTGTTCACCGACGATCCCGCCGTACTCGACGTCGGCGCGGAGTTCCTCCGGTACGTCTCGCTCACGTTCGGGTTCATCGGCGTGATACGCGCCTACACCGGCGCGTTCCGAGGGGCGGGACAGACACTCATCGCCGCCGCCATCGCGCTCGCGTTCCTCGGGGGCATCCGTCTGCCGGTCGCGGCGGCGCTGGCCTACGGGGTCGGCCCGTACACGTTCGACGTCGTTGGCGTCACGGTCGAACTACCGGCGCTCGTCGGGGCCCTCGGGCCGCCCGGCATCTGGTGGGGGTTCGTCGTCTCGAACGTCGCGGGTGCGGGCATCACGTACGCGTGGTTCCGCCGGGGGACGTGGCGCGACGGCGACGTCAGAGCCGGGGGGAACGGAGATCCCACGGAACCGGACGTGGACGTCGATCTCGACGTAGACGATTGAGGCGGGGGCGGTCCGGACGTTCACCGGAGCCCGTCGAGGCGGAACTCGAAGGCCGCGACCGGGAGTTCGAGGTCGTGTTCGACGAGCACGTTCGGGTGGAGTTCGCCGACGACGCCGACCGACTCGCCGTCGAGGACGATCTCGGCCGTCCGACCGTTTATAAACGAGGGATGTGCCGTCGGCGGCGTCGAAAGCGCCGTATCGAACGCGCGTGCGATCGCCTGGAGTCCGGCCTTGGCGTCCTCATAGGAGGCGTCGGTCCGGGCGACGACGCCGGCGACCGAACGGTGTTCGGCGACACCGGTCGGCTCGTCGGGATCGACGCCCGCAACGAGGCCGATCTCGGCGAGGTCCTGTGGGTAGCTCCGGTGGGTGTTGTTTTCGAGGACCATCAACAGCGAGGGAAGCGCCCACGTCCGCAGGACGGTGTAGGCCTCGCTATAGGGTCCGGTGATGGTCGGCGGCTCCCGAGCGCCGAGGGCGTCGTCATCGGGGGCGAGTCCCATCCGGTCGAAAAGCGCCTCTTCGTTCGTCATGTGGAAGTTCAACAGGTCCTCGAAGCCGAGACCGACGAGCGCGTCGCGGGCGGCGTCCTCGAGCCGAGAGGTCCCGTGGCGGCCGCCGACGGTCGAGACGTTCGGGTACGTCGGTTCGAGTTCGTTGAAGCCGTACGCACGCCCCACGTCGTCGACGACATCGGCGGGGTGGAGGACGTCGACCCGGTAGGACGGGATCTCGACGTCGTAGCTCAACGCGTCGTCGAACGCGTCACGGTCGGGGGCGTCGTCCCCGAGGCCGCTTGGATCCGCCCTCCCGTCGGCGGGAGCGGCTCCGGGTCGCACCGATCCATCGCCCCCGGACGGCTCCGCGTCGAGGCCGGCCCGTTCGAGCAGGTCGACGACCTCGGTCCCGGGGATGTCGACCCCGAGCGTCCGCTCGATGCGGTCGTGAGCGACGCGTTTCGTGTCCGTCGAGAGGTCCGGCCGGAGCAACTCGCGGTCGTCGTAGCGAACCTCGACCGCCTCGATCCGGCCGCCGCGGGCATCGAGCGCGTAACAGACGATCGACAGCATTCGATCGATCGTCCACTGGTCGGTGCCGGTCATCTCGACGAACAGGTCACGCGATCCCTCGTCGACCTCGGTCCGTTTGCCGTTGATGACGGGCGGGAACGAAAAGAGACCGACGTCATCGTAGATCGCGGGATAGTAATCCAACCCATCGACGAGGTCGCGGTAGGTCTCGCCCGTCGGGTGGGTCTCCAGCACCTCGGCGGGGCTTCGGTCCGAGTCGTCGTCCAGCGGAACGAACCGATCGCCGTCCGGTTCGACGCCCCGATAGGTGATCGTTTTCGTCGCCGTCGCCGGGCCGTGGTCGTCGTCGCCGGCACGCCGGCCCTTCAGCATCGCCAGATCGTGGACGCCGATCGCGCCCTTCGCTCGACCACGGCCCATCGTGGCGTGGAGTTTCTCCTGGAGTTGGATGAGCGATTCGAGCCGGCTCTCGTCGAGATCCAGCCCGCGGACGATCGCGCCGGTGACGTACGGGCGTTCCTCGGGCACCGACCCCTCGACCTCGATGGCCCACTGGGCATCGTTTGTCTCGGGGAGATAAAGCCCCCGGTCGTGGCCGTACTGGTAGCGCAGCGAGCGGGCGATCCCCTCGACGGAGAGCCGATCGAGCCGGTCGGGGGCGAACTCCAACTCGAAGTCGCCGTCATCGGTCTCGCCTTCGAACTCCAAGCCGAGCGAGAAGAGGTCGCCTTTCAGCTCCGAATCGGGTTTGTCCTCGGCACCCGCCAGCGCCCGCAGTTCGTCGGGATCGACCTCGACGACGGGCATCAGTACACCACCTCCACGTTTCGCAACAGGTCAAGATCGCACAGCGTCCCGTGGACGTCGCGGATGTCCTCGAAGCCGTACATCAACATGAGCAGCCGTTCGAGCGCCAGCCCCCACGCCATCACGTCGCACTCGACGCCGAGCGGCGAGAGCACCTCCTCGCGGAAGAGCCCGGAGTTGCCGATCTCGATCAGTTCGTCCGTCTCCGGGTGCCTGCCGAACAGCTCGAAACTCGGCTCCGTATAGGGATTGTAGTGGGGTTTGAACTCCAGATCCGTGATGCCGAACTGCTCGTAGAACTCCGTGAACGTCCCCATCAGGTCCCGCACGGAGAGTTCCTCAGCCATCACCCATCCCTCGATCTGGAAGAACTCCAGGAGGTGGGTCGGATCGAGCGTGTCGTTGCGGTAGACCTTCTCGACGCTGAAGTACCGCTCGGGCGGTTCGAGGTCGCCGACAGCGTGCCCGGAGAGATATCGCATCGACAGCGAGGTAGTGTGGCCACGCAGGGCGACGGCACGGGCGAAATCCTCGTCCCACGGGGAGTGATAGCCGTCGCCCTCGGTGGTGACGCCGTTTCGGTGGACGTCCTCGACGCGCTCGATGAGATCGGCCGGGAGGTCGTCCATCGGAGCCACGTCGAGGGCGAAGCGGTCCCAGTGGGTCCGGGCGGGGTGGTCCTGCGGCATGAACAGACAGTCGTTGATCCAGAAGTCGGCGTCCGCGTGGGGACCCTCCATCTCCCGAAAGCCCATACCGACGAGGACGTCTTTCACGCGGTTGGCGGTCTGACGGAGGATGTGTTCTTTGCCGCCGTGGACGGTCTCGGCGTCGGCCTCGACGTTGTACTCGGTGAACTCGACCTCCTCCCACTCGCCGGAGGTGAGCAGTTCCGGCGTGAGCGCCCCGACCGTCTCCGTCGCCTCGACGCCTTCCATGAGCGCCGTCACGCCCTCGTCGGTGAGCGTGACGCTCCGGACGGTCGTCTCGGTTCGTTCGACGAGCCCCCGCGTCTCGAGGCGGTCGAGGATCGCGTCGTCGGGGGCATCGGCGTCTCCGACTCCGACGGCGTCGAGCGCCTCGGCCTCGGGGTCGGCTTCGGGGTCGTACTCGGGGGCGTCGCCGAGCGCGATCATCCCGCCGTCGATCTCGCCGTACCCCTTTCTGGCGAAATTCGACAGCGCAACGTCGACCTCGGGGCCCCCCAGATCGGACCGGTCGATGAGTCGGCCCATCTCGACCGACGACTCGTCGGCACCCGCCTCGACGGCGGCGGCTCTGAGCCGGAGTTCGGGCAGTCCCGACGCCCGGTAGCGTTCGCCCTCCTCGGTGAGCGAGGCGTCCTCGAGGACGCGCTCCTCGACGGCCAACAGACCGGACTCGGCGAGTTCGAACGCCGCCCGCGTGACCGCCGCCGTGTCTTCGCCGATCTCCTCGGTGAGCGCTCCGATCGTCTTCGGATCCGTCGCGCTGGCCGCCTCCAGCAGCGCGAGTTGCGTTTCGGGGAGTTTCATTGTGTCGGGTTGCGTACGGCTGGCTGTTAGCGGTTCCGACTCGCGGACGGGGCTCCGGGCCGCGAGGGAGCGTCGGCTCGCGGGTGCGTCCGCCAACCGCGAGGGTCAACACCGGCTCGCGGGTGCGTCCGCCGATCAGACGAACCCGATAGCGCCGTCGAGATCGAACGGGAGTCGCCCGTACAGATACCCCTCGACCCGACCGTCGGGGCGGGCCCGAAACACCACGGTCGGCTCGTGGCCGACCCCCGGCTGTTCGGCTCGTACGGCCGACCACTCGGCGTCGCTAAAGGACGTACAGTCGACAAAGAGGACGGCGTTCGGGTGTTTGGCGAGCTGGTCGGTGCGTTTCGCGCCGCCGGTCTCTTTGACCGCCGCGACGGGATGGTCGGCGTGGGAGCGTCGGGCCGGCGGCTCGGGTCGCGTGACCTCGACAAGCCGATCGCCGACGGCGAAATCGAGGGCGTGGCCGCTCGCCTGCTCGACCTCCGGGACGAACCCGAGGCCGGCGTCGGCGAGGACCTTCGCGACGGTGAACTCCGACATCGTCGCGCGCATCCGGGTGAGGTCGTATCCCGGCGACGTACCGAGTTTCGACGCCATCGTGTAGCGGTGGTCGTCGAGGACACCGGTCGCGAGCAGCGACTCGTAGAACCCGAGGCCGGCCTCGCGGCTCGCGTCGGGGAAGCCGGCGGCGTCCTCGGCGAAGAACGTCCGGGTCGTGTTCCGGCCGTCCTTCGAGAAGAACACCGGGAGGAAAAACCACGTGACGTACTCGAACTCGGCGAGCCACGGATCGGTGACCTCGAGTCTGGCGGTGAGCTCGCGCTCGGCCCACCGTGAGACCGCGTAGGGAGCCTCGGCGAACGTCTCCTTGTCAGTGCGCCAGAGCGCTTCCGGCGTCTCGGTGTTGCCGAGCCAGTAGGCCCGGCCGGGCCGGAACGCGAACAGCGCGACGTCGCCGTTTTGCATGTCGAGGCGGACGGCATCGTAGCGGTCGTCGCCGACCGAGAACCATGGGTCCTCGAGTCGCGCACCGAACTGCGAGTCCAGCGGGGCCAAAAGCTGCTCTCGGACGCGATCGCGGGACCACGTTCCATTCGACCGGCGGAAGCGAAGAGGGCCTGCCACACCGTGGTTTCGGTCCCGAGTCGTTTACTGGTTGCGTTTTCGCGGTTGTGGAGGCGGTGGGGAGGCGGTGGGGAGGCGGTGGGGATTTGGGTTTGGGTTGGGGTTTGGGTTTGGGTTTGGGTTTGGGTTTGGGTTTGGGTTTGGGTTTGGGTTTGGGTTTGGGTTTGGGTTTGGGTTTGGGTTTGGGTTTGGGTTGGGGTTTGGGTTTGGGTTTGGGTTGGGGTGGGGATGCAAAAAAACCGGCACGGACCGAGGGACCGGGGGACCGGGAGACCGGGTGACCGGGAGACCGGGAAAACGAGAGATCCACCTCGAAGCCACCGAACCGCTCAGAAACCGCCGGTGGCCCCGATACATTCATGATGAATAACCACAAAGAGGAAGTATACCATGTCAATGGGTGCCTATGACGAAGCCGAACACGAGCGCCGCGAAAAGAAGACATCGACGGTCGACGCCGCCTTCGACGACGAGCGGACGACCTACCAGGGCAAGGTTGAGTACGACGCCGGTGACTCGGCGGAGGCGCTCATCGATCAGTTCAAACAAATGCGGGAGTGACTCTCGAAGGCCCGCAGTAGCGGTCCAACGACCGAAACCGTCCCCCCGTACAGCCGAAACCGTCCCCCCGTACAGCCGAAACCGTCCGTCCCTCGTACGTCACATGGATCCACCCGTCCCCGGAGGCTCGGCCTCGCCGAAGGCCGGGTCCGGTGCCGGAGATTCGGAGGCGGGGTCCCTCGTCGAGAGCACGAGCGTCGAGAAGTCGGTCTCGGAGATGTACTCCCGGTCGAGCGCGTCAAACCATCCGGCCTCGACGGCCCACCGGCCGTGATACCCGCCCTCCGTGTGAAACGCCCAAAACGTACAGTCGTGCGGCTCCCATCCGTCCTGGTAGGCCTCCCGTAGTTCCGAGCAGACGTTACCGATGTCGCCGGTCGTCAGCCCCGGCGCGGCCGTCTCGTACTCGACGTGGATCGTTCCGGACTCGCGGGCGTGACGCTCCACGTAGACGCCGAGGCTCATCAGATGCTGTTCGAGCCGATCGACGATCCGGGGTACCGACTCCATACCGGGACGTGAGGGCCGCCCGAGAAAAGAACCTGCCGCCGCGGGCGGTCGGCACGGTCGTCGTTCGAGCGATACGGACGGCC
The DNA here is from genome assembly GCF_013839515.1 of Natronomonas salinimetallica. Lineage (GTDB taxonomy): Archaea > Halobacteriota > Halobacteria > Halobacteriales > Haloarculaceae > Natronomonas. Next base: position 126,533 of record NZ_JACDNQ010000003.1, on the reverse strand, counting down.
GTCGGCCGGCGCGGGCCGTGTATCGACCCCCGAAACCGGTCATACGATTATGTACCGAACGCCGGTACGGACGGACACCACGGGCTGATCACAATGCCACCGAAAGTACTCGTCGTCGACGACTCCTCGCTGCAACGGACGATCATCTCCGGCGCGCTGGGCGACCGCTTCGAGGTCGTCGGCGAGGCCGAGAACGGACGGGAGGGGGTCGAACTGTTCGAAGCCGAGCGGCCCGACCTCGTCACGATGGACATCATGATGCCGGAGATGGACGGCGTCGAGGCCACCGGCCGGATCAAGGGGTTGACCGACGAGACCAAAGTGATGATGTGCACCAGCGTCGAGCAGGCCGAAAAGATGAAACAAGCCGTCCGGGCGGGGGCCGACGAGTACGTGACAAAGCCCTTCGACGAGGACGAACTGCTCGATACGGCGACGATGCTATTGAATTGAGACAGCCGCGGGCGACGGAGTCAGCGGGGGAAGGGCCGGAGGCGAGAAACCGGAGGACTAACTCGCTTGCGCTGCGACCTCGGGATATGCCGACGCGAGACGACGGACTCGACCCCCAGGCCGCCGCGCTGCTCGAGCAACTCGAATCGGGGATCTCGGCCCCCTCGTCGACGCTGTCCGTCGAGAGCGGCCGACGGATCCTCGAGGAACTGTTCGCCGTCGCCGACCCCGAACCCGTCGACGAGGTCGTCGACATCGAGATCCAGGGACCGAACGGCCCGATCCCGCTTCGTATCTACGCGCCGGAGGTCGACGGGCCGGCCCCCGTGCTCTCGTTTCTTCACGGCGGCGGGTGGGTTCGAGGCTCGCTCGACGCCTACGACGGTCTCTGTCGACGGCTGACGAACCGTGCCGGGGCGGTCGTCGTCTCGGTCGACTACCGCCGCGCGCCGGAGCACCCGTTTCCGGCCGGTTTCGAGGACTGCTACGCGGCAACCGAGTGGGCGGCCACGCACGCGGCCGATCTCGGCGGCGATCCCGACCGGGTGGCCGTCGGTGGCGACAGCGCGGGCGGGAACCTCTCGGCGGCCGTCGCACTCGCGGCCCGGGACCGCGCTGGACCCGACCTCGCCCATCAGCTGCTCGTCTATCCGGCGCTCAATCCGCCCTCGGTGCGGTGGTTCGACTCCTACGACGAGAACGGGGCCGGCTACTTCCTCGAGATGGACAGCGTCGAGTGGTATCTCGAGCAGTACTGCGACCCCGCCGACGTCGGCAACCACTACGCCTTCCCGCTTCGGGCGCGGGACCTCTCGGGGCTGCCGCCGGCGACCGTCGTGACGGCCGGCTACGATCCGCTCCGTGGGGAGGGCGAGGCGTACGTCGATCGGCTCTCCGAAGCCGGGATCGATACCACGCATCTCCGCTACGACGCCCAGATCCACGCCTTTCTCAGCCTGTATGAATACGTCGAGAAGGGGCGGGAAGCGATCGACGACGTCGCCGCCCGGCTTCGGGACGGCCTCGACGGACGGTGAGAACGGGCGGCCCCGGTGGACGGTGAGAACGGGCGGCCCCGGCGGACGGCCGTCTCACTCCTCGAGCGCCTCGGAGAAGCCCCACTCCTCGGCACGTTCGAGCGCATCCGTGCGGGCGGCATCCCGGATGTCCGAAACGGCTGCCTCGTTTTCGAGGAACGCCTCGACGGCGTCCCGTTCGCTCCGTTCGTCGCCGTCGTCGGCGACGGCCGCGCGGACCCGCGCGGCGAGTTCAGCGTCGCCGGCGAGCCGCTCTGCGGCCGCGCCGGGCGGGATCCGAAGCGTCTCGGTTCGGTGGGGCAACTCCAGGGCCTCGGCAGCGAGGGCGTACAGTTCGAACTGATACGGCGGCGAACCGATATCCGCGAGCGCTGGCGGGCCACCTCGGTCCGTCCCCGTGTGGTAGGCGAGCGTCGCAACACCCGATTCGAACGTGATGACGCCCCGGTCGTTTCCCGAATCGAGCAGCGCGTTCCGGGGCGATACCAGCGCGTAGCCGTCGAGTTCGCGGTCGAGGGCGTCCTCGAGCGCGGGCGATAGCGCCGAGACGACCCGTGACCGGAGCAACTCCCCATCGGGGATCATGGCGGGTCGGGGATGACCGCGGTCCGGAACCGTTCGGCGACGTCCTCGTGGTCGCCGTCGTTCGGCGACAGCCGTCCGGCGGCGGTCCGGAACGCCGCCGCTGCCGGGCTCTCAGGGGCGTGATCGAGCAGGGGAACCCCGGCCGAGCGGGCGGCCTGGATGGCGTCGCTCTCGGGCACCGACGCGAGCGTCGGCCCCTCGAAATAGCGTTCGGCCTTCGCTTTGACCCCCGTGATGTCGCCACGGACGCGATTGAACACCGTCCCCGCGATATCGGAACCGTACGACAGGGCGTATTCTTGTACCTTCAGGCCGTCGGATATCGCGGGGACCGTCGGGTTGAGCACGACGACGACGCGGTCGGCGAGAACGATCGGCAACACCGCGCTCTTGGAGTTCAGCGTCGCGGGCGAATCGAGGAGCAACACGTCAGTGTCGGCGGCGAGTTCGGCGACGACGTCACGAAGCCGGTCGGGTTCGACGGATTCGAAAGCCGCAAGCGACGTGCCACAGGGAACGACCGACATGCCGAACCGGTCGTACGTCGCCGCCTCGACGGGCACGCCCCCTTCGACGAGGACGTCGTGGAGCGTCGTCTCGACGTCGGCGAGTCCCGCGTGAAACAGCAGGTTCGCCATCCCCGTGTCGGCGTCGACGACCGTCACGTCGTAGCGTTCAGCCAGCGCCATCCCGAGCGCCATCGTACTCGTCGTTTTGCCGGTGCCGCCCTTGCCGGAGGCGACGGCGAACGCTTCGACCATCTGTTGGTTGAGCCTGTGCCGATTTTATATATAAGGATTTGGGTCGCCGTCCGTCGGTCCGCCCCCCGATATGCACTAACGATCATTAACATTTAAGACCATGTAGGATAGAGAGTGGAGTAGATGACGCGAGACGAAATCGAACCGATGGTTCCGATGATGCCGCGAGCGGAAACGACCGACGATATCCGAGCGGACGGCGGCGTCCGCAAACGCTACGACGCGGAGGAAGTAGCTTCGCCTGTCGTTCCGGACCTTCGGTAGGAACCGATCCGTTCTTTTCCCGTATCGCCGCCCACGAGCAGTAGCGCCCGGTTCACACGACGTCGCCGCGGACGCTAACGCCCTCGATACCGTTGCGGTAGCGTTCGAGTTCGGCGGCGGCGGCTTCGGCCTCGGTGTCGTCCATGCCGAGCATCCCGAGGCTGGCCGAGAGCGTCGGAAGGACGAACTCGCCGGATTCGAGCCTCCGGAACGCCTCCTCGCTCGTCGTCCCGCCCTCGTCGGTGTCGACCCACAGACAGGCCGCACGCGGGTCGAGCAATTGTGTGTAGTCCCCTCTGGCCCGTGCCCCGTTCAGCCGCTGGGTCACGTTGTGTTCGAAGCCGGTATTGCAGACTTCGAGGTGGACCGGTTCGTCCTCGAAGAGGTGTGCCGCCAGACACCGTTCGGGTGCGGCGTGTCCCGAGGCGTTCGCCCGGACGTGCTCGGGGAAGGCTTCGGCCCACGTCGCCGAGACCGTCTTGCCGACCCCCGAAACCCCGAGTTCGGCCTCGAATTCGGCCTCCCGCTCGGGGGCGTCCTTGAACAGGAGGTCCTTCGTGACGTAGACACCCAGACGGTCGATCGGGTCCATCCCGAGGACGACGTCGCCGAAGGCCCACACCTCACGAACGGGAACCGGGGTCGGCTCGGTCTCGACGGTTTCGACGACGCTTCGGAGTCGATCGACCGCCTCCGCTCGGGTGTAGCTCATCGAGCGGTACAACGGTCCGATGAAACAAACGGTTGTCGCGTCGTATCGCTCCCCGAACGCGGAGGCGGTGTTGACGCGTCCGTACCGGACGCCCGGAGTCGAAACGGGTATCCGACCGACCCGGCAAGGATGCGGTGATGCAGTGCGATAAATGCGGTTCGGAGGCCGTCATGCACGCCGCCTACTCCGGGCTCCATCTGTGCTCGAAGCACTTCCGCCGGTCGGTCGAGACCCGCGTCCGGCGACGGATCCGCGACGATGCACTCCTCTCGGATACCGCCACCGCCGACGACCCCGAGATCTGGCTCATCGGCCTCTCGGGCGGGAAAGACAGCGTCGTCCTCACCCAACTTCTCGAGGAGACGTTCTCGGAGGATCCGCGGGTCGAACTCGTCGCACTCACGATCCACGAGGGGATCGAGGGATACCGGGACGCCTCGCTGGATGCGTGTCTCGAACTCACCGACGGCCTCGATATCGGGCACGAAGTCGTCAGCTACGCCGAAGAGTACGACGTGGAGATGGATTCGGTCGCCGAGGACGACCCGGAGGGGATGGCTCCCTGTGCGTACTGTGGGGTCTTCCGACGCGACGCGCTGTCACGGTATGCCGAGGAGTACGGTGCCGACAAACTCCTGACCGGCCACAATCTCGACGACGAGGCCCAGACAGCGATGATGAACGTCCTCTCGGGGGACGTCAGACAGGTCGCAAAACACTTCGATGCCTCCCTGGGGGGGTTCGACGAGCGCGAAATCGACGACGCCCCGTTCGTCCCGCGCGCGAAACCGCTCCGGGACGTTCCCGAAAAGGAGGTCGCCCTCTATGCGCACTTGGCCGACCTGCCGGTACACATGGCCGAGTGTCCTCACTCGGATGAGGCGTATCGCGGCGAGATCCAAGAGATGCTCTACGGCCTCGAGGAGGGCCATCCCGGAACCAGACATTCGATCATGTCCGGGTACGAAGAACTCGCACGGCTGGCCGCGGAGGCCTATCGCGGCGGCGAGGACAGCCCGCACGGAACGTGTGATCGCTGTGGCGCACCGACGAACAACGATATCTGCCGGAAGTGTGAACTCGTCGACGCGGTCGGCGGCGAACTGCCGGGGGACGACTGATACGGATCGTTGGGTGAGACGGCAGACTGTTCGAGTGAGATAGCGGGCCGTTCAGACGGAACAGCAGACCGTTCGGTCGCGAGCGTCAGCCGGGCGTCATACACGCTGTTTACGCGATATATGTCAATACAGCTGAATCGACCGTTAAGATAAAAATCGGAAGGCTCCGGCTGAGTCAGTATTATACGTAAACTGACTTATCTGACGACATCAATACCGTTGTTCTGTTCGATCTCCGAGCGCCCGCCGTCGGTCTCACCGACGCCAAACCCGCTGTTTTGGGTACGGGATCCCTCCGGTGCCGTCGAGGAAAACTCATCGTCGTCGACGCCCTCTATCGCCTGCCTGGAGGCGTCTGCCTGTTTCTGTGTCGTCGGGCCGAGGATCTGGGCCGACTGGACACCGGTCATGATCGCCATGACGCGGACCTTGCCCTTGTACTCGTCTTGGATCCGGGCACCCCAGATGACGTTCGCGGAGGCCTCGAGGCGCTCCGTGATGTTCTGTGCGATCCCCTCGGCCTCTTTCAGTGTGAGGTCGGGGCCGCCAGTGATGTGGACCAACCCGCCCGAGGCACCGCGGTAGTCGACGTCCAAGAGTGGGTGATTCATCGCGTCGTTGACCACCTCCTTCGTCTTGTTTTTGTCCTGGGTTTCGCCGACCAACATGACGGCGACGCCGCCTTGGTTCATGATCGACGTCATGTCCGCGTAATCGAGATTGATCAGCGACGGCTGAGTGATCGTCTCGGAGATCCCCTTGACCGTCTCCGCGATGATCTGATCCATCACCGAGAAGGCCTTGCCGATCGGCAGGTTCGGGACGTAGTCCAAAAGCCGGTTGTTGTCGAGGACGATGATCGAATCGGCCTCGTTGCGGAGCTTTTCGAGCCCCTCCTCGGCCTTGACCGTCCGTGCGCGCTCAACGTTGAACGGAGTCGAGACCATCCCGACGACGATCGCGCCCTGCTCTTTGGCGATCTTCGAGACGACCGGGGCCGCGCCGGTCCCGGTACCGCCACCCATGCCCGCGGTGACAAAGACGAGGTCGGCCTCGCCGAGGACCTCCTTGATCGTCCCCTGGGCCATCTCGGTCGCGCGCTCGCCCATCGAGGGGTCGCCGCCGGCTCCGAGTCCGTTGGTCAGGGATTTGCCGACCAGGATCTTGGTGTCGGCTTCGATCATCTTGAGGTGCTGTTTGTCGGTATTGATCGCGATGGTTTCTGCGCCATCGACGCCGATGTTATACAGCCGATTGACCGTGTTGTTGCCCGCGCCGCCCGCACCGACGATGACGATTCGGGGGTCACCGAACTCGTCGTCCTCGCCCAGATCGGAGTCCATCTCGCGCTGTTCGGCTTCGGCGTTCTCCAACGCGGAGTTGACGATGTCCTGCATCGTCTACACCTTCGCCCAGGGGCGGTTTTTTTCCGCAGGTTCCGTCTCCTGCTCGTTTATCATCTCACGCACGGCGGAGCGAATCGCCTCGCTCCGGTTCGGGAACTGCCCCGTATCGACCATGCGTTCGACTTCCTCTATCTGCTGTTTCGGGATTCGTAGTGTCACACGCTCCATAGTATTTCCCCTCTGGTTGTGAGTAAGACGACGTTGCACACGCGACCGATCCACGTTTACACCGACAGGGCGTCCCAAGCCGGGATATACCCGGTCCCCGCCGTATGTAAGACGCGTCGTCTTACGCAGCTGAACGCACAAATGCAGTATACTTAAATCTTCCCCCGTTTGTAAGACACATGGCTCCCGACCGTGTTTAACGGCTCAAAGCGTCTGTTTTCGGCGTTTACGTATCCCGAAGGACGTCGGCGGCAGGCGTCCGGCGGCCACAGCTCGGGCAGAATCCCCAGTCCGATCGGATCTCATCGCCGCATTCACAGAAGACACGGTGGCTCGCTTTCTCGCCGCAGTTGGAGCAGTAAACGGCGGACTGCGGGAGGGTTTCCCCGCACTGTTTACACGTATGCCCCGACTCGTCGGACGCGTTTTCACGTTCGGCGGTCGGTGTCTTACGATCGTCCCCGGAAGCGTGTGACACGTCGCCGGAATCACCATCGAGCGTGATGTTTACGTTCACGTCCTGGGGTTCTCGGGGCGTATACGCCCGTTCCAGGCGATCCGAGACGAGGGCGTCGACGCGGTCGGCGATGAGGTCATCGAGCGACTCGCCGGCGATCCGACCGTCCGATTCACCGCTCGATCCGCTCTTAGCCGCGTTTACGGAGGTATCACTGTTCTCGTCGAGGTACCTCCGGAGCGCCTCCCGCATCACCTCACTTTTCGAGGCGTCGAACTCCTCGAGCTGGTGGATGAGTTCGTCGTCCGCCCGGAAGGTAATCTTGCTCATTGACTGTCCGACAGTTGTGTGTGACAGTATTTCAATCTTCGCGCGCCGTCTGACAGCCGCCTGTCTGACGCGGCCTGACGGCCGAAGGTCAAAACCGTTAAGTCGGACAGCCCTCTCCGTTCAAGTACGACCGCCCTTAGCTCAGACTGGTAGAGCAGTCGACTGTAGATCGACTTGTCCCCCGTTCAAATCGGGGAGGGCGGACTCAGTTTCTCGCATAACGCTTTGAGGTTGACGGGATAGACGCCGTCGTGCGATTTTGCCCGCGCCCGTGTGAGTTGAATTGGTCCCCTTGTTCGGGTCAACGCCGTCCGTTGATTCGCGTATAGTTGAACGTTCTCGGTGGAAGTAAATCTTGGGATTTCTGCCGTATTGAGCCATCTACCGCGAGAATTTCCCATTAGAGGAGACAATCGCAGAGTCGGGAGGGGATTCCTGCGCCAGCAAGCAAGGCTCGTCACCACGTACAATTCGGAGAGCGTAGTTTTTATTAAAAACGGTCATATATGCGCTCTCCTCAGCCTCCCACCGGCGATTGAAAATATGTTCAATATATTGTGGGGATAAATGCGATTTCATACAAGTATGTGCATATATAGAAAATAGTCTATGAAGGTGAACTTCTGTCATTACGGTTTCTCCGGCACTTGGAGAAGTAGCAAGTCAAACTGTCAGAAAACCGAAAGTTTTAAATAGTTGGAGAATAAACATATTAATCGCAAGGGGTTGAGATTCCTACTTGCGTCCAAGTTGGGGCGTCGTACTTTGAGAAGTTCAATTCACTTTCCCAACTTCGGGTAACTACCCGACATAACCCTACCTCGAATGTGGGGGCTTTCCTCACTTCGGGATTTGCGCGATGAATTTATATCTCAAATCGCGCGGTGAATATGATGACAGAACGTGACAAATATATTATGGTAACGCAGTCGACTAAGCAGAAGATTCGCCAAGTGGGAGATGAAGCCCTTGGCGCAGAGGCAAGCGGGGTTCCCCTCGGAACGCTCGTCTCGATGATGGCAGACGACTATCTCGGAGGCTCCAGCGATGAGTAACGACGATTGGATTAGCCTTGCTCAGAAGGTTCGAGGCTCCGGCAACTTCGAGGAAGGTGATTCCCTTGTCGAAGTGATTGAATCCGTCCTACGCGAACGCCTCGACGTCGAGGAGGCTTCTGCCTCGGAGGAGGAGATTCGAGCGAAGCAGGAGGAATTGCGCGAGAACATAACCGGCAACTCGCGCGAGTCGGAAGCCGTCGAACCCGACGACGTCGACAGGGGGCTTTCCGAAGCCGAATTGAAGCGTGAGGAACTACGCTCGAAGATTCACGGGAGTAAGTGAATATGGCGCGTAGTGAGGATGTGACCATTCACGTTCCTGCGGACGTAATCGCAGAGATTCGGCAAGACCTATCAGGTGAGGAACGCCGTGAATTGGATTCTCGTCGCTACTCGCTTAATCGCACCTTCGAGAGTCAAGCGATTCTGGAGTTGGCACTACGGGAATATGCACGACAGCAGGGGTACGAGGTTACGGAAGATACGGAAGTGATTCCCCTTCCGTCTGGTGAGATTGAGGTTCGACAACCGGAAAGCGGTTCGAGTAGGCTCAATCCCTTGTCGTAGTCGCTAATTCAGCGAGAAGTGAATCCTTATAAGCGATAGCGAACCATCTACTCCACGTATGGGTAAGGCGCTTCCATTCCGCTGGTACGGTGGTAAATACAGTCATCTTGACTTTATACTGGCACAGCTCCCGAAGACTCACCAATACATAGAGCCATTTGGCGGAAGCGCCGCAGTTCTAATCAACCGAGAACCAAGCCCCGTAGAGACGTACAACGATTTAGACGGGGACGTGGTGACGTTCTTCAAGGTTCTCCGTGAGAACCGAGATGAACTTCTCGAAAAGATAGCACTCACTCCATTTAGCCGTGAAGAACTCGCTCACGCAGTCGAGCAGAAGGACAACGATGAACTAAGCGATATGGAGCAGGCTCGGTTGTTCTTCGTCCGTGCAGGTCAGACGCGCTCTGGATTGGCCCAAGAAGCAACGCCCGGACGATGGGCATACTGCAAATCAACCTCGCGTCGAGATATGTCCGGTGCAGTTTCACGGTGGCACGGAAGACTCGAACAACTATACGACGTTGCAGACCGGCTCCGTCGAGTTCAAATCGAGAACAAACCGGCTATTGAGGTTATTGAGCGCCACGATGATGAAGACGCCTTGTTCTACTGCGACCCACCATATCCGCACGGAACAAGAGGAGACACTAACTCGTATGGTCACGAGATGAGTGATGAGGAACACCGGGAATTAGCCGAGGTTCTTCGGAACGCAGAGGGGAAAGTTGCTGTCTCGGGATACAAGTGTGACCTGTATGAAGAAGTCTTCGAGGATTACGGTTGGAACCGTGTTGACGCCGAGGAGAAGACGATGCACACGACGAAAGACAAGCGGCAGGAGAGTCTCTGGTTGAATTACGAACCTCCGAACCGTGACGTAAATCCCGGTCTCGACAAAGACGCTAATCAACAAACGCTTTCCGAGGCGTCAGACGAGTAATCATATCGGTTTTTCCCTTCATATCGCTTTTTTGCGATATATGACATTTATGCGTTATATTAGAAGTACGTCTCGGTGTCTAACTTGGCGGAAGAGAATGTCAGTTCTGAGGAAGCCTCGAAGATTCTGAACCGAGAATGGAAAAACGTTCAATCTGATGACCAAACAAAATACATAGACAACGACCTTGTTCGGACGAAAATCAAGGAAGTTCTAACCGACTCCAACAAGACGTATCGTTACATCTTGGTGAATGCCGCACTCTCGAAGGCGGTTAACCCAAACATCCACTACCGGGCTTTGCAGGCAGGCTCTTCACTTGGTGGGGCATACGATGCACGTTCTGTCGCACACGATGCTCTGGTTCCTTGGGAAAAAGGGCACGGTGAGCGTCTTGGGGGAAGCCCTGAACCCTTCGTGAACAATCCTGCTCGTCATCCTGAGGTTGATACCAGCAATCGCGCCCGCTCAAGTCAGAAGCAAGAACGGCTCTACAAATTGTTACAACGGATGCAAGAACAAGTCGAAGAGGGAGAACTCGACCCAACCGACATTCTTCGGCAGACCCTGCAAGCAGTCTCAGAATTGGAATCGAAGACGGTCGAGTTCGAGTCACCATCTGACGCACCATACGACGTAATCGCTCTCAAAATCAGAGAGTATTTGCGAGAGTCAGGTAACGGGGAGCGTCTACCTGCTGTCGTTGCAGGTATTATGCAGACCTACTACGAACACGCGGGCGAAGGCGATTGGCGAGTAGACTGCGAACACGCTAATGTCTCTGACGAGTTCTCGAAGGCGGCAGGTGACGTTGAAATCTTCTACAATGATGAGTTGCACAAGGCGATGGAAGTTAAGGACAAACCAGCCACCCAGAGTTCAGTTCAACACGCTATCGAGAAGGGGCGTATAAACGAACTTGGTGAATATCTGTACGTCCTTGGTGCAGGATTCAAACCGGGAGAGGAAGGTGATGCTCATCAAGAAGCGGAAGATGCACCTATCGAACTCATATTCATTACTCCCGATGAACTCATTAGCTCTCTGAAACTTGTTGACGACGTCGAGCGAGTCTTCTTCCTCGAAGCCGTTGGCAAGTTCTTGAACGATATGCGGGCCAATCAGTCCAATAAGACCGCCTTCACAGAGATGGTTGAATCCATCAAGTGAGCATATGTCGGTTTTAGCCGATATAATGCAAATAGGGGATACGCCTGAACCGTATAGATAGCGTGTCTCTAATTGGTGATACTAAGATGCAGGTTCTCCGTCTTCTTGATGAATCTCCATCCCACGGGTATAAGATGCACAAGGAGGTTGGCGTTACTACGTCAACAATATATCAACATCTTGACGAACTTGAAGAAGCAGGTATGGTAGAATCCAGTTTAGTCGAAGGCGATACTCGCAATCGGACGGAATACCGCATTACTGAGAAAGGCCATCAATTGCTTGAGCTTCTTTCAGAAGACGAGTGAAGTAGATTCTGGAACTCCACAAACCTCGTGCCCAAGGAATCAGAGGCAGTCTGTCACCAGAAGACCAGCACCTATGTTCTGATAACATATGTGAGGATACAAGCGGTTTTTAATCACATCTATGGGTACTTCGATGTGACAGATTGTCCCTGATTCCTCGGGTACAAGCCTTGAGGAGCCTGTCATAGAAAGCGTCACGTACGAAGCGGCAGGGTTTGGAAACTGTGTCCACCAGCTCCAAAGCCCTGCAGAACGTAACTTCGGTCGACGAGTTCTTGAATGCAGCCAGGGTGTCATAGAACGGTTGGCACACCCATCTTCTAACCCTCTGTATCGCTCAATGCAGAAGTTACAAGTATCGAAAAACGACCCGGTAAACAGCCCCGAGCTTCGCGTTTTTCGCCGATTCGTCGTTTCCGATACGGGGCCGAAAAACCGGGGTGGAGCTTGGAACAAGTCGGGGGTCGACGCCCTCGGGCGAAAGTTGTAGTTGAAACGGAGGGGTGCCGATGACGCTCCGCTGTGAGTGCGGTGCGCCGGTTGAGATCGAGGAAGGCAGCGATCCGGACAGCGGCAGCACTGGGAGGTGTACCGCTGCGTCGAGTGCCGTCGAACTGGGACGTACCACTTCGGTCCGAACCGCGAGGAGATGACCGGCTGTCTCGTCGCCGAACGGATCCCCGAGGTGGGTGAACAGATTTAGTTTTCTGTCGGCGTCACATCGGCTTCATTACAGTACCGCCGGATCGTCTCACGACTGATCGATTCTGGCGCGTTCGGCTTCGACTCGACGACACGGGCGATAGCTTGGTAGCTGACGCCTTTCCGCCGGAGGTCGAAGGCCTCAGCCCGCAGTTCATCGTTCAGTTTCTTGGGACGGCCGACCGGTTCGCCGTTCTCCCGTCGACGTTCAGCAGCCCGCACTGCCTGCTCGCGGCGAAGATCGGCGTACATCCCGTTGATGACGGCGACGATCCGGACGAAGGCCTTGCCCATCGCCGAGGACGTGTCGAAGTCCTCGGTGATCGAAACGAACTCCGTGTCTGATACTGTCGGACGTAACTACTTGAATCGAAAATCTCTGAGCGTCGTGTCACAGTACGGTTTCGTCTATCTGAACGATTCAGGTATTCACGAAATTACGTCCGACAGTATGAATCGACGATCTCCTCGACGTCCTGGAGGACGGTCAGCGGATCCCGACCGAACCGTGACAGCTCGCGAACGACGACCGTGTCGTACTCTTGATAGCTGTTTATACATACTACTGTCTCAGGAACCGCACCCTTCCGTGCAGACACGAGAGCGCCAGAAAGTCGGGTGGCCTCTAGATCCACCCTTCGACGAGCTTCGTCCCGCCAGTCTGTTCGAGATCCGACTGCGACATCGCGTCCGCGACGGCGTCGACGATTTCGGCGACTTCGAACGCGGACATCTGGCCGTCCTCCTGAAACAGCGTCGGGAACCCCTTCGACAGAAAGTCGTCATCGCCCGTGAGTACCAAGCGATTCGTCTCGGTCGCGTACTCGACAACCGTTTCGTCCGTCACGCCCGGCTCGAGGACGTCGACGACCATCTCCACGTCGTGGCCGCGCTTCTCCAGATAGCGTGCGGCCTTTCGCTCGACGTTCTCGTCGGCCAGAATACGGTAGCTACGACTCGACATCTTCAGGATCGACTAACTCATCCTCGTGCTGCTCGATCGCCTCGCGACGTCGACGTTCCACCTTCGACATCTCCTCCGGATGGTCGTGGTAGTACGCCAACGCCTGGTAGACGTCGGCGACGTCGAGGTCGTGCCGGTCCGCGACCGTCCCCGGATCCAGCCCCCGCCCTTCGACGCGATCGTGAACGAATCGGACAGTCAGACGCCGCCCCTCGATGTGTGGCTCGTCGTGTATCTCCGATTCTTCGCCGGAGACGATCCGATACTCAGTCTTCGACATCAACGGAATATCTGTCTGGAAACGACTTGAATCCCTTGCCCGTTTCTTTCAAACTGCGTGCGGATTCGGCTGCGGCAGGTGCTCGGCGTTGGACTTTTCTAGATTCAGATACAACACTCAGATGCCGCAATCGGTACCGGTGCAGAAACCCGGCGGATGACCGGGGGTAGTCTGCTACCTGTACCATCCGCTCGTCGGGACCCCGGTCACTCGCCGCGCATGAGCGACATCGCCGACCGGACGGCCTGGTGTTCGCCGATGAGCGTAAGACGGTCGTCCCGTTCGAGGGTGTAGGTCGCCTCCGGCACGAACGTTTCCCCGTCGTGCGTGACGAGGGCGATGAGACAACGTCCGGGGAGTTTGGGGCCGACCTCGTTGAGCGGCTGGTTCGTGAACGCCTCGTTTTCGAGTGTCACTTCCTGGACGTCCCCCTCCTCGCCGAGCATATCGGTCCACCGAGCCATCGACGGACGCTCGATGAAGTCGTCGATGGCCTGAGCCGTTGCGTAGGTCGAGGAGATGGTGTCGACGCCGAGGTCTTTGAACGCCTCGAGGTTGCTGGGGTCGTTGGCACGACAGACCACCTGCTCGACGTCGAAGTTCGTGGTGGCCTGCTGACCGACGAACAGGTTCACCTCATCGTCACCCGTTGTCGCGATGACGGTCTTGGCGTTCTCGATGCCGGCCGTGTGGAGAACGTCTACGTTGGTCCCATCACCGATGTGTACGGTGAGCCCCTCGCTTCGAGCCTGTTCGATGGCTGCTTCGTCGTTCTCGATCACGACGACGTTCTCTCCCCTGTCTTCGAGTCGAGCAGCGACCTCGCGGCCGACCTGCCCGCTTCCGATGATGAGTACACGCATTGGTATCACGTCGAGGTATTCCGCGATTCGGCGGGCGAACCCACCCTGCAGCGCGACGGTTGAAACGATGACGAGAAAGACGGTCCCGACCAAGAGCGTGGCGGCCTCCGACTCGCCCGCGTTCTGTAATTCCACCGCGAACAGCGTCGCGACCGAGGCCGGAATGATGCCGCGCGGCCCGACGAAACCGACGAACAGCCGCTCGGCGGCGGTGAAGTTGCCCCCCCTGGTCGAAACGAGCACGTCCAGCGGGCGGATGAGGAAGATGACCGATGCGGCGACGACCAGCCCGCCGACACCGAGGGCAAGCAGGTCACTGAATTCGAGTAGCGCCGCCAGGGCGATAAACACGAACGAGAGTACGATGAGTGTGATATCGCCTTTGAAATCCGCGATCTGTTCCTCGTACGGGATGTCGGCGTTGCCGAGCAGAATGCCGGCCGTCGCGACGGCGGCGACGCCAGCCTCGCTGGCAACGGTGTCGGCAGCGCCGAACGCAACGAGTGCGCCGGCCAGAACGACGAGCCGGGCGTTCCGCGGTGCGTCACCCGGCGAGAGGTCGATATGTCGGAGGACGAGCCAGATGATGACGGCGACGATGGTGCCGATTCCGACCCCCGTCCCGATCCGTTCGATGAACAGCTCGAGGAACGCTGTCACCGTCGGTTCCTCCAACTGCATGATCTTGAAGACCACGACGGCGAGGATGGCCGCGGTCACGTCGTTGACGATGCCCTCCGTCTCCAGCGCCGTCGCCACCCGATCACGGACCGGAACGACGTCGAGGATCGGCGTGATGACGGTCGGGCCGGTCGCGACCAGCAACGCGCCGATGAGAAATGCCACGTCCCAGTCGGTAGCGAGCGCGAACCGAACGACGAACGCCGTTCCCAGAAGCGAGATGGCCGCCCCGACCGAGACGAGACGAAGGCTCACCTTCGTGGCCTGCCGGATGTTCTCTATCCGGAGGTGAAAGGCCCCCTCGAAGACGATGATGGCAACCGAGAGGCCGACGATAGCCGGAAGTGACGCGAAGGTGTCCGAGGTGATGACACCGAGTCCTTCCGGGCCGAGTATGATCCCCGCAATCAGCAGGAACACGATACTCGGGACCTCGAAGCGATCGGCAAGCAACTGCGCGAGAATCCCGATAGCGATGATCGCCGCCACGAGGGGGATCAACTGGCTTGTCACGTTCGACCGTCCACTGCGGTCGGCTTCGGAGAACGAACGAATAAACCCACGGAATGCGTCCGCTCACAACGCACAGGACACCACAGCAAAGCGTGTCGTGGCTGCGGTCGGAGACGTCCCCGACGAAGACGACCGGATTCGGCTCAGGTGGCTATCCCTGACGGAGGGGTGCTCCGGCGGGGGCCGGATCACTCCAGGACGTTCGCCCAGAACTGCGCCATCTCGTCCGTTCCCTCCAACAGCGCCCGCATCCCCTGGAGGCTCTCTTGGGCCATATCCGGTGGCCCCCCCTCGTAGACGAAGACGGCGCGTTCGTCCCGATCGTCGTCCTCGAAGACGAGTCGATAGTGGCCGTCCTCGAGGGACTGTTCGACGTCGTAGCCCTCGTCGGCGAAGTAGGTGAACGTCAATCGGGTGAACGACTCCCAGCGGTTCGTCTCGATCCGCGTATCGAATCGGCTCCCGTTTCGCTCCGCCATTGAGAGACGGTTGAGGGGCGGGGTACAAAAACGTGAGCCCCCGACGCTTCAGGACTCGGGGTCGTAGGGGTGGGCGTCGTCGACAGTCGGCGCGCCGATCGCCAGCACCCGAACGGATTC
The DNA here is from genome assembly GCF_013839515.1 of Natronomonas salinimetallica. Classification (GTDB taxonomy): domain Archaea; phylum Halobacteriota; class Halobacteria; order Halobacteriales; family Haloarculaceae; genus Natronomonas. Next base: position 110,591 of record NZ_JACDNQ010000003.1, on the reverse strand, counting down.
CTCGGCACCGTCGGGGTTGTACGCCCGGTGGGCGCTTCCGGGCTCGACGACGAACGCCTCGTCGGCCTCGACGACGAACGTCCCCTCGGGCGTCTCGACGGAGAGGGCCCCTTCGAGGACGTAGAACGCCTCGGTCTGTTCGTCGTGGGAGTGATACGCTAACGGGAGTTGGTGGCCCGGATCGGCCTCGTAGACACGCAGGCCGACGGGCGCGCCCTCGTCGTCGAGCCCCGCGGCCGCGCTGATCGAGCGGACGTCGGCATCGCGGTCGTCCCACTGTTCGAGATCGTCGGTCACGACGTGGTGATAGCCCATGCAGTCGTTTGTGCGCAGGCCGGGGAGAACGTTTCGGACGGACGGTGCGAACGCCGACGGTGTCCACGGCGGGTTTTTGTCGCTTCAGCCCTGACTGTGGACAATGACTCGACGGCCGATGGCGGCGGTTGCGCTCGTTACGGTGTTGCTCGTAGCGGGCTGTACCGCCGGGTACCAGGCGAACGTGCCCGAGCGGTCCGACCCGCCGGCGGACGACCGCCTGGGGTATTACGACGGCTACCGGTACAACGAGACCTTCGAGTTCGATCCCGGCGACGGCCTCACCGAGGGCGAGACCGAGGCCGTCGTCTCCCGGGCGATGGCGCGCGTCCAGTTGCTCAGGGGGCTCCGATTCGAGGAGGACATCGAGGTGGAGATCATCACCCGCGAGGCGTTCTCCGAGGAGTTCGACGAGGTCTGGAAGGAGCCGACGACGGATCGGCGAAGGCTGGACAACGCCCAGTACGAGGCGCTGTTTTTGGTCGGCCCCGACGAGGACGTCGTCGACGTCAGACGGACGAACCGTGGCGGGACCGTCCTCGGTTTCTATCAGCCGAGCACCGAACGGCTCGTGATCGTCAGCGCGAACGACCCGGCGACGCTGGACGACGAGTTGACGCTCGCCCACGAGTTGGTTCACGCCCTCCAGGATCAGCGCTTCGGCCTCCGAGCGCCCGAGCGAACGACGACCGACGCGGTCAACGCCCGAAACGGGCTCGTCGAGGGTGATGCGACCGTGGTCGAGAACGCCTACGAGCAACGCTGTGAGCGCGGTGAGTGGCAGTGTGTCGAGGTCGGGGGCGACTCGGGAGGGACGCGCACGTCGGCGTTCCACTGGGGCGTGTACTTCCTCGGGTTCTTTCCGTACGCCGAGGGGCCGGGGTTCGTCGACCACCACCGCGACGGCGGCGACTGGAGCGCGGTCGATGCGATGCACGGCGAGTACCCGACCGCGAGCGCGGAGATCATCGCCCCCGAGACGTACGGGTCCGAACGCTACGGCGGGGCGGTCGTCCGCGACCGAAACCGCGGCGGGTGGGAGCGCGTCACCGTCGAAAACGGCTCCGATGCCGCGACCGTCGGCCGGGCCGGCCTCGCATCGATGTTCGCCTACACCGCCTACGCCGGAAACGGGACCGGTGTCATAGACCGCAGCGAGTTCCGAAACACCGGCACGGGGGGGCTCGACCACGACCGACCGTACACGTACGACGTCCCGTACACGGAGGGGTGGTACGGCGACCGCCTCCACGCCTACGAGCGGGGCGGGGAGACGGCCCACGTCTGGAACGTGACGTTCAACGACGCCGAGAACGCGACGGCGTTTCGGGAGGGATACGGACGGGTGATCGAACACTGGGGCGGCCGGCACCGCGGGACCGTCGACGGCGGGGCCGTCTGGACGTTCGACGGCGACGGACGGTTCGACGGCGCGATCCGGGTCGATCGGGACGGCGAGGCGGTCACCGTCGTCAAGGCCCCCTCGCGGCCGGCCCTCGGATCGGTGTACGCGCCGACGGGCGCGCCGGCGACCGCACAGTCGGCCGACACCCCGACGGGGGAGCCGTCGACCGCGAGCGCACGGACCTCGGCCGCGGCCGCGGATTGACGCGGCGGGGACACAACACCGTCGTGCTCTTTAGGAAGCCACGCCAACTGTAGGCTGATGGCGAACATCACCCTCTACGAACTACCCGGCTGTCCGTACTGCGCGAAGGTCATCGACAAACTGAACCAACTCGGCGTCGAGTACGACAGCATCGAGGTACCGCGATCCCATGGCCAGCGCACCGAAGTCGAGGAGGTCAGCGGCCAGACCGGCGTCCCCGTCATCGTCGACGAGGAACACGGGGTCGACGGGATGGCCGAGTCGGACGACATCGTCGAGTTCCTAGAGGGGAACTACGCGTAGAGTTCCTAGAGGAGAACTACGCGTAGGGCCGAACGCGGCGTCCCGACACCCGTGGTTCCGGCGCACCCGCGCCACCGCGGAAGTGTTCACAGCCCACTGCGAAGGGTGCCGTTTGTTCACAACGCCTCCTTGTACGCCTCCAGTGTCTCCTCGACGTCCTCGTCGGTGTGGCCGTAGGAGACGAAGTTCGACTCGAATTGGTTCTGTGAGACGAGCACACCCCGTTCGCGCATCGCGGGGCGGAACAGCCGGGCGTAACGATCGGTCTCGGCTCGGGTCACGTCGGTCCCCCGCTTGGGACAGGCATCGTAGCGGCTACAGGAGGGATCCTGTCGGCAGCCGTTCCGGCAGGGGCCGTCCTGGGGGGCACCCTCGGCCCGGGTGAATACGAGTTTGAAGATCGAATGCGAGCCCGCGACAGTGTACTCGGGGGCGTGGTCGGCGACGAGATCCGAGAGCCCCTCCCGGAGGGTCCGACCCAGCCGATCGACGTGGTCGTAGACGTCGTTCTCGGCGCAGTATTTCAGCGTTTCGAGCCCCGCCGCCATCGTCACCGGATGTCCCGAGAAGGTGCCGGCCTGAAAGACGTCACCGGAGGGCGTGAACCGCTCTAGATACTCGGTCTTGCCGCCGATCGCGCCGACCGGGAAGCCGCCGCCGATGATCTTGCCGAAGGTCGTGATGTCGGGGTCGATGCCGAACTCGCTTTGGGCGCACCCGAGACCGCCGACCCGGAAGCCGGTGATGACCTCGTCAAAGATCAAGAGCGAGCCGTATTCGTCACAGAGGCCCCGGAGACGCTCGTGGTAGCCGTCCTCGGGGTAGACGATCCCCATGTTCGCCTGGATCGGTTCGACGAGGACGGCGGCGATGTCCTCGCCGTGTGCTTCGAAGGCCGATCGGGCGGCGCCGGGGTCGTTGAACGGCACCGGGATCGTGTGTTCGGCGAAGGCCTGCGGTATCCCGGCGCTCGACGGTCTCGGATCGTCGGCGTCGCCCTCGACGAGCGTCGACTCCTGGGCGCCGTGGTAGCCGCCCTGCATGATGAGAATCTTGTTGCGCCCCGTGACCGCCCGCGCGAGCCGACACGCCGAGACGGTCGCCTCGGTGCCGCTGTTGACGAAGCGGATCATCTCGACGCTCGGGACGTGTCGACAGACGAACTCGGCGTGTTCGACTTCGATCCCGCTCGGCATTCCGTACATCGGGCCCTCGGCGGCCCGCGATTGGACCGCGGCCTGCAGTTGTTCAGGCATATCGTGGCCGAGCAACAGCGGTCCGAGCCCGCCGATCCAGTCGATATAGCGGTTGCCGTCGGCATCGACGACGTGGCCGCCGTCGCCGCCCTCGACGAAGACCGGATACGGCTGTGGCGCGGCCCGGACCGAGGAGTTCACACCGCCGGGCATGACCGACAGCGCCCGATCGTACAGCGACCGGGAGGCATCGTGGTTCATGTTCGGCCTTTTTCCCCCCGTTATCAAAACGTTACGGTCCCCAGGCTATGCGGACGTGGCAGTATAATCGATTTTCTAAGAATACTGTCGATAATTCGACGTTCAAAACAGTATGTCCGGATACAGCGCGATACTTGCAGTATCCGACCGGGTAATGTCGTTTAGATTCCTAACGGAAAGCGCCGCGGTCGGCGCGGCAGGGAGCACAGCGCTGTCGAATACGGACCGAAACGGGTGGCACCCGTCGGTTCCTCCGTGGGATCCCATCCGGGATCCGATCTTTTCGGCGGCCTACTCCTCCGGGATCGGACAGGCGTTTTCGTCCCGAACCGAGACGACGGTATCGGCTTCGACCCGTCGAACGTCGGGGTCGTCGTGGAGTTCGCGTAGACAGGCCGCGATCGCGGCCTCGCTACCGAACTTGCCGACTGCGAAGACGCTCGGGCCGCAGGTCTGATACACCGTAACGAACGCCTCGCGGTCGCGGAGCCGCGCGGTCACGCTGTCGATCGCGTCGAGGGCGACGCCGAGCCGGAACACGACCGTCCCGTAGCCGAGCGTTCCGTAGTCGATCCGCGCGGCGTAGCCGTCGACTACGCCGTTCTCCTCGAGTGCCCGCAGGCGGGTTTGGACCGTCGTCGGAACCGTATCCGTCGTCGTCGCGACGTCCCGTATGTCGGCGCGGCCGTCCCGACACAGCGCTGCGACGAGCCGCCTGTCGAGCCGCTCCGTCATCGACACGGTCAGACGGCGTCGGTACCGACCTCGCCGGTGCGGATCTGGTAGGCCTCCTCGACCGGGAGGATGAATACCTTGCCGTCGCCGGGTTCGCCAGTCTTCCCGGCCTCGGTTATCGCCTCGGCGACGTCCTCGGCGGGGATGTCGGCGACGACGCACTCGATTTTGACCTTCTGGTGGAGGTCGACGCTGTACTCCTCGCCACGCCACTGGCCGGTCTTCGCCGGCTGTGAGCCGCGGCCGGAGACGTTCGTAACGGTGAGCGAGGGGGCACCGATCTCCGCGAGGCCCTGTTTCACGTCCGAGAGCGTGTCGGGACGGATAAAGCCCATGACCATCTTGATCTCGCCGTCGTTGGGGGTCCCCCCGTCAGTACGGATGATGCCGTCCGTCTCGTCCGTCGTGGAGGCGTGGCCGCCGTCGGTGGCGATCGCGTCGCGGCCGCCGAACTCGGGGTAGGTGTCGACGCCGTGCTCGGAGACGTCGAGGCCGTCACGTTCGTGATCCGGCTCGACGCGGGCTTGCCCGACCGCCTTGAACGCACCCCAGACGGCCGCGGTCGCAACGACCGTCCAGACGGTGATGACGAGCGTGCCGAGGATCTGCGGGACGAACATGCTCGCCTCGACGCTCAGGATGCCGCCGGGGACGACGCCGCCGCCGACGGGCGAACCGCCGGTTGACCACAGCGGGAAGAGGACGATCCCGAGGGCACCGGCGCTACCGTGGACCGGGAAGACGGCACAGACGTCGTCGATCTTCAGTCTCTTTTCGACGAAGCTGAAGACGATCGGGAGCTGTGCGCCGGCGAGGAAGCCGAGCGCGATGCCACCCATCGGGGTGAGCACGTCGGCCGTGCCCGTGACGCCGACGAGGCCGGCGAGCATCCCGTTTGCGACGTACAGCGTATCGACTTTGCCGCTTCGGGCCAGCGCGACGAGACCGGCACCGAGCGCGCCCATCGCCATCCCGAGGGTGGTGTTCAACGCGACGCGACCGACGATCTCCCAGCCGGCACCGAGGACGACCTCGCCGCCCTCGACCGCGAAGACGTTGACCGAGGTTCCGACGTTGAACCCGTACCAGCCGAACGCGAGGACGAGCGTCCCGAGGACGGCGAACGTCATCGAGTGACCCGGAATAACGTTGACGGAGCCGTCGTCGTTGAACCGGCCCATCCGGGCACCGAGCATGTACGCCGCCGTCAGGCCCGCGATCCCGCCGACGCCGTGGACGATCATTCCGCCCGCGAAGTCGTGGAAGCCGAGACCGGCGACGAAGCCGCCGCCCCACGTCATCCCGGTGACGACGGGGTAGATGACCGCGGCGACGAGGAAGGTGTAGGTCACGTACGCGCGGAGTTTCGCGCGGCCGGCGACCGCGCCGGAGACGATCGTCGCCATCGTCATCGCGAAGACGGCACCGTACAGCCAGTTGACCCAGCCGAAGTTACCGGCACCGAACTGCGAGATCGCGCCGTAGGAGCCGCCGCCGGTCAACGCACCGATGATCCCCGATACGCCGGCACCGAGGACGAAGAACGTCACGACGCCGACCGACCACGTCAACATGTTCTTCGTCAGCTGGTTTGCGACGTTCTTCGAACGTACCTGTCCCGCCTCCAACATCGCAAAGCCCGCGTGCATGAAGAAGATGAGGAACGTCACCACGAGGATCCACAGCCAGTTGACCCCCTCGGCGATCGCCTCGGCACCGGTCTGCATCGGGATCGTCTCGATCATCGTGTCACCTCCGCTAATTTGCCGAAAATATTTTCATATACGTCCATACATTCTCTCGTTTCCGCTACGTTTGTGTTCCGCATCACACGCTACCCTCATGGAAGCCCTCTATATAAATGTTGGAGTTTACATTGACCCATTCAATACATCAGAGGTAGACGATCGTACGATATGGGTGATAATAATAGCAATATAAGGACGTATCGCGTCAATAATTCGACGGTGTTCGGCGGCGTTTTGTGGACGTTCGTACGGCCGTGATCGACGCGACTCCCCCGATGTCGCCCCGATTCGGCGCGCGCGCGGACGCTATAGGGACCGCGCGACGTCCTCGGCGAAGTACGTAATGATCAGGTCGGCACCCGCTCGTTTGATCGACAGCAGCGACTCGTGGGCGACCGCCTCCAGGGAGAGCCACCCCCGATCGGCGGCGGCGCACAACATCGCGTACTCCCCGGAGACGTTGTAGGCCGCCACGGGGTGATCGAAGGACCGTCGGACGTCGGCGACGACGTCGAGGTACGGCAGGGCCGGTTTGACCATCAACACGTCCGCGCCCTCCTCGACGTCGAGGGCGACCTCGCGGTGTGCCTCGCGCGCGTTCGCGGGATTCATCTGATAATGGCGACGATCGCCGAAGGCCGGCGCGCCGTCGGCGGCGTCCCGGAACGGGCCGTAAAAGGCGGATTCGTACTTCGCCGCGTAGGACATGATCGGGACGTCCTCGTGTCCTGCCCGGTCGAGTCCCGAACGGAGCGCCTCGACCATGCCGTCCATCATCCCCGAAGGTGCGATCATGTCGGCACCCGCATCGGCGTGTGAGACCGCGACTCGATCGAGCCGTTCGAGCGTCGCGTCGTTGTCGACCGTCAGTCGGGGATCGGATTCGGCCCCCTCCTCGAGGATTCCGCAGTGGCCATGCGACGTGTATTCGCACAGACAGACGTCGGTGATGACGTAGGCGTCGGTCTCGGACGTGATCCGGCGGACGGCCCGCTGGACGACGCCGTCTTCGGCCCACGCCCGCGAGCCCGCGTCGTCCTTCGAGTCGGGGATCCCGAAGAGGATGACCGCCTCGACGCCGGTGTCGGTGATCTCACGGACCCGCGCCACGCTCTCCGCGAGGGGTACGCGCTCGTGTCCCGGCATCGACTCGATCTCGGCTCGCTCGTCGGCCGTCGCGTCGACGAAGACCGGCGCGACGAGATCCGTCGGGGACAGTGCCGTCTCGCTGACCAGCGGCCGGATACCGTCGGTCCGGAGCCGCCGAGGGCGGTGTCGTGGTTCCATACCCGGGGTTACGGGCCGGCTCCCATATGGATTGTCGTCCCCCGTGGCCTCCGACGGCCCCGCATGTTCAAATCACTCGCGCCCGAATCGGTGGCATGGACACCCAGCCCGATGCGGGCATCCACGCCCGACGGTCGCCGTATCTGGAACGACACGTACAACTCGGGATCGCGAGCGGGCGCGTGCTCTCGGTCTCGTTTCCGGAGACGCCCGAGGAGGACGCCGATACCGACCACCCGCTCTTGGATCGGATCGAACGTTACCTCCAGGGGACGGCCGACGACTTCCGGGACGTCGACGTGGCGATGACGATGGCGACCGACCGTCGGGAGGTACTGGAGAGCCTCCGGACGGTGCCCTACGGCGAGAACGTGACCGTCGGGACGCTCGCGCGGACGACACCGGGGCTCGATCCCAGCTCGGAGGACGATCAGGTGCTCATCAGGACGGCCCTGGACGGAAATCCCGCGCCGCTCGTCGTCCCCGATCACCGCGTCTCGGACGGGCCGAGCGCCGCGCCGCCGTCGGTCGAACAGCGGCTCCGGTCGCTCGAAGGGTTGTGATGCGGCCCGGAAACGTATGACCTGTGGAGCGGCCCGGAAACGTATGACCTGTAGAGCGGTCCCGATAGGGCCGGTCAGTACCGGTCGCGGAGTTCCGCCCTGAGATCGTCGAGGTCCATGCCCTTCATCGACAGCAAGACGAGCATGTGGTAGACGATGTCCGCGGCTTCGTGGGCCATCTCCTCGGTATCGTCGTCCTTGGCCGCCAAGACGAGTTCGGTCGTCTCCTCGCCGAGTTTTTCGAGGACGGCGTTGTCGCCTTTCTCGTGGGTAAACAGCGAGGCGGTATAGGAGTCCTCGGGCAGTTCCGTCTTGCGCGATTCGATCACGGCAAAGAGATCGTCGAGGATCTCCGCCTCCGGCCGCCGGTCGCCGTCCGACCCGTGGTCGCCGCGGCCGGTCATGCGCCGATCACCTCCCGGATGTCATCGAGGTCCGCGTACTCCTCGAGCGGTTCACGGCCGGCGTCGAACACCGACGGCTCGATCTCGACGTCGGCGTTCGTCCGCGCTGCGAGGGCGAGCGAGTCGCTCGGGCGGGCGTCGACGGTGGCCGCCTGCCGGGGCGTCTCGAGGTGGAGGTCGGCGATGTACGTACCGTCGTCGATCGCCGAGACGACGACGCGATCGATGCGACCGCCCAACTCCTCGGTGACGTCGAGGAGCAGATCGTGCGTGAGGGGGCGGCCGATGTCCGTCGCATCGAGGCCGCGAGCGATGCTCGCAGCCTCCTCGACGCCGACGAAGATCGGCAACACGTCCGTGTCGTCCTCGACGCCGAGCGTCACGACGGCGACGACCCCGGAGGGGGATTCGGCGACGCGGACGCCTTCGATGTGTGCGTCCATACCCGCTGGAGGCGCCGGATACCTAAAAACCCAGGCGGTCGCCGCGCGCCGTCGGAGCGACATCGCGGCGGCGGCGTTACGTGGTTCGAGGGGAAAGCCGACGGCCGCAGCCGTGGGATGAATCCGACAACAGCCGAAACAACTCCGGCGGGTCGTCCGGTTGGTCGTACTACCGGGTTCGAGAGAACCCCACGACGTCACTCGTGGGGGGATGTCAGTCGAAGAAGGCCAGTCCGTGGATCCGGGAGTCGTCGGTCAGCTCCGGGTGAAACGAGGTGCCGAGGACGTTGTCCTGCCGGACGGCGACCGGCCGGCCGTCGACCGAGGCGAGGACCTCGACGCCGTCGCCGACCGAATCGATCGTCGGCGCTCGGATGAACACCGCCGGGAAGGGTTCCCCGAGGCCGGCGACGTCGAGGCGGGTCTCGAAGCTGTCCTTCTGTCGCCCGAAGGCGTTCCGGTCGACGCTCACGTCGAGGATGTCGAGCGCCGACACACGGTCGTCTTTCGGATCCGAACTGGCGACGATGAGACCCGCACAGGTGGCGAGCATCGGTTTGCCGGCGGCGGCGAACGCCTCGATCTCCTCGTCGATTCCCTCCTCCGCGAGCAGCCGCGAGATCGTCGTCGACTCCCCGCCCGGCACGAGAAGCAGATCGCAGTCCGGAACGGTTCCCGAGGACCGAATCGTCTCGACGGTACAGGACTCGCCGTGCCGGTCGGCGGCCCGCTCGATCGCCTCGGCGTGTTCGGCGACATCGCCTTGTACCGCGATGACGCCCGCGTTGAGCATATCACATGTTGGATGGGCGGCGGAAAAAAGGACTCGATACGGGCCGTCCGCCCACCGGATGTCCGTCGTCGGATCGCTTCCCGACGCCGGTGGACATTTGTTCTCCCACCTCGAAGCGCCCGCATGCTCGCTGTTCTCTCGGACACCCACGGCCACGAGGACGCACGGCTCTCGGGGCGGACCGCGGAGGCCGTCGACGCCGCGGAGGCGATCGTCCACGCGGGCGATTTCATGACCGCCGCGGTGCTAGACGACTTCGAATCGTACGGCCCCGTCCACGGCGTCTCGGGCAACAACGACACGTCGGCGGTGTGCGAGCGGGTCCCGACCGACCGGCGCGTCGAATGGCGAGGGCTCCGAATCGCCGTCGTCCACGGCCACGAACACACCGACACTGGGCTGTCGATGTTCGCCAGACAGTCGAACGCCGACCTCGTCGTCGTCGGCCACTCCCACGAGCCGGGGTTCCGCGACGGGGGCGTTCCGGCACTCAACCCCGGAAGCCACGCCGATCCGCGCTGGCACCGCCCCGCCCACGCCGAACTCGAGTGGGACGACACCGAAGGTATCGCGCGCGGGCGACTCGTCGAACCGTCCGGGGAGGTCTTCGACCGGTTCGCCGTCGGGCCACGTGACGTCGGGTGACGCCGCCGTCGGGCGGGCGACGGGACGTCGACAGAGGGGAGGTGAACGCGCCGAACGCCGCTAGCGGGGAACAGGCGGTCGTCGAGGGCCGAAGCGTTCAGCGCATCCGGTACGTGGCACCGATATATAAAGAGGCCACCGGAAGGTACGATCGGTCTTTTACTCACGGGGCGGGCGACGCCGCGCATGGAGGTAGGTGACGCCGACGACGAGCGTCAAGACGACCGCGCCGCCGAGGAAGAAGGCCACTCCGGGAGGCATCCCGCCGGTGAAGACCCCCTCGACGGCGGCAAGAAGGCCGTCCGCCGCCTCCGTTCCGGCGTCCCCGGCTTCCGGAATCGGCGTGGCGGCCGGTTCCGGGGCGAGTGGCTCCTCGACCGCCTCCGGGGTCGGCGTCGGTTCGGCTCGGGGGGTGTCGGCCGGACCGTCGAGCGCCCCGACGTCGTCCCCGTCGGGCGTCGGGCCGGTATCGTCCGCCGAGGAGCCACGCGGAGCGGCGTCCCCGGCGGTTCGATCGCCCCCGAACAGCGTCTGGACGACGATGCCGCCGACGCCGAGAGCGAGGAAGCCGGCGAAGAGCCGAGAGAGGGCCGCCCGAAGCCCGGAGGCCTGTTCGTCCTCGCCGGCGACGATGACGAGGGGGCTGTCGGCGGGACCGTAGACCGACATCTCCCGGCCCTTCTCCGAGTAGGCCGTTCCGACGACCTCGATCGCGCCGGCGTCCTCCAGCTGTTCGAGGTGGTACTGGGCGTTCTGAAGGGACGTATCGACCCGGTCGGCGAGTTTGGCGGGCGGGGCCGGGTCCGCGTGAAGCGCGGACAGAATACGCCGGGCCGTCCCGGAGGAGAGGGCGGCCATCAGGTCGTCGGCCGCCGCGCTGTCGAGACCGACGACCCGTGGTTCGCCGTCGGAGGCGACGTCCGGACTGGAGGGGAGGAGGCTCATCGACCGAGCGTATTGACCCCGCACGCATGAGCGTTTATACACGCTATCACGCGTCGGCGCGTCGATTTTACGCGTCGGCGCATCTGTTTCGCGCGTCGGCGCATCTGTTTCGCGCGTCGGCGCGTCGATTTCACGCGTCGGCCCGGAAAGCGGAGGGCGGGACGCGGTCCGATCCCCGAAACGATTTTGTCTCGGGGGCGTAAGGACCGGGTATGACAGTCCCCGTCCCGACGACTACGGCTGTCGGCGTCCCGCTATCGCTTTTTTTCGGCGTCGATCCCGTGTTGGTCGGCATCATTCTGGTGCTCTTGCTCGTCGTCTTCGCGCTGTTTCTGTTCATCCGGAAGACGATCGTCAGTTTCTCCGAGGGGATGCGCGAAAGCAGACGGAAGTGACGCGTCTCGTATCCGAGCGACGGCGGATCGCGTCCGATCTCGCCGGCAGGATCACTCCCAGGAGACGCGCTGTCGGACACCCTCCAGCGTCTTCGAGATCATCCAGACGACAGCGAAAAACGGTACGAGGGGAAGCAATACGACGAGTATCCCCGCCGCCGCCGCGATCTTGGGGTTGGCCAGTTGATCGTCCTCGCCCTCCGAGGTCCGTATCGAGTGTACCACCCCTCGCAGCCGCCTCACTGTGATATCTCGGATCATACCTTCTCGTTCGGCCCCCGAGGGTATCACCGTTGGTGATAGTTCCCGACCCGCGGGAACGTGACCGCGGGATGGAAAGTTTAAGGGCCGAACCGACGGAAGGTCGGTGTACCTTCCTCTCTATGTACGACGACGGATACGACCACGCCGCGGTCGAACGACGCTGGCAGGAGGCCTGGGACGACGCCTCCGCGTATCGGACCCCCGACGACGTCGAGGATCCGACGTACGTCCTCGGGATGTACCCGTACCCCTCCGGACAGCTCCACATGGGACACGTCCGGAACTACACCATAACGGACGCCTACGCCCGGTATCGCCGGATGTGTGGCGACGACGTCCTCCATCCGATGGGATGGGACGCGTTCGGACTCCCCGCCGAAAACGCCGCCAAGGAGCGCGACACCAGTCCTCGCGACTGGACCTTCGATTGTATCGAAACCATGAAGCGCCAGATGGAGTCGATGGGCTTCGGCTACGACTGGGAACGGGAGATCACGACCTGTACCCCGGAGTACTACAAGTGGAACCAGTGGCTCTTTTTGCGCTTTTTGCGGGAGGGCCTCGCCGAGCGCCGCGACGCCGAGGTCAACTGGTGTCCCGAGTGTGAGACCGTGTTGGCCGACGAGCAGGTCGAGGGGGACGACGAACGCTGTTGGCGCTGTGAGACGCCCGTCGAACGGCGCGAGCTCGAACAGTGGTTCCTCTCGATCACGGAGTACGCCGACGAACTGGTCGACGCCATCGACGGGTTGGAGGGATGGCCCGACTCCGTCCGACAGATGCAACGCAACTGGATCGGCCGTCAGACGGGAACACGCCTCGAGTTCGACGTCTCGGGGGCCGGCGAGGAGTACGGCGGGGTCGAGGCGTTCACAACCCGCGTCGACACCATCTTCGGGGCGACGTTCTTCGCGTTGGCCCCGGATCATCCGATCACCGAGGACCTGACCGAGACCGACGAGTCGGTTCAGGCGTTTCTCGAACACGAAGCCGACCCGGAGGGCGACGAGCCGAACGGCGTCGAGACGGATCTGACGGCCACGAACCCCGTCACGGGCGAGGAGCTGCCCGTGTTTGTCGCCGACTTCGTCCTCTCGGACGTCGGTACAGGCGCGCTGATGGGCGTGCCCGGCCACGACACCCGCGACCACGTCTTCGCGGAGAAGATGGGTATCGACGTCCGGCCGGTGATAGCGCCCGCCCCCGACGGTGGCGAGGCCGAGCCCCCCGACGTGAGCGAGGAGGCCTACACCGAGGACGGCGTCCTCGTCAACTCCGGGGAGTACTCGGGGCTCGAAAGTGCCGAGGCGCGCGAGCGGCTGACCGAGGACGTCGACGTTGCCGACTACCACACCCAGTACCGACTGCGCGATTGGGGCATCTCCAGACAGCGCTACTGGGGGACCCCGATCCCGATCGTCCACTGCGAGGCGTGCGGGGCGGTGCCGGTCCCCGAGGGTGAGCTCCCGGTCGAGTTGCCGGAGTTCATAAACACTACCGGCAACCCCCTCGACGCCGCCGAGGAGTGGAAGCAGACGGCGTGTCCCGACTGCGGTGCCGACGCCGAACGCGAGACCGACACGATGGACACTTTCGTCGACTCCTCGTGGTACTTCCTGCGGTACGTCTCCCCCGACCTCGGGGACGCTCCCTTCGATCTCGGTCGGGCCAACGACTGGATGCCGGTCGATCAGTACGTCGGCGGCATCGAGCACGCCGTGATGCATCTCCTGTACTCGCGGTTCGTGACCAAGACGCTCGCCGACCACGAGGGGCTCGAACACCGCGAACCCTTCGAGAACCTGCTCGCCCAGGGGATGGTCCAACTCGACGGCGAGAAGATGTCGAAATCGAAGGGCAACGTCGTCTCCCCGCAGGCGATCGTCTCGGAGTACGGTGCCGACACCGCCCGGCTGTTCATGATGCAGGCCGCCCAGCCCGAGCGTGACTTCGATTGGTCCGAACAGGGCGTCCAGTCGGCCTACCGCTTCCTCTCGCGGCTCAAAGAACTCGTCGGGGCCTACGCCGGCGGCGGGATCGAGACGACGGCCGAGACCGACTCGATCGCGGAGTACGTCGAAGACGAAACCGGGGCCGCCGTCGTCGTCGCAACCGAGGAGTACGACGGGCTGGTGTTCAACACTGCCGTCCGCGAGGCCCAATCACTCGTCAGCACGCTCAGACAGTACCGCGAGTACGCGGCGGTCCACGAGGAGACGTTCGAACGCGCGCTGTCGGTCTCGATCCGGCTGCTCGCGCCCGTTACCCCCCACGTCTGCGAGGAGTTGTGGGAGACGCTCGGCGAGGACGGCTTCGTCGTCGACGCGGACTGGCCCGACTCGGACGCCGACCGCGAGACCGCCGAGAAACGTCGACGGCTCGTCGAGAATACCCGTGAGGACGTCCGACAGATCGTCGACGTCGCCGGCATCGACGACCCCGAACGGATCGACATCGTCGTCACGCCCGAGTGGAAACACGAGGCGCTGAACGTCGCCATCGACAGCGACGCGCCGAACGTCATCGGGGCGTTGATGCAACGCGACGAAATCAAACGCCACGGCGAGGCGGCGGCCGCCTACGGCCAGAACCTCCAAGAGAGCCGTGAGGCGCTCCAGCGGACGCTCGATCCCGACACCGAACTCGACGCGTTGGAGTCGGCTGCCTGGCTGATCGAGCGGGAGTTCGACGCCGACGTGCGCGTCCTCGCCGCCGAAGACGCGCCCGACGACGTCCGAGAGAAGGCGGAACCGTCGCGGCCGGCGATCGATATCGTGGAGTGATACTGCCGGCGGGACGTCCGTGAGCCCCTCGTCTTGGAGGGCGGCCAGTACCCTTCCCGCCATCAGTATCGACGCGCCGTTTCACAGGCGTCGTTTCCCGTCCGCCAGCGGAGCTCCGACGCCAATCACGCCAGCGGAGCGGACAAGGTGACTCCGTCCCCGAATGTCAGCGCTTCTCTTCGAGGTCCGTTCCGCCGTCGGTCGAAATCCGGGTCGGCGTCGACGTCCCCTCGCCGACCCCGGTGTCATCCTCGAGACGGTCGCTGCCGTCGACGTCGTAATCGAGGGACAGCGCGCCCGAGCCGTCGATCGTGAGGGTTATTTCGCCCCGGCCCAGGAGATACTCCCAGGGATTCCGGTTCTCCGGCCGTATTCGCACCCGTTCTGTCAACAGACCCGCCTCGACCAGTCGTTCGACCTTTCGATACGCTGTGGACGTCGGGATGCCACACCGGTCGGCCAGTTCCGACACCGTTGCGGAGTCACCTGCCGTAGCCTCGAGGATATCCCGCGACGTAGCGTCCGCGAGCGCGGACAGCATGTCCGCTGCTTCCGGCCGTGTGGTGTCCGAGTTCCTCATGATTGATTTATGCATTTCGGCTTAAAACGTGTATCGACCAGTCCCAAAAGCGGAGACGGGTCGTCCAGACGGGGCTGCTGACGGGAGAGGGCGAGTGAGATAAGTCACACGGAGATCAGAGGGCCCGATCGATCGTCTCGGCGGTCGCCGCACCGACGCCGTCGACGGTTTCGAGTTCCTCGGCCGACGCGGCGCGAACGCCCTCGACGCTACCGAAGCGCCCGAGGAGCCGGTTTCGGAGTTCGGGGCCGACGCCCGGGACCTCGTCCAGCGGCGTCGAGACCGTATCACGGACGGTTCGGTGGTACTGGACGGCAAAGCGGTGGGCCTCGTCGCGAACGCGCTGGAGGAGGTGTAACGCGGGATCGTCGTCGTCCCACGTACGGCTCCCGTCGGCGGTGATCACGCGTTCTTCGGCCTTCGCGAGGGCGATCACGGGGACGTCCCAGCCGGTCTCGGCGAGCGCCTCGCGTGCGGCGTTCCGCTGGCCCGCCCCGCCATCGATCAACAGTAGATCCGGATCGGGGCGGTCGTCGCGGCCCCCGATCGCCCGCTCGGCGCGCCATCGGAGCAGGAGGTTCATGTTCGCGTAGTCGTCGTTGGTCTCCTCGAGTTTCTTCCGGCGGTAGCCGCGCTTGTCGGGGTCGCCGCCGACGAAGACGACGTCGCTCCCGACGACCGAACGGCCGCCCGCGTGGCTCACGTCGAAGCCCTCGATCCGGTCGATCCGGTCGATGCCGAGCCGTCGGGCGAGTTCGCCCGTGGGGTCGGCCTCGCCGACCCGACGGCTGGCGTTCTTGATCGCCAACTCGACGAGCGTCGCCTCCCGGCCCGCCCCGGGTACGCGGACCGAGACGCCCTCGGCGTCGAGCCAGCGATCGAGGTCCGGATCGTCGTAGCGCTCCGGCAACAGGAGCGCGTCCGGCAGCGGTCGGTCGGCGTAGAACTGCGGAACGAAAGCGGCGAGGACGGCTCCGGTACCGGCACCCGACTCGGGAGCGTCGACGCGGTGGCGCTCACGATCGACCAGTTTGCCGCCCTCGCTGTGGAGTCGTGCGACGGTCGCTTCCGCCCCTTCACTCGCGACGCCGAGAACGTCGACGAACTCCTCGCCGCGCCCGACCACGGCGTCGCCGCCGCCACCGTGAAACGCCTCGACGGCGTCGAGTTCGTCCCGAAGCGCCGCCGCGCGCTCGAAGGAGTGCTCCTCCGCGGCAGCCCCCATCCGCCGCCGCAGCGGCTCCGCGAGGACGCCCGTCTCACCCTCCAGGAACCGGATCGCGGATTCGACGTCCTCGAGGTAAGCGTCGGCGGAAATTTCGCCGGTACAGGGGGCGGTACACAGCCCCATCTCGTGGTCGAGACAGGGCCGGTCGCGGTTCCGGTATTTGTGGTCCGAACACCCCCTGAGGCCGTAGACCCGTCGAACGGACTTGAGTACCGTCTCGACGCGTCCCTTATCCGTGAAGGGGCCGAAGACGGTCGCGCCGTCCTCGGGATCGCGCGTGATCTCGATCCGGGGCGCGTCGTGATCCGTGATCGCGACGAGGGGGTAGGACTTGTCGTCCTTCAGTCGGACGTTGTATCGTGGCTGATGGCGTTTTATCAGGTTGGCCTCGAGCAACAGCGCCTGCGTCTCGGTGTCGGTGACGGCGAAGTCGATCCGCACCGCGGCTTCGACCATCCGACGGATCCGCTCGCTGCGTGGATCGGTGTACGACCGGACCCGGTCGCGGATATCGACCGCCTTTCCGACGTACAACACCCGTTCGCCGGCTTCGAACTGATAGACGCCCGGATCGTCGGGAAGCTCCGACGCCCGAGCACTGACCGCCGCCGCGTCCATATCGAACGGTCGGGCCGCGGTCGTATCAGCGTGACGCGTCGAGCGCGTCGGGTGCGTCCGGCCGAACGTTCAGGTAGTCGAAGAACGAATCCCCCGCATGGAGAAGACACCGCGGGGGACCTCCGTCGGCGTCGACGACCCATACGCCGTCGTCGAACGGTGTGATTTCCTCGCCGACGACGGGCGCTGTCGGTACGCCGCCGAACACGGCCACAGCGACCCCGAGTTCTCACGGAAGCGCTACGCCGACGGCCTTCGGTGTCCGGCCGCCGATCCCGAGGGCGAGTGGGCCTGGAGGGACTGTCCGAAGTTCCGTGCCACCGATACGTCGCGGACGTGTCGGCGCTGTGGGCTCGAAGAGCGACGGTTGGCGGGCGAAGAGACCCGCCCGTTACTGGAAGAGCACCACCTCGAATACCCCGACGACGGTCGAACGGAGCTGGCACACGAGATCACGGTGTCGCTGTGTCGGTGGTGTCACGCGAAGGTCCACGGTTCGTGGGCACGGGTCGACGACGACGCCGCGCCCGATCCGGATGGCGTGGCGGCCGCCGAGGGACGGCGCTCGAAGGAACGCTCGGAGTTCGCGTTCGAGTCCGCCGCGGATCGATACGACGACGGGTGATCGTATGTCCGCCCCGCAGGGGAGACATTCCGGCATTTCGCAAGAATATTATCCGACCGGCGTGTTCGACCGGATATGGTGGAGAGGGCCGGGGACACGGTGGAGAGGGCCGGGGACAGAAACGTTCAGGAAGCCTACGACTACTACGAGGGACGGTCCGCGTTCGTCATCGCCGACGTCGGGACTGACGGGGCCTGGATCGCGGTTCCGAGGGGGCAGGAGGCCTCCGTCGAAACCTGCCGGTGACGGCCACCCCGGCCCGGACGTCGTGACGCTACGCTCACCGGACTTCGAAGGCGTCGGGCGGGCGGCCCGCCTCGTCGAGAACGTCGCCGCCGACGAGGATCGGGCATTCGACTCTGAGAGCCAACGCGATCGCATCGCTGGGGCGGGCATCGAACGTGAGTTCGTGTCGCGCCCCCGCCGAGTACCGTTCCGTATCGATCTTTCCCAAGAACGTGTTGTCCGAGAGCCCGTCGATCCGGACCCGGTCGATCGCTCCACCGAACTCGGTCAGCATCTCGACGAACAGGTCGTGGGTGAGCGGGCGCTCGAAGGGGCGGCCTTCGAGCGCGTGTGAGATGGATTTCGCCTGATCGGGACTGATAAAGATCGGAAGAACCTCCCCCCGTGCCCGAAGGACGACGACCGGTGACCCCTCGCTCCCCTCCTCGTCGACGCTGACTCCGAGACCACGGACGGTCGCCTCGTGTGTCATTGTCTCTCGTTTTGTCGAGCGCAATCAAAGCCTTTCGCCTCCAGCGTTCATACTACCGGACGTACTTTCGTACATATCCGAATCGTTTAGATAGACGAAACCGTGCCGTAACACGACTCTCAGAGATGCCCGATTCACGTCGGTACGTCCGGCAGTATCAGGCTCCGACGTGGAAGAAAGCTACGTCGTCGCCGCGAAACCCTCCGCCGGACGGGTCAGCGGCGCGGTCGGCGAGTGGGTCGCCGAATCGGGATACCGCCGCCGGTTCGACTCGAAGGCGGCGGCTCGTGAGTGGGCCCGCGAGGCCAGCCTCGAGGGCCGGACGCTGTGGATTCATACCGGTAGACGAAATCAAATGAAACCGACTCACGAGTGATCCGCCGTTCGCTCCGTCGAACGGCGTGATCCTCGTGCGTCGTGTGTACATTCTTTTGTCCGTCAGTATCAGGACGCCCATCCGCTCGACCGAGACGGCGTAGACGGCTACTTCCCGGCTCGCCGGAGCAGCCTCCGGGGCAACGAGACGGGGGCGAACAGATCGGGGTCTCGGCGCTCCGGTAGCGGCCACATCGGTCCCGTGGACGGCCCGCACACTCCCCGGCGACGGCAGTCCATATGAGACCGGCGCCCTTTTGATCGAACCGCCCCGTGTTCGGAGTATGGGCGACGTGAACGATCCCAGCGAACGCTCCTCGGGGAGCCGGAAGGCCGCCGTGATCGTCATTCCGCTTTGTATACTCGGGATCGGGAACGT
Organism: Natronomonas salinimetallica; assembly: GCF_013839515.1. Taxonomy (GTDB): domain Archaea; phylum Halobacteriota; class Halobacteria; order Halobacteriales; family Haloarculaceae; genus Natronomonas. The sequence continues at coordinate 91,379 of NZ_JACDNQ010000003.1, read as the reverse complement.
CCTGTTGATCCTCCAGTGGGACATGAACCCGATCTGGGGTGCGCTCTTGGTTCCGCCGGTGATCTTCATCTCCGCGCTTGGATGGATCGCCATCGAGGGCGGTATCGCCGGCGACAGATCGGGCGTCGAGTGACGTCTCCGCCCTCCGCAAGCGGCTGGGTTCTCCCGTTTCTCGACGGTAGCGCTCTGCGTCGCTGTCCGGGTGGTTTGCCAGCTATAGTGAACATCGCAACTATGTACACATCGATCGCACTGACAGCGTGCGGTCGAGTGTGTATTGTCTTCCGATCGCTACTACAATTCAGCGAGGGAGTCCCGCCGTTCACCGCAGGATAGGTGGTGACCTCCTCCTCGCCGTAAACGGCGAGGCTTCCCGAACCGCACCGCAGCGTTGGGATATTTGCTGGTCTACGGTCGTACCTGTTCTTGTGGGGCTACGCTCCCCGTCTGTTTATCGAACAGGCGGACCCATGGCTGGGCCAGACAGCCGTTACTCCTATCCTGTGACGGACTCGGAGTTACCGTCTTTCGCATATTTTCAGCCGCATTCAGGTCACTATTTGCGACCAGGTCGCAGTTCTCACAGACGTATAAGCCACGTTCAACACGGTTTGAATCCGCTTTCATCCCGCACACACAACATGTCTTCGACGTTTTCAGCCCTGCCTCATCAACACGCTCTACGTCAATCCCGTGTTGTTCGGCTTTGTACTCAATGTGACTCAGCAGGGTTTCAAACGCCCAGTCGTGCAGACGCTTGTTCCCGTGACGCCCCCAGTCTTCATCCTCACGAATGTCCTTCGGATGCCCGACCGCTATCGTCACCACGCTACGTTCAGCACATTGCTCGACGATGTCTTTCGAGAGAGCGTGCAGGAAGTGAGCCTGTCGCTGTGATTTCTTTCGACGTGCCCACTCAGCATGGTTGCTGGGGCCGTTTTCGCCTTCCGTATCGTATTCTTTTTGTCGGAAGTAGCGGGCGTCTTCTTTCAGGGCATTCCCTGGATACAGCAGTGTCTCGTCACCGACGGAGACAGCGGCAGTGTTGCAGATACCGAGGTCAACACCAGCCGTCTTCTCACCAGACGAGTCGGCGGCGTCAATACTGACTTTGCAGACGAAGTGCAGTTCCCACTGGTCGCCGTTCCAGACGGTTCGGACCTGTTGTACGTCTTCTACGTCGGTCAGGTCTGTGTCTGGACCAGTGTCGTATTCGCAGAGGATGAAGTCGCTCCAGTCGTCTTTGAGGTTCTTGCCTTTCGAGAGACGGACCTGCTGATGTTTCGTATCGAGTTTGAACCCGTCTTCTTTGAACGTGACCGTGCTACGTGGTCGTTCATCGCCGTCTTTGCGGTAGCCCGGTGGGTTGGCGTCTGGATCGTTTTGTTCGAACCACGACTGGAAAGCGCCAGCCAATTCTTCGACGATTGCCTGGCTTGATTGGGCATTCAAATCTTTCCAGCACTGTTGGTTCTTCATGTAGGACTTGAGCGGTCCTTCATCGGGTATTTCTCCGGTGTGGTCCCAGATGCGGCCAGCGGTCCACCGAGCTACATTCCAGATTTTACTGCCGGAACGAGCGAGTGAATCAAGATCACGCACGACACCCTCACGGTCGTTGGTAAGTGCCGCTGTAATGGTACGTGTCGTGACCAGATTCACTATACATAGCCTATGACAGCGTAATTACTTAATGACCTCGGCCAGCGTTGAATATCCAGCCAGTAGGAACAAGGGTGATATCTTCCCAGAGTTTACGCGATTCACTCCCGCCCTGTTCGTTCCTCGGTTCCGACAGAACGTCGGAACGCTCGTCACTCACGAGAAGGGCGGGATTCTCTCGCTGTATCAAGATAGAAGCGCCGAGGGTGAGATTTGAACTCACGTGTCCTGACGGACAGTTGCTCTCGAAGCAACCGCCTTGGCCGGGCTAGGCTACCTCGGCTCGGTCGTACGTGGGTCGGTGGCGAGTTTATGCGTTTCGATCGACGGTCGAGAACAGGGCACGGCCGGGGCGAGCGAAAGAGCCGAAGCGGTACCCAGCCGTCGGCATCCGATGATCAGTCGTCGGCGGGTGCGGCCGAGGACGGAACGTCGAGGACGTCACCCGAGACGGCACTCTCGTTCGAGGTGACGTATCTGAGCAACAGGAACGCGAAGACGTACTTCGCGACGACGTCGAGCAGGCTGTAGGCCCACGAGGTGATGCCGACCGGCAGGACGGCGATTCCCTCGACGCCGAGCGCCCACACGATCGGGTAGCCGAGCCACAGGACGACCGTCAGGAGCTTCAGCGTGTTGAAGACGCTCGCGGTGCCGGCGGCCGCGGCGTCGGCGGGCCACTTCGCGAGCAGAACGTAGATGACGACCGCAAAGCACGCACAGCTGATGAAGTACCAGAACCACCGCAGGATGTGTGAGGAGGTCGTCAACGCGGCGGCGAGCCCCGTGATACACATCGCGATATCGAAGGTGATCGCGGTGAAGATAGACGTCGAATCCGAGCCCGCAAGCAGTCCGAGCGCGAGCAAGATCGCGGGCGTCGACAGCGCCCACGTCAGATACCGCCCCCACAGCGAGATGACGCCGTCGACCGGTTCGCCGCCGATCATCACCGACGCGTTCTCGGCCGCGTGTCCGGCCGGCATCTCGAGTACGCCGATCGTGAGCCCGGAGGCGAGTCCGGTGTAGCTCGCGACGGAAACAGTCGGGACGAGAAGCACCGAGACGGCGATGAGTTTCGCGCGGGGATCCTGGAGGTCCTTCGCCATGAAGACGAAGAACACCAGCGCCAGCCCCGCGAGGGCGATGTTTACGTACAGCGAACTCGCGAGGAGTGGATCCCCGAGGACGTACTCGAACAGTTCCGTCTGTGTCACCCCGGTCTGTTGGGGCGTGAGGACCGAGTCCGGTGCCGATAGCAGGGTCTTGTGTGTCATAACCGTACCCCACAGTTCGCCGACGACGGGAATGAAAGCCGAGCCTTACTAGTACGGTATGCGGCGTCCGGCTGTGTCGTATCGAGGACGGCGGGGGGCACCGATCCGCATCACGCCGGCGTCCAGATCCGCTGTTCGTAGTCCATCACGGTCACGACGACGACGTGCGGCAGCGTGAGCACCGCGATCAACACGAGGTAGGTCCCGACGAGCGCTAACGGGTCGGTGACCGTCCCGGGAACGACGAGATACAGCGATCCGAGCAGACCGAGTGAGACGGCGGTCAGGGGCGCGGCGTCCCGAACGAACGCCGATATCGCGGCCCCGTATCGCCGGGATTCGAGGGCGGCGGCGGCGGTCGGATCGACGGCGAGCAGTCGGACGATGTGCCGGAGGGCGTGCCAGACACAGAAGTACAGCCCGACCGCGAAGATCGGGGGGGACGGTCCAAAAGAAGGCGACGAGCAACCCGGTCTCGGCAGCGTCGACGTAGAGCGTACGACGGTCACCGCCGGCCGCCGAGACGACACCGATGGCGAGCGAGAGCGAGATGAGTCCGGCGATTACGGCCGCGACTGCCAATCGAGCCCTCGGGGTGAAGACGGCCGAAAGCGCCGCCGGGGCCGCCGGGTCGAACAGCCCCGCAAGCGTCCCGACGACGAGTTCGTACTGCTCGGGGAACGAGACGAACGGAACCCCCATCGGGAGCGCGCCCCGCGTCGCAGCCGTCAGGGCGCGTCCGATCCGGCCGGCAGGGTGTTCGCCCTCCGACAGCACGACGAGGGGATAGACGTCCCCTTGTCCCCAATGAGCCCACGTCAAAAGAACGAAGAACCCGACGGCTGCGGCGGGGTCGAGAAACCAGACGGCGGCGTATCCCCCACCGACGAGGAGATACAGCACGCCGACGGTGGCCAGCCACCGACCGGTGACCGCCTCGCCGCGGGTCCGGGGGATCGCGAGGTGGTCGATAGCACCGTGTGGGAGGCCGAGGACGACGACACTGACGGCGAGCGGAACCAACTGGTAGGACTGCGGGAGCGAGAGACCGGCGGCGAAGCCGAGCGTCGTCGCGGCCACGACGGCCCAACCGGGCACGAAGGCGAGCCAAAACAGCACCGCCGTCGTTTCGGCCGGCCGGCGGGCGGCGACAGCCCGCCGGTCAGGTAGCGGTTCGGTCACGGTCCTCGCCCCCTTCGGTCTCGGTCGCGGCTACCGGCGTGCGGGAGGGACACAGCTTCTCGAAGGCGGGGGGTACGGCCGCCCGGACGTCGGGAGCGACCGTCGGCCACTGGTCGACGAGCCACAGGTACAACACCAGCCCCTGGACGATGAAGGCGTTCGTGATGAAAAAAAAGAGCGCCTCCTCGATCGGCAGGCCGAACGGTGCGATCCCGACGGTATACGTATCGGAGAGGGTCCAGAGCCCGTTCGTGATCGCATACCAGTCGACGGCCCACAGATAGACGGTCGGGACGCCGATCCCGGCGGCGACGGCTTTCCAGGCACGGAGCAGGTGTGGCCACCCGAACGCCCACTGGATTGCGAGGATCGGCCCGGCCCACCCGAGGATCGCGCCCAGATACAGCGTCGAAGGCCCCGAAAGAACCAACCCGACACCGACCGCGACGACGGCGAGACCGGCCACGAGGCCGAGAGCCCGCGTCCCGATCGGAATCCGGAGGCCACCCTCGGTCGGGATATCGAGGTTGTAGAGCCATAGCGCGACCAACAGCGGCTGGAGAATAAAAAAGAGGTACTCCCCGATCGGCGCGGCCCAGACGTGGGCGGCAGTGACGCCCCCGCCGTACGTCCAGACGCCCTGCTCGATGAGGAGGTTGTCCCACGGCGTCGTGTATCCGACGGCTAACACGAGAATGACACCGAGGCCGGCGAACGGAACGCGGCCCCACGATGCGGCGGGACGGCGGTACGCGAGGAGCCCGACGAGCAGTATCGGCGGGAGAATGAATCGGAGGTGCAACCCGAGATACGTCGTCGGCGTCATCGTTTCCCCGGCCCGAGCGTCCCGATCGGTGCCTCCGTCGACCCGAGCGTCCCGGTCGGTGCCTCCGTCGACCCGAGCGTCCCGATCGGTGCCTCCGTCGACCCGAGTGCTCCGGCTGACTGCTCGGGACACGGCGTCGACAGGAACGTCCGGGACCGCGGGTCGGCTGTCATACGTACAAATCCGTCCGCGACGTACAAATCCGCGCCACCCGACTAGTTGGGCTTTCGCGGGAGTTTGACGTCTTCGAGGAGTTCCCCGATGATCTTCGATTGGGCGGCGCGGAGGTGCTGGTGGAACGTCGATCGGGTGATGCCCATCGAATCGGCGATGGACTCGCCGGAGACCGGGCGCGGCCACTCGAAGTAGTCGCTCAGATACGCCTTCTGGATCGCCTCGAGTTGTCTGTCCGTGAGGTTGGCGCGGAGCGACTCGGTGAGTTCCTTTCGGGAGTCCCGATCGCGCTCGCGCCGGCGCTGAGAGGACAGCGAGAGCCCCCCGTACCGGTCGAGGACGGCACCGACCACCGTATTGGGGTTTGTCGTCTGTGGGATCTCGATCCGGAGGTCGACGACGTCTCCGTCGGCCGACAGGGACCGGATCGAGCCGTTGTGATCGAGCACCGTCCGGACGACGGACGCCCCGGCCGGTACGATCTCGACGAGACACGCGTCGTCGTAGGAGGCGACCAGGCTCACGTTCGGCGGCCGGGACAGCGTCGCGGCGGCTTCCTCGATGTCGGCGAAGGCTGCCCCGGAGACGAGAGCCGACAGGACGAACTGGCCATCGCTACGGGAGACGGCACCCCGGTATGTGATCTCACAGTCCGCCTGGGCGGCCAACTCCGCAGGGACGGGAGCGGGGGGACGCCCGGTAAACGTCAACTCGAGGTACTCGTCGGTGGCCAACAGCCGCTGGTTCTGGAGGGCGTTGATGCCGGTCCCGATCACCCGACCGAGCGCCTCGAAGACCGCGGTCTCGTGGTCGTCGAGGGGGGCCGACTGGGAGACGTATACGACCAAAACGCCGTAATCCGCGTCGCGATACCGAAGCGGTATCGCCGCGAGTCCGCCGTCCGGGGGCGCAAAGCGGCCGTGTGGCGATTCCGGCCGCAACGATCCGGTTTCGGCGATCGTCACGGTCCCGTTCCGGATCGCCTCGTCGGCGGGGTCGTCGGGCGCATCGGCCGGGATAGCGGGTTCGTCGGCACCCCCACAGCCCGCCCGTTCGTTGACCACGATGCGGTCACTCGTCGCCTGCCGCGTCCCGAACCACGCGGCCTCGTAGTCGTTCGTCTCGAGGATCGCTTTACAGACGCGCTCCTCTAGCTCCGCTCGGGACGTGCTGTTGACCGTCGAGGCAGTCACGCGCTGGATGATGCCGTCGAGGCGGGCGAGAAGGCGTTCGCGGGCCCGCCGGTCGGCGCGGAGCTGTTCGGCCTGTCGCTGTGAGCGGAGTTCGATCTCCTTTCGTTCCGTGACGTCGGTTTGAAACCCAAGAAAGTGGGTGAGTTCGTCGTCGTCGTTCGTTACGGGCGCGATGTTCAACTGGTTCCAGAACGGCTCACCGTTCTTGCGGTAGTTGAGTATCTCGACGGAGATCGGTCGCCGATCGTCGACGGCCTGTCGGACCCGTTCGACCGTCTCGGGGTCGGTCCCCTCGCCCTGGAGGAACCGACAGTTCCGGCCGAGGATCTCGAAGGTATCGTATCCGGTGAGTCGTTCGAACGCGTCGTTGACGTATATGAGCGGCTCGTCGGATTCGTTGGGGTCGGCGACCGTGATCCCGACCGGCGCTTCGTCCATCGCCAACTCGGCGAGTTTCAGGTTCGCGGCGGTCGGGTCCGACTCGTCCACCGTCGTCGAGACGTGGTTCCGTCGCGCTTGCTCGATCGCCCGGTCGGCAATCCCGTCACCGCCCGAACCGTCGCTCGCGGGGACGTAGGCGGTCACGCCCGCGTCGATAGCCGCCTCGGCGACGGCCTCGTCGCCGTCCGCCGTGTATACGACGACCGGCAGCGCCGGGAACGACTCCCGGACCGACGCGAGGAGGTCGAGCCCGTCGCGAGCCGGGAGGTCGTAGTCGGTGACGACGCAGTCGGAGCCGGTCGTCTCGAGTACCTCGAGCGCGTCGTCAGCCCCCGAGACCACCGTCGTATCGACGATGTCGTCGGGAAACGACTCCAGAACGGCTCGGCGGGAGGGGGCCTCACCGACCAAGAGCACGTCGAATACGAGCATTGAACGGGGTATACGATCCCATCAGATAAAAGGCCCCCGCCGGTGGTCCGTATCAGGTCCCGCCGCCGATGACGACGACCGGGACCGGCGACGATTCGAGGAGCTGTTCGGCCGTTCCCCCGAGGACGAGTCGTTTGAACCCGGACCGACCGGTCGCACCGACGACGACCGCGTCGGCGTCAGTGCGTTCGGTCGCATCGAGGATCCGTTCCGGCGGCGGCCCCTCCTCGAGGGTGGTTTCGCACTCGACGCCCGCCTCGGTGGCTCTGGCCTCGGCGTCGGCGAGTGCCTCCTTCGCGTCGGCTCTGAGGTTCTCTCGGACCTCCTCGGGATCGACGATGGCGTTGTCGTAGGCAGTCCGGGTCTCGACAACGGAGAGAACGTGAAGCGTCGCCCCGGTCGAGGCGGCGAGTTCGAGAGCGTGATCGAGCGCGGCCGCGGCGTCGGAGCTGCCGTCGGTCGCGAAAAGAAGCGTCCCGTACATACCGCCGGGTAGGCCGTCTATTACCATAAATCCGGCTCCCGACGTCAGGGTGAGCGGCAGACGGTCACGGGGACGGGGGAACGGCGGACGACCGTTTCGGCGACGCTACCGAGGAGTATTCTGGAGATCCCGTCTCGGCCGTGGCTTCCGACGACGACGTGATCGACGTCGTGCTCGTCGGCGTATTCGACGACCGTGTGTGCGGGGCGGCCGACGACCGCGTCGGTCGTGATCGCAACGTCGGCGTCGGCGGCGTCGAGTGCCGCCTCCAGAACCGTCTCGGAGCGTTCTTCGGCGGCAGAGAGCCAGTCGTTGGTTCGTCCGGGTCCCCAAGCCGTCGCGCCGTCGACGGGGTCCATCACGTAGAGCGCGATGAACTCGGCGTCGGGAAAGCGTTCGAACGCGTACGCCAACGCGTCGTTCGAGGGCGCTGACCCATCGACGGGTACGAGGACACGCATACGCCGGGGTTGGGCGTAGAGATACATAAACACGGGCGGCACGTCCGGCCCGTCGGTCAGTGATCTCGGTTCGCCACCGCGGCGAGTAGCTCCGACAGTCCGGCCGCGGCCGCGGACAGGAGTCGCTCGCCGAGGTCGGCGTCACCGTCGCGAGGGTCACCGACGACACCGCTGTCGGTGAACGTATCGGAATCGTACGCGAGGTTGGTTCCCGCGACCCACTCTCCCCACTGCTCGGCCGCCCCGTCGGCGGCTTCCGCGACCCGGTCTTCGGAGATTAGTTCCGGAGCGAGATGACGAATCACCGCCGTCTCGGCCGGGCCGGCGTGGCCGAAGGAGTCGAACTCGACCGCGTCGAACCAGGTGTACCCGGCGGCGTAGGCGTCGCTGTCGCGGCTCACCCGGCCACAGAGTTCTCTGATCGCCTCGGTGTTGCCGCCGTGGCCGTTAACGACGACGATCCGATCGAACCCGTGGGAGGCGAGGCTCGTTATCGTCTCGCGGACGTAGGCCCGAAAGGCGTCCTCGGAGACCCAAAGCGTCCCGTCGAAGGCACGGTGCTCCTCTGCGATCCCCACCGGTATCGTCGGGCCGACGACCGGTCGGTCGCCGTGGGCATCGGCGTAGTCGTCCGCGCCGGCCGAAGCGATCGCTTCGGCCGTTATCGAATCGACGCCGAGCGGTGCGTGGGGCCCGTGCTGTTCGGTGCTACCGACCGGAAGAACCGCGAGATCGGTCTCGGCGTCACGGGCGTCGGTCCACGTCGCATCCGCAAGCCGCATCGGGAGGAGATCGCCGGTCAGGCGATGAGCAGTTCCTCACCGCGCTCGACTCGGACGGTACACGGCGGGGAGATCTTGTTGTACGCGCGTCGGAGCGAGTCCTTCGCGACGTCGGCGTCCTCGGGGTGACACCAGATGGTAAAGAGCTGTTCACCCTTCTGTATCCGAGCGGCCGTACCGACGATCTTCCCGAAGGACTGTCGCATCCCGTCGGAGACACGGTCCGCCCCCGCGCCGGTCGCCTGTTTGTTCTCCCGGATGACCTGGTGGGGGAACTTTCGGAGCGTCATCTTGTAGTCGCCGCCTTCGCCGAGCTCTTTGAGCATACGGCGGTTCGCCGAGAGCCGGGAGGCCTCGAGGGAACCGTGGCGGATCTGGACCTCCTCGTCGACGAGGAGGCTGATCTGGACCTCGTAGTCGTCGGGGTCGGCATCGAATTTGCCCATCTTGTACTGGGCGACCTTCGAGCCGGGGATACCCGTGATGTACTCGCGTCGGGTATACGAGGGCTTGTCGATGTCCCGGTACATCGAGGCCGGCTTGTCACTCATAGTACGTCATTTGAGGGTCAGTCCGCTGATAAAGGCTTCGAAGCGAAGCCCCCACGGTCCGGTATCGCGGGGGAAGCCAACAGCGCGGGGGGGATCCGGACGGACACCACCCCCTGTCTCACACCACCACCCCCTGTCTTGTAGGCTCACGGGCTCACACAAGCATTTATCACAACGAACGTCGAACAGATGGTCGAGATGGGCGTTCCGACCCGTCGGCTTCGGCTCGCTCGTCGTTCCGTCAGGAACGGTTCGCTCCTTGCGAAGTTGGCAAACACGGACAGCGTCCGAACGAGAGAGAGAGCGTGCGGCGCGAGCAGGGCGGGGTAGTTCATCGGGCACCGCATTTGGAATCTATCATGTCGATCCGGTCACGTCTGCGACTAGCGCTCACACGGGCTCGGCGGGTCACGCGACGCGAGGTCACGGACGCGCGGCGGTGGCTCGAAAACACACGTAATTTCCTCCACGTCTCGCTTTTGGTCTTCATGCCGGCGCTGATCGGCGTCGTGACGTTCGTCTCGAACCGACTCGACGTCCTGCCGTTCCTGATGTTTCCGCCGCTGGCCTCGGGGACGTACACCCTGTTCGCCAATCCGGAGTCGAAATACGCGACGCCGCGACGGTTCGTCGCCGGAATGACCGCCGGAGCATTCTGTGGATGGGCCGCACTCGAGATCAGCACGCGTTATTGGTACGTCGCCGGTTCGGGGCTGTTCCACGTCGATCCGGTGGCGGCGGCCCTTGGCGTGTTTCTCACGGGGGCCGTGACATGGATATTCGATTTCGAGGAGTCACAGGCGTTCTCGACCGCGCTGCTCGTGCTCGTCGTCGGAGTCGGCGAACCCATCTACGTCGTCAGTGTCGGCCTGTCAGCATCGATCGTCGCCGGGGCGTTCTACCTGTGGCGCGACCGGATCTACGAACAGCGGGCGGAATACCTCTATCGGACCACCCACGGCGACGATGCCGTCCTCGTCCCAATCCGCGGCGATCGCATCGAGACAGTGCTCTCGTTCGGGGCCCAGATCGCCGCCGCACACGAGACCGGAAACGTCGTGCTACTCGGGATCGTCGATGCGGACCGAGGCGACGAAGGGGAGTCCGATACGGATACACCGCCCCGTCAGGTACGGCGAGCCGCGGAACGAGTGGAAGCGTACGCCGGCACCGTTTCCGAGCGCTTCGACGTCCCGTGTGAAGTGGTCGTCGTCGACGGTGATCCCGACGATGGACAGATCGTGACGCGGACGGCAGAAGAGAACAACTGTGATCTGATCGTCACACCCTACGAAACCGCCGACGGGAAGCTCTCACAGTTCGTCCGGCAGCTATTCGCCTCGTCCATCGACGTGATCGTCTTCCGGGGGACCGGCGGGACGGAGACGTGGCGCCGCATCCTCGTGCCCGTCAAATACGCCGGAGGCATCGCTCACACGATGTTGGATTTCGCCGACCGCCTCGCCGGTGACCAGGGGCGGACGACTATCTGTCACTCCATCGATGCCGAGAACCAGCGGCGGGAGGCCGAAAGCATGCTCGCGGACCTTGCGGAGACGTTCAATCGAGCGTTCGAGACACGCGTCATGAACGCGCCGATCGAGAACGTCATCGCCGAAAACGCGGCCTATTACGACCTCACGGTCGTGGGATCGAGTTCGGAGCGGACGCTGGTTTCGCGGGCGATTCACCCCCCCACGTTCAGACAGCTAGACGACTGTGAGTGCGATGTCGCGATCGTCCACCGCGTTTAAGGGCGGATTCGCACCGTCCGGTGTATGCTCGTTGCTCAGGGAGGCCCAGGCCAAGACCGCCTTGGGCATTGAACGATTAGAAAAGAGCTAAGCGCCCGAATTAAGGCCGTATTTTAAGTATAATAAACCATCACATCAGGTGAAGATCGATGTGTACATAGTTGCGATGTTTACTATAGGACAAGGTTCGACGCGCTCGTTCTGTGCTACGACGGCACAAGCGAATCTGACGAGACAACCCACTCGGTCGAAACGTTATGTCCTACTCCCGACATGGCGATACGAAAAAGAGAGACGTGCCGAGACAAGGTCGTCTCGGGCTTTAGCAAAAAGTGTGAGAGCCAAGGGCCGGCTTCCGAATCAAAGTTCAAAGCCACAGCAATAGCTATAACATGGCTCGGAAGTTCTCGCATATAAGCATGGCTAATGACCTCCGCGAGCAGATCGATCGACTCCGCGATCGGGCCCGGACTGGCGACGACGTCGACCCGGCGGATCGGGAGTTGCTGCTGACATTCTCGAATCGGATCGACCTCCTCAAACAGGAGTACACTGACTACCGACACAAGAAGCTGCTCGGTACCTGCGTCCGGATCAGCGAACGACACGGCGGCCTCGCCGACGCCCTCGAAGATCGGGCGGCCGCCGAGTCGATCGTCGCCTGGATCAACCGAGAGTTCGACAACGAGGAGACCAACCGCGATTACCGCTCCGTGCTGCGCGTCTTCGGCCGTCGCATCGCCGAGCGTCGCGACGACATCGAAACGGACACCGACGGGCTGCCGGTGAGTTTCTCGTGGATCCCCTCGGGGACCTCGAGCGAGTACGATCCGACGCCGGATCCCCGTGAGATGCTGCACTGGGAAGACCACGTCATCCCAATGCTGGATGCCTGCCACAACGCCCGCGATAAGGCGATGATCGCGCTGCAGTTCGATGCCGGCCTCCGCGGCGGGGAGTTCAAATCGCTCTCGATCGGCGACCTCCAGGACCACAAACACGGCCTCCAGGTCACCGTCGAAGGCAAGCAGGGCCGCCGAACGGTCACGCTCATTCCGGGGGCCCCACACGTCAACGACTGGCTCGGGTATCATCCGGCCGATCGCACCGACCGGGAAGTCCCGCTGTGGTCGAAGCTGCATTCGGTCGGCGAACTCTCCGATCGGATGGTCGGAAAAGTATTCAAACAGGCCGCCAAGCGGGCCGGGATCTCCCGTCCCGTCACGCTGACGAACTTCCGGAAATCGAGTGCGGCCTTTCTGGCCTCGCGGAACCTGAACCAGGCCCACATCGAGGACCATCACGGCTGGGTGCGGGGCTCGCGGGCGGCCGCCCGCTACATTTCGGTCTTCGGTAGCGACACCGATCGCGAACTTGCGAAGGTCCACGGCATCGAGATCGACGCCGGCGACAAGCCGGGGCGGATTGCTCCCGTGAGTTGCCCCCGCTGTGGGACCGACGTTCCCCGCCACGAGCCGGTCTGTACGGACTGTGGGCAGGCGATGACGCCCGCCGCTGCCCAGGAACTCGCCGCCGTCGACGACGACCTCGAGCGCAACCGGAACGGAACCGCCAACCCCCAACGGGCGGTCCTCTTCGAGAAACTCGGGGAGGAACTCGATATGGATCCCGACGTCGTCCGCTCGATGCTGGAGTGACACGGCACTCATCGAGACCCCCCCGTGCCGACGTTGCCGGCTGTCTCGGCCGGCTCGTGGCCGTTGACATATTTATCCAGAACGTGATCGATCAGTTTCCGGACGCGTTCGCTGTCGCACTCCTCACGCATCGCACGAAGCTCGTCGGGATACATGCGAAACGCCTCCGCTGGCTCGGCCTGGATCAACGCTAACAGTTCGTCCTCAGTGGATTGATTTGCGTCTGATTTGCTCATCGTGAAACAGCCTCCGGAATGGATTCGTGGTAGCCATTGCGAACGGTGCCACTGCCCCCACATCGGGGGCAGGATTCGTCGCGCCCCAGCGCCCGCTGGAGATCACAAACGGTCGCAAGCACGCGACCGCTGCCGTGACAGCGCCGACAGTCGATCCAGCGCACCCATCCGCTGCGGACCGCCTCGACGCCCACCTGCTGGATCGGCTCGTCGATCCCGGCCGCGAACGTGTGGGCGACGCGGCCGCGGTGGGCACAGTCGATACACTCGAAACTGATCGTCCGCTCGTCGCTGGCGATCGTCACCGACACCTCGAGCATCCGCCCGCCACAGGCGGGACAGTCGCCGACAAAGGTGTGAGTGTATTCCCGACCCTCGATCGTCGCGCTCACGCAGTGTCACCTCCGTCGGCGTCGCGCAGCGTTGTCTGGGCTGCATCCTCAAGCAGTAGTTCGGGCGTATCGACGTCGACGCCGACACGCTTCTGCGCCATCGCGACGTACTCGGCGTTTAGATCGATCCCAATGAACTGCCGGCCAAGCTGCTTGGCAACGAGACAGGTCGTCCCTGCTCCGGCGAAGGGATCGAGGACGATACCCGGCTCGGTCTCGTCGGTCTCGCAGTCACACGCCTGCGACCAGCCTCCGGTCTTGTGGGCGGTCATCGTGATCTCCCGGAAGTATCCTCCTAGGACTTCCTTCGCTTCCTGGGCAAGCTGCTCGACGTCCGCAGTGTTCCTACCCGCGCCGACCTGTTCTTTCCCGGCGGCAGCGTCAGAGAACCCCTTCGCCCGAGCCGCCTCGAGGTGTTCCTCCGTTAGGTGGGAATTTTCAAACCGATCGAGGGCGTGGTGTAACTGCTCGCGTTCGATGCCCGATCGATCCCGTTCCCACACTGGGACATCCTCGACGGCACGCTCATACGGTGTGCCACAGGAGGCACAGACCCGCTTTGGACACGAAGATTCGATCGGCGCCTCAACCAACTGGGGCGGGTACACCGCAAAGTGTGCATCGGGGAATGGTTTGACCGCGACGTCGAAGATGTCGCCGGGATTCTTCCCGTTCGGATGCAGTGCGTCTCCCGGTTCGGTGCCGATGTACTCGTCAGTCTCCCGCGTTGGGTAGGCGTCAGCGCTGGTCCCCGACGTATTGAAATCATACCGACCGCGCCGTTCGAGTGATGCCTCCTTGTGCGGCTGGCGGATCGCATCGAGATCGAACCAGTAGTCCGGCTCGGGAACGAGATGGAAGACGTACTCCTTGTGCTCGTGAAGGCGGTCTTTCACCGGATGTGGCATCGGGTTCGGTTTGCTCCAAACGGCGTCGGAACGGACAATCCACCCCGCCTCCTCGAGGGCGATCGCAACGCGATGCGGGACGAGCATCTTCGACTTTCGGCGGAGTGATGTCGAGGTATCACGATTAGAGGCGCCGCCCGGATCCGCGTTTCGCGTGGCCGTTCCGGTATCGTTGCCACCCCACTGCCCACCGGCGCCGCGAGAGCCGGCGAAGGAATCGCCGAGGTTGAGCCACCATGAACCGTCGTCGCGAAGGACACGGCGCAGTTCGTCGGCGACATCGAGGAGCTCGTCGATATACTCGTCGAGAGAGTCTTCCAGTCCGATCTGGCCGTCGACACCGTAATCTCTGAGTCCAAAATAGGGGGGCGATGTCATCACCATATGGACCGACGACTCGGGGAGTTCCGCAAGCGTCGTTGCAGCATCACCTATGTGGATGTCGTTCACCCACTGGTTGATCATGGTGCTCACGCGGTGTCACCTCCCTCGCTGTCCAGAGCTTGTAGCGAGCGCTCCCACAGGTGACCGGCGAGAAGGGCTCCGACCGCCAGCGTGATCAGGAACGCCACAGCGTCATCGCCGATGTTGATCCCCACAACCGCACCGCCGATCACGCCGATAGCGATATGCTGGAGGAACGTCGCGTTCTCCCGCTCGTCGGCGAGTGCCGCCCGGATCTCGGAGTTGCCCGTCATCGCGATCCCTCCGTGTGGTCAGTCCCAGTGTTTTCAGCACGGGTATTCTGTCCGCCATCGGACTGAACTAACGTCTGCTGTGTCGTCGACTGATCGACGAAGGACGCCTCGCGAGACGGGTCGAAGTTGCAGATCAGCCGCTCTGTTGTCTCCGATGCATTCGAGCGCGTCATCCGGTGGCGGCGCTCGCGAGATAATACGTAGTGGTCGTCTCCCTCCCTCGCTGCGCCGATTAAACACGCGACCAGCGAGCCGGGGAGCTCGGAGTACGAACACATCCAGCGGCCGTCGATGTTCATCAACGCCTCGACGAACGCCTCGTGATCGAACTCGAGTGCGTAGTAGTGCTCCGTCCCGACGTATGGCGGGTCCAGGTAGAACAGGACGTCCGGTTCATCGGGGTCGTCCCAAGTCGCGTCGTACCCCTCAAGGATGTCCACACAGTCGCGGTTTTCGATCGTCACTGCGCGGAAGCGGTCGGCGATCTCCCGGAGTCGCCCTTTCGCGTTGTCAAAGGTCCGTGCCGGATTCCTGTAGTTACGGACCTTGAATCCGGCTTTCTCGAAGGGCTTGGCCGCGAACTGCATGTATCTGAGACACCAAAACCGGCCGGCGCGCTCGATCGAGTCCTCGGGGCGATACCCGTCAAGGTAGTCATCAATCCACTCCGAGTGCAGACTCCGGGAGTAGGGAACGTCCCGGACCCACTCGGCGAGCTCGTCGTCGCGCTCGCGAAGGATCTCGAAGAACTGCACGAGATCGTCGTTCACGTCGTTATAGACCTCGTTGTGCGATCGTGGTTTGTTGTAGAGCAGCGCCGCGCTGCCACCGAAAGCCTCTACGTAGCAGTCATGGGCGGGCATTCGTGAGAGAAGCCACTCGGACCGCCGACCCTTGCCGCCGGGCCAGGGGAAGACACTGACATGGTTCTCGGGCGGCTCTTCGCGACCATCGGGTCGACGAACACCCCGCATCGATCCCCCACTCATCGCGATCCCTCCACGGCGTCGCGGGCGATCACATGGGGCCATCGTAGTTGCCGGAAATCCGACCGAGTACCGGCACCACTCCACCACGAATCGATGTGGTCGGCCTCGAGCGTCGCGGCGCGAACAAAGCGGTGGGTGAGGATCTCTCGGTCGGTGGTGGGCGAACAGACGACCAACAGATACCACCCCTCCTCGGCGACGAGCGGGTCGTGTTGGGTCTGGCGGAGATAGAACTGTCCGGGGCGACCGTCTTGAATGACGACAGCCGCGCTCTTGATCTCGATCACGTCGCCGGCTGCAAGCTCACCGTTGGGCTCGCGGACGACGGCATCGTAATGTTCGGCCGTCGTATCACTGACATACCGGAGCCACGGCAGCAACTCGTGGGCGGCCGCCTCCGCTCGCTCACCCGCCCGCTTTGCGGCTGCGAGGCTCACTGGCAAACCCCTCCAGGCCACCGGAGCGAGCACGCCGACCGATAGGCTTGCATCATCGTAACGGCCAGCATGTTTATTAATACCGTGGCACATCGACTGGCTGGGGTAACACAATGATCCCGCCACCACAGACCGATAAGTCGACTCGGGCCACCGAAGCCGTCTCCGAGTTCCTGGATCAAGGACTGTTGGCCCCCGACACCGAGACGAGGGTCCGCGCCCATCTCGAGGCCGACGAACCCTACGAAGCGTTGCGACTGATCAACGACCGCTACGACAACCGTCGTACCGACTGACGTGGTGGTCCTGGTGTGTCCTCTCGCCGTGGCCGCCACGGCGGAATTTTTTCGCCATCCTCCGGGTGTGTAAGCGGGCTCGCCCGCCCCCAATGTCGACATACAGCAGGTGGCGGTCATCGCACATCCTCCGTGTCGGGGGACCCAGCGAGCGAGTTCTCGGATCGAGTGGTACCGGCGCTGCTGGACTCGGCATCGAGTCGCTCGAAGACACCGATCCGGCGGCCCTGGACGGGCAGATCGACGCGAAGATCACCGAGCAGATCGGTGAGTTCCGCGGCACTCGCCGCCTCATCGGCATAGACGGCGACCGTCGCGTGTTCGGATTCCGCCGCCGCAAGGAGTTGGGTCCCTTCGACGTCGAGTCGGATCGTCACTGGTCGCGTCGTCGCCCGCGGTCGCCGCCCGGTTGCCGGACACTCCCGCCGGTTGGTGTTAGTATTGCTGTTGCTCATTTGTGCGTGTGTGTGTCCCCTGTCTGCGTCGAATCACCGCGTCGACGGCGCTCGGTCGCGGTAAAGCGATCCCGCCGGACCCGCTGCCATGTGTACGGCGGTTTCGCAAAGCGGCGGACGTACTCGGGATCACTCGTGTTGTCGTCCCATCCCTCGAAGCCGTACGCGCCGACGGCAACGTCATCGCTCATCGCCGCCCCTCCGGGGGGTCGGCATCCAGTGCTCGATACAGCGCCTTCAGCTGCGGGCGATTCAGCCCCATACCCGCTCGCTCGTCGCCTCATAGTCGGCATCGGCCCACGCGCACACACCTGTTCGTATAGCTCGGCGAGGGCGAGTGCTTCGAGCTCGACGTCGCTGTCGCCCGGTCGTAACTGGCGGCCGACCGCCTCGACTTCGCGCCGTCGGAGTTTCCGATGCCCCGTCGTATAGCGGCTCGGATCACTGCCGATCGTCACCACAATCGCAGCCCGCAGGTCCCGATTGTGCAGATATCGCCGGGCGATCGCGTCGCGGTCGCCCTCGGCGTCGGCGTCAGTTCCACCCCCGTCTTCGGAGCCACCCCCGGATGCGGTGGGTGTGTTTCCAGCCTCAGTCGCCGACTCACAGTCAGTCATCGGCCGATCACCCGCTGGAGCTTCGAGCGAACGCGATCACGAAGCGTGACCCGCCACGAGGTGTCGACGTCGACATCGTCGTAATACAGCGGCAGTCGCGGGCACGAATGGCCCTCAAGACAGGTGTCGAGCTTCGTGCCGACCCACATCTCACAGTGCGGGCAGTACCACGGCGACGGCGTCGCATCCTCGCCACCGCTGATCCGATTACTCATCGGCGGACACCTCCTCCGTGGGCGTCTCGAAGGGCTCGAGAGTGCGCAGTTGGTCGCCACACTGCGAACAGTACCGGGCCGTCCGCGAGAGTCCGGACTCCCCACACTGGGCACAGACAATCCGGCCGGTACCCATCATCGTCGCCCCTCCGGGTCGGTGGGGCTGTCGCCGTCGCTGTCACCCTCAAACAACGTCCGAAGCGCCCGGAGGTCCGCACGGAGTGCCCCGATCGCATCCGTGAGCCACGTCTGCGTCGTGGCATCGAGCCGATCGAGAGCGCACTCGAGTTGGGCGTCGGCGTTGCCAAGCCGACTGTCGATCGAGCGGGAATCGTCGGCCGGGAGGGCGGTACGCCGCCCGCCGTCGGTCGCGAGGCGATCGTGGTCGGCGACGATGGCTTCGAGGATCTCGGTGTTCGTCTCGTCGACGTGGCCGTGGGTGTCGAGCGTCGCCTTCGCGCCTTGTTCCCACAGCGTCGTCTCGATGGCCGTCCCGAGCACCGGTACGCGCGAGACATCGGTGGCCGCGTGGAGGTGTCGCACCGACTCGAGGATGGGCGTCCCACCCCGGTCGGCCGCGTGCTCACAGTATTCGGTGAAATCGCGGTGACACGCCGAGGCCTCCAAGGCCGCCCGAAGATCCGCTTCGAGGGCACTGTCGGCGTCGGTGCCGCCGCCATCGGCGATCGCACACGGCTGCTCGGTGTGCCGTGGTGCGACGAAGGCCTCGAAGGCCGCCGCCCGGATCGCCTGGCTTCGAGAACTGTATGCGCCCCCGTCCACGAGGTCGTCAATCGCCGTCTCCAGTGATTGGGGGATCCGCAGTGTGAGGCGTTCGGTATAGCGGCCGGCCGCGGGATCGGCGACCACACTATCGATCGGTATCGGCTCCGGATCGGGCAGCGCCGGACAGGGCCAGTGCTCGTCGAGCTCGTCGTGGGCGGCGGCCCCACAGAAGAGACACTCAGTCATCGACGATCACCACGCCGTCTGGGGTGTCGGCCACGGTCGGGTCGGCATCGAGCCCGAGATCGGCCCACTCGTGATGCTGTGAGAGGTGCCCGGCGAACTGGTCGTAGTCCTCGCCGCGGACGGCACCGCACAGCGAACACTCCGTCGTATGTAGCCGTTCCCATGTACCGGAGCCGCCGACGTCTTCGACAGTCATCGCTTTGCCTCCGTCCCCCCTGTGGTTTGTCCGTTCAGTAGCCGCCGGGCGGTGGTGGGGCCAAAGCGCGCTCCACAGTCGGGGTCGGTGCAGGTGTAAACCTCACACGATTCGAGACAGCGGACCCCCGTCGCCGGACACGATCGCGTCCCGGTGCCGGGGCAGGTGGCCTCGCTGTTGAAATGTGTCTGGACCCACTCGTGGATGCCGGGCTCGGTTTCCCAGACGTTCGCGCCGTCGTATTCGCGTTCGACGCGGGCGATGACGCCGGCGATGTGGAACGATTTCACCGCACCGCTATCGAGGGCTTCGACGTCGGCGGTCGTCCACGTCTCGCCGTGTGGTGGGAGCGCGAGGGCGGCCTGCCGGCGACCCTCGAGGCTGTAGTATTGGGATCCGGTGATGTCCGTGGCGTCTCCGCGCCAGTCCCGGCGCTCGTGGGTGGCAGTCTGTTCGGCACCGCAATCGGTTTGTGTTCGGGTTGTGTCCGTGCTCATGGTCGTTGTTGCGACTCCCAGCGAGCGTCGACCGGAGGCAAAGTCCGGTCGGCGCGTTTCGTTGGGCGCGCCGAGTTCGCTCGATGAGCGTCGCATATGTGCTCCGTCACACCCATGCCACTTAGGTTTTCTGTATGGAAACACCTACCCGCTGTTTGGGCCACCGTTGTTTTATCCCCTCGTCTTGAACAAGTGCAGTAATGAGTGACGGGAGGCACGACCGCGAAGTCAGCGATGAGCGCGTTCTGCTGGAGTTTCTTCTGACATCTGACCCTGCTCTGTTCACTTCCGAACTCTCTGAGAACTTGCCCATCACGAGACAGCGCGTTGGTCAGCTTCTTAACGAGCTTGAACAGGACGGTCTCGTAACCTCGAAGAAGGCATCTGGTAGGCGACTGTGGTGGCTGACGACCTCTGGAAAGGAATACATCGCTGGTATCGCACGAGAGAGACTCGCTTAGTTTCCTGGCGGCGTACGCGATATCCACCAGCCCTTCCCGCTCCCGAATCGTTTTGATTCGAGTATTCCTGCGGTTTCGAGATCGTTCAATAGCTGGTTTACGCGTGTATCTGTAAGACCGACGGTAGACGCTATTTCGCCCGTTTTGACAGCCGGATCTGGGTGCGCTTTGATAGCATCTACTAGTTCCGAGTCTGAAACAGTCCGACGGTCGCTTTGCGAGCTCATGTGTCTCATTGCTATGTTTATTTTCTGTATGGAAAACTTTTATGACCACTGCCCTATACGATAAAAACACGGACACACGGCTCGGCAGCGCTGGATTCGGGAAAATCCGGCCCACCTGGACCAACAGGCGGGCCGTGTGTCCTCGAAGAGAACAATGAAAGCTACACACCCAACACGCAAAAACAGTTCGCCCCGGATCCGACAGCGCTACTACAACCTCGGGACGGATACAATGGACACGAATCATGTGTATCGAACGACAGATGAGACGATTTTCGCAGTCGCCAACGGCACGATCGAGCACCGCTTCGACCTCGACACCATCGACAAGTCGGCCGACGAATACATGGCCTTCGTCGCCGAGCAACGGGGCTGGGCACAGCGACAGTACGGCTTCGCCGCGTACCTCGACCGGATCGCCGAGGTGATCTGAATGATCCGCTGTTTGAACTGCCACGATACGTTCGCCGACCTCGAAGCCTACCAACGCCACCAATGGAATGCGCATGCGGGCGAGCCCGACCGCGGGGAGGTGTTCACGAGCCCATGAGCGACGCGACGAGTGGGCGCGAAGACGATCGAGGCCGAGTCCGGGAGCGCGACCGCGACGGCGCGGGGGCGTCGTGTCCGGCGGCGCGGCGGGCGGCCCACCGCCAACTCGCTCGCGATCTCGAAGCGTGCCCGCACGCAACGGGCGTGCAGTACTCCGCGGCGGGTGACGCGGCCGAGCAACCGTACGCGGAAACGGAGGTGCTCGCGAGCGTGACGCTTCGGGGGACCGTCCACCCGAGCGTAGGCGCGATCGTCGCCGACAGCGTGCTTGAACCTGCGACCGTTCGGGACGGGAACCACCCCGATTACAAACGGATTGTCGTTCGGTAGGCCGGGCGAGGGCGCGATAGTGCATCCATCGGAGGGACGCGACACACCTTCTTCAACGACTCCCGCGCGTTTCGGAAGTTCGGAAGAACTGATCCCGGCCTAACTCTCTCGGAAATGAACTCTCGCTCGTGGCGGAGGTGCCACTCACACCGAAAGCAAAGCGGGCGAACGGCTGTCTGGGACGTCTGGCGTGATATCAACTGCAGTTCCGTCGGGCCACGCTGCGTCAGGAACGTTGTATAGGTACATTTCAACCGCTCTATAGGCGTCTGCTGGAACGGTTATTGGTTCGGCGCTGTACTCTGGAGGATTGGGAGTTACCGCAAGATCTCTGAGTTGATCGAGTTCGACCCCAGAGCGCAATTTTTCGGAAGGCCAGTACCATTCGCCATCCGCGTAGACGGGATAGGGCGCGGCTGTAAGCTCGAACGGCGAACCCGACAGATTCTCAACGCCCACGATCAACGAAACGTATCGCCCACGCTCGCTACGGATCTCTTTCACCGTCTCGGTTCCGGGGTCAAAATAGGTGTACGGGCCGATCTCAGTCCGACCGACACGAAACCGATACTGCCCATCCTGTGTGACGTATTCCAAGTGGAAGTCCTCTCCAGACGGGCGTTGCATCTCGAATTTCTGTGCATGGTCTTCAAGCCCATAGGCGTCTGCGTCGGCGGATTCGGTTTCTGTCGCTGCTGTCGTGTCACCGTCGGGCGTTTGGCTTGCACCATCGCTAAGACACCCCGCTACCCCAACCGTTGCGACCGCCGCCAGGAACGACCGCCGCCGCTTTTGTCGCTTCATACTCCAGTTATGATATCAAACAGTGATAAACCTACGTGACGCACACACCTGAACGAAGGCGCGCGCCAAGGGCTTGTGTCAGAATTCATCAACGACGAATTTTAACCCACAATCGGCATTTCGGATCTTGGCATATAGCGATCCACCTCCCGCCGTCTCTTCATCGATCTGGCCGGGATCGAGATATGAGACAGTCACCTCAACCAACCCCAAGTTTGGAGCCTGTTCCATCGAAACTGACCTCCCTTGTCCACGAGGTCGTCAACGAGCGGCTCGAACGCCTCAGGAGCGATCACACTGCGAATATACCCCGTTATTGTCCGCCAACGAAGGGAGTGGCACACCATTGCCATCCGGTTCTGGATCGACCATACACTATCGCCCTTGATCTGAGTCGTCTTCATTGTCAGCTCCCCGATATCCGCTCTTATATGAGACAACGATTATGTCATACATCGTCCGAAAAAGGCCGCGAATACCGCTGTACCGTTCGGGACGGCTGTGCTCTCTGGATGACTGCCCTCCCCGATCCCTTGCTGGTGGTCCAGCCGCATCCTTCGCGAAGGCGGACTCACTGTAGTGTTCGAGTAATGACGTCGCACCGATCTCACCGACGAGTTCGGCGAGTGCCGCACCGTCGACGAGTTTCAGATTGTACTCGTCTGCCCACGCTTCGGCCTGGGAGCTGAATCGAGAGGTCGTGGCAATCACGACGGCGTCTGCGCCCTCTTGATCCCGGAGCGAATAGTACTGCTGTAGTTCCGGGCGGCCGACGACATTCGTCGACTGATATCGCTTCGCCTGGATGACGTGTTGCTGGGCGACAACGGCGTCTGTTCGCGTCGCGACAATATCCACGCCCCGATCCGCGTGGTGGTCTGTAACCGATGTGTCCCAGCCCTGCCGGTCCCATAGATCAGCAATAAAGTGCTCGAACGGTTCTGGTGGGATTGCATAGAGCGCTTCCCGAATCTTGTCTGGGTCGCCGGACACGGATATCGTGTCTGCACGCGACCTACATACTAAAACCCACGGCGAAGCTCGCTGATCAATTCACGCGTCGGGCAGCTCGAAGCCCCACTCGCCGACATCGGTCTTGGAGATATACTCGTGTTTGCCAACCAGGTGCGCCATCGTCGCCTCGATCGTCGGAACCTCAAGCCCGGTCTCTGCGACGAGCGTGTCAACATCGACCGTCGTCTCCCGGGCGCGAAGTCGCTGTTCGATCACGTCTTGAATCGCACCGTACTCCCGGACCATAACGTTGTCTGCTTGCGTCATACCCGGTGAGATGACCGGGAGGATTTTCAACGACTCCCGCGCGTTTCGGAAGTTCGGAAAAGCAATCCCTTCGTTCTCTCCACAACCGGTATTACAACAATTTACCAACAGGTCCGAAGATACGACCCCA
The DNA here is from genome assembly GCF_013839515.1 of Natronomonas salinimetallica. Lineage (GTDB taxonomy): Archaea > Halobacteriota > Halobacteria > Halobacteriales > Haloarculaceae > Natronomonas. The sequence goes on along the minus strand of NZ_JACDNQ010000003.1, from coordinate 67,809 downwards.
TATATATTATAGACCTACTCGATTCGCCGTTATTTGTTGACTGAAACCCGATCATTTCCAGAGGAAACACAGCCGCAGTACTGCGGTTATCGGATTGGGACTTCACTTTCACCGCGGAGCGGATACGCTTATACGCCGTCAGCTGCTCAGGACCATCTACACGCAATATGATACAAAGGCGTGGCGCTGAGTCGGTCACGGCCGCCCTCAACGGCCACGACCCAGAGCCGAGTGGACTGCACAAGATGTGCACCCGAGTAGTGGATCGGGTATTACTAAACATCTTGGACATCGGTGAAGCACTGCCCTCGCCCGTTTTGCGAGCGATACCACTGCGGGTTAGGGATCGACCTCTCGCTCGCGTTCTTGCTAAAAACCGCAATGACCACTTTTGAGATACGAACGGACTACGTTAGTGACGACCTCGTTGCAGCTCGCCGGACGATCGTCGGCGATGGTGTGCAGGTTCAGACTCCAACCACAGCGATGCAGGCGGCAAAGCTCCGCAAATCGGACGCTGTAGATCCAGGGGTTTGTGGAGTTCAGGAGTTATATCGGACATTCGGCGACGATACGCTGACGGAACTCAGCCGCGGAACAGATACGGAGTTCGTCGACCAGCTGGCCAAGCAGGCTGTCGAGGTACCGGATGTCCTGACGGTTGCCTTCTTGAAATACACCGAAACGGACACGCTGAGTCCTAGTGACGCGGCACTCCTAGTCGATATACTGGCGACGACATCGGACGTTATCACGATCCCGTTGATGCCAAAGGTTGCCCGAGCCGTTGGTGAAGATGAAAGAACGGGGTCCTCCCGAGATCCCGCCTACCGGATGTACCGCGAAAGTGTAGAGCGGTTCCTTGAAGCAGCTCGCGAACGCGCGCTGAATCGGCCGGTGATGGGTGTCCTCCCGATGGTTGGCTGGGAGTATATCCGGGACTTGCTGCCGCTATATCGCGAGCATGGTGTAGAATTGTTCTGTCTGAATTTCGATCGAAGTCGGATCACCGCTCAATCGAAGGTTGCGATGATGCGACCGCTCGCCCGACACATCACCCGAAACAACCTCGAAGAAAGGGTTCTCCTCTACGCGATAAATCTACACCACGCCAATCGAGATGCGACGTTGGGGCTTCGCCCCGGCGACGATTTCTGTGGCTTCGGGATGGGGTTGGACGTCATCGGTGGGATGCACGAAAGCCCGAATATTCCTGGGGATAAGTTCGATGAGATGGAGGACTCAGAGAGCTTCAAGCTGTTTGATCGGATCCAACGGGGCTACCGAGATGTGCCGCTCGATCAACTTGCGGCTGCGATCCCGGACGATCTCCAACTCGATGGTGAGTTCGTGCAACAGCGCGTCGAAGCGACTGGGGAGAACACACGTCGGCGCTACCAAAAAATCATCAACGCCGAGCAGATGGAGTTGGCTGCTAAATCGGTTCGGCATGCTATGGGTACCGGTACCGTCCAGGCAGAACTCACCGATCGGGTGGGGGTGACCGATGCTGCTGTCCAAGCGATTCTCCAGGTTCGGCAGAGCTTCGACGATGGGTCGAATCAGTCGAATTTAGGCGAGTTCTAAGCCTCGTCCGCGACGTTCGGACACATCCCGAAGGCTGCTTCGCGCTCGTGTTCGAGCGTCTTGAGCGGTTTATTACACATCGGACACAAATCATACTGCGGTTGCGTGTCCGCAAGCGAGGCGGTCACTTCCGCCAACTTCTGCCAGCCGCGCCGGAGGCCATCCTCGGCATAGTCGCCACACCACAACAGCAGCTGCGTGTCAGGGCCAGGAGCAGTCAATAAATAATTGCTGGTCTGATCATCGAGCAGGAGCTTCGGACCGAAATAGGGGTCACTCCGGCGCACGACCGTCACAGATGCCGGGACCCCATGCTGCTCTAGCAATCGCGTCACTACGGAGTCGATCTCGATACGATCGTGCCGTTCGGCCCGCAGCATCACTTGTTTTGATGCATACTCAGTGCCCGATTCCGCCGTTGGCTGGTCACGAGCGCACAGTGAGTCGGTGGCCGTGGCGTCCATAATCGTCGCTTCATCCTAGAGTGGTATAAAAACACATATTCTGGCGAACCCAGCCCCTATTGAATAGGCGTATAAAAACCCACATCTGACAAAACCGGCGTAGCGGCCGCCATCACGCCAGTTCCAGCACATGTGGGGATCATTTCCCCTCGACCGTCCGGTACCGTCGCGCCCGGGTGCGCCCCTCCGCGAGTAAGAGATCGTACTCGACGAGCTTGCCCAGATACGTCGTCACCGTTCGCTGGGTAACGGGGTTGGCAACGGCGTCCGCGTATCGCTCATAGATCTCGCCGGGCCGAAGCCCCACCGCCTCGCCCTCGCCTGTCCCGTCGGCTGGATCGACTCCACCCGCCTCTGTCTTGCCCGCACCCTCGGCCTCGGTGTCGGCATCGCCGTCGGCGACGGTCGCACCCACCGACTCTGGTCCGGCGTCCCCACGCCCAGCCTCTGCCTCCGCTTCGGTTTCGGCGTCGGCGACGATTGCATACAGCGTCCGGAGGTCCTCGGAGAGCGCCTCGAGTTTCTGTTGACGGAGGGCCGCCACGGCATCGGGGGCGACTGCCTCAACGACGTCGACGGTCACGCGCTCGCGTCCGTCAACGACGGTGCGCACACACCGCTGCAGGGTCGCAACGGCCTGGCGGGCGTCACCATCGGCATGCTTGGCGATCGCATCGAGAGCCGCCGACGTAACGGACCCACGCTGGAGGCCCTGCTCGACGCGGGCCTCAAGAATCCGCCGGAGGGTCCCATGCTCGTATTTCTGAAATTCGATCGTCTCCCGACAGCTGAATCGAGAGCGCCCCCCGGCGATGGCCTCGAGTTCGGCGAACAACTCCGCTTCCCGATTCCCGATGATGATGAGCGTACAGCCGTCGATCCCGTAGAGATCGGCGAGTACCTGTTTCTCGCGCAGTTGGTCGGCCTCATCGCAGATGACGAGCAGCCGATCCGACAACATCTCCAGCTCGCGACGGAGGGCGTCAGCCCCCTTCGATTGGTACACCTTGTGTCCGCCGATGGCCTCCCGGACGGTCGCCCGGAGGACCGCCGCCCGCGTCTGGTCGCGACACGACAGAAAGGCGGTGCTGACGTCGAATAACTCGCTGCGGGCCTCCTCGAGGGCGAAGGTGGCGACGGTCGTCTTCCCCGAGCCGGAGGGCCCGAACAGAAAGACAGGGCGCGGCGCGCCGACCTGGGGATCGATAGCCGAAGAGATGGCGTTGAGTTCATCGTTGCGCTCGATCAACCGGTCGGGCAGGGCGTCGGGGTCGAGGGCGCGACGATCGAGGATCATACCGGCCGTCTCTCAGGGCTATGTGAAAAAGCGAATCCTCGCGTTTCGTGAATTCGGAAGCGAGGATCGGACGGGAGCTATCGCGCGCGCGCCCACCGCAGGGGCCGACCCACAAGACGCACTCAAACCGTGACGGCCGACATATATCGCTGCTGGCTGATATCCGACGGTTGGCCGGCGACGATGACGAGGCCCCAACCCTCCAGCAGTACCGCGAACAGGGTGAATACGGGTCCCAGACGATCTACAACCGCTTTGGCTCGTGGAACGAGACCGTCGAGGCCGCCGAGTTCGAGGCCCGCGATCCCAACACGTCGGTTTCGGATGCCGATCTCATCGCAGAGCTACACCGCCTCGCCGACGATGATGGGGCGCCACCGACGACGGCAACGATGCGCGCCGACGGCCAGTATTGGGTCTCGACGTATCGCGACCACTTCGGCTCCTGGAGTGACGCGCTCAAAGCAGCGGGCTTCGAGACGCGAGGTGAATAGAACGTTGGCCGATATCAGTCTGATTCGTCGTCCTGCAGCTGCTCGACTTGCACTTCTAATCTACCGATTTTTCGCTCAATTCGATCCAGCCGTTCGCTTACACTCCCACCTGAGCGAATCCGGAGGAGAAAGTAGCTTAGACCACCCAGGAACCCCACGAGAACTAGGAGATTGAGACCGACCGCAAGGACGATTAAGATCAGTTCTGGACCGCCTGGAATCTGGAGGGGCATCATCGTTCTCGGCAACGACGAGGATCAACATATGCCTTCGGGAGGGGCTTGTCTGTCAAGGATGTCGTGCCGGAGGCAATGTATGAAGCCAGCACAGCGACCGATCAAGTGTATCTGAATGAAAACGGATGGCGGTTGCTACGGCCGGTCGATATTCGCCCGCACCGTCTGGAAGACCTGTGGCGGCACCGACTCGGCATGTACCGAGCGCTGGTGCTCCAGATACTGCTCGATCGCCCGGAGGTTGTCCTTCACTCGCGACCCACCGTCGGCGGCGACACAGCACCGCTCGCCGTCGAGTTCGAACCGAAGCACGACAGCGGGATCGGCGGGATCGCCACCGTCGACGGCGGGGACGTTCGGTTCGTCGTGGATATGTTGCATGTTCGTCTGGAGATCACTGTTCGTCGCCCCAATCAGATCGAGCTCGTCGAGAATTGCGTTCGCCCGCGTCCGACAGTAGCCACTCGTGCCCTGCCAGCGGACCTGGTCCTCGTAGGCCGTCCGATCGAGGCCGTCGGGCCACTCAACGCCAGCGACGCTCATCGACCCGCCTCCGGGTTCAACTCTTCGAGGACGAAGAGCGTCCGCTGGGCTTCTTCGAGCTGTTCGATCGCGTCGACATGCTTTTGTTTCGTCCGCGAGCGCTGTCCCGAGAGATTCCCCGAGTCGACGCCGACCGCCGCCATGATCTCAGTCGGCTGCCAGTCGGCGAGATCGTAGGCAAGAATCTGTGCCTGCTGTGGGGACAAAAGCGTCAACTCGGCGACGCGATCACTGAAGCATGCCGAACAGAGGGCGCGCTCTTCGCCCGTTTCGGGATCGGGATACTGGGAGACGGCGCGACCCTCCTCGCGGTTCTTCGGGCGGCCGCAGTCGCTACAGACCGTCGGGTCGTCGCCGCCGGCCTGGACGGTCTCGACGGCCGCCTGGGCCTGTTCGCGGGTCATGTCTTGCTCGCGCATCAGTTGTTCAATTCGAGAGTCGTCAGGGTCTTGTGCTGTGTTCGTGTTCATGTCTGTGTCAGTATCGGCGTTGGCGTCGGCATCGTTCATACCTCCGTTCTGGCCCGACGGGACGTAAACCAACGGGACAAGCGGGTCGGACTGGTTGGAATGCGGGCATACTATACGGCGGTACCCATACACCTGTCCCAGTCTCCGTGGCGTGTCCCATCGGGCTGTCAGCCCGAAGCAGCGTCGATCACTGTCGCAGTGCTTACACCAGGCAGTAGTCACCGATCCGGCCGCCCGCCATCAGTCATAATCGTCGGCGTTTCGCTATCGCCCGCCGACGTCCCGCCGGTCCCGCCCCCGCTCCCGCCGTCGGGGTCGTCATCGTCTCGGGGGATCCCGCCGTCGCCGGTATCGCCGTCGCCATCCCGATCGTCGTACCGATTCCGCAACCAGCGGCGCAGTCGTTCCTCGTCGACGCCGGCATAGTTCGTTTCCTTGGCGTCGTATTTGCGCACGTCATCGACGACCACGACCGCCGAGGGTTCACCGTTTCGCTCAACGTGGACATAATCCCGTGGGGCTCGAAGCTGGTACTCGGTACCGTCACGGTCGACCGCTTCCGCCCGGAGGACGGTCTCGAACCCAGCCGCCCGGGACAGTCGCGTGAGCAACAGTGACCGATCGGGCGTCTCGATCACGCCGCCGCGGCTCCAGGTCTGCATATCCAGCGCGTCCGGCCACGGCTCACCCGCCACACCCTCTTGGACTTCGTCGCCCGTCTCGCCCGTGCCGTCGGGAGCGTCGTCGTCCCCGCCGTCTTCGTCAGCCGGATATGGGTCTTCATCGGGCGGGCAGTGGGTCGGTTCGGGGAGGTCGGCAGCATCGGTCACGCCGTTGGTGCCGGCCCGTGGCCCAGGTTGCTGGTTCGATCGCTGCGCGTTCTGGAAACGTTTGGGCGTGTAGAGTTCGTAATACCGCGCGTCCCGATATTCGCTATCGCCGCCGAGAATCGCGTCGGTGTCGAGTCGGAGCTGGCTGTCGGTGTGGGGCTCGGTCGTGGCGATCGTCTTGCCAGTGCTTGAGGTCTCGCCCTCGATGATCTCCGGGGAGTGCAACACACCCGTGATCCCGGTAATCAGTCGAACCGACTCATTCGCGGGCAGTGTCGCCTCGTCGCCATCGGCGTCTGCATCGGTATCGGCTCTCTCGCCGGTATCAACCGCCTCATCTGCCCCGTCCACTGTCTCGCCGTTGGTTGCCACCGCGAAGTCGTCGATATCGCTTTGACGGCTCATCGGCCGCCCTCCGTCGCCTCGGCGTCGCCGCAGTGGTCGCAATGCCCGCTGTCGGTGCCGCTGTGTTTTGCGACCGTGAAGTTGCAGTCGTCACAGATGTGTTTCGTGTGTTCGGTGCCGTACTGGTCGGTACAGGTCCGGGCCGTCGTTGTCGGATGCGCGCAGTATTCGGCGCGTTCGACCGGTTCGGCTGTGGTGTCCGTCGGTGACGTCCCGTCGGCAAAGTCCTCGGGGTTCTCGATGAAGTCCGGCGTTCGGCGGCGCTCGCCGGTTGCGGCCCGATGTTCACGGTCCTCGGTCGAATTGCCGTTTGGGCTCACTAAATCAGCCTTGTGGATCCCGGTCTCGAGTTCGACTGTCCAACAGTCCATATCGTGCGGCGTCACGGGCGTTCCGGCGAGCTCCCGCTCATCGATCGGCGTGGCCCAGTGGTCGTATCGGCACCGTTCGACCGCCGGAATCGGCTGTTTCATCGTCGGGCCGTAAACGTCACCGAGGTACCGCGTGTCTTCGTCACCCCGGCTATCAGCCCAGGCCGGCCCCTGCTCGGCCACGTTTCCGGCAAGATCGAGCTGGCCGTCCTCGGCATCGTCGGCGATCTCGGCTTGCGTCCCGGTATCGATCGACTCGGCGGTTTCACGGTCGTCGACGCCGAACTTGGTCGCCGTCTCGGTTTCGAGTCGGGGCTCCGGATCCGCACGGTTCGAGCGCTCCTCGCCGCCGAAGTCCGCAAACGTTGTTTCGTCGGTCGTGTTTGTCGTCTGTGCTTCGATCGCACCGAAGTCTGTGGTATTGTCGGACATGTTAGTAATCATCGAGTGTGGTTTGCGTGTCGGTCATCGGGCCGTCGGTCGCCGCATCCTGGAACCCGAGTTTGAAAAAGCCCCAAATCACCGCGAACAACCCCGTCAGCAGGTTTAGCGACGGTGGTTCAGCTGTCGGATCGGCCGATTCGGCTGTCGGATCGGCCGGTTCCGACGTCGTTGGCGTGGCAGTCGTATCGGCCCCCGCCGGTTCGGCCGTGTTGGCCGCCGATTCGGTCGTTCCGTCGGCCGTCGCATCGGTTGTGTTGGATGTGGCCGGTTGCGACGGGGCCGGCTCGACGTCGGCGGCCGTCGCCGCCCCGACGTCGCGGGGTTCGATCGTCACTTCGGCGGCCGTTTCGACCGATGTACGGGCATCGCGCAGCGTTTCCGCGACGAATTCCTCGCCATATTCAGCGGCGATATCGTCGGTCAGCTGCTGTTTGTCACCGGCGTCGATCGCCTCAAGATTCTCCCGGAGCAAGTCGGCCGCCCGAGATTGTTCTCGTTCGTCGACCGTCGCGGCGATCGCCTCACGGATTTCGCGTTTTTCGTCCGCGGGCAGCTCGCCGCCACGTTCCAGAAGGATCCGGTAGTTCTCCCCCGAGGAGAGCGTCGGATCAACGTGTGACTCCCAGTCGTCGATCCGGCCGGCGGCGAGTTTCGCGAGCCGGTTAAGGATCGCATTTTGTGCCATCGGCGTATGCGACGCCAACGGATCATCGGCCGAGCCCCAGGTCCCGGAGACGTCCTCGCGGACATCACGCATCTGCTGTTTGGCGCGAGTCGGGGATTTGCCCAACGCTGAACCCCAGTAGTGGGCATAGTACGTCAGGCTTGTGTTCCATCCGGGCGGTGTTCGGGGCATCGTTCGACACTACACTATCTATAGTGGGTTATATTAAATCTATGGGTACAAGAAGTGTAGTTCAGGGAGAGACGTAGTATCACCCGCGGACGGCCGCCTCCGCGACACTCACCCGTCGCGCGTGAGCGCGCTTTTAAATACCCGTGTGCGCTCGTGCTTCCGTCATGTCGCGTGCCCGGCCGCCCCTCCGATGACGGGTGTGCGGCCGCCCTCCCCTGTCGTGTGCTCACGCGTTGTACTGCGATCGCGCGCTGCGGCGCGCCGCGGCGCGTTTCGCGGGGCCGCGGCCGGCAGCGCGCTCGCTCGGCCCCGTGCCGCAGTGCCCGAGGGCGGCCGCCCGTCGCCGCGCCGGCTGTGGCTGTGCGTCCGTTCACTCGTTCGGCGCGCGCCTCCACGCGTTTCAGATTGAATATCGATCGTTTCGGGAGGTTCGAAAAAGGCCGGACCCCCCGTCATACCGGGGCTACACAGGAATCTATCACTCGAAATATGTTCGCGTAAAGACAGCGCTTCGGTGGAACTCTCGATAGAAGAAGATCTCCAGCATCCACCACTGCCTATCATCTAATGGACCGACTACTGGGGGAGACCACCACAGGCAGCAGTTACGATCGCGTAAATTCGTCGTGCCTGCCTGTATCCCGAATTCCCTCGGAAGTTCGTTCAGCAAACCCGTACTGTTCGAGGTACGCATATCGATGTTCGATCTCCTCGCTAGAAACGCTCAACTCCGTGGCCAGTTCGTTCACGGACTTCGGGGTGTCCTTGTCTAACTGCATTCGAAGTTCGTATCCTTCCATATACCGCAAATAGTACTCTTGAACCACGTCATCGAGTGGCGTTTGTATTCCCTCATTTTCATCGAGTCGTTCCAGGGATTCGGAGACCACCGTGACGAAGAATTCCCCGCCAAGGAGCTCCACCTGGCGTTCGAGTTCGGATTCGATGACGTCGAAGTCGAGATCCGTTTGGACGAGGGTGGCCATATCGCCGATATCGTCCGGGCGTTCTGCGACGGCTTTGAAAAGAAAGATGTCCTCGAACGAGACCAGACCGACCGAGAAGGACTCCTCTGAGAGAAACGGGTCGCTTCGCGCTTGCATCCCATCGCTGAAGAACAGCTTATCGGCGATCTGTCGATAAAAGACATCGAACTGGCAGCCGGCGTCATTTCGTACGCAGTGGCGTGCGCCCAATCGATCGTACTCGTCACCGAGATCGGTGACTTCCTCGTATCCGAGATCGTCGAGCACCCCCATCAGGCGGCTGAGAGCCGCTTCGTCCACGACAACGAGATCGATATCTTTGGTCGTGTCCTTGAGAGACGGCTCGTGGAGAGACATCGCGCCACCGCCGATGAGATACGCCTCGACGTCAGTCTGGAGATGATCTGCGATCCGCCGGAGTTCGGCCTCGATATAGTCACGGCCGAATCGTTCACGAGAACTCATAGAGTAACTTCATACTCGCTGGCTGTTTGTTTGAACTCTTCCCATTCGGGGAGTTGCTCAGCCGTGACAGTGCCTTCCGACTCTAGGAATCCAATGAGTTCGTCAATAATAGCGCGTAGATCGGTCGCCGACTCGGATACGTAGTGTTCAGCACGCTCTCGGAGTACAGTTCGATCGATTCCCTGTTTTTGCATCAACAACAGACAGTACGTTCGGTATCGCGAGTCATCATCGATGAGCAGCGTGTGGCAGACTAATTCTGCAGGGGTGATCTTCGAGCGTCGGTCCGTTCGGAAGTAATGCCGCCGATCACGGGTGAGAAGCGGGACGCCGAACTCACCGAACAGTGCTGGCCCAGTCAAATAAAACTCATCAGCGCTAACATCGGAGCCACACGCGAAGAGATACTCATCGTGTGTTTCCCAGATGAAATTGAGTCCAGTCGCATATTTTTCTGCTTCGTGCCGGTGTTTCTGGTGGAACAGCCCTCTGGCGATCGAGACCAATACTGTAAACGGATCGTTGAGACGATACCGAGACCTCGATTTCCCGACAACACCAACGCGCTGGAGATCATCTAAGCGACGGTACACCGTTGCCTGGCTAACACCACTCTGTTCGGCCAACTCGGTCGCAGTCCGTCCTTGATCGAGATAATAGAGAATCTGTAACCCAGAGCCGGCGATGAGGCCGGAGAGATCCATATGGCTGTATTCGGTGAGGAGTCCCTCGAGTTGCTCGATCGGTTCAATATCCGTAAGCGAGACCAGCTTTTGCCGACCGCTTTGTTTGGTTTGGACGTATCCGTACGCTTCTAGTTCGGAGACGATACGCGAGACGTGGCCAGGACTCCATCCGAGTTGATCAGCGAGCATGCTGATACTCACTTCCGACTCATCCTCATCTATGAGGTGTGATACAACCCGGAAGTGACTCTTTTTGACCATATCATCTCAAAAGAGGCAAACGATATATAAAACCCTTTCGTGATTTGAGAGGATTAGTTCATTTTCCAATAGATAGATTCTCATATATTACTGATGAGGTATCTATCTCTGAGTCCGTAAATTGTCTTTCGGGATTCCAAGAATGGCGACACCTATCATCCCCACACTGCTCGTGACGAACTCGACACCACAGCGTTCGAGGCGTTCACGACCCCGGCACTGTTGGAGACGATCAAAGACGAATGCTGGCGTCGACTACTCAACACGCTGCGGCGGCTCGGGCGGACGGAACCGCACACACACCACCGCAACCACAACTAGCCCGGCGAGCGTGCTGGATAGATACACCGCCCAGACCCACCAGGCGAGACCGTACAGCGAGGCGAACAGCGCCGGATCTCCGAGATGGGCGAGATAGAGCTCGGCCCACGGATCGGGCTCGACGAAAAGCGAACGGTGCGCCGGGGAGAGTGCGGCATGGGCAGCCGTCCGAACCCACGCTGGAACGACGTATACAAGCCCAGTCGCGGTGAGACCCCACACGATCCACATCGTCGCGTAGCCGGCCCGAACGAGCCGACCGGGCGGGGCATAGAGTGGCCGACGGCGCTGGCTCACCCCTGCACACCTCCACTCTCGACAGTACTCGCACGGGCCGTCTCCAGGTCGATACCATCCAGTCGAGCGACGATCGCGCTCGCACGATTCGGGCCGATCCCGTTGACCGCCTGGAGCGTTTCGTGGTCGGCCGCCCGATAGCGATCGACGTCGCCCTCGACGTGCCGGGCAAGCTTGAACGCCGTCCGCGGCCCGATCCCGTCAACGCCGACGGCATCGCGCATAATCGTCTCCGTTCCGGGAAGCTCCAGCACCACGAGTCGGTCCTCGAAGGTCGCGAGCGAGCACTCTCCCAACTCGTACTGTTCCCGGAGATTCCGGCGACGCTCGGCGAGATACACCTCGGTCGGGTCGGTCGACTCCCTCGTGGACATCGAGGCAGCAGCCCGCACGGCCGCGTAAAACAGCCCGCCGACGAGGAGTAGTCCACCGATCGACCCGCCGACGGTGAACACAGTCGAGACGATACGCACAGATCCACCCATCACACAGCCCAACCGAGCTGGTCGAACGCCGATCGGAGCCACTCGAGCGCCCACTTAAGGGGCATCCCGAGCGCCCACCGGCCGGCGGCAACAACATCGTTGAGGAACGCCCCCGGATGCGGGGCAACCCAGCCGAGCCCGACCGCGATCGCGGCGACGACGAACAGCGACACCGACACCTGCACGGCGGTCGCCGACACCGCAGCGATCGTCGAGCCGATGCGGGCGGCCCGCAGGATATACCACGCCAACAGAAAAAAGGTCGCAGCGGCCATCACCTGTGAGCCGAGGTTCAACTCCCCGAGTAGGCCGATGAAGGCCGGCTGGATGGCCGCGGAGGCGTCAATCGTGGCGACGAACCCCAGGTGTGACGGCATTAATCCGACCCCTCCACGCGGTCAGTAGCCACTGGGTGGTCTCCAGCCGCAGTTGATCGACTGTCGGCCAGCCACTCACCGAGCGCGTCGACGAGGTGGTCGCCGTCGGCCCCGAAGGCGGGCAGGAGATTCCCGAAGAAGCTCACGACGTTGAGGTACACGAACACCACGCCACCGAGCCCGGCCGTCGACAGCGACGACCCCGACAGGCCGGGCGAGAGCATCCCCGTCGCGAGCAACGGGCCGGCAACGACGAGGCCGGCGAGTAACGAAAACAGCGGCCCCGCGGCCGCCGTTCGGGCTCGATCGAGCGCCGTCACGTCCCCGCGGCCGTCGTAATCCTCCATGTGACCACCCATCGGCAGCAGGCCGGCCATGAAGGACATCGAGACTTCCGAGAGTTCGACGCCGTTGGCGCGGGTCGCCATCGCGTGCCCGAGCTCGTGGAGTGCGATCGAGACGAACAGGACGGCGACGCCGATCGCGACGCCGGCGGCGACGGTCGTGAGCAGCTCGGCGTCCAGGGCCGGCAGCGCAAGCGGATCAGGACCCGACTCGCCGGACGCCGACGCCCCAGCCGTGGGTGCAGCAAGCGCACCGAGGACGTCGACGGCCACCGAGGCGAGGAACCCCACGAGGAGCGCCTGCCCGACGGCGGCAACCACGATACCGACCGTGAACAGCCCGCGCCAGTAGCGCGTCGGGCCGACCAACAGCCGATCAACCAGTGCCGTCGGCGTGGCGGTCACCTCGATACCGATGCCGTTCCGTTCAACGCCGTCGGGGAGTGTGAGCCACGCCGGGGGCGCGAATCGATCGCGTAGGGGGTGGGCCTCGAGGACGCCGACCGCATCGGGATCGACATCGGTCCAGGGGGCAGCCAGCGACGCCCCACAGTTCGCACAAAACCCCGCCTCGGCGTCGGTCGGAGCGATTCCACAGGACCGACAGCGCGACGTGGGCGACCAACGGCTGCACAGATACCCGACGTAGGCGGCGACACCGGCACCGACGCCCGCCCCGACGGTCGAAAGTGCCCCGAGGGTGAACAACACGCTCGCGAGGACACTCCCGAGGACGAACACGCCCACGCCGGCGGCGGTGGTGTGGGGCCACAGGCGGCGCTTGACCCACCGAGCCGTCCGTTGGAGACGCGAGATGGGATAGCGATCGGGTACGAGTTCGTGGTACGGACACGCAGTGCAGGCGAGCACATCCCGCGAGATGGTGGGCGTCGTATGCAGCGGCTCGCCACAGCGGGAACAGGCCGTTTCGGTCGGCTCACCCTCGGGGTCAAGATCGTATCCGCCGGTCATCGGTTCTCACCATCCTGGATGAGCGTTATGTGGGTCTCTTGACCACCGCTTCCGCCGCGGTTGTTCAGCCACCGGTAGACAAGATACCCACCACCGATGACGACGGCGATCCAGATAATCGCCGACACGTCTTCGAGCCCGGAGGCGAGGGCAGTGAAAATCGTCTCCTCGAGCGTACCGGGCGCGAGCGTTTCAAGCACCCACACCGAGAGGATCACAGAGACCGATGCCTGCATCCACAGCGGGATCGACGCCTGGGTCCATGTGTCGATCATCCACAGCGTGAGTAGGATGGCGACCGCAGCGACGATCGGGACGACGCCGGCCGTCGATAGCGAGTGGATCGCCGTCCCCGCGATGGAACGCGGCGTCGACAGCTCCAAGAGCACGAGCGTCAGCCCCCCGACGCCCACGGCGAACACCGCCAAGCGGACGAGGAGGCTACGGCCGCGGCCCAGGCCCCGCGAGAGCATCGATCCGGATCCGGATCCCGAACCCGTCGGTGTCGACTGCGACCCGGAGCGGGACCGGGACTGGGACCGGCCGGTCCCGAGACCGGGCACCCACGAGAGACTGGGGCGCGGCAGCGACGGGAGGCTCGGCCGTGGGAGCGAGGGCAGCGACGGAAGTGACAGCCACGAGCCCGAGCCCGGCCCTCGGCGACTCGATCGACTTCGGCCGGAGCCGCCGGGGAGCAGTCGCCGTGGTGAGAGCCACCCCAGCGATGGCCGCGGCAGCGAGGGCAGCGACGGGAGTGAGGGCCACGAGAGACTCGGTAGGAGCCCGCCGCGGCCGGTGGTCGTGGTCGTCCGGCCCCCGCTGCTGGACGGACTCGGCGTTGGGCCGCCGATCGAGCGGGCGATCAACGCGATGCCGGCCAGCCCGACGAGAAAGATCACCAACGCGCTCGTCGAGCCGCCGCCGAGCAACGGCCCCAGCGTCGCCCCCACGAGCGGGATCGAGGCCCAGAAGCCACCGCCTTCGCGGCCACCACCGCCGCCCACCAAGGCCGCCTGTTCGGGCCGTTCGAGGATGGTATAGGTCTGCTCGGAGCCATCGGTCACCAGCGTCGCAGGCGAGGCGGGCGTCGCCGTATCGAGTTCCACATCGGTGGTTTGTGAATAGAGGACGTACTCTTGGCCCTCGGTGGTGTCGTGCCAGATCACCTCGTGTTCGGCCGTCCGCGTCGACCCGACGAGTTCGAACTGTAGTTGCGCTTCGCTGTCATCGTCGAGGGTCACCTCCTGGATGTCGATTTCGGCGACGCCGCGGGCCGGCTGCACTTCAACGGGCAGCGTTTCGACGGTCGCGGTCCCGCCGGTGTTCGCCTCCGGCAGGACGAGTCGCTGTGTGGCACCGTTGGTTTCCATCGTCGCGGCGTCGGCCCACGACGACGACTGGAGATACCGGACGTGATCGGGGTTTGCGACCGATGTATTCGAGATATCGATCACGACCGGCTCTGTGCCGGCGGCATCCGTGACCTCGAACGTCGTCTGGAGGGTGTTCCCGCCGACGGTGGGGTTCGTGACGTCGACGGCCCCACTCGGGACCGAGACTTTCCGGGCGTCGGCGCGGATATCGACCGTCGTGTCGGCCGCTACGTCCCCAAGCGCGAGTTCGGCCCGCGGGCCGTCGCCGACGAAGGTGATGTCGTCCTCAACGGGGGTATACCACTCGCCGTTGTTTTCGCGGATCTCGAGGCCGTTGAGCCCGACGACGTTGCCCGAGAAGGGCAGCGTGGCCGTCGCCGACTGTTGCTCGCTCGCAAAGGTGTTCGAGACGTTATACGATTCCCCCCACGCCGTGGCGTTGACGTCGACGGTCTTGGAGGCCGAATCGGCGGTGTGTTGGTACTCGACGCCCACCTGTGGCGTCGGGCCGCCCCCTGGGTCGGCCAGTTCGACGGTGACGGTGTTCGTGCCGGCCTGGATCCAGTCGGGATCGGTCTGGAGACTGGTGGTCTCGCCCTCTGTGAGCGTGCCCGAATGGGAGGTCGCGTGGCCGTTGATTGTCAGGGCCGGGTCCGTGGTTTCGGAGACGTCCGTCCACACGACTTCGGCTTCGACGGGGCCATCCGAGGAGACGGAAGCCGAGTGGCCACTGCGGGAGAGGTCAACCGTTTTAGTGGCTGTTTGGCCCGCTTCGAGGGTGCCAGTGTGGGTGAGGGTCCGAGACCCGCCGTCGAGTTGGATCGTTGGATCGCTCGGATAGTGATGCTCCCCCCACTCCAGATCATAGGACAACCCCGATCCGGTATAACTCGCGTCGATCGTCTCGCCCCCAGTCGAGAGATCAACCGTCTCCGTGGTCGAACCGTCCAAAACGCCGTTGTGTGAGACGGTCGAGGAGCCGACCGAGACGGAGGGGTCCTCGACCCCGCTCCGCTCCGTCCACGAGACGGTTCCGGAGACATCAGTCCCCGATCCATCCCACGTTAGATCAATCGTTTGTGATCCCGAGGAGAGGCTACTAAGAGACGCCGATCCGCCGGAGCCAAGCGATGCCGAGCCTGCATCCCCGCTTACCTGAATATTCGACGGCTCTGTTTCTCCACTAATAGTATATTCTAATACTTTCCAATTCACATCGTTGTTGTTTTCTGTATCTTCGATAGTGACAAATGTAGAATCACCATCCACAGAAACCCATCCTGTGTCTATGCTATATTGATCCGGGTCACCTGCACCCGAACCCGTGTATGAGACTGAATCGCCGTATGATCCTCCGATTTCGGCGCGGAATGTCCCATCATAGTGTTCGTTGTATGGCTCGACAGTCGCAGTTAATTTAAGATTATCATAGTTAGACGTATCGAAGGACTGCGACCACACCTCTGTATACGATATGTATTCCTCGGTAGACGAGGAGTCAATCGTATCTGTCGAACTTGTGGTGCTGTCGATGGATATCTCCCCGTCGTGTGGCTCAAGCGATCCGCCGGGGGACACAGTTGTAGAACCCGAGCCGGAATACATATTGAATGAAGAACTTTGCGTTGTCTCTGAATAGTCCCCCTCGATCGTCAACTCCGCGTTTGTCGGTTTGTCGTCTCCATCGACCGAGATTGAGTCCGACCCTCCATCGGAGAGCGATCCGCTCCGCGTCTCCGTCGTCCCGTTATCGATCCCCGTCAACCGCATCGTCGCATTCTCCGGAGCAGACGTCCCAGCCGGATCGACATCCAGCGTCGCACTTTCGGCCGTCGTCCCGACGGAGCGCTGCTCGGTCACGCGATCGCCGGTCAACGAAACCCCGAAATCGTCCACGCC
This sequence comes from Natronomonas salinimetallica, assembly GCF_013839515.1. GTDB lineage: Archaea > Halobacteriota > Halobacteria > Halobacteriales > Haloarculaceae > Natronomonas. Next base: position 51,346 of record NZ_JACDNQ010000003.1, on the reverse strand, counting down.
GCCGAGTGACTCCAACTCGTACTCGAAGGTCGTCCCATCAACGGCCTCAGTACCCGACAGCGAAACCCCACCGGAAAACGTCACGTTCTGCGTCGAGAAGTGCGGCACCTCGATGATCGCCTTCCCGCCCTGATAGCGGACGCTCGAGGTCCACCCATCACCGGTTGCGGCGTGCTCGCCGAGCACCGACTGCGGGCGCTCGCCGACGGCGGCCTCGATCGCCGACGCGTTGAAGGCCACTTCTCGGCCCTCGTGCACCTGGTCGTCGGTCAACTGCGCGGTGAGCGTCTCCCCATCGCCGAGGGCGATCGCGATGTCCATCGTCTCACTGGAATGGGACGCCGAGACGTTCCAGGCCGCGGCGTGCTCGGGTGGTCCACCAGCGTTGCCTCCCGGAGCAGCGGTGCCCCGAACCTGGACGTTCGAGACCGCCGCATGATCGGGTGGGCCACGCTGGCCGGCGTGATCAGGCGGCCCGCCACCGTTACCGGTGCCGTTCCCGTTGCCAGGCGACCCGTTACTCGGGCTCCCATCGCCACCGCCTGCGGGTGTATCGGCACCGCCCGACTGTCCGTTCCCGGCGTTGCCGTTCCCGGCGTTCCCGTTGCCGTTCGAATTCCCGTTCCCATTCCCGTTGCCGGACACGTCGTCGGGCGGCCCTTGGGCGGCAACACCCCCAACGGCGAGCCCCCCAGCAGGGAGCCACAGCACCACCAACAGGACGAGACACAGCGCACGGAGCCGCTGTGAGCCGGCCTCGCGCGTCGCGCCCCCAGGTCGTGGTATGTGTCCAACCGCTCGCGTATACAAGGGCTGTTCGGAATCGGGGGGATTTCGCGACGAGACGGTCATGCAGCCCCTCCTGCTCCGCTGTCACCCTCGGGGTCGAGTCGGAATTTCGCGACGCAAATCGGCTCGTCGCCGAACGGCGCCGCGTCAGAGTCGCCGCCATCGGCGACGACCCCACTGCCCGAGTCAGCCTCCACCGGCTCCATCAACACCTGGCCCACACCCCCACTCGTCTCAAGGCCGCTGAATTCGAGCGCCTCAATCGGCGATTCGAGCCCCTCACTCAGGGTGCCGGCCTGACAATCGACGTACCCAGAGCCGGGGTCGTTCACCACCAACCGTTCCTGGACGCCGTTGTGCCAGTGGGTGAAGATCTCCTCGTCGTACTCCGGGTCTTCGAGGGCGACCGTCTCGCCATCGAGATCCTCGGCGACGGCAGCGGGTGGCGTGAGGTCGATCTTCAACCAGCGATCGCCGATCTCGGGGTCGCCCGAGTCCATCCACGTGAAGTAAGCGAACTCGTTTTGGGTGTAGATCAACCCGACGCCGACGTCTTTGTCGCTCATGATGTCGCCGTACATCTGGACGGTGTCGAAGCCCTGCGGGATCGTCGACCGTTGGTTCTGGTTGGGATTCGGCGAGCCATCGGGCATATGCACCCGCCATTTGAACTCCTCGCGGACCATCCAGTGGACGTTGGCCTCCTTGTGGGCGAAGAAATACATCGACATCAACCGCTTCCGGGAGGCGGCCCACACCTTCCGGAGGGATTTGATCTTATCGTACAGCCGACTCGCGTCCTGGCGAGCCCCCTCTTCGAGCCAATCGCCCACCTCGTCGAAAATGAGCGACATCCACACGAAGGGGCCGTGCTCCTTGCGGGCGAACCAGAAGCCGAACCACCACTGAATGAGTGGCGTCGCATCCGCCGGATCGTCGGCCTCCCACTCGGGGACAAACGGCAGCCGGCCAGCAACGTTTTCGAGCGCCTCGGTGGCCGCTTCGCACCCGCTGAAGGAGGGATCGGGGTAGACGACGTTGAACGTCCCAGCCTTGCGATCGCCCAGCTCCTCGAGGAGATCGAAGACGTCCTCGTAGTAGTAGACGTCCCGGACGAGCGTGTCCAGATCAGCGTCGGTATCGGCCGGCCGATCGGAGCCCTCGTACATCCACTGGGGCGTACACTCGGCGTTGGCGGGCAGATACAGCGTCGTCCACTCGCGGAAGGGCAGCCACCCCGACCCGTCGTAGCGGCCCCGCCAGATGACGCGCTCGCCGCGTTCCATCAGCCGGACCGCAAGCTGTCGGGCATAGGTCGTCTTCCCCGAGTCCCGGTCGCCCTTGAAGAGGACGTCCGTCCCCTTCGTCGAGGACGTGAGCTCGGGGTCGCGCTCGTGGATGATCGCGTCAGGATAGCACATCCGGGCGTACTTCGACGTCTCCAAGTACCCGTCGACGGTGAACTTCGAGAGCCCACCCGGATTCTCCTGGTCGCCCCACAGCCACCGGCACTGCCGTATCTCTTCGGCATCCGAGAGCCAGTATTTGGGTGCGCGGAAGTCGACGCTTTGTTTCGTCCGCTCGCCGAATTCATGGCCGTTCGGCGGGCCACGGCCGAGTTTCCGTTCGGTGCCGCTGTCAGGAATCTCAATGTGGTTCGTCCCATCGCTCGACTCGGGGGTATTGATCGTCTTGGATTCGGATCCGTCTGGATCTGCGTCAGTGTGTGACATGACTAAATTATACGCCGATCTCTGAGAGATCGAGGTCCGCACTCGTTTCGCCGAGCGCCGCTGCGTCGGGGGCGATGCCGATATCCGCCAGTGAGCGTTCGATCTTCGGGATGACGCGCTCGACGTCGGCGACCGTAATGGTATCCGACAGCCGGATCCGCGCCGACGCTTCCGCGAGCCGGAAGAGTGCCATCTGCTTGCGCGCCGTAACCGGCAGTGGCGGGCCGTCATAGCCGTCGGCTTCCGCACCGTCATAGCGCTCGGGGAGCGTGATCTTCAGGTCGGTATAGAACTCGACCATCCGATCCTTCGCCGCCTCGGTCGGGATGGGCTGGCAGTGCTCGCGTGCGTAGGCGATCCACCGCCGGATCGTCGCAGGATCGTGGCCGCCGTCGACGGTCGCCTGCTCGGCTGCCGTCAACTCCAGCCCGAGCGCTTTCTTCCCGGCGGCCGTCCGGGAGTCGACCATGTGCCGGGAGACGTCGGCGACGAGTTCTTCGTCGACCTTCTCGCGTACCGTGAAGATCAGATCGAACCGCGAGAGCAGCGGGCTCTTGAGTTTGATCTGCTCGACAAAGGGTGCGGTCGGATCGAAGTGCCCACCCGTCGGGTTTCCGGCAGCCAACAGCGACGTGTTCGCGTCCAAGCGCGCGTGGCGGCCGGCCTTCGAGACCAACACCTGTTGGCTTTCGAGAGCCGTATGCAGGGCATCCAGGTCGGACACGTCGCCCTTGTCGATCTCATCAACCACCGCGAGCCCACCGGAGGCGCGGACGATCGTGCCCGCGGCGATGGTCCACTCGTCGCCGTCGCCGAAGTCGTCTTTCGTCATCGAGGCGGTGAGGCCGGCCTCGCTGCTTCCCGTGCCGTCGGTCATCGCACTCCGGGGCGCGAGCTCTTCGGCGGCCTCCATCAGTCCGGTCTTGCCCGTGCCGGGATCGCCGACCCAGAGCATATGAACCGAGCCGCGATGGAACGCCCCGGTATCGTCGGTGCGTCGCCACCCACCGAACAGCTGTAGCGCGATCGCCTCCTTGAGGTGGACGTCGCCTTTGTGCGAGGGCGCAATCGAGGCTACCAACTCGCCGTAGGGGTCGTCGCTGTCGGCCAGCCGGCGGATCTCGGCGTCGACATCGGCGTCGGCGACGTCGTCGAGATCGTTCGAGAGTGTCTCTTCGAGTTCGATCGAATGCCCCTCCAGGAGCGTCTCATGACGCGTGCGGCCCGTCGGCGAGTAGGGGATCCACTCGCCGTTGACAGTGACACGATCGCCCGATTCGACGCGGTCGGTCAGCCCCTCCGTCAGGTGGACGGTGATCGAGGCGGCCTGCCCGCCGCGGGCGTCCTCGGGCGGCTGTTGGAGTTGGATCAACTGGTGATCAACCCACTCCGAGCGGCCCGTCAACAACTGGAAGGAGGCAGTTTTGTTCCCACAGCCCTGACAACAGAAGGGTTCCCGGATCGCCCCAAACCCCTGTTCGAGCCGGGTCTCGGTGCCACACTCGTAACACTGGAAGACGCCAACCGCGAGTTTCGGCTGTACTTCCGTGCGTTTGGTCACCTGCCCCGACAGCCCGATCAGCCGCTCGATGTCGCCTTTGCGGGCCGCCCCGACGGTGTGGGTGGCCGCCTCGGGGAGCTCGATCACGCGGACGGTCGCCTGCCCGAGCGGGCGCTCATCGTATGTCGCGAGCGCGGCCTCCAGGGCGTCGTGGGCCTCCGCAAGGTTTCGCAGCGCCAACTGTGCGAGCGCCTCACTGCTGTCGTGGAGGTCAGCATACGCGATGCGCAACTGGAGGTGCTCGGGGTACAGCGCCTCGACGTACTCGGCGGCGAGGCGATCGATCGCGTCGGCGTAGCACCGCTCGAAGAGCGCGTGCGCGTCGACTTCGTAGTCGGGTGTGTCTGGCATGGTTTGGTTATCCCATCGGGAGCTCATCCCGGGTGATCGCGTCGTGCTCTTCGTCGGCCGATTCCGCGGAGAAGCCCAACAGATCCCGCACGCCCTGGTTGAACACGGGCAGCAGGTACGTCGCGGCGAACAACTCCCGGCCGCGCGCGGCCGCCGTCCCGTCCGCACACAGCAGGTTCGCGACCGTCGAGTCCTCGGCGTAGCAGCGCCGGATGAATGCCCCCTCGATCTGGCCGTGGGTGGCGAGTTCGAGATCGTCACCCCACGCGAGGATCGCCGCCCGATCATCGAAGCCCGACAGCACAGCGTCGATCGTCCGCGTCTGGTTGCGATCGAGTTCGTTCAGCGCCGGGCGCATGGCGATATAGCGCTGTTTCAGGGGGTTTTGCGCCGACTCGTCGACGTCGGTGTACTCGTTGGCCGAGACGCGGAGATGCCGGAAGGCATCGTGTTGGGCCTGCCGCAACAGATTCCCCGCGAGCTGTTCGCGGTACTCGGCGGCGGCGTCGGGATCGAGGTCGCGATCGCGGGCCGCATCCGAGAGCAACGCGGCGAGGAACGTCCGCTGGCGGGCGTCCTGGGAGACACCGGTGAACTGGTCGGCGAGATCGACGTACCACTGCTGGGGGAGCCGCCCCATCGTCCGGACGGTCAGTCGCTGTGCCCACTCCAGGACGGCCCGCCGGGAGGCAAAGCCCGCCAGCAGGCGATCGCGTTCGTCGCGAAGGTCCTCGGTCAGCTTGATCAGCGCCGGTCGGACCGAGTCGGTGACGTCCGCCGGATCGGCGTGGCCGGTGCCATCTCGGCTGTCGACATCGGCGTCGGTAGCGTTCGTCGCCATTAGGCGTCACCACCCGAGTGGTCGGGATCGGTAGCGCTGTCGGTCGTCTCATCCGAGGGCATCGATGGGCCACCGTTGCGCCGTTCCTCACGATCGTAGCGTTCGGCGGGTGTTTCCGCCTCGTGCATCGGGTCGACCATCTCTTCGACCGACACCGCGGCACTGGGATCGGTAAACATGTTCTCGATGAGCGTCGAGTCCCGCGCATCGACGGCCGATTTGATCTGCTTTTGCCGTTCGATCTTCGCCTTCTCTTTCTCGGCGCGCTCTTGCTCGATCGTCTCGTATTTGTCCGTCTCCTCGGCGAGATACTTCGAGGAGGCCCGCGCCGACCGATAGTGGTAGTTCGCCGGCCACACCAGCAGGCGGCCCGACTGCGGTTCGACGCCCGCTGCGCCGACCGCCAGGCCGGCCGTCACGATCGCGGCGTTCGGGCCGACGGCGTTGAACATGAGCGACGCCAGCGCTGCGATGAGGCCCGCGCCCAGCAGCCAGCGGACGACCCCGCCACGGCTGCTCGGCGTCGGCGGGGCAAACGTCCACCCCTCGGGCGTGTAGTCGACGATTCGCGGCGAGTCCGGATGGACGTACACCTCTTCGTCGACGTGGCCGTCTTCGACGCTTTTCGTCGTCTGTAAGGGTGCATCCCGCAGGCGCACTTCCCCCATCTCGTCGGCCTCCGCGCCCGGATGCACCGCCTTCACGGGGGCGGCCCCACCGACCAGCCGCGACAGTGCCGGTCGGAGCCCAGGTGAGGCGGCCCGAATCGGTTGGTCCGGGCGATCGATCAGCGTCAGCTCCACCTCATCCTGCATCGTCGCTTCGACGGCGTGATCCCCCGACGGCGATTTGCGGTTCTCGATGTTGTCGCGGACAAAGCGGACCCGGCGGACGCCGTCGGTCAGCGTCTCGAGGATCAACAACAGCGTAAAGCCGACGATCACCGCGGGCACGATGAACGGGTAGTCGACGAAGATCCGCGCCGACCACGTCGAGGCGAACAGCCCCAGGCCGGCGACGACGAGCCCGAAGAGAGCGAGCCACGGAGCATACCCCCACTGTGTGAACACGCCCATGCGCTCGATTGCGCGCTTGGCCGTGTAGTTCGCCCCAGCCAGGCCGCCGACTAAGGGCAGCACCCAGATGACCGCGGCCCACTGCATGAACCCACCCCAAGAACTGAACGGGAGTTCTTGGGTCGTCGCGACGGAGTGGTGCTCGAAGGTCCAGCGGGCGTCAGTGCCATCGATCCACATCGCCACCTGCCGTGGCTCATCGGACTGTCGCAGTTCGATCTCCTGCCAGGCCGGGAAGCCCCGATCGAACTCCAGGCTCACGGAATCGACGGTGACGTTTGTCGCGACCTGTTCGGTGGTCGTCTCGCCGTCACCGATCGAGCGTCGCTGCTCGCCGATCTCGTAGTAGGCGATATGCAGCGTCAACGGCTCACTGCCCTCGGTCGAGAAGTGGCGCAGCCAGATCGCGTTCCGGTCGACAAGCCCGCCGGGGCGGAGCCATCGCCAGTTATCGTCGTTGCCCGGGCTCGAAAAGGCCCGATCGGCCGGCCAGTGGACAACCGAAAACGGCCGTTCGTCGGTGACGCGCAACGAGGGATCATCGCCGGGGAACTGCTCGCCGCCGCGTTGCAGCTCCGAGAGCGTCAGCTCCGCGGCCAGGGTGTCGTTTTCGGTTGCGTTCCCCGGGGGCGCAGTGTCGTCGGGTGAGTCGGTCTCGGGTGTCTCGGGTGTGTCGCTCGCGGGCGTCGACGTGGGCGTCGACGCGGGCGCGGGTGTGTCGGTGCCCGATGGTCCCGCAGCGGTCGCCGCGGCCGGGGCGGCCGCAAACCCGAGAAGCACGATCACCCCGGCAACCAGCCAGCAGTACCGGGACAGCGGCTGTATCCGGGCCATCAGTCTCGGAACACCACCACAGCCGCGAACAGCAGTGCTGCGATCCCAACCCACTGCAGGGCGTTCAGCGAGGGGATGAACTGTGAGCCAGGGAGTCGCTCACCACCCAACTGGACGTAGCCAAGGGCCGTGATCACCCAAAACGCCAGCTCGTTGAGGACCGGCGTGAGGAACTGATCGAGCGAGCCGAGCGCCTCAAAGCCGGCCGACAGCACCGACAGGCCGATCGCGACGATGACGAATACCGCCCCGAGGATGGCTTCGGCCCAGTTCTCGACGGTGTTGCCGACGTTTCGTTGGGTGCGCCGGATGGCTGTCGAGCGACGCGAGGCCGACTGCCGATTGCTCAGGTAGACGTACGTCACCCACGACGCAAAGAGGATCCCAAGCCCCACGAGGATCGTCCAACGGTTCGTGAGAATCGTCTCCCGGAGGAACCACAGCGTCATGAGTGCGACGCCACCCGCGAGTGCCTGGACGACCGTCGCCACGTTTTGGAGCGCCGGGGAGCGTGGGCCATCGGCATCTTCGGCGCGGCCCTCCTCGACGACAGTCGAGACGACGATCACGTACCCACCGGCGGCCGCGACGGCGAAGACCACCAGCCAGACGGCGACGGTTCCGATGATGGGCAACGCGACCGTCGCGCCGCTGAAGACGAGTTCGCGGAGCCCACCGAGGGAGAGATCCGACGAAACGTACCACGCGGCGGCGAGGATGACGCCCAAGACCAACAGTAATGGGTTGAACAACATCCCACGCAGGCCCTTGAAGATGCGACTGCCGACAGAGGGTGTCGCGGTCCCGCTCGGATCGGAGGCGCTCATGGAGCCCACCCCCCGCATCCGGGGGTGTCTCCGCAGGGTGTGTGTCGACGACCGAGAGGGCCGCAGGCGTGCATCAGCGGTCGATTAGGTACTGGCATCTGTTTGTCTCCATGTTTGAATTGTGTTGATGACGGCATCGAGTAGCACGACGCCGCCGAGGACGACCACGGCGAAGACGAACGCCTGTTCGAGCCACGCCAGATTCGACGGGGTCTCGACGTTCGGCAAGATCGTGAAGCTGAACAGGATCATCGGCGTCAGCAATTGATCTGCCGCGATCGTCAGGAACTGCGCGCTGTTGAATACGAGGTCGAACAGCGGAAGCGAGGCTGCAAGGCCATGAAGTGTCTCAACCATTATCGATCACCTCCGGAGCCGAACAGTCGTTGTGAGAGAGTCGCACGGGCTCCCGACAGCGTGTTCGCGGCCGGTTGCGTAAGCGCCCCGATCGGGAGCGCCCATCGCAGGACCTCGAGGACGACCGTCGTCGCGAGGACCACGAGGATGGCTGTCGCAGCGATCGACAGCGCCGCGGCGAACGGAGCGGCGAGCCCGAGCGTTTCGAAGCCGGCTGACAGCGCCGACTGAACGCCCAGGATTGCCGGCTCGATCGCCTGACCCATCACCGAGGAGCCGACCCCGAGGAGCGTTCCGACCGTCCCATCCCACAACTGTGTCGCGGCCAACTGAAGCTCCGCGGCGGCCTGTGCCAACAGGCCAAAGAACCCGCGGATAGCCGTCTCGACGAGGATGACGAGGAAACCACTGAGGAGGTGCTCGCGGATGAACGTGACCGGTTCCGTCATCAGCAACACGAGCGCGCCGGCCAGCGCACCGAGCGAGACCGACGAATCCGCCAGTCGGCCGAAGAACGTGGCGGCGGCGCTCCACCAGCCGGGTTCGTCATCGTCTCCACCACTAGGATTCGGCGAGTTGCTCATCCGAGCCACCCCCGCAGGAACGCAATGATCGATTCCAGTGCGACGAACCACGCGATGACCAGCCCGACGCCGACGATGAACGCGAGGGGGCCAAACTCCGATAGGCTCTCGCTGGCTGCGTCGAACGCTTCACGAACGATCCAGGCCTGACTCTCGGGCACCAACGCCCAGATGTCGTAGATGAATTCGATGGCCCACGAGACTCCACGGGCGAGAGCGGTGTAGACGCCCGAAATGAACGCCGACAGCAGGCCGGCCACCCACAGGAACACGCCCGAAATAAAGAGGGCAAACAGCTCCTGCCAGCGGATCCGGTTGCCGTCAACAATGCGTTTGGCGATCTCCGAGAGCGTCCGCCGGCCGCCGCCTGGCCCCGGGTTCTCCATCGTCTCCAACTCATTTTGTGGACCCGTCACAGCGGCCACCCCGCTATCGATGTGGTCGGGCGTACGGGCGCAGACGTAAGCGCAAGCGCAAGCGTGTGCGGCGGCCGGTATACGGAGACCAGCGGCTCACGGCGGGGCGCGACACCCGACGAGCAGGTGTCTGCCATCAGGTTAGTCCCCCCGGCCCCAGAGTTGATCGACGATCGGGAGGCCGATCCCGCTTTGTTCCCACAGGAAGAACCCCAGCATGATCATCCCGACCCCGACGGGCCAGGCGAACGTGCCGAACTGCTCGGCGATCGAGAGGCCGGTCGCTTCCGCGGTGATCTCGAGGATGATCTCCGGCGACGTAAGCAGCGATCCCATGAACGACCACGCCGCATCGAAGACCCGGCCGATATCGGCGAGGCTCTCGAAGGCCGACCCGATCAGAAACGACAGCCCGCCGGCAACCGCCAACAGCGGGGCCGAAATGAGCTGTTGGACGGCCTCCGTCGGTGACGTCCCGTCGGCATCGTCGACGATCGATTGGCCCGTATACTCATCGCCGCTACCCGGCATCGGCAATCACCTCGCCCCGCCGATGACGCCGCGGGCCCGTGCCAGTGCGAAGCCGCCGTAGCCGAGGACGGCCGTGACGATCATTCCCGGCAGCGACAACAGCATATCCATGACGCCCCCGCTACCCTCGCGCCCGCCGCCGCCGAAGATACCACCGTCCGAGGCCTGTTGGATTTCGTCGGCCTGGCCGTCGGAGACGAGCAGTTCGTAGTGGGTGGTGACGCGGTCGCCCTGGGCCGCCATCGCCGAGAGGTCGATCTCCTCGTCGACGCCGGCGTCGAAGGCGGTCGTCCGGTCGGTGAGTTGGTCCTCATAGTCGCCGACGTCGTCGAGCAGTACCATATCGTGATCGCCGACGAGTAACTCGACAGCCAGATACGCGGAACTGCCGAGGCGTTGGGTGTCGAAGGCGTTGCCGACGTTGAGATCAAGATCGTAGGCGGCTGGGAGTTCGAGATTAGCGATATAGCGGAAGCGCTGATCCTGGGAGTATCGCTCGGCGGCCTCGAAGCCGCTGTCGACGGCACTGGACGGGAGGTTCCGGGCTTCGAACTCGACGTCGATTTGGTGATCGGCGATCGGTTCCTCGCGGAAGGTTGCCGGAAGCGACCCGTAATCGGTAAGGCTGAACCGTCCTGTCGGCTCGTAGATGGTCTCGGTCGTCAGTTCCTCACTGTCATCGGGGTCGACGATCTGCCGAGTCCCGAACGACCACCGGTCGGCGCGTTCGACCGCCAGTGCGAAGAGCTCGATCGTCGCATCCGCTCCGACGATCGCAATCTCGACTTCGTCGATCGCATCGAGCGTGGCCGACAGTTCTCCGAGTTCGACCTGCCGGATCGCTGCCGTTTCATCGCCCGTCCCGATAACGTTCGTGTCGTCTTCGGTGCCGTTGGGATCGATGACGACAGCCCGAGAGTTGCCGGTATCAGCTTTGAGGCGGATCTCGACGGTCCCGCCGGCAGCGATGTTGTCGACCGTGAAGCCGACCTGCAGTTGCGTCCGATCGACACCCGAATCGAGCGTGTAGTCGGTGAAGTTCGCCGTCGCTTCGGTTGAGACACCCGAGGAGGAGATTTTGAGTACGGGGCCGCCCGCTTCGGTTTCGGTATCCGAGACGGTGACCGCCGAATCAGTACTCCAGTGTTGGGCCTCGAGTGCCGACAATGCCTGCTCGTTGCCGTCGGTATCCTCGTAGGTGACGTCGTTCGGGAAGCGCTCGTAGACGCTGGCAGCGATGTAGTCCGCCCGGAAGCTGACCGGGTTGTGTGGGTCGTCCTCGGGTCCGGGCGCGACGGTCGCGCCCTGGTCGGCCAAGGAAATGATTTCGTCATCACCGCCGTCGCCGATGTACTCGAGCGCCTCCATTTCCGGGCGCGACTCAGCAATCGTCGCCGTCGCCGGAATCGTGGGATTCGGAATGAGCTCCGAGTCGTAGTTGAGCCCGTGGGCGTCGTTGGCCGCCACCGTTCCAACCCCGACCGTTGAGGCGGCTGCGGCCGCGGCCGCGAGCATGAACGCCCGGCGGCCGAGGGCTCCGGTGGTCGCCTCCGGTAGGGCGAGAGCAGCTGCATCGAGCCAGTAAAATGCCGCCCCGTCGAGGCGGGCGAGTGCGAGCCCATACTCCGGGGCCGGCGTAGTGGTGTGTCGGTCGCTGTCTGAGGCCGTCGCTGTCGTGGTGGTGGACATCGTATCGTGGAAAGAGCGTCGAGTCTCGGTCGACGGGCCGTGCTTCGAGTGGGCGGGCGCAGCGCTGGCCGTCGCCCGCAGCCGGTCAACGTAGGCGCGGAACCGCTCGGTCGTGTCGATCCCGACCGGCGTCCACGGCTCTGGGGACGTCACGGTGCCCCCATCATAGGCGCGGTGGGATCGTCAGATGCGTTTCAACGCGTTGCGGACGCGGCGTCGGCGCTCGTGTGGCACCGCCGAGGGCCGCGCGATCCGCGTCGGGGCGCGCTTCAACGAACGCCGGATCGATACAGTCGCCAGTCCCCGTGCCGTCGGGGGGATTTCGGGTCGCCATAGGTCATGACCCCGCGGGTGCGTTCTCAATGGGGGCTGTCACACCGATGCCCAGAATTGGATATAAAAATCGGATTATCAACCACGATTCAATCACGGATCAATCACGATTCAACCACCATTTACCAGATTGCTTATTGAAAATCCGGTATGTTTTTTCTCGCGTGGACGGAAGTCCCGGTGTGGCCTCAGCCACGACCCTATCGAAGCGGCGGATTCAGTGCAACGGGAGCTACTCGAAACGGCTCACGTTGCCGCCTCAAGCCTTAGCTCGGCTCGGCATCGAGCCAGGGGACTCTGTCGGGGGCAAGTATCTCCCCGACTGTGGCGAGATTCGGCTCGGGCCGGGGTACGATGCGTTTGAGATCCAGATCGTGCGCTTCGGCAGGTGTAGCGGGATCACGATGCCGGCGGCCGTCTGCTTCGATCGCGATCTCACCGCGGACGACGTCGTTGTCGTCTCGTGTGTGGACGATTCACTCCGACTCAGGTTGTAGTCAACCGAGGGCGGCGACGTTCGTCGCACCTTTTATCCGAAAGAGAGCTTCACCGAGGAACTATAGCTCCGTAGCGCAAGCGACTTCGCCCGTTTTATCATGGAAGACATCGATCTACAGATCGGACGATAGACTCTCGATTGGTACGGCATCCCCACACCATCCCCACCCCACTCGGGAGTCGTCGTCTATTATCGTACATTGTCGAAAGGTGGGTAGGGGTATCGGGACGCCACCTCAATGCGAACTCAGGTATGCGCCGTATGGCGCTAGCCATACGTTAGCAAGTCCAGAATAAATCGTTGTCGGTGGGTAATATCTTGGGTGAGCGAGGACCTCAATCCTCATGTTCCCTCCACCGCCACTGGAGTACCTTTGGGAGGCGTGTTCGAGAAACCTCCCAAAAGAGGCCGATGGGGTCGTCTTCGATGAAATCGACACCTTGGTACCGGTATTCGTCATCGGCCCCAAACCGGTATTGAAAGTGGTCGAACGGGATGTCTGGCTCGTTGGGATGCGGTTGCCGATGCCATCCACAGTCAAATCCAGCAGGTTCCGAGTAGTGGAACACGAATTGATCGTCGATGCCATCCGGGTGTGTCCACCAGTTGATAACCAACTTCGCAGACTCCACCTGAACGCACCCGTCTGCAAGGATGCGGGTATCAAACTGCCCGACCAGTTCGTGATCGTTGCCGAGTCGGGTGAGCTGAAACTGGGTTCGCTTAATCGCAGGGTGTTGCCTGAGATTGACCTGTAGTCGGTGCAGTATCCGGTCCCGTCGCCCGGAAAGTTCGATCGATGTCGACCCACCATCCGATACCAAGACAGGTGCTTCCATGGGGTCTATCAAGCGGACAGTGGAGACTGCGATCCATCGGTCGGACCTGCCGAATCACTGAATTCGGCGTATCGCTCAAGGGCCTCATCGGTCAGTGAGAGCATCTTCAGATGGTGATCCCACTCCGAGGCTCGTTTGAAATACTCCTTCGCATCGGCAGCGCTGGTATCCGGATCGGTTGCCCGTGACCGCAGTTCGGCAGGTTCCTCGCATCCGTATTCCTCCTGTAGCGCTTCGATATCTTCCTTTGCACCGATCGTCATCTCTTCGAGTTCCTCGCGACTGTGTGCTGCGACGAGTTCGGAGATCTCCGTGAAGTGCTGGTATGCTGCATCCGGCTGGTAGGTCTTGGTTCCTCGCTGCTCGATAGCCGTGAGGATATGCAAGTCGACGAGTCGGTCGAGGTGCCCCCGTGCCGTGCTTGGTGAGACGTGTGCACGGTCACTTATCTGATCAGCTGTCTGCGGCTGGTCCAGCGTTAATGCAACCGAAATCACGCGATCGATGGATTGGGTGTGCGCTTTCCAATCATCGATGTGATCGCTATCCTGGTCTGAAATCTCGATCACGTCCGGTGGGATTGGCTCCGAGTCGTCCATAGCCTGAGCGGATAGTATGTTCTCTGGCGTAATAATCTTTGGAGTAAGCGTAGCTATTCGAAGTCGCCAGTAACTATTCTTGGTCATTCCAGGCGGCATCGATATCGTCGGCGACGTCGGCAGCCTGGATGTCGGCGTAGGCGTCGTGGGTCGTCTCGATCGATTTGTGTCGAAGCGCCGATTGGGCTAGTTCGGAATGCCCCGCCGCGTAGAGATCGGCCCCGAGCGCCCGGCGGGCTCCGTGGGGCTTCAGGTAGCCGTCGTCGACGTCAATCCCGGCGTCGACAGTGAGGCGTTTGCAGATCGCTCGGCCGCCGGCTTTCGTGAGTGCGGGCGGGGCGATCGCTTCGTCCCGGAGGCAGACGTTGATATCGGCATCGTCGGGCGGGTCCTCACCAGTATGCTCGCGATAGGCAGCGAACTTCGAGGGTGCGTGCCCGGTCGGGAAGATCGGCCAATCATCCGTCGGTGGCTCCTGGACGCGCCGAAGTTGTTTTAGAGCCGTACGGGCGGCCTCTGGAAGGGCGACGTCCTCGTACTGTCTGGACTTCCCGAAGACGCGCAGTAATTTGTGTTCGAGATCCAGATCCGCCCACGTCACCCCATCGCGGTCGGCATCGCGAGGATCCCGGAAGAGTTCAGCCCCTCTGACGCCGGCATCGGCGAGCAAGATGACGATCGCGCGGTCGCGGAAGGCACGCTGGCGGTCGATCTCGTTGTCGCTGGGGGCGGTGTCGAGATCGGAATCGGCGTTGGAGACAGTGTTGACGTCCCTACCGGTCGCCTCGAGGGCCGCGTCGACGCGCGTGTTCGCGTACTCGATAAGTTGGGCTCGCTGCTCGGGCGTCCAGAACTGGCGGTCGGGGTCGCCCCGGTCTTCGGGGAGGAACTCTGTCGCGCGGGTTGTGGCGGCAGGGTTGCGATCAAGGAGCTCGTCGCGAACGCAAAACGAGAGGAAGGCCCGGACGTATTTGAAGTAGGTATTCGCCGTCGAGGCCTGCAACTCGCCCGCTGTATGCCGATCCCGAAGTGTGAGCCCGTACTCGCGGAGCGTGGCGGGCTCGAGGTCATCGACGCGGTTGGTCCCCTGCTCGCGAGCATGTTGTGCGAAGCCCCGAAGTGGCGGAGCCATTGTCGTGCGGGAGCCATCCGAATTCAGCGAGTCGAGATACCGATCGATCGCCGCATCGATAGGCACATCCCCGGATGCAGGGCGGCTGCTCGGTGCTGGAGGCATTCGTGTTTGTGGTACGGCGGGCGGGTGGATAAAAACACTTGGTCAAACTATTGTTTAACAAAGTGATTACCGAAACAGCTGAAACGCCCGATATCGGCTGTTTCGGGCCTATTTGGCGGTGTTTTGGCCTATTATACAGTATATAGTGCTATACGAAATGGAGGCACGTAGTTCTATTCTGAGGACGGATTCTGCAAGGTTACGAAAGCGCTAAGATGTCAATGAGGGTGTCATAGAACAGTTCGCATACTACAGTCAGTTTGATTACTATTATAGCGGGTTACTGACTTAGAGTTGCGTGCACTGGGTGCACGACGTTTAGAACCGGTCAAAGAGTGCCTTTTCGTTTCCGAATAATGATTTCTCGCACCCGTTCAACGTGGTTTGTCTAGGATTGAACGGATGCTGTGAGGATCGCTTCGACGATCTCGGAGCGGCTGACTCCGAGATCGTCACACTCAGCGACTAGTTCATCCACTTCTCGCACGATTTCCTCGTCAACAGCGACTCCGAACTTCTCTTTCGCCATAGCTACGACAATCTAAGAACAGCGTGCACCAAGTGCACGGCGCTTTCAATTCGTTAGAGCTGATTCAACAAACCATGAGAACTCTTCTATGACACGCTCGCTATACGCGAAGTTTGATCAATGACTCCATCTCAGTAGTCTCGCCGTCAGTGGGGTACTGCATCTTATTATTTGTTAACTTGTATGCTTGTTCAGACACTACCTCAAAACCGACCTCCTTTGCAATATCAGTAAGGAACTTCGGTGTATCGATTGAATGGCCGTATGAGGTGCTAGGTCCAACAGTCATACAGAACAGCCCCCCCTCTGGCAGTGCTTTTTTGACCTGTTCAATCCAGTCATAAGCGTCAAGAAAGTACTTTCGCAGAAGGTTCGCTTTCCGTTCTTTCCCGTCTTCCTCAATGTTGTTCATAAGGGTAGAGATCTCCTCATGCTTGATTTCTGGAAGATTCCGTAACGTATCTTGTTTTGCTGAGGTGCTGCCAAAGAAATCTCTAGACGTTTCTATCCGTTCATTTCGCTGGTCTTCGACATCCTCGTCATTGAATAGACCAAGCCATTCATACTCGAGACGGTGACGTCGGTGGTACTCGATGGCCATGCAATATGGCGGTGACGTGATGACGAGTTCTGGTTGTTTATTGTGTTCCTCACAGACCCCTTCGAAGTTTTTCGCATTACCGTGGACCGTAGTCACATCACCGAGTTCGTCAATATCATGGAGCTCGTCGTAACCTGCTCCAAGGCGGTTGAGTACCTGTTCAAACGTACCAGTGACGTCAAAGTCAATGCCTTTCTCTAGCTCCTGTCGTCGGACTTTTGTAACCTCTAAGCCGCTTACCGGCTGTGGATCTGCCCTAGAAATACGGCGAACAGATGCTGCAAAGCATAGGTGGATTGCATCGGCAATCTCATCACTCTCGTCCTCCAGCACCGCATTAGCGGTTGAGAGAAGGCGAGAAAATCCGACGGCAACATATGGATCGAACCAGTGGAGAAGGTTGTACGGAACACAGTACCGTGTCCCAGAGAGGTTTGACTTGACCTCTTCTCGAGCTTCATCCTCACTCAGTTCCCCCTCTTCAGGTACAGGCCCTGACGCCGACAGAATCTCTTCACCGACGTCAAGGAGTTCGTCGGTTGGGATCGGCTGCGACTTCGCACGTGTCATCAGCTCGCTGAGGGGGTCAATATCGATACAGAGGGCTTCTCGACCAGCGACCGCACTTTCCACAGCGACGGTTCCGGATCCACACATAGGATCCGCTATAACATCGTATTCAGGGTGATCTTCGATTATCTTTGCGATAAGCGGTGGGTGAAACTTACCTGGGAAACGGTGTGCCCGATGTGTGTACTCTTGCCGATTCGGTAAATCTAGTGGCTTTAGTTCGTCCCCACTTTGGCTGCTCATATTCTTACTTAGCGTTCGTCGACGTCAAGCTTTCGATAAGAAATCCGATGTTTTTTCTTAGCTTCGATTGGCCCCCATCGCTCGCATCACCTGGTTCGGTGTTTGGAAAATGGAAAACTTGCTTTCATTTTCTCTTAGTACAACCATCCCGGTGCTTACTTGCGCCGCATCAAGTATGCTAATTACGTGGTTGTCATCTATATCCACCTCTCCCATTATTAGACCAATTCTCTGAGAACGGTCGTCCTGTTTTTGAATCTCCCACGCCACCTCCAGAACGCGGTACATAACTTCAGGTTCTGCAGGCATTGCCTGAGCACACTCATCAATAAAGCCAACAAGCTCCTCAGGGTGTTTTTGATTGGTGAGGATCTTCTGGAGTTGCCGATGATCAAGTGGCGTATCTCTATGAGTTTCTAAGAGATGCTGGAACGCCTCAATATTAATGGCTGATACATCTTCATACATCCCTAATTGGTTAATGAGTTTACTATCTACGTATTCACCGTCTTCATTCTTCTCCGTGCCTCGTTTAGTGAATTCTCGAGCAACGAGGAGAGCATGGTTGCACTCATCTTGCTGCATGTGTTCCCGGATGGTTGCAATATTAGCCTCAGAGTGTGAAACACTCCCCTCCTCTGCACCCTTTGCCTCGATTGAGATGACGATATCTTCTTCATTATCGGGCGTAGCGAACTTAGCGACAGCGTCAGAATCCCCTGATCCGCCCATATGGTCCGTCGTAACGCCCAGTTCGTTCAAAGCGTCAACAATTGATTCTTCGAATGGGTCATCAGTCTCGTGCGACATTTTCTTCACCTGCTCTTTGTGGTAGTCAAAGGGGTCCTCGATATATCGGGAAGCAATTTCTAAGGCTGTCTCTGAGATATCTTTCCCATCCTGAATCAAATCCTTACGGACGCCAGAGAATGTTAAATACCCAAACGCAATCTCGTTACCAGCTAATGCCTCACCCACAACTTTCCGAAGTTTCGTAGGTGCGTTTCGTTCCTCAAGCGCGGTGAATAGAGGATGGTTATCATTGATGTAGATTGCGTGGTCTGAGTCATCGTATTCTACTGCACTATCAGTTTTTTCGAACTCTGCTAACTCTACGTCGACGTCATCCCATCCGCCTTCAGGGAATTCAGCATCTTCTCCTGTGAGTCCTGCGAGGGCCTCTCCTGCTTTCCCAGGTGATAAGGTATGTAGATGGTGTCCAAACCGCCCAGGATCCGTTTCTTCTTCTTCATCTGCGCGGGTGCGAAGAATATTAAATACGCTATCTAGAACTTTCTTGCTAACCTCTTTGTGGACACCATCTTGGAGTGTATCTCTCTGAACAAGAAGATCATCGTCCAGAACCGGCATTTCGAACTCAGATCGGAACCTATTCCAGAACTTGTGTGATTTTGGGGAAGTTCCAAAGAGAGGGTCAGTCCGGTTGAGTAACTTCCCACGTACGCGCACCTTGTGACCGTGGTCGTATATGTCTCTACTTGCCAATTTTCTTGGGGTGAGAGTTTCCGAATATATTGCAGCTTCGCCATGTACAACGCCTAGTTTAGGAATCTTAAGAGCATTCGGCTCGGGAGTCCCGTTTGAGTCCTCCAACTCTTCCGAGTCCACAGCGTAGTGAGAATCATCATATACGGGGTCAAGATTTAGTAACCTATCCGGAACATCATCTTCATCATCAATATCCTCCCGGTACTCAGACCAAAATTTCTGAAGCTCTTTCTTTAATTTCGTTTGGTACTCTTCATCCTGGGAAATGTCCAATTTAACGTCAACGGACTCTGTGAGGTTTCTGGGCTGGATTTTATCTCCATTCCTTGCCACCTCAAAATCCGCTTCTAACGGAATAGCCGTCCGAATCATACGATTTAGATGCTCCGGCTTCAGCCTCCGTCCTGTATTCTCTTCATCAACGTCGTCAACGACAGCAAGAGTCCAGCTCTCCCAATCTTTTTCCCAAGGGTCGGGAATCCCATCTAAATATGAGCCAAGGAGCTCACGTGCCCGATCTTCCTCTACCTCCCATATTTTCGTAGTTGGTGGGTCAGTAAAGCTCTGATTCCGGATAGCTCCCTGAGAAACTGAAATAATTCTCGTTGTACCATCAACAGTGGCTACGTGAGTTAATTCACTGCCGATAGCGAAAGCAGCTAATTTTCCTACACCGAAACGGCCAATCTGCTTCCTACCCTCTATCTCTCGTTCCACACCCTTCTCTGCAAGCTTTTGTTTCGGACCTCCAGCAACCTCCCACATATCACCCAGCTCATCTTCGTCCATCGATTTCCCGTTATCAAGGACCTGCAGAACATCGTCTTCATCATTCGGAGTAGAGACATAACATTCGGTAGCGTAGGCATCGTAGCTATTACAAACGAGTTCTTCTATGGCCCTTCGAGGATTGTCGTATAATTGTGAAGAGACCTCCCTCAGAATATTTCCGTTTATTTCGATCGTGATCTCTGTATCATCTCGTGCTTCAGCTTGGAAGGCGTCAAGAACCTTTTGAGTTGTATTATCGGTAGACATATTGGGTCATAGTGGTTTGCCTTAGAATGGATAGTATTCCGCTGATTAATAAATCATCCCCACTGAAAGGTATCCAGATTAATCGAAGCTGGCCGACGTAACAGGGGATAGTTGAAGAGGATATCCAGTTTTCAATCAGTCATTCTTACGACTACCCCAAACCATGCACAGATTCTG
Source organism: Natronomonas salinimetallica (assembly GCF_013839515.1). Taxonomy (GTDB): domain Archaea; phylum Halobacteriota; class Halobacteria; order Halobacteriales; family Haloarculaceae; genus Natronomonas. The sequence continues at coordinate 31,583 of NZ_JACDNQ010000003.1, read as the reverse complement.
TCGTTCGGAACTACTGGACGGGACGGCCCAAAGAGGAAGGCGCGATACCCCGCTGTCGCTGTGGTTCATCGTTTGAAAGTCGGCAAGCCAACATATACTATCGGTGAATACGGACGCGTATGCGACTCACACGGCCGACCGACTTCGATATCCTAGCTGCACTCTCCGGTGGAAAACGTGACGTGGCGGTGAACATCGCCGAGCGTCTCGATCGCGATCGTGCCTATATCAATACGCGGCTGCCGGCGCTGCTGGACTATGGGCTCGTCGTACGAATCGGGCCGGGCGACAGGTCCGGACTCTACGAGATTACTGCCTCGGGGGAACGAGCGCTGGCTCATCGCGAACAGTACGGATCCGCGGAGTTCGAAGCGCTCGTTCGAGGGGAAACGGAGTGGTAACCGTCTCAGTAGGTCTTCTGTTGCCTTGTTTTGCCGCCGACTGACGGCTATCTCAGACGCTCTCACGGAAGGATTCCGTCAAGCTAACCGGGAATTGGACGCCGTCTGGCGATATGGCATCGCTCAGACGGCTTGCCTGGATGTGTCGAGACCTTGCCAAACAGCACGTTGACGACCCCGACGTACCCGCCGCGCCGGACGGCGCGGACGGGTACGCCGAGTGGACGCAGATCGCGTTGATTCTGTACCGCGTTGAGCTCGAAAAGAGTCTCCGCGAGACGGAAGACTATCTTAACGAGATGCCCGGCATTCTCGCTGTGTTTGATCTCAACGAGGCACCGCACTACAGTTCGTTTTGTCGGTGGGAAAGCGAATACCGGATGCGTGAACTCCGCCGCCTGCTCCGCCGAAGCGCGGAGCAGGCGGGCTGGAGTGGTGAAGCTGCAATTGACGCAAGCGGCTTTCAACGCGATCAAACCAGCTACCACTACCGCGACCGCGCGAACTACTCGTTCCAGTCGATGAAGACAACGATCTTGATCGACGTGAACTCGCTGGCGATCAAAGATGTTCATTTCACGACGCAGAAGGCGTGGGACGGGCACATCGGGATGCAGGTCTTCCGCCGGAACGCGGAAGACCTGCGTGTCCTCTCCGCTGATGCGAACTACTCGTGGGGTGAGCTCCGTGAGGAGTGTCGCTCCGAATCAACGAGACCGCTGATCAAGCACAGGGAGCAAACGCCGTTGCAGAAGGCGCACAACGCACGGATGAACGAGGATTACAACCAGCAGTGGATGAGTGAAACAGGTTTCTCGCAGTTGAAGGAAGACGACGGCGAGAAGCTTCGCTCCCGGAGCTGGCACGGCCAGTTCCGGGAGCTCACGCGGAAGTGCATCATCCATAACCTGACGCAGGCGGCGAGTTAAGGCTCGCCGCCTGCTCCCCCTTCTCTGGACGTATCCAGGAGAGGCATCGCCGTCGTCACCTGACCAAGGGAGTAAGATACCATAGTTTTGCCCCTTTGATGAACACCGATAGTGGCAGCTACTGCATCTTCTGAGCGCAAGAACCGCTCTTTGACGCCGTAAAGCCGTTAGTTATCGACCCTACCCCGACGCTGTCTTGCGTTCAACAAGGCATCTTCTGTTCAATTGATCGGTAGAACGCGACGGAGTACGTCGCATAGAAGGCTCCAAGAATGGCAAGCGCAACCACGTAGACGATTGCTGCTCCAGCCAACACGGGCATTGAGACATCGGGCAGCGGCAATTCTGTTGCTTGGGGTGACAGTAGCAATGAGGCGATACTACCGATACCGCCGAAGACGAGACTGCCTACCAAGAGGATCAGCGTATATCCAAGCGTACTCACTATATTTTGCCGAACCAGGCTGACACTCCGTTTGAACCCGTCAACGAGAGTGGTATCGGTCAAGACGATTGCGTGGGCGTAAAACTGGATGAAGAAAATGACAAGCAGATACGCAAGCGCAAACAGAATCCCGACTACTGCAATGGCACCAAGAGCCGCAAGGCCGGGGCGACTATCGCCTGCGAATAACCCGACCCCACCGAGTAGCACCACGATAAATGCAATGAATCCGAAGATGAGATTTACTGCGAAGAGTGCGAGATATGCGAGGAGCAGACGGATGTAGTTCGTTTTTCCTTCGGAAACAAGTGTTCCGAGGCTGGTTTGTCCGTTGAGTGCTTCATCAGCCATCCCGAGTAAGCCACCTTGGAAGAACGGCATGACGACGAGCATGAGGCCGGTTATCCCGAGTGAGATGATCGCGGCCACAATTGGCTGTGTCGGTTGCAGGGCTAGTTGTGGGAGTTGTACAAGGCCGTAGAGGCCGACAATGACGATGAGGATCGGATTACGGATGAGGGCACGGACGGCTGGGTGGAGGGAGTTCAGGGCAGCCATGTTGATGTGGTCATAGAGGACGCCGATAAGTATTGATATACTATGGCCTTCGCAGCTCGTGTGTTCCGCCAGGTTATTCAATATTAACGTGATTCATCTCATCTCTACTGATTGCTCTTTGATTTTACTGGATGTGTTCTATGAGAGTGTCATGCAACAGTTCCCGCACCCTGCTGCTTCGTACGCGACGCTTTCTATGACAGGCTCGTGTCAGGGCAGCGAGTGCTGGCTCATCGCGAGCAGTACGAATCTGCGGAGTTTGAAGCGCTCGTTCGAGGGGAAACGAAGGGGTTCAGAGACGGGGATCCAGCAGTCGTCGGATCCGGAATATCGATACGTACCGACTCACCGAGGGAGTACTGCCGCATCTACGTCCTTACCTTTGCCTCCAGTAGATCTTCTGGCTTATCAATGCGTTCCTCAATCAACTCTCGGTGCTCGTCGTCGAACCCATAGAGCTTGTATACCGCATCGTTCAGTGTCTTTTCGAGTTCTGCGGCGTCGCTCACCGCTTCTTTACGCAGTCGGTCCGCCTCCTCAAACGCATCTACAACCTGTAACAACCCCTCAGTAGACTTCGGAACCTCAAGATCCTCAAGCACATCAACCGAGTCAACCTCGAACGCTTGAAGAAGTGACTCAAACGCCGCCGCTTCACGTTCAGACACGAACGAGATCTCATCCTGTACGTTCAGTCGAACGGTGTCCCCATCGACCGTGGCGGACACGTCCCCACCTTCACCACTGATATTCATCGCATCGATGTATCCTGCGAAGGAGAGGGTCGATATCTCGACGCCTGAAGTTCGCTCGTACACTTTTTCGGGTGCTTCGAGGAGGCCTTTGGCTTCCCGGTAGTCCTTCGCCAATTCTCTCAGCGAGTCCGAAGCCTCTTTGACCGTTTCAACGAGATCCCCCTCGTTGTTTTCTGGGTCGGGGATCGGGATCTCGAAGAGGTAGCTCGTCACGTAGCGGAGGTAGTCGTTTCCGTACTGCGGTGCCGTTCTCCTCATGTAGAATTGAACGGCGTCGCTGTTCAGAACACCTACGAGGTAGTTGTTCGCGAGATTATCGGCATAGAGGACGTAGGCGCTGTTGAGAGCGTGGAACTCTGTATCCTTGTCGTGGAAGAAGTTGTTGTAGTAGCAGATGTCGGGCGTAATCACTTTTTCCCGTGCGAAGATTCCTGGGCGATGGCGCGCTAGTTGGTACCAGTGTTTCCCCTGCTCAACGCAGTAACGAGACTCCAGCTCTTCGCGGTTTGCTTCGAGATATGCTTTCGCTCCAAGAGTTTCGTCGAGGTCAGCATCTGGAGTCATATACAAGATGTACTTGTCCTGCCGAGGGGTGTACCAGCGAGTGATGTCGCGTCCACCAATTGTGGGAAACACGACCTCGCCCTCGATATCGTACTCATTGATCGTTGCTTGGTCGAGGACGAATACATCGTTTGACCCCGTCTGTATCCCGTTCTTAGCGATAGATCCCTCGTACTCGTCGAACTCACGCCCGCCGGCCTCCATGGCTTCAAGCACGTCATATTCGTCTTTCGGAACGAACTGCCATTCATCCGCGTCTAGCAGCCCGGACGCGTTCATCGGGTACGTTTTGAGCGGAGGTTTCTCCAGTTCGACGCTGGGGGCGATGTCCTCGAGACGGCTCAGTACCTTTTCTTCGCTCGGTGGCTCCTCTCCATGTTTGCTAGGAACACTGGCTCGAATAATCTCGGCAATCTTCCCACCTTCCTGTTCGCGCTCTTCAGCGCTAGTTAGTTCTTCGTCACCACTTGTGAGCGCAGTTTGCGTGATCTCCGGGAGACGTTCAGTAACCTCAGCGTACGTGAACGCGTAGTCCTCAGGAAGTCGATAATCGCCCCTCAGGCTAGAGCCCTGGTCTTTGTTGATGCGTTTACCGGTGATGATCATCGGATAGGACTGTACGCCTTCGAACACACTCACGTCGCCGAAGTTGATGATTTCCTGCAGATGGTAGTGTTGTAAGATGTAGTCCTGGATTTTCTCTCCGTAGCGGTTTTCGGTGAACTTGTTGGAAATTATGTATCCAAGCTGGCCGTCTTCTGCGAGCCATTTGGCGGCTCGTTCGATGAACAGGATGTAAATGTCGTAGTTGTAGTGCGCGGTGTCGTAATCGTCGTATTCCTCTCGTGCCTGACCTTTCGCGAGGTTTTGAATACGGACGTACGGTGGGTTCCCGACTACGAAACCGTAGTCTTCGCGTTCCTTGATTTGAGAGGCACGCCGGCGTTCTTCACGGTATTGTCGCTGTATCGCTGAGCTCTGGAGCGTTGCTAAACTCTCTTTCGCCTCATTCCGAAGACTGTCAGTTCGATAGATTTGGAACCTATCAAGCGTGTACTCGGGATTTTCATCTTTGACATTTTTGTACAGGTCGATGACCTGGAACAGCAGGTTGAGTTCGGCGATGTGGCACGCAAAGGGGTTCAGGTCGAGCCCGTGGATGCGTTGTTGAACGATTTCGATGGCATCACGTGGCGGTACACCCTTCTTGTCGAGTCTGTCGAGGAGCCGCCCTGCCGCACGGACAAGGAATGTACCGGATCCGCACGCAGGGTCGATGAGGTCGTATTCTTGCCGTTCGAGCTGTTTGTCTGAGGTGTACCCAACACTGTCGAGGATCAGGTCTACGACGGCTGTTGGTGTGTAGAATTCACCGAGGGCTTTGCGTTCCTCTGGCGGGAGGTGTTCTTGGTATAGGTGGCCGAGAACATCCCTATCAACGTTCTCAAAGTCGAAGTGGTTTAGATGCCAGAGTGTGCGTTGTAGGACATCGTTCAGGTCGCTATCGGGCTGGATCTCCCAGTCGAAGAGTCGCCGGGAGTACAGGTAGTCGTAGACCTCACTGAGCTCCTCAGACGCGGTTTCGAATAGGTCGATATAGTCGCGAGAGACATAACGGGTGTAGTCTTCCCAGAAGTCGAAGTACCGATGCACCCCGCCGTTGGAGACCATTGTATTAACGAGGTCTTTGTCTTCGGCGATGCGGATGAGGAGGATTTTGTTGAGTTGGACATACACTGATTCCCGGCAAAAGACCTCCTTGTTCTCCTCTTCGTCATTGTCTTGGCGATTCGAGAGCTGTACCCAGGTTCCGTAGTCAGAATGGAAGCGCTGGTAGACTTCGTATTCGTCTTCGAGTTCGCTGAGTTTGTTACGGAGGGTCGCGATTTCGGAGTCGTCGTGTCCGATTTCTTCGAGTTGTTCGATTTGATTCTTGAGGTCGCGGCGTTCTCTCTCGAATTCTTTGTAACGTTCGGTGAACTCGTCGAACGCGGAGAGCGTGTACGGTAAGAGATAGTCTTCGAGGCAGAGCCTGAGAGAGTCAATGAGGTTGTCGAACCCAGTGTCGGTATCGACATCTTGTCTACTGGTAAGAGTGAAGTCTCCGTAGCGTTCCGCGTTTGTGACTTCTTCGCGACGGAGTTGGAAGAGTTGCTTGATTGCTTGTCGTTCTTGGAGCGTGAGGTCGCTGCTGATGGCGTTTCCGCTTGCGCGGTTACAGATCCCTTGGAAGGGCACGTCAGCGACTTTGCGAGCGGATACTCCGTGGTGGGTGACCGCGTTTTCGTAGGTGTCGTCGCATCGCTTGTAGACGATGAATTTGTCTACGTTGGTAGAGATGAGATAGCGAGCGTAGGGAGTTTCTGAGGCATATCTGAAGACTTGCTGAATTCCTTCTTCGACATCCACGTCGCGGCGCTTCCCTTCGACGATGATGGCTGGGTTTCTGTCGTCATCGTAAAATCGGACATCGTTCCAGTCGTCTTCTTGGGTGTAGTCGGATTTCTCCCAGCCGAGGGCGTTAATGAAGAGGTGATCTACGAGCCGAGGCATTAAATCGTGTTCAGCGCGTTCTCCTTCTTGAATCTCTGTGTAGAGGTCGAGGTACTCGATGATGACGTCCTCGACGAACTCGTCTTTTCCAGCAGCAGGGGTGGTCGGAGGGTCATTCATTCGTCAGTTGTGACTGCATACCCACCACCGTTATTTAAAATCGGCTCTGTTGAAATCCTCGGCAGCTAACGTATCCTGGCGTAGGTTATTAAGTAGAGGGTGTTTGTTCAGTATGGGCCTTACTATTAGACATCTATCATTTCATCTATTGTATTGTCTTCCGCGAGGCGCAAAATGACCCCCGGTACTTCACTGGAACCCTAACTAGAGATCGAACGCTTGTAACTTCTCTTTGACCGCTAATAGGTCGGTCTCCTCTCTGATCTGTCTGGCGTGGTCACATGTTCATCAAAAAAGATAAGGTATACTTGCATAAATACAAGTCCAATTGTCTCCATCGCGTTGTGGGAGGCAGTGTATGCCTATGAGATTTGTACTCGTGATTGCGACCACAGAGACGGCACGGATAGATGGCATCAGTGCAGCTGGTTCGAATTCGCAGGTAATGCTACATACGCCCGCAGGCGACGCTGAAATCGTTGAATTTGGGCACCCGATTCGAGCACCTGTCGTTCCCGTTACACCCACGGGAGCACCGACACCCGCAATCGTCACGCGTGCAGTGCGGGAACTATGTGGATTTGAGACCCTCGTTGTCGATGCTGGTGTAACGAAGGGAACCGTTACGCCGACAGTAACAATGCCTGGGACGACCGGCGACGATATACGTACCCCAACTGCTGTCGCCGAGCCAACTGCCAAGTTCGAAGCCGCTCGTGAACTCGGAGAGGCGCTCCCAGATGACGAGCTCGTGGTCGGAGAAGTCGTTCCGGGTGGTACGACGACTGCGCTCGGTGTACTAACGGCCCTGGGTGAACGGAGTCAGGTATCGTCTTCGTTACCCGATAATCCGATCACCCTCAAACGAACTGTCGTAGACGAAGGGTTAAGCGCAAGTGACGTTGCGCCGGGGAGTCTGGTTGGTAAGCCACTCGAAGCTGTTTCCGCCGTTGGCGACCCAATGCAGGCTACTGCCGCGGGTTTAGTCGTTGGTGCGCTTCGGACTGGCACCGATGTTACTCTCGCCGGTGGGACACAGATGAGTGCAGTCGGCGCACTCGTTCGTCACTGGGGCATCGATGCATCACTAGAGCACGCAACCACGTCTTTCGTCGCAAGCGACGAGAGTGCGAGCGTCCGGCGACTAGCATCGGATTTAGATCTTACTCTCACGGTTACTGACCCGGGGTTCGAACACATCGACCACCCCGGGATGAATGCGTACATACGAGGGGAAGTCAAGGAAGGGGCCGGGATGGGCGGCGGACTCGCCCTGGCTGAGCGATTTGGCGTCTCCATGACTGTACTTCGCACCCAAATCAGCCAGCTGTACGACGACCTACTGGTGGACGCACCTGATGACAGTCATAAGGCGGAGTTCTCGCCCTCAGGGTGAGTGTATGGCTACCACCCGGTAGTGATGGGGAAAGAAAGGTATAGTTCGAAGGCGGCTACTCATTCTGGCGGATGCAAAACTACCTCCTACAGAACTAGCAGGATTTCGACAACCTCCATATACACTACAACGAGTGACCAGTCAGATCCACCTGATAGACTGGAGATAGAATGGAGATGATATATTAGGTCCAGAGGTAGTTTCCCGAAGCGTGTACTGCTCGTGGTCCTGCTCGCTTTGATGTATATGCAGATACATCGCACACTCGGTGCAGCAGGCCGCGCCGTTGAACTCCTCCGGCTCGAAGACGGGGAGTCCACAGCCGTCGCAGCGCTCTAGAAGTGGGATGTCGGCTGCAGTGCAACCGCGGGCCTGGCAGGGTCGGAGGTCACGATTGTCAATGAGGGTCGCGGCGGTCGCCTCAACGCGTATCACGAGGTGGCCGCCACAGCCTCCGACTGCGTGATAGCACTCCCCGGCAGCGTCAGCGGCCGGGATGAGGACCTCTTTGGTTGTATTCGTGAGCCCGACGCCGGCGAGAAGGGCGTCGGCGAGATCGTCGCCAGCCATCTCAGGCACCCCCCACGTATTTCAGAGCATCTGTCGCGGGCTCGTATACGACGCCCTGGTCTTTGAGCTTTCCAACGTAATGATCGACCTGGTTCGGGCCGAGATCCTCCTCGGTGGCCCGCTCAACGAGCGTCTCGATCAGGCAGTGGCCGCTCTCTGTCTCCTGTTGGATCTCAGCGATCGTGTCGGCGATGAAGCGGATCTTGTCTTTTTGTGTCATGCTCGCCCCAGTCTCCTGGATATCTGCGTCGAGGTTCCCATCCTCGTCGACGCCAAAGTCCTGCATGGATTCCCCAACGGCCTCGGTCGCGATCTTCGCGTGTCGCGGCTCGATCGTCTCGGAGAACTCGAACTTTGCCGCGGCCTCGGCGATCCGGACGGTGGCGGGGAGCTTCCGGAACGTCACTGGGACCGGCTGGTCGCTGGCGTAATCGTGCATCCCGCGGAGTGCGGTGAAACGCTCCTGGAGAGCCTGTCGGACCTCATCGTTTGCGAACACTGGATCGGGCTGTTGTTTCGCGAGTGCAATCCACTTCCGTAAGAGATCGGCGTCGATCGGCCCCTCGACCGTCTTCTCGTCGCCCTCGAGGTCGTCACCTGCGGCCGAGCGCTTCTTCGCATCCCTTGCTCGGAGAATTCGGTCGGCGATCTTCGCGTCGCGATCCTCGTCGAGCTGGTCATGAAACGTGAAGATGAGATCGAACCGTGAGAGGAGGTTCGCCGCCAGGTCGAACTGATCACCGATCGGCTCATACTGATCGAAGCGCCCGTGTTTGGGGTTGCCGGCGGCGATCACCGCGGTTTCCGTCGACAGTCGGGCGTTGATGCCCCACTTGTTGACGTGGATCCGCTGTTTGCTCATCGGCCCGAGCATGGCGGCGCGGACGTCGGTGGGCATGTCATCGAGTTCGTCGATGCACACCACCCCGCCATTGGCTTTCACGAGCGCACCCGCCTTGAGAGTGGCCGCGTTCCCGTCGCCGAAGTCGTCCTGGACGGCGCTCGCCGTGACACCGGCTTCGGTCGCACCTTTCCCGGAGACGCCGACCGAGCGCGGGGCAATCTCTTCGACGCGATCCAGCAGTTCAGACTTCGCCGTACCGGGATCGCCGAGACAGAGAATATGAAAGTCCCCGCGGAGGTCGCCCGGCCCCGCCCCGCCGACCATCGCGAGCACGAGCATCTGCTTGACCGTCTCGTGGCCGTACACCTCGGGTTTGAGCGATTGGCCGGCCACCTCCAGGGGCTCGCCCTCGGCACCGTTCGCGAGCGCTCGGATCCGCTCGCGTTCCTCCGGCGAGATGTCGATCTCGGTGTGATCGGACTCCTCGAGGGCGACGTGGCGGGCATCGACGTACGGTTCGAACTTCGGCGTCTTCTGGTTGCCCGACGATAGCTGTTCGAGGTGGACCGTCCCGGTGACGGTGACGCGGTCGCCAACGGAGGCGCTGTCGACGAGCTCCTCGCCTTCGAGGTAGACGTCGATCTCTTGGCCCGCGCCCTGGGCCACCTCCGGTGGTGTCTGGAGCCGCAGCATCTGGGCGTCGACCAGCTCGGACTCGTCGAGGTTGACGTCGAAGGGGCCCTGCCGTTCACAGCCCTGGCACTCGTGCGGCTCCTGGAAGGACGAGTCGGTCTGGGGGATCTTCGAGAGCGTCCCGCAGCGCTGGCACTCGAAGGCCGCTACTTCGAGGCGCGCGTACACGTCCGTGGCGCGCGCGATCTCGCCTGTGACTGCTCGGTAGTGGCCGGCCTCGTCCTTCGGGCTGAAGTCGCCGGGGTAGTAGGTGTGCCACTCCGGGAGGTCGATCACCTGGACGGTCGCGTGCGAGAGATCCACCTCAACGGGGAGGTCAACGTGATCGAGCGCGTCGACGAGGTGGTCGTCGTACGCGTCCGGGTGCTCGAGATACGTCTCGGCGAAACTGCCGGGACCAGGTGTCGTGATCGACACGCCCCGCTGGAGGTCCTCGAAGGCGATCGGGAAATGCGTCGTGTCCTTCGGATACTGCTGGACGAACGTGCCCAGCTCCTCGCGGTAGTAGTCCCGGACGAACGCGATCAGTTCGTCGAACTCGTCTTTGCTCAACTCGGCGTGACTCGATTCGGTCGGGTCGTGGGAAGTCGTGGTGGCCATCTCGTGGGGTCGTAAGTGCCGGACCGTTTTTTCCGGGAAACAAAACCGAAATTCACGTTTCCCCCGGGCAAACAAGGCGTCCGGCGGCGTCTCGTTCGGCGTACTCTGCACTAACGGACTGCACTAACACAACTGCACTTGTCTAGAGTACAACCGGCGGTGGGATCCAGCGGGCTATATGACGGTTCATCGCCCCCGTGCCTCCTCTCGGGTTTTGTTTTCCTGGAAAAACGCCGCGTTCCGTTTTGCCGCCGTGGCGTCGACCCGCAGGTGCTTCGACTCCCCGTCCGGGTCACAGTACTCGAACCCGTCGACGCCCTCGGCGGCGAGTCGCAGCAGCTTGTAGCAGTGCTTCGTGCTGGGGTCGCTGTCGAAGACCTCCCATCTGACGCCGTTGTAGTCGACTTTCGCGTAGCCGTTGGTCGAGGTGGCCTTCCTGAAGGCGTGTTCCCGCACCATCCCGATCTTCTCGTCAAGCGACAGTGAGGCGTACTCGCGATCTTGGTCACGGCCAGACTGTCGCAGTTCGAGCTCGGTCACTTGGTCCTCGAGCTCGTCGACGCGTTCCTGGAGGTCATCGACACGGTTCGCTTTTGCGAGCGCCCGTTGGGCGATCTGGATCGCGTCCCGCGGTGTGACGTCCGGGAGGTCCTCATCACTCCCCATCGGCGTCACCCCCGACAGCAGTCTCCTCCCGATCTGTGAGCCGCTCTGGGATCCACGAGTGATACCGGCTCTTCGCCTCGACCTGGGCAACGAACTCGCGGAAGTTCTCACACCGATCGAACAGTGTGTAGGGTTCCGTCTCGACGTAGCCGATAATCTCTCGGGTGTAGCTGTCGCCCCCCGAGATGCTCTTCTCGGCGTACTCGATGTCGTAGACGAGTCGCGTCGCCCCGCTGGACAGTGATGATTCGGTGAAGGCACTCCGAACAGCGACCTTCGGGAGGACGCGCTCCTCGTCGCTTTCAAGCACCGCCGTTCACCTCCAGTTGCTCGCGGTGCGTTGCACAGACCGCCCGCGTGCCTTTGCCAGGGATTTCGACCTCGGCGACCTTCGGTTCCGTACAGTCTATACAGCCACACCGCGGCCCGAAGCTGTAGGAACTCATGCCGCAACACCCCCCGTGGCTTCGAACCCGATATCGGGTGATTCTGGAACGGCTGAACTGCCGAAACCAGCCGGTAGACGCTCTGAACCTAAAGGATTAAGCCAAGGGCCGGATTTGAACCGGCGTGTAGCTGCTCTGCAGGCAACCGCGTAAGGCCAGACTCTGCCACCTTGGCGCATCACACAGTAACGGCGACGGCGATTTAAGGGTAGCGGTACTGCCCGCAGCGGTTCGCTCCAGTGCTTGGGGTCGGTCCGGGGGACGAGAGAGGCCCCCGGTCGGGCAGTGGTTGTCACTCACCGTTGAAAATACGAAAAAAACCCCCACACAGCAGGTGCTGTGTGAGGGTTAATGAATGGTAGGCGGCGAACCAGCTTTCCCAGAGGCTCTCGCACTCCAGTACTCGTTGGAACGCTGGCGGGCTTATCTTCCGTGTTCGGGATGGGTACGGGAGTCGCCCCGCCGCTTTGGCCGCCTTAATGCCGGCTCGTGGAATCGAACCACGGTACGAGAGGCAGTCCTCTCGTGTCGTCCAACGCCGGTGGACTTCGTTTGTACATGCGATCCAGTTTACGCCCGGACCCGCTTCATCGGGCGGAGCAATGATTAGTGGCTTCGGTCAGTTAGTGCTCGCGGGCTGAACGTCTCGTTGCCTCGACGCGTACACCCCGAGTCTATCGAACTCCTCTTCTAGGAGAGACCTCGGCGACGCTTCTTTTCCAGGCGGGTTTCCGGCTTAGATGCATTCAGCCGTTACCCCTTGGTGCGTAGCTGCCCAGCAATGCCCTCTCGGACAACTGGTAAACCAGTGGCACCCAACCGTAGTTCCTCTCGTACTATACGGTCGTTCCTGTCAAGCGTCAAACACACCCAGTAGATAGCAGCCGACCTGTCTCACGACGGTCTAAACCCAGCTCACGACCTCCTTTAATAGGCGAACAACCTCACCCTTGCCCGCTTCTGCACGGGCAGGATGGAGGGAACCGACATCGAGGTAGCAAGCCACCCGGTCGATATGTGCTCTTGCGGGTGACGACTCTGTTATCCCTAGGGTAGCTTTTCTGTCATCAATGGCCCGCATCGGGCAGGCTCATTGGTTCGCTAGACCACGCTTTCGCGTCAGCGATCCTCGTTGGGAAGATCACTGTCAATCCATCTTTTGCTCTTACACTCTCCGTCGGGTCTCCGTCCCGACTGAGATGGACTTAGGGCGCGCTCGATATCTTTTCGAGCGCGTACCGCCCCAGTCAAACTGCCCAGCTATCGGTGTCCTCCTCCCGGAGTGAGGGTCACAGTCACTGACGGGTAGTATTTCAGTGTTGACTCGGCGACGTGCTGGCGCACGCACCTGTGTAACGTCTCCTACCTATCCTGCACATCAGCGACCATGTCCCAGCGACAGCTTGCAGTAAAGCTCCATAGGGTCTTCGCTTCCCCCTGGGTGTCTCCAGACTCCGCACTGGAACGTATGGTTCACCGGGCCCAACGTTGGGACAGCGACGCTCTCGTTAATCCATTCATGCAAGCCGCTACTGAAGCGGCAAGGTACTACGCTACCTTAAGAGGGTCATAGTTACCCCCGCCGTTGACGGGTCCTTCGTCCTCTTGTACGAGGTGTTCAGATACCCGCACTGGGCAGGATTCAGTGACCGTACGAGTCCTTGCGGATTTGCGGTCACCTATGTTGTTACTAGACAGTCGGAGCGTCCGAGTCACTGAGACCTGCCTCTTTCCGAGGCAGGCACCCCTTATCGCGAACTTACGGGGCCAGATTGCCGAATTCCCTAACGTCGGTTGTTCCCGACAGGCCTTGCCTTTCGCCGGCATGAGCACCTGTGTCGGATCTCGGTACGGACGTTGTACTTGCCTTTTCACGGGCCCCAGGTTGAACCGACTTACGCTGTCCTGCCGTTCATCCGCTTCGTGCCATTACGGCTTCCACGGATTTTGACAGTTCGACCGGGCGAAAGCCCGGTTCGGTCGACCCTAAGGCGTCGGCGTTGATTGTACAACGGCGCTGGAATATTAACCAGCTTCCCAATTTGACTCATTCGAATTGCGGTGAGTCTTAGGACCGGCTAACCCTCGGCTGACAAACATTGCCGAGGAACCCTTGCTCATTTGGCCGTCAGGATTCACACCCGACTATCGCTGCTACTGCAACCAGGATTTTCTTCACCAATTGGTCCACTCGAACTCTCGCCCGAGCTTCCACCCAACCGGAGTGCCGACCTACGGAAGCACGCTGTAAGGCGTGCCGCCGGGTCTCGGTGGTAGACTTGAGCCCCGATTATTTTGGGCGCCTCGAACCTCGGCCGGTAAGCTGTTACGCTATTCTTAGAGGGTAGCTGCTTCTAAGCTCACCTCCCGGCTGTCTTGGGCTCGAGACTACCTTCAATCGCACTTAGTCTACACTTGGGGACCTTAACCCAGCTCTGGGTTGTCTCCCTCACGCTGCACAGGCTTACCCCGCACAGCGGACTCCCCGCGTCAACGGCGTCCGTGAGTTCGGAGTTTGACAGGAGGGTGAACTTCTCTCGAAGTCCACGCCCCCAATCAGTCTCTCTACCCCACGGACTACCTCAACGGAGGTCATGCTTCGACATGTTTCGGTCGGAACCAGCTGTTTCCGGGTTCGATGGGCCTTTCACCCCTATACGTAGATCACGAGAGGGTATTGTAGGACACCAACTCTAGCGGACCTCCACGTAGCTTTCGCCACGCTTCGTCCTGTCTACGCATAGATCACCCGGTTTCGGGTCGTACCCGTCTGACTCCCCGCGCTTGAACACGGCGGCCCTGGTCGTAAGACTGCGGCCATGTCGGTTTCCCTATGCCTTCCCCGATGAACGGGTTAGACTCGCCAGACAAGTACACTCCCTGGTTCGTTTTTCAAAACGTACGACGGAACACCGGCTTCCACAGCGTTCTACTGGAGACTCGCGTCTCGGTCGTTTAGCTGCGGACCTTTTGCGCTCCGTCGCTCTATCACCACCTGATTTCAAGCCCTATTGCACCTCCCTTCTCGGGGTGCTTTTCAGCGTTCGCTCACGCTACTTGTTCGCTATCGGTCTCAGGACGTATTTAGTCTTGGCAGACGATGTCTGCCGGATTCACGAGGAATTTCCAATCCCCGATACTCTGGAGCTGACGCACGGGTTAGTTGGTTCCGGTACGGGGCTTTCACCCTGTATCGCGCTCCGTTCCAGGAGACTTCTCGAAACCGTTCGCCCGATGATAGCCAGTCCGAACACCACATTGCCCGAAGGCTTCGGTTTGGACTGTGTCGCGTTCACTCGCGGTTACTAACGACATCGCATTCGCTTTCTTTTCCTGCCCCTACTAAGATGTTTCAATCCGGGGCGTTCCCCATTGCGCGAAGCAATTGCGGTGGGGATTCCCATTAGGAGATCCTAGGTTCTTTGCCTCCGTGCGGCTCCCCTAGGCTTATCGCAGCTTGGCACGTCCTTCGTCGGCGCCTGAGCCGAGCTATTCACCAGGTGGCACAGTAGCCACGGTAATGATAGATCGCTCATAAACCCGATGAAACGGGTCCAGTGAGCGTCTGGATCGCATGTACACACGGTCTCATACACACATCCGTTGACTGCGGATCTGTGTCCACCCTTCCCACTCGCGCTTGCACGGAGTGGTGCATTGGTTCTTCGTACCCGAACCGTACCGTGTTTCCCACTTAAGGGACACGGTTCGATCCGGCTACGTGAGATGGACCCACTGGGATTCGAACCCAGGGCATCCTCCTTGCAAAGGAGGCACTCTACCGCTGAGCTATGGGCCCTACCATTTAGCCTTGGCAGTTCAAAGGTGCTCGGTCGGTCACGCATCGACGCCGATAGATATCGCCAAAGGTGGGCTGAGGCCGAAGCCTCAGTCCCGGACGTTAGGAGGTGATCCAGCCGCAGATTCCCCTACGGCTACCTTGTTACGACTTAAGCCCCCTTGCGGAGCCCAGATTCGACCTGGTGACCAGGCCTCATCCGGACCCCACTCGGGTGCTTTGACGGGCGGTGTGTGCAAGGAGCAGGGACGTATTCACCGCGCGCTTCTGACACGCGATTACTACCGAATCCAGCTTCATGCGGGCGGGTTTCAGCCCGCAATCCGAACTACGATCGAGTTTAGGAGATTAGCTTCACCTCTCGGTGTCGCATCCCACTGTCTCGACCATTGTAGCCCGCGTGTCGCCCAGCTCATTCGGGGCATACTGACCTACCGTTGCCCGTTCCTTCCTCCGTCTTGGCGACGGCAGTCCCCCTAGTGTACCCAGCCATCGCGAGATGCTGCTGGCAACTAGAGGTGCGGGTCTCGCTCGTTGCCTGACTTAACAGGACGCCTCACGGTACGAGCTGACGGCGGCCATGCACCTCCTCTCAGCAGCGTCGAGTAAGGTCATCAACCTGACTGTCATTACTGCTGTCGGAGCTGGTGAGATGTCCGGCGTTGAGTCCAATTAAACCGCAGGCTCCTCCGGTTGTAGTGCTCCCCCGCCAATTCCTTTAAGTTTCATCCTTGCAGACGTACTTCCCAGGCGGCTCGCTTCACGGCTTCCCTACGGCACAGCGCAGGCTCGTAGCCTGCGCCACACCTAGCGAGCATCGTTTACGGCTAGGACTACCCGGGTATCTAATCCGGTTCGAGACCCTAGCTTTCGTCCCTCACTGTCGGATCCGTCCTTCCAAGGTGCTTTCGCCATCGGTGGTCCGTCCAGGATTACAGGATTTCACTCCTACCCCGGACGTACCCCTTGGATCTTCCGGTCCCAAGCCGCACAGTTTTCGCCGGACGCCCACTCGTTAAGCGAGTGGATTTCCCGACGAACTTGCGCGGCCAGCTACGGACGCTTTAGGCCCAATAATATCGGCCATCACTTGGGCTGCCGGTGTTACCGCGGCGGCTGGCACCGGTCTTGCCCAGCCCTTATTCGTAGACCTCCTTACGGTCTACAAAAGCGAGGGCTCTATGCCCTCGCACTCGGTGTCCCCCTATCGCACTGTCGTGCAGTGTAAAGGTTTCGCGCCTGCTGCGCCCCGTAGGGCCCGGACTCGTGTCTCAGAGTCCGTCTCCGGGTTCTCACTCTCATGACCCGTACCGATTATCGGCACGGTGGGCCGTTACCCCACCGTCTACCTAATCGGCCGCAGCCACATCCTATGGCGCCGGAGCGTTTCACACATCCGCCAGTTCCAGGCTGGATGTGATATCCGGGATTAGCCTCAGTTTCCCGAGGTTATCCCAGTCCATAGGGCAGTTTGGCCACGTGTTACTGAGCAGTTTGCTACGTTAAACGTGCAACTCGCATGGCTAAATCGGACACCGATAGCAATGGCCTCCGGCAGGATCAACCGGAGTGCGTTCCCCGAGCTTAAATTCCCAGCTCGGGGAGGGTTTGGCGGGACACACCTGAAACAGGTGTGTACCATACTATCGGCAATCGATGACATCGGACCGACCGAGTGTCACCGAACTGCCAAGGCTAACATCAGATCCCATCTATACGGCGGACCGCAGGGGTGGAATCCTCATTTCCTTCGGATCTAACAGTAACCCACGATGGGTCATAAACCCATCGGATTACGTCGATCCGTGAGCGAAGACGGTTTCGAGCCGACTTCGACCACGTCGTGTCTTTGTCCAGTGCCCTCGTATGTATAAGGGCATCGGATCGGAGGCGAACCGAACGGAGTCCGGATCGCCCTTCGTACTTCAACCCAAATGCCCTGTTACACTTAAGGGCATCGGAGTGAAGGCGACGCCGGAATGCGGTTCCGGATCGCCCTTCGTACTTCAACCCAAATGCCCTGTTACACTTAAGGGCATCGGAACGGACCGCCGAAGGCCCGGGCGTTCCGGGGTCGGTGGGTCCCGCTCGGATGCGACCGCACGTGTGAGCACTGGAACGAGACGGCCCCAAGGGCCATCCCGTTGGGGCGTCGCGCCCCGCGTTCTTCGCATTTCATTCGATGGGAGTCGGCATATTAAGCCCGTCGAAGTAGAGCCGCTACGTCACGCGATTTCATGCCGCTCGGGGCGTGTGAGTCCTCCCCTCGGTGGAGAGGGTGTCCCGAACCGCCAGCCAGGGGCCGCCGGGAGGTATCTCGCCCGTTGTCCCCCGTGTGTTTGCGCGCGGTCGCCGGGGCGGACGGTCGAGGATATGTTAGATATATGATTTATACGGCGAAGGGATGGACGAGCCAAAGGGGTGGCGGGCCGGAAAGCGGAGGGGCGAACGGTCGGGTGACAAGCGGGGTGATCGAAGAAGCGAAATCCGAGAGCCGTTCAACGGGCGGTGGCGATGCTACGTACCCAGGGGATGTTGCGCGGGTAGAAGTCGGACCCGTCATCCTACGCGCGTGCGTACGCGGTCGGGCCGTGTGAGTTGCCGCGCATGTCTGCGTACCCGCGCCGAGGTCATAGCCGTTCCGATTACAGCTCTTCGAGGTGTTGTATCCCCTGTTTCGAGACGTTTGCTTCGGTTATTTCTTCGGGCATCCAGTCGGGGCTGTCGTCGGGGGCCGTCTCCTCCCACGCCCAGCCCTCGTAGATGTGGACTTTTTTCGTTCCCTTCTCGCGGAGCCGGAGCTCCGTCTCCTCGGCGGCGTCCTCGCTCGGTGCGGGATCGAGTCTCCGGGCCGCTTTCAGGGCTGCTTGTCTGGGGGTCCGCCCGGAAAAGACACTGGTTTCGCCGCCGTTCTCTCGAAGCGCGAAATTCCGCGTATCATCGTCACGTGGCATGGGTTGTTTCCTCCGTGTGATTTCTGCACACACGCCAATATAAATATACCCCCGATAGCGCCCCCGTCAGACGATTTTCGCTCCAGGTCACGGCGGGATTGTCGGGACGGACACCGAGTGATGTCCGTCGTCCACAGGATCTCGACTCGGCGATGAACACGGCAGGGCCACTACCCCGGAGCACCGGAGGCTATCACGCTGGCCGACGTACGTTATACTGGTGGACGAAATCGAATGAAACCGACTCACGAGTGATCCGCCGTTCGCTCCGTCGAACGGCGTGATCCTCGTGCGTCGTGTGTACATTCTTTTGTCCGTCAGTATTAGGCCGGAGGGCGTAGCTCGCACGGTACACTTATGTATCTCGTGTGGTGAACGACCCAACACAACGCGATGGTGCGAAAGAAGAAGCTCAGCCCCAGTGGCGCAAAAGACGACGACGGCAAGTATCACAACGTCCACGTAAACATCCACGAGGACGAATTGGCCGTCGCCGGCATGAGTATCGGCGACGAGGTGTTCGTCCGCGTCCGGGACGGCAAGATCATCATTCAAAAGGCCGACCCGGACGACGTCGAACACGACTTCTAGAGCCGAATCGGACGCCCCATCGAGGTGCGGACCACGATATTTAAGCACGTCGGCCGACGCCATCGGACAATGACGCTGTACGATCTTCTCAAGCTGTTCGCGTTCCGGCTCGACGCCGAGACGGCCCACGGACTCGGACACCGACTCCTCGAGGCTATACAGGGGACACCGCTCGAGCGCGTCGTCGCCGACCACTACACCGTCGTCGACTCGCGGTTGCGCGTGGAGACGCTTGGACAGTCGTTCCCGAACCCGATCGGCGTCGCGGCGGGCTTCGATAAGAACGCGACGGCTCCGAGCGCGCTCGCCGCACTCGGCTTCGGACACGTCGAGGTCGGCGGTGTGACCGCCGAGCCACAGGCCGGAAACCCCAGGCCGCGGCTGTTTCGGCTCCCCGAGGACGGCGCACTGATAAATCGGCTCGGGTTCAACAACGACGGTGCTGACGTCATCGGCGAGCGCCTCGAACGGACCGACTGTCCCGTCCCCGTCGGCGTCAACATCGGGAAGTCGAAATCGACCCCCAACGAGGACGCCGAGGAGGATTATCTCTACACGTTCGAACGCGTCGGGTCGGGCGAGTACTTCGCCGTCAACGTCTCCTCGCCGAACACCCCCGGACTCAGAGCGCTCCAAGAACGGGACCGGCTGGCGTCGATCCTTCGGACGCTCTCCGAGGCCGGAGCCGACCCCCTTCTCGTGAAGCTTTCGCCGGATCTCACGGAGGCAGCCGTCGAGGATGCCCTCGGCGTCGTGGACGACCTCGATCTGGCCGGCGTCATCGCGACGAACACGACGACGGATCGGCCCCCGTGGCTTCGGGGAACACACGCCGACGAGGCGGGTGGACTCTCCGGGGAACCGATCGAAGACGAATCGACCGGTCGGATCCGGTTTATCGCCGAACGGACCGAGAAACCGATCGTCGGGGTCGGCGGCGTTTCCGACGCGGCGGGTGCCTACGAGAAGATCCGTTCCGGGGCGAGTCTCGTCCAGTTGTACACGGGGCTCGTCTACGAGGGTCCCTCGATCGCACGGGACATCAACCGCGGCCTGCTCGAACGGCTCGAACGCGATGGGTTCGATTCGATCGAGCAGGCGATCGGCGTCGACGTCTAGGCGCGCCCGCCCCCCGTCGGGAATCACCCGAGTGCCGAGATTTATTATTCGAGCCGCCGGAGGCCCAATATGAGGGGTAGCGAGGACGGCAGTACGAACGGCCTTCGGGCGCTACTCCGGGAGTTCCTGGCGCTCGAACGCGACGTCGTGGTCCTCTCGGTCGCGATGTTCGCGTTCAGCCTCGGCTTCCAGATGACGAGCCGATACGTTCCCCGATACATGTCGGTCCTCGGCGCGGGGGCGGTCGCGATCGGGCTGTTCGGCACGTTCGGGAACCTGATCGGCGCGGTCTATCCCTATCCGGGCGGTGCCGTCTCGGATCGGATCGGATCGCGGCTCGCGTTGACGCTCTTTGGGCTCACGTCGACGCTCGGGTTCGTGATCTGGCTGTTCGCGGATCGGTTCGGGGTCGTCACCGTCCCGCCCGTCGGAACGACTGTCGAACTCCTCGGCCGCGAACTCGTCCTCGGCTGGCTCGAACCCGCCTCGATCCCGGTCGGGATCTTTCTCGGAGTGGTGTTCGCACAGGCCTGGAAGTCCTTCGGCCTCGGGGCGACGTTCGCGGTCGTCAAACAGGCCCTCGCCCCCGAACGGCTTGCGATCGGCTTCGCGAGCACCGAAACGTTCCGTCGGACGGCGTTCCTCTTGGGGCCGCTCTTCGCCGCCGGCGTGTTGAGCGCCTTCGCCTTCGAGACGGGGTTTCGCCTGCTCCTTGCCGTCGCAGCGGCGTTCGGCCTCGGGGCGACGCTCGCACAGCACGTCCTCTATGACGTGGGCGAGGACCGTCTCGGAACGTCCTTCGAGGGCGTCTCGACGGTGGTTTCGGACCTCCGGGCGATGCCACCGGCGTTGCGGCCGCTGCTCGCCGCCGATACGCTCGTCCGGTTCGCAAACGGGATGATCTACGTGTTCGTTGTCATCGTCGTCACGGAGTTTCTCGCGGTCGGCGCTCGGCTTCCCGCCGTCGGCCGGCTCTCGCCGGACGCGTACTTCGGCGTGTTGCTCGCCATCGAAATGCTCGTCGCGCTGGTCGTGATGGTCCCGGTTTCGCGGCTGTCGCGCCGCGTCGGGCTGAAGCCGGTCGTCGCGCTCGGATTCGGTGTCTACGCCGTCTTTCCGGCGCTGTTGATACACGCACCCGAGAGCGCGGCCGCGCTGGCGTTGCTTTTCGCTTTTTCGGGGCTTCGGTTCGCGGGGCTGCCGGCCCACAAGGCGCTCATCGTCGGCCCGGCCGAGGCGGGAACCGGGGGCCGGGTGACGGGATCGTACTACCTCGTCAGGAACGCCGTCGTCGTCCCCTCGGCCGCGATCGGCGGCGGGATATACGCCGTTTCCCCGGAGACCGCCTTCCTGGGAGCGACAGCCATCGGTCTGGTGGGTTTCGGGCTGTTTCTCGTCTTCGGACGGGAGTTCGAGGCGGCGACGGCGTCGTGAATCCGTTCGAGGCGGCGACGGCGTGAGAGGTCGTAGTCGCCGGGGGCGGCCTACACTACCGCCCGGAGCCGGAGCGGAACTCGCCGTATTTCATCCCGAGGGCGAAGGCGATGAGCCCGAAGGCGAGCATCGACGGTGTGACCATCATCAGCGTCGTCTCGAGGGCCATCATACCGCTACCGACGAGGGCGGCGGTACCGACGGCGACGATGGCGAGCAACCCACCGAGCGAGACGGGGAGGCTAAATTGCATACACGTTGACGTGGGGCTCCGACGGTATAATTGATGGTATCGGCGACATGCTTGACGGCATCGGACGACGGATGTGGTATGAAAACCCGTTTCGCGCGGCGTGGGTTCAAGTATCGTCGGGTACAAACGTAGAGCATGTCAGACAGCGCTGCCCGCGAGCTCGGAAAAAAGAGCGCGGGGCTCTCCACACGCGCGTCGGTCACCGTCCTGGCGCTCTTCGCCGTGGGCGCGGCGGTCACGTTCGATCTGATCGAGTTCAGTCCGCTCGTGGTCGCCGGGTTGGCGCTTCTTTTCGTCGCCGTTGCCGCCGTCTCCAGCGCGGTCGAGATCGTCGAGGCCTACGAGAAGGAGGCGTTGACGGTCTTCGGTGAGTTCCGTGAACTCCTCGAGCCGGGGATCCATTTCGTTCCGCCGTTCGTCTCCCAGACCTATCCGTTCGACATGCGAACCCAGACGATCGACGTGCCGAAACAGGAGGCGATCACCGAGGACAACTCCCCGGTGACCGCCGACGCGGTCGTCTACATCAAAGTCATGGACGCAAAGCGAGCGTTCCTGGAGGTCGACGACTACCGTCGGGCGACGTCGAACCTCGCTCAGACGACGCTTCGGGCCGTCTTGGGCGATATGGAGCTGGACGAAACGCTCTCGAAGCGCGAGAAAATCAATCGCCGCATCCAACGCGAGCTCGAGGGGCCGACCGACGAGTGGGGGGTTCGCGTCGAGGCCGTCGAGGTCAGGGAGGTCAACCCGAGTCCCGACGTCCAGCGCGCCATGGAAAAACAGAGTTCCGCAGAACGGAGACGCCGGGCGATGATCCTCGAAGCCCAGGGTGAACGACGTTCGGCCGTCGAGACGGCCGAAGGCGACAAGCAGGCGAACATCCTCGAAGCCCAGGGCGAAAAGCAAGCGAGCGTCCTCGAAGCCCAGGGGGAGTCCATCTCGACTGTGTTGCGTGCGAAGTCGGCCGAGTCGATGGGCGAACGCGCGATCATCGAGCGCGGCATGGAGGCGCTCGAGGAGATCGGGACGAGCGATTCGACGACGTTCGTGCTGCCCCAGGAGATGACCTCGCTTTTGAGCCGTTACGGCAAGCATCTCACCGGCAGCGACGTCGGATCGACCGAAAGCAGCCTCGAGTCGATGGGCTTCGACGAAGAGACCCGCGAGATGCTCGGCATCGACAGCATCGAGGAGCTCGCGGCGGGGGACGGCGACGTGGATCTAGAGGTCGACAGCGCCGACATCGAACTCGAAGACGACATCGAGTGACGGAGGGGACCGTCGCCGACGGCGGGCGGGCACAGAGCGGGGCCAAACACCCTTATTCGACCCCCCGAAACGATGACCCGATGACCGACCGGACGTACGACCTACTCACTGCGGACGAGATCGATGAGGGACGGGCGACGGCAGCGTACTTCCTCCGTACGGAGGAGGTACTCGAGGACGTCGGCACCGACCCGGACGTCGTCGCGGAGCTGTCGGCACCCGACGGCTGGAACGTGCTCGCGGGTCTCGGGGATCTCGCACGGCTCCTCGAAGGGATTCCGATCGACGTGTACGCACCACGGGAAGGGGAGGCGATCTCCGGCGGGCCTGTCCTACGCATCGAAGGACCGTATCGGGCGTTCGGCCGGTATGAGTCCTCGATACTGGGATTTCTCGCCCACGCCTCCGGAATCGCGTCGGCCGCGTGGCGGGTCCGGGCGGCCGCCCGCGATCGAACCGTGTTGAGTTTCGGGACCCGCCGGCAGCATCCGGCACTGGGCGCGATGATCGAGCAGAGCGCTCTGGTCGGCGGCGTCGACGGGATCGGCAACGTGGCCGGGGGAGAGGTGATCGGCGTCGAGGCCGGCGGAACGATGCCACACGCCCTGGCGATCGCGTTGGGATCGTCGGAAGCGGCCTGGAGCGCGTTCGACGACGCGCTCGATCCGGACGTACCTCGCGTGATGCTCTGTGATACCTTCGGCGACGAGGCCGACGAGGCGGGCCGGGCCGCGGACTGTCTCGGGGAGGCACTGGAGGGTGTCCGCCTCGATACGACGTCGTCCAGACGGGGGGATATGCGAGCCATCGTCGAGGACGTCCGCTGGGCGCTACGACAACGCGGCCGTGGGGACGTCGACGTGTTGGTCAGCGGCGGGATCGGCGTCCCGGAGATCGAGCGCCTGCGGGACGTCGCCGACGGCTTCGGGGTCGGCGGAGCGATCGCCAACGCCGATCCGGTCGATTTCTCGTTGAACATCGTCGAGGTCGACGGGGAGCCGCGAACGAAACGGGGGGTCAAGCCGGGCGCGAAGACGGTCTACCGCGACGGGTACGAGGATACGGTCGTCGCGCGTGAGGAAACGGCGGCGGGAAGCGACCTACTGGAGCCGCTCGTCGAGAACGGCCGGGTGGTCCGGACGTTCGACCTCGATTCGGCCCGCGAGCGGGCACGAACGGCGATCGATCCGTTGGCCGGCCGCGGTGTCTTCGAGCGGTAGACATAGGACCCGGGGGGAACGAACAGGGGGCATGGGCGACGATTCGAACGAAAGAACGCGTGCCGACGCCGACGCGGGGACGGACGCCGTCCTGAAGGCGCTCGACCGCGGCGAGATCTCCGTTTCGGAGGCCAAAGAGCGGCTTAGTGGTGTACATCGGATCGGTGACTTCGCCCGCGTCGACACGAGACAGGGTGAGCGAACCGGCATCCCGGAGGTCGTCGAAGCCGAGCGCAAGACCGACGAGGAGTTACTCGGGATCGGACGCGAGCTGTTGTCCTCGGCCGGCGTGGCCGTTCTCACCGGCGTGCCGGCGTCCGTACGCGAGGACCTCGAAGCCGAGACGGAAGCGGCCGATCACGATTTTTACGAGCGCTCCCGGACGCTCGTGCTCCGTGCAGACGGGTACGAACCGCCCGAACAGCGGGGACGGGTCGGCGTCGTCACCGCGGGGACGTCCGATATTGCCGTCGCCGAGCAGGCGGCCGCGATCGCCGGTGAGATGGGCTGTGCCGTCGAAACCGTCTACGACGTCGGGGTCTCGGCCGTCCACCGGCTGCTCGGCGAGCGCGAGACCCTCGAAGCGTGTGACTGCGTCGTCGTCGCCGCGGGGCGGGAGGGGGCGCTCGCGACGGTCGTCGCCGGGCTGGTGTCGTCGCCGGTCATCGGCCTCCCGGTCGGGACGGGATCGGGGTACGGCGGCGACGGCGAGGCCGCACTGATGGGGATGTTACAGTCGTGTACGTACCTGACCGTGGTTAACGTCGATGCGGGGTTCGTCGCGGGCGGGCAGGCGGCGCTGGTCGCGCGGTAGGGCGTCGATCCGGTCGGTCCGGCCCCTACGCCCGCCAGTGGAATAGCCGGTGTTCCAGCCGGCTTACCCCGGTCTGTAGGCCGACCATCACGGCGACGAAACACGAGAGGGCCGCGAGCAACGCGGTCAGGTCTCCCTGATTGAACCAGTAGCGGAACAGCGCTCCCATCCCCCGATTCATGCCGAACGTCTCGGCGAGCACCACCACTTTCCAGACCATACTCAACAGGTATCGGGCGCTCCCGAACACCGACGGGAGGATGGCCGGCAGATAGATCTCCCGCAGGACGGCACGGCGGTCGGCCCCGAAGGCGTCGGCCATCGTGAGCAGCGCCGGATCGACGTCCGCTGCGCCCTCGTATACCGTGACAGTCGCAAACGGGGTCGCGGCCACGACGACGGCGACCACGACGGAGAGATCGCTGAATCCGAACAGGACCATCGCCACTAGGACGACGACCAGCGTCGGAACCGTCATAAAAAACGGAAGCCACAGCGAGACACCGGTCTCGATCCGGTCGTCGACGGCCATGACGACGCCGACCGGAACCGCGGTCGCGAGCCCGACGGCCGTCGCAAGCACTACCCGGAGGAGGCTCGCGCCCAGGTGGCCGAACACCTCGCCGCCGGGGCCCGGGCCGATGAGGTCGGGGAGCCGTCCGGCCACGGCGAGGGGGCCGGGGAACAGCGCCGGGGCGGCCGCGCTAGCGACCGTCCAGAGGAGAAGGAATCCCCCGCCCGCGACGGCGCCACGGCGGGTCATTCTAGTTCCTCGAAGAACGTCCGCGTCAGTTCCGCCTCGGTCTCCCGGAGGGCGGGGTCATCGAACTCCCGAGGGCGGTCGTGTGGGACGGTCACCGCCTCGAAGACGTCGCCGTCCCCGTTCATGAACACGATGCGATCCGAGAGGACGACGGCCTCGTGGACGTCGTGGGTGACGAAAAACACCGACGCGCCGGTGTCCGCCCAGAGGTCGAGCAGGTTCCGTCGGGCGTTCCGTGCGGTCACCGCGTCCAGCGAGGAGAACGGCTCGTCCATCAACAGAAGCTCCGGACCGACCGCGAGCGCGCGCGCGAGGCCGACGCGCTGGCGTTGGCCGCCCGAGAGCTGCCGGGGGTAGCTGTCCCGTTCGTCGGCGAGGCCGACCCGCTCGAGCCACGTCCGGATCCGACGGTCGTGCTCGGACGCGTCGACGCCGGCTGCCTCGAGGGCGAACGCGATGTTCTGTCCGGCGGTGCGCCACTCCAGCAGGCGCGGCTCCTGGAAGACGTAGCCGAACGGGAACGCGCCCGGTTCGACCGGCTCACCGCCGAACTCGATCGTTCCAGTGTCGAGGTCGACGACCCCCGCGACCGCGTTCAAAAGCGTCGTCTTCCCACAGCCGGAGGGCCCCATGACGGTGACGAACTCGCCGTCGCCGATGACGAGATCCAACCCCTCGAAGACGGTGAGGGGTCCGTCCACCCCCTCGAAGCGTTTCGTTGCGCCGTTGATCCGAAGGCGAGTCACTCCAAGGCCCCCTGCCGTTCGGTCGCCTCGGACTTCCAGCGGGCCGCGCGGCGTTCGACCCGCCGGAGGAGGCGGTCGGCTCCGTAAATCAAGGCCATCATCGGGACTGCCCACGCGAGGACCATCCCGTTTTCGAAGGTCTCGAAGTGGTGTTTGACCGCGACGCCGACGCCGGTCGCGGAGCCGAACACCTCGGCGACGAGCGCGAGTTTCCAAGAGACCGCGAGCCCGATGCGGGCGGCCCCGAAGAGGTGCGGGCGCAGTTGGGGAAGATAGACGTATCGCCACGTCGCGGCCGTGCTCGCGCCGAAGGCCTCCGCCATCTCGACCAGCGACTCGTCGACGTCCCCCATTCCCTCCCAGACGACGACGGTCAGATACGGGAACACCACGAGGGTGACGACGAACACCGGGACCAGAAACTCCGTCAGACCGAACCAGATGACGCCGACGAACGCCCACACCACGGAGGGAACGGTCAAGAGGACGAAAAGCGGTCCGGACAGGTACTCCCCGAGGGTCGAGCGAGCCCCCATCGCGACGCCCCAGATGGTCGAAAACATCATAGAGAGGCCGAATCCGACGGCGACGCGGGCGACAGTCGCCCCGAACTGGGTGAACGGATCGAACCGGGTCCCGCCCGAGAGGACCGTCGTGACGTTTCCGGCGAGCGTCCACAGTCCGGGAAACCGATAGGGCGAAAAGAACGTCGAAAACAGCTGCCAGCCGGCAAGGACGGTGAGGACCGAGACGACCGTCGCCGGCCGGGGGGCCGTGATCGTCCGCAGCGATCGGAAACGACGGTCGTCGTCAGTGCTCATGTGTGTACCCGAAAACGGTGGTCGTCGTCCCTACCCGTCCGACCGTCGGAGGATGTGGCCCCATCGGTCCCGATATCTCACTCCCGTAGTTCCCCGGCGGTCCTGAACGTCTCGTCTCGATCACCGAGGTCGACGACGTCGGCCTCGGCGAGCAACTCGAAGAACGACCAGTGGGCGGCGGCTAGCTCCTCGTCGTAGTAGGCGGGGCCGAAGACGATCCCGTCGTTCATGAGTTCGACGACGACGTCGGCGTCTTCGTCCGCCGTGATACCCGCGTCGGCGCCGAACCGCTCGAGCGCCGCTCGCGTGTTCGCCGCGAACGATGCGAGAGCCGCCTCCCAGCCGGCGAGGAAATCGTCGACGACGGTCCGGTGCGCCGAGAGCCACTCGGGCCGGACGGTGAACGTAGTCGTCGGGATCCCGCTGTCGGTCCGGCGGCGCCACAGCTCGTAGGGGTCGAAGATCGTCTCGACGCTGTCGTCGGCGATGCCCTTGATCGTGAACCCGGAGAACTGTGAGATGGCGTCGAGTTCACCGTCCTGGAGGAACTCCCAGAGTGCGGGCGGCTCCGCAGCCCGCGTGTCGGCGGTGTCCTCGACGATGTCGAACCCGTACTCGTCCTCGATGAGCACGCGATGGACGGTGCTCGTCGTCGAACTCAGCGCTGCCGGAAGCCCGAGCGTTTTTTCCGCGAGATCCGTCGGGCCCTCGATGCTCGGATCGTCGGCCCGCGCGAACATCCGGTTGAACATGTTCTGTTGAGGGGCGACGAACGTCAGCGGCTCCCCCTGGTCGATGAGCTGCAGCTGTGCGACCGTCGAGGGCGCGCCGACGTCGGCCTCTCCTTCTACGATCTGTCGGTTGTACCGCCCGTAAGGGGCGGTCTCGAAGGACAGATCGATGCCGCGATCGCTCCAGACGTTCTCCCGAATCCCCCACCTGAAAACGGCGGCGCTGATGCTGCTTTCGACTTCGATCGTTCGTACCGACGTCGCCGCGTCGTCGGTATCGAACCGCCCGAGACAGCCCGCGGACCCGGCACAGACCAACCCGCCTGCCGTACCGAGGAGATGTCGTCGCTGCACAGTACGTCGGGTATACCGCCGTCTGTCTTAAGATCTCTTCGGTGGCGGTGTTTGAAAGAATACGCTCTATGAAGCCCCGCTTCGAAGGCCGAAACGGTTCCAGATCACAACACGTTCTCGATCGAAGCGGCGACCTCGCGGGCGCGGGCGGCAAGCGGTTCGGGAACCGTCCCCGCGACCACGGCGGCATCGAGTTCGTCGTCGTCGACGCGTCGGACGTCGCCGTCGGGGCCTTTGACCACGTCGACATGGAGGTCGACGTAGCGGACCGCCCGCGGAAAGATCTCGACGGGCGTGCAGACGTTGACGTAGGTACCACGCCGCTCGCCCGCCGCACTTTCATAAACCGTCGCGTACCACCACCGCCCCTCGACGAAGGTGGTTCTCGCGACGTCCCCGGCGGTTCGTTCGACGCCGATGGCGTCGTAGGTCCCGCCGCCGGACATCTCGCGTTCGACGGTGATCGAGCCTCCGGGGTCGCGCTCCGTCACCTCGCCGCGTCCGAGGGTGATCGTTCGGCCGGCGGGTTTACCGTGGCGGATGGCGACCGAATCGCCCGTCTGTGGGCCAAACTGGCGGGTAACGACGTCGAAGGGGAAGCCGGTCTCGTCGTTGCCGTCCTCGGCGGCGGGACCACAGAGCGCCTCGACGAAGTCGACGGCCGAGCTCGCGGCGTCCGTCGCGGCCTTCGTGCGATGGTGGCCGGCCATCGTCGTCGAGACCCGGCGGCGGATCGAGTCCAGTTCGAAGCGGCTCTCGCGGCCGAACCACAGCCACGCGCCCGAGACGGGGGTGACAACCCTGCGTGGACCCTCCCCCTCGGCCGAGGCGATCGCCGACATCACGCGTTCGGCGCGGTCGTTGGCTCGATCGAGGGCCGCGGCCATCGCGTCGAGGGAGGCGTCGTCGGCGGCGTGGGACCATCGCGGTGTCCACCCGTCGATCGGGTCGACGGGGAGGATGTCGGCCAGTCGGGCGGTCTCGCTCATCGGTCCGCCGTCGCCCCGCCGGAGTTCGACGAGTCCGCCCGGGATCCGCAGGTCACGGGCGAGCGTCGGGCGGTCGTCGCTCCAGGGCGGTTCCGCTTCGGCGACCTGTAGCCGATAGCTGTCGCCCTCCTCGACGTATCCGTCGACGCGGTCGTAGGGGAGAAACCCCGAGACCGACGTGCCGTCGACCGAGCCGAGGTCCACGATCGCCCCCGAGCCGAGAGTATCGATCACCTCGGCGAGGAAGACCGATCCGGGGGGTGCGGTCGCGTCCCAGGCGAGCGTGTCGCGACCGATGGCCGCGAGCCGGTCGCGTAGGTCGGAGACAGCCTCGTTCTCCCCGGTGACGGCGATCCCCTCGCGGTCGTCGGTCGTCCGGACGGTCGCGCCGGCGACGTCGACGTCGAAGGGCTCCCCGAACCGTTCGCGTATCGGCGGCGAGGCCGAGACGACGTCGTGGTCCTCGCGAAGCAGTTCGGTGAGTGCCGTCGTGTAAATCCCGCGAACCCGGACGTTCATGGCTCCTCACGGCCGTGGGCGGGACAGGCTCGATCGTAGGCCATCGCGCCGAACGTCGATCCGACGGCGGGCTCCGAAAGGGTGCTCTCGGCAGCGACCGCGTCGGCGGTCGGCTCGGACGTTTGGGTGGTTTCGGCGGTATCGAGGCCGAGCGCTCGAATCGCCGCCCGCGTCCGTTGATCGAAGTACATGGGTGGCCTATGGGGCGGGGGATCGAAAACGTCCCGGCATCGGGGCGTTCGGGAGCCGAAACCGTCCCGGCATCGGGGCGCTCGGGAGCCGAAACCGTCGCCACCCCGGAACCCGGACCGGCCGCGGAATATGTGGCGGACCAAACAGTTAGGGTCACGCCGTGAGAAAGCCCTGCATGAAGGATCCGGTGGATGCACGGACCGACGACGAGGACCTCTACGATATCGCCTCGTGGGAGCCGCGAACGGCGCTCGATCGGCTGGCGATCCGAACCCACCGCAGCGTCGTCCGGGCCGGACGGCGGCTCCTAGTCGGTCTCGGTGTCTTGATATTTCTCGTCATCTTCGTGGCGGGCGGTACCGGGGGGCTCATCATCGATGATCCGTTCATCCTCGCACTGGCGGTGCTCTCGATCATTCCCGCCGCCGTCCTGGCGTTGTACATCTATCGGACGGACATCACGACGAAGGAACCGGCGTCGTTGCTCGTCGTGACGTTCATCCTCGCGGTACTGTTTGCGGGCTTTGCCGCGGTCATCAACAGCGTATTCGGGTTTTTGCAGTTGCTTCCGTTCTTCGGGATCGTCCTGTTTTTTTATCTCGTCGTCGGGCCGGTCGAGGAGTCGGTCAAACTGCTCGCCGTCTGGCTGTATCCCTACCGTGATTCGCGGTTCGACTCGGTCGTCGACGGCGCGGTCTATGGGGCTATCGCGGGGCTCGGCTTTGCGGCCATCGAGAACGTCCTCTATATCACCCAGAACCTCCAGACGCCCGCCTCGATTTTGATCCAGACGGGGATCGGCTTCGTCGACGGGTTCGCGGACACGCTGGAGGCCGGCGGGCAGATCACCGCCGTTCGCGGACTGGCGGGGCCGGGCCACGTCGTCTACTCGGCCTTCGCAGGCTACTATCTCGGGCTGGCGAAGTTCAACCGCGAGAACGCCGGCCCGATCGTCGCGAAGGGACTGCTCATCGCAGCGTTCATCCACGCGACGTACAACACTCTCGTCGGGATCGTTCCCGGAATCGTCAGCCTGCTCGTGCCCGGCGTGCCGATCGTCGTGTTGTTCCTCGGGTTCGTCGTCGTCTACCAGGGGGTCTTCTTTTATATCCTCTACCGGAAGCTCAAACGATACGAGGCCGCGTTCCGGCGGAACACGGCCGTCCGAAGGACCGCCGAGAGCGTCGAGTCGGAGCTGACGGAGTTCGATCCCGAAACACACGGGTGATACCGTCGGACGTCCCCCCTCGGGATTTCCGCACTCCGTGGATGCGGTGTACGCCCCGAACGGATGTCCGGCGACGTGGCCGGGGGCAGCGCTATGTCGAAAGGACAGTCACGAAATGAGTATCAAGAGTGTGAACGACCCCGGCCACGAGTCTCAAAAGCACGATATGAGTCTCAAAAGCACGATATGAGTCTCAAAAGCACGATATGAGTCTCAAAAGCACGATATGAGTCTCAAAAGCACG
>NZ_JACDNQ010000029.1 GCF_013839515.1 Natronomonas salinimetallica | reverse complement strand
CAACAACCTCGGGAAACTCAAAGCCAACGGCTACGACGTAGGGTCGTTGAACTGGAAGAAACCGCGTGAGTACAGGAGTTTCACGTACCGTCAATCGGGCTTCGAACTCGACACGAAGAGTGGCCCAAACGGACGCGGACTCTTGATACTCAAAAAACTCAGCCGTAAAACTCGCGAAATACCAGTGCGACTCCACCGCGACCTTCCAGACCACGAGCAAATCAAAGAAGTCACGCTCAAGAAAGAGGCGACAGGTGCGTGGTACGTCTCATTCTGCATCAAAACCGACGCACCACCCAAACCCAAACCCGAAGATATCGACTCTGAAGATACGGTTGGCCTCGACCTTGGCGTGTTGAACTTCGTCCACGATTCGGATGGTCGGTCAGTACAACGGCTTGACTTGTCTGATGACCGCGAGCGACTCGAACGCGAGCAACGCTCGCTCTCACGGAAACAGCACGGTTCAAACAACTGGGAGCAACAACGCCAACGCGTCGCCGAGGTTCACGCTCGGATGTCGAACAAAAGACAGGACTTCAAACACAAGCTCGCGCATTTCTACACCACCGAGTACGACGCCGTATTCGTTGAAAACCTCAACGTGAAGGGCATGCTTGAGTCCCCACAGAACGCCCGGAACAAAGCGGAAGTCGGGTGGCGTGACTTCCGCATGATCCTCGAACACCACGGCGAGAAGAACGGCTGTCACGTCGTGGAAGTCGAACCACGCGGCACGACGAAAGAATGCGCTGAATGCAGCGTGGAAACACAGAAGCCATTGTGGGTTCGCGAGCATTCCTGCCCAAGTTGTGGGTTCGAAGTTGACCGGGATTGGAACGCGGCATTCAACATCCAACAACGCGGTTGGAACCGCCTAGGAGTGGTTCACTCCGAAGATACGCCTGCGGAGACTGCGACCGCTACGGATACTCTTGAAGTATCTGCAAGTCGCGTTTGTCGAGGGAACCTCGACAGGCTGTCAGACGCAGTCTGACAACGTCGTCGAAACAGGAAGCCCCTGCCTCAACGAGTCCGCGACAGCGGGCGAGTAGGCAGGGGTAGTTCAC
>NZ_JACDNQ010000028.1 GCF_013839515.1 Natronomonas salinimetallica | reverse complement strand
CCGAGCGAGCCCTCCATTTCGAGTTCGATCAGCCGGTTGAGTTCGACCGCGTATTCGATCGGCAACTCCTCGGTGATCGGTTCGATGAACCCCGCCACGATCATCTGCTTTGCGTCGTCGTCGTCCAGCCCCCGCGACTGCAGATAAAAGACGTCCTCGTCACCGATCTTCCCCACTGTCGCCTCGTGGGCCACGTCCACGTTCGACTCCTCTATCTCCATGTACGGCATCGTATCCGACGTCGACTCGTTGTCGAACATCAGCGCGTCGCACTCTACCGCCGTCGAGGACCCCTCCGCCCCGTCCGCAATGTGGATCAGCCCACGGTAGTTCGTCCGCCCGCCGTCTTTCGAAATCGACTTCGACTCCACCGTCGAGTTCGTCCGCGGCGCGTTGTGATACACCTTCGCCCCCGTGTCGATGTTCTGGCCCTCGCCCGCGAACGCAATCGTGATGTGATTGTCCGTCGCCCCCGGCCCCTTCAGAATCGTCGACGGGTACAGCATCGTCGCCTTCGACCCCATCGATCCCGAGACCCACTCCATCGTCGCGTCCGCCTCGGCAATCGCCCGCTTCGTGTTCAGATTGTAGGTGTTTTTCGACCAGTTTTGGACCGTCGAGTACTGGACGTGAGCACCCTCCTTGACGAAGACCTCGACGCCGCCGGAGTGGAGGTTGAACGCGGAGTATTTGGGTGCCGAACAGCCCTCGATGTAGTGGACTTCGGCGTTTTCCTCGGCGATGATGAGCGTGTGTTCGAACTGGCCCATCCCCTCGGAGTTCATCCGGAAGTACGCCTGGACGGGCATGTCGACGGTGGTGTCCTCGGGGATGTAAACGAACGAGCCGCCCGACCAGATGGCCCCGTGTAGCGCGGCGAATTTGTTGTCCGACGGGGGGACACACTTGGTCATGAAGTACTCGCGGACGATGTCTTCGTGTTCTTGGACGGCTTTATCCATGTCACAGAAGATGACGCCTTTGTCCTCCCAGCGTTCCTGCATGTTCTGGTAGACGACTTCGGATTCGTACTGGGCGCCGACGCCGGAGAGGGCGTTCTTTTCGGCTTCGGGGATGCCGAGTTTGTCGAAAGTGTCTTGGATTTCCTCGGGGAGGTCCTCCCAGTTGTCGGCGCCGCCACGGGCGTCGATGTCGGGGCGGATGTAGGGGACGATTTCGTCGATGTCGACCTCGCTGAGGTCGGGTTGGCCGGGCCAGTCGGTGGGCATCGGCATCTGTTGGAACTGTTCGAGGGCGCGGAGGCGGCGGTCGAGCATCCACTCGGGTTCGTTTTTGTCCTCGGAGATGATGCGGATGGTCTCCTCGGTGAGGCCCTTTTCGGTCTGAAAGGCGGAGGACTCCTCCTTTTTGAACTCGAAGCGGGCTTCGGTGTCGGTCTCTTGTAGGTGTTCTTCGGAACTCAT
>NZ_JACDNQ010000027.1:2627-5264 GCF_013839515.1 Natronomonas salinimetallica | reverse complement strand
CCGCACTCGCTCGGCGAGAACCAACACGACTACGACGGCCTCATCGAGCGAAACCGAGGTCGAACGGTCGAGCCGGTCGCCCGCGACGCCGAGGACGACCTCTTCGTCATGTACACGTCGGGGACGACGGGCGAGCCGAAGGCAGTCAGACACACGACCGGCGGCTATCTCTCCCACGTTGCCTGGACCTCCCACGCCGTCTTGGACGTCAAACCCGACGATACCTACTGGTGTTCTGCGGACATCGGCTGGATCACGGGCCACTCCTACATCGTCTACGGGCCGCTCGCACTCGGTACGACCACGGTCATCTACGAGGAGACGCCCGACTACCCCGAAAAGACCCGTATCTGGGAGCTCATCGAGCGCTACGACGTGAACGTCTTTTACACCGCGCCGACGGCGATCCGTGCGTTCATGAAATGGGGCTCGGACCACCTCGAAGAGCACGACCTCTCCTCGCTGCGGCTGCTCGGGACGGTCGGGGAGGCCATCAACCCCAAGGCCTGGAAGTGGTACTACAAACACGTCGGCGGCGGGGAGTGTCCGATCGTCGATACGTGGTGGCAGGCCGAGACCGGCGGGATGATGATCACGACGCTGCCCGGCGTCGGGACGATGAAACCGGGGTCGGCCGGTCCGCCGCTGCCCGGCATCGACGCCCGGATCGTCGACGGGAAAGGCGAGGAGGTCGCCCCCGGCGAGGCCGGCTTTCTGACCGTCGATCGGCCCTGGCCCGGCATGCTCCGCGGGCTCGCGGACGACGACGAGCGGTTCGTCCCCGAATACTGGGAGGCGTACTCGGATCCGGACGCCGACGAGTGGGTATACGTCCCGGGCGACGGCGCGAAGATCGGCGAGGACGGCTACGTCACGATCCTCGGCCGCGTCGACGACGTAATCCCGATCGGGGACGCCACGATCGGGACGATGGAGATCGAGTCAGCGGTCGTCGGCGTCGAGGGGATCGCCGAGGCCGCCGTCACGAGCGCCGGCGGGAACCTCATCGCCTACGCCTCCACCGAGCAGGGATATACGGGCGATGCGGGCCTTCGAAACGCCGTCCTCGAAGCGATCGAGCGCGACATCGGCGACGTGGCGGTCCCGGATCACGTCGTCTTCACGCCGGAGCTCCCCAAGACCCGTTCGGGGAAGATCATGCGACGGCTGCTGGAGGGGATCGCGACCGGCGAGGAGCTGGGTGACATCAGTGCGCTCAGAAACCCAGAGATCGTCGGCGAACTCCGCGCGAGGCTCTCCGGTGACTCCCGTTCGTATCTCGAATCCGACCACTGATTTCGGTTTTATTGAATGAACCGAAATCAGGCCGGTCGAGGCCCAGTAGTCCGGTTCGTCTCGGGATCGGTCGGCGTTCGGTTTCGACGGACGGTCCGGTCCACTCGGCGATCGAGGTGGGACAGGGCCAAAGAACTAAGTCTTCGGATGTGTAGCGAAATACGAAATGGACGATCCGCTCGACCGTCGGGAGTACGAACACCTCCGGGAGGCTGCGGAGACCACTCGCGGCCGCCTCGTCGTCCGACTCATCGGGGAAGCAGGGGTCCGGCCGGCCGAACAGACGCGGATACGGCCCGGGGACGTCGACCGCCGTCGGTTCGACGGCGTGGTGTATCACTTTCTGTCCGTCCGCGATAGCGACGGATCCCCCTCCAGGCGGACGTACGTGCCCGCCGACCTGGCCGGGAGCATAGACGAGTACGCCGCGACGGCGGATATCGGCCCCGACGGCCGGCTGATCGACGTCACGCCGCGGCGAGTCCAGATGCTCGTGTCGGATATCGCCTCCCGGGCGGCGGAGGTGACCGGCGAGTCCCGTCTCGCCGACGTCTCGAGCGGCGACCTCCGGCGGTACTTCGCCAGACGGCTGCTCGTCGAGGACGGCATCGACCCCCGGATCGTACTGGCTATCGGCGGGTGGGAGCGCCTCGGTGCGCTCGAGCGGTTCCTCGAGCCGGCCGACGACGCCGACATCGCCGCTGCCGTCGCCGGGTCGGACCGAACGGCGGCCGGTGGCGACGGGCTCTCGTTCGACGACACCGCCGGGACCGTGGGCCTAGAACTCGACGCTGACGGCCGGATCGTCGGCGGTGGCGGGGACGTTTCGGGGCTGGTCGGATACGAGCGAAACACGGTCGTCGGGACGCCCTTCGGCCGGCTGTTCACCGACGACGCACGCGAGCGGGCGAGACCGAAGGAGATCCTCGCCTCCGCCGGGCGCGATGGCTTCACCGTCGAGACGTGTTGGTTCCGGCGCGCCGACGGCGAGCGGATCCGGACCGCAGCGCTCGTCTCGCGTCGAGGAAGTGACCCGCTATCGGGATTCGTCGCCGTTCTCTGGGCCTCCGACGACGCCGACGACGGGCGGACGGCGAGTACGTTCCGCCGGGCGGTTACCGCCGCCGGACAGCCGATCTGTTTCGCCTCCTACGGGCGGGAGATCGAGTACGTCAACCCCGCCTTCGAGGAGCTGACCGGATATACACAGAGCGAGGTCGTCGGCCGCCCCGCGGCGAACGTCCTCAGTTCGGGCGAAGACGCCGAGGCCTACGACGAAACGCTGCGACGGGCGGCCGCCGACGGGGCCGTCTGGACCGGCCAGGTGACGCTTCGCCGCAA
>NZ_JACDNQ010000027.1:2523-2617 GCF_013839515.1 Natronomonas salinimetallica | reverse complement strand
TCCCCTTCATCCAGATGCCGGACAATCTCGATCCGACGATCTCCACTCATTACCTTCCAGTCTCATTCCATGCCCATAACTTCCGTCACTCATT
>NZ_JACDNQ010000027.1:0-2513 GCF_013839515.1 Natronomonas salinimetallica | reverse complement strand
CAGTTCGGGCGAAGACGCCGAGGCCTACGACGAAACGCTGCGACGGGCGGCCGCCGACGGGGCCGTCTGGACCGGCCAGGTGACGCTTCGCCGCAAGAGCGGCGAACGGGTCCACGCCCGTCAGACCGTCGCTCCCGCCGGTGACGACGAGACGGGGTTCGTTGTCATCACCGCGGCCGACGTGACCGAGCGGGTTCGCAGGGAGCGGTCCCTGGCTCGCCGCTGTGAGACGCTCGAGGGGCTGGAGGGACTGGTCGCTGACATCAACGCCGCGGGACGCGAACTGATCGATGCCTCGACCCGCTCCGAGATCGAGACCGCGGTCTGTGACTCCCTCGCCGATAGCGACGCCTATCTCGCCGCGTGGATCGGCGGCACCGATCCCGGCGAGTCGCGGCTCCGGCCGCGGGAGGGGGCCGGCGCGAGGGTCGCCGACGAATCGGCCGTCGACGTCGAATCGTCCGTCGTCTCCTCGGCGATCGAAACCGGACAGCCGCGGGTAGCCGGTGGCGAACCCCCCGCGGACGCGCTCGGTCCCTTCGATGCCGAGGAGCTCTCGAATACGCGTGCCGTCGGTATCGCCCCGCTCGCGTACGGCGAAACGACCTACGGCGTCCTCGCCGTCTTCACCGACCGCGGTACGGCGTTCGGCGACCGCGAGCGGACGCTTTTGTCCGACCTCGGTGCCCGCATCGGACACGCGATCACGGCGATCGAACGCCGGAACCTGCTCTTGGCCGACACCGTCGTCGAATTGGAGTTCCGCTGTACCGACGAAGAGGCGTTTCTGGTTTCGGCGACGGCCGATCACGGCTGTGCCTGCTCGATCGAGGCCGTCGTCCCCGTCGCGGAGGGGTCGCTGCTGTTTTATATCACCCTGAAGGATGCCCCGCCCGACGCGTTCCTCGACACCGCGACGGCCGCCTCGGGCGTGTGTGACGGCCGCTACATCCGCGAGTACGGCGACCGATCGCTGCTCGAACTCACCGTCGAGGGGAGTTCGCCAGCCCTGACGTTGACCGAAATCGGGGCGACGATCCGCGAGGGCGTTGCCGACACGGGCGAACAGACCATCCGGGCCGAAATCGCCCAGGAGGCGGGCGTCCGCTCCGTCGTCGAGGGGTTACAGGCGGCGTTTCCCGAGACGACCCTTCAGGCGAAACACGCGGCCGACCGGCCGGTCGAGACGATCGCGGAGTTTCAAGACTCCCTTTCGGAATCGCTCACCGACAAACAACGCTCCGCGCTGCGGGCGGCGTACTTCGCCGGCTACTTCGATTGGCCTCGCGGATCGACCGCCGAGGAGGTCGCGGACTCGATGGGCGTCTCCTCGCCGACCCTGCACAACCACCTTCGAAAGGCCGAGCGAAAGCTCCTCTCGTCGTTTTTCGACCACACCAGAGAGCACATCGGAAGCGGGATTCCGGAGGCCTCCCTGTGAGGGTGGGGCGTGCCCGTCGGGGCCGCATCGGTCGGTGACTGCGGGGCCCCCGACTGGCCGTACGTTCCCTCGACGCCGCCGGCGAATCGCCCGTCGGGTCCGGCACCCAACCGCGAACCGCCCGTCGGGTCCGGCACCCAACCGCGGCGGAGTTTGTATGCTTAGATCCCCCGCTTATAAGGGTCGGATATGTCCAGTAGGGTGTAATGTCTGATTCGGAGGACACACAACTGGAAGCACGGCTTGCCGAGCAGGAATCCTTCGAGCCGCCGGAGTCGTTCGTCGAGCAGGCGAACGTCTCCGATCCGGGGATCTACGAGGAGTTCGAGGAGAACTGGCCCGACTGCTGGGAACAGGCGGCCGAGTTGCTCGAGTGGGAGAGCGACTACGACGAAGTGCTCGTCGACGACGACGAACCGTTCTACGAGTGGTTCACCGGGGGCGAACTGAACGCCTCGGCGAACTGCCTCGATCGACACCTCGACGAGCGCGGCGACGAGGCCGCGATCCAGTGGGAGGGTGAACTCGGCGAGACGCGTGAGTATACCTACGAGGAGCTCCACCGGGAGGTCAACGAGTTCGCGGCGGCGCTCCGTGACCTCGGCGTCGAGGAGGACGACGTCGTCACGATGTACATGCCGATGGTGCCCGAGCTGCCGATCGCCATGCTGGCGTGTGCCCGGATCGGCGCGCCGCACTCGGTCGTGTTCGCCGGCTTCTCGGCGGACGCGTTGGCGACGCGGATGAAATCCGCGGAGTCGGAGTATCTGGTCACCTGTGACGGCTACTATCGCCGCGGTGACCCCCTCGATCACCTCTCGAAGACGAACGAGGGACTCGAGGACGTCGATCACGAGACGACGACGGTCGTCGTCGACCGTCTCGGAGACGAGATGGAACACGACCTGGCCGACGATCAACTCGACTACGACGACCTCGTCGCCGACCACGAGGGCGCGTCGGTCGAGCCGGTCGTCCGCGACGCCGAGGACATGCTGTTTCTCATGTACACGTCGGGGACGACGGGGCAGCCGAAAGGGGTCAAACACACGACCGCCGGCTACCTCTCCTA
>NZ_JACDNQ010000026.1 GCF_013839515.1 Natronomonas salinimetallica | reverse complement strand
ATACGCTGTCGAGAGGCTTAATTCCGGCGGCTGTGGCCGTGTTGTCGGATTCATCCCCGCCGTGAACGGCGAGGCTTTCTCCTTGACTTTCCGTAATTCGAGAGCGGGGCGGGCGTCAATCGTACCGCTCTTCTAGGTAGTCGACGATATCGTCGCTTTCGTACATCGTGACGCCACGCTCGGTGTCGACGAGATACGGGATCTGATCGCCCCCGCCCGCTGTGAGTTTCTCGTGGGTGACCGTATTGGTTACGGCACCACCTTGATCGCCCGGGAGACGCGGATTGTGAGCAACGTACGAAACACCGAGTTCCGAGAGCGTTTCTCGAACCTTCTCACAGTACGGGCAGCCTTCCGACTGGTAGAGTTCTAGCATCGTTATCGTCGGATTGGAAAATACGGATATACAAAAACTTTGGCCCGTCCAGGGGGTCGTTCGAGGCGAACAGCCACCGCGTCGTATCGCGCCAGCCATCGCTACGTGGGCATGTTCGCTTGTCGTCGTTCCGACCGGCCGGCGAGTGCTCCCCCGACCGCGCCCCCGGCCGCGCCCACGATCACGAGCAAGACGGCGCTCACGGCGATGATCGCGGTCATCCCGCCGAAGGGGCCGGCCCCGAACCCACGGACCCACGGACCGAGGACGACCGCCGCGGGGACCGCCGGGAGAACCGGGCTCGACACGTGGAGCACCGCCCCGAGAACGGCGAGGAGGCCGCCCATGAGCGCTCCGGCACCCGCGCCGTCGCGTGGCCCCGCCCGCTGGACGTACCCCGCGACGACGCCGCCGAGCAGCGGTGCGACGAAGGAAACGAACGGGAGAACACCCGCGATGACCG
Organism: Natronomonas salinimetallica; assembly: GCF_013839515.1. Taxonomy (GTDB): domain Archaea; phylum Halobacteriota; class Halobacteria; order Halobacteriales; family Haloarculaceae; genus Natronomonas. The sequence continues at coordinate 4,599 of NZ_JACDNQ010000026.1, read as the reverse complement.
AGACGACCGCACCGAGAACGGAACTACGTCTCGCGTGTTTGAGTTGCATACGACACCCGACGCCGTCAGTACATAAAACGAGAGCGGGTAGTCCGCCCACAAGGGCGTTTGCGTGCGTACCGCGGCGTTCCGGTATCGGTCGGTTTTAGCGACGAGCACCCCAACCGAGGGTATGCGAACGGTCGACGCCGCCGGCCTGAAGATCGGTGATGAGTACCCGCCCAGGATCATGGGCGTGTTGAACGTCTCGGAGGAGTCACCCTACGATCCGAGCGTCTTCGACGATCCGGGCGAGGCGGCCGCCTACGTCGACGAGGCGTTGATCGACGAGGGCGCCGACATCGTCGACGTCGGGCTCGAATCGGCCAATAAACGCTTCGAGGTGCTGTCGGCGGAAGGGGAACTCGACCGTCTGGGGACGGCCATCGAGACGATCGAATCGACCTCGGGGGATGCGGTCTGGTCGATTGAGACCCGCTATCACGAAGTCGCCGAGGCCGCCATCGATGCCGGCTTCGATATGGTCAACGACATCTGTGGGTTCGCCGACCCGGAGATGCCGGCGGTCTGTTCGGAGTACGACGTCGCGGTCTCGAAGATGGCCTCGCCGCCGGACCTCGAACGGCCCGGCGCGATCGAGGACGTCGACGAGATCTACGACGCCCTAGAGCGGAACGGGTTCACCGAAAAGACGATCGTCGATCCGGCCTTCGGCGGGTGGTCCGAGGCAAAGACGACCGCCGACGATCGGGAGACGTTCGGTCGGCTCCGGGAGTTCCGCGGCCACGGGCGGCCGATGCTCGTCTCGATCAACCGGAAGAACTTCCTCCGAGAGGTCGCCGGACGCGATACCGAGAGAGCGCTCCCCGTCTCGCTCGCGGCGACCTCGATGGCGGTCGAACGCGGCGCTCACGTCGTCAGGACCCACGACGTCGCCGAGACGCGGGACGCGGCGCTGATCGGCCACGAGTTCAGACGAAAGCGGGGTCGCGACGCCGAGCGCGGCGTCGAGGAACTCGACGTGCGGACCGATCGGGACCTCGCCCGCCACCTGGCCCGGATCGGAGCGAACGACGGCGCCGACGTCGACGTTCCGTCGGTACGCACCCACGCCGTCGAGTTCCGACTCCCCGAGCGGTCGGCGGCGGTTCTCGAACGGACGGCCCGGACGACGGGCGTCGACGCCTACCGGGGCGATGGACTCATCCTCGTGGGGACGGCGGCCGAGTTCGACGCCCTCCGCGCGGAGATCGCGGGGGGACCGACGCCGGCCGTCGAGGCGATCGGGCGCGCCTACGAGGGGTTGGGTGGCAGCTGATACGGACCGCCGGACCGCCGGACCGGTCACCGCCGACCCGTGCGGGCGACGACCGGTACCGGACGAGGGCGATCCGTCAGACACGCGGCGAACTGGCGGCTTACCGTACAAGAAAGCTTATGCCACAGGCACCGCAATCCTCTGATGGAAGCCTGGAGGGCACATCCGGGTAGGGGTACCTTGGTGCGCTTCGGGCTCAGTCTTTATATTTGGTAGTGGCCATGCAGTACACAGAGTGGGAACCCATCTACGCGTCGATACTCGACGATTTCGGCTACGACCGGGGCGGCGACGAGCGTGCTCGCGACCTGCTGGCCGGCCTCGTTGCCGGGGAATCCACCCTCACGACCGACGAGATCGGACTCGGCGGCACCGTCGCGGTCTGTGGTGCCGGACCGACGCTCCCCGAGGAGTTGAGTCTCGCCGACGGAGCCGACGCCGTGGTCGCCGCCTCGACGGCCGCCGATACCTGTCTTGAGGCGGGAGTCACAGTCGACTGTATGGTGACCGATCTGGATAAAAACCCCGAGACCGCCCGGGAGCTCTCCCGGGAGGGCGTCCCCGTTGCCGCACACGCACACGGCGACAATATCGCCGCGATCGAGCGCTACGTTCCCTCCTTTGCCCTCGATGCGGTCCTTCCGACGACGCAGGCTGCCCCGGCCCCGCCGGTGTGTAATCCCGGCGGGTTCACCGACGGCGACCGGGCGGCGTTTCTCGCCGATGCCTGCGGGGCCGGACGGCTCGTCTTTCCCGGGTGGGCGTTCGATGACCCCTCCGTCGGCCCCGAGAAGGCACGGAAACTCCGGTGGGCCGAACGGCTGCTCGCGTGCCTCGAGGAGCGCCGGGGGGAGCGTTTCGCCGTCCTCGACGGTCGCCGCGAGGGGATCGACCGTCCGTGGAGCCGATAGGGATCCGACCACCGGATCAACCACGCTTATACCGTCCGTCCCGCTACGCCGGGTATGGGATTTCACACGTTCGACTCGGATCGCGCCGACCAACTCGATGACGCGTCCCGGTATCGGTGGTGTTCCGGCGAGGAGTTAGTGTCGCTTCTGTCCCCGGCCCCGACGGAAACGGTCGCGGATCTCGGCAGCGGGACCGGCTTTTACACCGATCTCATCGCCCCGTATGCCGAAACCGTCAACGCCGTCGATGTCCAATCGGAGATGCACGAACGTTACGAGGAGAACGGCGTTCCCGACAACGTCAGGACGGTCACCGCCCCGATCGACGGGTTGCCCTTCGGTGACGAAACGATCGATGCCGCGTTCTCGACGATGACGTACCACGAGTTCTCCGGTCCGGCGGCGACCGAGGAGATCGCCCGCGTCCTCCGGCCGGGCGGTCGCATCGTCATCGTCGACTGGACGCGGGACGGCCGCGGTGAGGACGGACCACCCCTCGAAGAGCGTCACGGTCTCGGACACGCGGTGTCGGCGCTGAGCGACGGCGGATTCGTCGTCGATCACGCCGTCACGCGAACCGAGACGTTCGCCTGTCGGGCGAGGACACGCTGAAACCGCCGGATATCGCCACGTCGGGCGTTCCGTCTCCGCGGGGAGACGGTTCGCCTCGCGCCCCCTACCCGTGCAGCGTGGACCTGATCTCGTCCAGACTCGCCTGTTCGGCGACGAGCGCGACCCGGTCGCCGGGTTTGATCTCCGTCTGCGGGAGCGGGATCGTCATCGGCTCGCGGCGGCGGCCGTGGGCGTACAGCCGAGCGCCGCCCGGGAGGTCGATATTGACGACGCGGCGGCCGACGGCCGGCGACCCCGCCGGTATGTCGAGAGTCGTGGCCGTGAGGTGTTCGGTCAGGTCGCCGAGTACGTTCAGATCGCCGCCGAGAAGCGCGGTCTTCGCGCCCGCGGCACCCATCCGTTCGGGGTAGACGACCTCGTCGACGTCGGCCGCGTACTTCCGGTAGATCTCCTCGCGGTAGTCCTCGTCGATCCGGAGTACCGTCCGGCAGTCGCGGCCGTTCGCGATCATACAGGCGGTGAAGTTGACGTTCAAATCACCCGTGAGGGCCGCGAGGGCATCGACGTCGTCGAGGCCGACCTCGTCGAGAACCCGTTCGTCCTCGGCGTTGCCCTCGACGACCTCGTGGCCGTCGTCCCTGGCGGTCTGTGCCTTCGGCGCCTCGAGTTCGACGATCACGACGTCGTGGCCCTCGCTCGAGAGGATGTCAGCCGTGCGAGCGCCGACCCGGCCGTAACCGACAATAACGAACTCCATACCCGCGGTATGTGACGCCACGACAAAAATATGTGTGCTGTCCGAGTCGTAGTGTTCGGATAAGGCCACGGGTGGGGCGGAACAATCTTCCGACGGTCAGTGCTCGAGACCACCCACCACCACGGTGGAACGAGTACGAACGTGGCTCCCGATCGAAGCGTCGACGTATGCTTGGCCCGTCGATGTCGTATTATCCGGGGGTCCCCGTACGTGAGCATCTCGTAGTGGTTGCCACGAAGTGTGGCCCTATAGTAGAGATCGGAAGACAAGACACACTCGATCGCACGGCGGCAGTGCGATCGATGTGTACATAGTTGCGATGTTCATACTGTCGGACGTAACTACTTGAATCGAAAATCTCTGAGCGTCGTGTCACAGTACGGTTTCGTCTATCTGAACGATTCAGGTATTCACGAAATTACGTCCGACAGTATCACTATAGCGGTGAACGGTCGCAGCGATCCCTATCTCGGCGTTTTTGGCCTGATCGTCGTAATACGATTTCTTCATTCGGGGGGCTGCGCTCAGGCGTCGGAGTCGTCGGTTTCCTGCTCTACCAGGTCGCGTACCCGGTCGAAGTGGCTGCTGATGCGCTCGGGCATCGACTCGAACTCTTCGTCGCTTACAGGTCGTTCCTGTCTTTCACTCCGTGCCATTTCTCAAACCTCTTGATGACTCCTTCGACGTTCTCGCGTAATGTAAAGCGTGGTACGCCTCGCAGAAGATGAGGCCGTTGTTGAAGACACCGACCCCGTGCTTCCAGGCAAGGAAGCATGTCAATGAAGACATCCACCGGACTTCAGGATTCCGGCACGACGGACGAATCGAGCCCCGAAAACGAGGAAGCAGACCTCGATCTCACGGAGCTAATCGAGCACGAGAACACCGACTAGAGCGACATCCCGGGCATCAGTGCTGCCGAGGCCGGTGCGTGGACTGCACGCGTAACCGACCCCACCCTACTTCGCTCGGCCTTGCGGCCTCGCTCGTTGAGGGTGGGGCCACTGGCAGAGCGTCGCTCTGCCAAGGCCTCGAAAGGC
>NZ_JACDNQ010000025.1:5975-13168 GCF_013839515.1 Natronomonas salinimetallica | reverse complement strand
ACAGGCTGTCAGACGCAGTCTGACAACGTCGTCGAAACAGGAAGCCCCTGCCTCAACGAGTCCGCGACAGCGGGCGAGTAGGCAGGGGTAGTTCACTCGCATTATGCCAATCGTACGAGAGACAGAGGAACCCTGTCTTCGATGTGGCGCTAACGACAACACTTGCTCCTTGGAAAAACCAGAGGGATCAGTCACAAATATCTGCCATACCTGTCAGAATGAGAACATGGGACAGTTGTCTCCATCCTAGTCGATGACGCTGGGAGCATAACGGAAGATAATACCGACAATGAACTATGCCGTATTGAACTCGATAGTGGCGAACTCATTGATTTCTGTCAACGAAATCGTCGATCACCAATTGAGTGAGGCGATCAGGGTACACTTTTTTTATCAGTGGCTGTTTCAGAGGGGATATGTCCGATACGTCTGCGATTCTCGATGCCCTCCACGGGATCGCATCCCGACTTGATGATGACATGAGTGAGAAGGATGTAGAGAACTCCTTTCTCAACGAAAATTTTTATACGGTTCTCGGCTACGAGGGAGCGGGTCACGACCTCCGAAGTGAGTGGACACTTCCTGATAACCGCCGTCCCGACTACGTCACTCTTGACAACAACGAGTCCGTCACCGCAGTCTACGAATTCAAGACCACCGACCGTGACCTCGGTCCTCACGAAGATCAACTGTTCCACTACGTGGAGGAACTCAAGGCCGACTACGGTGTTCTGACCAATGGCGATGAAATCCGCCTTTACCGACGTGATGGACGAACTCGTCTTCTCACTATCTCCCCCAGAGATGCAACGGGGAGTGACGCCGCCGATCTCGAAGCCGCCCTCGAAAAGCCCGAATGGGACATAACTGATCCCGAGAGTGTCACAGCTTTCCTCAGCCGCCTCGATGAAGTAGAACTCGACGGCGAACTCGGCAGAGAACACTTCTTTGAGACGTTCCGCTTGGAGGAAGACAGTCCGTTTGCTGACCTTGTGACGGCGATGATGGATCTGCTCGAAGAACTCCGCGATGAACAGGAAGCGAAGTTCGTCAAGGGGGCATACGACTTCTGGGAAGCCAGCTACGCGAGTACACCCGATGAAACGCCCGACTCATGGGAACCGTTCGTTAATGGGAGACAGTCACTCCATGACTTCATGTTCTGTCTGGAATCCGGTCACGCGCTTCTGGCACGACTTCTCTTAGCGAAAGCTACCGACGATCACGACTTCTTCCCGAACAGCAAAGGACTTCGCCGGTACTTCGACGAACTCGGTGGTTTTGGAGGGAACATCGACCGCGATGCCTATCCCGTCGCAGCCAACGGGATGATCGAGGATATGCGGAACCAGCTCGTCCAGAGTCTATTCGAAGACGACATATTCATTTGGTGGACGGACGGCTATGGTGAGCAAACCGCCAGCCAACACGACAATCCATACAACCGTTTCCGCGACGTGGCGAAAGAAGGGAGCGACGTGAGCCGCGTAAGCCCAGCCACCCGTGAGCGGTTCAGTCGCGCTATTGCTCACGTCTCTTTCGCCGTGCTGAAGTTCGATTTCTCCCATATTGAGGGCGACCCGCTTGGTAATCTCTACCAGCGGTACTTTGACCCGGAGACGCGGAAAGCCCTCGGGGAGTTCTACACTCCTCAGCCAGTCGTCAACTACATTATTAATGGAGTGGACTACAACGTCGGCGTCTCACAGGAACGCCTTATCGATCCGTCCTGCGGCTCCGGTACGTTTCTTGTTGAAGCCGTCAATCGCTATCTCGAAGATGTACGCCGGTATAACGACGATCCAGATTGGTCAGGACACCTCACCGAACTCTGCACAAGACCCCATATCGTCGGCCTCGACATTCATCCATTCGCCGTTTTGATGGCGCAGATTCGGTTTATGGTCGCTATTCTCCCGGAGTACCGGGATGCGAAACGGGAGACTGAAGATTTCACTATCCGCCGCCTGCCAATCTTCCGGACTGACTCTTTGCGGAATGAGCGGGAACTGACAGGTATCGACCTTGGAGATGAGGGGCAGACGCAGATGACGTTGGATTCGGTAACGGAGGACAGCCAAGATGTAAAGATCCCCGTACCGCTCCCTATCGAGGTGGAGGAGGGTGAGGTGACTGACTCTGAACTTGACGACGGGTTTCTCGTTCAACGAGTTCGGATGCCGAAGTACGACACAGCGAAAATAAATGCCGGAGTTCGGAACTTCGGAGAGTACTATGCGGCTCTCCAAGGCGTGCTGGACGTGGTGAAATTCCATATGCGAGAGGGCTGGTGGGAATACGGTGGGGGACTCAAAGAAGGCATTCACCGCTATACGACCCGCGAGTACGAAGGTATCGAGGAGTTTTTCGAACCGTACGTGGACGACATTCTCGGTACAGTTCGATATCTACGAGAAGACCACGGTGATGGTCGCTTATTTAAGATGTTCGAAGATACGGTTCTATCTCTTGTTGTAAAGAACTATATGACATATGACTACGTGGTTGGAAACCCACCATACGTACGAATCCAAAGAGTATCAGATTCACAGCAGGCGTATATTAACCAGCTATATCGTTCTACTGATGGAGCATATGATCTGTATTATCTATTTTATGAAAGAGGAATAGATATGTTAGCCGACGAAGGAAAATTAGGATATATTACACCAAGTCAATTTATGATGGCTGAGGATGGGGAAAATCTACGTAATATTATACGAAATGAAACAAGGATTAAAGAAGTATTCAACTTCCGTGGTGCCGGCGTATTTGAAGATGCATTAAATTATCCTGCCATTGTTCTACTTCAAAACGGTTCCGAGACAGCAAATAACAACTATATATCATGTATCCGAGTTCGGGCAGACTATTCTGAAGCGCCCGACGACCTCGGGGAGCGAATAATGACCTCAGCTACTGAAAGTCGAAAAAGTACGCGATATACTGATTCCAATGTTGATGTATTTCGATTCCCCCAATCCGAGTTAACTGATGGGGATTGGACGTTGATGCCTCCTAAAGAATATGAAGTCTTCAAGAAATTAGGGAGAAAATCCGATCGCACTATTGAAGAGATTACCGACGCAGTATTTCAGGGGCTTCGAACCGGAGCGAACGGGATCTTTATCGTTGAGCCAGTTAATGCGAATCGCATCCCTCCCGAAGCCGGTGGAGACACGATCATGATTCAACCTACAGGTTCCGAACAAACATACGAGATTGAATCCGATTTGCTCTGTCCTTGGTTAGAGCGAGATTCATTCCGCAGATGGGAAGCAAATTGGGGTGGAAAACATCTGCTTATTCCATATAATTCAGAGAATGAACTTATATCAGCAGATATATTAAAAGAAGATTTGCCGCTGACTTGGAAATACCTCAATTCTCACCGTGATGAGCTTGAAAGTCGAGAAGGTGGCACGCTTGAAAATTCAGATAATTGGTATAAACTTGCACGTCCACAGAACCTGAGCCGTTTTCAAAAGCCGAAACTCATCGGAAAAGAATTCTCGGACTCCGCACAATTCATTCCTGACGACGGAAATTGGCACTTCGCTAGTGGATATGGGATAGCCCTTAAGAGCAGTTATTCAGATAAAAGTAACTTTACATCCGGATACATTAATTCTAATATTTCTGAATACTATCTCAAGCATATCTCCTCAATCAAGTCCTTTTCACCTATTAAAGCATACTACGCGTATCGGACTCGCTATATCAACCAAATCCCATTTATTTCGAGTGAATCAGGGAACAGAGTATCTGGATCTGTTTATGAGATCCGTAGAGTATTAAAAAAAGATACAAAAACTCGTCGTTTCCCCGAAGCTTACTTAGGAGAATTTACAGGCGATCTTGAGTATATCGAGTACGAGTGGCAAACGCGACGCTACCCAGTGAAAGCTACTATTCAGGAATTAGGTACTGATCGATTCACCGTAACTGCTGGCCGTTCTGACGAAATAACTGATCCATTAATGGACAGAGGCGATTCAAAGGAGCGAAAGCTTCGGTCGCAGTATGTCCACGCCGCCGTCGATGGGCGGAACGTGAAGAAGGGAGAAGAACAGACGATTCCGATTCCACAGTCTCAGGACGGTGTGGAACAGCTTATTGAAGCGCTTGAATCTGACCGGCAAACCGTCGAAGAGGCAAGCGTCGAAGATCTCGAAGCAGAGATCGACCAAACGGTGTACGACCTGTTCGACCTCACAGACGAAGAGCGTGAGGTAATTGAGGACTATCTTGAAGTATTCTGAGGTCACGCAAGAGGTACAATAGTAGTGAGCGTGTCATACAGTAGTTCTCAACAGGTATTATTCATGGCATATGTATTGAACAAAGCCAACGCCTGGCGAAACTACAGGCTCATACGCGAATTGAGCGCTGTATAATCGTCAGGCAGAGGGTGTGAGACGTATTCTATGACACGGTGTCGAAGAGTAAGACGACATTTTCATATTTGTTGGGCTTAGACATGGTTATAGGCTCCAATGAGTGTGATTTCGATGCTCCCAGCGTGGTTCAATATAACCGCAATGGCATTTGTTTGGGACATGACGTTTGTTCCAGAAGGCGTCGAAAATCACATGACTCAGGCCTAATTGTCAACTCGTTTACAGGTGGGATGGCAGAGCGGCCCATTGCGCCTGCCTTGAAAGCAGGTGGCGCAAGCCTCCTGGGTTCAAATCCCAGTCCCACCGCATCCGATCCGACAGCCCCTGCTCGGTCCGAGGGGTCGTCTTTCCGCGGGCGGACGCTCCCAAGGTCCAACAGGACACCCCGGTTCCGTCACGGGATTTATCAACGCTCACAGCGTATCCCGTCGTGTGAGCACGCGAACGAGCGCCCTGAACGACCGTATCTTCGGCGTCGACATCCAAAGCGGCGACGTTCGGGGCGATGCTCCCTCCTACGCCATCGTCACGTACGACGGGGAGACGATAGACCGCGACGTCATCTCGCTGCGAAAGCTCCACCGCCGGATCGAGAGCGAAGAGCCGGCGATCGTAGCGACCGACAACACCTTCGAGTTGGCCGAGGACAAAGCCGGGCTGGTCCGGTTCCTTCGAGGGCTGCCTTCGGAGACGAAACTCGTCCAGGTGACCGGCGACGAGCGCCCGGAGCCGCTTTCGCGGGTCGCCACCCGTCACGGCGTTCCGTACGGCAAAAAACCGATGAAGGAGGCCGAGGCGGCGGCTCGACTCGCCGCCCGAAACGTCGGCTACGAGGTCTCGGCCTTTCGGAACACGACCGAAATCAAGGTCTCGCGGGGCCGTTCGACGGGGAGCGGCGGCTGGAGCGAGGACCGGTTTACCCGCCGGATCCACGGCTCCGTGAAGACGACCGCCAGGGAGGTCGAATCAAAACTCGACGAGGCGGCCCTGGAGTACGAACGGGACGTGACCGAAAAGTACGGCGGCTACTCGCAGGCACGCTTCGAGGTCGAGGCGACGCCCGCCGAACTGCCGGTCTCGGAGCACCGATCCGGCGACACCAGAATAGAGATCGAGCGCGAACGCCGCGACGGAATCGAGTACCGGCCGCTTGCGACGCGTCGCGACCACGTCATCGTCGGGATCGATCCCGGAACGACGACCGCCGTGGGGGTGACGGATCTCGAGGGGGCCGTCCTCGACGTGTGGTCGAGTCGGACGGCCGATACCGCCGACGTGATCGAGTGGATCATCGAGCACGGCCGGCCGGTCATCGTCGCAGCCGACGTCGAACCGATGCCCGAGACCGTCGAGAAGATCCGTCGGAGCTTCGACGCCGCCGGGTGGATCCCCGATCGGGATCTCTCCATCGACAAGAAGCTCCACCGGACACGCGAGGAGGCCTACGACAACGACCACGAACGCGACGCGATGGCGGCGGCGCTTTTCGCGTTCGACTCCCACGAGGACCAGTTCGATCGGATCGGACAGAAAGTCCCACCGCAGTTCGAGCGCGGGGAGGTCATCGCGCGGGTCGTCTCCGGCGAGGAGAGCGTCGAGGCCGTCCTCGAAGCGATGCGCGACGACGACGGGGAGAACGCGGAGGAGACCACACACGACCCCCGCGAGCGTACCGACGAGGAAAAGCGGATCAAGCGACTCGAGGACCGCGTCCAGCGGCTCGAATCGCACGTATCGGATCTCAACGACACCGTCTCACGGAAGGACGACCGGATCGAGGAGCTGGAGTCGGAGCTCTCTGCGGCCCGCCGCGAGGAACGCCGCGAGGCACGGGAGCGCCGCGAGGTGACCCGGCTCGAACGCGAAACCGAGCGGCTCAAACGCGAACTCGCCGAGGCCGAGGAGGCGAACGAACGGCTGGCGGACAAACTCGAGCGGCTCAAGGAGCTCTGGAAGCTCGATCACTCGGATTTCGCCGACGTGGCGGAAAAAAAGCGCGGGCTCGTTCCGATCAAGCCGGTCGAGCAGTTCACGAAGGACGCGATCGAACGCGCCGACGACGCCTACGGCATCGCCCCCGACGACGTGGTTTATCTCCGAGACGCGAGCGGGGCCGGCCACGAGACCGCAAAACGGTTAGCCGAATACGAACCGCGCGTCGTGTTGCGGGCGGGCGGGCTCTCCGAGCAGGCCGACGAGGTCCTCTTCGATCGCGAGATCCCGGTCGGCCCCGCGGCGGACGTCGCGATTCAGGAGGTCGATGAACTCGCCGTCGCCCGCGAGCGCGAGGTCGAAGCGGTCGTCCAGGCATGGCACGAGCGGGCCGAAGAGCGGCGACGCGAGCGAAAGGCCGCCGAGATCGACCAGTTGATAAGCGAACACCGAGCGCGAAACCCCGAGCGAGGCGAGTGAACTACCCTACCCTACTCGCTCACGGCTGACGCCGTTCGCTCCTTGAGGGTAGGGCTTCCTGCTTCCACGACGCGCTTTGCAGACACAGGTGTATCCACAGGGAGCGCAGTCTCCACAGGCGTTAACGAATCGCCCTGCGATTCGTTCGCACACCAGAACTCGAAGATTTCTGGGGACGTTGATTCGGAGTGTCCCACTCCTACGTCTTCGAGGCCGCGAGAAAGGATGTTCCACGCCGCGTTCGCGTCCCTGTCCGCCTCGAACCCGCAGGCAGGACAGGAGTGTTCACGGACCCACAACGGCTTGTCGGTTGAGACACCACACGACGCGCACTCTTTAGTCGTCCCTCTCGGGTTGACCGCGACGAAGTGCGTTCCTTCA
>NZ_JACDNQ010000025.1:0-5850 GCF_013839515.1 Natronomonas salinimetallica | reverse complement strand
CTCCATCATCCCCTTCACGTTCAGGTCTTCGACCGCCACGAGGTCGTACTCCCGAGCGTAGTACGCCGAGAGCTTGTGCAAGAAGTCGCGGCGCTTCCGTCGGAGGTCGGCGTGACACTCCGCGACTCGACGCCGTTGCTTCTCGTAGTTGTTCGACCCGTGCTGTTTGCGCGAGAGCTTCCGTTTCTCGCGCTCCAAGCGGTCGCGTTCGTCTGAGAGGTCGAGCGACCCGACCGCCGCGCCGTCGGTGTCGTGGGCGTACGTGAGAATCCCCACGTCGATACCGACGCACTTCTCGGGGTTCTCAGGCGGTTCGGGTGGTTCGCGGTCCATTTCGACGCCGAAGGTGGCGAACCACTCGCCCGTCGGTTCCTTCTTGACCGTGACCTGCTTGAGTGTGGCGTCGTCGGGGATGGCGCGGTGGAGCCGAATCGGTATGTCCGCGAGTTTCGAGAGTGACAGGACAGTCTGACCGCCCTTCTTGTCGAGCTTGAAGCCAGACTGGCTGTAGGTGAAACTGCGGAACTCTCGTGGCGGCTTCCATTTGAGTTGACCGACGCCGTAGCCGTTCTCCTTGAGCTTGGAGAGGCCTTTGAGGTTGTCGAACAGCCGTTCTACGACGGTTTGGAGAACCTTCGAGTACACGTCGGAGAGGTCGTCCCACCACTCCTTGAGGTCGGGGAGTTCCGACCGCAGGGAGGTCATGGACGGCAGTTCACCGTGTTCGTCTTGGTATTCGTTGAGACGGTAGAGCGTGTGGTTGTAGAGTTGCCTACAAATGTCTCGGTGGCGGTCCAACTCCTCACGGTGGGCGTCGGACGGCTTGAGACGGTACTTGTAGGCGTAGTACATGGCGCTACTCGTGTTCCTCGATGTACTCGTCAAGTTGCTCTCGGATAAACGACGAGAGATTCAGGTGGTGTTCCTGAATCCACTCATGTTGGTCCTCCCGGAGCGTGATTGTGGTCCGTTTCACCGTATGCATACTATATACTATATGCACAAAAGCATTGCGACTGCGTTGACCTGTGGGCCTGCTGTCGAACAGTGTATGGAACCCGTGCGGCGTTAACGAGACGCGGAGCGTCTCGTCCGCGCACAAGAGCTGCTCTTGTGAACGCTGTATCCCCTCCCTGCTCGCGCCTCCCATTCGGTCGGCGCTCGCTGAGGAAGGGGGCTTAGCGCCTCAATTCAGCTAATCCTGACGGGCGATTCCGGTCGCGAGCGGGGAGCCGACGGCGCCTATCCGCCCCTACCGATCACCTTCGGTGACGTCGGCCATCGAGACCATCCCGAGGAAGTCGTCGGCGGCGACCGGGATGTGATCGGTGCCGAACGTCGTCATCATCGCGGCGGCCTCGCCGAGCGGACAGTCCGGCGGGACGGTCTCGACGGGCTGGGTCATGATCGCCTCGACGGGGGTCGTCGCCGGATCGCTTTCGGCCGCGACGGCGTCGAGAATATCGTTTTTCGTCACGATCGCGGGCGGAGCCGTCGGCACGAGCAACGCCCCCAGCCTGCGGTCCCGCATCTCCGCGGCGGCCTCCGAGATGGGCTCCTCCGGAGGGATGATCTCGAGCGTCCGTGACATCACTTCCTCGACGGGTGTGTGATTCGCACTCATTATGTGCTATGATGCCAGATATCGCACTTCAATCATTGGTTTCCGGGGATATTGCGACGGGCTCCGGCCGACGGCGTCGACAGCAGGCGGGCGTCGGTCCTCGGCGCGGCCTGTCGGTCATGACATCCTCCGCGCCGTGAACGGCGCGGTTTCCTCCGTGGGAGTCTCAGCCGGTCTAAGATTCCCCGGACGCAACATTCCCGCCACGGTGGACAGTAGTTCCGTACGGCCCCGTTCCGTGGGTGCGATCCCCGATACGGACCGTTGTACCGATGGGGCGGTCACCGCCGGCCCGGTGCGGACGGTAACCGTTCTCCGACGACGACCGTCCACACGACGGCGGAGCGGACGAGCCGTGGCTGTGCGCTCGGATTCGCCGCATGCACCGACTACGACGGTCCGTATCAGCGACCGAGTCGAACGGAGATATAAAAAGGATCCGCGCCGCAGATCCGATAGAGGCGGTTCGCACAACTGGTATGTTACGGGTCCCAAACGAGTTACGCGACGTCTGCGTGGGTGCGATAGTGAACCTGTTCGTCTCCGTCGGAAAGACCTCACGCCGTCTCAAAGGCGAGGTATGCGAGACGAGAGAGCGCGGCGAAAACGGCGACGTCGTCGAGATCCGGATCATCGAGGACACGCCGGGGGACTCCGACATCGTGTTCTGGTTGGGGTTCACGGAGGAGTCGACGTACCTGCTGCCGCTCGATGCCTACGACGACCGACTCGTCTACGTCGAGTACCGCCACAACGGGGCACGGACGGGGCTCAACGTCCGCGACGTCCGTGACGTCGGGATCCGGTGATCCGCCACGTCCCTTTTATTTACGGTCCGCGTAGAGTCGGTATGCTCCGGATCCGCGGCTCGGCGGGCGGCACGGCGTTGACCGGAACGCTGTACGAACCCGACGAGGAGCCACCGACGTTCCGCGGCGCGCCCGACGACGACGCGCCGTACGTGTGGGTGTGTGATGCGTTCTATCAGGTCGAAAGCGGCGGGCAACTCCAGCGGCTGGACGGTGAGGAGATACGGATCGCCTTCGAGTCCCCGATGCCGCGCGGCTTCGCCGACCGCGAGCGGGCGATCGAGGCCGCGAAGGCGCACATCCGAACGCAGTTCGCCAGACTCGGCGTCGCGGAGACCGACGTCGCGGTCGCCGTCGAGGTCGCCGACGACGCGACCGCGTGACCGGCGGCCGATCAGGCGAGAAGGCCCCACCGCTCGTCGTCGTAGCCCCGGTCGCGGTCGGCCCCGAAGCGCTGTTCTATCGCCCGGATCAACGCGGCCTTCTCGTCGCGGCCGATCCGGGCCAGTTCGTCGGCTTTCGCGACCGCCAGTGGCGGCCCCCCCTCGTGGGCGACGTCCCGGAGGAACTGCGTCGTCAACGCCTCCCGTGTCTCCGGGTCCCGCGTGAAGACCGCGGGGGCTTCGACCCGGAACAGGAGCTCGCTTCGAGGGTCGTACACACAAAAGAACGTCACCTCGTAGTCCTCGAGGGGACGGGAGCGCTCCAAACCGATCGCGTCGCCGTCGGCCGACAGGGGGCCGTCGACGCCGCACCTGGAGACGAACCAGTTGGTGAACGTCAGCTCGTCGGTCAGCAACTCGCCGCTCCCGTCCGTCCGACGGAGAACGCGCTCGAAAAACGCCGCGTCGTCGACCCAGGGTGCGCGCGTTTCGTTTCGGACGGCCCGTGTGATCGCCTTCGAACTGCCGTTCTTTATGAACCCGGTGAGCGGGATGCCGCGGTCGGCGAAGCGCTCGACGAGCCCGAGATAACGGCCGATCACGTCCCGCGGGCGCTCTTCTTCGACGAGCAACTCCGCGAGCTCCGGGTGTCGATCCGCCCACGCGAGCAGCCCCTTGGGGTAGATCGGCCCGTCGAGGATCAACAGGTCGTCGACGACCTCGGCCTTGAGGGCGGCGTGAGAGACCTCGGCGAGATACAACGACAGTGCGTGGACGACGGCCTCCTCGTATCGGTTGACGCGGGGCGCTTGGAGTATCCGTCCCCGCGAGTACCCGCCGTCGAACGGTGTCCACTCCTCCTCCCCGCAGTCGACCGTCGGATCGTTCGAGTGTGCCGTCGTGACGACCGACCGGGATCGGTGGAGCTCCAGGTCCGAGGGGACGGCCGCCATCGCCGCCTGCGCGACGTCGAGGACGAGTCCGTTGGTGAACGTCGTCGGATTGATCGTCCCGGAATCGAGTCCGTGCTGTGTCGGGAACGGCGGCTCCTGTAACGCGACGTCCGCGACGTCGACGCGCCGCCGTCGGACGTCACCGATCGGTTCGATGATTCGCCGTCCGTCGTACCACAGCGGGTCGAGATACTCCTCGAAGACGGTCCCGGCGACGGCCTCGTGCTCCGTCGCGTCGACGCGCTGGCTGATCCGGCCCGCGAGCCGGGCGATCCCGTCGAAGTGGACCGGGTCGAGGGTCATATCTGGTCTGGGGCGCTCTGTGGTATAAAACGTCGGCTCCATCGCCCGGTTCGGACGAGGGCGGTCGCCGTCTCCGGGCGAAACTGCGGTGCCCCCCGACCGCCACCCGTTTCTGCCCCATTATTCATGATGGACTCGCCGCGATAGCGGTACGCCTTTGACGGGGCCGTGCAAAACCGTTCGGTATGGAATACGACAAAATCGAGGTGCCGTCGGAAGGCTCGAAGATCGACGTAACGGAGGACGACGAACTCGTCGTACCGGACGATCCGATCATCCCCATCATCCACGGCGATGGGATCGGAACGGACGTCGGTCCGGCGGCCCAGCGGGTCCTCGAGGCCGCCGCGGAGGCGACCGGTCGCGATATCAACTGGATGCGCGTCTATGCCGGCGAGTCCGCCCGCGAGCGCTACGACGAGAACCTTCCCGAGGAGACTGTCGAGGCGCTCAAGGAATTCAAAGTCTCGATCAAGGGTCCGCTGACGACGCCCGTCGGGGCCGGGTTCCGGAGCCTCAACGTCGCGTTGCGAAAGAAACTCGATCTCTATACGAACATCCGCCCGACCTACCACCTCGACGGCGTCCCCTCGCCCGTCAAGCGCCCCGAGCAGATGGACATGATCTCCTTCCGGGAGAACACCGAGGACGTCTACGCCGGCATCGAGTGGGAGGCCGGCACCGACGAGGTCCAGGAGGTCAAGGAGTTCGTCGAAGAGGAGATGGGCTTCGATTCGACCATCCACGACGGTCCCGTCGGCATCGGTATCAAGCCGATCACCGAGTTCGGGACGAAACGTCTCGTCCGTAAGGCGATCGACTACGCCCTCGAGAACGACCGCGACTCCGTTACGCTCGTCCACAAGGGCAACATCATGAAGTTCACCGAGGGCGCCTTCCGCGATTGGGGCTACGAGGTCGCCGAGGAGGAGTACGGCGACGAGGTCATCACCGAGGACACCCTCTGGGAGGAGCGCGGCGGCGAACAGCCCGAGGACGCTGTCGTCGTCAACGACCGCATCGCCGACAACATGCTCCAGCAGATCCTCACCCGGACGGACCAATACGACGTGTTGGCGCTGCCGAACCTCAACGGTGACTACCTCTCGGACGCCTGTGGCGCACAGATCGGTGGCCTGGGCATCGCGCCGGGTATCAACCTCGGCGACGGCCGCGTGCTGGCCGAACCCGTCCACGGCTCCGCGCCGAAGTACGCCGGTCAGGACAAGGTCAACCCCACCGCCATGATCCTCTCGGGCCGCATCATGCTCGAGTTCATGGGCTGGGACGACGCCGCCGACCTCGTCCGCGACGCCGTCGAACAGGCGATCGTCGACCGCAAGGTCACCTACGACATCGAACGGCAAGTCGAGGACGCCGAGAAACTCGCGACCAGCGAGTACGCCGACGTAGTCGTCGAGAACATCCACGAGATGGCCTGATTCCGGCCGAGAGAACTACTCGGCCCAGTCCGGGACGGTCGCGCCGGGGGCGATCCCGAAGTGTTGCATACTCCGTCTCTTTGCCCGCGGCGAGCAACTCGAGATATACGTCTTCGACCGGTTCCGAGGCGTCGACGTCACGGGTGCTGACTCACTTCATTGATACTGATACTGATACTGATACTGATACTGATACTGATAGTAGAGATCGGAAGACGAGACACACTCGATCGCACGGCCTAATGAGTGACGGAAGTTATGGGCATGGAATGAGACTGGAAGGTAATGAGTGGAGATCGTCGGATCGAGATTGTCCGGCATCTGGATGAAGGGGAA
>NZ_JACDNQ010000024.1 GCF_013839515.1 Natronomonas salinimetallica | reverse complement strand
CTCTTCGAGAAGTTCACGAAGAGACTTGGATTTGCTAAATCTTGGATCGACAAATTCCTGGGTCCCTATTTGCAAAAATTATCTTGACCATTAAGCGTCTCGTCCGCGCACAAGAGCTTCGCTCTTGTGAAGGCTGTATCCCCTCCCTACTCACTCGCTTCGCTCGTTCGTTGAGGAAGGGGCCTTAGCGCCTCAATTCAGGTAATAGGGGTTCGGCTTCTTTCGCTTCGCACCGGTCAGTGTCGGTTCTCGGCCGTACACCGTTTCGAAGACATCGAGGTCAAAGTGGTCGACGACGAACTCGACCGTCATCCGTTGGTTGTTGCTCACCAGCCCGAGTTCGGCCGGGAACTCTCCGAGAACCGATACGTCGTTGTAGGGGGATTTTTTGCCGTACTGTGTAACCTCGACCTGTGCGCGCGCCGAGTTCCGTTCTCGCCGCCGCCAGAACGTCGCGGGGTCGATATCGTGTTGGTTCCGAAGTGCGTCCGCCGGGACCTGCTGGTCGAGGAGCCGGTCGACGAGCGCCGGCGGTGGTGACGACACGCCGAACTCCTCGAAGGTCGCAAGGATCGACTCCTGGATCACTTCGCTGTCCGTCGGTTCGATGACGACGCCGTCCATATCGAGGACCACCGTGTCGTAGTTCATGGCTGTGCCGGAGGTGTGCGGTCCGTCTCCCGCCCGAGACACGCTGCCACGTCGGCCGTAGTCTTCGTCTCGAAGACGTTATACGTTGCGTTGACCGCCTCGACGATGGGCTCGTAGTCGGTCAGCGGCTCGTGGGCGTCGACCTCCCCATCGTTATCGTGGAGGTGACAGACGGTGATGCGGTCGCCGAACCGCTCGACGTACTCGCGCCAGTCGTTTCCGTTGACCGAGGCGTGGCCCACATCGAGCGTGATTCCCAGCCCGTCCGGACCGACCCCGACGTCCTGTATCGTCTCCGCCAGCGCGTCCGGCCCGACCGTGTGACGTTCGCGTCGGTCATCGTACGGTTGGTTCTCTAGACAGAGCGGAACACCGACGTCCGCCGCCCGTTCGGCACACGCTCGTAGCGACTCGATGGCGTTTTCGCGACCTTTTGCTCGAACCCAGTCGGGATAGCGTCGCGGAACCGAGCCACCATGAACGACGACGGCTCCGGCCCCGGCAGCCGCCGCGGCATCGAGTGTCCGCGTTATTTGTTCGGCGCTCGCTCGCGCCGACGCATCGTTGAAGCTCCCGAGGTTCCAGTCCCGAAACGGCGCGTGGTATGTGACACTGACGCCGTATTCCGCCGCGATCGTGCCGACCGTTTCGGGATCCGGTGCGTCCGGATGTCCCTGTAGGTACTCGGTCGTCAATTCGACGTGATCGAGGCCGAGATCGACGACGTGCTCGGTGAACTCCTCGACGGTCGCTCCGAACCGCACGTCCATCGACGCACCGAGTCTCATCGGCCGCCCTCCGCCACGTAGACGTCCCGTCCCTCGACGAACGCGCGGGTGACGGTCGGCGTTTCGGCCGTATCCACGAGGACGAGGTCGGCACGCGCCCCTGCCTCGATGCGTCCGCGATCGCTCAGACCGACGGCGTCAGCCGGGTTTTTACTCACACGTGCGACCCGTTTCGAAAGCGGTTCGCCGGTTTCTACGAACGGAGCGGCCAACAACGACGGTGGATGGTAATCGACGCAGAGGACGTCCAGTACGTCCGCGTCGATCGTCGATATCGACGTGAGGTTTCCCCACTGGCTCTCGCCACGGACGAGGTTAGGGGCACCCATGACCGTCGTCATTCCGAGTTCGTGTGCACGTGTCGCCGTATCGAGCGTAATGGGATACTCGGCGATGTCGACCCCGCGGTCGTGGAGGCGTTCGACCTCCTGTGGATCCTCGTCGTCGTGTGACGCCGTGACGACACCGTCGTCGCGTGCCTGTTCTAAGACCCGGTCGACGCGGTCGCGTATCTCGTCCATCGAGACGTCGGCTCGTTCCGCGATAAACCGCTCGGCTTCCTCGACCGTGTGGCGGTCCGACGTCTCGTAGTACTCTTTGAACGCCTCGACGTCCGCGAACTGGCCCTTCCCCGGAACGTGAGACATGACCGAGACCAGATCGACGGCATCGCGCCGTATGTCATGGATCGCTGCCGTGACGGCTTCCTCCTGGGTGACCTCACATCGGACATGAATCCGATGATCGGCCATCCACGAGTCGGCAGCTTCGATGGCGTCCGTCAGTTCCGCTGCGAGTTCGGTTGTTCGCCCTTCTTCGGGGGCGTTCTCGAAAGCGATGGCGTGGTATTTCGTGGTGATGCCGGCGGCGATGTTCGAGCGGTCCGCCGCGCCGAGCGCCATCGCGGTGTCTATCCGGGCTCCGTTCCGGGGCTGGAGATGTCGTTCGATATCGTCGCCGTGGAGGTCGACGAGACCGGGCAGCAGGTACTGTCCGCCGGCATCGATGACGTCGTCACCGTACTCCGGATCGACGTCCGGTTCGACCGCAGCGATGCGGTCTCCCTCGATTCTGATACCCCCATCCACGACGGAATCGGGAGTGACGACGCGGGCGTTCGCCAGGCAGTACGACTGTTCGATGTGCTGGTTCGTCGTCATGCGAGTACCTCCGGGTCGTAGTCTGCAACGTCGACGACACGCTGGAGCCGTGCGTCGTCGAGGACGAGTACGCGGTCGGCGACCTGCCGGACCACGTCGTAGTTGTGGAACACACCCAAGACGGTCGTCGATGCGGGCAGGTAATCACCGAGGAGGTCGAGCGCGCTGGCCCGCGTCTCGGGGTCGAGCGCACTTGTCGGTTCATCGAGCAACAGGAGACGTGGTCTGGGAGCGATCGCCCGAGCGAAATTGACACGTTGGCGCTCGCCGCCGCTGAAGGTCGCAGGATACGCGTCGAACAGCCCCGCGGGCAAATCGAGCGCGGCCAACAGCTCTCGTGCTCGTTCACGGGCGGCCTCACGGTCCGTCCCCTGTTCCCACATGGGCCGAGCCACGACGTCGACCGCGGGTACCCGTGGGATCTCATCGAGGAACTGGGAGGCGTATCCCAACTCGCTGCCCCGCACCGCGAGCACCTCGCGATCCGAACAAGTTGCCAGGTCGACCTCACCGTCCGTCGTCCGAAACCGGATCGATCCGGTCGACGGTTCGTATGTCCGGTAGACACATTTCAACAGCGAGGACTTCCCACTTCCCGATTCACCGACGACAGCGACGAACTCCCCGCCGTCGACACTAAAACTCACGTCCGCCAAACCGGGGACGGTCTTTCCGTCGATGATGTGCATCTCGAACGTCTTCGATACCGCGTCGATGTCCAGAATCATATGGCTGAGTTGATAAGTGTCTGCGTGTACTCGTGGTGTGGGTCCTCCATGATGCGGTCGGTGAGTCCGCTCTCGATGACCCGGCCGTGTCGCATCACGAGCGTCCGGTCGGCCAGCAGGCGGACCACGCCGAGATCGTGTGAGACCACGACGGTCGCTACGTCCTGTTCGCGTTGGAGTCGGCGGAACATATCGAGGACACGAGCCTGAACGCTCACATCCAGCCCCGTCGTCGGTTCGTCGAGCACGACGAGTCCCGGGTCGTTGGCGATGGCTTTTGCGATCTGGACGCGCCGTTGCATCCCGCCGCTGTACGTCTCGGTGGCGTCGTCCATCCGCGAGACCGGTACCTCCGTCTCCCGGAACAGGTCCTCGACGCGCTCGCGAACGTCGCCGTAGTGTCGCCACCCCGCCGCCAGCAGCTTTTCGGCGACATTTCCCCCACCAGAGAAGTCCAGTTCGAGGCCGTCACGGACGTGTTGGTGAACCATCCCGACGTGCTCGTTTCGCAACTCGTGGCGTGCCTGGTAGTCCGTCTCGAGCAAATTGCCGTCGTAGGCATCGTACCGCACGTCGCCGGCTGTCGCATCCGAATCGAGCGCCAGTATCTCCGCGAGGCTCGATTTGCCGCTGCCGGACTCGCCGACGATACCGAGCACCTCGCCGTCGTGCAGCCCGAAGTCCACGTCCGCGCAGGCGACAACGCTCCCACAGACCGGACACTGGTTGTCCCCGACTGCGGGTCCGGTGTGATCGATGCACTCCCCGCAGGACTGCCCGTATATCTTCGTGGCGTTCGAGACGTTCAACATCGTCACTCGTCCCCACCCCGGTTGGGCCCGGCCGGTCCGCGGTTCTCCCCGGAATCACCGTCCGACTCGTACGGGACGCTCGGGTCGGTTGGTGGCCCCCAAGTGTGGCCGTCCCCGTTTCGGTGGTGGGCCTTCGACAGTGACGGATCCGCCCGCCGTTTCTCGCAGAACGACGCGTCGTTACAGGCGTAGACCCGGCCGCCGTCGTCGGTCTCGACCTCCGTGAGGAACGTGTCCTCACTCCCGCAGTTCCCACAGGCATGCTCGGGGAATCGCTCGACTTGGAACTGGCGGTCCTCGAAGGCCAGCGGTTCGACCTCGGTGTGGGGCGGCACCGCGTAGATACGCGCCTCCCGCCCGGCGGCGAACAAAAAGAGGTTGTCGGCGTCGTCGAGTTTCGGCACATCCCAGCGTGGAATCGGCGAGGGATCCATCAGATATCGGTCGCCGACGAGTACCGGATAGCGCGAGGAGAGCTTGATCTCGCCGTACTCGACGACGTTCTCGTAGAGGGCGACCCACATCTTCGAGTAGTTGCTGTGTGCGTGGCGTCGACGGTTTGCGTCGTCGCTACCGTCGACCCGCCGGAGCGGGTCCGTGATGGGTACCTGCAGGACAAGTATCTGGTCGTCGTCCAGCACTTCTTCGGGGATGCGGTGGCGCGTCTGGATCACCGATGCCTCGGTCGCATCGGTCGTCGTTTCGACGTTCGCCGTTCGGGCCGCCAGCCGCCGGATGTTCGCCGCGTTGACGCTCTCGTCGCTCCCCTGATCGATCACTTTGAACGTATCGTCGGGACCGAGCAGCGACAGCGACGTCTGAATCCCGCCGGTTCCCCAGCCGCGAGCGAGTGGCATCTCCCGGGAAGCGAAAGGGACCTGATGGCCGGGGAGCGCAATGGCCGACAACGTGGCCCGCCGCACCTCGCGTTTGGTGTGCTCGTCCAGATAGGCGTAGTTATAACCGGTTAGCCCGTCATCCGTAACCGAATCGAGCAGGTCGTCGACCGACTCGGCCTCGGCGACGGCCGCGACGCCGCACTTGTCAGTCATCGGCGCCCACCTCCTGGGGTGCAGGATCGGTCTCGTCGGCAGCAGCGGCCGACCGCTCTCGGATCGATCGGATGCGGTCGAGGATGCTCTGGAAAGTTACGTAGTGGGGGAGTTTGAGGTGTTCGATAAATCCAAACGAATCGATGCCGTCGACCACGTCGAGGACGAATTCGGCGTCCTGTGCCGCCCCCTCGCCGTCGAGCTGGATGGCCGCATCGAGGATGCTCATCCCGATGGTCTTGCGCTCGTTACGACCGAACACTAGCCCGTACCCGAAGGAGAACTGCGGGTCGTCGGACTTCTCGTAGATCGGAACGACACACTCCGTTTCGGTTACCGCGGCGGTGGTTACCTCGACCTCGTCGCCGGTGTAGGGGTGTTCGATGGTCACCGGGAGGTCGCCGGTCCGGACCTCGCCGAGCGTGGGGTGGACCTGGCCGTAGCCGCGCAGTTCGCTGTAACCGAGTGCGGTCACTGCTCCGGTCTCGCCACGCGCGAGCTCCTGGAGGACCGCTGACCGCGGGGCCGGGAACGTAATCGGCTCCCGCGTCGCGTCGAACGGCTCCGTCCCCGCACCGGACGACGCGTCATCGTCTCGGTCCGGATCTCGCTCGGGGTCGTAGACGAGTCCGTCCTCGCGCAGGACCTCCATGACGTTCCGGAGCCGCGGGGGATCCTCCGCCTCGACGTCCCAGTCGCCAGTTGGGTCCGTCCCGTCATCGTCGATCAACTCGAAGTCGAGCAGCCGCTGGGTGTAGTCCTTCGTCGCGCCGAGCACCTGCCCGCCGGGTACGTCCTTGTATGCCGGGGAGACGCGCCGGGTCGTAAACACCTCGGCCGTCTCGACGGGAACGCTCGTCCCCCACCGTTCCAGCGTCGACCGATACGCCCGCAGCAGGAAGGCTGCCTCCGCGGTGTCGCCCTGCGCCTGCTTGACGGCGATTGCCGCCAGCCGCGGGGCGTACAGCCCACCCTCGCTCATCGCCTGTGCGGTGAGCCGCGAGAACTGCTCGCCGACCTGCTCGACCGAAATCTGGTCGCTCTCGCCCACGACACGCTGTTTCTCGAACAGTTCCTCTGCGCGCTGGATCACGTCTTCGCCGGCCTCGACGGCGACGTATCCCATCTACGCCACCTCCAACTCGGTCGACCGTGGGATCGCCGCGATCGACCGGTCGGTCGTTAGCACGGCATCGACGCCACAGGGGTATGACGACTGGGCATCTGCCAGCGCTCGCGCGTTATCTCGGGAGAACCCGTCGACGCCGAGCCATCGCTTTCCGGGCACGCCCGGACCGGACAGCGCGAGTCTCGTCACGTCGTCGGTCGGGTCGGGGTCGGTAATCAACGTCTCGACCCGGTAGACGACGGTCGCCCCGTCACTCGGTTCTTTGAGTGACCCGCGTTCGAGGTCGCGTACGGGACACTCGCTCGGGTCGGGCGCGTGGACGATGCTTGCCGCCGCCACGTCGGCCTCGCTGAGCCGTCCCTCGGTCTCGAGCGCGGACCAGACGGTCTCATCGGGTGTAAAACACGTCACCTCGTGATCGACCAGCGTAGAAAGTACCGCGTGATCGGCTGGCTCGGTCGGGGACTCGGAGACGGTGCCGGGGCGGCTCATCGCGGCGACGAGTGCCCGAAAGCAATCGCGCGTGTCGTAGACCGGGTCCATGCCGAGGGATCTCACGTGTGGTCCTCCATCTCCTCGAACTCGACGGTTGTTTCGCGGGTCTCACCCCAGCGCTCACGTCGCTCCCGTTCGCGCTCGGTTGCTGTCGCCGACAGCGATGCCACCATCTCCGCTGTGCGCGGGTGATCGCTTTCGATAGCCGCGTCCACGACCGCACCCGACAGAGCCGGCTTCTCCGCTTTCCCCGACCGCATCGCGAATCCCTTCTCGCCGTCCAGTTCGACCTCTGCCGCGGTGACGAGGACCTCGCCGAGGTTGAAAAGCTGTCGTGCGACCGGCTCGACGACCTGCTGCATAACGAGCTGTGGCGTCGGAGCCTGCAGGATTCGGACTTCGGTGCCGCCCTCGACGACGGCGTCAGCGTGGGCAACGAGCGTCTCCGCATCGCAGGCCGCGAGCATCTCGAATCGGTCCGATCGATCGTGTGGGTCTGTCATGTACTCGGTTGTCCACAGCGACACCCACTGGATAAGCCTTCGTTGGGTACTCTACGGATCGAGTCACGGTCGGTGGTCGAAGCATCCGTCCGTCCCCGAGCGACTGGACGTTTATATAGCGCTCGGGTCGGTATTGACCCTCCCGTTCGTCTACTGTGGATGTGCCCCGCGTCCGGACTCTACCTGGCCAACTGTTAATCGATCCCCCTGGATTCGCTCACCTGATGACTTCAGACGAGACGGTTACTGACGCGGCGGGTGTCTCGGGGCCGAACAACGGACGAATCGCGGGGCGAGTGAGTCGGCGGCAGTTCATTGCAGGAAGTAGTGCCGGTGCACTTGGGCTGACGGCGGGCTGTCTCGGCGGTGCCAGCGGGGGTGGCGAAACGGTTACGATGCTCCTGACGCCGGACACGCCATCGGACGTCCGCCCGCAATATAAACCCGTCACCGAGATGCTCAAGGGTGAGATCGATGGGCTCGACCTCGAAGTCGAGGTCCCACAGGACTACTCGGCGGTCCGGCCCGCACTGAAGAGCGGACAGGCCGATATCGGGATGGACGACGTGACGCTCATTTCGGCGCCGGACATACTGGACCTGTTCGGTACGGCAGTCTCGGGTGGGGCAGCGTTTTATTTCTCGATGATGCTCACCAAGCCGGATTCGTCGATCGACGAACGTACCGATCTGGAAGGGGAGATGGTCGCGTTCGCCGACCGACTTTCGACCAGTGGCTCGATCTTCGCGGTCTACGCGCTCAAAGAAGCCGGTCTCGACGTCGGTGACGCGCCCGACGGCGACCCTGTCGATTTCGAGGGCACCTGGTCGAATCACGAGGACGCCGTCCAGCGCGTCATCAACGACGACGCCAGCGCCTGCTGTACCTGGTCCGGCAACGGGATGGCCTATCTCGCAGAGGGCCAAGAACTTCCCGAAGAGGTCAAACAGGAGGACTCGTTCATCGGGAATCGAGGCCAAAAAGACGCGACACTCCGGCCGTTCTGGTGGTCGTTCCCGATCCCGAAACAACCCATCTACGCGCGCGGCGACTGGGAGTCGGATATGAAAGGCAAGATCGAACAGACGCTTTTGAACTCCGACGAGGAGCTGATCCGGGAGTACATGCCCGATGACTACAACGAGAACGACCTACCCTTTACGACACTCAGCGATACCACGATGGACAACTACCAGCCAGTCATCAAGCGGCTCAACGACCTCGGAATCGAACTCGGATAGCCACCCAAACAGGTGTTTTTATTACAATGAGTACACTGACAATCGAGAATCTGACAAAAGAGTACGGCGACGTAACCGCACTCGAGGACGTCTCCTTCGAGATCGACGACGAGTTCGTCGTCCTGCTGGGCGAGTCCGGGGCAGGGAAGTCGACCCTGTTACGGTGCGTGAATGGCCTCACAGAACCGACCAGCGGCGACATATATCTCGACGGGGAGGCGATCTCCGGCTCCCAGCCGGAGGTCGGAATGATCTTCCAGCAGCACAATCTCGTCGAGGGTATCTCGGCGTATCTGAACGCATTGACTGGCTCGCTTGCGGACACCTCAACCGCCGAGAGCCTGTTTCAGCGCCAAGACAGGGAGACGAAGACGCGGGCACTGGACGCGCTTGAGACCGTGGGACTCCTCGATGAGGCACACCAGCGTGTCTCCGAAATGAGCGGTGGCCAACAACAGCGCGTCGGAATCGCCCGCGGATTGGTACAGAACCCGTCGCTGGTGCTCGCAGATGAACCGGTCGCAAGTCTCGACCCGTCGAGCGCCGAGAGCGTGATGGGCTACCTCAAGAAGGCAGCGACCGTCCACGAGGTGACGGCCCTGGTGAGCCTCCATCAGGTCAACATCGCCGCCCACTTCGGCGATCGGTTCCTCGGGCTTCGGGAGGGTCGGCTCATGTTCGACGTCGGTCCTGACGAACTCACGCCGGCACTGGTCGACGACCTGTATGGGAGCGTCGAGACGGTCGCGCTCGCAGCTACCGACACCGACCAAACCGGCGAAGAAAAACAGCGACTGGAGGTCGAGGTGTGAGTTCAGAGCCGTCACCGGTCGACGAACTCCGCGAGTACCTCGGCTTCGCCGCGGCCGGTGACTCGGCGGTCGATAGGAAGCTCAAGGACATCAAGCGGCGGAAAACGATCCGCCGGCTCTGGGTCGGGCTGGGCGTCGTCGCCTTTGTCGCCGTCTTGCGGTGGAGTCTCACGACGGTCGATTTCTCGCTGGCGGAGCTGTACGCCCAATTGCCGGAGTTCGCCGAGGCGCTGACGGAGTACTTCCCACCGACGACGTACTTCGGCGTTCTTCCGTTCGTCGACGTGATGCAGTACTGGGAGTTCATGCTCGAAGCGGAGCTGTTCGCCGCCTCCCAGGTGACCGTCGCCATCGCTATCGCCGGGACAGCACTCGGCCTGCCCGGGGCGCTCTTTTTCGGCGTGATGGCGAGCGAGCGCGTCGTACCCTATCCGTTTAATTTCCTCTTCCGGCTGACGATGAGCGTCATCCGCGCCATTCCGGCGCTGGTCTGGGTACTCATCCTCATTCCGCTGGGTGGCGTTGGCCCCTTCACCGCGACGCTGGCGGTCATGATCGATACCACGGGATATCTGGGACGGCTGTTCACCGACGAACTGGAGGAGATCGCTGACGGTCCGATCGAGGGGATCCGGAGTACCGGTGCGAACAAATCACAGATCGTCTCCTTCGGGATGTTGAGTCAGGTGTTCCGCCAGTTCATCGCCTGGCTGGCGTTCGATCTCGAGCACAACGTTCGCGTGGCCATCAGTCTCGGTCTCATCGGTGCGGGCGGGCTCGGGCTCGAACTCAACGTCCAGCGGCGAACGTTCAATTACACGGAGATGATGGCGTGTATCATCCTGGTCATCCTGCTGGCCGGCTCCGTCGAACTCCTGAGCCAGCGCCTGCGCTCGTATCTCCGCGACGGTGACGAGGTCGAACGGACCGGCATCATCGAAGCGTTCGTTACCGCCCCGAAGAAGATCGTCCAATCGTCGATGGGGAAACGATAGCCGATGTACATCGAATCACACGGACCCAGCCGTACGCTCGATCTCAGCTGTGAACCCACGCTGCACGACCCCGTCTCTATCTCCGAGAGCGAACTCGGCAGGTGGACGGAGGTCCGTGAGGACTGCCGCCTCCAGGAATCCGAGCTGGGCGATTACAGCTACCTGATGGAACGCGTTCAGCTCGACTATTCTCACGTGGGTAAGTTTGCGAACGTCGCATCCCACGCCAGACTCGGGGCGACCAACCACCCGATCCACCGGCCGACGGCCCACCATTTCACGTACCGGCCGGCGATGTACGATCTGGCCGACGAGGACGACGAGTTTGTCTTCGAATGGCGTGCCGACCAGCCCGTAGCGGTCGGCCACGATACCTGGATCGGTCACAGTGCAACCGTCCTCCCTGGCGTCTCGGTCGGCAACGGAGCCGTCGTCGCGGCCGGGGCAGTCGTCACCCACGACGTCGAGCCCTACACCGTCGTTGCGGGCGTCCCAGCGGAGCCGATAGACCGGCGGTTCTCCCCCGAGATCGCGGCCCGACTGGAGGCGACCGAGTGGTGGCACTGGGAGCACGAGACGCTCGGTGAACGACTAGCCGAGTTCCGCGATCTCGATGCGTTTCTAGAGGCGTACGCGCCGGCCGCGTCAGTCGAGCACTGATCGGCTGTCTCACAGTGTGATGTGCTCTGGCTTTCGACCCGTGTGGAGTCTAACGGCCAGTTCTGCGGTATGAACCCAATAGAAGATCGCGCGTTCGAGCGCGCGCGTGACGCCCATCAAATAGCCGTACATTTCGGGGTCGTAGGCCGTCACGAGTTCGAACAGTTCGTTGATGTCCTGGTGGACGCTGTCTTCTTCGGCCCGGAGATCCTCGTAACGTTCGATGTCGGCCTCGAAGAGGATCCGGCGCATACAGTCGTTGATCCGCTCGCCCGCATCGAAGATATCGAGGACGCGCTTGGCGACGATGCCGGTCGCAGCCGTGTCCCGATTCTCGATGGTATCGGCGATGAAACAGGCCCGGTCCCCCACGATCTCCAGGTTCGTCGCCATTGTCGCGAGGTCCGATGCCATCCGGTTCCCCGGCCATTCCGTTGCCAACATATACGATTTTAGCTCCCCGAAGATTGCAGCATGGCGCTCGTTGGTCAGCGATTCAAGCTGTGTCGCCCGTTCTCGTGGCTCGTTTCCCTCGAAGGCGACGCTCGCATGCTCGTATTGGGACCGACTCACCTCATCGAGTCCCTCGAGCATATCCAGTAGGTTCTGTCGCCGCCTCGACCGGAGCGGTTCGGAGTCGTTGGGTGTCTCCTCGGTTAGCTGTGAGATCGACTCCGCGTGCTCATGGAGTGCGTTTTCGTCGACGACGTATCCCTTCTTAACGATGCCGTCGCGTTTGAGTTCCTGGAGGATTTCCGAGAGGTACTGCTCCGAGAGCCCCACCTCGGTGGCGAGTTCGGATTTGGTTTCGGGTGCGATGAGGTCGATCGTCTCGATGACCTGTGCGATGGTCGCCTCACGGCCGTGACGGGACCGTTTTCGCGGACGGTGCCACATCATACGGGACATACCGGCCGCACTTGGCCCAGCGAAATAGGTGTACGCACCCGAGAGTTCGGACTGCTATTGATCCGTATCCACCGAGGGTGGGCCTCAATACCGATCGTACAGCTATGTACTGTTTTGTAGACCTCATATAAGCTCTCATGTCTATCCACAAGTCAAGATTCCGTATATGGAGACACGCAAGGTCCAACTCTCCGGGGGCACCACCTACACCATTTCTCTTCCGAAACCGTGGGCGCGTGAATACGGTATCGACTCGGATTCGCTGGTGGCGATTCATCCCAACGGGGACGCGTCGCTGCTTGTCGAGGTGGTAGACGACGGCAAGCGGACGAACCGAACCACGACTGTCGACGTGGGGACCACCGACGTGAGCGCGCTCGGACAACAGGTCATCGCTCTCTACGTCGTCGGCTTCGACGGAATCACGCTTTCGGATCGAACGGGCATCACCGACGGCCAGCAGCGAGCGGTCGAGGAGGCTATCGGCGGGCTGTCCGGGTTCGAACTGCTCGAAGTCACGGACACGCGAATGCGAGTCAAAAGCCTCGTCGACGCCGAAAACGTCGATATTCGAAAGAGCGCGCTCCGTCTGCGACTGGTCGCGCTCTCGATGCTCGACGACGCGCTCTCGGCGATTGCTGATCGAGACCGGGAGCTCGCATACGACGTAGTCAGACGCGACGGCGAGGCCGACAAGCTGTTCGTGATGGTAACGCGACACTTCCGCCGATCGCTCGAGAACCTTCACGAGGTCGAGAAGCTGAACAACTCCCGTAGCGAGCTCTTCGAGTACTACTACGCCTGCCGACAGTTCGAGCGCGTCGCAGACCACGCAGAGAAGATGGCCGCATTCGTCGATCAAGAGGAACACCCGATTCCCGACGCGCTCGTCCCGTCTCTCGAGGAGTTCGGTGATACCGCCCGAGGCGTGCTCGACGACGCCGCCGACGTCGTGCTCACCGACGCGGACGTAGAGATGGCACACGATGCGTTGGCCAGACGCGACGCGCTCTGTCGCGACATCGAGGCCGCCGATCGCGAACTGTACGACTACGGCGAACCCGACGTCGCCTACACGACCGGACTCCTCTTGGACAGCATCGAGCGGATCGCCAACTACGGTGCGAACGTCGCGGAAATCGGTATCCAACAGGTACTGCGTATGAACGCGACCTCATACTGACGGACAAAAGAATGTACACACGACGCACGAGGATCACGCCGTTCGACGGAGCGAACGGCGGATCACTCGTGAGTCGGTTTCATTGGCTGTGTTGAATCGCCATACTGCGGTGGAATTCACGGTTTCACAGCTCGCTTGATGTTATAGACGACACACA
>NZ_JACDNQ010000023.1 GCF_013839515.1 Natronomonas salinimetallica | reverse complement strand
GATTGACGGTACGTGAAACTCCTGTACTCACGCGGTTTCTTCCAGTTCAACGACCCTACGTCGTAGCCGTTGGCTTTGAGTTTCCCGAGGTTGTTGATATTGTCCCAGATGCGCTCGACGGCTTTCTGTAACACGGTGGAGTAGACTTTGTTGAGGTCGGGCCACCAGTCTTTCAACGCGGGGAGTGTGTCGCGGATGCTCCAGACGCGCTGTCGGAGTGTCCCAGCGTCTTCGGGTATTTTGTTGAATTCGCGGAGAGCGTGGTTGTAGAGTTGTCGCACAGTATCGCGCTGCCAGTCCATCGCGTCGCGTTGCTCTTCGGTTGGAAAGAGTCGGAAGCGTGGACTGTACTTCATGCGATGTGTTCACTCCTACGGATCTCCGATAGTTAAGAATTCTGATTGAAAGCGTTTGTAACTCGTGCGGGCGCCGTATCCCCGCCCTACTCGCTCGGCTTCGCCTCGCTCCTTGAGGACGGGGGCTTAGCGCCCTCACTTTCAGCTAACGGCTCCTCCCTCTTGCAGTATCTGTCGTGTGATCAGGATTCGCGGAGTTGGAACACATTGAGTCGGCCGCTGGATTTCAGCAGTTTTCGAGGCGGAGAGGAAGCCGACACGAGCTTTCGCAACCACTATGTTGCACCATATCGTACTGCCAGCTAGTGCTGTGCGTCCGCAAGTGGCGCGCAGTATGGGCCGCAGTAGCCCGGCCCCGAATGGTGGGTTTGTCGACCCCGAAGGGCGTCCGGTAGGCGGGGCGCACAAGACGCCCCGTCGCGCCAGCTGAAGGCGAGAACCACATCAAAGCCACCGAAAGGCGACGCCTTTCGAGGCCTTGGCAGAGCGACGCTCTGCCAGTGGCCCCACCCTCAACGAGCGAGGCCGCAAGGCCGAGCGAAGTAGGGTGGGGTCGGTTACATGCCCCTGATCAATTGGTGATAAAAAACTGTTCGACGGCGTCCGGTAGTTTGCGGGGGCGATGTGAGAGCGGCGATCACGTTCGACGCCGACCCGGACCGGTACTCGCCGGAGGCGACGACGACGGGCCGTATGACGGAGGATGTCAACGGTCGAGGGAGACCCCACCGTCCTCGGCCGTGACGGTGAGATCACACTCGGCCACCCACGCGGCGAGATGCGGCGGGACGAGCGCATCGGCGCGCCGTCTGGTTCGGACCTCGAAGACGATCTCGGCGAGGTCCTCCGCCGTCCCGAGATACGGCTTCGTCCCGAGGAACTCGACGTCGACCCCAGCTTCGAGGGCACGGTCGGTCAGCGTTCCGAGGGCCGGCGGCGCGTAGGAGTCGGCGTAATCGATCGGTTCGGCGAACGCGGCGTACGTGACGCGACCACCCGGCGCGGGGCCAAGCACGACCGGCGAACTCCGGAGTTTCATCGCCGCGCTGTCGATGTCGGTCCTGGCCAACAGCGCCGCCTCGGGCCGTGCGATTCCGACCGATCCGACCCCCTCGGTTTCGAGCAGATGTGTCGCCGTGTTCCCGACGCGTCCGGCGAACGTCTCGCCGACCTGGACCTCGAATCGGACCGTCTCGGGGTCGACGACGCCGGCGAGGACCGACCGGAGCCGAGCCTCCGGATCGACGTCGGGCCCGAACGCCTCGGCGGACCGGTAGTTCACGAGGAGTTCGCCGCCGCTCCGTTCGACCGCGAGGACGGTGTCTTTAAGCAGGGCGGTATACAGCGAAGCGGCCTCCTCGCCCGACAACGGCGACGTAGCGACGACGTCCGGCAGTACGGTGTCCGGTCGTGGCGGGTCCGCAAGCACGGCGATAGTGGTCATGGGTGCCCTTCGCCGTCCGGACATATCGGCGCTCCGGTCATCGCCAGACCCCACCGTGGGCGATCGACGTGGCGGCCCCGAGCGGTGCGTTTTATGTCCCGTCCCGCCCACGGATCCGTATGAACCGGACGAAACTGCTGTCTGGTGCGGTCGTGGGGCTCGTCGTTCTCTGGAGTGCGGTGTCGGTCGCCGAGTTGTTTTTGACGACGCTGTCGGTCGGACCGCACGTGAGGCCCGCTGCGGTGACGGTCGCGTTCGTCGGCGTCGTCCTCCTCCTCGGAGCCGCTGTCGGGGCCCGCGGATGGCGGTGGCTCGACAACCCCGAGGCGTACTGGTGAGGCGATCCCGACCGAAGGCGTCGATACGCGCGATGAGCCCACGGCCGACGAACACATCCACACCGCTTTTCGCCGCGGCCCCCCGAGCGCTCGTATGACCGATCACGCGCTCGTCGTCGGTGGGACCCGATTTATCGGCCGGCATACGGTTTCGGCGCTGCTCGAGGCCGGCTACGACGTAACGACGTTCAACCGCGGGAAACACGACGACCCGTTCGCCGACGATGGCCGTGTCGCACACATCGAGGGCGACCGGACGAACGAGTCCGATGTCCGCCGCGCTGGCCTGGAGATCACACCCGACGTCGTGATCGACTGTGTCGCCTACCGGCCGCGGGACGTCCACACCGCGACCGACGTCTTCGCCGACGTCGACGCGTACGTCTACGTCTCCTCGGGAGCCGCGTATCGCGCCGAGCGAATCCCGAAACGCGAGGACGAGACGCCGCTTCGCTCCTGTTCGGTCGAGGAGGCGACCGACGACGGCGACGCGAGTTACGGGGCGCGGAAGGCCGAAGGGGACCGGGCGGTCGTTTCGGCGGCCGATCGGGGCGTGAACGCGATGTCGGTCCGTCCCACGGTCGTCTACGGCCCCCACGACTACACCGAACGGTTCGACTACTGGATCGACCGCGTCGACACCCACGACCGGATCGTCATGCCGAACGGGGGATCGTCCCTGTGGCAGTTGGCCTACGTCGAGGACGTCGCCCGTGCCCTACGCACCGTCGCCGAACGGGGGACGCCGGGCGAGGCGTACAACGTCGGCGACGGCCACGCGCCGATCCTCCGCGAGTGGATCACGCTGCTGGCGGACGCCTGCGGGAGCGACGTCGAGGCCGTCCCCGCGAGCGATCGTGAACTCGAAGCCGTCGGGCTCTCCGCCGACGCGTTCGCGCTGTATCGCAGCTATCCACATCTCCTCGATACGACGAAGCTCCGCGAGCTGGGCTGGGAGTCGACCCCCCACGAGCGGGCGCTCTCCGAGACGGTCAAAGCGTACCGCGAGTCCGAGCGAAGCGGCCGGGCGAACGGCCCCGACCGGGAGGCCGAGGAACGGTTGCTCGACGTCCTGGGGACGGTCGATTGACCTCCTCCCACGACTGAAGTCGTGGGCTCTCTCCTGTATTCTCTGTAGCCACCGCCCGGCGGCGGCGGGGGAGAACGGTTTTATCTTCGCCTCACGCAGGGCCGGTATGTTCGAGAAATCGACGTGGATCCGCCTCCCGCGGAACGTCGTCGTCGGCCACGGTGTCCTCGACCGGATCGGCGACGTCGTCGGGGAGCTCTACCTCGATGGCCGCCCCCTCGTCGTCACGACACCGACGCCGAGGGCGCTGGCCGCGGATCGACTCCGGGCGGGCTTCGGGGAGCTCGGAATCGACCCCGCGATCACGACCATCGAGACGGCGACGTTCTCGGCCGTCGAGGACGTACTGTCGGCGGCCGACGCCGCGAACGCGGGGTATCTCATCGGACTCGGCGGCGGCAAACCGATCGACATCGCGAAGATGGCCGCCGACGAGCGCGGCTGTGGGCTGATTTCGGTACCGACGGCGGCCAGTCACGACGGGATCGTCTCCGGGCGGGGATCGGTCCCCGACGGTGACACCCGCCACTCCGTCGCCGCACACCCGCCGCTGGCGGTGGTCGCCGACACGGAGCTCATCGCGGCAGCGCCCTGGCGGCTGACGACGGCCGGCTGTGCGGACATCATCTCGAACTACACTGCGGTCAAGGACTGGAAGCTCGCTCACCGGCTGAAGAACGTCGAGTACAGCGAATATGCGGGCGCGCTCTCGCAGATGACGGCCGAGATGCTCGTCGACAGGTCGGACTCGATCAAGCGCGGATTGGAGGAGTCGGCGTGGGTCGTCGTGAAGGCGCTCGTCTCCTCCGGCGTCGCGATGTCGATCGCGGATTCCTCGCGACCGGCCTCCGGGGCCGAACACCTCATCTCCCACCAGTTAGACCGGCTCACCCCCGGCACGGCGCTGCACGGCCATCAAGTCGGCGTCGCCTCGATCGTCACGGAGTACCTCCACAGCGGCGAGGGCGGCGAGTGGCGCCGGGTCCGGGACGCCCTCGCCGGGATCGAGGCCCCGACGACCGCCGACGGGCTCGGGATCGACGGCGAGCGGTTCATCGAGGCGATGACGAGCGCCCACGAGATACGGGATCGATATACGATCCTCGGGGACGGCATCGAGGGGACGGCCGCCATCGAGGCGGCAACGACGACCGGCGTCCTCTGACGTCCTCCGCGCCCTGAAGGGCGTAGCGTCGCTCCCGGCCCGCCTCACAGCCCCGTGGGGTGGTCGACGTACGCCGTCTCGATCCCCCAGCCGTCGACGAGATCCCGGAGCCGTCTGACGCCGAACGTCTCGGTCGCGTAGTGGCCGGCCATGAGGACGTTCAGCCCGGCCTCCCGTGCCTCGTGGTAGGCCTTCTGTTTGCCCTCGCCGGTCACGAGCGCGTCGGCTCCGGCATCGGCCGCCTCGCGGATCCAGTCGGTTCCGGAGCCGGTCACGATCGCGACGTCCTCGATCGTCTCCGGGCCGAATCCGAGCGTCCGGATCGGCTGGCCGCCGGTATCGAGTTCGGAGAGCCGCTTTCGGAGTCCCTCGACCGACCGCGGCGTGTCCAGACGGGCCCGTTGGCCGATCGTGACGCCGTCGTACTCGCCGAACGGCTCCCGCCGTTCACAGCCCAGAAACGACGCGAGCCCGGCCGCGTTGCCGAGTTCGTCGTGGCCATCGAGCGGGAGATGAGAGACGTACAGCGCCACGTCGGATTCGACACACGATGCGATGCGGTCGTACTCGGGGCCCGTCACGCGATCCAGGCCGCCCCACACGAGCCCGTGGTGGACGACGAGGACGTCCGCGTCGACGTCGGCGGCCTCCCGGACGGTCGCCTCGACGCCGTCGACCGCGAACGCGGCCCGCTCGACGGTCCCGTCCGCCGATCCGATCTGTAGCCCGTTCGCGCTCGCATCGACGCCCGCGTACGCGTCGTGATCGAGCCGGTCGTTCAATCGATCCCTGAATTCGGCGGTTTCCATACCCGACGTATCCCGCGGCCCCGTCTTGTATTCGACGACACCGATCCAGCAACGGCCGCCGACGCTCGAACCGGCGTTCGAGCGCCGGCGTCCGGTATCGCCCGACGTCCGAGGGCACGTTCGGGCATAGGACGTCCTGGTCCCGTATTGGTATATAAACCCTCGTCAGCCGTCGGCGTGTGAGAAGACGAACTCCTGCAGCAGCTTCCCGGCGAGCGCGGCCGCCTGCCCGTCGTCGCGGTCGTTCACTTCGACGACGTCGAAGCCGACCGCGTGGGGTGCGACCGTCCGGACGAGATCGCGCATCTCTCGGGGACGCAATCCGAACGGGGCCGGGGTCCCGGTCCCCGGCGCGAAGCCGGGGTCGGCTGCGTCGATGTCGACGCTCAGATACGCCGAACCGTCGAACGCCGGCTCCCACGAGCGGACGTCTTCGGGGGCGACGACCGTGACGTCGGCCGCCATCGCCCGGTCCCACTCGGCCTCGCTCCCGGTTCGGACCCCGAGCAACACCGCATTCTCTGCGGTTTCGAGGGCGCGCCGTGTGACCGTCGCGTGTGAGCGCTCGTTGCCCGCGTAGGCGTCGTAGAGGTCGAGATGGGCGTCGAGACAGACGTAGACCTCCGGTTCGGTCGCACGGACGCCGGCGACACTGACGGTGTGTTCTCCCCCCAAGAGCAGCGGAATCCGCCCATCGGCACGGTGATCCCCGAGTTCGCCTTCGAGAAACCGCAGATACTCGGCGACCTCGTCCCACGCCGGGAGGTCGCCGTCGTCGGCGACCAGCTCACCGAAGTGGCGGTCGGTCCGTCGATCGTAGCCGTCGAAGGGCCGGGCGAACCGCCGGATCCGGTCGGGGCCGAATCTGGCACCGGGCCGGAACGTCGTCGAAACGTCCAACGGCGCGCCGACGACCGCGTACGCGGCGTCGCACAGGTCGGCGTCGGCTCCGGGGAAACCAGCCATCGGTGGGGACGATCAGACGACCTTGCGTTGGCCTTCGAACTCGAGGTACTCGATCTCGTCGTCGGGGTCGGGGTCGAGATCATCCGGGATGCGCATCGTGATCGTCTCGTAGGTTTCGAGATCCATTACCTGCATGTCGTTGCCGGAGACGGAGACGACCTGTCCCTGTTTTCGGTTGACGATCGGGACCCAGATCTTCGCGTCGACGGGCTGGGTGAAGTTTCGTTTCTGTCCGTCGAAGACGCCCGTTCCCTCGACGCGGGCCTTTGCGCTCCCGTGTTTCCCGGGCTTGGACGTACTGTAGGACGTGATCTTCGAGGGGACGTCGTTGATCATCACGTAGTTGCCTTCCTGGAGTTCTCGGACTTCAGTCTGCTGTTTCGGCATACGATCGCTTTCCGTCGGCGCAGTATAAACGGTTTGGATATCCGTCATCGAGAGACGCTCGCGGGCGGAATCAGTCGGTCGCGGGATGGACCGATCCGGATGCCCTGCGACCTCCGGACGCTCCGACGGCCGGGGGCTCACATCCCCGACGTCACGGAAGTCCGAAACTCTCCGCGAGGATTGCCTGGTCGATCCCTCCGGCTACCTCGACACCGCCACCGACCACGTCGACGGTGACCTGTGCCGGCGCGAAAAGCTCCACCGGGAGTTCGTAGAAGTCCCAGTCGTACGCCTCGAAGATCTCCGCGAACGGCGTCTCGAAGTCGGTCCCCGCCGTCGAGGCGACCTCCTCGAAGCGATCGAACGAGTCCTCGACGGTCATGTGGGCGCGAGCGCCGTACGCGAGCGCGTCGTTCGTCCTCGCTATCGCGACGTCGTCGCTTTCGGGAACCGGAGCGACCGGCGCCGAGGCGGTCACGCTCAACATCCCCAGCGGGTCGTAGCCCAGTTCCGAGAGTCGGAACGTGGCGAGTTCGCCGGCTCTCGCCGCGTGCGCGACGCTCCCGGTGAGACTCGCCGTCGAAAACGTCGGCAAGAAGACGCTCGACGTCGGGACCCCCGTCCGCTCGGCGACATGTTCTGCGACCGCCTCCCCGGGGAGTTCGTCGCTCTCGACCGCCAACACGGTGAAATCGGCCGCGTCGCGGTAGCCGATCCGCTGGTACTCCTCCTCCTCGGCGACGAGCGCGCGAGCGGGCCCGCTCCCGAGCCCCTCGAACCCCTCGATCGACAGCTCCCATCCGGCTTTTTGTGCGGCCAGAAACGCCATCGCGGGATGGTCGGTCGAGACCTCCACGTGCGTCCGGGGCGTTCCCTCGATCTCCCCGACGCCGGTCTGTACCGTCGCCAGCCCACCCGTCTGGATCTCCGCCAACAACAGTCCGGCCTCGACGCCGCCGACCGAATCGACGCCGAAATCGGGGACGACCGCGCCGTTGTCGAGTTCGTGGACGTCGATCGCGAGTTCGTCTGCGAAGTCGATCGCCTCGTCGACCAACTCAACGGCCATCCGATTGAGACTCTCCATACCGCGACCTCGGGCGGATCCGAATAAAAGGTTCTTGCATGCGGGGCCGGCCGGATCCGTCGTGGCCGAACGGGAGCCCCCGACGGCGGCCGGCCGTTTCGCCGCAACGTCTATGCGGCCGGGTCCGGAACCGCTACACATGAACGCACGCGATATCATGACCCGCGACGTCGAGACCGTCTCCCCCGACGACGACGTCGGTGAGGTACTCGGTCGGCTCGCCAGTGCCGATTTCAACGGCTTTCCGGTCACCGAGGACGGCATCGTCGTCGGGATCGTCACGCAGGGTGACCTCGTGGACATCTTCCAGCCGTCGGATCGGACGCTCTGGATTCCCGTCGGCTTTCCGCCGTTTCTCGAATCGCTCACCTACGCCGTCGACCTCTCGTGGGACGAACTCGACTTCGGCATCGATCTCGCTCGGAGCGTCGGCCGATCGGTCCGTGAGGTGATGACGGAGGACGTCGTCACTGTCGGCCCGACGGCCGACGTCGACGAACTGCTCCGCGTGCTGGCCGACGACGAACGGGATATCAACCGCCTGCCGGTCGTCGACGAGGCCGGCGCGCTGTTGGGTATCATCGCCCGCGAGGACCTCCTCCGGGCGCTGCGTACCGAACGCATCGAATCCGATCGCTCCCGATGACATCCTCCGATCCCTGAGGGGATAGGGGACCGCGATCCCGGACCGTAGCCCCGGGCGTCCCGAGGCGATGTCGAAACGTTGAGGCCGGCGTCGGCCCAGCATCGATCGTGCGCTACCGTAATCTCCTGTTGTTTCTGACGCTCGCCGCGGTGTGGGGCTCGGCGTTCATGGCGATCAAAGCCGGCCTCGGCGACCTACAGGAGCCGGCGTACTTTTTCGAGGCGCCGGTGTTCTTCGCCGCGGTCCGGTTCGATATCGCCGGCGTGTTGATGTTCGGATACGCGCTCCGAGCGACGGACCGATGGCGTCCGAGGGGCCGATCCGAGTGGCTGACTGTCGGGGTCGGTGCCGTTTTCATCATCGCCGGGTACCACGCGCTGTTGTTCGTCGGCGAGCGGGGGACGACGAGCGCCGCGGCGGCGGTGATCGTCTCGCTGTCGCCGGTCATGACGACCGCGTTCGCGCGGGCGCTCCTCCCCGAGGAGCGACTGACGGCCGTCGGCGTTCTCGGTATGGCGCTCGGCCTCGTCGGGGTCGTCGTGCTTTCGCGTCCCGACCCGGCGAACCTCGTCGGGTCGCGCTTCGAGGCGCTCGTCTTCGGGGCCGCGCTCTGTTTCGCGCTGGGGAGCGTCCTGACCCGACGCCTCGACAGCGACCTCCCGATCGAGACGATGGAGGCCTGGTCGATGCTCGGCGGTGCGGCGCTCATGCACGGTCTCAGCCTCGGGCTCCGCGAGACGGTTTCCGGAATGCCCTCCGCCGAGGCGACTGCCGCGTTGGTGTATCTCGCGGTCGTTTCGAGCGCGCTCGGCTTTCTCATCTACTTCGATCTGCTCGATCGACTCGGGGCGATAGAGATCAACCTCGTGTCCTACGTCGCCCCGATATTCGCGGCAGTAGCGGGCTTTCTCCTCTTGGGTGAACACATCGGCGGACCCACGGTCGCCGGGTTCGTGATCATCCTCGTCGGATTCGTGTTGCTCAAGCGGCAGTCGATCCGGACGGAACTGCGGCGGTGGCAAAGCGGGTGATGTCCACGGCTCACGCGATCGTACAGACCGACCTACGTTGATGTGTACTGTACCGATACCGTACGTAACCGGAAGGTTTTATCAGCGTCGGACTGTACCATACAGCAATGCGTCAACCGGATTCCCCGCTGCCACGCACCGGACAGGATCATACGCTCTCGCCGTACGAACCCGAACTCGGCGAGGTTCCGTCGAACGACGTCTCCGCGGACGAGTTGGACGCGGTCAACAAGACGGGGACGACGACGATCGGCATCTCGACCGCCGAGGGCGTCGTCATCGCGACGGACATGCGAGCCTCGCTCGGCGGCCGCTTCGTCTCCAACAAGAACGTTCAGAAGGTCGAACAGATCCACCCGAGCGCGGCGTTGACGCTCGTCGGGAGCGTCGGCGGTGCCCAGTCGTTTATCCGGTCGCTCCGGGCCGAGGTCGACCTCTACGAGGCGCGCCGCGGCGAGGACATCTCGATCAACGCCCTGGCGACGCTGGCGGGGAACTTCGCCCGTGGCGGCCCGTTCTTCGCGATCAACCCAATCCTCGGTGGCGTCGACGACGAGGGCCACCACGTCTATTCGATCGATCCCGCCGGCGGCGTCATGGCCGACGACTACACCGTCACCGGCTCCGGCCTCATGGTCGCCCACGGGACGCTCGAACAGCAATACGAGGACGACATGACGAACGAGGAGGCAAAGCAGGTCGCCGCCTCGGGCATCAAAGCCGCCGTCGAACGCGATACCGGCTCCGGTAACGGCGTCTATCTCGCGGCGATCACCGAGGAGGGCGTCGACATCACGGGCCACAAGGACTTCGAGGAAGTCCTGTAGACCGGCGCGCTTCGGGGCGATTCGGGTTCTTTAATCACTGTCGACCGGTATCCGACAGACATGACCATGGAGTTTGCGTCGTTCGCCGATCGGGCCGCAGCAATCGAGGACGTCCCCTCGGATACGGAAACCGTCGAACTCGTGGCGGATCTGTTCGTCGGTGCCGGCGAGGACCTCGACACCGTGGCCCGGTTCATCCAGGGCCGGGTGTTCCCGGCTCACAGCGCGACGAAACTCGACGTCGGGCCGGCACTGTGTCATGCGGCGCTCGCGAAGGCGGCCGAACCGAACGTGACGCCGGCCGACATCGAAGACCGGCTGGCTGCGGTCGGCGAGGTCGGAACGGTCGCCGAAGGGCTGACACTCGGCGGGCAACGCGGCCTCGGGGCGTTCGGCGGCGGGAGCGATGGCGGGCTCACCGTCGCCGGCGTCGATGCTGCCCTCCGCGGGCTCGCCGCGGCCGACGGCCCCGGCAGCACGGACACCAAACTCGATACGCTGTTCGGGCTGTTCAACCGGGCCGATCCGACCGAGGCCCGGTTTCTCGCCCGACTCGTGGTAGGCACCATGCGGATCGGGGTCGGCAAGGGGACGGTCCGGGACGCGACCGCCGAGGCCTTCGGTGTCCCCGTCGACGCCGTCGAGCGGGCGATACAGGTCTCGAACGACGTTGGTCTCGTCACCGAAACGGCACGTCAGGCGGGGGAGGCGGGGCTCGAGGACGTTCGGTTGGCGGTCGGGCGGCCAATCGAAGCGATGTTGGCGCAGGCCGGGACCGCCGTGGACGCCCTCGAGGAGTGGGATCGGGTCGCCGTCGAGACGAAGTTCGACGGCGCGCGGATACAGGTCCACCACGACGGCGAAAGGACGCGGCTGTTTTCGCGGAACCTCGAGGACGTCACCGATCCGTTGCCGGAGGTCGTCCGCTCGGTCGAGGAGTCCCTCGACGTTCCGGCGATCCTCGACGGCGAGGTCGTGGCCGTCGACGAGGCGGGCTCACCACGACCGTTTCAGGACGTGCTCCGTCGGCTCCGCAGGAAACACGACGTCGCCGCGGCCCGCGAGGCGGTCCCGGTGGAGTTCTACGCGTTCGACTGCCTCCACGCGGCCGGCGAGGACCTTCTCGATGCGCCGCTCACCGAACGACACGCCCGCCTATCGGAACTCCTCGGGGACGGAGACGGGGAGGGAGCAGAGGGCGGGGACGGGGAGGGAGCAGAGGGCGGGGTCTCCGAGCTCCGGATCGTCGACTCCGCCGAGGAGATCGCGAGCCTCGAGGAGGCGGCGCTGTCGGCCGGCCACGAGGGGCTGATGGTCAAAAACCCCGAATCCGCGTATACCCCCGGCGACCGGGGGCGAAACTGGCTGAAACGGAAACCGGACGCCGAAACGCTCGATCTGGTCGTCACCGGGGCCGAGTGGGGCGAGGGTCGGCGGGCGAACTACTTCGGGACGTTTCTGCTCTCGGTCCGGGACGGTGAGGGGTTCCGGACCATCGGCAAGGTCGCGACGGGGATCACCGACGAGGAACTCGAACGGCTCCACGAACGGCTCCGCCCCTACGTCCGCTCGGAGTCGGGGACGGAGCTCGAACTCGAGCCGGCCGTCGTCTTCGAGGTCGGCTACGAGGAGATCCAGCGCTCGCCGACGTACTCGTCGGGATACGCCCTGCGGTTTCCCCGGTTCGTCGGCGTCCGGTCGGACAAGGCCCCGGACGACGCCGATAGCCTCGAACGGGTCGACCGACTCGCGGAGTGATACGGATCGACGTCCCGATGCAGCGGTCGCCACCGCCACGGCGCAAGCGGTGACCGCGCCCGGACGACGACGGTCCGTATGCGTACCCGAGGACGCGCCAAGCCGGGGAATACGCCGGGCCGGGAGATGCGCCGAATTCGGGAGCCATTCGGTATGCATCCGAGACGTTCACGGGGACGTCTCCGAGTCACCCTCACGCCCGGGAGACGTGTCGTCGGCGTCCGCTTCGGATCTATCTGTCGTCGGCCACGTCACGGAACCCAAAAACGGGACTCCGACCTTCTGTGCGGCGCGGGCGATCATATGGGCACCGGTCGGTACGGTCAAGAACAGAAACACGATACCGACGAGCGACGTCAACCCGGCACCGCCGGGGCCGAACCGGACGAACCCTGCCAGAAAAATCGTCGCAGTACCGAGCGTCGTCGGTTTGCTCGTCGCGTGCATCCGATTGTAGACGTTCGGGAACCGGAGCAATCCGATCGTTCCGACCGCGAGAAAGAAACAGCCGATACTCACGAGTGCGATGACGGTCAGGTGTCGAATCGCTACGGGTTCTACCATCCGACGTGTCACCCCCTCCCGTGGCGACTGCGGCGTCTCTCCGTCATCGTTCTCCCCGTGTGATGATGTCCCCTTCAGTGACGTACTTTGCGACCGTCACCGTGGAGAGAAACCCGATGATCGCGAGAACGATACTGGCGGTCACGAACAGCCCACGGCCGGTTTTCAGGGCGAAAAGTACCGCGATGGCGATGACGTTGGTCGCGATGGCATCCAGTCCGACCACGCGGTCCGGGACCGTCGGGCCACGGATGACCCTGTATCCACAGAGGAGACACAGCCCCGAAATGAGGATCAACGCGCCGTCGATGACGGTCGCCGCCAGCTGTTCACTCATCGTCCGTCTCCTCGGGCGTTTCGGGGCCCGAAAGCTCGAATCCGTCCGGCAACTCGGGGGCGTCTCTCGAGCGTAGCGGGTGGCCCGGCGGATGGATCGTGATCTCCGGCGGCGGATCCTCGGGCGCGAGCCGCTCGTTGAATATCACGAGCGCGTAGTTCTCCCACTGACGAACCGGCTCGACGAGGGCCTCGGGCTCGCGGCCGTCGATCGCGTGGACGTACAGGGCGTTCTCGTCGGGTTCGTAATCGATCGTGACTGTCCCCGGTGTGATCGTGATGCTGTTTGCGATCGTCGTAACCCCGAGTTCCGACTCGACCCGAAGGGGAACGAGGATGACCTGCGGTTCGAGTGTCGCCCCCGGAACGAGCACGCGGTAGGCCACATCAACGTTTGCCACGAGCACCTGCTTAAAAAAGGCGAGGATGTAGAGGACGGTATAGGGGAGCGCCACGAGAAGCGACTGATTGAGCCGTATCTCTTCCCCGTAGAGCCGGCGGAACACGTAGGCGACTGGAAGCCCGACGGCCACCCCGACGAGGAAGTTGGCCAACAGCGACGTGGCGGTTATCGACGCCCCCCGAATGAAGACCCAGAGTATCGCAAACAGCAAGCCTGCGACGATCCATCGCCTGATCTTCATGGGTTATCCACCCCCGACACCG
This sequence comes from Natronomonas salinimetallica, assembly GCF_013839515.1. GTDB lineage: Archaea > Halobacteriota > Halobacteria > Halobacteriales > Haloarculaceae > Natronomonas. The sequence continues at coordinate 10,021 of NZ_JACDNQ010000023.1, read as the reverse complement.
ACCGCCTCGGTGTACGCCTCGGTATCGATTGCCGCACGGGCCGCCGCATCGGCGAAGTGATACACCGGTTCGAACCCCACGCCGACGACCACGACGACGACAGCGAGCGTCGCCAGTACGGTGACCTCCACGCGATCGATCGTTCCCATCGCCACCGCCTCCGTCTCGTGCCCCCAGACGCTGCCCATCCACGCCCGCGTCGAATATAGGACTGTCAACACCGCCCCGAGGAGCAACACGAGCAAGATTGCCAAAGCACTGCCGGTCGCCGCGATATCCCCGGACGTGGCGGCGGCGAACTGTCTCGCCGCGGCGTTGAACACGAAGAGCTTGCCGAAAAAGCCGGCCAGTGGCGGGATTCCGATGAGCGAGAGTCCACCGACGAGAAACACGCCCGCAAACGCCGGCGACCGTTTGCCGATCCCACCGAGCTCCGAGAGCCGTGTCGTCCCCGTCGCATCCCGGATGACGCCCGTCGAAAAAAAGAGCACGCTCTTCGTGAGTGCGTGATGGAGTGCAAACACGAGAGCGGCGAGTATTCCCGACTGTCGCAGTGACTCCGAGGGAGCCGCTGCAGCGATTCCGAGCGGAATGACGACGAAGCCGAGCTGGCCGATGCTGGAGTAAGCAAACAGTCCATCGAGCGAGTCGCGGGTGACAGCTCCGAACCCACCGACGAGGACGCTCAAAACACCCACAGTCAGCAAGACCGGCGCGAGAAGGACGAGCGGCGAGCGACCGGTGATGCCGGGCGCGGCTACCGTGACGTTCGCGGTCCCAAAGACGGTGAAATAGAGCCGGATAATGGCGTAGATACCGACCTTTTTTGTCGCTCCAACGAAGATCGCGACGATCGGGATCGGTGCCGACCGGTAGGCCGAGGGCACCCAGAACTGAAACGGGGCCAGCCCGGCCTTCAGCGCGAACGTGACAAAAACGAACGCCGAAAGCCCGACCACCGGCCGTATGTCGACGCCCGGTTGGGCGAGTTGCTGTGCCATGTCCGCCATATTCAGTGTCCCGGTCGTAGCGTAGAGGCCACCGATACCGAGCAACATGAGCGCGCTGCCGACGACGTTCAAGACGACGTAACGGACCGCTGCAGCGGTATGTTCCGAATTGCCGTAGAACGAGACGAACACGTAACTCGCCATGAGCATGACCTCGAACCAGACGAAGAGATTGAACAGATCGCCCGTCAGGAAGGCGCCAGTCACACCGAGCAACAGGAAATGAAACAGCGGGTGGTAGTACACCCGCTGATTTGCCGCCTCGATGAACCGGACCGAGAAGATCACCGCGTACACGGCGACGATCGCCGTCATCGCGAGCATAAATACCGCAAGCGCGTCCGCGACCAGCGTGATACCGAACGGAGCATGCCAACCGCCAAGCTGGTAGGCAATAGCGGCCCCATCGGGGGCGAACACCACCGTCCGGACGAGGAGGGCGACGCTGTACGCGTACGCGAGTGCGCTGCCGATACTCACCGTCTGCTGGAGGCGTGGCCAGCGACGAGCGAGCAGCGTGGTGGTTCCGGCGACGAGCGCCACCACCACCGGCGCGATAGCGATCGTTCCAGTCATTGCTCCCACTTCGTGACGTTTATCGTTTCGTTCTCCTGATACGCACGGTACGAGAGGGTGAGAGCGAAGGCGGTCATTCCGAAGCTGATGACGATCGCCGTCAGAATAAGGGCCTGAATAACGGGGTCCGTGGGTTCGGGAAAGGGGGCGTGATGTGTGGCCAAAATCGGGACGGTATCGCTTCCCGCCGCCACGAGACCGCCCATCGAGATGAGATACACGTTCGCAGCCTGAGAGATGATCGCAAGCCCCCAGACGACCTTGATCAGATCATCCCGCAACACGAGGAAGGTACCGAGCGCGAAGAGCGCGCCGACCGTCGCCGCGAGCGTGAACGTCATTCGGCACCCACCACCGAGAAGATCGTGAGCAGTCCGCCGACGACCACACAAAAGATGCCGACGTCGAAGAGGAGCGCACTCGCCAGTTCGACCGCACCGAACAGCGGAAGATGGATGACGACGAACGCCTGTGAGAGAAACGCCTCCCCAAAAACCGGTCCGGCCAGACCGCTTGCAACGATGACACCTAGCCCGAACATGAACAACCGTCGGTATGTGGCCACCGTTCGGTGTTCGCCGATAGCCCGGCTGGGATCGACGTCCCGGTCGAGGACACCGATCTCCAGGTAATCGAGGTTGTACGAGACGTAGACGAGCGTAAACGCCACGACGGTCAACACACCGCCGATGAACCCGCCCCCGGGCAGATTGTGTCCCTGCAAGAAAAGCGAGATGGCGACGACGAGAATGATCGGCACGACGACGCGTGCAGTCGTCCGCATGATCACGGTCGTCATTGGGTCTCACCCCTGTCGCGCATCGTCAACAAGACCAGTACGGACAGTGCGGCGATGATAACGACGATCGATTCGCCGAGCGTATCAAACGCCCGGAAGTCGGTGAGAATCACGTTGACGACGTTCGCTCCGCCGCCCTCCGGGACCGCATTGGTGACGTAGAACACCGCGGTTGGGGTGGGATCTGCCCCTCGCTCGGGGGCTGCAAGCAGTACCGAAACGAAGGCCGTTGTGCCGACCACGACGGAGAGTGCGGCGTCTCTGAGCGCGCGACCCCGTTTCAACTCGCCGTAAAACTCCGGGATTTCCTCCAGAACGAGCAGGAAAATAAGCAGGAGGAGCGTCTCGACGACCAGCTGTGTCAGCGCCAGATCCGCACCGCTCCCGAGAATGTAGAAGATCGCGATCATAAAGCCGAGGATACCGAGGGTCAATACACCGGTGACGTGGCTCTCGGCACTCGCGACGGCGATCGCCGCGACGACGGCCACGCTCAAGACGAGTACCACAGCCACCGGCGTTTCGGCCATTGCGGGCGCCGGGATCCCGACCGCGGTCGATGCGTAGCCGGCGGCTGTCAGCGCACACGCCGACAGCAGTAGCCACCAGACGTAGGTCCTGATGAGCCCGTTTTGGACACGGGATCTGACCAGCCTGCTCGTCCGATCGACGGTCCCCAATGTCGACCGGTAGACGGTCGTCGGATGCACACGCGCCGTTGCCGTGCTGACCCCCTCGAGGATGCCCCGGATCTCCGTGTAAAACGGAAAGCAAGCGAAGCCAGCGGAGACGGTGATCACGCTCATCACAACCGGACCGGAGACGTGTCGGGGGATCCCGGCGTGGATATCGACGACGCCAACGGCTGTTGCGCGCGCGGCATCGTTGACGATGAGATCGATTACGGCCGACGGGCGCACGCTTACGAGGAGGAGTGCCCCCGCGAGTACGGCAGGCGGTACGACGAGTGCGCCCGGAGCGCGGTGTATCGATCCGAGTCCGTCGGGTCGGTCGCCGAAGAAGAGCCACAGGAATCGAAGCGAGTACAGGACCGTAAAGACGCTGGCGAACACCGCCGCCGCCGGGTACAGCCACGCCACGCCGCCGCCTGTCTGTGCTGTCTCCCAGGTGGCCTCGAACAGGATCTCCTTCGAGTAGAAGCCGCTGAAGGGCGGAATCCCGGCCATACTCAGCGTCGCCAGGGCGGTGATCACCGCGGTCACGGGCAGGTCGTGCCGGAGACCGCCGAGTTCGTCTATGTGACGCGTTCCGGCCTCGTGGGCGATGACCCCAGCGACGAGAAACAACGCGGCCTTGAACAGCGCGTGATTGAGCAGATGAAAGACGCCGGCTTCTGCCCCGTAGCGCGACCGAAACCCGAATGCCGCAACCATCAACCCGAGGTGACTCGCCGTCGAGTACGCGAGCAACTCCTTGATATCCCGGGCGAGTACGGCCAACAGCGCACCGACCGCCATCGTCGCGATTCCAAGCGTCGCAACGAGGGACGTCCACTCGGTTCCATGAAACAGCGGTCGGACTCTGCCGAGCGCGTAGACGCCGACTTTCACCATCGTCGCCGAGTGGAGAAACGCCGACACCGGCGTGGGGGCGACCATCGCTCGCGGCAGCCAAAAGTACAGCGGAACCTGCGCCGATTTGGCGGCCGCCGCGATGACCAGGAGTACTAACGCCGGCGTGAACAGGCCCGTTTCTTCGAGTGCCACCCGGACCGCATCGTTGCGTTCGAGGATCGCCGCGAGATCGAACGCCCCGATACCGGCCGTCTCGGCTGCGATCGCGACGAAGAGGATACCGACGAGCAAACACAGCCCCCCGCCGACCGTGATGACCATCGCCATCCGCGCGGAGTATTGGGACTCGGCGTCCTCGGTGTGATAGCCGATGAGAACGAACGAACAGACGCTCGTCAGTTCCCAGAACAAAAACAGGAGGAGCAAGTCAGCCGCAAGTGCCACACCGAGGACCGATCCCATGAACGCCAAAAGCGCCATATAAAACCGCCCCAGGTCCGGTTTTCCGTGCATATAGCTGGTCGCATACGCGAAGATCAGAATGCCGATGCCGCTCGCCAGAAGCGCGAATAACAGCGCCAGCCCGTCGGCGTGTAGACGAACCGCGACGTCAAGCGAGGGGATCCAGGGCCTGGAGACGCTCCCTTCGGTTCCGATCTGTGTTCCGAGAAGTCCGAACGAGACCGCGGCGACGGCGGCACCCAGGTATCCGATCCGCTCGCCGACGAGCGGATACAGACGTGGCATACCGGCTGCCGCAACGAACGGAAGGCCGATCGCAATGGCGAGGGGCCAGAACCCGAGGTCCATCCGATGAGTCCTACCAACACACAAATCGGACTTAAATCGTCCGGCTACCCGCGGGCCGTCAGCCCGTTCTCGACGTTCAGCGAGGCGTTCGAACGCACCTGTCATACTGGTGGACGAAATCAAATAAAACCGACTCACGAGTGATCCGCCGTTCGCTCCGTCGAACGGCGTGATCCTCGTGCGTCGTGTGTACATTCTTTTGTCCGTCAGTATCAGGCGTTCCGGCGCGATACGGAGACGGTAGGCCGTTGTATCGAACGGGCGATAGACGGTTTCGGTTGCCGGGTCGGACGGGCACGCTGACGGGTATACCGACGTAGGAGAAGCAGACCCCACGGGAGTCGACGGCGCACGCGGGCTGTGAGCCGCCAGTATCACCCGACGGCCCGTCTCCGTGGCCGCGTCGAAACCGACTTATCGTAGCCGACCACACCACGACCAATGGAACTCACCGGAGCGCGGGTCTGTATCACCGGCGGCGGCGGGTTCGTCGGATCGCACCTGGCGGATCGCCTCGTCGACGACAACGAGGTCGTCGTCGTCGATCACTTCGGGAACGGCCGCCGGGAGTGGATACCCGAGGACGCGACGGTCGTCGAGGGCGATCTCCGCGAGCCGTCCGTCCGCCGGGAGGCGATCTCCGAACGGACCGACGTCGTCTTTCATTTCGCCGCCGACAAGGCCGTCGACAGCGACGACCCGAACGCGCAGTTCCGGGAGAACACCGACCTGACGGCGGCGGTCCTCGAACGGATGGAGGCCGTCGGCTGTCAGCGGATCGCCTTCACCTCGTCGTCGACGGTGTACGGCGAGGCCCCGCGGCCGACGCCGGAGGACTACGCGCCCCTGGAGCCGATCAGCATGTACGGTGCCGCGAAACTCGCCGAGGAGTCGCTGCTCTCCGTGTACGCTCACAGCCACGGGTTCGACGTCTGGTGTTTCCGCTTTGCGAACATCGTCGGCCCGCGGCTCCAGATCGGGGCCGTGATCCCGGATTTCATCCACAAACTCCGCGAGGATCCGACCGAACTCGAGATCCTCGGCGACGGCCGCCAGGAGAAGTCCTACATGCACATCGATGCGTGTCTGGACGCGATCGAACACGTCGTCGAGTACGCCGACGACGGGGTGAACACCTACAACCTCGGGACGCGGACGACGACGTCCGTCCGACGGATCGCGGACATCGTGGCGGAGGAGATGGGCCTGGACCCCGAGTACGACTTCACCGGCGGTGACCGCGGTTGGGTCGGCGACGTCCCCCGGATGCGGCTCTCGGTCGAGAAGCTGGCCGCGACCGGGTGGACGCCCGAGACGTCCTCGGAGGACGCTGTCCGGCGGGCGGTTCGGGAGCTCCTCGCCGAGGAGTAACTATCCGAAATACGATTTCAGCTGCCCGACGATCCCGGATTCGCCGTCGGTTCCGCCGCCGTCGCCGGCGCTGTCTCCCGACTCCGTACGCTGTTTCTCGCGGAGCTCTTTCAGTGCCGCCGCCTGTTCGTCGATGCCGCCCCCGCTGTCGGTCCGCTGTTCGCCGCCTTTCATCCCCTGGAGCGCCGACAGCTGGTCGTTGATACCCGAAGACCGGTGTACCTTCGCGGAGTTCTGGTCGAGCGATTGGCCCTCGAGCTCCTCGTCGGGCGTGATCTGCAACTGTGCCGTATCGTCCGCTTCGACGCCCCCCCACGTGATATCGGCCCCGGACATGGCCTCGTCGATGTCCCGCCGGACTTGTGCCTCGGTGACCGCGGGGTCGTCCGCGGACGGGTCGCCCGCGTCCCCGCTGTCGGGGTCGGCATCCGCCCGTGTCGTCTCCTCCGTCGGTGTCGTGGCCCCGCCCGTCCGTTCGATGTGGTATCCGACGAGCGCGGATCCCGTCGCCGCGAGGACGCTCACGAGCCCGATGGCGTAGAGGGTGACGCCGTGGAGGCTATAGTCGGGTGTCCCGTAATTCCAGTTCGAGGGGTACACCGCGACGAAGAACCCGATCGCCACGACGACGACGGCGAACCCTCCCGAAGCGACGTACAACGCGCGCGTGTCGGCCGGGAGCAACACGACGACGGCGAGCAATACGAGCGGTAATCCGAGCGCGCCCACGGCGAAGGCGATCTCCCGTATGAAAAAGACCAGCCCGTCGAGGACAGCGCGTTCGACGACGAACAGCGTCAGACCGAGGAGCCCGAGCCCGAGCCCGCCGAAAAACAGCGCGAATCCGAGATACACGTCCGTCCGGCGGTCCGGTTCCCCGATGTACGTCCGGTAGAGCTCGACGAGACGGTCCCCGTCGGCCGTGTCGGAGGAAGCCATTTGCCGGTGTTTTCGGGCGAACCCCTATGACTGTTTGGCCTGGGAAGTCGGCCGCCGGTGGGATGCGGGCCGTCCCGGTCGGTGGGATGCGGGCCGTCCCGGTCGGTGGGATGCGGGCCGTCGGTTCCATTGAGCACCACGACGGTGGTGGCCGTCCGTGGACTATAGTAGAGATCGGAAGACAATACACACTCGATCGCACGGCGGCAGTGCGATCGATGTGTAACTAGTTGCGATGTCTACTATAGCGTGTCATAAAAAACGTCTCACTCTCTTCGTTCCCACGCACAGTCAGGCGTCACGTGCAAGGTGAACCGCCTCGGGGTCAAGTGGTTCGAGAGACGCCGTCTCTCGTCATCACGGAAGACGTCGTCTTCCGTACGACCCCGGGGCACTCGCCTTGCTTATCTGTAGAGGGCACGATTCTTGCAGAATCGCCCAGCCAAAGACGGTGCTGTATCCCCACCTTACTCCGCTCCTTTCGGTCGCTCCGTAGGGAGTGGGGGCTTAGCGCCCGCACCAAATCCGCTTATCGATCAGTCGTTTCCCCGAATCCTATATTTCAAGTGTCCTGGTAATATATGTCACAGCGGAGACTGAATCAGAATGGGACCCACAGAAAACATCTCGGATGAGGCGCGTCAGCAATCTCCGCTCCCTGAAGGAGTGGTCCGAGAAATCTACCATTCAGTCAACGATGCGATTTTCGTTCACGCCGTGGAGACTGGCGAGATTCTTGACGTGAACGAGACCATGTGTGAAATGTATGGATACTCACGGGCTGAAGCTCGGCAGCTATCCATCGAAGATCTCAGTACTGGCGTTCCTCCGTACACCCAAGACACTGCCGTTGAGTACGTACAGAAGGCTGCTGAGGGTCACCCTCAGGTGTTTGACTGGCACGCTACAGATAGCGAGGGAGATCCCTTTTGGGTCGAAGTGAGTATGCGTCGAACCGTCTTCAACGACCAGACGCTTGTCCTCGTTACCGTACGGGATATCACCGATCACAGACACCGCGAACACGAACTGAAAGAACTCTTGGAGGAGTACGAGACCACCTTCGAAAACATACAAGATGCTGTCTTTCTCATTGACGTTGACACTACCGATTCGGATCCGGTATTTCGATTCGAGCGACTCAACCCCTCACACGAATCGACAAGCGGGCTATCTAGTGAGAATATTCAGGGAAAGACCCCCCGGCAAGCACTCGGCGATGAGACCGGTGCGGAAGTCGAAGCGAACTATCGACGCTGTGTGAATTCTCGCGAACCCATCAGCTACGAGGAAGAACTCCCGATGCCGGATGGCCGGATTATTTGGCAGACAAAACTCGCACCAGTCATCGTAAATGGCGAGGTTACCCGAATCGTCGGGATTGCTCGGGACATCACCGATCGCAGCCGCCGCGAACACGAACTCCGACGCTTTCGTCAAGCGGCCGACTCGGCCGGTCACGCCGTGTATTTCACGGATCGTGACGGAACCATCGAGTACGTCAACCCGGCGTTCGAGTCAATCACGGGGTATTCAGCCGACGAGGCTGTTGGCAGCCATCCACGGATTCTGCAATCTGGCGAAATGCCTGACGGCTTTTATGAAGACCTGTGGGATACGTTATTGAACGGCAACGTTTGGGAAGGGGAAGTGACCGACCAGCGGCAGAGTGGTGAACAGTACACTGCCCGCCAGACCATTGTGCCGATCAAGGCCGACGATGAGATTGACGGATACATCGCCATCCAGACGGACATTAGCGACCGGAAAGCACTCGAAACGGACCTAAAAACGAGCCTCACCCAACTGAAGGTCATGGATCGCGTGCTCCGCCACAACCTCCGCAACGACATGACTGTCATCAAAGGCAATGCCGAAACTATCCAGGCGACCAGCGAGGGCGATGTCGCGGAGATGGCCGGGATAATCATCGAGGAAAGCAAAAAGCTCCTCACGACCGCCCGTAAGGAACGCGAGATCACGAACGTGCTCGCGGACGAGCAGTCGCCCGGGCCGACCGATCTCGGGGCGGTCATCGAGGCCACTGTCGTGGCTACCCGAGAGCAGTATCCGGACGCCCATATCACGGCCGAGGGTACCGCCGATCGGCAGGTCCGGGCAATAGATTCAATCAATCGTGCGCTAACGGAGCTCTTGACCAACGCAGTCAACCATTCCGATCAGACGGAACCATCGATCGAGGTGACCGTCGAGAACCGCGACGACGCTGTAGACGTCCGAGTCGCCGATGACGGGCCGGGGATTCCGGAGATGGAACAGAGAATTATCACGGAGGACGCCGAAATCGAACCGTTGTATCACGGCACAGGCTTGGGGTTGTGGCTCGTGAAAATGATCGTGGAGAACTCAGGCGGTTCCCTAGCATTCAACGAAAACGAGCCCTGGGGCAGTATCGTTACCATTACTTTCCCGGTGGCCTCGACGGGCGGTCCTGAGTGAACTCCCCCGACCTCCCGCGCTCGGGCCTCCCCGGCCCTCGCTTGTTGCGGTCGGGGCTTCCCGTTTCTGCGTCGGCACTTGCAGGAACAGGTCCCAGAGTGTCCACGAGCACAGAGTGCTTGTGCGGCCCATCAGAACGACGAGTCGTTCTGAGGACGGTCCCGTACTCCGCAGGCGATCTCCCGTTCCAGGCGGTTCGGAGTGTTCCACTCCTGCCGGTTCGACACTCGGCCACAGCCGCCGTTGCACGCTTGTTGTCGCGTTTGAACACTGTCAAAAGAGTGATGAGTATCGCACTACCTGCTTGAATTGTATGGGGAGTAAGAGCACCGATACACACGAAAACAAGGCGTTCGGGTGCTATGTCCCTCTCTAATCGCACCTTCGGCGCTCGCTGAGGACGGAAGCCTAGCGCCCTCAATTAAACGGCTGTGTTGAATCGCCATACTGCGGTGGAATTCACGGTTTCACAGCTCGCTTGATGTTATAGACGACACACATCAACGCGATTTCTCGGAACT
>NZ_JACDNQ010000022.1:11918-25805 GCF_013839515.1 Natronomonas salinimetallica | reverse complement strand
CGATTCACGCGAGAGGAAACCTCGGCATCGTCGGGCGTAGCCCGACTGCTTGAGGGAGCTTCGCTCCCTCTCCGTTCACGCCGAGGAGGATGTCATTCCCCGCCGGTCCGGAGGTGATAGAAAACGTAGGTCTGAGTGTAGCCCGCGTACGCGTCGCCGAACCGCGATCGGATCGCCCTGGACGTCTCGGCGTAGCGTCCCCGCTCACACTCCGGATAATGGTCCTCGATCGCACTCCGGATCCACGTGTCCAGCGGCACCGCCTCCAGGTAGCCGAGCGAGAACAAGAGGACACAGTCCGCGACCTTCTCGCCGACGCCGACGAAGCGGGTCAACGACTCGCGGGCCTCCTCGTATCCGAGTCCGACGGCGTCGTTCGGGTGGGCCTCCCCCTCGGCGACCAGTTCCGCGGTACGTTGGACGTAGGGCGCACGGTATCCCAAGGAGAGATCGCGGAGTTCGACTTCCGTCGCCGCGGCCAACGCCGACGGCGTCGGAAACGCGTGGTACGTCTCCCCGTCGAAGTCGACCGTCTCGCCGTACGTCTCCGAGAGGGCGGTCTGCATGGCGTGAATTCGGGCGACCCGCATCTGCGCCGAGCAAATAAACGAGATCAGACAGCCGAACGGCGGATCCCGGACCAGTCTCATCCCGCGGTGGGCGTCGTAGGCCCGATCGACGAGCGGATCCGCGGGCGTCGAGTCGGCGATCGCCTCGAGGTCGTCGTCGAGGCGCAACAGGTGCTCGAGCCGGTCGTAGGCGTTCGGCGTCGATGATTTCCACTCGAGGCGTCCGTCGGTCTGGCGGACGCGAAGCACTTCTGGGTCGTTCGTCTCGGTCGCCGTCCCCGGAAGTACCGTGTAGTACCACGGCGATCCGTCGGTCGCGCCCTCGTAGGCCCGGCCGTCGTCGCGCCGCCACAGATACGATTGGCCGCTTTCGAGTGTCGTCGTCAGATCGAACCCGCCAGGGAGGGTCCCGATCGAGCGGCTACCGGTCTCCATACGCACGAAACGCGCCGCTGTGTGTTCGGCCTTTCGGGACGGGGACCGCCTCGCCTTTGGGACGGGGACCGCCTCGCCTTTCGATGTCCTGGGGGGAGTGCGAAGGTTCTTGTCACAGGGGGCGAAACACGTTAACATGGACTGCCGAGTTGTCGTCGAAGCCGCGGTCCCGGTATACGACGTCGAGACAGCCGACGAGGCGGTTCGAATCGCGATCTCGAAGACCGGTGAGATGTTGAACCCCGACCTCAACTACGTCGAAATCGACATGGGGACCAAGAACTGTCCGGCCTGCGGTGAGTCACGAGATCCGGCGTTCATCGCGGCCGACGAGGGACTCGTCGCCCTCGAACTCGAGATGACCGTCTTCAACGTCGAGCACGACGAACACGCCGCCCGAATCGCCCGCAAGGAGATCGGGCAGCGTCTCGAAAATATTCCGCTGGAGGTCCTCGAGATCGAGGTAATAGAGGGCGGAGACGGAGACGGAGACGGAGACGGAGACAGAGACGGAGACGGAGACGGAGACGGAGACGGAGACGGGGACAGAGCAGAGGACGGTACGGACTCGCCGTCCGGGGCCGACTCGGACGCCGACGCCGATCGGACGACCGACGAGGACGGTGACGTGTTGCCGGAGTTTGAGGAGCTACTCGACGAATAACGGCGCTCTGTGGGACGCCCCCGAGACACGGCAGTGGCTATCGGTTCGGGTGTATCGGGACGGTATAGGTACGTGTCGGCTCTGTTCAGTCGGCGGCAGCCGAGACGGCCGGCTCCGTCTCGCGCTCCATCTCCTCTGTGATGCCGTCGGCGAGAGCAAAAACAGCCGCCTTGTGGTCGGTTTTCGATTTGTGGATCGATGTCGGTCGGACGCCTAATTCGGTGTACTCGGTGTGTTCTACGTCACACTCGGCCATCTGCTCGTAGTGGTTACATACCTCTGCAAGCAGGCCGTGGAGATGAATGAGCTCCTGCTTCTTCATGGTCGTCTCTTCGTAACGACTCGGGGCATATAGTAGTATCCTGATACAAGTTAACACGTTTTTATGGGCGGTATACGCCTTGCTTCGGCCGTTGTGAGGGACGCTCCCCGAATCTACTGAGATCTACGTCCGTCTCAATAGTCCCGCGGTCGACCACGCATCGGCCACGGGGGGCTGAAAGCTTTTTTGTCCGAGTATCCAAGGGCCGGTATGGGATACGAGGATCACCTCGACCGCGCGCTCGAGACGACGCCGGACATCGAGGCCACGAGCGATCGGCTCTCGCTTCCGGACCCCGAAGTGCGCCAAGAGGGAACGGCCACGGTTTATGAGAACTTCCAGGCGACACTCGACGTCCTCGACCGCGACTCCGACCACGTCATGAAACACCTCCAAGACGAGCTCGGGACGAGCGCACACATCGACGAACGGGGTCGGCTCAGACTTACCGGCGAGTTCCGGGCCGACCGCATCCGGGACGCGATGGACGAGTACGTCGAGGGATACGTCCGCTGTCCGGAGTGTGGGCTCCCGGATACGCGGATCGAGACGGAACACGGCGCGGAGATACTCCGGTGTACGGCCTGCGGTGCGCGTTCGCCGACCGGACGGTGACGCTGCGGTGCGCGTTCGTCGACCGGACGGTGCGGGGGCGGCGTCAGTCGTCGTCATCGCGGCGCTTTGCGGGCTTGTCGGCCGGGACGTACGTCCGACCGACCCGGCCGCCGCCGACCCACTCGCGGATGGAAAGCTGCCGTTCGACCCCGTCCTCGCGGGCGGATTCGAGGCGTCGTTCGGTCGTCTGGAAGTAGTTGACGACGGTCACGAGTACCACGCCGCCGATGGTGTTGCCGAGAAACACCGGGAGGACGAACGAGACGAGTCCCGAGAGAAGTGCCGCCTCGCCCAGATAAAACAGGTACATCAGTTCGGTAAACGAGACGACGACGTGGAAGAGGTCCGCAAGCGGGATCATGAGGAAGGCGATATAGACGAGAAAGAACCGCGAGATGGTATCGCGGGCGGCGAAGTCCAGCCAGACGACGCCGGCGACGATCAGTCCGGCGAAGCCGGCCTTGAAAAAGAGGTCCCAGAATCCGGTTTCGATCCCCTTTCGGGAGATATCGATCGCCGTGGCGGCCACTTCGGGGGAGAACACGCCCGTATACGCGAGGATCAACGCGCCGAAGGCCCCGCCGGCGAAGTTCCCGACGGCGACGACGGCCCAGGTGCGTATCAGCGTCGGGAAACTCGCGAGGCGCTCTAAGACGAGCGCGACCGGCGGAAGCGTGTTCTCCGTGTAGAGTTGGTAGCCGCCCAGGATGATGTATATGAAGCCGATCGGATACAGCATGGCCGCGATCACCGGGCTGTCCGATTTGGCAGTCATAGACGAGTAGATCAAAAACGTGAGCGTGATGGCGAACCCCCCCGCGAGCGCGCTGAAAAACAGCTCCCGGGTCCCGGTGTCGATTTCCTCGTCGGCGGCGACGATGATGCGCTGAAACACCTCGTCGGTCTCGAACCGATCGCGGACGACTTCCCCGACGGCCGGCGCACCACTTCTGGAGCGCTCGACCGCCTCCCTGACGGATTCCTCACCCGATGGCACCTCTTCGTCGTCCATTGAACAGTATCCACTTCAGCACAGACGATAAAAATACCTCCCATCCACACCGGCGGACCGCGCGGTATTTCACGGAGGGCACAGTGGGTTCTGTATGGCTCTGGAAACACTCGTCGTAGCCGTCGGGCCGAACGACGACGCCAGAACCGAGGAACTGACGGAGGCGGTCCTCGACGTCGCGGCACCGACGGGTGCGAACGTCGTCTTCCTCCACGTATTCAGCGAACAGGCCTACCAGGCGGGGATCGAGGAGGCCGGGTTCGATCCCGACGACCCGCCGTCACCGGACGAACTCGCCTCGCGGCTCGAAGCGATCGACTCGATGGCGGCCGAGCTCGGAGAGGCAGACGTCCCCTACGGGATCGAAGGACGGATCGGCGACGAGGCGGACGCGATTCTGGAAGCGGCGACGGACGTCGACGCCGACGTCCTGTACGTCTCGGGGCGGAAGCGCTCTCCGACCGGAAAGGCGGTGTTCGGGAGTACGGTCCACCGGCTCTTGATGGATTCGCCCTGCCCGGTTCTCTTCGTCAGGGAGGGGCTCCACGGGGACTGGGACGGGAGCTGATACGGCGAGCTACCGGCCCAACTCCTCGTGGGCGCTCGCGAGATGGTTCGACGCCAACGCGCCGAGCAACGAGAGTTCGCCCGCCAGCGCCGCGGTCGCGATGACCTCCGCGAGCGCGTCGGCGTTCGAACCGGCGGGATCGCCGCCGCCACGGACCCCGACGACGCCGAGCGCCTCGCGCTGTGTCGGCAGTTTCGTCCCCCCGCCGACGGTCCCGACTTCGAGCGAAGCGATCGTGAGGCTCGCATAGAGGTCGCCATCGCGGACGTCGGCGGTCGTGATCGCGTTCGAGCCTTCGACGACCTGGGCGATGTCCTGGCCGGTCGCGAGAAACGCGGCGGCGACGGTGTTGGCCGCGTGGGCGTTGAACCCCAACGATCCCGCCTTCGCCGACCCGATCAGGTTCTTTCTGGTGTTCGCCTCGCGTATGGCCTCGGGTGTGGTTCCGAAGTAGTCCTCGACCACGGCCCGGGGGATCGAAACGTCCGCCGCGACGGTCCGGCCGCGTCCCTCGATGCTGTTTATCGCGGCCGGTTTCTTGTCGCTACAGAGGTTCCCCGACAGGGCGACGAGTTCGGCCGGCGTCCGGGCCTCGACGACCTCACAGGCCGCCTCGGTCGCGATCGTTGCCATGTTCATCCCCATGGCGTCTTTCGTATCGTAGACGAACCGAAGGAAGACGCTGTCACCGACGACGTACGGCGTCACGTCACGCAACCGTCCGTGGCTCGTCGTCGATTCGGCGGCCGACGCGAGACGATCGACGTTCTCTCGGACCCACGCCGCGGTTTCGCTCGCCGCGGCGACGTCCTCGACCCGGAACACCGGGGCACGCGTCATACCGTTTTTCAACACGCGGGCGGTCGCGCCGTCGGCCGCCCGGATCGCCGCACAGCCGCGGTTGACGGAGGCGACGAGCGCGCCCTCGGTGGTCGCAAGCGGTAGGTAGGGTTCGGCCTCGATCGCCCCGCCGTCGAGGGCGATCGGGCCGACGACACCCATCGGCACTTGCGCCGCCCCGAGCATGTTCTCGATGTTGGGTTCGGCGTCGGCCGCCCCGAAGGCGTAGGCCCCGATCGTTTCGAGATCGCTCCCAGCGTCCTCCGCGAGGAGTCGCCGCCGGGCCTCGGCCGCGTCGTCGGGGTCGCCGTGCGCTTCGAGTTCGTGAAGCCGGAGGTCGCCGTCCCTGACGGCGGCGAGGAGTTCGTCGGTATCCATACCGGCGGATCGGCTGCCGGCGACTAAGGGTTTCCGTCCGGAAGACGGGAGACGGTTCGGAAACGAGAGACGGTTCGGAAACGAGAGACGGTTCGGAAACGAGAGACGGTTCGGAAACGAGAGACGGCTCGGAGGACGAGCGCCGGGGCGTGATAGACGGCCAGGGGCGGGAGAGGGACATACAACATAGAGGATGTCCTCGATCAGGGGATTTGAAGATAAAATTTTATCAACATAGGCTTCTGTTTGGTATAGTGTCGAAGGAAAGTGATAAAATGACTAAAATGAAGACCATTGACCTAGAGACTGAGCTCAGTCTCTTCAAATACGATGCCTTAGAGCAACTTCCTCAAATGTACCGGGAGTTGCGTAAAAAAGAGCGGGATGAACGGATTGCGGCGGCGAAAGACGACCTGGGTGACGACGTTATCGTTCTCGGACACAACTACCAGCGCCGCGAAATCGTCGAGCACGCCGACTTTGTCGGGGACTCATATCAACTCTCGAAGCGGGCGGCGGCCGCCGATGCCGAGTACGTGGTCTTCGCTGGCGTGACGTTCATGGCCGAATCCGCCGACGTCATCACCGGCGACGAGCAGACGGTCATTCTCCCGTCAATGGAGGCTTCCTGTCCGATGGCTGGTATGGCCGAGGCACTACAGGTCGATGCGGCGTGGGCGAAACTCACCGCTGCCGCCGAGGACGACGCAGAGATCGTTCCGATCACGTATATGAACAGCTACGCCGATCTCAAGGCGTTCTGTGCAGAACAGGGCGGACTCGTGTGTACGTCCTCGAACGCCCACCGCGCCTTCGAGTACGCCTTCGACCGCGGCGATACGGTGTTGTTTTTGCCCGATAAACACCTCGGCGAGAACACCGCCCACCGCCTCGGGATGGCCGATTCGACCGCCGAGTGGGATCCCTGGGACCCTACGTCCAAGGACGCAACGGCGATCGCCGACGCCGACATCATCCTCTGGGACGGATACTGTCAAGTACACGATCGGTTCACGGCGACCCACGTCGAGAGCGTCCGTGACGAGCACGATGGCGCTCGTGTTGTCGTCCACCCCGAGTGTCGCCGAGAGGTCGTTGAGGCCGCAGACAGGGTCGGTTCGACCGCAACGATCCGCGAGACGGTCGCCGAGGCCGACCCCGGCGAGACGTGGGTGATCGGCACCGAGGTTCACCTCGCAAAGCACCTCCAGCGGTGGCATCCCGAGGTGGACGTCGTCCCGTTGTGCGGTGACGCCTGTATGGACTGCAACGCGATGCGCCAGATCGACCCGAACTACCTGACGTGGGTGCTTGAGGAACTCGCCGAGGGACGCGAGCGCAACGTCATCGAGGTCCCACGCCGCGAAAAAGAACTGGCGGGCGTGGCGCTCGAGCGAATGCTGGAGGTGTGAGATGGCGGCACGCGAAACAGACGTCCTCGTGATTGGAAGCGGCATTGCCGGGTGTGCAGCGGCGCTGGCCGGTGTCCGAGCCAGTGCCGACGTAACCCTCCTGACGAAAGCTGAACGGCCCGAAGGATCGAGTTCGTACTGGGCACAGGGCGGGATCGCCGTCGCCCGCGGTGATCCCGATGCGTTCGCGGCGGACGTCCTCGAAGCCAGCGACGGCTCGGCCGACCCCGATGCGGTTGAGACACTCGTCGGCGCGGCGGACTCGGTTGTCTCGGACGTACTCGTCGATACTGTCGGGGTCGAGTTCGACGGCGGATCCGACCCCGAGTACGGCCGCGAGGCCGCACACAACGAGAGCCGGATCCTCCACATCGACGCCTCGACCGGCAAGCATATCCTTATCCCGTTTTTGACCCACCTCGACGGACTCGGCCGCGTCGACATCGTTGAGGACGCCGCCGCGCTGGATCTCCTCACCGCCGAGGGACGGGTTCACGGCGCGGTCGTCGAGCGGAGTGGCGAGATCGAGTCCTGCTTCGCCGGCAGCACCGTGCTCGCGACCGGTGGCATCGGTGCCTGCTATCGCCGAACGACGAACCCGGCGACCGCCACCGGCGACGGGATCGCAATGGCGGCGCTGGCCGGGGCCGAAACCGCCGATATGGAGTACGTTCAGTTTCATCCGACGGCGTTTGCGGACGGTGGAACGGGCGGAAAGCCGGGGACGTTCCTCCTCAGCGAAGCGGTCCGCGGTGACGGCGCGCTGTTGCGGAACGGCGACGGGGAGCGGTTCATGCCCGAGTACCACGCCGACGCCGAACTCGCCCCCCGCGACGTCGTCGCGAGGGCGGTTCGAGCCGAACGGGACCGAACCGGCGATGTCCGCCTCGACGTCTCCTCGCCGGCCGCGAGACGGCGGTCCAAAGCACTCCGATCCGACGGATCGCCGCTCCGGTTCGAGGAATCGTTCCCCACCCTTGCGGCGGAGTGTCGCAGCCGAGGAGTCGATCCGGCCGAGGGCATCCCGGTCGCGCCCGCGGAGCACTTCGTCTGCGGCGGGATCGACGTCGACGACGAAGGGCGAACCTCCCTCGATGGACTCTTTGCCGTCGGCGAGTGTGCGCGGACCGGTGTCCACGGTGCGAACCGACTCGCCTCGACGAGCCTCCTTGAGGCCCTCGTGTGGGGGACGAAAGCGGGAGCAGCGGCCGCCGACCGGGATCCGATACGGATCGAGAGTCCCCGACTTCGCGACACCGACCCCGGACTTCCGGAGGGGTTCGCAGCCGGGAAGTTCCTCCGGCTGCGTCGGGTGATGGACGAGTACGTCGGCATCGAGCGCTCGCCAGCTGAACTCGATCGAGCAGTCGGGAGGCTCCGACGATTGAAGGGCGAAATCGACGCATACACCCGTACCCGGACCAGCCGATCGCTGTACGAACTCCGGAACGCGTGTGTGGCTGCGCTACTCGTGACCCGCGCGGCCCGCGACAACGGGGAATCACGTGGATGTCATTACCTCACGCCGGAGGCGAGCGCCGATGCGGATTGAACGGTCCCGGATAGAGCGGTGGTTACGGGAGGATCTCGGCTGTCACGACATAACGAACGACGTCCCGGGCGAGACGAACGGCCGGCTCATCACGACGACGGCGGGCGTCATCGCCGGCCTCGACGCCGCCACGGAGCTGTTCAACCATCTCGGGTGTTCAGTCGATTTGCGGCGTTCCAGCGGCGAGCGCGTCGAGGCAGGTGAGACGCTCTTTCGTGTTTCGGGCCCGGCTTCGGCGGTCCTCCGCGGTGAGCGCGTGGCGCTCAATGTCGCCGGGCACGCCTCGGGCATCGCGACGCGGACCCGGACGGCAGTCGATGCGGCCCATCGGGTGTCCGACTCGGTCACCGTCGCCGGCACGCGGAAGACGACCCCCGGACTCCGAGGGATCGAAAAGCGCGCCATCGCGGCCGGCGGGGGCGACACCCACCGGCTCGACTGCTCGCACATGGTGATGATAAAGGACAACCACATCGCGGTGTTGGGCGTCGAACGGGCGGTCGAACGGTTCCGCGAACGGTCCTCGTTCGCGACCAGCGTCGAGGTCGAGGCCGAAACAACTGAGGTGGCCGTCGCGGCCGCCGACGCTGGTGCCGACGTCGTCCTCCTGGACAACATGACACCGGCCGAAACCGAGGCTGCCGTCGAGGCCCTCCCGGAGGGCGTCCTCACAGAAGCCAGCGGTGGTATCACGGTCGAGGACGTCCCCTCGTACGCCGAGACCGGCGTCGACGTCGTCTCTCTCGGGTCGATCACACACAGTGCCCCCGCGTTGGATCTCTCCTTCAGGATCGACGGCTGACCGTCCGGCGTCCCGCTCAGCGCAGATCGAACTTCTCGGCGGCGGTCTGCATGTCCTTGTCGCCGCGGCCACAGAGGTTGATGAGGATGGTGTCGTGGCGGTCCTCCTCGGCGAGTTTGATCGCCAGCGCGATCGCGTGGCTCGGTTCGAGAGCGGGGATGATCCCTTCGGCCTCGCTTAGCTCTCTGAACGCGGCCAGCGCCTCCTCGTCGGTGATCCCGTGGTATTCGGCCCGCCCGAGCGACTGGAGGGCGGCGTGTTCGGGGCCGACGGCGGGATAGTCGAGGCCGGCGCTCACGGAGTGGTTGGTCGTCTCCTCGTCGATGACCTTCGTTTTCATGCCCTGGAAGATCTGTGGATTCTCCTGTTTGCTGGCCGACAGCGGCGCGGAGTGTTCGCCCGAATCGAGGCCCTTTCCGGCGGGTTCGGCCCCGTAGAGGGCGACGTCCTCGTCGTCGACGAAGCCGCTAAAGAGCCCGATTGCGTTCGAACCGCCGCCGACGCAGGCGACGCAGGCGTCCGGGAGGTCGCCGTGCAGTTCGAGGATCTGTTCGCGCGCTTCACGCCCGATGACCGACTGGAATTCCCGGACCATCCGCGGGAAGGGGTCGGGGCCGACCGCGCTCCCGACGAGATAGTGCGTGTCCTCGAAGTTCTCGGCGTAGTCCTCCAAGGCGGCGTCGACCGCCTCCGCGAGACCGGCGTTCCCGCGGGTCACCGGCTCGACTTCGGCACCCATAAGACGCATCCGGAAGACGTTCATCTCCTGGCGGTCGACGTCTTTCGTCCCCATATACACCGTCACGGGCAGATCGAGCAGCGCGCCGACCATCGCCGTGGCGGTGCCGTGTTGGCCCGCCCCGGTCTCGGCGATCAGCCGTTCCTTGCCGGCGCGTTTCGCCAGCAGACCCTGTCCGAGGGTATTGTTGAGCTTGTGGGCCCCGCCGTGCAACAGGTCCTCGTGTTTGAAATAGACGTCCGCGTCGTAGCGCTCGCTTAGGGTTTCGGCGTAAAACACCGGCGTCGGCCGCCCGCCGAAGTGTTCGAGCAGCCCGTCGAGCTCCTCGCGGAACGCCTCCGAGTCGATCTCCGAATCGAACGTCTCGGCCAGTTCCTCGAGCGGAGCCTCCAGCGGTTCGGGGACGTATCGTCCGCCGAACCCGTCGAATTCGCCCTCGTCGTCGCCGTCGGTGGACATACCTTCCGTAGCCGTGGCGGTGACTTAAATCACCCTAACAGCGATGAACGCACCGCGTACGCGTCGAATATACGACCGCCACGCACCACCACACTACTATACGACCGCCACGCACCACCACACTACTATACGACCGCCACGTACTCCCACACTACTATACGACCGCCACGCACCACCACACTATTTTTTCCGCATAGATTCCGTATATTCGGCAATGACCGACGATACGCCAGTGGGTGGACAGGAGGTGATCTCGGCTTCGGAGTTACAAACAGTCTTTGACTCGATCCACGACGCGATCATCATCCACGACAGGGAGGGGAACGTCGTCGAGGCCAACCAGGCGGCCACGGACATGTACGGCTACTCGCGGGCGGAACTACGGAACGAGGAGGTCGTCACACCCAGCTCGGGGAATCCCCCATACACCCAAGAAAACGCACGGAAACGCATAGAACGCGCCGTGGAGGGTGAAAATCAAACGTTCGAGTGGCAGGGACGAGACAGCGACGGGAACGTCTTCTGGGAGGAGGTGAGCCTCGCTCGGACGGCGGTCGGCGGCGAGGTCCGCGTCATCGCCATCATCCGGGATATCGACGACCGGAAGGAAGCCGAACGCCGCTTTGAAACGCTCATCGACAACCTCCCGGGCATCGTCTATCGGTGCCGAACCGGCCCCGGCTGGCCGATGATCTTCGTCGGCGGACAGAGCGAGGAACTGACCGGCTACAGGACCGAAACCATCGAGTCCGGGGACGTCAGTTGGGGCGACGACCTCGTCCATCCCGACGACCGAGAGCGTATTCGGGAAGCGGTCGAGTCAGCCGCCGCTGCGGACGAACCCTTCGAGTTTACCTACCGGATCCGGGCGGCCGACGGTGAGACCCGATGGGTCTGGGAGCGCGGACAGCACGTCGACGTCCCCCGACGGCCGATGGCGGTCCTCGAGGGTTTTATCACCGACGTCACCGAGCGAAAGCGCTACGAGCAACAGCTAAAGGAACAACGGGACAGCCTCGGGGTACTCAACCAGGTCGTCCGTCACGACATCCGAAACGACATGACCGTCGCCCGCGGGCGGGCGAACCTACTCGAAGCACACGTCGAAGAGGAGGGACACGCGGACCTCGAAGCAATACAGGAAGCGACCGAGAACGCCATCGAGTTGACGAAAACGGCCCGGGACCTCTCGAGGACCATGCTCAGTACGGAAGCGGACGTCGGACCCGTCCGGCTCGATCGGCACCTCCGAGCGTCGATCGAGGACGTCAGATCGAAGTTCGATGGCGCGGTCGTCTCGGTCGACGATCCGATCCCCGACGTCCGAGTTCGCGGCAACGACCTTCTGGAGGCGGTTTTCAGGAACCTCATCCAGAACGGGATCGTCCACAACGACAAAGAGGTCCCCGAAGTCCGCGTCTCGGTGATGCACACCGACGGGGAGGTTACGGTCACGATCGAGGACAACGGTCCCGGGATCCCCGACAATCGAAAGGAGGTGATCTTCGGGAAGGGAGAAAAAGGCCTCGACAGCCCAGGGGCGGGCATCGGGCTGTATCTCGTCAGAACCCTCGTCGATCAGTACGGCGGGGACGTCCGGGTCGAAGACGCCGATCCGGACGGAGCAGTGTTCGTCGTCTCCCTGATCGCCGAGTGAGGACGTCCGACCCCACGATCGACCGTGCCCACGGGCTGAGAGCCGTCAGTGTCTCCAGCGTATTGAACCGTCGCCGGTATTTTTACCCCGCGACCCCTACTGTAGAACATGGTCCCCACCCGTCGAGGCTTCTGCGTACTGTGTGTGTCCGCATCGCTCGCGGGCTGCAGTGGCGTCCCCGAGACGGATCGCGGGGACGGCGAGGACGGCGACGTCGACGGCGAGACGCCGACCGAAACGCCCACACCGACCGAGACGGAGACGCCAGCGGACGGCCCCGACGCGACGGAAACCGAACGCGAACCCGACGAGCCGGCGGACGAGACGCCGACCGAACCGGAGCTACGGGAGCGCGAATCGGAGCTCCCGGAGCTGGTCCGGGAGTCGATCGCGTCGTCGCGCGAGCGGATCGGCGCGGCCGTCGATATCTACGTGACGTCGGCCGATGGCGACGCCGACTCGGAACCGAACGTCGCGTCGGTGTCGCTTCTGGCCGAACCGGACCGCATCGACGCCCACCGGGAGCTCTCGGCCGCGAACGACCGGCTCTCCGGGGCGACCTCCCGCGCCGACCGACAGGGGATCGACGACGATCCGTTCCGGCGGCTCACCGAGTTGCTCGGGGCGGAGATCGGGACGCTGCGGAGCGAGATCAGCACCCACGAGACGCTCGCACGGGGCTACCGGACGGCCGAATCCGTCGTCGACCTGGCCGATCAGCGGGCCTATCGGCTCGCCGAATCTGACCACGAGGCGTTGGGCGACTACCGGAACGAGACGGCCGATACGATCGAAAAAGCGAAGACGGCCGCGGAGCCGATCGCGGCGGCCACCGACACCGAACGTGCGGCCCTCGAAGCCGACGGGCACCTCGATTTGCTCGACCGCCTCGAAGACGGATCGACGACGCTCGGGACGTATCACGACGCCCTCGAATCGGTCCCGTCGGCGTTTTCGGACGTCGACGACGCGAACGGCTCCCTCGGCAACGACGACGAGGAGGCGTTCACCCTCGCCACCCTCGCCGCCGAGGACTTAGCGGAGACCGAGTCGGCGCTCGTGGCGTCGGACCCACCGACGAGCGTCGAGTCCCTCAAATCGTCCCTCTTGGAGACGGTTCGGGCGAAACTCGAAACCGCCCGGGAGATCCGCGAGGCGGCCAGAGAAAACGTCTGACCCCGTCGTCGGACACACACCACGTACGGTCGGCCGTGCCACGGCAGCCGTCCTACGCTCCGACCAGAACATTCAACGTCCCGTTGAAACAAACGCTGGGTATGATCCCGCTGGAAAACGCACCGGGCACGACGCCGCTGGAAAACACACCGGGTGTGATCCGGCGGATACTGCTCGGGTGTACGCTGGTCGCGTTGGTCGCGACCGGCGGGAGCCTGTATTTCAGCGAAATCGCGGGCTATATCCCCTGCGAACTGTGTTGGTATCAACGGATCCTGATGTACCCTCTCGTGGTCGTTCTCGGAGTGGCCGCATACGAAGCCCGTCGCGGGGTCTGGAGGACCGGCCTGGCGCTTTCGGTCCCCGGTGTGGGGATCGCGGCGTATCACAGTTACCTTCAGGTCTCGCCCGGCGCGGCTTCGGCGTGTACTGTCGGCGGCTGCGGCAGTACGCTCTGGACCGGCCTCGGCGTGTTCACGATCCCGCGGCTCTCGCTTTTGGCGTTTCTGTTGATCACGGTCGGATTGGGCGTCGTCGCCGGTCTCCGTCCGTGAGGCCCCCGTTGTTTCGACCGCTCCGGGGTGGATCGGCCGTGAGTGATACCTGCGGTCCGAGCGGTTCGTAATGCCGTGGCTCCCGGGGAGTCCGGTGGTCACAGCCGAGTTAGTTCACTCGGCTGGAAAATGG
>NZ_JACDNQ010000022.1:0-11908 GCF_013839515.1 Natronomonas salinimetallica | reverse complement strand
GCTCGCTTCGCTCGCAGGGACGTGGTTACGGCCACCCGATAGATGGGTCTCCAGTATCGAGTGCGGGAAGAAGTGGGCCGGCACGAATTTGAATCGCCGTGGAGCGAAGCTCCACGAGCCCCTGCTCGCTTCGCTCGCAGGGACGTGGTTACGGCCACCCGATAGATGGGTCTCCAGTATCGAGTGCGGGAAGAAGTGGGCCGGCACGAATTTGAATCGTGGTTACGGCCACCCGAAGGCCGAAGGATACCAAGCTACCCCACCGGCCCGCACTCGAAGTAACGTCGCTGGGTCGTTTAATCCTTCCGAAAGGACGGCACCCGAACGGGCCGATCGCGGACGGACTGCCGGCGGTATCACGCACCGGACCCACCGGAGTACTCGGTGTACCCGTCCGTATCGAGGTAGTTGTGAGCAACGGTGATCGCCTGATCGGCGTGGAGCGCGTCCGGTCCGAGCGAGACCCGTTCGTCGGCCGACGCGTCGAGCAGGTCTGCCTCCGTGGCCGTGAACTCGTGGTGATCCGAGAGGACGAAGACGGGGTCACTCGGGGGGGCACCGTCGACGATCGGCCGTCCCGCGGCGTGGAGTTCGACGAGCGTCGCCCCCGGATCGAGGCCGTTTACAACCGATTCGAGGGTTCCCTGCCGGATCGAGACGCCGGGCGAGGGATGGGCCGCCATCGATCCGATCGCCCCCTCGCGGGCCTCGAGGGCGTCCCGGATCCGCGCCGCTGTCGAGCGCTCGTCGGGGTTGAGTCGCCTGACGTCCGACCCCTCGAAGCGGACCACGTAGCCGTCGACGACGATCGAGACGCGGACGTCCTCACGGACGTCGTGTGAACACAACAGCGCGCTCGTGACGCACCGCGAGAGCAGATCGAGGCGGCCAGTACCCGGGAGATCGTCGAGGCTGACCTCGGCGTCGGCGGTGAGGTCGTGTGAGCGGACGATGAACTGACGCATACGGGGCGTGGGGGCGGCGTTTATAAATGCACCCCGTTTCCGCCGACCGGCGTGGCCCGGCCCCCAGCCGCTTTCCGTATCGGTTACCAGGTCAGGCCCTCGTAGGTGATCCCCTCGCGGCGTTCGACGACCCGGCGGCCGTCGACGACGACGGGATCGGCCATCGCGTCGAACTCGGCGTCGAGACCGGCGAACTCGGGCCACGCGGTGACGACCACGGCGCCACGGCTCCCCTCGAGCGCCGCCGCCGCCGAGTCGGCGTACTCGACGTCGGGGAACTCCTCGGCCATCGCCTCGGCGGCGCGAGGATCGTAGGCGATCACCTCGGCACCGCGTTCGAGGAGCCCCTCGATCACCGGCTTCGCGCGGGTTCCGCGGACGTCGTCGGTGCCGGGCTTGAACGCGAGACCCAACACGGCGACGCGTTCGCCGTCGACGTCGACGTGGCGATCGAGCAGTTCGAGCAGGCGTTCGGGCTGGCGGTCGTTGAGGTCGATCGCCGCCTGAACCATCGCCGGTTCGTAGCCGACTGACTCCGCACCGGCGACCAGCGCGGCGGTGTCTTTCGGGAAGCAACTCCCTCCCCATCCGACCCCCGAGCGCAGGAACTCGCCGCTGATACGCGAGTCGAGGCCGATGGCGTCGGCGACCTCGTAGGCGTCGACGCCGAACGCCTTGCAGACGTTACCGATATCGTTTATCAGGCTGACCTTCGCCGCGAGGAACGTGTTGTTGGCGTATTTGATCATCGCCGCCTCCCGACGGCCCGTTTCGACGACCGGGATATCCCAGTCGCTTATGAGTGGCTGATAGAGTTCGGCGAGGCGATCCAGCGCGCGCTCGTCGCCGTCGGTCCCGATCACGATCCTGTCGGGTTCCATGAAATCCCGTACCGCGCTGCCCTCCCGCAGGAACTCGGGATTGGCTGCGACCCCGACGTCACCGCTTTCCGTCCCCTCCGAGGCCGCTTCGATCGCCGAAACGAGTTCGTCTTCGAGCACGTCGGGTAGGACGGTCGATTTGACAACGACGAGGTGGTAGCCTTCCTTCTCGGCGATCGCCTCCCCGACGTCCTCGGCCGCGGCGAGCAGGACCGACGCGTCGATCGAGCCGTCGGGCTTCGCGGGCGTTCCGACCGCCAGGAAGGTGAGATCGGTCTCGGCCGCGTCGGCGTGGGCCGTCGTCGCCCGCAGTCGACTGCCGGCGTAGGCCGACACCAGCGAGTCGAGCCCCGGTTCGTGAATCGTCGTCTCGCCCGCGTTGAGTCGATCGACCGTCTCCTCGTCGACGTCGATCGCGGTCACATCGTGGCCCAGATCGGCGAGACACGCCGAGAGGGTCGTCCCGACGTAGCCGCTTCCGACGACGCTTACGTTCATACGCCGCCGTTCGCCGCCGGGGGGTTTCAGCGTTGGGCTCTCCGTCCGGTGAGGGATCAATCAATCAAAAACGCGTCTGCAACATCGCCGTGCTATCCGCTCACGGCTGTCGTCGCGCGGCCGTTCTGCGGGCCAGTGTGAGGGTTATTCGATGTGGCCTTCGCGGCGCAGTTGGTCGGCGTCTTGACTGTCGTAGCGCCACTCGATGTTGGCTTTCTCGTCCTGCCAGTCCCAGGGTTCGACGATGACGGTGTCGCCCTCCTCGATCCAGACCCTGTATTTCATACGACCGGGGATCCGGCCCATGCGGTTCTTGCCGTCCTCACACTGCACCCGGACGTGGTTCCCACCGTCGTGTTGGGTCACGACCGCGAACAGCTCGTCGTCGTTGGGCATTCGCAGATTTTTGCGCCCTGTCTCTTCGCTCACGGTATATATACGCTCCCCCGGCATTAAAGTGGTTCGGGAGCAGTGGGACCTCGTGACACGGCGACACCGAGCCGTGTGAGATCGGGGGACGTCGTGCTTCGCTCCGGGGGGCCGCCGTCGGCTCGCGTGTTACTCTCACCCGCTCTCGACCCGTTTGACAACCCTTTAGCGGCGCGTTCGACTCCACTACTGTAATGAGCTACACGATCGGACTCGTCGGCAAGCCCTCTGTCGGCAAGTCCACCCTGTTCAACGCGGCGACGATGAACGACGTCCCGGAAGGTGCCTATCCCTTCACGACGATCGACCCCTCGATCGGCGAGGCGTACGTCCGTGTCGACTGCGCGGGGCCGGAGTTCGGCCACGACTGCACGCCGAACCACGGCTACTGCGCCGACGGCATCCGGTTCGTCCCGACGAAACTCGTCGACGTGGCGGGGCTCGTCCCCGGTGCCCACGAGGGGAAAGGCCTCGGCAACCAGTTCCTCTCGGACCTCAACGAGGCCGACGTGTTGATCCACGTCGTCGATTTCACCGGCCGAACCGACATGGAGGGCGAACCGACCGAGGGCCACGACCCCCGCGAGGACATCGACTTCCTCGAAGCCGAACTCGACATGTGGTATCTCGACATCCTAGAGAAAGGGATCGAACGTTACCGATCGGGCTACGGCGGCGAGGAACGGGCGATCGAGGCCGACCTCGCCGAGCAGATGTCGGCGTTCGGCATCAAAGAGGAGGCACTCAAGCAGGTGATCCTCTCGCTCGATCTGGCGCTCGATCCGGACGCCTGGGACGAGGCGGACCGCGAGAGACTGGCCCGCGAGATCCGGATCCGAACGAAGCCGATGGTGATCGCGGCGAACAAAGCCGACACCGAGGCTGCCCGAGAGAACTACACCGAGATCACTGCCGATCCCGACTACGAGCACCTGACGATCGTTCCGGTCTCGGCCCACGCCGAAAAAGCGCTCAAGAACGGCGAGGAAGCCGGGCTGCTCGACTACCGACCCGGCGACGACGGGTTCGAAATTCTCGGAGACCTCCCCGAGGAGAAGCGAACCGGGCTCGAGCAGATACGCGGGTTCCTCGACGAGTTCGGCGGGACCGGCGTCCAGCGGGCCATCGAGACGGCGCTGTTCGGGGAGTTGGGCGCGATCGCGGTGTTCCCCGGCGCGCGAACGCCACAGGACGACGGCTCCTTCCTGCAGGACTGTTTCGTCTTCCCCGGCGGCTCGACCGCCGAGGAGTTCGCCTACTTTCTGCACACCGACATCGGCGAGGGCTTTTTGCACGCCCACGACGTTCGCACGGAGCGACAGATCGGGGCCGATACCGAGTTGTCCCACCGTGACGTCGTCGAGATCACGACGACGAACTGAACGGTCCGACGGACTCGAAAGACGCGGTTCCGGAGGCGGCTGCCGGGCGCGAAAGCCCCAAGACCGCGAGGGCCGACCGATACGTATGCCATCGCGACTCCCCGCGCCGCCCGAGGCGGGATTGATAAACGGACTCCGGTTCGGGACCGATACGATGCGGTTTCTCGACGGGATCCAGGCCCGATACGGCGACGGGATTTCGGTTCCGATCCCCGGCAGGCCCCCGCTCGTCGTTCTGACGGGACCGGCGCTCGTCGGCGAGGCGCTCGAACGCCCGGACGATTTCCGGCGGATTCCCGCCCAGGACGCGGCCGCGATGATCGCCCGGAACGGGCTGGTCCAAAGCGAAGGCGAGTTGTGGTCCCAACAGCGTTCGGTCATGGCCCCCGCCTTCGGCGGCCAGCAGGTCACCGCCTACGCGAACACGACGGGCGAACGGATCGAAGCACGCGCGGCGCGCTGGGCCGAGCGCGGTACCCACGAGACGAACCTCCACCGCGAGATGACGTCGCTCACGGTTCGGGTCGCCTCCGAAATCCTCCTTGGAACCGACATCGGCACGGCCCAGGCCGATCAGTTCCACGAGTGGATGCGGGTCGCGGGCGAGGAGTTCGAGTTCGGTATCGACACCGTCCTCCCGGAGTGGGTGCCGATGTCGGTTTCGGGGGAGTTCCGCGAGGCGGCGGCGGGCATTCGCGAGCTGAGCGAGGACCTCATCGAGCGGCGTCGGACCTCGCTCGCCGAGGGCGAACGGCCCGAGTCACGGGACATGCTCACGATGCTCCTTCGGGCGGCGGACGACCCGGACGTCGACTACCCGGACAACCAGATCCGCGACGAGGTGGCGACGTTTCTCATCGCCGGCCACGAGACGACCGCGTTGAGCCTCACCTACACCCTGAGTCTGCTCTCGTGGCACCCGGAAGCGCGCCGTCGCGTCCGCGAGGAGGCTGCCGAAGTGCTCGGGGACGGGCCGTTGACCCACGACGACCTCACGGAGTTGTCGTACACGAAACGGGCGTACCGGGAAGCGCTCCGGCTGTATCCGCCCGCGTGGGCGGTGTTCCGCCAGGCCAACGGCGACGTCGAGTTGGGCGAATACGTCGTCGAGGACGGGTCGGCCGTCATCATGCCGTTTTGGTCGATCCAGCGCGATAGCCGCCACTTCGAGAGCCCCGAGGCGTTCGATCCCGACCGCTGGACGCGACGCGATCCGAACGCCGTCGACGCATACAGGCCCTTCTCCAGTGGCCCCCACGCCTGTATCGGGCAGGGCTTCGCGTTGGCCGGCGCGACGCTCGTCCTCGCGCGGATCGCCGGGGCGTTCGACGTCGACGTCCCGGAGACGGCGCTCGAAGACCTCCGGTTGACCCCGACGCTGCGTCCCGCCGACGGCGTCCCCGCGACGATCACCCCGATCGAGTGAGGGATCCGGCGGCCGAGTCCGCCGAGCGGCCGGCCCGTCGTCGCCCCCGGCGAGGACGCCCCGTCTTAGTGGTCCTCCAAGAGCGCATCGTCCCCGTACTCCTCGCGGAGACGTCGGAGGGACGCGCGCTGCTCTCGCACCCGGTCGGGGAGGTCGGCGTAGGCGTCCTCGAAGAGGTCGTCGGGATCGCACTCGACGTCCGTCGCGCGATCGATCGCCTCCGCGACGGTCTCTTCGATCCCGGTCTCGATCGTTTCGATCGCCTCGTCGTCGAGGCTCCCGCGCTCGCGAAGGAACGTCTCCAGCCGCGGGATCGGGTCCCAGCGCTTCCAGCGTTCGAGTTCCTCGTCGTCGCGGTAGACCGAGGGGTCGTCGGCGGTCGTGTGGGCACCGAAGCGATACTGGACGGCCTCGACGAGCGTCGGACGTCTCGCCCGGCCGGTCGCGCCCTCGGGCGGACTCGCGTCGGGGTCGCGGGCGCGCTCTGTGGCCTCGGCGACGACCTCGTAGGTCGCGAGCGGATCCATCCCATCGACGCGGACGCCCGGGAAGCCGTAGGCCTCGGCTTTGTCTGCGAACGTCCGACTGGCGGTCTGGGACTGGGCGGGCACGGAGATCGCCCACTTGTTGTTGTTGCAGATGAATACCGCCGGGACGTCGAAGACGCCCGCGACGTTGAGTCCCTCGTGGAAGTCGCCCTCGCTCGTCGCCCCGTCGCCGAGGTGACAGACGACGACGCTGTCGTCGCCCCGGAGCTTCGAGGCCCACGCCATCCCCGTCGCATGCGGGACGTGTGCGCCGATCGAGATGTTCAGCGGCGCGACGTGGTGTTCGGTAAGCGTCGCGTTCCCCGCCTCGTGGCCCATCCAGTAGCGGACGTAGTCGGCGAGGCCGCCGCGGTCGATGACCGCGCCGTGCTCGCGGTACTGATAGAACACCCAGTCGTCCTCGGCGAGGGCGTACATCGAGCCGAACTGGGATCCCTCCTGTCCGGCCGAGGAGGCGTACGTGCCGAGTCGTCCCTGCCGCTGGAGGCTTATCATCCGCTCGTCGAAATGCCGCGAGAGCCGCATGTCGCGGTACAGCTCCAGAAGCCGTTCCTCGGACAGCGGTGGTTCGTAGCCGCGCTCGAGTGGCCGGCCGTCGGCGTCGAGGCGTCGGTGGACGTCCGCGTCCTCGAAGTCCATATCGGGGTAACCGACCGCGGGAACATAGCTCTGTGGTCCCCGCTCGGAAACGAAGCGCTATATATAAATCCATCGCTCACGCCAGTACGGACATGACCGACTACGTCATCGACGACGAACATCAGCTCTCGCCGGTCGTCGTCGGGACGACCCTCGTCTTGATCGCCACGTTCGGACTCGGGCTACTGTACCAGCTCGTCGGGCTCGTGGTATAGCCGCCGGGATCGGATCGTGGTATAGCCGCCGGGATCGGATCGGGGGCGTCTGCCCCCGTACTCACCGATCGAGCCGCGTCGAGACGTACGGCCCGTCCTGGTAGTAGCCGAGTTTCTCCCGGTAGTACTGTCTGGCTCCGATCCCCGAGATGACCGAGAGCTTCCCGAAGCCGGCCTCGGAGGCCATCCGCTCGGCCTCCCCGAGGAGCCGGCGGCCGTACCCTTTGTGTTGGTGGTCCTCGCCGCTCTCGTCGCCGACGGCGACCTCGCCGCCGTAGACGTGGAGTTCGCGCACCAACGCGGCGTCTTCGAGTTCCGCGCCGGTCGACTCCGAACTCGGATGCGACGTCCCGCCCGGCGAATCGCCGGGGAACCGGAGCCGGCAGAAGCCGATCAACAGGTCCTTTTCGAAATCCTCGATCGAGATGAAGTGCTCCGTCCCGCCGGCCGCCTCGTAGCTGAGCGTGTCCAACTCGGCCTCGCCGGGGGCTTCGTCGTTCATGCCGACCTCGCGACAGCGGACGCACTCACAGCTCCAGCCGTGTTCGTCCATCCGCTGTCTCGCCAGTTGCCGGAGGTTCGACTTCCAGACGCCGGCGTCGATGAAGTCCGCCGGTATGTCGCGTTGGACGCGCTGGAGGCGGGTGTATCGGGGGATGAGCGATTTGATCTCGGCGACGAGGTCGGCGGCCTCCTCGTTCGTGAGGGGGTCGTATTCCTCGTTGCGCCACATGTCGTAGGTGACGGTGTCGCGGACGACGAGCGTCGGATAGATCTTCAGGTAATCCGGGCGCCAGTCGGTGTTCTCGAACAGCTCCCGGAAGTCCTGTAGGCACATCTCCTTCGACATCCCCGGCTGACCGGGCATCATGTGGAAGCCGACTTTGAACCCGGCGTTTCGGAGCCGGCGGTTCGCATCCAGTGAGGCCTGTATCCCGTGGCCGCGGTGCATTTCGCGGTTGATACGCTCGTAGGTCGTCTGGACGCCGACCTCGACTTTCGTCCCGCCCAGCCGCAACATCCGGTCGATCTGTTCGGGGTCACACCAGTCGGGTTTGGTCTCGAAGGTCGTCCCGATGTTCCGGATCCCGTTCGTCTCGTTTTCCGCGATCACGTCCTCGAGATAGCGGAACTCCGTCGTCTCGGGATCGGGTTTGAACGACTCTGTTTCGCTCGGCGTGGGTGGGGCGTCGGGGTCGTAGTCGTTCATCGCCTCGAGGGCGCGCTTGAGGAACCACTCCTGGTAATCGTGGCTGCGGGCGGTCATCGTTCCGCCCATCAGGATGAGTTCGACCTTGTCGACCGGGTGGCCGATCTCACGCAGCTGGTGGAGCCGGAGGGTCACCTGCCCGTACGGGTCGTAGTCGTTTTGGACGCCCCTGGCGGCCGCCGGCTCGTGGCCGGTATAACTCTGTGAGGAGGAGAACTCCGAGGCGGGGCCGCCGGGACAGTAGAGACACTTCCCGTGCGGACACATGTGCGGGGAGGTCATGATCGCGACCGGGGAGACGCCCGAGGCCGTCCGGACCGGTTTTCGACGAAGCACCGGCTCTAACTCCTCGCGGTGTTTTTCGGGGGCGTAATCGAGCACTTCCGTGTTCTTCGGGACCTTCGGCGAGGAGTGCTCCCGGCAGGCGTCCATCTTCGCACGTTCGAGGTCCTCACGGTCGATCTCGTCCGCGAGAATAGATTCGACGAGCGACTCACAGACGCGCTCGAACGCCTCGGATTCGGCGGGATCGACGTCGGTACTCATTCGCTACCGACACAACGGGATCAGACGACAAATGGCTAGCGGTTACGAGCGCCGGCCGCCATCGAGACGGGGGCGTCGGCGTTTCCGAGCGGTTCAGGCCGACGGGGCCGCGATCGAGGCCGCGGCGGCCTCGACGACGGCGTCGATGACGGCCTCGCGCTCGCCGGCGAGGAACTCGATCTTCGGCTCGCGGGCACCGGGGTTCGAGACGCCGGCATCCGGCACTTCGGCGGCGAGGTCGGCGACGACGGCATCCAGGTCGAGTGCGCCCTCGGTTCGGACGTGGAGTTCGTCGGTGCCGACGCCGATGACGATCGTCGAGTCGAGTCGGCGGTCGAGTTCGTCCAACAGGAGCCGCGTCGGCGGGAAGTCATAGCGGTGGGTATAGGCGTCCGTATCGAGGACGCTCACCGAGACGCCCGCTTCGGTTCGCTCTTCGAGGTTCGGGACGACGGTGTCGAGTTCGGCGTCGAGTTTCGTCACGAACTGCTCTGAGACCTGTGCCGCGAGGCCGGTCCGCGTCTCGAACAGCAGGTCGATGATGAGTTCGCGTTTGTCCTCGTAGGACTGATAGTACGCCTCCAGGGCGATCGCCTCCCGAAGCTGCTTCGTCGAGGCGGCATCGATCCCGGCCTCGGTGGCCGCGTCGACGTACGTATCGGGGGCGTCACTCCAGTAACTGATCGCCGGCAGGTGACGGAGGTCCCCGCGGACGTCGCCGTTGACGGCGGCGGCGAGGGTGGCCGCGACGGTCGAGGCCGTCCGGGTCTCGGTGGTGACGAGTGAGTCGGTCCGACCCGTGACCGCGTCGTCGGCCCCCCGGCCATCGAGTACGATCCGCGGGGCGTCGTAGATGTCCAACAGGTCGAGTCCGTCGGCGGAGGCGGCCGTCGATCCGGCGGCGGCGAAGACGAAAAGCGGGATCTTCTCGCCGTGGCGGTCCTTGTCGCCGAGCATTCGGGTGGCGTCCTTCGTCGCATCGTTCATGTCGTAGACGCCGTCCTCGAGCGGGCGACGGTCGAAGTAGTGATACACCGAGTCGGCGGTCCCGTGTTCGGCCTCGATAAGCGGTAGCACGGCCCGTTCGATCGCCGCGCCGGCGACGTAGCCGTCCGTGGTCGCGTCGTGTCGGACGACGATCGGGCGGGAGTCGATGACCGCACGGCGGATCTCCGTCGCGACGGCCTCGATATCGTCGGTGATCGCGTCGATCTCGGGATCCTCGGCGATGGGCTCGAACGCCTCGGGGCTCGCACGATCGTCGAGGGCTTCCTCCATCCGAGTCTCGACGGCGGCCCGTGCCTCCTCGTCCAGTTCCTCGATCGAGTCCGTCTCGACTTGGATCTCCTCGCGTCGGACCCGAACCTCTCCCTCCAGGCGGACGACGTCGTCGGTCTCGATCTCGGGGTAGGCCCGGACGCCGGCTTCGACGAACGCCGCACAGTCGACGATCCCCGTCTCGTCTTTGAGTTCGAAGACCGTCGGCCCGGAGGTCTGTCGAACCGAATCGATCGTGCCTTCGAGTTGGACCGTCTCGCCGACGTGGTCCCCGATGGAGTCGACCGTGACGCGACCGGGGTCGACGGCGATCTCGCTCAGTTCGGCGTCGCCCGGGTTGCCGCCGGTCTGTTCGTCCGCACCGCCGGTCGTCCCCGGCTCTCCGGGGGTGTGGCCGGTCTCGGCCGGTGGCTCCGTCTCGTCGACGGCCGCTTCGTCCCCGGATGGCTCGGCCGCCTGCTCCGGCTTAGCGGCCTCGGATTCGTCGGTCTCGGGTTCGGGTTCGGATTCGTCGGTCTCGGGTCCGGGTTCGGATTCGTCGGTCTCGGGTTCGGGTTCGGATTCGTCGGTCTCGGGTTCGGATTCGTCGCTCCCGGCCTCCGTTTCGGGGTCTGAGAGCCGATCGCCCTCCGGCGTCTGGACGAGCTGTCCGCGGAAGTCCTCGGGCGACTGCCGGATCGACCAGTTGAGGTCGATATCGCCGTTGTCACGGACGTTGTTGACCTGGACGCAGACTTCGTCACCGACCTCCCAATCGAGGCTCTCGAGACGGCTATCGAGTTTGCTCCGGTGGAGAAGCCCAGTTACGTTCCCGATGTTGATGAACACGCCGAAATCGGCGTACCCGTCGACGGTGCCGACGTAGAAACGCCCGGGTTTCAGTTGCGACGGTTGGTTGCCCTCGAACTCGAATACGACGTCCTCCTCGTGGACCTCACAGATCGGTCCGTCGGTCGACGTACCGCAAATGATACAGTTACCCATTAGCGGAACACAACAGTCGGGGCTTAAAACGGTTGTCGGAATCGGTGCGAGGAGCGATCGGGGGTCGCGAGGGGATCGGATATCGACCGGTCGCACGGATCGCTGTACCGACGTACCGGTCACCGCCGGCACGGTGTGGGCGGTGAGCGCTCCCGGACGACAACCGTTCGTATCATACTGACGGACAAAAGAATGTACACACGACGCACGAGGATCACGCCGCTCGACGGAGCGAACGGCGGATCACTCGTGAGTCGGTTTTATTTGATTTCGTCCACCAGTATCAGTCGTCGGCGCCGACGTTCTGTGTCGACTCGATCGTCCGGGGGTCGGGTTCGATTCGCCCGTATTCGACCATTCGCCGGCCGAGCACCTCGAGCCGGTCGCGGGTGCCGCCGTCGATGGGTTCTCCGTCCTCGAAGCGGTCTCTCGCCGCCGGAATCGCTACCTGGTGCGGGACGACCCAGGCGTTGAGCGCCCGCGCCACCGATCGGAGGTGTTCGAGCGTCGTCGTCGGGAACGATCCCCCGGCGACGCAGAGCACTCCGACCGTCGTGTCCTCGAACTCGTCGAACCCGCAGTAGTCGAGGGCGTTCTTCAGGGCCGAGGAGTACGAGCCGTGATACACGGGTGTGCCGAGGACGATCGAGTCGGCGGCACCGATCCGCGCTCTGAGTTCCGCCGCGTCTCCCGCGCCGTCCGCGTCGGCATCGAACACCGGCAACGAGAGCTCACGGAGGTCGATACAGTCCGTTTCGACGTCGTCGAACGCTGTGGCGGCGGCCAGGACCTTCCGACAGGCGGGACGCGTTTGACATCCTCCCCGCGCTGAAGCGCGAGGATTCCAGCGCGGGACAGCGGGCCAGTCCCGTGTCCCCGCTGGCAACTTCTCGCCTGCCGAACGGGG